>NZ_JBQUZF010000003.1:0-649520 GCF_056313985.1 Pinisolibacter sp. DMC19 | reverse complement strand
GCTCTCGGCTCTCGGCTCTCGGCTCTCGGCTCTCGGCTCTCGGCTCTCGGCTCTCGGCTCTCGGCTCTCGGCTCTCGGCTCTCGGCAAAAAGGGCATCCATCCGTGTCAACGTCCATCATAAAAATGCATGACTCATGCATTTTTATGATGGGAATGACGGCCGAGTTGCGGGCAAGTGCGTGCATCGCGGATGATGCACGAGGCTTGGCACGCCGAGACGGAACACCGGAGCACGAAACGTCGAGACGGAACTCGAACCCATCGCAAGCCGAGAGACACGACGGGCGCCACGGCCGCGAACGTCGACAACCCCGGCGCGGCAGCACGACGGCCGTGTCGTGTCTTCCGATCCACCGCGTTCGGGCAGCGGCGTCCGAGATCGTGTCTTCGAGCGACCGGGCGCGACCGGCGGGCGGCGTCGAAGGTCACCCGCCGGACCGAACGCGAAACCGCCTCAGCGGTTCAGGTCGACCGAGCCCCAGCAGTCCGGGCCCTTCCAGGTGCCGGCGATGTTGTGGGCGGTGACCTTGCCGGTGAAGTGGACGTCGCCCTTGGGCGAGGCCATCACCGCGGTGAAGGAACCGTCCGACTTGACCGTGCCCGAGGCGCGATCGCCGGAACCTTCGTAGGCGTAGCCGATCAGTTCGATCGAGCCGCCCGAGACGTTGCCGTTCATCGGCGTGACGCCGGCACAGACCGCGCCGCGACCACCGGCGACCGACGAGGCGCCCGAATAGCTGTCGGCGAACGCCGGAGCGGCGGAGGCGGCGAGAGCGAGGGCGAAGATCGGGGCGAGAAGGCGCATGACGAAACTCCGAATGCACGAGCCGTCCGAGCGACGGCGAGGCGCACGTTAGACGAGGCGGCGCGGGCTGGAAACCACTTCGCGGTCACAGGTCCGGGAATTCCTGCCCTGCCGCGTCATCCGTTGCTCGCGATGATCTCGTCGCCCGCGAGATCCGCCCGACCGCGCAGGATCGCGTCGGCCGCAGGAAGATAGAGGTCGGAGCCCTCGGGGTGGAGCACCAGCCCCGGCAGGATCGAGGGCCGCGCCCGCGAGCCCTTGGTCGCAGTCACCAGCAGGCGATGGGCGGGCGCATCGGCGCGCGGGTGGACCGGGCGGACGGCGACGTCGCCGAAGCGGCCGGAAAGGGCGGCGAGGATTTCGTCGAGCCCGTCGCCGCGGAAGATCAGGCCGAGCCGGCCCTTCGGCGCCAGGACCGAGGCGGCGACGCGCATCCAGTCGGTGAGCGTACCCTCGGCGAAGACATGGGCGGCGGCGCGGCGCGCGTCGGGCGAGGGGCGGACGCTGCCGGGGGCGAAGAAGGGCGGGTTGACGATCACCCGGTCGAAGCTCTCGCGCGGCAGGGCGGCGTCGCGGACCGCGCCCCGGCGCAGCACGTCGACCATCGCGACCGTGACACGGGCGCCGAAGGCGGCGTTCTCCCCCCGCGACGCATTGGCGCGGGCGAGCGTCGCCGCTTCCTCGTCGCGCTCGGCGAGGACGACGGCGAGGCCGGGCGCGCGGGCGGCGGCGAGCAGCCCCGCCGTACCGACGCCGGCGCCGAGATCGACGAGACGGCCGGTCGCAGCGCTCGGTACCAGTGCCGCGAGCAGCACCGCGTCGAGACCGGCGCGGTGGCGGCCCTTCGCCGGCTGCTCGATCGAGACGCGGCCGTCGTGGAAACGGTCGAGCGTGGTCGCGAGCCCGTTGATCGGCGCGCTCATCGGCGGTTCTCGGCCACCAGTTCGCTGCCGAGGCCGGCTTCGGCGAGCAGTCGGCGGGCGGCGGTCTCGTCCTCGTCGGCGACGAGGAGGCGACGCGGGAAGGCGCCGATCGCCCCTTCGAGGGTGGAGATCGCGGCATCGGCCACCAGGACCGGCACGTCGATGCCGGCGAGCAGCGCCTCGACCGCCGAGATCAGCACCGGATCGTTGCTCCTGACGATTTCGCGCATGGCACGCCTCCCTCCCCTCCTGCCTAGGCCCTGCGGCGGGCGGGGGCAAGGGTGCGCTCCCCCAGAGCACGACTTGAGGCGGCGGCGGCGGTTGCCTATTCTCCGACCGCGGCGTGAAAACGACGGCGCGAAAGAGATTCGAGGCCGTCTTGCCTTCTGGTATCGACGGCGCCCGAGGGGAATGCTACGCCCCTCGAGGGATTTGGGACCGATCTGTCGGTCGATGACGAGGTGTCGGTTGTGGGCGTCGTGGTTTCTCTCGAGGACGGCAAGAAGCGTCCGGAAGCATCGGTCGAACCGCTGGTGCGGCTGGTGGCCGCCGACATGGACCGCGTCAACGCGCTGATCCTGTCGAAGGCCGGCTCCGACGTGACGATGATCCCGGAGGTCGCCAACCACCTGATCTCGTCGGGCGGCAAGCGGCTCCGGCCGATGCTGACGCTCGCCGCGGCCCAGATGTGCGGCCATTCCGGCGACGGTCACGTCAAGCTCGCCATGGCGGTCGAGTTCATGCACACCGCGACGCTGCTGCACGACGACGTCGTCGACGAGAGCGACATGCGGCGCGGCAAGCTCGCCGCGCGCAAGCTGTGGGGCAACCAGGCGAGCGTGCTGGTCGGCGACTTCCTGCTCGGCCAGGCCTTCCGCGTCATGGTCGAGGTCGGCTCGATGCAGGCGCTGGGCGTGCTGTCGGATGCCGCCGCGATCATCGCCGAGGGCGAGGTGATGCAGCTCGCCGCCGCCAAGAACATGGCGACGACCGAGGACGAGTATCTCGCCGTCATCCGCGCCAAGACCGCCGCGCTGTTCTCGGCCGCGGCGGAAGTCGGGCCGATCATCGCCGGCTCGGGCCGCGACGCCGAGGCCGCCTTCCGCTCCTACGGCACCAATCTCGGCCTCGCCTTCCAACTGGTCGACGACGCGCTCGACTACGGTGGTTCCTCCGCCCAGCTCGGCAAGAACATCGGCGACGACTTCCGCGAAGGCAAGATCACGCTTCCCGTCGTGCTCGCCTATCGCCGCGGCTCCGACGAGGACCGCGCCTTCTGGAAGCGCTGCCTGCAGGACGGCGGGGCAGCCGAGGGCGACCTCGAGAACGCCATCGAACTGCTGAAGAAGCACGACGCCATCGCCACCACGGTCGAACGCGCCCGCCACTACGGCGCCATGGCCAAGGATGCGCTCGCGCCCTTCAAGGACGGACCGCACAAGCGAGCGCTGGTCGAAGTGGTGGATTTCTGCATCAGCCGGGTGCACTGAGGCCCGTGACGAAAGGCGTGCCGGCGACCGATTGAATCGGGTCGCCGCCGCCCCTACTCTTCTCGCGTCCCATCGACGCGAGGCGAAGCCGTGCCCGACCTGATCGCGAATCTCGTTTCCTTCTTCGCCTATTTCGTCGGGGCGCTGGCCTATGGCGGCCTGTTCGGGCTGATCTACACGCGGCTGACCCCGCATCGCGAGTTCCACCTCATCGTCGGCGAGCGCAATGCCACGGCGGCGATCGCCTTCGGCGGCAGTCTCGTCGGCTATGCGCTCGCGGCCTCGGCGGCGATCCACAATGCCCGATCGATCGCCGAGTTCGCCGTGTGGGGCCTGGTCGCCGTGGTGACGCAGGTCGTCGCCTATCTGGCGGCGCGGATCTTCCACCACGACCTGTCGGACGCGATCGAGCGCAACGTGCTCTCGGCCGGCGTCTGGGTCGCGGCGGTGTCGATCGCCGTCGGCCTCGTCTCCGCCGCCTGCATGAGCCCGTGAGATGGCGAGGCGCACCACCCCTCCCCCGGACGGGCGACCGCCACGCAAGGCATTCGGCCGCCGCGGCGTCGCACCGCCCCCGGTCATGCAGGAGGTCGCCCCGCCCGAGCCGCCGGGCAGACGACGCATCCGCCGCATCGCGCTCGGCGTGACGGCGGCGACCGCCCTCTCCGCCTTCGCCTGGGACGGCGGCTGGTTCTCCCGCAAACCGGACTGCGATCCGAGCGACCCGATGGCAGCGGCCGAGCCCGAATGCCGCGACCGCAAGGCCGAGCCGGCCCAAGCGACCAGCCGTTCGAGCGGCGGCGGCGGTTGGCACTACTGGGGTTGGTCGTCGTTCTCGCGTTCGTCGAACACGGTGACGCACGTCTCGACGTCGACGCCGACCGCGTCGGTCCAATTCGGCGGCTTCGGCAAGACCGGCGCCGCATTCCACGGGGGCGGCTCATGAGGCGCGAGCCCTCGCCGGTCAGACCCGATGCGGCGGCGCGTTTCGCGGCGATCGGCTTCGACTTCGCCACCATCGACGGCGAAGCCTATTGGGACGAGAGCGCGCGGTATGTCTTCACCCTCGACCAGATCGAGCAGGGACCGGAGGCGGCGACCGAGGAACTGGCGGCGCTGTGCGACGAGCTGGTCGACCGCGTGGTGCGCGACGAGGCGGCCCTCGCCCGGCTGAAGATCCCGGAACACGCCTGGGGTCCGATCGCCGAGAGCCGGCGGCGGGGCGATCCCTCGCTCTACGGCCGCTTCGACTTCTCCTGGGACGGCGCGGGCCCGCCGAAGCTCCTCGAATACAACGCCGACACGCCGACCGGCCTGCTCGAGGCGGCCGTCGTCCAGTGGCAGTGGCTCGAGGACATGGTGGCGCGCGGGGCG
This sequence comes from Pinisolibacter sp. DMC19, assembly GCF_056313985.1. Classification (NCBI taxonomy): domain Bacteria; kingdom Pseudomonadati; phylum Pseudomonadota; class Alphaproteobacteria; order Hyphomicrobiales; family Ancalomicrobiaceae; genus Pinisolibacter; species Pinisolibacter sp. DMC19. The sequence goes on along the minus strand of NZ_JBQUZF010000003.1, from coordinate 644,927 downwards.
CTGCCGGAGGAGGCCGACCAGTTCAACTCGCTGCACGAGAAACTGGTCGAGCGCTGGCGGACGATCGCCGGCGCCGGGCCGCTGCATCTCGCCTGCATGCGCGAGAGCCGCGAGGACTCCGGCACGACCGACTATCTCGAGCATTGCGCTCGTTTGGCCGGCATCGAGACGATCGGCTTCGACATGGGCGACGTCGGCCACGACGGTTTTCGCCTCGTCGACCGGCGGGCGATGCCGATCGATCTGCTGTTCAAGCTCTACCCGTGGGAATGGGCATTCGCCGACGAGTTCGGCCGCTCGGACGCGGTCGGGCGCACGCGCTTCTTCGAGCCGCCGTGGAAGCTGATCCTCTCGAACAAGGGCATGCTCGCGCTGCTGTGGGAGATGGCGCCGGGCCACCCCAACCTGCTGCCGACCTTCTTCGAGGACGACCCGAAGGCGCGCATCCTCGGCGACCACTACGCCCGCAAGCCGCTGTTCTCGCGCGAGGGCGCCGACGTCCGCCTCGTCGATGGGGGAACCCGCGCGGAGGGACCGGCCGGTGGCTATGGCGCCGAAGGATGGATCCGCCAGACGCTGGCGCCGTTGCCGCGCTTCGGCGAACGCTTCCCGGTGATCGGCTCCTGGGTGGTGGGCAACGAGGCCGCCGGCATGGGGATCCGCGAGGACGTCTCGCCGGTCACCACCGACCGGGCGTGGTTCCTGCCCCACGTCATCCTCGACTGACCGTCAGGCCGCGAAGATCCCGAAACACGTCGCCCCCGAACCCGACATGCGCGCGAAGAGGCAGCCGGGGCGGGCGCGCTGGGCGGCGAGCGTCTCGGCGATCGACGGGGCGATGGAAATCGCCGCCGCCTCGAGGTCGTTGCGCGTCGCGCCGAGCCAGTCGACGAGGGCCGCCACGTCGGCGAAGCGCTCGGGGAGCGGCGGCAGCGGCGGATTCTCGCGGGAGGCGAGCGCGCGGAAGACCGCCGGCGTCGAGACCGGCACGCCGGAGTTGGCGAGTTCCAGTCGGAAGGGCGGCAGGGGTGCGATCGGCGCGATCTCGTCGCCGATGCCGCGGGCGCGCAGCGCTTCGCCGATCACGCACATCGGCACGTCGGCACCGAGCGGCAGGGAAAGCGCCGCCAGACGCTCGCGGCCGAGATCGAGACCCCAGAGCCGATCGAGCAGGCGCAGCGTCGCCGCCGCGTCGGAGGAGCCGCCGCCGACGCCCGAGGCGACGGACAGGTGCTTTTCCAGCCGCAGATCGACCGGGAAGACCGATCGGCCGCGGCGGGCCGCCTCGTCGGCGAGGAGGCGGGCGGCGCGCAGGACGAGATTGTCGTCGCCGGCCGAGAGACCCGCGGCGTGGGGGCCGTCGATCGCCAGCGACACGCGCGCGCCGGTGCCCGCGGCGCGGGCGGCCGAGACGGTGTCAGACCAGCCGCCGTGGACGACCAGCGTGTCGAGCAGGTGATAGCCGTCGGCGCGACGGCCGGTGACGTGCAGCGCCAGATTGACCTTGGCGGGCGCCGCCTCGACCGCGATCGAAGCGGGGCCTTCCCGTTCCGGCGCGGCGGCCGGGGCCGTCACTTGGCCTCCGGCGCCGGCGTCGCGGGGGCGGCGGGAGCCGGGGCTTCGGGCGCCGGAGCGGCCGGCGTCGTGGCGGCAGGAGCGGCAGCGGCAGGAGCAGCCGGCCCGGGCGCCGGAGCGGCAGGAGCAGAGGCGGCGGCAGGGGCCGGCGCCTCTGTGGTCGGAGCAGGAGAGGCCGCCTGGGGCGCGGGCGCCGGAGCGGCGGGGGCGGCATCGGCGGCCTTGGCGGGGCGCGAGGCGGCGTCGTCGATCCAGCCGTTCTTCAGCTTGGCCTCGATCTTCGCCTTGTCGTCGGGCTCCGGCTTCATGTCGAGGGCATGGCGCCACTGGAACGTCGCCTCGAGCGTGCGGCCGACCTTCCAATAGGCATCGCCGAGATGGTCGTTGATGACCGGATCGTCGGGCTTCAAGAGGATCGCCTTCTCGAGCTCGGTCACCGCCTCGTCGTAACGGCCGAGCTTGAAATAGGCCCAGGCGAGACTGTCGACGATGTAGCCGTCGTCGGACTTCAGCTCGACCGCCTTCTTCACCAGTTCCAATCCCTTGTCGAGATTGATGCCCATGTCGATCCAGGAATAGCCGAGATAGTTGAGCACGTGCGGCTCGTTCGGCATCAGCTCGAGCGCCTTGTAGAAGTCGGCCTCGGCCTTGGGCCACTGCTTGGTGCGCTCGTAGGCGATGCCGCGATAGTAGAAGAACGACCAGTCGTTCTTCGTCGGCTTGTCGATCAGGTCGATGGCGCGGGTATAGACCTTGGCGGCTTCCTCGAAGTTCTTGGCGGCGCGCAGCACGTCGCCGAGCGCGACGATCGCCTCGAGATCCTTGGGCGTGCGCTTGATCACCGCTTCGAGGTGACGGGTCGCCTCGGCGTGGTTCTGCAGCAGCGTGTAGTAGCGGCCAACCTGGATGTCGGCGACCGGGCGCAGGCGCGAGGCGTCGGGGATGCGGTCGAGCAGGGCGATCGCCTTCTCGTACTGCTTCATCTGGCCCTCGAGGCCGGCGAGCGAGACGAGCGGCAGTTCGGCCGAGGGGTCGAGCCACAGCGCCAGCTGGAGATACATGGCGGCGATGTCCTCGCCGCCGTCGCGCGCCAGCGCCGAGCCGATGCCGTAGAGGAATTCGGCGGCGCCCGCCTGCGGCGTCGTGATCATCGCCGCCGGCTTGCGGCCGGCCTCGATGTCGGCGCGCAGCGCGGTCATCACCGGATGGTCCGGCACCTTGGTCGCGAACTCCGAGAGGACAGCCAGCGCCTCGTCCCTGCGGCCGATGCGGGCGAGATGGCGCGCCCAGGCCTCGACGATGCGCAGCGCGTTGCGATCGGCGTCGAAGGCGGTCTTCAGCCGCTTCGTCGCCTCGTCGGTCTTACCGGCGCGCTCGGCCATCAGGCCGACGTGGTAGTTCTTGAAGACGCCGTACCAGTCGAGGCCGCCGACCTTGTCGACCACTCGGGCGGCGCCGGCGAAGTCGCCGCGGCCGCTCTCGGCCCAGCCGGTCAGGACGGCGACGGTCAGATCGGAAAGCGGGCGCGGCTGGACGGCGCCGAGGTTGGACTTCACCCGGTCCCAGCGGCCGCGCTTCAGCGCGTCGACGCCGAGGACGAGACGGGCGAGCGGATGCTGGCGAGCGGTGCGCACCAGCCCCTCGGCGAGGCCGACGGCCTCCGCCATCCGCCCGTCGGCGAGCAGCAGCTGGAAGGTGCGCTCGGCCAGCGCCAGATTGCCGGGATCGAGCGTCAGCGCGTTGTCGAGATAGGTGGCGGCGGCCGTCACGTCGCGCGACTGGCCGGCGAAGCGGCCGGCGAGATAGGAGCCGGCCAACGTCGGCGGCGTCTGGATCGACAGGAAGTCCGGTTCGCCCTGCGCGGCTTCGGCGAGAGTGCCGGAGAGAACCAGCGCGAGGCCGGCGAGTGCCGCCCGAGGCCGGGCACGACGAAGACCCGAGACGGCGCGGAGGATGACGGTGCCGGACGACATGCGCATGAAACTCTTTCGATTTCCCGCGAGCGCGGGCTCGCGTCCTTGACTGGCGATACGATCCGACACGCCGGGAGCGGGGACCGGGAGACTGAAAGATGACCGAGGGATGTGGCTTTCCCGAGACGCGTCCGGCCGGTTCCTGCGGCCGGGCGAGAATGGCCTTTTCCCGCCGCGATGTGAAGCACGTTTCGCCCGGACCGCCGGAACCGCGACGTTTCGGTGGATTATTCGGGCAAGAGACGTGCCGGACCCGACGCGACGTTTCGCCATTCGTGCGACTTGGGACTTGCGTCGGGGGGTAACCGGATGCAAAGCATCGATGATCGCCGAGGACCGTCGGAGAGGGCCCACGTTCACTCGGGGACGGAGACGGGAGTGGTCCTATGACGAAGTGGGTGTACTCGTTCGGCGGCGGTTCGGCCGACGGAACGGCGGAGATGAAGGCGCTGCTCGGCGGCAAGGGCGCCAATCTGGCGGAAATGTCCAACCTCGGCATCCCGGTGCCGCCCGGCTTCACCATCACGACCGAGGTCTGCACCGCGTTCTACGCCGGCGGTCGCACCTACCCGGTCGAACTGGCGGTGCAGGTCGACGCCGCGCTCGATCGCATGAGCGCGATCACCGGCAAGCGATTCGGCGATCTCGCCGATCCGCTCCTCGTCTCGGTGCGCTCCGGCGCCCGCGCCTCGATGCCGGGCATGATGGACACGGTCCTCAACCTCGGCCTCAACGACACGACCGTCGTGGCGCTGGAGACGGTGGCGGGCGACGCCCGCTTCGCCTGGGACAGCTATCGCCGCTTCATCCAGATGTATTCCAACGTCGTGCTCGACCTCGAGCATCACGAATTCGAGGAGATCCTCGAGGAGTACAAGGAGCTGAACGGCTACGTCCTCGACACCGACCTGACGGCCGACGACTGGAAGAAGGTCATCGTCTCCTACAAGGCGCTGGTCGAGCGCGAGACCGAGAAGCCCTTCCCGCAGGATCCGCGCGAGCAGCTGTGGGGCGCGATCGGCGCCGTCTTCGGCTCGTGGATGAACGCCCGCGCCATCACCTATCGCCGGCTCCACGACATCCCGGAGAGCTGGGGTACCGCGGTCAACGTCCAGGCCATGGTCTTCGGCAACATGGGCGAGACCTCGGCCACCGGCGTCGCCTTCTCGCGCAACCCGTCGACCGGCGACAAGCGGCTCTACGGCGAGTTCCTGGTCAACGCCCAGGGCGAGGACGTGGTCGCCGGCATCCGCACGCCGCAGAACCTGACGGAAGCGGCGCGGATCGAGGCGGGCTCCGACAAGCCGAGCCTCGAGACGGTGATGCCGGCCGCCTATGCCGAGTTCGTCGCCATCTGCGAGCGGCTGGAGAAGCACTACCGCGACATGCAGGACGTCGAGTTCACCGTCGAACGCGGCAAGCTGTGGATGCTCCAGTGCCGCATCGGCAAGCGCACCACCAAGGCGGCGTTGAAGATGGCGGTCGACATGGTGGCCGAAGGCCTGATCACGCCGAAGGAGGCGATCGGCCGGATCGACGCGGCCGGGCTCGACCAGCTGCTGCATCCGACCATCGACCCGAAGGCGGACCGCAAGATCTTCGCCCACGGCCTGCCGGCCTCGCCGGGCGCGGCCTGCGGCGAGATCGTCTTCACCTCGGAAGAGGCCGAAGCCGCCACCCAGGCCGGCCGCAAGGTCGTGCTGGTGCGCGTCGAGACGAGCCCGGAGGACATCCACGGCATGCATGCCTCGGAGGGCATCCTGACCACCCGCGGCGGCATGACCAGCCACGCGGCGGTCGTCGCCCGCGGCATGGGCAAGCCCTGCGTCTCCGGCGCCGGCTCGATTCGCATCGACTATCACGCCGGCACGATGACCGCCGACGGCGTCACCCTGCGTCGCGGCGACAAGATCACCATCGACGGCGCCGCCGGTCAGGTGCTGGTCGGCCAGGTTCCCATGCAGCGGCCGGAACTCTCCGGCGACTTCGCCACCCTGATGGGCTGGGCCGACGAGGTCCGTCGCATGGGGGTTCGCGCCAATGCCGAGACCCCGGCGGACGCCAAGGTCGCGCGCTCCTTCGGCGCCGAGGGCATCGGTCTGTGCCGCACCGAGCACATGTTCTTCGACGAGGGTCGCATCGTCGCGGTGCGCGAGATGATCCTCGCCGACACCGAGAAGGAACGGCGCGAGGCGCTGTCGAAGCTGCTGCCGATGCAGCGCGCCGACTTCGTCGCGCTGTTCGAGATCATGCACGGGCTTCCGGTGACGATCCGTCTGCTCGACCCGCCGCTGCACGAGTTCCTGCCCAAGACCGACGAGGAGATCGCCGAGGTCTCCGCCGCCATGGGCGTGCCGGCGGCGAAGCTCAAGGAGCGGGCGGAGGCGCTGCACGAGTTCAACCCGATGCTTGGCCATCGCGGCGTGCGTCTCGCCATCTCCTATCCCGAGATCTACGAGATGCAGGTCCGGGCGATCTTCGAGGCGGCGATCCAGGCCGCCAAGGAGACCGGCGAACACGTGGTGCCCGAGATCATGGTGCCGCTGGTCGGCATCAAGTCGGAGCTCGACTTCGTCAAGGCACGCATCGACGCCGTGGCGAAGGAAGTGGCCGACAGGACCGGCGTCGCGCTCGACTACCACGTCGGCACGATGATCGAGCTGCCGCGTGCGGCGATCACCGCCGACAAGATCGCGGAAGTCGCGGAGTTCTTCTCCTTCGGCACCAACGATCTGACGCAGACGACCTTCGGCCTGTCGCGCGACGACGCCTCGAAGTTCCTCAACACCTACCTGCGCGGCGGCTTCCTCGAGCACGACCCCTTCGTCACCATCGACAAGGAGGGCGTCGGTTCGATGATCGAGCTGGCGGCGGAACGCGGACGCAAGACGCGCCCGAACATCAAGCTCGGCATCTGCGGCGAGCACGGCGGCGACCCGGCCTCGGTGCGCTTCTGCGAGACGGTCGGCCTCGACTACGTCTCCTGCTCGCCCTTCCGCGTGCCGATCGCGAGGCTCGCGGCGGCCCAGGCGGCGTTGCTGCACGCCAAGGGGTGAGGGATCGGGCAAAACCCGATTGCTCCCGACAGACGATGAACGAGGCCCCCGCGAGGGGGCCTTCTTCGTTTCGTCGACTGCGGACGGCGTCACCGCCTCGCCGAGGCGATTGACGGATCACTCGATACCATCATTAATTGCAATTCGTCTCGGTACGACGATGGGCAAACTCTCGAGAACGGGAACGACGGGCTATGATCAGGTTCGCTTCCGCCGTATCGGCGATCGTCGTTTCCTTCCTGCTGTCGATCGCGAGCGCCACAGCCGCCTGCAAAGACGTCGAGGTGGCCCCATTCGCCGCTTTTCCGCCCTCGACGATCGACCACTGCTACGGCCCCGACGGATGGAACTACAACCGCAGCCTCGTGTCCCGGCACTATGGGCTCTACGCCGCCATGGCGAGCGACACCTACGTCGACGATTGGGCCAGCCACAGAGCCTTCCGCCTCGACGAGAAGGACATGATCGGCGAGGGTGATCGTACGAGAACCGGCTGGATCCGGTTGCCGCGCCCACCCGCCTTCGCGAACGGTCTCGGCTACGACGTCTATTACAACCGTCGCCTCCCACGCCCCGCCGTCGTCGTCGCGTTCCGCGGAACCGACGGCTGGTTGGATATGGACTTGTTTTCGAACGGCTCCTGGTTCTTCGGCTGGTTCTTCTGTGATCAGTATTGTCTGGCCGAGAAGGAATTCGCGAAGATCCTCGCGGCGGCACGGACCAGGCTCGGACCGAACATCGACGTCGTCGCCACCGGACATTCGCTCGGCGGCGGTCTCGCCCGTCACGTCGCGGCGCTGTTTCCCGACATCACCGTCGTCACCTTCAACAGCTCGTTCGTGACCGATACGGTGGCCGCCCCGTATACGCCGCGCGTCTCCGTTCGCGTCTACGAAACCGGAGAGCCGTTCGAAGAGATCGATCGCGGATATCGGAAGCTGTGGCTTCGCACCTCTAGCGGAAACAACGCCCGCGATGCCGAGTACCGCACGGACATGACTCTCGCGAAAAACTTCGACGTGACGAACGTGTTCCGTGAGCACAACATGGAAAATCTCGCCGCCGGTCTGCTGCGCTCGGCCATTGTCTGCAGGGCCGAGAAGGACGAGGAGTGTGCCGCGGACGATCGCTTGTCGCGCCTGATCTACTGCCGCTACATCGACGACCGGACGCAACGGAGAGACGACCTGGTGGACGCAACCGTCTGCCCCGATTCCAGACGCAGGTGAACCCTACCGGAACGCCATCCATAGAAAGAGGCGAATGGCGCCCTTCCCCTCACGCCTTGCGCGTGAAGACCACCACCGCCTCGACGTGATGCGTCCACAGGAACTGGTCGATGGGGGTGACCTCGCCCATGGTCCAGCCGGCGTCGATCAGATAGCGGGCGTCGCGGGCGAGCGTCGCCGGGTTGCAGGAGACCGCCACGATCACCGGCACCGACGACTTCGCCAGTTCCTTGAACTGCGGTGCGGCGCCGTCGCGCGGCGGGTCGATCACCACCGCGTCGAAGGCCAGTTCCTTGCCCATCAGCGGGCGGCGATAGAGATCGCGCACCTCGACGGTCACCGGCTTCAGGCCCTGGGCGTGGCGGGCGGCGAAGGAGAGGCTGTCCAGCGCCGAGCGCTCGCTCTCCACTGCATGGACCTGGACCTTGCGGGCGAGCCTCAGGGCGAAGGTGCCGCAGCCGGCGAAGAGATCGGCGACGCGGGCCGGGCCCTTGGCGCGCTTGGGGCGGGTGGCGAGCGCCTCGTCGATCGCCTTCTCCACCAGCTTGGCCATGGCCTCTTCGGCCTCCGGCACCGCCTGGAGGAAGGCGCCGGGCTGGGGCATCACCGGGATGGCGCCGAAACGGACGACCGGCGGCGTCGCCTCGACGACGATCTCGCGCTCGATCGCGAAACGGGCGAAGCCGAGTTCGAGGGCGAGCGCGATCGCCTGCTGGCGGCGTTCGGGCGCGAGCGTCGCGTCGCCGGCCGAGACGTCGAGGCCGGTCTCGGTGTCGATCACCGTGAAGACCGCGCCCTTGGCGCCGAAGGTCAGCAGATGGGACATCTTGGCGAGCTTCGGCATGGCGGCGCGGATGCGCGGCGACACGACGAGGCAGGCGGAGGCGTCGACGACGTCGTGCGACAGCCGGGCACGGAAGCCGACCGCCGGGCTGCCCGTGCGGCGCTGCACCGCGATCACGGCGCGGCGGCGCGAGGCGGGGCCGGTAGCGACGGTCTCGGCCACATCGGGCTCGAGGCCGCGATCGGCGAAGGCGGCGCGCACCTGTGCCCGCTTCCAGGCGAGATAGGGCGTCTGGTCCCAGTGCTGCAGCGAGCAACCGCCGCAGGCGGCGAAGACCGGACAGGCCGGCTCGACTCGGTCGGGGCTCGGCGTCAGCACCTCGACGACTCGGCCGCGTTCGGTCGGGCCCTCGCCGTCGACGACGATCGCCACCGTCTCGCCCGGCAGCGCACCGCCGACGAAGAGCTTCTTCTCGCCCGCTTCCGTCTCGAAGACGGCGAGGCCGTCGCCCTTGTGGGCGATGTCCGATATGGCGACGGTCAACCGGTCGTCGCGGGGCGCAGAGGCGTTCACGGGGGTATCGTCCTCGAATGTCACGGGCGCCCTTTTGCACGAAGTGGCGCCGATTAGCGATAGGGAACCGCGCGTATGCCGCGTTTCATTCCCCGTCTTTCACCGCGGCGAGCACGTGCTCGCGGTTGCCGTCGCCGCCGGCGATGGCCGCTTCGGCCCGGCCGAGGACGCGCCAACCCTCGGTGGCGAGGAGATCGGCGATACGGTCGACGGTAGCCAGTGCCGCCGCCTCGTCGCGGACGATGCCGCCCCTGCCGAGCCCTTCGCGACCGACCTCGAACTGCGGTTTGACCAGGAAGACGCCCTTCGCCCCCGGTGCCGCGAGCCGCAGGGCGGGCGGCAGGGCGAGCGTCAACGAGATGAAGCTGACGTCGGCGACGACGAAGTCGGGCGCCACGTCGAGATGTTCGGGGTCGAGATCGCGGGCGTTGAGCCCCTCGATCGAACGGACGCGGGGGTCGGCGGCGACCACTTCGGCCAACTGGCCGTGGCCGACGTCGATCGCGGTGACGTGTTTCGCCCCGCGGTCGAGCAACACCTGCGTGAAGCCGCCGGTCGAGGCGCCGACGTCGAGGCAGACGCAGCCTTCGGGCGAAAGCGCGAATCCGTCGAGCGCACCGACCAGCTTCAGCGCCGCGCGCGACACCCAGCGCGCCGCGGGATCGTCGAGGGCGATCACCGTGTCGGCGGCGACGGGGGCGGCGGGGCGCGTCTCGATCCGGCCGTCGACCGTCACGGTGCCGCGGGCGACGGCGTCGCGGGCCCGCGCACGGGTCGGCGCGAGGCCTCGTTCGACGAGGGCGAGGTCGAGGCGCTGGCGGGTCATGGTCGGGGGTGGCTCACAGGCACGCGGCCATGCCGCCGGCGATCGTGTCGAAGAAGACACCGTCACCGAAACGCCCCCAGGCCCACAGCGCCACGCCGACCAGCACGGCGAGCGTCGGCAGGCCCAGCCACAGGAGCGGGCGCGGCACGGCGGGTGCGGGCGTGCGGGGTTCAGCCCCGAGGGCGACGTCGTTCATGGGCGCCAGTCTACGCCATCGGGAGGCCGCGGCAAAGCGGGCGGCACGGCCTTTGCCTCTACACCTCCGTCGACCGTCACGGGCGCCCGGGTCCGTCCGGTTTGCGACAGGGAGCGTCGTCGTGTCGACGCGTTTGTCGAACGAAGGGGAAAAGCATGGCCACACACATGGTGAAGGTCGCCTACGAAGGCGCGGTGACCAAGGCGCTGAAGAATGCGGAAGCCGGTCTGACGAGCGGCGGCGCCATCGTCTACGAGGTCGAGGGCGTGCCCGCGAGCCTGACCCTCGACGACGTGATCGAGGCGGTGAAGCGCGTCGGCGGCAAACCCGCCCACAAGGACCACGTCGTCAAGTGGGCCGACCTCGCCGCATGAGACCCGTGACGGTGGCGGTGGTTGCATCGTCGAGGGTCGCGGGTAATCTCCACCCATGACCCTCGACATCGCCACCCGCGTCTACGACCACGGCTTCCGCATCGACCCGATCGTGCGGACGCTGCTCGACACCGACTTCTACAAGTTCCTGATGGTGCAGTTGATCCGCAAGGTGGCGCCGACCACGCGGGCGACCTTCGCGCTGCAGAACAGGACGAGGAGCGTGCGGCTCGCCGACATCGTCGACGAACGCGAGCTGCGCGATCAGCTCGACCATGCCCGCACCATCCGCTTCCAGAAGAACGAACTGATCTGGCTCGCCGGCAACACGTTCTACGGCGTGCGCCAGATCTTCTCGGCCGACTTCCTCGACTGGCTCGCCCGCTTCCGCCTGCCGGAATACGAGCTCGCCCGCACCGCCGACGGGCAGTACGAGCTGACCTTCGAGGGCGACTGGGCCGACGTCTCGATGTGGGAGATCCCGGCGCTCGCCATCGTCAACGAGCTGCGCGCCCGGGCCGCCATGAAGGGCATGAACCGCTTCGAGCTCGACGTGCTCTATGCGCGTGCCAAGGCCAAGGTCTGGGCGAAGATCGAACGGCTGCGCACACTCGAACGCGAGATCGGCGCGAGCGTGCCCGTCGCCGAGTTCGGCACCCGCCGCCGCCACGGCTTCTTGTGGCAGAAGTGGTGCGTCGATGCGCTGAAGGAGGGGCTGGGGGCGAGTTTCTCGGGCACGTCCAACGTCAAGATGGCGATGGACGCGGCGCTCGAAGCCATCGGCACCAATGCCCACGAGCTGCCGATGGTCTACGGCGCGCTCGCCCGCGACGACGCCGAACTCCGCCAAGCACCCTTCCGCGTGCTGGAGGACTGGGCGCGGATGTATCACGGCAATCTGCTGGTGATCCTGCCGGACGCCTTCGGCTCGACCGCCTTCTTCCGCGACGCGCCCGACTGGGCGGCGGACTGGAAGGGCGTGCGCCCCGACAGCAAGGAACCGATCGCCGCCTGCGACGAGATCATCGCCTGGTGGCAGGCGCGCGGGCGCGATCCGAGCGAGAAGCTGATCGTGCTCTCCGACGGCATGGACATCGACACGATCGAGAAGGCGGCACGCCATCTCGTCGGTCGCTGCCGCTTCTCGATCGGCTGGGGGACGCATCTCACCAACGACTTCGCCGGCTGTGCGCCTGCCGGCAGCCATCCCGACCTCGAGGCGATCTCGATCGTCTGCAAGGTGGTCGCTGCCGACGGGCGGCCCGCCGTCAAGCTCTCCGACAACCCGGAGAAGGCGACCGGCCCGGCCGACGAGGTCGCGCGCTACCTGCGCGTCTTCGGCGCGGAAGGCTTCGAACGGCAGGCGGTCGTGGTGTGAGCGAGGGCGCTCACGCCCGCCGCAGATCCTCGATGTAGGTGTGGATCTCGCGGTCGAGGTCCTGACGGAAGCGGCCGAGCTCTCGGGCCGTGGCGACCACGCCTTCGGAGGCGCGATCGGTGGCGGTGGCGTCCTCGCGCACCGCGGCGACGGCGACCGACACGGTGCGGGCGCCGCCGGCGGCGCGCTGGACGTTCTCGGCGATCTCGCGGGTGGCACTCTCCTGGTCGCCCATGACGCCGGACATCTCGTGGGCGAGCGCCGACAGATCGCGGATGGTCCCGCCGATCGAGGCGATCGCCTCGACGACGCGGCGGGTCTCGCCCTGGATGTGGGAGACCTGGGCGGCGATCGCCTCGGTGGCGCCGGTCGTCTGGTTGGCGAGCTGTTTCACCTCGGCCGCGACGACGGCGAAGCCTTTGCCCGCCTCGCCGGCGCGGGCCGCCTCGATGGTGGCGTTGAGGGCGAGGAGATTGGTCTGGGCGGCGATCGAGTTGATCAGCGAGACGACCTCGCCGATCGTGTCGCCGGAGGCGGCGAGCGTGCGCACCACCTCGTCGGTGCGGCTGGCCTCGTCGAGCGCGCGGCCGGCGATCTCGGCGGAATGGTCGACCCGGCGCAGGATCTCGCGCACCGAACTCGCCAGTTCCTCGGCGGCGGCGGCGACGGCGCCGACCGTGGTCGAGGTCTCGTCGGCATCGTGCAGGGCGACGCTCGAGCGCTCGGTGGTGCGTTCGGCGACGGAATGCATGCCGGCGGCGGTCTCTTCCATCCGTGTGGCGGCTTGGTTCATCTCGTCGAGCAGGCGGCCGATGGTGGAGACGAAGGTGTCGGTCAACGCCTGACGGCGGCGTCCGCGCTCGTGGCGGGCCTCTTCCTCGCGATGGGCCTGCTCTTCGACGCCGGCCTCGGTCTTCAGGGCGAGTTTCAGCGCGTCGACGGCGCGGGCGAGCGCGGCGATCTCGTCGATGCCGTCGACCTGCGGCGTCGCGGCGTCGACGTCGCCGGCGGTGATCCGCGCCACCGCCTCGGTGACGCGGACGACGGGCCGGCCGATGTCGCGCTCTAGCCACCAGATCAGGCCGCCGCCGATGACCAGCAACACGGCGCCGATGGCGGCGAAGACCGCGACCATGCCGTCGCGGGTCGCCTCGAGTTCGGAGCGGTCGGCGGCGAGGATCGCCCGGCCGATCGGTTTGCCGGAATAGTCGGAGAGAACGCGCGATTCGACCGACCAGTTGCGGCCGTCGATCGTCGTCGTGCCGAGCCGGGTCTCGCCCGAGCGCGCGGCGGCGGCGAAAGACTCCAGGGAACCGGAGGCGAACACCTCCGGCGCGGCGCCGGGCTTGGTCGGATCGATCACCAGCGCGATCTCGAGGCCGGTGCGGGCAGCGAAGTCGCGGGCGAAGGACTTGCCGAAGGCGAGGCCGAACTCCACGGTGCCGACCGGCTTGGCGTCGACGCGGACCGGCACCACGGCACGAATGCCGATGCCCTGGACGCCCGATTCGAGCCCCACCACCTCGCGGCCGTCGCGATTGGCCTCGACCACCGTGTGGCGGAAGGACGAGAGATCGTCGCCGAACTTGTCGAGCTTGTGGAGCCGGAGGAAAGACGTCGCCGGGGCGAGATGGAACTGGAACTGGTCGAAGCCGTCCTGCTTCAAGCCCTCGAAGGTCGGCGCCAGACGGGCGGCCAGATCCTCGCGGTCGCGGCCGGCGAAGACGGCGGCGACGTCGGGCTGGGCGGCGACGAAGCGGGCGAGAGAACGCGCCCGCTGGCCCTGGGCGGAGATCTCCGCCGTCAGTTGCCGCGCCCCGCTCTCCAGTTGACGGGCGGTGCCGACTTCGACGAAGTGTCCGCCGAACCACAATCCGGCGGCAACGCAACCGGCCGCAGCGATCGCCATGCCGGTACCGATACCCATGACCAGGCGCGTCTTCAGATGCATGAACGTTCGCTCCCACCGCTTTTCGCCGGAATGGTGCATATTCGTGATTAACGAAGTGTTCTTGGCCGCCTGAAATGTCGTAGTGCCGGACGTGCGATACGATCCGGCGGAGTTCGTCCAAGGTGAAACCGATGGCGTTACGCAACATCCCCGAGGTCTTCGTCGATGCCGACGCCTGTCCGGTGAAGGACGAGACCTTCCGCGTGGCGACACGCTGGAAGGCGAAGACCCATGTGGTGGCCAACAGCTGGATGCGCATCCCCGACGATCCGTCGATCGAACGGGTGGTGGTGGCGCAAGGGCTGAACGTCGCCGACGACTGGATCGCCGAGCGCGTCGGACCGGGGTCGGTCGTCGTCACCAACGACGTGCCGCTCGCCGATCGCTGCGTGAAGGCGGGGGCACGGGTGGTGGCGCCGTCGGGGCGGGTGTTCGACGCCGCCTCGATCGGCATGGCGCTGGCGACCCGCGATCTGATGGAGGACCTGCGTTCGGCCGGCCAGACGACCGGCGGGCCGCGCCCCTTCGGCCCGCGCGAGCGGCAGAACTTTCTCCAATCGATGGAGCGCGAGATGCGGCGGGCGGCGCAGGATCTGGCGCGACGCCCGCCGGAGGGGTGATCAGGCGTTGCCGGCCGCCGGCATCAGGCGAGCGACGAGACCGTCGACGTCTTCGAAGATCGCGCGCGGCTCGACCGGCTCGATCCCCATCTGAGTGACGCGCAGCACCGTCGGCACGCCGCGGGCGCCGACCGCCGACATCAGCTCGCGGGCGAGGCCGGCGCGCTGGTTGAGCAGGTCGATCGCGCCGTCCTCCTCCGCGAGGAAGGCCTCGACGACGTCCTCGGCAATGCCGGTCTCGCGCAGCACCGCGGCGCAGGTCGCCTCGTCGGTGACGTTGCGGCCGTCGACCCAGCGGGCCGCCTGGAGGGCATGGAGCACGGCGAGCGCCTTCGCGGGCGCACGCAGCTGCACCGTCGCCAGCGCCAGCGTCGCCGGACCGCTGTCGAACTTGCTCTCGAAGTCGCCGAGCACCTTCTCGCGGTAGACCTCCGAGAAGACCTGACCGGTCAGTTCGGCGATGCGCTGGTCGTTCTTCCAGGCGTAGTCGGCGAATTCGGGCGTCATCGGCCGATCGCCGATGAAGAGGCCGGAGGCGAGCACCACCAGCGGCAGGCCCGCCGCCTCGATCCGGGCGAGCGCCGGGGCAGCACCCCAGCACCAGCCGCAGAGCGGATCGACGATGGCGACGATCGTGCCGGGGGCGAGGATCTCGACCTCTTCCGAGGTCTCGACCGCGGGACGGGTCTCGCTCTCGCTCATCGCGCGCGCTCCAGCGTCTCGGTGCCTTCGATGGCGATGCCGAAGCCCTCGAGACCGACGTAGCGGCGCTCCTTCGAGGCGATCAGGCGGATCGAGGAGACGCCGAGGTCCTTGAGGATCTGGGCGCCGACGCCGATCTCGCGCCAGTTCTCGGCGCGGTGGGAGGCCGAGACATGGGCCTCGACCTCGGCGGCGGCGAGCGGGTCGGCGCCGGCCTCGGGCTCGCGGGTCGGCTTGGCGACGCCGACGGAGCCTTCGCGCAGGTAGACGACGACGCCGCGGCCCTCGCGCGCCATGCGCGCCATCAGCGCGTCGACGGTGCTCGACTTGCCGAAGACGTCCTCGACCACCGATTCCAGATGCAGGCGCACCGGCACCGAGCGGCCGTCGCGAATGTCGCCGAAGACAATGGCGAGGTGGTGCATCGGGTCGAAGGGCGTCGAATAGGAGATGGCGCGGGCGCGGCCGGCCGGGGTCTCGACGTCGAATTCGGCGATGCGCTCGACCAGGCGCTCGTTGCGCTGGCGATAGGCGATGAGGTCGGCGACCGAGACGATCTCGAGGCCGTGCTCCTCGGCGAACTTCGCCACGTCGGGGCCGCGCTTCACCGTGCCGTCGTCGTTGACCAGCTCGCAGATGACGCCGACCGGCGGCAGTTTGGCGAGGCGGCAGAGATCGACCGCGGCTTCCGTGTGGCCGGAACGGACCAGCACGCCGCCGTCCTTGGCGATCAGCGGGAAGACGTGGCCGGGGCGGACGAAGTCCATCGGGCCGACGTTGGGATTGGCCAGCGCGCGGGCGGTGTTGCAGCGCTCCTCGGCCGAGATGCCGGTGGTGAGCCCGTGGCGATAGTCGATCGTCACGGTGAAGGCGGTGCCGAGCGGGGCGTCGTTGGCGGCGATCATCGGCTCCAGATGGAGCTTGCGGGCGAGATCGCGCGGGATCGGCGTGCAGACGATGCCGGAGGTGTGGCGCACGATGAAGGCCAGCTTCTCGGGCGTCGCATGGACCGCCGCGACGATCAGATCGCCTTCGTTCTCGCGATCGTCGTCGTCGGTCACGACCACGATCTCGCCGCGCTCGAAGGCACGCAGGGCAGCGGCGACACGGGACTGGTTCATCATCGTCTCCTCGCGGGCGCGGGACTTCGTGTCCAGCCCCAGAAAGTCATCGGGCGTCACCGCGCCGCGGGTGGCGGACGCGATCTTCTCGGCGGTCTCGCGCGAGACCCAGACGCCGGGATCGTTGCACAGCGCCGTGATCGCCGCCGGCGACAGGCCGACGCGGCGGGCAAAGCCGCTGCGGGTCTCTTTCGTACGGGCGAGCCATTGGTCCAAGCGCATGACGACGATGAATAACGCTGCGACCTTTCAGTGGCAATGAAAATGCAGCCGCGATTTCATCACATGAACGCGAAGGACCGTCGCCATGGCGGCGACGGTCCCGTCGAATTCGCGACGATCGTTCGATCAGGCGGCGCGGATGCCGGCGACGAAGCCGTCGATGTCGGCGCGCAGGCGCTCGGAGTGGCGGGCGAGTTCGCCGGCCGAAGCGAGGACCTGGGAGGCGGCGGCGCTCACCTCCTCGGCGGCGCGCGAGACGCCGACGATGTTGGAGGAGACTTCCGCCGTGCCGGTGGCGACCTGATCGATCGCCTCGGCGATCGCCTCGGTGGTCGTCTCCTCCTCGACGACGGCGCCGGCGATGGCCGACGAGATCTCGTTCATCGAGACGATGGTGCGGCCGATCTCGGCGATCTCGGTGGAGGCGAGCCGCGTCGTCGACTGGACGCTGTCGATGCGGGCGGCGATCTCGGCGGTCGCCTTGGCGGTCTGTTCGGCGAGGCCCTTGACCTCGGCGGCGACGACGGCGAAGCCGCGACCCGCCTCGCCGGCGCGCGCCGCCTCGATCGTGGCGTTGAGGGCGAGGAGATTGGTCTGCGCCGCGATGTCCTCGATCAGACCGACGATCGAGCCGATCTTCTCGACCGTCTGGGCGAGTTCGGCGACGCGGCGATTGGTGACCTCGGCTTCCGCGACCGCCTTGCCGGCGATCTCGGTCTGGCGACCGACTCGCTCGCCGACGTCGCGGGCGGCCCCCGCCAGCGCCTCGGCGGAGGCGGCGACGGTGCGCACGTTCTGCGTCGCCTCTTCCGATGCGGAAGAGACGGCGAGCGACTGGTTGGTGGTCTCTTCGGCCGAAGCGGTCAGCGTCGAGGCGGTCGCCTGCAGCTCGGTGGCGGCGGCGGCGACCTGTTCGACCACGCCGGAGACCGAGGCCTCGAGACTGTCGGCGAGCTCGACCATGGCGCGATGGCGCTCGGCGGCGAGACGCGAGGCGGCCTCGGCGTTCTCGGCCTCGAGCCGGTGCTTGGCGATCGCGTCGTTGCGGAAGACCTCGACGGCGCGCGCCATCAGACCGACCTCGTCGCCACGATCGACACCGGCGACCGCCGTATCGGCATCGCCGGCGGCGAGGCTCTCCATGCGGTCGGCGAGGCGGCGGAGCGGCCGCGACACGCCGGCCACCGCCACCCACAGGGCGAGGCCGAAGACCAGCGCGGCCGCGGCGCCGACGGCGATCTCGTTGACCAGGATCGCGGCCTCGGCGCGGGCGTCGGCGGCCTTGGCGGCAGCGATCGCATCCCGGGTCATGGCGTCGATGGTCTTGGCGATGCCGTTCTTCAGCGTGTCGAGCGGCTCGTCGAAACGGCCGATCAATATGGTCAGCGCCTCGTCGCGGCGGCCCTCGGCGGCGATCTCGCCGGCGCGACGGGCGGTCTCCACCACCTTGTCGAAGGCGGCGACGAAGCCGTCGATCTCGGCGGCACGGCTCGGCAGGGCGGCTGCGGCTTCGTGGGCGAGACGGGTGAATTCGGTGCGGGCACCCTCGAACCGCCCGAAGAACTCGCGGACCGCCGCCGGCTCGTCGCGCGACAGTCCGCGATAGGCGATGTCGCCGGAGCGGAAGGCCTGCTGGTTGGCGCGGGCGAGCAGGGTGGCGGCGAGCGACTCTCCCATGGTCACGGCCTGCGCCCGTTCGGACACGTCACGCGCGGTCCGCGCGCCGAAGAAGACGGCCCCGCCGGCGACCAGCGCCATCACCACCAGACCGGTCACGATCTTCTTCGGAATGGCCACGTCGACGATACGCATGTTCAACTCCCGATCGCATTTGAATTTGCGCAGAAGCTGAGCCACAGGTATTGACAAATCATTTCTTACGTAGAGTAAGTTCTGATGAGGGCTACGACTTTGGTATTGTTACGTATGACTATTATGCGTCAAACAAAGATCAGCCATCTTCAAATGCATCGCTGTTCTTGATTTTTGATACATTAGATATTCGATATATATCGACGTCGACGAAACGGCGACTCTTCGTCCGGTTGTACGAGGCGCTCAACGGCCGGTCTGGCCGCGATGTCTCAGGGCGTGATCGACGAGCGTGATCGCCATCATCGCCTCGACGACCGGCACGGCGCGGATGCCGACGCAAGGGTCGTGGCGGCCCTTGGTGATCAGCTCGACGTCGTGGCCTTCGCGATCGATCGTGCGGCGCGGCGTCAGGATCGACGAGGTCGGCTTGACGGCGAGGCGGGCGACGATCGGCTGGCCGGTCGAGATGCCGCCGAGAATGCCGCCGGCGTGGTTCGACAGGAAGGTCGGCCCGTCGTTGCCCATCCGCATCTCATCGGCGTTGTCGATGCCGGTCAGTTCGGCCGCCTCGAAGCCGGCGCCGATCTCGACGCCCTTGACGGCGTTGATCGACATGAGGGCGGACGCGATGTCCTGATCGAGCTTTCCGTAGAGCGGCGCGCCCCAGCCGACGGGAACACCTTCGGCGACGACCTCCAGAATGGCGCCGATCGACGAATGCGCCAGACGAATACCTTCGAGATACTCTTCGAAACGGGCGACACTGTCGGCATCGGGCGAGAAGAACGGGTTGCGGTCGACTTGCGACCAGTCCCAGTTGGCGCGATCGATCGCCTCGGTGCCGATCTGCACGAGGGCGGCGCGGATGGTGACGCCGCCCGGCACCAGCGCGTTCAGCACCTGCCGCGCCACGGCGCCGGCCGCCACGCGCGACGCCGTCTCGCGCGCCGAGGAGCGCCCGCCGCCGCGATAGTCGCGCAGGCCGTATTTGGCGTCGTAGGCATAGTCGGCGTGGCCGGGGCGATACTTGTCGCGGATGTCGCCGTAGTCCTTGGAGCGCTGGTCGGTGTTGCGGATCATCAGTGCGATCGGCGTCCCCGTGGTGCGCAGACCGTCGGTGGTATCGTCCTCGAAGACGCCGGAGAGCACCTCGACGCGGTCGTCTTCCTGGCGCTGGGTGACGAACTTCGACTGGCCCGGCTTGCGGCGGTCACATTCGGCCTGCAGCGCCTCGAGGTCGAGGCGAATGCCGGGCGGGCAGCCGTCGACCACCGCGCCGATGGCGGGACCGTGGCTCTCGCCCCAGGTGGTGACGCGGAACAGGTGACCGAAGGTGTTGTGCGACATCGCGGCGAAGATCCCCAGAACGTGCTCGACGTCTAGGGGATCGCCGGCAGCGGGTCAAATCCCGGGCGCACGCTCCGACCCTCCCGAGGGTCGACTTCAGCGGACGGTCAACTCGAAGACCCGCGTCTCCGTCATCATGCGAATCCCGGTGGAATCGAGCGGGGCCTTCGTTTCGAACGCCACCACGTCGGGACCATGGTAGCCGGAGGCCGATTTGTAGATCACCCGCAAACCGGGAAAGGACATGCCGTCACACGAGCCGCCCTTGACCTTGACCGCCCCGCGATCGATCGACACGGTTCCGTGCCGAGGCTGGGTGGTGATCTGTAGGGTCGGCACCGGTCCGGCGGTGCAGGCTTCTCGCATATAGGTCGAGTGCTGGAACAGCGTGGCGAGCTCTCCCGACTTCACGACCTTCTGTCCGGTCATGGCCGCGGCCGTCCCGGCAACAGCGAGCGACACGGCGGCGAGAAGCACCCCCGTCACGGCAATCCGGCTGGCAATACCCATGGGTTCGTCCTCCGCGCCGGCGGTCGAACCGAGACGGCTCGACAATCGCCAGCGCCCCCAGACTGCCGTCCGCCCGCAGGGAATGCTACTAAAAAGTGTTCATCGGCGACAATACACCCCAATCACACCTCGCCGTCACCCCAGCGTGGTCTTGAGGAAATGCAGCGTCCGCTCCCAGGCGAGCGCGGCGTCCTCGGCATCCCAACGGGCGCCGGTCGGATTGGCGAAGGCGTGGTCGGCGTCGTACCAGTAGACGGTGAGGCGCTCGGTCTTGCCGGCCTCCTTCATCGCCTTTTCGAAGTCGGCCACCATGGCGGCATTGATCGACTGGTCGCGGGTGCCGAAGTGGCCGATCACCGGGCCGACGAGCTTCTTGAGCTGTTCGGCCGGCTTGCGGACGTTGCCGTAGTAGATGACCGTCGCGTCGACCGGGGTGGCGGTCGAGGTCTCGAGCGACCAACCGCCGCCGAAGCACCAGCCGCAGGTGCCGACCTTGCCGGTCGAGCGGGCATGGCCGCGGGCGAAGGCGACGGCGGCGACCATCGCCGCGGTGGCGCGCACCGGATCGAGCGAGGCCATCAGCGTCTTCGCCTCGTTGGCGTCGGCGGCGACCTTGCCGAAGAGATCGACGGCGATCACCAGGAAGCCCTTGGCGGCGAACTCGCCCGCCACCGCCTTGATCTGGTCGTTGAGGCCCCACCATTCGTGGATGATCACCAGCGCCGGCGCCTTCTCGGTGACGGGGTAGGCGATCGCGGCCGACATCGGCGCGCCACCCTCGACCGGGATCGAGACCATCTCGACGCCCGAGGCGGCGGCGGCGGCCAGCTTCGGGTCGAACAGCACCGCCGCGATCGGCAGACCGGCGAGCCCCATCAGGAAGGCGCGACGGTCGGCCTCCGGGATCACCGGGGGCGGCATGTGGGCGTGACTTCCGCAGCCTTCGAGCGTGCACATGGGGCAGAACCATCCGCGTTTGAGGCCCTCTGGCGGGGCCGTTCCTCCACGCCCGTCAGCCGGGCGCGACGATCATAACCACGAACCGGCGCGGTCCTTCCACACGAATATGCGATCTTGCGGCACCAGGAGGTGAGCCAGCGTGCGGTCGTCGTTCGCCTCGATCACGTGGCGGAGCGCACGGAAGACGCCGCCGTGCGAGACGATCACCATGTCGCCGGAGGTCTGGCCGAGCCAGCGGGCGATGCGCGCGGAGAGCTGGACGTAGTTCTCGCCCTCCGGCGGCACGAAGTTCCACTTGTCGGCGTGCACGGCCTCGTAGCCTTCGGGATCGTCGCGGGCGACCTCGTCGTAGGTCTTGCCCTCCCACAGGCCGAAGGTGACCTCGCGCAGGTCGGGGACGACGGTGTAGGCCTCGGGATCGAGCCCGCCGGCGATGCGCACGCGCTCCATCGTCTCGCGGGTGCGCCCGAGCGGGCTCGCGAACCAGGAAAGCGACGCCGGATCGATGCCGTTTGCGGCGAAATGGGCGGCGAGCGCGCGGCCGTTGCCGTCGGCCTGGGCGCGGCCGGTCTCGTTCAGCGGAATGTCCTGGACACCCTGCAGTCGGCCGGCGGCGTTCCAGTCGGTCTGGCCGTGGCGGATGTGGAAGATGGTTCTCGTCACGTCGTCCTCATCGGCCCTGCCCGTTCGCGCCTGCGAGAAGATCTAGCGCGGATGCGTGACGGTCTCAACGAGGGATGCCGGCCGATCGACGCGGAGCCGACCGGCGCGAGGCGCGGAGGGGGGTAGTGGGTCAGTTTGAAATTGAGAGGGATTGACGGTAGACTGCGAACGATCGCTATTGGGGGACACCATTGAGCCCCATAAGTTGATGCGGGCCAATCTGCGCGCCGGCCCTGCGCCCTTCGGGGATGACGTATCTGGTGCGAGGCATGCCCTACATACGCAAGGGCTCAAGGGCCACATCATCCCGATGTGGAGGCAATAGCGGTCACCGAAAAGCCCATGACGAAAACACCGAAGCGCCCCCGCGATCCGAACCAACTCGCAAAGTTCATTGTGGACTTGGCGACGGAGGGAAAAACGGTGCGGGAGCCAACGCCTAAAGAGGCTCGCGCCAGCAAGGGCGGGGCGAAAGGTGGTCCGGCGCGGGCGCGGGCACTCACACCTGCTGAGCGCTCGGAAATTGCACGTCTAGCGGCAGAGGCACGTTGGAAAAAGGGCAGCTAGGCCGCCCTTCCCGTGTCGTCTTCGTCCGGCGCATTGAGCCGAAGTTCGATATCGAAGGTCAAATCCATCGGAAGATCGATCGGTTCTTTGTCAGGATTGACCGAATTCCAATGCATGAGATCCAGGGTAAGCTGCAGCCCGTCACCGACCATCTGTTCGCGACGCGTAACCGCCGATTTGAGCATCGGACCACGGTCGGCCTCATCGATATCGATCCAGAAATCGCGCTGTTTCCCGCCACGCCACTCCTGGAAATGATGGTTTGCGCGGTAGTTTTTTCCGGTGTTCCGATCTCTCCGCGTCTCCTCTCGTGCAGCATCGGCAAATTGCTGCGCGAGAATATCGAGAGGGTCTTTGGGAATCGGCAGCGGCCAACCCTTCTTGGCGGCCCAACCAGCCACTTCCTTCATTTCAATTTCGCGATTTCCAGTCTCGTCTTTGTAAGCCCGGATAATTCGCTGCATTTCGCGTTTCTTCGACATGCTAGCTCCTATTGTTCAACAGGATACACACTTCCCCATCCATCGACAGTCGCATTTGGAAGTACTATCTGGCGCACCTTGACCAAATAATTCTGGAACCGTGTATAGTTGTTAGTCTTATGGCGTATCTGACCGGCAATTAGTCCTGGATGGACATTGATCATCTTCGCAAAAGCCTGGATGTCCCTGTCGTGAAAGAATGGCGCCTTGCGTGCAATGAATGCATCCATCATTTTCTGCGGAACACAGAATTCAGCCGCAGCTTCATTAGCAATTCGCTCTTCCTCGGAAATATCTTTTGCTTCTGAGGAGTCGGCAGATAGGTCAGAGTCCAACATGACTTTATCTTTTCCGTGCTCCTGTAAGACGTGCTCAATCTCGTGCCGAAGCACGAACCAAAAATTGTCTAACCGGTCAAAACGAGTCGTCATTGCGATAACTGGGGACCGATCATTCAGCCAAAAGCACACGCCATCTATTTTTGCCCCCGGGAGAGACTCAACAATTAGGTAGCGGACACCGGCTTCTGCCAAAATCCTAGGCACCTTCCTTGTTGCGTCCGGCGATATAAGTAGCGCCTTCAGCTTCATAAGCGCCGATCGCAATCCTTCAGGACTATATCTCGCAACCATCATTTCGTCGGCAATCTTGCGGACGCGATATAGCCAAGCAATTTGAACTGCTGATGCCGGCTCACTTACCTCTGTTTTCTTGGCAGAGTGCGGAAGTATTTCTATATCTTCTACCCGATTAGTACCGAAGAACCGGACCAGCTCACCCTCAATCGAGGGGTCGCGCACATCCTTGGCATTGATCCACCCACGCTTGATCATATCCGCCAATGGAAGACCGTGATGTATAGCCGCCCTCGTCTTACGCTTGGGGTCGGGCTGCGCAACGATCCGCGCGCGAGCTAGATCATACGAACATTGCAAAGCTAGAAAAACGCTAGCATCGACGCCGAATACCTCTTCTAGCAAGAGCGCGATGTCGGCAGTCATCGGCTGACGATCTGATGCATACCGGCCGACCTTCGCCTCATCCATTCCGAGCACGACCGCTAGCGTGCGCTTCGTCCACCCCCTTTCAGACAGGAGGCCATCGAGTAGTTGCCCTGGCGTTTTGTACTGAGACATGTCGGTCTTCATGGGGAGAATCCTTGCCGCATAACGGCGTTATCAAAATAGCAAAATTTTAAAAAACTGCAAACTGACCCATATACTTGACTTGCGGGGTGTTGTCGGCTAGTTTGAAGCCATGAACAAGCTGCCCACACACGAACGCGCGCGCATCCTCCACCTTCTCTGCGAAGGGCAGTCGATCCGCGCCATCACGCGACTGACCGGCGCCAGCAAGAACACCGTCATCAAGCTCCTGGTCGATGCCGGTAAGGCATGTATGGCCTATCACGACGCCAACGTTCGGAACGTGGCGTCGAAGCGCATCCAGGTCGACGAGATTTGGTCGTTCACCTACGCCAAGCAGAAGAACGTCGCGGACGCCAAGGCCGCGCCGGATGGCGCGGGAGACACTTGGACATGGACGGCGATCGATGCGGACTCGAAGATCATCGTCTCCTACTTCGTCGGGGGTCGCGACGGC
Source organism: Pinisolibacter sp. DMC19 (assembly GCF_056313985.1). Lineage (NCBI taxonomy): Bacteria > Pseudomonadati > Pseudomonadota > Alphaproteobacteria > Hyphomicrobiales > Ancalomicrobiaceae > Pinisolibacter > Pinisolibacter sp. DMC19. The sequence continues at coordinate 620,401 of NZ_JBQUZF010000003.1, read as the reverse complement.
GAGTGCGCCAAGTGGTTCATGGACGACGTCGCCTCGCGCCTCGCCACCCGCGTTCAACTGACCAGCGACGGGCACAAGGCGTATCTCGAAGCCGTTGAAGGCGCATTCGGCGCCGACGTCGACTATGCGCAGCTCGTGAAGATCTACGGCGCGGCTCCTGAGAGTGCGAAAGGGCGCTATAGCCCAGCCGATTGCACAGGCATCAAGAAAACGCCGATCGAAGGCAAGCCCGATCTCGATCATGTCAGCACGTCGTATGTGGAGCGGCACAATCTCACGATGCGCATGCACATGCGTCGCTTCACCCGACTCACGAATGCCTTTTCCAAGAAGGTCGAGAACCACGCTTACGCAGTCGCGCTCCACATGATGTACTATAACTTCGTGCGCATCCATTCGAAGCTGCGCATGTCGCCGGCTATGGCCGCTGGCGTGTCCGATCGCTTGTGGGAAGTACCGGACATCGTCGCGCTGGTGGAGGCTGCCGAAACGGCGGAAGAGAGCAAGCCGCGCGGTCCTTACAAAAAGCGCGGGTCAGAAAATTCAAACTGACCCACTGCCCGGAGGGGGCGGAAGTTGAATGGGCAGTTCGGCTTATGCGAAGAACGATCGGATGGGATGCGCGGATCAGGTTGACGCGACGGAGCGCATAGACGCGAACCAGTGTGTCGTGGCCCGGCTCCAAGTATACCCGGCTCGGTCCGGGGGACATTCCCCTGGAACCTGGCGATTGCCGCGATCAGGGCAAAATCCAGTTCTTCAAAAACCGCCACCAGTTCGATCCATTCTGAAGCGTCTCGACTGTGGCTACCGGCAACAGGACGATCCATGCCAACGTCCGTCGGGTCAGTGCTACTGTAACCTTCTGATGCCCGCCATCAGAGCAAGGACCTTCACGCTCGAACCGGAACAGCGGATCCGGATCGGGGCGCGGAAGATGATCGAGTTTTGGAGAGCGTTTCATCGCGGGCACACCTCGCCATTGGCAAATCAGGTGAAACCCACAGGGGTTATAGGGGGGCTTAAGACGTTTCCGTGTCAAACGCGATGCCCGTACGACCCACCAGTTTCTTGATTATTTATATTTTTCAAAAACTTACACCATACAAATCACGTGACCAAAAATGCCCAAGAGACCTGGCAGATGCCTTCATCTCGACACCACAAATCAAACCTCTGAAAACATTACATAAGTTATGACACCCTACGAATAGACTACGGGCGCGCTCGGTGTCCCGGGCGCGCCCATGCAATCGTCAAACGATGCCCTGAGGGATCACTCCTTCACCACCGAAATATCCGGCGCATCGACCGCCTTCATGCCGACGACGTGGTAGCCGGCGTCGACGTGGTGGATCTCACCGGTCACGCCGCGGCCGAGGTCGGAGATGAGGTAGAGCGCGCTCGCGCCCACTTCCTCGATCGACACGGTGCGCTTCAGCGGGGCGTTGTACTCGTTCCACTTCAGAATGTAGCGGAAGTCGCCGATGCCGGAGGCGGCCAGCGTCTTGATCGGGCCGGCGGAGATCGCGTTGACGCGGATGGCCTTGGCGCCGAGGTCGACGGCGAGATAGCGCACCGACGCCTCGAGCGCGGCCTTGGCGACGCCCATGACGTTGTAGTGCGGCATGACCTTCTCGGCGCCGTAATAGGTCAGCGTGACGATCGAACCGCCGTCCGGCATCAGCTTCTCGGCGCGCTGGGCGATCGCGGTCAGCGAATAGACCGAGATGTTCATCGTGCGGTCGAAGTTCGCCGACGTGGTGTCGACGTAGCGGCCGGTCAGCTCGTCCTTGTCGGAGAAGGCGATGGCGTGGACGAGGAAGTCGATCTTGCCCCACACGCGCTCGATTTCGGCGAAGACCGCGTCGATCGTGGTCGGGTCGGTGACGTCGCAATGGCCGACGACGATGCCGCCGAGTTCGGCGGCGAGCGGCTCGACGCGCTTCTTCAGGGCGTCGCCCTGGTAGGTGAGCGCGATCTCCGCACCCGCGTCGCGCGCCGCCTTGGCGATGCCCCACGCGATCGAGCGGTTGTTGGCCACGCCCATCACCAGACCACGCTTGCCGGCCATGAGGCCCTTGGTGTCGGCCATCGAATTGCCCTTCGTTCTTCCGTTTTCGTGGCGGGTTCTATGACACGGGCGTCCGAGAGCCGCAAGCAGGCGGGTGCCGGACGATGACGCGAGCGACGCCGTCGGTGCGACTCAGAAGAGATCGAGCTGGCCGCCGCCATCCGCGCCGCCCCCGTCCTCGCCGCTCGGCGGACGTCGCGGCGCGACGGTGCGCGACGGACGCGGCGGCTTCGGCGGCGGGGCGATCTCGACCAGATCGAAGAGTTCGTCGGGCGCCGGCACCAGCAGGCGGCGGGCGACCTCGACGCCGACGGTCGGGTCGAGCCAGACGGCGAAGTCTTCCGGCGCGAGCACCGCCGGCATGCGGTCATGGATGGCACCGACGGTGGCATTGGCATCGACCGTCAGGATCGCCGCGGTGTCGACCTCCGACCCGTCGGGCGATGACCAGGTCTCGGCGAGGCCGGCAAAGGCGACGATGCCGCCGCCGCGCGGCACGAGGTGGAACGGCGTCCGCCGATTGCCGTCGCGGCGCCACTCGACGAAGCCGGTCGCCGGCACGAGGCAGCGGCCGTGGCGCATCGCCCCGCGGAACGACGGCTTCTCCGCCGCGGTCTCGGCGCGGGCGTTGATCAGCAGCGAGAAGGCGGCGGGGTCCTTCACCCAGGTCGGCCAGAACCCCCAGCGCACCAGACGGAAGTGGCGGCGCCCCTCGGAAAGCACGACGACGGCGATCGGTTCGGTCGGACGGATGTCGTCGCGGGCGGGGAAGTTGGGTTGCTCGTCGTATTCGAACAGCCGACGAACCTCCTCGGGCGGCGCGGCGAGCATGAAGCGTCCGCACATGTCGTTCTCTCCTCGACGGAATCTCTGTCGGACGGCTGTCACGTAAGCGAAATGGTAACGCCTGGAAACCAAAATCGGAAACAGAACGACCGAGCAGGAAGACATGGGACCGGCACACGCGACCATCGACGAGGATCCGACCGACCGTCTTCGGCCGGAGAAGCTCGCCGCTGCGAACATCAACCCGGTGACCCGGCTCGCGACCGATTATCTCAATCACTTCAACGACGTCGTCATGATGCTCGAACTCGTTCCGGACATGCCGGAATGTATCGAGGACGTGGTGGGCTGGGTGCCCGTCACCTACGACGACTATTTCCGCAACTCCCATTTCCGCGAACGCGAGTTGGCGGTTCTGGCCTGGGAACATGCCGACCCCGACGTGCGCTCGGAATTCGACGCCGCCGTCACCCATCTCGACTGCGCCATGGCGGAGGCGATCTGCCTCGCCGAGCGTTGCGACGGCACCGACGGGGAAGCCGGCGAACGGCTGCGCGACTGCGTCGTCGGCCGCCTCAAGCCGCTGATCGCCACGGCTTCGGCCATCGTCAACGGCACCGCCGCACAGCGGGCCGGCTTCGACGACGGCACCGATCCCGGCGCGCAGGCGGCGATCGACGAACTCTTCCACTGATCGCCGTGGACGACGCCGCGCCCCACCGCCGCGACGCCGTCTCGGTCGTCGTCTGTCGCGACGACGCGGTCCTGCTCGTCCGGCGCGGCCGGGCGCCCTCGGCCGGTCGCTGGGCGCCGCCGGGCGGGCGCATCGAGGCCGGCGAGACGGCACGCGACGCCGCGATCCGCGAACTGCGCGAGGAGACCGGCCTCGCGGCCGAGATCATCGGCGACGTCGGCATCCGCGAGGTCGCGAGCCGCGACGCCGACGGCACGCCGACGCTCTTCGCCATCGCCGTCTTCGTCGCGGTCGCAGGCCCCGACGAACCGGTCCCCGGCGACGACGCCGCCGAGGCGCGCTTCGTCCCCCGCACGGCCGCCGCCGACCTCGATCTCGTCGCCGGGCTGATGCCCTGGCTCGAACGGGCCTTTCGCCTCCACGATGGATATCGCGCCGCGAACGGGGTAAGGAACGCGGAGTCCGGCGGGGCGGCCGAGGGACGAGGACGAGATGGCGAAGACGGCTGAGGGCACCACGAGCTTGCGCCGACGGGCGGTACGCTGGACGGCGGGGCTCCTCGTCGCGGCAGCAACGATCGCGCCGGCCTTCGCGGCGGAAGAGGCCTCGCTCGACGACACGCTCGCCAATCTCGCCGAAACGCTCGGCGCGCTGCAGCACCTGCGTCCGCTGTGCGGCGCCCAGGACGGCAACGCCTGGCGCGACCAGATGAACGCCGTGCTCGATGCCGTCCAGCCGACGCGCGAGAAGCGGCTGACGATCGTCGACCGTTTCAACCAGTCCTATCGCAGCAGCGTCGCGGCACAGCGCGGCTGCACGGCCGCAGCCCGTCTCCTGGCCGAGACCTACCGCAAGCGCGGCGAGGCGCTGGGGCGCGACATCCTCACGCGCTGGGGCCACACCTGACCGCACGTCGGACGGTTCCGTGGCATTCGAACCACGGCATTAACCATTTCGACACGAATTTTAACACTCGTTAAGAATATGGCCCAGGACGGCGCGACCGCTGGGTAACGCCGTGCTATTTCTCGTGTCGGGAGGGGATGCCGACGAAGCATCCCGAGGGACACGCCGCCGGACCCGTTCACGGCGGCAACGGTCGGCTGCACGCCGACGGGACACGACGAGACCGACATGCTCGACGAGACGAGCCTTCACGAGATCGAGCCGACGCTGGCGGAGAAGAAGCGCGCCGCCTACGAGATGGTCGCCGACGCCATGGCCGAGGCCGAGGCCGAGGGCATCGATCGCGACATCGTCGCCCAGGCGGCGCTGTTCGCCGTGGTCTCCGATCTGGTCGCCACCTGGGGCGAGGTCGAGGTCGCCGATTTCGTCGAGCGCATGGTCGACCGCGTGCTCGCCGGCGAGTTCACCATCAACCGCTCGCTACAGTGACGGCAGGCCGCCGAAGGCCAGCCGCGCCAGCACCAGAACACCGAAGACCACCAGGATCGATCCCGCCACGAGGTTGATCCGCGCCAGCATGGCGTCGGTCATGCGATCGCGCAGCGCCGCCACCGCGGTCGCCACCAGGAGCCACCAGCCCGAGCCGCCCGACACGACGCCGAGCACGAACATGCCGGCGGCGAGCCAGTCGCCGGGCTGCGGCGCCCAGCTACCGAGCGAACCGAACAACGCCAGGAAGCCCAGCACCGTCGCCGGATTGGTGATGGTCATGCCGAAGGTCGCCGCGGCCGTCGCCCAGGGCGGACCGCCGTCGCCGTCGTCGGCGTCGAGATGGGGATGGGCGCGGGCCGTGCGGATGCCGAAGGCGATCAGCAGAAGGCCGCCGATCAACTGCAGCCAGAACGAATGGCCCTCGACGAAGCCCGAGACCGCGGTGATGCCGAAGGCGGCGACCGCGGCGAAGAGGCCGTCGGCGGTGACGGCGCCGAGGCCGGCGGCGAGACCGGAGAGGAAGCCCGAGCGGAAGGCACGCTGGACGCAGAGGATGTTGACCGGCCCGACGGGGGCGGAAAAGACGACGCCGACACCGAGACCGGTGAGGAGGAGCGGCAGGCTCGACATCGCGGCGCGGTCCCTCTTCTTCGGTTTCGGTTCGACGGTCGCTTGTGCGGCCGCCCCTCATGGATAACATGCCGGCCGGTGCTTCGGCACCGAAAGCGGGTTCGACCACGAGCCCGCGTCACGGTCAAGCGGGTCGGTTTTCATGACGTTGCACAGCCATACGACCGGTTCACGACGGCGGCGCCTCCTCGCGGCGGCCCTCGTCGCCGCACTGGCGTCCGTCCCGGCCCTCTCGTCCACCGTCTTCGCGCAGGACGCCGGCCCTGCCAAGAAGGTCGGCACCGAGCGAATCGTCGTCACACCGCCCGCCCCCGCCGCCCCGTCGACGCCCGCGGCCCCCGCTCCGACGCCGGCCCCGGCCGGTACCGCCGCTGCTCCCGCGACCGCCCCGACCCAGCCGAGCGGGCCGCTGCCGGAGGTGCACAAGGGTGAGGCCGACCTGCCGCCGGCGGTCGCCAAGATGCGCAAGCGCCTGCTCGACGCGGCCTATTCCGGCGACATGCAGCGGCTGAAGATGGTCATCCAGTCGAACGAGATGCCGCCGGTCTTCTCGGTCAACGAGATCGGCGACCCGATCGACTTCCTGGAGAAACAGTCGGGCGACGGCAAGGGTCTGGAGATCCTGGCGATCATGACCGACGTGCTCGAATCGAGCTGGGTCCACGTCAACGCCGGCAAGCCGCAGGACATGTACATCTGGCCGTCCTACGCGGCGCTGCCGGTCGACAAGCTCGAGCCGGCGCAGTTGGTCGAGCTCTACAAGATCGTCACCTCCTCCGACTTCGAGGAGATGAAGGGCTCGGGCCGCTACACGTTCTATTCCGTCGGCATCGGCCCCGACGGCACGTGGCATTGGTTCCGCCCGGCCGACTGACGTCGCCGGGACGCGGGCACTGTTTCCGCCCGGCCGGCCGACGTCGGCGGGAGAAGCACCCTGTTCGGCTTCACCCTGAGGTGCTCGCGCAGCGAGCCTCGAAGGGCGAAGCCACAACGGGCCGTGCCGCAGGGCATGCCCGCGACGGTCCTCGCCCATCGGTCCTTCGCCCTTCGAGGCCCGGCTGCGCCGGGCACCTCAGGATGAAGGACCTCCGCACGGACCCGCCGACCGACGTCGCCACCCCTCTCCCCGCTCGCAAATCTCTCGCGATGCACCATATTTGCTCTCGCCTCCCCGCCGCCTTCGGGCGATCCTCGGGGAGAACGAGAGGAGCGACGGAATGAGCGGGAAGATCGCACGGCGGGACGATCGCGGCGTGGTTCGGGTCGCGGGCGAGGAGGCGGCGACCTTCCTCCACGGCGTCGTCACCTGCACGACCAAGACGCTCGCGCCCGGCGAGGGACGCCTCGGCGCGTTGCTGACGCCGCAGGGCAAGATCCTCTTCGACTTCTTCCTGACGCCCCACGGCGACGGGTTCCTGATCGAGGTCGATCGGGCGATCCTCGCCGACTTCGTCAAGCGCCTCGGCTTCTACCGTCTGCGCGCCAAGATCGCGATCACCGACGTCTCCGCCGACTGGGCCGTCGCCATCGCCTTCGACGGCGACGCGCCGGCGATCCCCGGCGCCGTCGCCTTCGCCGATCCGCGGGTCGCCGGGCTCGGCACCCATCTCCTCGTCCCCGCCGCCGTCGCACCGGCCGCGACCGCCGCGCTCGACGACTGGCACGCGCTCAGGATCGGCCTCGGCGTGCCGGAGAGCGGCCGCGACTTCCCCCTCGGCGACGTCTTCCCGCACGACGTCGACATGGACGACCTCGACGGCGTCGACTTCAGGAAGGGCTGTTTCGTCGGTCAGGAAGTGGTGTCGCGGATGAAGCACCGCGGCACGGCGCGCAAGCGCATCGTCAAGGTCGTGGCCCGCGAGGCGCGTCCCGCCTGGCCCGACGCCGGCTCCGAGATCGTCTGCGGCGACAAGGCTCTGGGCACGCTCGGCTCGTTCTGCGGCACCGCCGCGCTGGCGCTGGTGCGGCTCGACAAGGCCAAGGCGGCGATCGATTCGGGCGACGCGATCGAGGTCGGCGGCGTCACCGTGGCGCTCGCGATCCCGGATTTCGCCAGCTTCGACTGGCCGGCGGAGGCGACGGCCGACTGAGGGCGTCGCGCCGCCGTCTTTGCCGAACAGCCTAACGGCACTGACACTCGGTCGAACTGCAATCGCAGCTGAGGTTGGGACAACACGGCGGATCATCTGCGGAGCATCTGTAATATCGCCCGCCACACGATGCCGCGATCTCCGTCTTTGGAATTGGCGTAAGGTTGTCGTGTTTCACTCCGGCGAGAACATGCGTCGGAGCCGTGATGACTGATCGCTCCACGGTCGATCCTGTCACTTCGGCGATCGATGGCTGCGCCAAAGCGATCAATCCGAGGACAATTGCAACGAGAGTGCTGCGGATCATGATCTTCTCCCTCTCATTCTTAAATCGATTAATAACACTTATGCGAGCATGGCGCCAGACCTGCATTTGCTGCCACGTGCATACCCGAAGCTGGCGTGCGGCAGGTCTCTCTCGGGCTCTCGGTGGATGGCTTCAATCGCTCCGCGACATGAACTAGACAGAGTCGTTACGTACTGTTTCACGGACGACTCGGATGCCGCCCCGTTCCACTCCGCCGCGCGCCTGGCAGCGCATGCTCTCCGGTCGTCGGCTCGATCTGCTCGATCCCTCGCCGCTCGACGTCGAGATCGACGACATCGCCCACGGCCTCGCCCGCGTGGCGCGCTGGAACGGCCAGACGTTCGGCGATCACGCCTTCTCGGTGGCGCAGCACTGCGTGCTGGTCGAGGAACTGGCGCTGCGGCTGGAGCCGAAGCTCGAGCCCAAGTATCGCCTGACGGTGCTGCTGCACGACGCGCCGGAATATGTCATCGGCGACATGATCTCGCCCTTCAAGGCGGTCGTCGGCGGCGGCTACAAGGCGGTCGAGGCGCGGCTCGAGGCAGCGATCCACATCCGCTTCGGTCTGCCGGCGACGCTGCCGGCCGCGATCAAAGCGCTGACCAAACAGGCCGATCACGTCTCGGCCTATTTCGAGGCGGTGGAGCTCGCCGGCTTCGGCGCGGAAGAGGCCGCCAAGATCTTCGGTCGGCCGAAGGGCTTTCCCGAACGGCTCGGGCTCGACCCCTGGCCGGTCGGCGAGGCGCAGGCGCGTTTCCTCGCCCGCTTCCGCGAACTCGACGCGCTGGTCCACCCGCCGAAGTGAGGGGGTCGCCGGAGTGACGGTGGTCGCCTAAGTGAGTGGGTCTGACCGTCTTGCGACCGACATCCGGCGGGTTCAGGATTTCTCATCCTCCAAACGGGAGACCGCATGCCGAGCCTTCACGTCTGTTCGCTGTCGAAACTCGCCGACACCGTCGCCGCGAGCGGGGCGAGCCATGTCGCCACGCTGATCAACGCCGGCACGCCGGTCACCCGGCCGGCGTCGATCCCGGAGGCGAACCATCTGTTCCTCGGCTTCAACGACATCGTCGAACCGATGGCCGGGATGATCCCGGTCGGCGAGGCGGAGATCCTGCGCCTCTTCGACTTCGTCGACGGCTGGGACCGCGCCCGGCCGATGGTGTTCCATTGCTGGGCCGGCATCTCGCGGTCGACCGCCGGGGCCTATGTCGCCGCCTGCCGGCTGATGCCGGGCCGCGACGAGGCCGACATCGCCCGCGAACTGCGCACCAAGTCGCCGTCGGCGACGCCCAATCTCCGTCTCGTGCGCATCGCCGACACGCTGCTCCGCCGCGACGGCCGCATGGTCGCCGCCATCGAGGCGATCGGCCGCGGCCGCGACGCCTTCGAGGGCCAGCCCTTCGTCCTGCCGATCGCGGACGGCGCGCCATGAGCGAGGCGGGCGGCGGCGGCATCGAGATCGGCCTCAACGCGGCGATCGTCGCGGTCGTCGAGGGCGAGCCATCGGTGCTGACGCTCGGGCGCGGCCCGAGCGATGCCCCGACCGACGCCCTGCCCTTCGGCCCGTTCGATCCCGTCCGCCACCGCACGCTGGAACTCGGCCTGCGCGCCTGGGTCGAGGCGCAGACGGCGCTGCATCTCGGCCACGTCGAGCAGCTCTACACCTTCGGCGACCGCGGCCGGCTGGCACGCGCCGGCGACCAGAGCCCGCACGTCGTCTCGGTCGGCTATCTGGCGCTGACCCGGCTCGAGGGCGTGGCGGAGGGCGCGGCGCGGGCGGTGCTTTCCGCCAACGCCGCCGAGTTTCGGCCGTGGTACGACCATTTCCCCTGGGAGGACTGGCGCCACGGCCGGCCTTCCGTGCTCGACGAGGCGATCCTGCCGGCGATGCGGGCATGGCGGGCGGAAGACCCGCGCCATCGCGACATCGGCCGGGCGCTCGACCGGGCGGAACGGCTCAGCCTCTATTTCGGCGAGGACGGCAGTCCCTGGGACGAGGAGAAGGTGCTGGAGCGCTACGAGACGCTCTACGAGGCCGGTCTCGTCGCCGAGGCACGGCGCGACGGACGCGCCTGCAGCAACGCCTGCCCACCGCTCGGCCGCGCCATGGCCTTCGACCACCGCCGCATCCTGGCGACCGCGATCTCGCGGCTGCGCGCCAAGCTCAAGTATCGCCCGGTGGTCTTCGAGCTGATGCCGGAGAGCTTCACCCTGACCGAGCTGCAGAAGACCGTCGAGGCGATCTCGGGGCGGCATCTGCACAAGCAGAACTTCCGCCGGCTGGTCGAGACCGCCGCCCTGGTCGAGGCGACCGGCGAGACCTCGCTCGTCACCGGCGGCCGGCCGGCGAGCCTCTACCGCTTCCGCCGCGAGGTGCTGCGCGAGCGCCCGGCGCCGGGGCTGCGCCTCGGCTCACGGGGCTGAGGGCGGCGCGGGCGCCAGGATCTCCCGCACCACCTTGGTCACCGGCACGTGGCCGACGAAGTCGGTGTTGGTGTGGTGCCAGGCCTCGAGTTCCACCGCGGGCGGCGCCTTGCGGCGATGGGCGAAGTCGCCGACGCGGTCCCAGGCGCCGATCACCTCGACGACATGGGCGCAGGCGCGCGGCATCTTCACCCGCGCCGAGATCGAGACGATGGTCAGCGCGGCGCACATCGCCTCGGAACGGGCGCGATCGGTGCGCTGGAGCGCGTGGAGCGCGTCGGCGATCACCAGATTGCCCCTGGAATGGCCGACGAGCGCGTCGAGCTTCAGCCGCTCGTCGCGCAGCAGCGCCAGCAGCGTCTCCGCATCGCGATGGTCGTGCGGCGGCTGTTCGCCGAAGGCGCCCGTCTCGAGACCGCGGATCCAGTCGAGCGAGCGGTCGACCTGTTCGCGCAGGTGGTAGCGGCCGTCGAGACCCGCGGCCCAGGCGAAGCCGCCGGAGGCCTCGGTCAGGAGGTCGGCGAGCCCCCAACCGGAGACGAGTGCCGCGACCGGCCGGCCGAGCGCATCGGCGACGTTGCGGCCGAAGGCGGCGGTGCCGAGCGCCGAGCCGCCGACGCCGGCGACCGCGATCGTGTCGACCGAGGCGCCGCCGGCCGCCATGAAGGCCTCGACGTCGGCACAGACCGTGAGGCGGCCCTCGCCGGAGGGCGGCACGAGGAGGATGGTTCCCTCGCAGGCCGCGGACGGCGCGAGGTCGGTCGCCTCCTCGCGGGTGACGACCTTGACGTCGTAGAAGAGCGCGTCGAGCAGCACGTTGCGGCGGCGGAAGACGTCGAGCAGCGCAGCGCTCGACGGGCGGCCGAACAGCCGCCACGGCAACGTCATCGCATCCGTCCAGCGCGCGATGCCGGCGGAGATGAAGTCGTCTGCCACGTCTCGTTTCCTCCCGTTTCGCCGATCATAGACCCGCGACGGCGCAAGGGCCAACGGCGACGTCGGGCGTAGCCTCAGAGAAGCTCGCGCACGCTCTCGACCGGACGGCAGAGCCGCGCGCCCTTGCGTGTCGAGACGATCGGGCGGTTCATCAGGATCGGATGGGCGAGGATGGCGTCGATCAGCTCGTCGTCGGTCTTGGCCGGATCGCCGAGGCCGAGTTCGGCGAAGGGCGTGCCCTTCTCGCGCAGGATCGCCCGCACCGGCACGCCCATCTTCGCGACGAGGGCGACGAGTTCCTCACGCGTCGGCGGCGTCTTCAGATAGAGCACGACCTTCGGCGCGACGCCGGCTTCCTGGAGGATCGCCAGCACGTTGCGCGAGGTGCCGCAGGCGGGATTGTGCCAGATGGTGACGTCGGACATGGGATCTCCTCGCGAACGTGGGTGTCCGCGAGGGATAGCCGAGGCGATCGTTCCGGGCAATCGCGCCGGGACGGTCCCGTCTCACTCCGCCGGGGCGGGCATCGCCATCGGCTCGCGCACCACCGCGCGTTCGCGGATCGGCAGGTGGACGAGACCGGCGAAGATGCCGAGCGCCACACCCATCCACCACACCGGATCGTAGCTCTTGTTCAGGTCGTAGAGCGCGCCGCCGAGCCAGACGCCGAGGAACGAGCCGACCTGATGGGAGAAGAACACCAGACCGCCGAGCATGGCGAGGTAACGCGTGCCGAACATCAGCGCGACCAGCGCGTTGGTCGGCGGCACGGTGGAGAGCCACAGGATGCCCATGGTGGCGGCGAAGAGCACCACGGTCACCGGCGAGGCCGGCGCCATCAGGAAGAGGACGAAGACCACCGAGCGGGCGAAATAGATGAAGCTCAGGATCCAGCGCTTGGGGATGCGCATGCCGAGGATGCCCGAGCCGAGCGAGCCGACGACGTTGAAGGCACCGATCAGCATCAAGGAGATCACACCCCACTTCGGCTCCATGCCGATGTCGCGCAGGTAGGCCGGGAAATGGGTGGTGATGAAAGCGACCTGGAAGCCGCAGACGAAGAAGCCGGCGACGAGCAGCAGGTAGGAACGATGGCCGAGCGCCTCCTTCAGCGCCTCGCCGATCGACTGGTCGTGGCCGTGGAACATGCGCGCGCCGGGCTTGCCCTGCAGCGGGATGGCCAGCAGCGGGATCAGGCCCATGATCGCGGCGAGGATAGTCAGGCTGTCGTGCCAGCCGAAGTTGACGATCAACCCTTGCGTCAGCGGCGAGAAGAAGAACTGGCCGAAGGAACCGGCCGCCGTGGCGAAGCCGAAGACGAGGCTGCGCTTCTCCTGCGTCACGACGCGGCCGAAGGCGGCCATGACGATGCCGAAGGCGGAGCCGGCGACGCCGAAACCGACCATGACGCCGGCGAGATGGAAGGAGAGCGGCGTCGAGGCCCAGCTCATCCACTGGATGCCGATGGCATAGATCACGGCGCCGACGGCGAGCGTCTTGGCGGTGCCGAAACGGTCGGCCGCCGCGCCGAAGGCCATGGCGCCGACGCCCCACAGCAGGTTCTGCCAGGCCATGGCGAGAGCGAAGGTCTCGCGCCCCCAGCCGCGCTCGGCGGTGATCGGCGTCAGGTAGAAGCCCATCGACGAGCGCGGACCGAAGTTGATCGCGGCGATGAGGCAGCCGCAGACCACGATCAGCCAGAGGGGGAAACGCAAGCCCGCGTCGGGGCGCTCGCTGCCGGTCATCGGAATTTCCTCCTCCGCCGGAGCCTCGGCCTACGCGCGGCATTCTCTCTCGCGCGGCGCGGACGGGCTCTCTCTGCGTAGGAATACGCAGGCCGGACACGTTCGAAAAGTCAAAAGAGATGCGGCGATCGATCGATGAATTTGATGAATTTCCGCCCGCCGTCGATTTTCATGACGGACATGCGACGAGGGTCTGTTCAAGCCGGAACGACGCCCCTATATTTCAGCCGTCCGTGTAACGGGACGAACGCCGGGTGTTCGCCGGTGTTTTTTCGGGTCTCATATATGCTCAAAATGAGCATAAGACCTCGGGGAGAAACGGAATGACGGATGCGGTCGAGGCCGAGGTGATGGCCGGCGAGGCGATCTCGAAGAAGGCGAAGGCTCCGCGCCGCGCCGCCGCGAGCACGCGCGCGAAGTCCGGCGCCGCCGCGAAGGTCGCGGGCAAGCCTGCCCCGCGCGCCAAGGCTGCGACCAAGGCGACCGCCAAGGCCGCGCCCCGCAAGGCTGCCCCCCGCAAGCCCGCAGCGAAGAAGGCTGCGAAGCCGCAGACCGCCGCCGAGCGCTTCGGCGTGCTGCCGATGCCCACCCTCGAGTACACGCCCGAGATCGCAGAAGCCACGGCGCATCTCTACGCCAAGGTCGCCCACGTGATCCCCGAGATCGAGTGGCCGTTCCACGCGCCCTACGTCCACGCCATCAACGAGCTGAAGAAGATCCGCAAGGCGGTCGTGCTGGCGCACAACTACATGACGCCGGAGATCTTCCACTGCGTCGCCGATTTCGTCGGCGACAGCCTGCAGCTCGCCCGCCTCGCGGCGAAGACCGACGCCGAGGTGATCGTCCAGGGCGGCGTCCACTTCATGGCCGAGACCTCGAAGGTTCTCGCGCCGGAGAAGACCGTGCTGATCCCCGACGGCAAGGCGGGCTGCTCGCTCGCCGCGTCGATCACGGCGGAAGACGTCCGTCTGCTGCGTCGCCGGTTCCCCGGCGTGCCGATCGTCGCCTATGTCAACACCTCGGCCGAGGTGAAGGCGGAGGTCGACATGACCTGCACCTCGTCGAACGCTGTCGAGGTGGTCGAGAGCTTCGGCGTGGACCGCGTCATCTGCCTGCCCGACCAGTATCTGGCGCGCTGGGTGGCGGCCAATTCCAAGGTGAAGATCATCACCTGGAAGGGCGCCTGCGAGGTGCACGAGCGCTTCACCGGCGCCGAGCTCGAGGCCTATCGCGCCGACGATCCGAACGTCACGATCATCGCCCATCCGGAGTGTCCGCCGGACGTGATCGGCGCTGCCGACTTCGCCGGCTCGACCGCCAAGATGATCGACTACGTCAAGACGCTGCCGCAGGGCGCCCGCGTCGTGCTGATCACCGAATGCTCGATGGCCGACAACGTCTCCTGCGAGGCGCCGGGCATCGAGTTCGTGCGGCCGTGCAATCTGTGCCCGCACATGAAGCGGATCACCCTGCCGAAGATCCTCGACGCGCTCCTGAACATGACCGAGGAGGTCGTCGTCGACCCCGCGGTGGGCCTGCGCGCCAAGGCGGCGGTCGAACGCATGATCAACCTGAAGAACTGACCTCGCCAGAGGCCGCAGGGGAGGCTCGCGCCTCCCCCCTCGTCCGGACGCACGCGCCGGACCGGAGGGCCCGCCGTTGCCGCAGACCACGACCCATTCCCATGAACTCGCGAGCCCCCGCACGCAGGACGGCATCGACGACGTCGTCATCATCGGCGGCGGGCTCGCCGGCATCTTCTGCGCCCTGATGCTGGCGCCACGGCCGGTGACGGTGCTGACCGCCGCACCGCTCGGCGGCGGCGGCTCGTCCTATTGGGCGCAGGGCGGCATGGCGGCGGCGGTCGCCGACGGCGACCATCCCGACAAGCACCTCGCCGACACGATCGCGGCGGGCGCCGGAACGGTCGACGCCAAGATCGCCGGGCTGATGACGCGCGAGGCGGCGGCCCGTATCGCCGATCTCCTCGCCTTCGGCGTGCCCTTCGATCGCGACGGCGCCGGCAAACTGGCGGTCGGCCGCGAGGCGGCCCATTCGGAGCGGCGCATCGTCCATGTCCGCGGCGATGCCGCCGGCAAGGAGATCATGGCGACGCTGGTCGACCGGGCCCGCGCGACGCCGTCGATCCGCATCCTCGAAGGTTTCGTCGCCGAGAGCCTGACCCGCGACGGCCGCTCGATCCGCGGCGTGGTGGCGCGGCCGAACGAGGGGCGGGCACTGACCACGGTCGAGTTCCCGGCCCATGCCGTGGTGCTCGCCTCCGGCGGCATCGGCCATCTCTACCGGGTGACGACCAACCCGCCGCAGTCGAACGGCCATGGGCTGGCCATGGCGGCGCGGATCGGGGCGATCGTCGCCGATCCGGAGTTCGTGCAGTTCCACCCGACCGCCATCGACATCGGCCGCGATCCGGCGCCGCTCGCCACCGAGGCGCTGCGCGGCGAGG
Source organism: Pinisolibacter sp. DMC19 (assembly GCF_056313985.1). NCBI lineage: Bacteria > Pseudomonadati > Pseudomonadota > Alphaproteobacteria > Hyphomicrobiales > Ancalomicrobiaceae > Pinisolibacter > Pinisolibacter sp. DMC19. The sequence goes on along the minus strand of NZ_JBQUZF010000003.1, from coordinate 604,847 downwards.
GCGCGATCCTCGTCGACCGCAACGGCCGCCGCTTCATGGCCGACTATCACAAGGACCTCGAACTCGCGCCGCGCGACGTCGTCGCCCGCGCCATCCATGCCGAGCGCACGGCGGGCCGCGGTGCCTTCCTCGACGCCCGCGAGGCGGTGGGCGAGGCCTTTCCGAAGAAGTTCCCGACGGTGTGGGAGACCTGCACCTCGGCCGGGCTCGACCCGCGCGTCGTGCCGATCCCGGTCGCGCCGGCGCAGCACTACCACATGGGCGGCGTGCTCTCCGACGCCAACGGCCGCACCTCGGTCGACGGGCTGTGGGCCTGCGGCGAGGTCGCCTCGACCGGCGTCCACGGGGCGAACCGGCTGGCGTCCAACTCGCTGCTCGAGGCCGTGGTCTTCGCCGCCCGCATCGCCCGCGACATCCAGGGCCTGCTGCCCTCGCCGAAGGTCGCGCGCTGGGCGATCGATCGCGGCGAGGCGGAGGCCGAACTGCCGGGCGGCGGCACCTCCGACGTCGTCGAGACGGTGCGCGACCTGATGGCGACCCATGTCGGCGTGATCCGCACCGGCGAAGGGCTCTCGACCGCGCTGACGCAGATCGACGCGCTCGCCAAGGGCCGGCTCGACGTCGGCACGCTCAACACGCTGACCGCCGCGCGGCTGGTGACGGCGGCGGCGCTCGCCCGTACCGAGAGCCGCGGCGGGCACTGGCGCTCGGACTTCCCCGAAACCGATCCGGCGCAGGCGCGCCGCACCTATCTGACGCTCGACGAGGCCAAGGCGATCACCGCCGGCGCCGTCGCGCGGGAGGCGGAGACCGCATGACGACCAAGCCCGAAACGCCCGCCTTCCTGCCCGAACTGCCGCGCCTGCTGGTCGACCGCGCCGTCGAGGCGGCGCTGCTCGAGGACCTCGGCCGCGCCGGCGACATCACCGCCCAGGCGACGATCCCGCCCTCGGCCAAGGCGGTCGCCACCTTCGTGACGCGCAAGACCGGCGTCGTCGCCGGCCTCGACTTCGCCCGCCGCGCCATGGCGATGATGGATCCGGCGATCCGCTTCTCCGAACTCGCCGGCGACGGCACCCGGGTTTCGCCCGGCGACGTCATCGCTCGGGTCGAAGGCTCGGCCCGCGCCGTGCTCTCGGCCGAACGGGTGGCACTGAACTATCTCGGCCGCCTGTCGGGCATCGCCTCGGCGACCGCGATGTTCGCCGACCGCATCGCCCACACCAGGACCAAGATCGTCTGCACCCGCAAGACGACGCCGGGTCTGCGCGCCTTCGAGAAATACGCGGTCAAGTGCGGCGGCGGGGCGAACCATCGCTTCGGCCTCGACGACGCGGTGCTGATCAAGGACAACCACATCGCCGTCTGCGGCTCGGTCGCCGAGACGATCCGGCGGGCGCGCGCCTTCGTCGGTCATCTCGTCAAGATCGAGGTCGAGGTCGACACGCTCGATCAGCTGCGCGAGGCGATGACCGAGCGCCCCGACGCGGTGCTGCTCGACAACATGGGGCCGGACGTGCTGCGACAGGCGGTCGCCATCGTCGCCGGCCGCGCGGTGACGGAAGCCTCCGGCGGCGTCGGCCCCGACACGGTGGCGGCGATCGCGGAATCGGGCGTCGACCTGATCTCGACCGGCTGGATCACCCACTCCGCCCCGGTACTCGACATCGGCCTCGACATCGACGTGCGCTGAGCACGACGACGCCGGGACACGAAAAAGGGGGCCGCGAGGCCCCCTTGGTCTTTCGGCACATCGCTCGCGATCACGGCGGCAGCTGGTCGTCGCCGGTCTTGGCGGCGGCGTCCTGCTCTTCGTCGCCGAGCAGCGACTTGAAGCGATATTCGACGTCGTTCGAATTGGCGTAGCCCATCATCGGCACGTCGGGCTGGGCCCAGATGCGCGAGCGCGGCGGCAGCTGCGCCACCTGGCCTTCCGGCACCGGCGGCAGCAGCACGCGGTTGTGACCGGGCTTGCCGACCGCGACGGTGGCGACCACCGACGGCGTCACGACGCGACCGGGACCGGAGCGCACCATGGCGACGACGATCGGCTCGCGATCGGTCTCGGGCGTCTTGACGATGGCGACGCGCGGCAGGGACTTCTCCGACTGCGGCGCGGTCCACGAGGCGATGGTGGCGACCGGCGGCCAGCCGTCCTGCGACGGCGGCACGACGGCGAGCGTCGGCTTGGTGAAGATGTCGCGATCGGTGGTGCGGCCGAGCGGGGCCGGCGAATAGAGGCGGTCGGACTTGCCGCCGCGATTGATGGTCGGCGGCACGCGGCGCTGGTCGCCGGGGGCCGCCGGCTGCGCCGAGGGCACCGAGCCGGTCACGTCGGGATCGATGACGGTGTCGGGCACCACCTTCGGCACGTCGCGCGGCGGCTGATCGGCCTCGGCGACGACGATCGGCTTGACGTCGACGGTGGCGACGACGACGGGCTTCACCTCGGTGGCGGCGACCACGGTCGGCTTCGCCTCGGCCTCGTCGCGGGCGGCGACCATCGGCTTGGGTGCGACCACCGCGCCGTCCATCGAGAGCGGCAGCTGGTTGGCGGCCTGATGCACGGCGGCGGCTGCGGCGGCGAGGCGCACGTCGCGCACGCCGTCCCAGTCGGCCATCCAGACGTCGGCGTTGCGGTTGGCCCAGCGCAGCGGCGGCTCGCCCGAGGGGGCATTGCCGAGCACGGCGGCGGCGACCAGACCAAAGAAGAGGACGGGGGCCACCCGCATGCGCGAGGTGGACTTCACCCGACGGGCCTTGTGACGGCCACGGCGATCATTCGGCATACGCGATACCAGCTCCGAACAACGCGTCGGAAACCCGCCCGTGACAGTCCTGCCACGGTCCACGGATTCCCTCCGGATCGAAGCCATGATCGCCAGGTAACCTCGAGAAAGCGTTAAAGGTGGGGCGAGAGCCGCGAATTTCCTCGCGTTCGCGTCTCCGCCCCCGATGCCGTCCGCCGAGACATGGTTACTCGGGACGCTCGCCGCCGGCCGAAAGCCGCCCGGAGAGCGCGCGATCGAGCCGGCGGATGGCGCCGAAGGGCCCCTCCCCCGGTCGCTCGAGATCACCCGCGACCGCGGCGAGCCCACGCGCCCCGAAACGCACGCGGATCGCATCCTCGACCCAGTGGCGGGCCTGCGCGCCGCGCCGTGCCGCCCGGCGTCCGGCCTCGGCGAGCCAGGCGCGATGGCTCGCGACCGCCACGGCGAGATCGTCGAGGCCGGTGCCGGCGGTCGAGGAGACGAGCACGACGGGGGCGATCCAGTCGCCCGGCCGATGCGAGGCGAGCGTCAGAGCGCCGGCGACGTCGGCCATGGCGCGGCGGGCGGGGTCGCCCATGTCGGCCTTGGTGACGCAGACGACGTCGGGCAGCTCCATCACGCCGGCCTTCATGAACTGCAGGCTGTCGCCGGAGCCCGGCTGGATGCAGAGAAGGACGGTGTCGGCAACGAAGGCGATGTCGCCCTCCGACTGGCCGATGCCGACGCTCTCCACCACCACGAGATCGTGGACCGCCCGCATCAGCACGATCGCCGCGACCGCGTGGTCGGAGAGACCGCCGAGCCGGTCGCGCGCCGCCATCGAGCGGACGAAGACGCCCTGATCGTCGGGATCGGTGCGCAGCCGCGTGCGGTCGCCGAGCAGCGCGCCGCCGGTGAAGCGCGACGAGGGATCGACCGCGACGACGCCGACGGTGCGGCCGGCCGCGCGCGCCTCGCGGATGAGGGCATTGGTCAGCGTCGACTTGCCGACGCCCGGCGGGCCGGTGAGGCCGAGCACGTCGCCGGCGCCGTTTTCCGCCGCCTCGTCGAGGAGACGGGCGAGTTCGGCCGTGCCGTGCGCCGTCTCCACCAGCGTCAGGGCGCGGGCGAGGGCCGGCTTGCCGCCGGCGCGGATCGTGGCGAGGGAGGGGAAGGCGCGCGCGTTCATGGCGCGCACCATTGCGGATGTCCTGCGCTCCGGCAAGTCGACGGATCTCGGACTTTGGAGAATCCGGTTGTACTCACGAAAAACCTCGCGCATTGTTTTCATGACCGTCGCCCCTCGGTTCCGGCCGTCGTCTGCACCTCACTGCGGAGGCCCCCCATGGCAAGTGCGCGCCCCTCTTTCGACAAGGACGCCGGCAGGAGTGGGACCGGACGTCTCGGCCTCGGTCTGATCGCGGTCACGGCCCTGACGGCAGGCGCCTGGCATCTCGCCTCGACCTTCTTTCCCACGCTGTACGGTGCACCGCTGACCAACGACGCCGTCGACCCGGCGTTGAAGCTCTTCGGCATCAGCCTGATCGCCTGGGTTCTGCTGCGCTCGGGCGACGTGCTGCGGCTGAAGTTCGGCGACAAGGAGTTCGAGGTGCGCCGTGAGGTGGCGGCTGTGACGGCGAGCGCCAACGACACCGCGACGACGACGAAGAGCGAGATCGACACCCTCAAGAAGCGTGTCGGCGACCTCGAGGCGTGGCGCGCGTCCTTCGCCGACCATCTCGTCGCCGAGCCGATGGTCCAGACGGCGGTGGAGACGACGGACGCGCGGGCAACGGTGCCCGCGACCGAGACACCGACGACGGTCGAGCCCCGGAAGATGCCGCCCCTGAAGCCGGCGACCGTGCGCGACGACATCAACAAGGGCCGGTTCGGAGGCCACGCGGCACGCGACGGCTACGCCCTCTCCGTGACGTTCTACAACGCGTCCGCGGACGATCCGGTGGTCCCGCTCGAACTCTTCGTCACACGCACCGACGGCCTGTCGCTGACGGAGAACGTGCACTTCTTCCTCCACGACAGTTTCGCCCGGCGCGAACTGGTCTTCTCGGCCATCGACGGCGTGGCGAGCACCGGCAGGCTGCTGGTGTGGGGCGGCTTCACCGTCGGGGCCTGGGTCGAGGGGACAGAGACCCTGCTCGAACTCGATCTGTCGCTCGAACCGAACGCACCGCTGGTGATCCGAACGAAATGACGCCGACCGCCGTCGGTCGAAGCGCCCGCCCGTCTTCTCCAACCGAGGTCGTCGCCATGCAGATCACCCTGCTCTCCTGGATCGTCGGTGGCATCACCGTAGGCGGTTCCGCATTCTTCGCCCTCGTCGTGCTGGCACGCCTGCTGAAGGCCGACTCCTGGTCGCTGACCGACGCATTGTCGGAAGAGGTCGAGCTGACCCTGCTCGACGCGACGGCGGCGCCGGTGCGCGATCCGAACGGGACCGTGGTGAAGGTGACGCAGCTCAAGGCGAGCGTCAGCCGGCTCATCGCTCTGTTCGGGCTGATCGGCCTCCTGATGTCGTATCTCGGCTTCGCGTTGGTGTTGCTCGTCGCCTTCTCGGCGGAGGCGAAACTGTCGCAGGAGACGATCGATTCCGCCGGTGCCGTCGTGAAGTTCCTGCTCTCCGGGATGTCGATGTTCGCGCCCTATCTCGTCAACAAGTTCGCATCGGTGTTCCAGGACCTGCGCGGCAGGCTCGGATGACGCGGCATCGACGATCGGGCGTGGACGCCGCGGGGCTGGAGCGCTAGCCTCTCCGCCGTACAGGATCGTCGAGGGACTCGATGCGCATCGTTCTTGCAGTCTGCGTCGCGGCGCTGATCGGCCTCACCGAAGCGCAGGCGGCGGACGAGCCACAGCTCCCCCCCGCCCTCGCTCCCTTCGCCACCTCGGTCGAACCGGCACCGGCGAGCTTCTCCGGTCTGCCGGGGCGGACCTATGTGCCGGTCTATTCCAGCGTCATGGCGATGGGCGGCGGCACGCGGATCGACTTCGCGATCACCCTGTCGATCCACAACGGCTCGGCCACCCGGTCGATCGTGATCGAGCGCATCGACTATTTCGACACCGCCGGCAAGCTGGTCGAGGCCCATCTCGACCGGCCGGTCTCGCTCAAGCCCTACGGCACGATGCAGGTGGTGGTCGCCCAGCCCGACACCCGCGGCGGGCTCGGTGCCAACTTCGTCGTCGACTGGACGGCGCCGACGGCGACGATCGAGCCGATCGTCGAGGCGGTGATGCTCGCCTCCCACGGCACCCAGGGCTACTCCTTCCTCGCCACCGGCCGCAAGGTCGAGCGCTGACGGCCGAATTCGGCCGAAAAACCGGGTCCGCAAGGCTACGGACCCGGTCGCTCGGCCGTGGTCGCGACGGCTTTTCCGGGCTCGGGTAATTTTCCCCGCGCACGGCGATTTTTTGGCGCGAATGCACTGGTTTCTTCCCCGTTCGGCCCCAATTGGGAGAAATTGCTCGCGAAATGGGCCGAGTGCCCATGTCTCGAGCGCATTTCTCCCCTGCGGATGCGTCGCTTCTCGAGCGCTCGTCCAGGCGTAGGGAAGCGACGAAGACGGCGGCCGAGGAGGCCGCGACGAAGAAGAAGGACGTCCCGAGACATGAAGACCCGCCTCATCCTCGCCGGCCTGGCGCTGGCGCTCGCCACCGGCACCGCCCATGCCCAGGTCAAGATCGGCGTCGCCGGCCCGATGACCGGCGCGCTGGCCGTCTACGGCCAGCAGCTGAAGAACGGCGCCGAGATGGCGGTCGCCGATCTCTCCGCCAAGGGCGGCGTGCTCGGCCAGAAGCTCGAGCTCAAGGTCGGCGACGATCAGGCCGATCCCAAGCAGGGCGTCTCGGTCGCCAACAAGATGTCGGGCGACGGCGTCAAGTTCGTCGCGGGTCACCTGAACTCGGGCGTCTCGATCGCCGCCTCCGACGTCTACGCCGAGAACGGCATCATCGAGATCTCGCCCTCGACCACCAACCCGAGCTACACCGAGCGCAAGCTCGCCAACGTCTTCCGCACCTGCGGCCGCGACGACCAGCAGGGCAAGGTGGCCGGCGCCTATCTCGCCAAGGCCTTCGCCGGCAAGAAGGTCGCGGTGCTCGACGACAAGACCACCTACGGCAAGGGCCTGTCGGACGAGACCCGCAAGGCGCTCGAGGCGGCCGGCATGAAGCCGGTGCTGGTGGAATCCGTCAACGGCGGCGACAAGGACTACGGCGCGCTCGTCTCCAAGATCAAGGCGGCCCAGGCCGACGTGGTCTATTTCGGCGGCACCCATGCCGACGCCGGCCTGATCATCCGCCAGATGCGCGACCAGGGCGTCAAGGCGCCGCTGATGGGCGGTGACGGCATCAACTCGGCCGAACTCGCGGCGATCGCCGGCGATGCGGGCATCGAAGGCACGCTGATGACCTTCTCGCCCGATCCGCGCAAGATCCCCGGCGCCAGCGAAGTGGTCGCCCGCTTCCGCGCCAAGCAGATCGAGCCGGAATCCTTCACGCTCTACACCTACGCCGCCGTCGAAGTGTGGGCGCAGGCGGTGGAAGCCGCCAAGTCGACCGACGCCGGCAAGGTCGCCGCCGTAATCCACTCGGGTCGCACCTTCAACACCGTCGTCGGCCCGCTCTCCTACGACACCAAGGGCGACATCACCACGCCGGCCTATGTCGTCTACCAGTGGAAGAAGAACGCCGACGGCAAGATCGACTACGCCGAAGTGCAGTGAGGCCGACAGGCGCGCCGTTCGCGGTGCGCCGACGTCTCCCTCCCGGGCCGTTCGGCCCGGCCGCATGACCGACATCACGAGGGCGGGGAACGCGCGCGCGTTTCCCGCCCTCGTCGTTCTTGCTCTTGCACATTATTCGCAATAAAGTCGAGACCAGGATCGGCGCGGCGCCATCGGAGCATGCCGCACGGGAGAAACGTCATGTCCATGGACTCACGGGTCGAGAACGCACCCTGGACCGTCACGCTCGGCGCGCACGTGCGGCGCAACCCGGTGACGGCGGCGGGCCTCGGTCTGGCGCTGGCGGCGGTGCTGGTGCTGCTCGGGGCGAGCCTGCGCGATCTCGTCGCCGGCGAGGCCTCGGACGGATTGAAGCTCGGCATCATCGGCGGTTTCGCCGGTTTCGCGGCGACGGCGCTCGGCGCCCTGCCGGCGCTGATGCTGCGGGAGATGCCGCAGAAGCTCTCCGACGTGCTGCTCGGCGGCGCGGCCGGCATGATGCTGGCGGCCTCCGCCTTCTCGCTGATCATTCCCGGCCTCGAGGCGGGCACCACGCTCTCCGGCTCGAAGTCGGCCGCGGCGCTGATCGTCGTCGCCGGCATGGGGCTCGGCGTGCTGCTGATGCTCGGCCTCGACGCCTTCACCCCGCACGAGCACGAGACCGTCGGCCCCTGCGGGCCGGGCGTCGAGCGTTTCGGCCGGGTCTGGCTCTTCGTCTTCGCCATCGCGCTCCACAATCTGCCGGAAGGCATGGCGATCGGCGTCGGCTTCTCCCATGCCGACATGGCGGTCGGCCTGCCACTGACCACGGCGATCGCGCTGCAGGACATTCCGGAGGGCCTCGCCGTCGCTCTGGCGATGCGCGGTGCCGGCTTCTCGGCCGGGCGCTCGGTCGTCATGGCGGTGGCGACCGGCCTGCTCGAGCCGATCGGCGCGGTGCTCGGCGTCGGTCTGACCGGCGGGCTCGAGATCGCCTATCCGATCGGTCTCGGCCTCGCCGCCGGCGCCATGCTCTTCGTCGTCTCGCACGAGGTCATTCCCGAGACCCATCGCAACGGCCACCAGACGCCGGCGACGGTCGGGCTGATGGCCGGCTTCGCGCTGATGATGGTGCTCGACACCACCCTCGGCTGATCCAACTCACGGCCCGAGGCGAGGCATCGCCCCGACCACCCAACCAGGAGACCCTTCATGTCCGGCATTCCGCAGATCAACATCGGCATCGACGAGGCCACCCGCAAGACGATCGCCGACGGCCTGTCGTCGTTCCTCGCCGACAGCTACACGCTCTATCTGATGACGCACAATTTCCATTGGAACGTGAAGGGGCCGATGTTCAACACGCTGCACCTGATGTTCATGGGGCAGTACACCGAGCAGTGGACGGCGCTCGACGCCATCGCCGAACGCATCCGTTCGCTCGGCTTCCCGGCGCCCGGCACCTACAAGGAATTCGTGGCGCGGGCCTCGATCGCCGAGGTCGAGGGCGTGCCGAAGGCGCTCGACATGGTCCGCCATCTGGTCTCCGCCCAGGAAGCGACTGCCCGCACGGCGCGGGCGCTGTTCCCGGTGGTGAACGCCGCCGACGACCAGCCGACGGCGGATCTCCTGACCCAGCGCATCGACGTCCACGAGAAGACCGCCTGGATGCTGCGTTCGCTGCTCGAGGAGTGATAGCCAGACGGGAGCTCGGGCTCGCCTTTCGCCGCACGGCTTCACGAACTCCGCCCCGACCGGACGCGGTGCTCCCCCTCCCCTCAGGGGAGGCGTAAGGGGTGGGGTGATCGGCCCGTCAGGGCCGGAGGGTGTCCGCATCCTCCAAGGACGCCGCGCCGCCGAACCCCACCCGCCTCGCTGCGCTCGGCACCCTCCCCTGATGGGAGGGTGAAGACGCGGCGATGCCGTGCGCGATGCTTCGAGACGGGCGCCCGTGGGCGCCCTCCTCAGCATGAGGCGTCTGTCTTTGCCGGGAAATCCTTCAGAGCCTCATCCTGAGGAGCGCCGCAGGCGCGTCTCGAAGGATCGCGCACGGACGTCGATCCGAGCCTCGACGGAGTTCCGCAGAGATCCCTCGAGGCGAGGATGAAGGCGCGGCGGGCTCCCCGTCGCGCCGTCGTCGTGTCAGCCGAGGATACCCGGCAGATCGAGGCCCTTCTCGCGCGCCCAGTCGCGGGCGATGTCGTAGCCGGCGTCGGCATGGCGCATGACGCCGGTCGCCGGATCGTTCCACAGCACACGACCGAGACGGGCCGCCGCCGCCTCGCTGCCGTCGGCGACGATCACCATGCCGGCGTGCTGGGAGAAGCCCATGCCGACGCCGCCGCCGTGGTGCAGCGACACCCAGGTCGCGCCCGAGGCGCAGTTGAGCAGCGCGTTCAGGAGCGGCCAGTCGGAGACGGCGTCGGAGCCGTCCATCATCGCTTCCGTCTCGCGGTTGGGCGAGGCGACGGAACCGCTGTCGAGGTGATCGCGGCCGATGACGATCGGCGCCTTCAGCTCGCCCTTCGCCACCATCTCGTTGAAGGCCAGCCCCAAGCGATGGCGATCGCCGAGGCCGACCCAGCAGATCCGCGCCGGCAGGCCCTGGAACCGAATGCGCTCGGCCGCCATGTCGAGCCAGTTGTGGAGATGGGCGTCGTCGGGGATCAGCTCCTTCACCTTGGCGTCGGTCTTGGCGATGTCCTCCGGGTCGCCGGAGAGCGCCGCCCAACGGAAGGGGCCGATGCCGCGGCAGAACAGCGGGCGGATGTAGGCCGGAACGAAGCCGGGGAAGGCGAAGGCGTCGGCGACGCCCTCCTCAAGCGCCATCTGGCGGATGTTGTTGCCGTAGTCGGTGACCGGCACGCCGTCGCGCCACCAGCCGAGCATCGCCTCGACATGGGTCGCCATCGAGGCGCGGGCGGCCTTGGCGACGCCCTTCGGGTCGCTCGCCCGGCGGCTCTCCCACTCCTCCAGCGTCCAGCCGACGGGCAGGTAGCCGTTGACGGGGTCGTGGGCGGAGGTCTGGTCGGTGACGAGATCGGGGCGGATGCCGCGGCGGCGCATCTCGGGCAGGATCTCGGCGCAGTTGCCCAGAAGCCCGACGGAGATCGGCCGACCGTCGATCCGGGCGCGCTCGATCATCGCCATCGCCTCGTCGAGCGTGTCGGCGCGGGCGTCGAGATAGCCGGTGCGCAGGCGGAAATCGATGCTCGACGGCCGGCATTCGACGGCGAGACACGAGGCGCCGGCCATGGTGGCGGCGAGCGGCTGGGCGCCGCCCATGCCGCCGAGGCCGCCGGTCAGGATCCAGCGTCCCTGCCACGAGCCGCCGTGATGGCGCCGCGCCGCTTCGGCGAAGGTCTCGTAGGTGCCCTGAACGATGCCCTGGCTGCCGATGTAGATCCACGAGCCGGCCGTCATCTGGCCGTACATCATCAGCCCCTTGCGATCGAGCTCGTCGAAATGCTCCCAGGTCGCCCAGCGCGGCACGAGGTTGGAATTGGCGATGAGGACGCGCGGCGCGTCGGCATGGGTGCGGAAGACGCCGACCGGCTTGCCCGACTGCACCACCAGCGTCTGGTCGTCTTCCAGCCGCCGCAGCGTCTCGACGATGCGATCGAAGCTCTCCCAGTCGCGCGCCGCCCGGCCGATGCCGCCGTAGACGACGAGGTCCGACGGCCGCTCGGCGACCTCCGGATCGAGATTGTTCATCAGCATCCGCAGGGCGGCCTCGGTCTGCCAGCTCTTGGCGGACCTCTCGGCCCCGCGCGGGGCTCGGACGACGCGGGTATTGTCGATGCGGGTCATGGGGGCGTTTCCTCGGTTGCCGGGTCCGGAACCCGAAATCTGGAATTCGGAAGGTCTCTGATCCCGTTCGGCTTCACCCTGAGGTGCCCGACAGCGTCGGGCCTCGAAGGGCGAAGGCGTCGACGGGCGGTGCCACTCGGCCCTTCGCGCCTCACGAGGCTCGCTTGCGCGAGCACCTCAGGACGAAGGGCCTCCGCACGGCGCCGGAATGTTCACACGCCTCACCCCCGCGCGAAGGCCAGCGCCGCCACGAGCACGCTGCGCAGGGTGTCGGCGACGGGTTCCGCCCAGCTCTCGTCGAAGGACGGCGGCCAGTTCGTCTCGTCGATCGCCACCGGCTCGCGCAGATATCCCCGCATCGCCAGTTCCATCTGGATCGCATGGACGCCCGTCTCGGGCCGGCCGCGGCTGCGGGTGATCCAGCCGCCCTTGAACCGACCATCGACGACATGGCCGAGGTTGCTCGCCGCGCAAGGAGCGGCGACCGCCGCGGTCAGTGCCGGATCGCAGGCCGTCCCGCCGTTGGTGCCGATGTTGAACTGCGGCAGACGGCCGTCGAAGAGGCGCGGGATCGTCGAGCGGATCGAGTGGCAATCGTAGAGGACGACGCGTTCGTGGAGCGCGCGGAGCCGCGCGATCTCGCCGTCGAGGGCGGCGTGCCACGGGTCGAACCAACGAGCGCGACGTTCTACGATTTCGGCGGCGTCGGGCTCCTCGCTCGGTCGATACAGCGGTTCGCCGTCGAAGGTCTCGGTCGGGCAGAGGCCGGTCGTCGTCTGGCCCGGATAGAGCGAGGCGCCGGAGGGATCGCGGTTGAGGTCGATCACCGAGCGCGACACCGTCGTGCCGATCAGCGTGGCGCCGAGGTCTCGCGCGAAGGCATAGAGCCGATCGACGTGCCAATCGGCATCGCGGCGGGCGCGCCAGGGCGAGACGAAGCGCTCGTCGAGCCCGGCGAGGCCGGTGCCGGCGTGCGGGAAGGTCAGGATCAGCGGCGCCGTGCCGCGTTCGACGGTGACGAAGTCGGCTTCGCTCATGGCGCCACGTCCAGTTCGGGGAGATCCACGGAGGCGGCGGCGGTCTCGATCGTGCCGTCGAGGATCATCGCGGTGGCAGCCGCGATGTCGGGGGCGAAGAAGCGGTCGTCGTCGAGCGCCGGCACGCGGGCGCGCACCGCAGCGCGGACGCGCTCGAGCACCGGGCTCGAGGTGAGCGGCGCGTGGAAGTCGCAGCCTTGAGCGGCGGCGAGCAGTTCGATCGCCAGCACGTTCGCCACGTTGCGCACCATGCGATGGAGCCGGTAGGCGCCGTGGGCGGCCATCGAGACGTGGTCTTCCTGATTGGCCGAGGTCGGGATCGAATCGACGCTCGCCGGGTGCGCCATCTGCTTGTTCTCGGAGACCAGCGCCGCCGCCGTCACCTGCGGGATCATGAAGCCGGAGTTCAGCCCCGGCCGCGGCGTCAGGAAGGCCGGCAGGCGCGACAGCACCGGGTCGACCAGCAGCGACACGCGGCGTTCGGCGATCGAGCCGATCTCGCACAGCGCCAGCGCGACGATGTCGGCGGCGAAGGCAACCGGCTCGGCGTGGAAATTGCCGCCCGAGATCGCCTCGGGGCGGCCGTCGGCATCGACGAAGATCAGCGGATTGTCGGTGACGCCGTTCGCCTCGCGCTCCAGCGTCACGGCGACGGAGCGCAGGATGTCGAGGGCGGCGCCCATCACCTGCGGCTGGCAGCGCAGGCAATAAGGGTCCTGGATGCGGTCGTCGCCGGTGCCGTGGCTGGCGCGGATGGCGGAACCGGCCATCAGCGCGCGCAGCGTCGCCGCCGTCTCGATCTGGCCGGGGTGGCGGCGCAGGCTCTGGATGCGGATGTCGAAGGGACCGTCGGAGCCCTTGGCGGCATCGGTCGTGAGCGCGCCCACCACCAGCGCGGCGCGCAGCACCCGTTCGGCGCCGAAGAGCGCGTGGAGGGCGTTGGCTGTCGAGAACTGGGTGCCGTTGAGAAGCGCCAGCCCCTCCTTCGGCCCGAGAACGACGGGGGCGAGGCCGGCGCGGGCCAGCGCGTCGCTCGCCGTCATGCGCTCGCCGCGGAAGAAGGCCTCGCCGACGCCGATCATCGCCGCCGTCATGTGGGAGAGCGGTGCGAGATCGCCCGAGGCGCCGACCGAGCCCTGCGCCGGGACGAGCGGCAGCACGTCGCGCGCCAGCATCGCCTCGAGCAGGCGGGCCGTCTCGAGCCGGACGCCCGAGGCGCCCTGACCGAGATTGGCGAGCTTCAGCGCCATCATCAGCCGGACGATCGCCGGATCGAGCGGCTCGCCGACGCCGGAGGCGTGGCTGATCACCAGATTGCGCTGGAGTTGCTCGAGATCGGCGTCGTCGATCCGGACCGAGGCGAGTTTGCCGAAGCCGGTGTTGATGCCGTAGACCGGCGCGCCGGCGGCGACGATCGCCGCGACCGCCTGCGCCCCCGCCTCGATCGCCGGCACGGCGGAGGCATCGAGCGAGACCGCGGCGCCGGCCGAGACGGCGCGCCATTCGGCGAGCGTCACGTTACCGGGTACGAGGGTCACCGGAGCGGGGGGCGCGGGGTTCGTCGTCATGGGTCACCGTCCGTTGCGGATGCGTGCGTGAAGAGGAAGGGCGCCGAGCGCCTCGACGAGGGCGGCGAGGCTGTCGACCGACCAGATCGCCAGATCGCAGGCCTTGCCGGCCTCCAACGTGCCGATCGTGTCCGCCCGCCCGAGCGCGCGGGCGGCGTGGCGGGTGACGCCGAGGAGGCATTCCTCGACCGTCAGGCCGAAGCGCACCGCGGCGAAGTTCATGGCGAGCAGCAGCGACGTCATCGGCGAGGTGCCGGGGTTGCAGTCGGTCGAAACCGCCATCGCCACGCCGTGGCGACGGAAGGCGTCGATCGGCGGCAGTCGCGTCTCGCGCAGCATGTGGAAGGCGCCGGGCAGCAGCACCGCCACCGTCCCGGCCGCGGCCATCGCCGCCGCGCCGGCCCCGTCGGTCCATTCGAGATGGTCGGCCGAGAGCGCCGCAAACCGCGCCGCGAGCCCGGCACCGCCGAGGTTCGAGAGCTGGTCGGCATGGAGCTTCACCGGCAGGTCGGCGCGCGTCGCAGCTTCGAAGACGCGGGCGACCTCGTCGGGCGAGAAGGCGATCGTCTCGCAGAAGGCGTCGACCGCATCGATCAGCCCTTCGCCGGCGAAGGCCTCGATCATCGCGACGACGCTGTTGAGGTAAGCCGCCCTGTCGCCCTTCGCCTCCGGCGGCAGGGCATGGGCACCGAGGAAGGTCGTGGCGACGCCGACGTCACGGATCGCACCGAGTCGCCGGGCGGCCTCGAGCATGCGGCGCTCGGTGGCGGGTTCCAGGCCGTAGCCGGACTTGATCTCGACCGTGGTGACGCCGTCGGCGAGGAGGCGATCGAGCCGCGGCAGGCTCTCGGCGACGAGGGTGTCGAGGCTCGCCGCTCGCGTCGCCCGGACCGTCGCGGCGATGCCGCCGCCGGCCGCCGCGATCTCGGCATAGGTCGCGCCCTCGAGCCGGGCCTCGAACTCACGCGCGCGGTTGCCGGCATGGACGAGATGGGTGTGGCAGTCGATCAGGCCGGGGGTGATCCAGCGGCCGTCGCAGTCGACGGTCGACGCGGCCTTCAGATCCGCCGGCAGGTCGGCACGCGATCCGACGAAGGCGATGCGGCCGGCCCGCGCGGCGATCGCGCCGTCGGCGATCACACCGAGGCCCGGCCGATCCGCCGCCATGGTGGCGAGGCGGGCGTTGATCCAGAGCGTGTCGACGTCGAAGGCCATGGGCATGCCGAAGGTTCGAGGGCATCCGATTTCAATCGATCAGGACCTTGCTCCGGGTCGCCGTCTCTGTCAATATGTCTAGACATAATATTCGCGAGAGGACGCCGACGATGGAGACCGCGATCTTCGAACGAGCGCTGACGCCGCAGGGTTGGCGCGACGACGTCCGCGTCTCCTGGCAGGACGGCCGCATCGTCTCGGTCACCCACGGCGAGGCCGCGACGGGCGAGGGGCCGCGCATCGCCGGCGTCACGGTCCCGGGCGTCGGCAATCTCCATTCCCACGCCTTCCAGCGCGGCTTCGCCGGCCTCGCCGAGCGGCGCGGGCCGGGGGCGGAGGATCATTTCTGGACCTGGCGCGAGGCGATGTACCGGTTCGCACATGCGATGACGCCGGAGCACCTCGCGGCGCTCGCGGCGATGGCACAGGTCGAGATGCTGGAGAGCGGCTTCACCGCCGTCGCCGAGTTCCACTATCTCCACCACGCAGTCGACGGCCGGCCCTACGACGAGCCGGCGGAGATGGCCTTCGCTGTGGCGGAAGCGGCGGCGGCGACCGGCATCGGCCTGACGCTGCTGCCGGTCTTCTACGCCCACGGCGGCTTCGACGACCGGCCGACCGGACCGGGCCAGCGGCGTTTCGCGAGCGATCTCGACCTCTTCGCCCGACTGCACGAAGGCGCCGCTCGCGCCGTGGCGCCGCTCGCCGGGGCCTGCGTCGGCATCGCGCCGCATTCGCTCCGGGCGGTGAACGGGTCGGAGCTCGCGGCGCTCGTCGCGGCGCATCCGGCGGGGCCGGTGCACATCCACGTCGCCGAGCAGGTGGGCGAGGTCGAGGACTGTCTCGCCGCGACGGGACTGCGGCCGGTCGAGCGCCTGTTCGATCTGGCCGAGGTCGATGCGCGCTGGTGCCTCGTCCATGCGACCCATGTGACGGAGGCCGAGATCGGCCGCGTTGCCGCCTCGGGCGCGGTCGCAGGCCTCTGCCCGATCACCGAGGCCGATCTCGGCGACGGGGTCTTCCCCGCCGTCGACTTCCGCGCCCGCGGCGGCCGCTACGGGGTCGGCAGCGATTCCAACGTGTTGATCTCGCTGCCGCAGGAGCTGCGTCTGCTGGAGCAGAGCCAACGCCTCGTCGATCGCGCCCGCAACCGCCTCGCCGAGCCGCCGCGGTCGACCGGGCGCTCTCTGTTCGACGCGGCGCTCGCCGGTGGTGGGCAGGCGCTGGGGCGGGAGACGAGCGGGCTCACCATCGGCGCGGCGGCGGATTTCGTGGTGCTCGATACCGACCACCCTGCCCTCTTCGGCCGTCGCGACGACGCGGTGCTCGATGCCTGGATCTTCGCGGCGGCGACGAACCCGGTCCGCGCCGTGTGGGCCGCAGGCCGGCAGGTGGTCGCGGATGGCCGCCACGTCGCCCGCGAGCAGGTCGAGGCGGCCCATCGGCGCACGGTCGTCGCGCTGGCGGAAGCGGCGGGATGAGGTTCGGCCGAGCGCCTAGGGAGCCCCTTTTCCGCCCTTTCCACCGGAACTGCCATCGATGATCTCCCGAGGCGTCGCCGCTCCCACCCTCCCCTCAGGGGAGGGTGCCGAGCGTCGCGAGGCGGGTGGGGTTCGGCGGTTCGGCATCCTCGGCGGGCGCGTTCTCGGCCCTGACGGGCCGTTCACCCCACCCCTTGCCCCTCCCCTGATGGGAGGGGAGATGGGCCGTGCCGATACGCTCGGTCACCCCGCGTCGGAGCGAAACCGGCCGACGAGGCGGCGTTTGTCGCCGGGGTGGACGAAGCGCGCCCAGGTGATGGGCACGCCGTCGCGCCAGGTGCGACGCTCGACCACGAGACAGGCGGTGCCCGTCTTCACCGTCAGCAAGGCCGCCGTCTCGCGGCTCGCGGCTTCCGCCGAGATGACGTGTTCGGCGTCGGACCACGGCACGTGGGCGAGCAGCCAGGCGCTCGGCGGGCGGGTGGCGAAGGGCTCCTCCGCCGCCTCCGGCACGGCGGCGAGATTGATCAGGCGTTCCTCGATCTGCAACGCCGCGCCGTCCGAGACGTGCCGCACCAGAAGCCGCAACACCGGCGCCCCTTCCTCGAGGCCGAGAGGGGCGGCTTCCGGGTCGTCGGGCTCGAGGCGGGCGCGATCGAGGATCTCGAAACCGTAGACACCGCCGAGCCGCTCGACCTCGGCGACGATGTCCCAGATCTCGAGCAGCGGCCGCTCCGGCGGGCGATCGGCGACGACGGTGCCGGCGCGCTTCTTGCGCGTGACGATGCCCTCCGCGGCGAGGCTGCCGAGCGCACGGTTCACCGTCATGCGGGCGGCGCCGTAGCGCTCCATGATCTCGAGTTCCTTCGGGATCTTGGCGTGCGGCTTCCAACGGCCGTCGCGGATCGGCTCGAGCAGGGCTCGGCGGATCTGCTGCCAGAGCGGCCCGCGGCCGTCGAGGTCTCCGAGTTGCTGCATGCGTCGCGTCGCCGTTGCCGTGACGACCCGAAGGGCTTTCGAATCGCGTTCCGATCGTCGCCCATCGGGTCGGTCGATGGCAAACGGCGCCTCACTTCACCGGCGAGAAGGCGGTGGGCGACAGGATCCGGTTCTCCATGTCGACCAGCACGTCGGCCTCCGCCATCGCCTTCAGATAGACGGCGAAGGCGGGGTCGGCGGCCATCTCCTTGCGGCGCGCCTCGCGGTCGGCCTGACTGTCGAAGCCCCACATGTGGACGACCGTGTTCAGCCGCCCCTCGAGCCCGGTGTACCAGCCGAGGCAGCGGCCGAGATACTTCTGCTGCAGCGGCCAGGCGAGCGTCTCGTAGATGGCGACGAAGTCGGCGACGCGGCCGGGCTTGCAGGTGTAGATGCGCAGGTCGACGATCATGGGTCTGTTCCTCGGCTCGTGCCGCGACGGGGCGGGATCGGGCGAGACTAGCGGATTCGCCGGCCGCGGTGGGCGCGGGCCTCGAATGGCTCGGCCGCGCGGCGCGCGTAGTAGCGGAGTGTTACCCGACCGTCGCGGTTTCGGCCGATGCTCTCCACAACCCTCCGGCCCTCTCCCCCCGAGACGGCGGCAGAGAGGGTACGGGAGAGATGTCATGTCCAAGAAGATCCTGTTCCTCGTCGGCGACTTCGTCGAAGACTACGAGGCGATGGTGCCGTTCCAGACGCTCGCCGCGGTCGGCCATTCCGTCCATGCGGTCTGTCCGGGCAAGAAGGCGGGCGAGAGCATCGCCACGTCGATCCACGACTTCGAAGGCCAGCAGACCTATTCGGAGAAGCGCGGCCACAACTTCGCGATCAATGCCGACTTCCCGGCCTCGCACGAAGGTTGGGACGCGCTGGTCATCCCCGGCGGCCGCGCGCCGGAATATCTCCGCCTCGATGCCGGGGTGATCGCGCTCGTCCAGGGCTTCGCCAAGGCCGGCAAGCCGATCGCTGCGATCTGCCACGGCGCCCAGATCCTCGCGGCGGCCGGGGTCATCGGCGGACGCAAGGTCTCGGCCTATCCGGCCTGCGCGCCGGAGGTGCGGCTCGCCGGCGCCGAATATGCAGACATCGCCATCGACGGCGCCTACACCGATGGTAATCTGGTGACGGCGCCCGCCTGGCCCGCCCATCCGGCATGGATGGCGCAGTTCCTGGCGGTGCTCGGCACCCGCATCACCCACTGAGGCGGCGCGGGGCCGTGGCCGTTTGCACCGGGGCGAGAGATCCCTCGAAGGGACATGCTCCGGCGCGGTTCGGGAGGAGACCGAAACCGATGTGCCATGTCTTCGCATCCACCGATCCGGCGCTCTTCGAGCCGACGACGCGCTCCGTGCGCATCGCCGGCGTCGTCACCAGCCTGCGCCTCGAGGCCGCCTTCTGGCGGATCGTCGACGACATCGCCCGCGCCGCGGGGCTATCGACCGCGCGGTTCCTCTCCACCCTCTACGACGAGGTGGTGGAACTGCGCGGCGAAGTCGGCAACTTCGCCTCGCTGCTCCGGGTGATCGCGCTCAGATGGGTCTCGGGCGAGGTCAACGGCGTCGCCGATCCGGGTGTCTTCGCGCGGCCGGCGGCGCTGGCGGCCTTCGTCGCCGACGCGTGAGGGGGCCAGGCCCCGAAACGCGAAGAGCCCGCCGGATCGCTCCGACGGGCTCCTGATGTCTCTGTCCGTGCCGGCGTCAGCCGATGCGCGAGAAATCCGCGACGGTGGCGCAGGCGGCGCGGATGGCGGCGAGCAGCTTCAGCCGGTTCTCGCGCACGCCCTTGTCGTCGGCGTTGACGAGGATGCCGTCGAAGAAGGCGTCGACCGGACCGCGCAGGGACGCGAGCGCCGTCATGGCGGCGGCGAAGTCCTCGGCGGCCACGGCCTTGGCGGCGGCGGCGGTCGCGGTCTCGACCGCGGCGGCGAGCGCCTTCTCGGCCGGCTCGGCGAGGAGCGACGCGTCGATCGCGCCGGCATAGGCGCGGCCGTCCTTCTTCTCCTCCTTGTCGAGGATGTTGGCGGCGCGCTTGTAGCCGGCGAGGAGCGAGGCCCCGTCCTCGGTCGCGAGGAAGGTGCCGAGCGCGTCGACGCGCTTCACCACCAGGACGAGGTCGTCCTGCGGGTTCTCGGGCGTGCCGAGCGCGAAGACGGCGTCGACGAGGTCATGCCGCGCGCCCTGGTCGCGCAGCTGCACCTTGAGGCGATCGGCGAAGAAGGCGAGGAGATCGGAAACGGCGTCCACTTCGGTCTTTAGTGCAACCGCATCTTCAACCACATGTTGCTCAAGCCCGACGATCGAACCGGCGAAATCCGCCCAACTGCCCTGCAAAAACTTCTTGCAAATCGCGTCGTATTCTACCTCAAGCGAAAGAGAGTTCCTCTCATTTTCCCAATATTTATTAACAGATTGGCGAACTACGGACCGAAGCGAATACAGCATCGCCGGCACCAGCTTCAGCCGGACCCCGTTCTCCAGCAGGATGCGGATCACGCCGAGTGCGGCGCGACGCAGCGCGTAGGGGTCCTTCGAACCCGTCGGCTTCTCGTCGATCGCCCAGAAGCCGGTCAGCACGTCGAGCTTGTCGGCGAGCGCGACGGCGATCGACACCGGGTCGGACGGTACGCGGTCGGACGGGCCCTGCGGCTTCCAGTGATCCTCGATCGCCGCGGCGACGTCGATCGACTCGCCCTGCGCCATCGCATAGGTGCGGCCCATCAGGCCCTGGACCTCGGGGAACTCGCCGACGACCTCGGTCATGAGGTCGGCCTTGGCGAGTTCGGCGGCGCGCTTCGCCTTGGCGACGTCGCCACCGACCAGCGGCGCCAGTTCACCGGCGAGGCGGATCAGACGATCGACGCGGGCGCCCTGCGTTCCGAGCTTCTCGTGGAACACCACGTTCAGCGCGCGCAGCTTCGCCAGACGCTGGTCGAGGATCGGGCCTGCATCCTTGTAGTCCGGCAGGTCGGCGAGGTCGGTGTGGAAGAAGTGGCGGGCATCCGACAGGCGGGCGCGGATGACGCGGCCGTTGCCGGCGACGATCTTCTTGCCGCCGTCCTTGGCCTCGAGGTTCGAGACCAGCAGGAACTTGTTGGCGAGCTTCTGGTCGATGTGGTGCGAGCGCAGCACGAAGCACTTCTGGTTGGCGCGGATGGTGGCGCGGATCACCTCCGGCGGAACTTCGAGGAACTCCTCCTCGAAGGTGCCCATCAGCGTCACCGGCCATTCGACGAGGCCTGCGACCTCGTCGAGCAGGCCGTCGTCCTCGACCAGCTCGAGGCCCTGCGCGAAGGCGAGCGACTTGGCGTCCTCGAGGATGATGTGCTTGCGGCGCTCGGTGTCGAGAATAACTCGAGCGTTCTGCAGCTTCTGGACATAGTCCTCGAAGCGCTTCACCGAGAAGGGCGCGGGCGCCAGGAAGCGGTGGCCGCGGGTGATGTTGCCGGCATGGATGCCGTCGACCTCGAAGGGGACGATCTCCGGCTCTTCCAACTCGGTGCCGAAGGTGCAGACGATCGAGTGGAGCGGACGCACCCAGCGGAGCGTGCCCGTGCCCCAGCGCTGCGACTTCGGCCAGGGGAAGGCGCGGATCGTCGCCGGCACCAGTTCGGCCAGCACGTCGATCGCCTTGCGGCCGGGCTTCACCGTCTCGGCGACGTAATAATCGCCCTTCTTGTCGGAGACGACGGTCGCCTGATCGAGCGAGGCAAGGCCGGCGCCCTTGAGGAAGCCCTGGATCGCCTGGTCGGGCGCGCCGACGCGCGGGCCCTTCTTCTCCTCGCGCACGTCGGCGCCCTTGGCGGGCACGCCGACGACGTGCAGCGTCAGGCGGCGCGGCGTGGCATAGGCGCTGGCGCCCTCGTAATGGAGGCCCGCGGCAACCAGCCCGTCGGTGATCATCTTCTTCAGATCCTCCGACGCCTTCTTCTGCATGCGGGCGGGGATCTCTTCGGAGAACAGTTCGAGAAGCAGTTCGGGCATGGTCGGCTCTGGTCCGGCTCGGAAAACGGGTCGCGTCGAGGCATAGAGCCGGGGCGCGACGGTGTCCAGCCCGAGACGCGCGAAAGGCCGGATCGCTCCGGCCCTTCGGTGGGTTCGAGACGCCATCCGAGGCGTCGTCAGGCGGCCGCGACGGTGAAACGGGCGCGGACGTGGGCCGGCTTCTCGATCTCGTCGAGGATCGCCACCGCGAGGTCGGCGCGCGAGATCGTCGCGGGGGCGGGACCGGCGAAGAGGACCTCGTCCTTGCCGACGCGGTACTTGCCGGTGCGCGGGGCATCGGCCGCCGGGTCGTAGGGGCCGTAGCCGGCCGGCGGCGACAGGAAGGTCCAGTCGAGGCCGTTGCCGGCGCGACCGGCGACGTAGTCGGAATGGAGATCGCGGGCGGCTGAGGCGGCGGCACGGACGAACTCGGGGAACTCCGGCGTATCGACCAGTTGCACGCCCGGCGCGACGAAGAGCGAGCCGGCGCCGCCGACCACCAGGAGCCGCTTGACGCCCGAGGCGATCACGCCGGCGTCGATCGCCTTGGCGCCGACGGTGAACTTCGGCGCGATCTCGGGATCGGTCCAGCCGGGGTTGAAGGCGGAGATCACGGCATCGGCGCCCTTGACGGCAGCCGCGACGGAGGCCGCGTCGTAGGCATCGGCCTTCACCACGGTCAGGCCGGCGCGGGGGGCGATCTTGGCCGGATCGCGGGCGAGCGCCACGACCTCATGGCCGCGCGACAGGGCTTCTTCCAGAACGGGGGCGCCGACGAAACCGGTGGCGCCGATCAGGGCGATCTTCATGGCAGGTCCTCCTTCGGATCGAGGGACGGCACGACCGAATGGCGGTTCGATTGTGCGATCAGGTTACGAATGGTAACTTGATCGCATGAAGTGACTTCGTGCGGAAGGACGCATGTTCATGAATGCAAGGCACACGCAAGGAACCGCCCCGGTCGGCGACCGTTCGATGGCCGAGATCCGGGTGATCGCCGGCGTCACCGGACCGGTCGCCGACGCGCGGATGCTCTGCCCGGTCCGCGACGTGCTCGATCGGCTGGGCGATGCCTGGAGCGTGCTGGTGATCCTGCGGCTCGGCGACGGGCCGCTGCGCTTCAACGCGCTGAAGCGGGCGGTCGGGGCGATCTCGCAGCGGATGCTGACGGTGACGCTCCGCAGCCTCGAACGCGACGGTCTGATCAGCCGCACCGTCCGGCCGACCAACCCGCCGCAGGTCGAATATGCCCTGACCGACCTCGGTCACTCGCTCGCCGGACCGATCGGGTCGCTCGCCGACTGGGCCGTCACCCGACAGGCCGAGATCGGCGAGAACCGCCGCCGCTTCGACGCGGCGGCGGAGGTGTGAGCGGCATCGCCGCGATCACTCGGCCGCGACGGGGGCCGGCGCGGCGGCGAAGCGGGCGCGCAGCACCGGCATCCATTCCTTGGCGGCGATGGCGAGGCAGATCAGCGCCCAGAAGATCGGGTATTCGAAGCCGCCCTTGTTCCACAGCCACTTGAAGCCGCCGACCTCGAACAGCGCCGCTGCCGCGACGAAGAGCGCGCCGGCCGCCGCGGGTGCCGCGAAGCGGGTGAAGAGGCCGAGCACCAGGCAGAGGCCCGACAGTCCTTCGACCGCCGCCGCCAGCCAGAGGAAGAACTCCGGCGCCGGAAAACCCGCCTTGGTGAAGAAGCCGAGAATGGCGGCGTGGTCGACAAACTTGCCGGCTACGTGCGGGAGCATGAAGAGCCCGGCCGTGATGCGGATGATGTTGTCGCCGTTGGTGAGATCGAAACGCGAAAGATCGATGGACATGTTGTTTTCTCCTCGTCGGTGTGACGATGAGACCATCGATGGCGGCAAAAAGCCTTGATCTGATTTCGCGAAGATCGGCGCACTCATCGTTCGACGATGGGAAACACCTTACGAGAAAACCGAAACGCCGCGCTCGGGCGAGCGCGGCGTTCGAAGATCCGTGTCGGTCGGGGTGCGCCTCACGCGGCGCCGCCGCCCGCCGTGGCGAGCCATGCCTTGCCGCAGGCCTTGGCGAGTTCGCGGACGCGCAGGATGTAGCTCTGGCGCTCGGTCACCGAGATGACGCCGCGGGCGTCGAGCAGGTTGAAGACGTGGGAGGCCTTGATGCACTGGTCGTAGGCCGGCTGCGCCATCAGGTGACGCTTCTCCTCCGGGCCGTCCCAACCGGCGGCGAGATACTTCTTCGCCGCGGCTTCGGCCATGCGGAACTGCTCGAAGAGCATCTCGACGTCGGCGTGTTCGAAGTTGTGGCGGGAATATTCCTTCTCCGCCTGCAGGAAGACGTCGCCGTAGGTGACCTTCTCGTGGCCGTCGCGGCCGTTGAAGTTGAGGTCGTAGACGTTGTCGACGCCCTGCACGTACATGGCGAGGCGCTCGAGGCCGTAGGTCAGTTCGCCGGAGACGGGCGAGCACTCGAAGCCGGCGACCTGCTGGAAATAGGTGAACTGCGACACTTCCATGCCGTCGCACCAGCATTCCCAGCCGAGACCCCAGGCGCCGAGCGTCGGGCTCTCCCAGTCGTCCTCGACGAAGCGGATGTCGTGGGTGGCGGCGTCGACGCCGATCGCCGCGAGGGACTTCAGGTAGAGGTCCTGGAGATCGGCGGGCGACGGCTTCAGGATCACCTGGAACTGGTAGTAGTGCTGCAGCCGGTTGGGGTTCTCGCCGTAGCGGCCGTCCTTGGGGCGGCGCGAGGGCTGGACATAGGCGGCGCGCCAGGGCTTGGGGCCGAGCGCGCGCAGCGTCGTCGCCGGATGGAAGGTGCCGGCGCCGACCTCCATGTCGTAGGGCTGGAGCACGACGCAGCCGTAATCCGCCCAGAAGCGCTGGAGAGTGAGGATCAGCCCCTGGAAGGAGCGATCGGGGCGCATGTGGGCGGGCGTGTCGGAAGCGATCATGGGGCGAGGTCCGGGGAGAAAATCGTGCCGGACCCTAGCCATCGCCGGCGGCTCGCGTCAACCGACATCGCGCCCCTCGCTTTTTTTCCATTCGTTTCCATTTTTCTTTGAACCGGCTCGCGGGCCGCAACGACAGACGAGCAAGAACGGCTCGATGGTCGGGCCGGAACAGTGAACCCGGGAGGTTCCCATGCCCATCGCGATCCGCAACGCCTTCGTCGCCCTCGCCGCCGTCCTCGCCGTCGCCGGCACCTCGTTCGAAGCCCAGGCCCAGCGCGCGGCCGTCGGCCGCAGCACCCCGTCCACCGCCGGCTCGACCGGCACCGACGGCGGTGGTGGCGGCGGTCAGGTCATGCTGCTCGGCCAGCCGGGCAACTGCCCGCCCACCATCGCCTGCGCGCCGGACCGGCAGCGCGAGCCCGAGCGTCCGCGGACGCCGAAGCACTCCCGCGCCAAGCAGATCTGCGACGTCGCCACCGTCGACCGCACCGGCGAGCGCGTTCGGCACTGCATCGATCGTTGAGATCGATCGCAGCCTGCCCGCGGCTTCGGCCATGACGACGAAAGAGGCCCCGCGCGTTGCGCGGGGCCTCTTTCGTTTCCGGAGCACCGATGGCGGTCGGGGGCGCCTCAGGCGCGCGAATAGGCCTTCGAGGCGTCCTGCGACGAGACGCGGGGCCGCGACGCGGCCTCTTCCTGCGCAGCGACGAGGCGGCCGATGGCGGTCGAGTCGAGCTTCTCGGCGGCGACCTCGGAAGCCGTCCGGGGCAGCCAGTCCCGGGATCCGCCGGTGTCGCCGTCGACCGATGCGGTCGCAGCCTCGGCGGCACGTGCGGAAGCAGCGGTCTCTCGCGCTGCACGAATGGGCTGGATGACGTTGAAAGAAGATCCGACGGACCCGATGGACATGACCCGACCTCCCTGTTCTGGCCTCCCCCGCTCCCGATCCACAATATTCGCCCGACTCTCCTGACGGCCGCTTTCCCGATTATTTATAATTGTCTCGAGCCGCAATGGTGGCTGCATGAGATGCATATTTGAATACGCAATTACCTCACACGTAAGTATATTGGTTAACGATTCGTATTCGAATACACATTGAATTCTACAGTATTCGCGAGCACATCTTCGCGTCACACTGCACAGGAGACTCGTCGCGCACCGACGGATCCGAGGCGGAAGGAGGCATCGATGTTCGTGACGCTCCGCGAGACCTCGGCATGAGCGCTGTCGTCTCCACGCTCGCGGCGAACGGAAGCGCCCTCGCCGACGGCTCGGAAGCGGGGCATCTGCGCGGCGGAGACTGCGGATCAGCCGAAGGAATCGAGCCGGCGGCGAATGGCGAGGAGATCGCGCCAGGCGAAGCGCTTCTGCGCCGGCTGGCGCAGCAGATAGGCCGGGTGCAGCGTCGGCATGGCCGGGATCTCGCCGGTCGAGGTGGCATAGGAGAGCCAACGGCCGCGCAGGCGGGTGATGCCGAGCGTCGTGCCGGTCAGTGCCGCCGCCGAGGCGCCACCGAGGAAGACCAGCACCTCCGGCGCCACCAGTTCGATCTGGCGCATGACGAAGGGCTTGCAGATCTCGGTCTCCTGCGGCGTCGGCGTGCGGTTGCCCGGCGGGCGCCAGGGCACGACGTTGGCGATGTAGACCTCGGAGCGCTTCATGCCGATCGCCGCCAGCATGCGGTCGAGCAGATGGCCGGAACGGCCGACGAAGGGAATGCCGGCCTCGTCCTCGTCGCGGCCGGGCGCCTCGCCGACGAACATCACGCGGGCGCCGGCGGCGCCGTCGGAGAAGACCAGCCGGCGGGCGGTGAGGCGCAGATTGCAGCCCTCGAAACGTTCCATCGCCTCGCGCAGCGCCTCGAGACTCGGGGCGCGCGCCGCCAGTTCGCGCGCGGCGACGACGCCGGCATCGCCGGGCACCGCGGCGCCGAGGCTCGGCCGGGCGACCGGCTGGGGCGGCGGCTCGAAGCGACGCTCGGCGGCGGGCAGCGGCATGCGCGAGCGGTCGGGCGCCGCCCGATCGGGCGCGGTCGCAGCCGTCTCGGCCGCCGCGGCATCGGGACGCGGGGCGGGGCGGCCGGCGAAACGCTCGGCGACGGCGGCGGCACGCTGCCGGCGCTCCTCGGCCTCGCGGGCGGTCTCGGCGAAGCGATCGACCGGGTCGTCGCCCAGGCAGACGTCGACGCCGACGGCCGAATACCAATCGACCAGGGCGACGAGTTCGGCGTGGGAGAGGGGCGACGGCATGGGGATGCGACGACTTTCCCAATACGACACTTTCTTCTGCCTTGGCGGAAGGTTCGAAAGCGTCTAAGTGGTCTTCGGAGCCTGCGGCTGCGCGCGAGCGCGAAATCCCGGGCATGATAGACCGTGGATCGCCGACGCGCGATACCGCGGCACGGACGGGACGGAATTTTCGCGGCGCCGATCGCCGGCCGTCCCCCGAAAAGAGGGCATGCGGCGGAGACGTCGCGAGGGGCGGGCATCGACGTCGGGGGGCCGGCGACGAGGTCCGTTCGGGGAGATCGCAGCGCGGGCAGGCCCCGCGCCGAGCTTTGAGGAGTTTCGTGGAATGAGCGCGGCAGCCGAGCTTCCCGAGCGGGAGAGCATGGAATTCGACGTGGTGATCGTCGGTGCGGGCCCTGCGGGCCTCGCCGCCGCCATTCGCCTGAAGGAGATCGCCGCCGAGAAGGGCGAGGACATCTCCGTCGTGGTGCTCGAGAAGGGCTCCGAGGTCGGTGCCCACATCCTCTCCGGTGCCGTCGTCGATCCGATCGCCGTCGATCGCCTCGTTCCGGGCTGGCGCGAGGAGGCGGATCATCCGTTCAAGACCGCCGTCACCGAGGACCAGTTCCTGGTGCTGACGCCGGGCGCGAGCATCCGCCTGCCCAACTTCGCCATGCCGAAGCTGATGAACAACCACGGCAACTACGTCGTCAGCCTCGGCAACGTCTGCCGCTGGCTCGCGGCCAAGGCCGAGGCGCTGGGCGTCGAGATCTATCCGGGCTTCGCGGCCTCCGAGATCCTCTACGACGACGCGGGCGCGGTGATCGGCGTCGCCACCGGCGACATGGGCGTCGGCCGCGACGGCGAGCCCAAGGACAGCTTCACCCGCGGCATGGCGCTGCTCGCCAAGTACACGCTGATCGGCGAGGGCGTGCGCGGCTCGCTCGCCAAGCAGCTGATCGCCAGGTACGGGCTCGACAAGGACGCCGACGTGCCGAAGTTCGGCATCGGCATCAAGGAACTGTGGCAGGTCGATCCGGCGAAGCACAAGCCGGGTCTCGTCCAGCATTCCTTCGGCTGGCCGCTCGATTTCAAGACCGGCGGCGGCTCGTTCCTCTACCACATCGAGGACAATCAGGTCGTCGTGGGCTTCGTGGTCCATCTCAACTACGAGAACCCCTACCTGTCGCCCTTCGAGGAGTTCCAGCGCTTCAAGACGCATCCGAAGATCCGCGGCGTCTTCGAGGGCGGCAAGCGCATCGCCTACGGCGCGCGCGCCATCACCGAGGGCGGATATCAGTCCGTGCCGAAGGTGTCGTTCCCGGGCGGTGCGCTGATCGGCTGTTCGGCCGGCTTCCTCAACGTGCCGCGCATCAAGGGCAGCCACAACGCCATGCTGTCGGGCATGCTGGCGGCGGAGAAGATCGCCGAGGCGATCGCCGCGGGCCGCGCCCACGACGAGCCGATCGAGTTCGAACGCGCCTGGCGCGGCTCCGACATCGGCAAGGACCTGAAGAAGGTCCGCAACGTCAAGCCGCTGTGGTCGAAGCTCGGCACCATCCTCGGCGTGTCGCTCGGCGGTCTCGACATGTGGACCAACGAGCTCTTCGGCTTCTCGCTGTTCGGCACGCTGAAGCACGGCAAGACCGACGCGGCCTCGCTGAAGCCGGCGGCGGAATGCACGCCGATCGTCTATCCGAAGCCCGACGGCAAGGTCTCCTTCGACCGGCTCTCCTCGGTGTTCCTGTCGAACACCAACCACGAGGAGGATCAGCCGATCCACCTGAAGCTCGCCGACCCGGCACTGCAGAAGTCGTCCGAGCTCGGCGTCTACGCCGGTCCGTCGACGCGCTACTGCCCGGCGGGCGTCTACGAGTGGATGGAGAAGGACGGCGAGGACACGTTCGTGATCAACGCGCAGAACTGCGTCCACTGCAAGACCTGCGACATCAAGGACCCGAACGGCAACATCACCTGGACGACGCCGGAAGGCGCCGGTGGGCCGAACTATCCCAACATGTGATCGACGCCGATCGAGACGAGATCAAACGCCCGGGGGAGACCTCGGGCGTTTCGCGTTTCACGGACGGTTCGGGGCTTCGGATTTACCGGATACGGCAGGACGGGTCGTCCGCCGCGGAGAGGGACGTGCGCGATGCCGGCCCACCCTCACGGTTCGCCGGCACCCTCCCCCACACCCCGTTTGAGCAGGCGCGGCAGCAGGCGACGGGCGACCAGCACGGTGCCGACCAGTACCACCAGCAGCGCCGCCACGACGGCGATCGCCGCCTCGCGGTCGCCCTCGCCGAAGAGCTTCCACGCCCAGGCGCCCATCGAACCCGGCGCGATCAGCACCGGGATCCACAGGACCGCCGAGCCGAAGTTGGCGATCTGGAAGGGGATCACCGGCATCGCCGACATGCCGGCGACCGTCGGCACGCTGGCGCGCAGGGGGCCGATGAAGCGGCCGATCAGGATCGCCGTCCAGCCCCAGCGGGCGAAGACGTTGCGTGCGGCCGCCAGCGTCTCGGGATGGCGCGAGAAGGGCCAGATGCGCTCGACGTGCGGGCCGAGGCGCAGGCCGACCCAATAGGAGATCGCGTCGCCCAGCGCCGCACCGAGTGCGCCGCCGATCCAGATGTCGAGGAAGGGCAGTTGCCCGGTGCCGATCAGCGCGCCCGCCGCCATCATCACACCGGTCGCCGGGACCAGCACGCCGACGACGACCAGCGATTCGCCGAAGGCCATCAGGCCGAAGACGAGACCCGCCCAGGCCTGGTTGCGCTCGACGAAGGCGAGGAGATCGGTGAAGGTTTGCGCGATGTCCATGGCACCCATGATCGCAGAGAGATCGTGGCGGCGTCGAGACGGTATCAGCGATCGGCGGACAGTCCGTCCGGTCCGACCGGCAGGCCGATCGCCGCCAGTGCCAGCACCGCGAGGCCGGCGGCCGAGGGGACCGCGGCGCCGCCGCTGCCCGGCGGCAGCACGACCGCCTCGACCCGCAGCACCCGCCGCGTCGTCCGGCCGAGCGCGGCGACGAGGGCGCGGTGATCGCCGCGGCCCGCCGTCCGCACCGCCTTCTCCAGCCGGTCGCGCGCCACCAGCAGGCCCTGCTCGCGCAGGGGCGAGCCGAAGAGGCGCTGCGACAGGGTGACGAGGTGCTCGGCGAGGCGGGCGCGCCAGTCGAAGTCGTCCCAGGCGAGGCGGAAAACGGCGACGGTGTCGTCGGCCCGCCCGGTCCGTTCGACCCGTTCGACGAAGCTCGCCGCCTCGCGGAACCAGTCGCCCTCGAGGAAGACGTCGGGCGGCAGGATCAGGAACCACGGTGCCCGCCGCGCCGCCGCCACGCCCGCCGCGACCCGGCCCGCCCAGTCGGCCGGCCCGTCGATGAGCGTGCAGCCGGCGGCATCGGCGACGATGCGGGTGCCGTCGGTCGAGCCGTGGTCGACCACGATCACCTCGCGCACCACGCCCTCGGCCGCCGCCGCGACCAGCGACGACAGCGTGCGGGCGAGGCCCTCCTCGGCGTTTCTCGTCGGAATGACGACGGACAACATGGGCTCGACGACCTCGTCCCCGGCGGATCGCCCCCGCGATCGCCTTTTTCGCAGATCCGTCATACACGCGCGCGGCGCCGCCTGCCAGCGTGGGAAAGCCGCGGGACGCCGCGATGCGAAGGATGTTCTTGTCTTGTTCTCACTTCCGACGCATGATCGGGGCATGAATCGGATCGAGCCCACGTCGTCCTCCCCCGTTGCCGCCGGCGTCCCGGCGGAAGGCGCCGTCGTCGCCGATCGGCGGCGTGGACGCGGCGCGACCGCCAATGCCTCGGGCCGCTACGAGCGCGAACGGCGCGAGGCCTTCGACGACGGCTGGGGCGATCTCGACGATCTGCCGGCCTTCGCCACCACCGTGACGATCGAAAAGCCGAAGACGATCATCACGCGGAATTCGTCGCCGGACATCGGCTTCGACCGCTCGATCAACCCCTATCGCGGCTGCGAGCACGGCTGCTCCTACTGCTATGCCCGGCCGACCCACGCCTACATGGGCCTGTCGCCGGGGCTCGACTTCGAGAGCCGCCTCTTCGCCAAGCCCGACGCGGCGCGGCTGCTGGAGCGCGAGCTCGCCGCGCCCGGCTATCGGCCGAAGCCGATCGCGCTCGGCACCAACACCGATCCCTATCAGCCGATCGAACGGCGCTGGCGGATCACCCGCGAGGTGCTCGAGGTGCTCGCCCGCACCGATCATCCGGTGACGATCGTCACCAAGTCGGCGCTGGTCGCCCGCGACATCGACATCCTGGCGCCGATGGCGGCGAAGGGCCTGGCGCGGGTGGCGATGTCGGTCACTTCGCTCGACCGTCGCCTGTCGCGCTCGATGGAGCCGCGTGCGTCGAGCCCGGAGAAGCGGCTCGCGGCACTGAAGGCGCTGTCGGAGGCCGGCATTCCGACCGGTGTCCTGGTCGCGCCGATCATCCCGGCGCTGAACGATCCCGAGATCGAGGCGATCCTCGAGGCGGCCGCCGCCGTCGGGGTCGGCGAGGCCGGCTGGGTGCTGCTGCGCCTGCCGCTCGAAGTCACCGAAATCTTCAAGGGCTGGCTCGTCGAACACCATCCCGACCGCTATCGTCACGTCCTGTCGATCCTGCGTGCCATGCGCGACGGCAAGGACTACGACGCGGCCTGGGGGCGGCGAATGCGGGGCAGCGGGCCCTACGCCGACCAGATCCGTCGCCGTTTCGAACTGGCGCTGAAGCGGCTCGGCATCGCCAAGCCGAAGCGCGACGCGCTCGACTGCGACCGCTTCCGCCCGCCGGAACTCGCCGGCCGGCAACTGTCGCTGTTCTGAAGGAGAACCCGATGTCGATCCGCCTGTCGCTCGTCACCCTCGGCGTCGCCGACGTCGACCGGGCGACCGCCTTCTACGTCGCCCTCGGCGCGCGGGTGGGTGCCGCGAGCAACGAACACGTCACCTTCTTCGACATGAACGGGGTGATCCTCGCGCTCTACGGGCGCACCGCGCTCGCCGAAGACGCGATGGTGGCCGCCGACGGCACCGGCTTTTCCGGCATCACCCTCGCCTGGAATCGCGACAGCCGCGAGGCGGTCGATGCCGGGCTCGAGGCTGCGGTCGCGGCCGGTGGACGCCTGGTGAAGCCGGGGAAGCAAGTCTTCTGGGGCGGCTATTCCGGCTATTTCGCCGACCCCGACGGCCACCTCTGGGAGGTGGCGCACAACCCGTTCTTCCCCATCGACGGCGAGGGCATCACCCGCCTGCCGGAGGGCGACCATGGCCAAGCGTGAGACGAAGGCAAAGGTCGCCACGACAGCGGCGGGGCCGGACGATTCGCTGGAGCGTGCCCATGGCGCGCCCGGCTCGCGGATCGCCGGCGTCGACGAGGCGGGGCGTGGGCCGATCGCCGGACCTGTCGTCACCGCCGCCGTGGTGCTCGACTGGTCGAAGGTACCAGTCGGGCTGAACGATTCGAAGAAACTGACGGCGGCCAGGCGCGAGGCACTGTTCGAGGCGATCCTCGCCGATCACAGCGTGGCGATCGCGCTCTCCTCGGTGGAGCGGATCGACGGGACCGACATCCGCGCCGCGACGCTCGACGCGATGCGACGGGCGGTGAAGGGGCTGGCCGTGCCGCCCGACCATGTGCTGATCGACGGCATCGACGTGCCGCCGGGCCTGCCGTGTCCCGGCACGGCGGTCGTCGAAGGCGATGCGCGGTCTCTCACGATCGCCGCCGCCTCGATCGTCGCCAAGGTGCTGCGCGATCGGCTGATGGAGAAGGCGGGGGCCGAGCATCCGGGCTACGGGCTCGAGAAGCACAAGGGCTACGGCACCGCCGACCACATGGCGGCACTCTCCCGCCTCGGCGCGACGGCCCTTCACCGCCGCAGCTTCGCCCCGGTCGCCCGCGCCCTCGGCCTGCCGCCGAAGGAGAAGCCGGTGCCCAAGGCGCGCCCCGCGCGGCCGGAGACGGCGGGCGGATCGCAGGGCGATCTCTTCGGGTGAGCCGAGGCGGCCCGCGACCTGCGCTCCACCGGTGATGCGCCCCACCCGGCCCCGAAAACGAAGAACCCGCGCCTCTCGCGAGACGCGGGTTCGAATTCGTTGCGAAGTGCAGCCGGCTCAGTTGAGCTTGGCGGCGACCTCGGCGATGCCCTTGGCGACCAGCACGTCACCCGAGGGGCCGGCGACCTTGGCGGCCATCAGCTTCTCGGCAGCGGCGACCGCGAGGTCGGTGGCGCGCGAGCGGACTTCCGCCACCGCCTGGGCTTCCGCCTGGGCGATCTTGGATTCGGCCGCCTTGGTACGGCGGGCGATCAGATCCTCGAGCGCCTTTTCGGCCTCTGTGGTGGCGAACTCGGCCTGGGCCTTGGCTTCCGCCACGATCGACTGGGCCTCGAGTTCGGCGTCGGCGGCCTTCTGCTTGTAGGCGGAAAGCAGCGCGGCGGCTTCCTCGCGCAGGCGCTTGGCCTCGGCGAGTTCGGCCTCGATCGCGGCGACCTTGCCGTCGAGCGCAGCGCCGATCTTGCCCGGAACCTTCAGGGCGACGATGACGCCGAAGAAGATGAGAAGCGAGATGAAGGCCCAGAGAGAGGCGAGAGACGTCGCGTCCATGAGTTTCTCCTCACTTCGCCGCGGCGACGGCAGCGGCGATCTCGTCACGCGAGACACCGTCACCGACCAGCGACGAGACCAGGGCTTCGGCGGTGTCGACCGCGATGCCGTCGACCTCGGCGAGCGCCTTGGTCTTGATGTCGGCGATGCGGCTCTCCGCCTCGGCGATCTTGGAGGCGAGCCCGGTCTCGGCATCGGCGCGCTTGGCGTCGATCGAGGCGGTCAGCGCCGCACGGGTTTCGGAGGCGATCTCCTGGGACTTCTTGCGGGCCGCGGCGAGCGAGGCTTCGTAGGCGGCGCCGGCCGCTTCCGAATCCGCCTTGAGGCGGTTCGCTTCCTCGAGGTCGGCGGCGATCTTGCCGTGACGCGTCTCGAGAATGCCGCCGAT
Organism: Pinisolibacter sp. DMC19; assembly: GCF_056313985.1. Classification (NCBI taxonomy): domain Bacteria; kingdom Pseudomonadati; phylum Pseudomonadota; class Alphaproteobacteria; order Hyphomicrobiales; family Ancalomicrobiaceae; genus Pinisolibacter; species Pinisolibacter sp. DMC19. Next base: position 571,113 of record NZ_JBQUZF010000003.1, on the reverse strand, counting down.
GCGCGGCAGGGCGACCTTGGCCATCAGCACGTAGAAGAGGCCGAAGGTGATCGCGAGCCAGAGGAGCTGCGAGGCGAAGGTCGAGCTGTCGAACGGGGGGAAGGCCCCGCCGTGCTGCGCGCCGCCGTGCTGCACCTCTGCCGTGGTGTGGACTTGTTCCGCCATCTCGACCGTCCTGGGATGAACCGAAGTCACCACCGCCGGGAAGACGGCGGCAGTGGGGTCGCATGCGTCACCGGCCGCCCGACGGACGGCCGGTGAACCCGAATTCGTGCGTCTTCGCCGATCAGGCGAAGAGCAGGATCAGGGCGACGAGGAGCGAGAAGATGCCGAGAGCTTCGGTAACGGCGAAGCCGAAGATCAGGCGGCCGAACTGGCCGTCGGCAGCCGCCGGGTTGCGCAGCGCGCCGGCGAGGTAGTTGCCGAAGATGGTGCCGAGACCGATGCCAGCACCGGCCATGCCGAGGGTGGCGATACCGGCGCCGAGGTACTTCGCAGCTTGCGGATCCATCTGAATGCTCCTTCGGGTAGTCGACTGTTGGGATGGGTACTTCCGCGGTCTCCCGGCCTCAGTGGCCGGGGTGGATCGCGTCGTTCAGGTACATGCAGGTCAGAACGGTGAAGACGTAGGCCTGCAGGAAGGCGACCAGGAACTCGAGCGCGGTCAGCGCCACCGCCATGGCGAGCGGCAGGACCGAGCCGACCATGCCGACGGTGCCGGCGGCCGAGAGCGTCACGACGAAGCCCGCGAAGACCTTCAGCGTGATGTGGCCGGCCAGCATGTTGGCGAAGAGACGAACCGAGAGGCTGATCGGACGAGAGAGAAACGAGATGATCTCGATCATCGTCACCAGCGGGATCAGGGCGCCCGGCACGCCCGACGGCACGAAGAGGCCGAAGAAATGGAAGCCGTGCTTCCAGATGCCGTAGACGATCACGGTACCGATGACCAGGATCGCCAGGGCGAAGGTCACGATGATGTGGGAGGTGATCGTGAAGAAGTAGGGGATCATGCCCAGCAGGTTCGCGACCAGCACGAACATGAAGAGCGAGAACACCATCGGGAAGAACTTCATGCCGGCCTTGCCCGCGGCGTCGCGCAGCGTGTCGGCGACGAAGGAGTAGGCCATCTCGGCGACGAGCTGCCAGCGGTTCGGCACCAGCGAACGACCCGACGAGGCGAGCACCAGGAACGCCGTCGCCACGATCACCGTCACCGCCATGAAGAGCGACGAGTTGGTGAAGGACACGTCGTAGTGGCCCACCTGGATCGGAAGGATCTTGGTGATGTGGAACTGATGGATCGGATCGACCTTGTCGGCTGCCACCTGTCAGTCTCCGCTTCTTTCGTCCCGGCCGAACCGGCCGAACCCCGCCCGCGCATCACGCGCCAACTGCCCGCGGGCTCGCGCCCCCGGACCCTCGATTCCCGTTTCGGCCCTTCGCATAGCACGCCGCGTCGCCGCGCGCTCTACGCCCTTGGACCATGATCGTCGTCCGGCGATACCGGCCGCGATCCGGAATTTCCCTTCTCGCGCAGCCGTGCCCCCGCATCGGCCACCACGCCTTCGGCTCGCAGGACGTTGAGCACGCCGGCCGCGAAGCCGAGAAGAAGGAGGATGATCAACCCGAAGGGAGCGGTGCCCAGCGCCCGATCGACCGCCCATCCGAGACCGCCGCCGACGATCACGCCGGCCACGAATTCGGAGGCGATCTTGGTCGCCTGAGCGAAGCCGGAGGACCTTGCCTTCGCCTTCGCCGCCTCTTCCGCCGCCCGTCTCGCCTCGAGGGTCTCCCCCAGCCGATCCAGACGCGCGGCGAGCGCCGCTTCCTCGGCGGTTGCCGCGGGCCGCTTTCCTGCCCCGTCCGCCGGATCCCGTCCCTCAGATCGATCGATCATGGCCGAGATCCCTCGCTCGAGGCAATGCTTCCCGCAGGCTCGGCCATGGCCGATCCCACCTTCGAAACCGGGCGCACCATAGTGGCCGGGGAAAAGCCTGTCAAGGATACCAGACTTTAGTTTATCGCCATGAAATCAATGGGATAATTGGTGCTGCACGATGTTTTTGCGTATCCGGCGCCGACACCCTCGCCGCCCCGTGCGGGCGCGGGCGACGCGAGCGGGCGCGGGCGATCCCCTCATCGTTGCGATGCACGTCGAAACCGGGGGATCGGGGCCCCGAGAGAATCGGTCGTGGCCGCGCGAGAATCGCCGGCGCGGCAGCGCTCACGCCGGCTCGACGATGCGGGCGGCGACCTCGAGGTCGACCGAGACGAGGCGGGAGACGCCGCGTTCCGACATGGTGACGCCGAAGAGTCGATTCATCCGCGCCATGGTGATCGGATTGTGGGTGATGACGACGAAGCGGGTGTCGGTCAGCCGCGCCATGCGGTCGAGCAGGTCGCAGTAGCGTTCGACGTTGGCGTCGTCGAGCGGCGCGTCGACCTCGTCGAGGACGCAGATCGGCGCCGGATTGGTGAGGAAGACGGCGAAGATCAGCGCCAGCGCGGTCAGCGCCTGTTCGCCGCCGGAGAGCAGCGTCAGCGTCGCCGGCTTCTTGCCGGGCGGGCGGGCGAGGATCTCGAGGCCGGCTTCGAGCGGATCGTCCGATTCGACCAGTTGCAGCTCGGCATCGCCGCCGCCGAAGAGGTGGGTGAAGAGCTCGCGGAAATGGCCGTTGACCCGGTCGAAGGCGCCGAGCAGGCGCTCGCGGGCCTCGCGGTTGAGCGTACCGATCGAGGCGCGCAGGCGGCGGATCGCCTCGACCAACTCGTCGCGCTCGCCGGCGAGCGTCTCGCGGCGGGTCTCGACCTCGGAGAGTTCGGCCTCGGCGGCGAGATTGACCTGACCGAGCTTCTCGCGCTCGACCCGCAGCCGCTCCAGCCGGCGCTCGGTCGCGGTCTCGTCGGGTGGCGGAGCATCGGGCGCGAGACCCAGGCGATGGGCGAGCGCCTCGGGCTCGATCGAGAAGGCCTCGGCGATGGCGTCGGCGATCTCGGCGCGGCGGGAGGCGGCGGCGACGAGCCGTTCCTCGGCGCGGCCCTTGGTCTCGCGGGCGGTCGACAGCGCCTCGAGCGCGGCACGGGCGAGATGATCGGCCTCGGCCTGGGCGCGCTCGCCGAGCGTCAGCGCGTCGGAAGCGGCCGCGCGGGCGACCTCGGCGCGGGCGATCTCGCCGGCGAGGCGGACGCGGGCGTCGTCGAGATCGGCGGGGCGATCGAGAAGTTCATCACGCTCGGCCTCGGCCTCGGCACGACGTTCGGCGACGAGGGCGGCCTGTCGCTCGGCGCTCGCGGCACGCGCCGCCCAACCCTGGCGTTCGGTCTCGATGGCGCGGCGGCGACGTTCGCGCGCTTCCGCCTCGCGCAGATGGGTCTGGCGGGCGGCGCGGGCCTCGGCGACCGAGGCGCGTTCGATCGAGACGCGGGCGCGAGCCTCGGCGAGGTCGATCTCGAGGACGCGGGTCTCGGGCAGATCGGCGGCGTCGGCGCGGGCCGCCTCGGCGCGGGCGGTCGCCTCCTCGCGCTCGGCCTCGAGGCGGGCGGCGGTCTCGACGAGACGGGCGAGCGCCGCGGCGCGGGTCGCCGCCTCGCGCTCCAGCCGGCCGAGGAGTTCGCGCGCCGCCGTCTCGTCGCGGCGGGCGAGGCGCAGCGCCTCGCGGGCGGCGGTCTCGGCGCTCGTGGCGCGGGTCTCGGCGGCGGTCGCGGCCTCTCGGGCGAGGCGAGCGGCCTCGACGGCGTCACGCGCGGCGGCGATCAGGCCGTCTAGTTCGGCGAGACGGTTGCGGGCGGAAAGGCGCCGCGCCGCGGCGGTCGGGGCGTCGGCGGCGACGGTCAGACCGTCCCAGCGCCAGAGGTCGCCGTCGCGCGAGACGAGACGCTGGCCCGGCACGAGGGCGAAACGCAGGCGGGCGCCTTCGGCCCGCTCGACGAGGCCGATCTGGGCGAGCCGACGCGACAGCAGCGCCGGCGCGCGGACGTGTTTCGCCAACGGCTCGGCGCCGGGCGGCAGGGCGGGATCGGCGGTGCCGGGACCGGGATCGAGCCAATGGACCGGGGCGCCCTCGTCGGCGGAAATCTCGAGGTCGTCGCCCAGCGCCGCAGCGAGGGCCGCCTCGAGGCCGGGGGCGACGGCGATGTGCTCGACGATCGGCGGCCACAGTTGTTCGGCGGCGACGTCGAGCATGCGGGCGAGCGTCTTCGCCTCGGCCTCGAGCCGCGAGAGGTCGCGTTCGGCCTCGGCGAGCGCGACGCGGGCGGCTTCCGATCCCTCGCGGGCGGCATGCGTCGCCTCTTCGGCCTCGGCGACGCGATCCTCGGCCTCGACCACCGCGGCGGTCGCGGTCTCGCAGTCGTCGCGGGCGATCTCCAGCGCCTCGTCGTCGCCGCTCGCCTCCAGCGCGGCGCGGTCGCGGGCGCAGGCGGCGGCTTCCGTCGCGAGACGGGCGAGCCGTTCCTCGGCGGCGCGGCGGGCCTCGTCGAGGGCGCGGCGGCGAGCCTCCGCTTCGGCGAGACGGGCCTGGCGATCGGCGAGATCGGTCTCGGCGACGGCGAGACGCGCCTCGGTCTCGGCGAGACCGTCCTCGGCGTCGGCGAGGATGGCGGCGCTCTCCTCGGCTTCCGCCGCGAGGGTCTCCTCCTCGTCGGCGAGACGGGCGAGCGCCGAGGTCATGTCCTCGGCGAGGCTCGCCTCGCGGGCGGCGTCGGCGGCGAGCTGGGCGAGGCGGCGCTCGAGATCGGCGAGGCGATCGCGGATGCGGCGCTCCTCGGCGTCGATCTCGGCCGAGGCCATGCGCAGGCGCTGCAGCGTCGCGCCGGTCTCGGCCTCGACGCGGCGCAGTTCGGGCAGGTCGTGGGCGGCGACGGCCGCATCGCGGGCGGAACGCGCCTGCGCCTCGGCGCGTTCGTCGGCGCCCCGCGTCGCCTCGGCGAGGGCGGCGGCGGCCTCGTCCTCGCGCGCCACCGCCTCGCACCAGCGCAGCCAGCCGATGGTCGCCTCGGCATCGCGGATCTCGGCGGAGAGGTTGCGATAGCGCACCGCCTGACGGGTCTGGCGCTTGAGGCTCTCGACGCGGGTCTCGAACTCGGTCAGCACGTCCTCGACGCGCTCGAGGTTCTGCTCGGCCGCCTTGAGGCGGATCTCCGCCTCGTTGCGGCGGGAATGGAGGCCGGAGATGCCCGCCGCCTCTTCCAGCACGGCGCGGCGCGCCGTCGGCTTGGCGGCGATCAGTTCGCCGATCTGGCCCTGACGCACCATCGAGGGCGAGCGCGAGCCGGTCGAGGCGTCGGCGAAGAGGAGCTGGACGTCGCGGGCGCGGACGTCGCGGCCGTTGACCCGGTAGCTCGAGCCGGCCTCGCGCTCGATGCGGCGCGAGACCTCGAGCAGATCGGCATCGGCGAGCGGCAGCGCCACCGTGCGGTCGGTGTTGTCGAGGGTGAGCGTCACTTCCGCCGAGTTGCGGCCCGGGCGGCGGCCCGAGCCGGCGAAGATGACGTCGTCCATGCCGGAGGCGCGCATGGACTTCCACGAGTTCTCGCCCATGACCCAACGCAGGGCCTCGACGAGATTGGACTTGCCGCAGCCGTTCGGCCCGACGACGCCCGTCAGCCCCGGTTCGATCCGGAACTCGGTCGGCTCGACGAAGGTCTTGAAGCCCGAGAGCCTCAGCCGGGTGAACCGCACCGTCCCCTCCCCCGTTCGGGCGAAGGCCGCCCGCCCCGCCTCACTTGAGGAAGGGCGCCAGCGCCTCGTCCATCTCGGCGATCGTGCCGATGCCGACGATCTTCTTGCCGTTGACGAAGAAGGTCGGGGTGCCGTCGATCTTGAAGTCCTTGGCGCCGCGCTCGCGGGTCGCGGTGATGCCGTCGAGGAGCTTCTGGTCGGTCAGGCAGGCATTGAACGTGTCGCGGGTGAAGCCCGACTGCTTGGAGAGCTGGAACAGCGCCTCGACCGGGTTCGCGGCCCGCGCCCATTCGCCCTGCTTGGCGTAGAACAGGCCGGCGACATCGAAGTAGCGGTCGCCGGGGGCGCAGCGCGCCAGCATCGAGACGGCGGCGGCGAGCGCATCGAGCGGGAACTCGCGGTAGATGAAGTAGACCTTGCCGGTCTTGATGTACTTCTCGTCGAGATGCGGGAACACCGCCTCGTGGAAGTGGGCGCAGTGGCCGCAGGTCATCGAGGCGTATTCGATCACCGTGACGGGGGCGTTCGGGTCGCCGAGCGTCTTGTCGGGCAGGGTGCCCGGCTGCTTCAGCGCCGTCGTGTCGAACGTGCCCTGGGCGGCGGCGGGGGCAAGCCCCGCGGCGAACACGGCGGCGGAGGCGAGAAGGAGGCTGCGGCGGGTCTGCATCGGGGGAGGATCCTCGAAGGGGCGGGTCGCGGCGAAATCGGCCGATCTTCCCCCTTCAATAGCCCGAATGTGGCGAGACGTCGCCCCCGCGCGCCCGATCACGTCATCGTCAACGGTGGACAACCCGGCGGATATCAACGGATTTCCGCGGGATCAGGCCGCTCACCGCCGCCGCGAGGCGACGACCGCGTGGCCGAGGCGGGAAAGCGCCGCCTTCAGCCCCTCGTCCTCGATGCCCTCGACGAGGGTCGCGAGGTGGGCCTCCTCGCTCGCCGCCAAGGCCCGCAGGCGCGGCGGGCGGGTGACGCGCGGGCGCTCGATCGGCTTCTGCACGATCTTCAGCCGCGCCACCGCGGGAAAGCCGAAATGGGCGTTGATGCGTTCGAGCACGCGCGGCGCGTCGTGCTGGAGAAGGAGGGCGCGGGCGCCCTCGCAGCGCACGATCAGCGTCGCCGGTTCGAAGCCCTCTTCGCCGCCGTCCTCCAGCCGACGCGGCCAGGAGAGACGCTCCGGCTGGGTCGCCTCGGCATGGGCGGCGCCGACGATCTCGGCCCAATGGGCGAAGAGATCGGTCGAGGCGAAACCACGCTTCTTCGCCGCCGGCTTCAGCACGTCGCCGAGCGCCTCGGCGACCGACACGGGTCCGCGCCGGCGGTGAGGCCGGGAGCCTTGGGACGAGAAACGGGTGTCGGGGGCGTTCGCCATGGCGTCACCATGGCGAAGCGGGCGGGCGGAAACAAGGCGGGGAAACGCGCGGGAGGGCCGACGCCACGCGCCCGCGGGCTTTTCTCCCCGCCATCCCCACGCTAGGTGAGGAGGCATGGATGCTGCCCTCACCCTCCCCGCCCCGCGCGCCGCCGATCTCCTTGCCTGGTACGACCGGCACCACCGCCGCCTGCCGTGGCGGGTGACGCCGCCGGAGCAGGCGCAGGGCGTCGTCGCCGATCCCTATCGGGTGTGGCTCTCCGAGATCATGCTGCAGCAGACGACGGTCGCGGCGGTGAAGAGCTATTTCGAGGCCTTCACCGCGCGCTGGCCGCGGGTCGGCGATCTCGCCGCGGCCGACGAGGCCGAGGTGATGAAGGCCTGGGCGGGGCTCGGCTATTACTCCCGCGCGCGCAACCTGCACGCCTGCGCCAAGGCGGTCGTGGCGGAGCACGGCGGGCGCTTCCCGGCGAGCGAAGAGGCGCTCAAGGCACTGCCCGGCATCGGCGCCTATACCGCGGCGGCGATCGCGGCGATCGCCTTCGACCGACGCGCCACCGTCGTCGACGGCAACGTCGAGCGCGTCGTCGCCCGGATCTTCGCCGTCGAAGAAGAGATGCCCGCCGCCAAGCCGGCGCTGCGTCGCCTCGCCGCGACGCTGACGCCGGACGTCCGGCCCGGCGACTTCGCGCAGGCGACGATGGACCTCGGCGCGACGATCTGCACCCCGCGCAAACCCGCCTGTGCGCTCTGCCCATGGACGGCGTCCTGCCGGGCGCGCGCGCTCGGGATCGCCGAGACCCTGCCGATGCGGGCGGCGAAGACGGCGCGGCCGGAGCGGGTCGGCGTCTGCCACGTCGCGGTGCGCGAGGACGGTGCGGTGCTGTTGCGGCGGCGGCCGCCGAAGGGGCTGCTCGGCGGCATGAGCGAGCCGCCGGGCGGCGACTGGGGCGCTGCGGGAACGATCGCCGAGATCGCACCGCCGGTCGCCGGGCACTGGCGGAAGATCGCGACGCCGGTCGTTCATGTCTTCACCCATTTCCGCCTGGAACTGACGGTGATGCGCGGCGACGTCGAGCGCTCGACCCCGGCACCGGCGGGGCACTGGTGGTCGCCGCCGAAGGACATCGCGAGCGAGGCGCTGCCGAGCGTCTTCCGCAAGGCGGTCGATGCGGCGCTGGAAGGCTGAGGCACGGGGCATCGTCCCCGCCCGCGACGCCCGCGAACGAAAGCGCCCCGGGATCGCTCCCGGGGCGTTTCGTCGAGCAACGTGCGCCTCAGGGGGGGACGGCGCGTCGTTCTCGGAACGAAGGGTCAGGCGGCGTCGCCGTGGCGGGTGCGCCATTCCTTGCGCAGCTCGTCGATCACCAGCGGCTGGCCGTTGCGCGAGGCGTGCCAGTAGGTCCAGCCGTTGCAGGCCTCCGCACCCTGGACCAGAGCGCCGACCCGGTGGATCGAACCGACATGACCGAGCGCCTCGAGGCTGCCGTCGATGCGGACGGTGGCGAGATGGCGCCCCTTGGCGTCGAACAGCACTTCACCGGGGGTGATCAGGCCGGTCTCGATCAGGGCGCCGAAGGGGATGCGCGCCTCGGCGCGCTTGCCCCTGACCAGCGACAGTGCCGTCGCGTCGAAGGGCTCGACGGCGGCGATGCGGGCTTCCGCCGCCGCGGCATAGGTGCGGTCGCGCTCGACGCCGACGAAGTGGCGGCCGAGGCGCTTGGCCACCGCCCCCGTCGTGCCGGTGCCGAAGAAGGGATCGAGCACCACGTCGCCGGGGTTCGACGAGGCGAGCAGCACCCGATGCAGCAGGCCTTCCGGCTTCTGGGTCGGGTGGACCTTGTCGCCGGCGGCGTCCTTCAGGCGTTCACCGCCGTTGCAGATCGGGATCGTCCAGTCCGAGCGCATCTGGGTGTCTTCGTTGAAGGCCTTCAGCGCGTCGTAGTTGAACGTGTACTTCTTGGCGTTCTTGTCGCGACCGGCCCAGATCAGCGTCTCGTGGGCGTTCTGGAAGCGCTTGCCCTTGAAGTTGGGCATCGGGTTGGTCTTGCGCCACACCACGTCGTTGAGGATCCAGAAGCCGAGATCCTGGAGGATGGCGCCGACGCGGAAGATGTTGTGGTAGCTACCGATGACCCAGAGCGTGCCGTCGGGCTTCAGGACGCGCCGCACCGCCAGCAGCCAGGCGCGGGTGAAGGCGTCGTAGGCCTCGAAGCTCTCGAACTGGTCCCAGGCGTCGTCGACCGCGTCGACCAGGCTCTGGTCGGGACGATGGAGGGCACCGGCGAGCTGGAGATTGTAGGGCGGGTCGGCGAAGACCAGATCGACCGAGGCCGAGGGCAGTTTCTCGAGCTCCGCGACGCAGTCCCCGATCAGGATCCGGTCGAGGAAATCGGCGCGCGCATGCGGCGTCGAGAGAGAGGCAGGCGAGCCCGTTCGGGCCGTCCGGATACGCGACTGGGACATGAACACGCTCGCCTGAGTTACGCGGCTACTCGATGGCGTCATGGTTACCGATCGCGGTAAAGGCGAGGTAAAGAGCATCGGGCACGGCGCCGCGGGAGGCCGGGGTGCGCGGCGCGCTCTTCCAACCGTCGCATCGCCCCCCTACAAAGGACGGAGACATCCACCCCCGACTCGGGACCAGACATGCTCGTCATCTTCGATTGCGACGGCGTCCTCATCGACAGCGAGGTCGTCGCCGCGCGCCTCGAGGCGGAAGCCGTGACCGAACTCGGCCTGCCGATGACCACGGAAGAGATCTGCCGCCGCTTCGCCGGCGTCACCACCCGCGAGGTGTGGGCGACGCTCGAGAAGGAACTCGGCCGGCCGTTGCCGCCCGGCTTCTTCGAGGCCTTCCTCGTTCGCGTGCGCGAGGTCTTCGCCGACGATCTCGAGGCGATCCCCGGCGCGCGCCGGGCGCTCGAGGCGATCCGGGCGCGGTCGATCCCCTATTGCGTCGCCTCGTCGACGCAGATGCACTCGCTCGTCACCAATCTCGGCACCGCCGGGCTCGCCGACCTCTTCGACGGCAACGTCTTCTCGGCGAGCCTCGTCAAGCGGCCGAAGCCGGCCCCGGACGTCTTCCTGCTCGCTGCCTCGCAGATGGGCGCCGACCCGGCCGACATCGTGGTGATCGAGGACTCGATCGCCGGCGTCACCGCGGCGCGGCGGGCCGGGATGGCGGTCGTCGGCTTCGTCGGCGGCAGCCACGTGACGCCCGGTCACGACGAGCGGCTGACGGCGGCCGGCGCGCGGGCGATCTTCTCGCGCATGGACGACCTCGCGGCGGTGCTGGCGGCCCAGGGCTTCGCCCTCGCCGCTTGAGGAAACAGGGACGCGCGAGGCGGCAGGAGACCGCCCGCGGGAGGAGGAACGATGCAGACGATCGGTCAGGGCGTTCCCTTGGGGACGACCGTCGAGACCCCGGCGGTGCCGGAGCCGGCGTTCTTCGGCGACGCGGCCGCCGCCGTGGCGCGGCTCGAGGCGCTCTACGGCGAGGCGATCGCCTTCCTCTCGCGTCGCTTCCGCGAGGTGGCGGAGAGCGGCGAGGTGAGCGCGCGCATCCGCGCCTTCTATCCCGAGATCCGCATCGCCATCGACACCCATGCCCGGCTCGATTCGCGCCTCGCCTTCGGCTACGTGCAGGGGCCGGGACGCTATGCCACCACGGTGACGCGGCCCGATCTCTTCCGCCGCTACCTGACGATCCAGATCGAGCAACTCCTCGCCAATCACGGCGTGCCGGTCGAGATCGGCGTCTCCGAACAGCCGATCCCGCTGCATTTCGCGCTGACCAGCGACGTCTCGATCAATGGCGACGTCGAGGAGAAGATCGGTCGCCCCCTGCGCGACGTCTTCGACGTGCCGGATCTCGCCGTCACCGACGACGCGATCGTCAACGGCACCTGGACGGCGAAGAACGGCGAGGCGGCCCCCCTCGCGCCCTTCACGGCGCCGCGCATCGACTATTCGCTCGCGCGCCTGCAGCACTACACCGCGACGGCGCCGACGCATTTCCAGAACTACGTGCTCTTCACCAACTACCAGTTCTACGTCGACGAGTTCGTCGCCTTTGCGAAGCGCGCGCTCGACGAGCCGGAGCGCGGCTTCACCGCCTTCGTTGAGCCGGGCAACGTCGTCTGGCGGCCGGGCGAGACGGTGCCCGAGGGTACACAGCCGCCGCGGGCGCCGCAGATGCCGGCCTATCACCTCGTCCGGCCGGGGCATGCCGGCATCACCATGGTCAACATCGGCATCGGCCCGTCGAACGCCAAGACGGCGACCGACCACGTCGCGGTGCTGCGGCCGCACGCCTGGATCATGCTCGGCCACTGCGCCGGCCTGAGGAACACCCAGAAGCTCGGCGACTACGTGCTCGCCCACGCCTATGTCCGCGACGACCACGTGCTCGACGCCGACCTGCCGCTGTGGGCCCCCGTCCCGGCGCTGGCCGAGATCCAGGTGGCGCTGGAACAGGCGGTGGCGGAAGTGACCGGGCTCGCCGGCTTCGAGTTGAAGACGATCATGCGGACGGGCACCGTCGCGACGATCGACAACCGCAACTGGGAACTGCGCGACCAGCAGGAACTGGTCGAGCGCTTCTCGCAGTCGCGCGCCATCGCCCTCGACATGGAATCGGCGACGATCGCCGCCAACGGGTTCCGCTTCCGCGTGCCCTACGGCACGCTGCTCTGCGTCTCCGACAAGCCGCTGCACGGCGAGCTGAAACTGCCCGGCATGGCGAGCGAGTTCTATCGCCGGCAGGTCGGCCAGCACCTCGAGATCGGCATCCGCGCGATGGAGAAGCTCCGCTCGCAGCCGGCGGAGAAGATCCACTCCCGCAAGCTCAGGAGCTTCGAGGAAGTGGCGTTCCAGTGAGGGGGCTGAGCCCCCTCAATACGTGATCGACGGCTTGACGATCAGCACGTTGACGTCGTGCTTCGGCGTGAAGTTCTGGTAGCGGACCTCGAACCGCGTCGGGGCGATCTTCTTGACGCCGGTGCCGCAGAAGGACACCAGGTTCTTCGGGTCGCCCTTGTCGATCACCATGCGGAAGTCGCCGATCGGACCCTTCCAGTTGGCGCCGGAGGTCAGCACGTAGGCGATCCACAGATCGGGGCGATAGCTGTCCTTCCTGGTCACGCCGGCGTCGAAGCCGCGGATGAAGTCGTCGTCGATGCAGAACTTGGCGCGATAGGCGGCGACCTGCTCGGCGAGATCCTTCGCCGTGCGCAGGTCCTTCTTGAGGATCGAGCCGACCGAGCCGCCGACGAAGGGCTTGTAGGCATGCGACACCCGGATCGGGCGTCCGGCCGGGAAGATCTGGGTGCGACTGACGGTGGTCTTCGTCGTCCACAGCGGCGTCCAGCTCGGCGGGGTCGACTGGCCGTCCTCGATCAGGCCTTCGGCGACCAGCGCCTCGCGCTCGGCGGGGGTGAGCGCCTTCACCGCCGCGTCGTACGGCTCCCAAACCGGCATCAACGGGATCTTCGCCGCCTTCAGCCGCGCCGTGACGTCGCGCCCCTTCAGCACCGCGGTCTGCGTCACCGTCAGGTCGGCCGGCTTGCCGTCGACCAGCGTGCGGAAGCCGAGTTCGCCGGTGAAGTCGTAGGCCGGCTTCTCGATGCCGTTCTCGATGTCGGGCAGCGGGAAGGCGACGACCGTCTCGATGTCGGCGCCGGAGGTGTTGAGGAAGACGTAGTCGACGGTGACCTTCTGCTCGGAAATGAACAGGTCTTCCGACTGCATGACGATCGCGTCCGACTTGGTCAGCGTCAGGCCGCCGAGACCGAGTTCGGCGGTACTGTCGTTGGCGAGCGCCGGTTGGGCGACGGCGGCGAGAAGGGCTGCGAACACGACGCTGCGAGACATGGTGACCTCCGACCCGGATCGGAGGGCACGCCACCCTCCCCGTCGGAGTAGAGCCGCAACGGCGCCGCGAGGCAACGGGGATCGCGCATGCGACCGGGCAAGGCCCGGTGCGGACGCCGCCCCCCGGCTCGGCTCACTTCTTCGCCGGTTCGGCGGGCTTCGGCGCCGGGGCGGGCGCGGCGCCGGCGGGCGTCGAGACCGGGCCGACCACCACGACGCTCGGGGCCTCGGCGAGGATGCGCTTGGCCGCCCGCTTGACGTCGTCGAGCGTCACCGCCTGGATCATCGCGTTGCGCCGGTCGATGTAGTCGATGCCGAGATCCTCGATCTGGATGCCGAGGACGGCGCCGGCGATCTTGTCCGACGTGTCGAAGCGCAGCGGGTAGGAGCCGATCAGATAGGCCTTGGCGGCGGTCAGTTCGGCGGCCGTCGGCCCCTGGTCGCGCATCCGCTCCAGCTCCTTGCGCACGATCGCCATCGTCTCGTCGACCTTGTCGGCAGAGGTGCCGAGCGCGCCGACGAACTGTCCGGCATGCAGCTGCGGCGCGAGGCCGGTCGCCACCGAATAGGCGAGACCGCGCTTCTCGCGGACCTCCTGGTAGAGCCAGGACGAGAAGGTGCCGCCGCCGAGGATGTGGTTCATCACATAGGCGGCCATGAAGTCGGGATCGGCCCGCTTCAGCCCCGGACCGCCGAAGCGGACGGCGGCCTGCGGCACGTCCATCGCCTCGCGGGCGGTGACGCCGGCCTTCGGCACCACGTCGGCGACGGCGACGAGTTTTCCCTCCGCCGGCAGCGCGCCGAAGATCCTGTCGAGCGCCGGAGCGAGCGTCTCCGCGTCGATGTCGCCGACGACGGCGATCTTCAGGCCCTTGCGGGTGAAGATCTCGGCGTGGGCCTTCTTCAGATCGGCGACCGTGATGGTGGCGACCGAGGCCTCGGTACCCTCGCCCGGTCGGGCATAGGGATGATCGGGGAACACGGTCTTCGCCCAGGTCCGGGCGGCGACGGCGTCGGGATTGCGCGCGGCGCGGCGGATGCCGGTGATCGTCTGGACCCGCATGCGCTCCACCGCCTCGGCGTCGAAGCGCGGCTTGGCGAGCGCCAGAGCCAGCAGATCGAAGGCGGCGGTGCGGTTCTCCGACAGAACCTTCATCTCGCCGGAGAAGCGGTCGAGCTCGTCGGAGAAGGAGAGATCGATCGACAGTTCCTCGAGGCGCTTCTGGAAGGCCTGCGAGGGAATGTCGCCGGCGCCCTCGTCGAGCAGCGTCGACAGGAGGTTGACGGTGCCCTCCTTGCCCGGCGCGTCCTGGGTCGAGCCGCCGAGGAAGGAGAAATCCAACGCGACGATCGGAACCGCGTGTTCCTCGACCAGCCAGGCCTCGATGCCCGAGGGACTGACGACGCGCTGGATGCGGCCGGCCGAGGCCGGGGTCGCAGCGGCGAGAAGACCGAAGCCGACGACGAGGGCCGCCGTGGCGTGCCGCAGGCGGGAGGCGAAGAAGGTCATGATCGCGATCCTCGTGCGGTTCAACGGAGGGCGTCGAGCGTGGCGAAGCCGGCCGGCGGCTCGGCGTAGCGGATCGGTCCGCCGCCCATCGAGCCGCCCCCCACGGGGAAGGCGGCGCGCGGCCGCGGCTTGCCGGTGGGCGGCGCGCTCTTCAGCTCGCCGGTGACAGCGCCCTGCGGCGAGAGCCATTCGGCCGCCGCCGCCTTGATCGCACTCGGCTCGACGGCACGGATGCGCGCGGGCCAGTTGCGGACGAGGTCGATGTTGCCGCCGGTCGCCATCTCGGCACCGAACAGGCGGGCGAGCGAGGCCTGGTTGTCCTGCACCTTGATCGCCTCGGCGTAGACCTTGGACTTGGAGCGGGCGACTTCCTCGTCCGGCACGCCCTTCTCGGCGACGTCGGCGATCACCGCCTCGATCGCCTTCGACAGCGTGTCGAAGGAGACGCCGTCACGCGGGCTGGCGGCGACGACGAAGCGGCCGTCGTCGAGCGCGTCGCTCTGGTAGAAGGCGCCGACGTTGCTGGCGAGCTGCTTCTCGATGACGATGGTGCGGTAGAGCCGGCTGGTGGCACCGCCGCCGAGCGTGTCGGCGAGCAGTTCCAGCGTCTCCGACTGGCCGGGCGCGGCGGTGTGGCTCGACGGCACCCGCCACATGCGCCGCCACGAGGGCTGGTTGACCAGTTCGTCGGCGAGCGACACGGTGATCGAGGCGACCGCCTCCGGGTCCTTGGGGCGCATCCGCTTCGGCGGTTCGGCGCGGCGGGGCACCCGGCCGTAGTGGGTCAACGCCAGATCGCGCACCGCCACCTCGTCGACGTCGCCGGCCACCACCAGCACCGCATTGTTGGGCGTGTAGAAGCGATCGTAGAAGGCCTTGGCATCGTCGACCGTCAGCTTCTCGATCTCCGAGCGCCAGCCGATCACCGGGATGCGGTATGGATGGCCGGGGTGCAGCGCCGCGTCGACCGCCTCGCCGAGCTTGGCGGAGGGATCGTTGTCGGTGCGCATCGAGCGCTCTTCGAGCACGACCTTGAGTTCGGGCGCGGCGGTCGCCGGATCGAGCGCGAGGTTCTGCATCCGGTCGGCCTCGAGGCTCATGACCAGCCCGAGATGCTCCTTGGCGACCCGCTGGTAATAGGCGGTGTAGTCCCAGGAGGTGAAGGCGTTCTCCTGGCCGCCGATCGCGGCGACCTTGTTGGAGAAGGTGCCGCCCGGATTGGCCTTGGTGCCCTTGAACATCAGATGTTCGAGATAGTGGGCGATGCCCGACTTGCCGGCCGGTTCGTCGGCGGAGCCGGCGCGATACCACACCATGTGGGTGACGACCGCGGCGCGCCGGTCGGGGATGACCACGACGGTCAGCCCGTTCGGCAGCTGGAAGGTCGAGACGTTGGCGCCGATGACCGGGGCGGCGGCGGGGGCCGCCGTCGGTGCCGTGGCGGGCGGGGTCGCGACGGGGCCTTCGGCGAAGGCCGGTGCGGCGAGCGTGGCGGCGAGGACGGAAACGGCGACGAATCGCCCGAGCGAGCGCGGCAAGAACCGAACCTCCTGGAACAGGTGCAGGGCGGCCGGCCACCCGACCGCCGTCGTCTCGATCAGAACGGCAACCAGGACGGCTTCCAGGAGGACTTCTCCTCCGGCGCCGCGACCGGGGCGTTGGGCGAGGGCTTGCGATACTGGTCGGGCGGCTCGATCAGCGTCTTGCGACCGCCCGGATTGGCGGCGCGCTTGATCGCTTCCTCGTTGGCCATGCCCTGACCACGCAGTTCGTCCGGCTTCAGCGGCCGGCTGGTGTCGACCGGCACCGAGGTCGGGCCGGCGGCGCCGTTCTGCATGCGCCAGCGGGCGAGTTCGTCGGGCGACATGATGCGGCCGTCGGTGCCCTTGTCGCCGTCGCGCGCGGCACGGCGCTGCTCGTCGGCGACGTCTTCCGGATTGCGCGGGAAGCGCGGGTCGGCGACGGCGGCGGTCCGCGGCGCCGGCAGCGCCTTGTTCGGCGGCACCACCAGCGGCGCGCGCGGCTTGTATTCGACCGGACGTTCGTTGGTGTCGATCGCGCCGAGACCCTGCATGACGCCCTTGATGGCATTCTGCTCGAGCGTCGTGTCCTCGTCGGCGCCTTCGGGCACGAATCCGTCGGAGGAACTGGCACAGCCGCTCGTCAGAGCGGCGAGGAGGAGGACGACTGGCGCGCCGACGGCGCCGGACCGGAACTTCGTCGACACAGAACACCCTCTCCCTGTCGACCGGCCGCGCGCCGGTCGCCCGCGACCCTTCGGTCGCCATCTGACGTCCGCCCGGCGTCCGCCGGGCCTCTCCGGCTCAGGAAGAGCCTGACTTTGTGGCATCCTCGGGGCCGGAACGAAACGCATCGATCAGAAGACCGACCACGCCCGCCACGATCCAGACGTCCGCCGGATTGAACACGTACCACGAACGCGAGCGATCCGGCAGGAAGAGATGCACGAAATCGACGACCGCGCCCGCCCAGGCCCGGTCGATCGCGTTGCCGATCGCCCCGCCGATCAGAAGTCCGAGCGACAGCGCCAGCAGAACCGACGTCGAACGCCACAGCCAGACCGCCATCACCGCGGAAGCGACCAGCGCCAGCGCCACCAGCACCCAGCGCCCCCACGGATTGTCCTGTTGAAAGAGACCGTAGGAAATGCCGTAGTTCCAGACGAGCCGGAACTCGGCGAAGGGGGCGAGGCGCACCGGACCGTTCTCGGCCAGCCCGTAGCCGTAGACCAGCCACAGCTTGGAGATCTGGTCGACGGCGAGGCCGAGCCCCGCCGTCAGGATGCCGAGGGTGCGGGCCGACACGGTCATGCCGAGGCGGCCTCCGCGGCGAGCCACTCGCGATAGGCGGTCGCGTCGCGGGCCGAGAGATCCGGGAACTCCGGATCCGAGCCGACGTCCGCGACGATCCGCCACGAGCGGGCACAACGCTGCCCCTCGAGCTTGACCGGCACCACCGCGACGCCGGCGACGTCGGCGAGGCGGAAGGCCTCGGCCGGGCCCTCGTCGGCACGCACCACGATCGACGAGGTGATCGCCACCTCGGCGAGGTCGATGCCGTCGAGCGCCGCCATGAGGTCGGCATCCGTCACATGGACGACCGGGCCGGCCTCGAGGCTGGAGCCGATGCGCTTGGCGGCGCGTTCGATCTCCAGCGCGCCGGTGACGACGCGGCGGACGTCGCGGATCTTCGCCCACTTCGCCGCGAGAGCGTCGTCGCGCCAGGTCTCCGGCACGTCGGGGAAGAGCTCGAGATGGATCGAGCCGGCCGCGGGGAAGCGATGACCCCAGGCCTCTTCCATGGTGAAGGGCAGCATCGGCGCCAGCCACTTGGCGAGCGCGTCGAACAGCCGATCGACCACGAAGAGCGCGCCGCGGCGCTTGGCCGAGGACTTGGCCTCGCAGTAGAGCGCGTCCTTGCGGACGTCGAACCAGAAGGCCGAGAGATCGACCACCATGAAGTTCAGCACGGCGCCGACGACCTTCTTGAAGTCGTAGGACGCATAGCCCGCCTTCACCGCGTCCGACACTTCGACGAGGCGATGCAGGATCAGCCGCTCGAGCTCCGGCAGTTCGCTGAAGGCCGGGTCGCCCGCCGCGTCGTGATGGGCCAGCGTGCCGAGCATCCAGCGGATGGTGTTGCGGATCTTGCGATAGCTCTCGACGTTGGTCTGGAGGATCTCCTTGCCGATGCGCAGGTCGTCGGCATAGTCGGAGGTCATCACCCACAGACGCAGGATGTCGGCGCCGGACTGCTTGATGACGTCCTGCGGCGCGACGATGTTGCCGAGCGACTTCGACATCTTGCGGCCGTCCTCGGCCATGACGAAGCCGTGGGTGAGCACGGCGTCGTAAGGCGCGCGGCCATTCGTCCCGCAGCTCTCGAGCAGCGAGGAATGGAACCAGCCGCGATGCTGGTCCGAGCCCTCGAGATACATGTCGGCCGGCCACTTCAGGTCCGGACGCTTCTTCAGGCAGAAGGCGTGGGTCGAACCGGAATCGAACCAGACGTCGAGGATGTCGCGCACCTGCTCCCAGGGGCCGAGATCGTCGACCAGACCGCCGAGGAAGCGCTCCTTGGCACCGGCCTCGTACCAGGCGTCGGCGCCGTGGGCGAGGAAGGCGTCGTAGACGCGCTTCCGCAGCTCGTCGTTCTTGGCGAACGTCGGCCCCGGCGCCAGTTCGCCGGTCACGGTGTTGCGGAAGACGGCGATCGGCACGCCCCAGGCGCGCTGGCGCGACAGAACCCAGTCCGGGCGATTGGCGATCATGCCGTTCAGCCGGTTCTGGCCCGCCGGGGGATAGAAGGTCGTCTCGGCGATCGCCTTGAGGGCGCGGGCGCGCAGCGTATCGGGCTCGTTGGAGCCGGCGGCCTCCGCGGCCGTCCCGCGGATCTGGCGGTCCATGTAGACGAACCACTGCGGCGTGTTGCGGAAGATCACCGGCTTCTTGGAGCGCCAGGAATGCGGATACTGGTGCTTCATCCGCCCGCGCGCGATCAGCGCGCCGGCCTCGACCAGCGCGGCGATGACACGGGGGTTGGCGTCGCCCTTGTCGCCCTTGTCGGTGATGACCGAGGCGCCGACGAAGCCCGGCGCGTCTTCCGTCAGGAAGCCGCCGTCGTCGACGGTGAAGGGGATCGCCGGATCGATGCCGCGCAGCTCGAGCGCGCGGGCATTGTGCATCCAGATCTCGAAGTCCTCGCGGCCGTGGCCCGGCGCGGTGTGGACGAAGCCGGTGCCCGAATCGTCGGTGACGTGGTCGCCGTCGAGCATGGGGACCTTGAAGCCGTAGCCGAGATGGGCGAGCGGGTGGGCGAGGACGAGTCGGTGCAGAACGTTGTCAGGAAGATCGTAGACCTTGGTCAAGGTCTCGATCTTGGCTGCATTTTTGACGTCTTCAGCCAGTTTCGTAGCCAGAAGCAAATGTTCTCCGGGCTTCGCCCAATTTCCCTCGGGTGAGGCGTCAACTCTGTAGAGGGCGTAGGAGACGCGCGAGGAGAATGACACCGCGCGATTGCCGGGGATTGTCCAGGGCGTTGTTGTCCAGATTACAACAGATGAGGCCACATTCAAAATATTTGAAATCATGGCATCTTCGAGAGAAAGTGGGTCGCCATCGAGCTTTCCCACCACCGGGAACTTCACGAAGATCGTATCCGACTGATAGTCCTGATACTCGACCTCGGCCTCCGCCAGCGCGGTGCGCTCGACGACCGACCACATCACCGGCTTGGAGCCGCGATAGAGCTGGCCGGAGACGGCGAACTTCTGCAGCTCGCCGGCGATCACCGCCTCGGCCTCGTAGGCCATGGTGAGATAGGGGTTCTCGAAGTCGCCGATCACGCCGAGGCGCTGGAACTCGGCCGACTGCACGCCCACCCAGTGCTCGGCGAAGGCCCGGCACTCGGCGCGGAACTCGTTGATCGGCACCTCGTCCTTGTTCTTGCCCGCGGCGCGATACTTCTCCTCGATCTTCCACTCGATCGGCAGACCGTGGCAGTCCCAGCCCGGAACGTAGTTCGAATCGAACCCTTCCATCTGCTTCTGGCGGGTGATCACGTCCTTGAGGATCTTGTTCAGCGCGTGGCCGATGTGGAGGTTGCCGTTGGCATAGGGAGGGCCGTCGTGCAGCACGAACTTCGGCCGGCCGGCGGCCTCGGCGCGCTGGGCGCGATAGAGGTCGGCGTCCTTCCACTTGGCGAGGATCTTCGGCTCGTTCTCCGGCAGGCCGGCGCGCATCGGAAAATCGGTCTTGGGCAGGAAGAGAGTCTTGGAATAATCGACGGTCTTGTCGGTCATCTCGGGTCCTCGAGAGAGCGCTCGTGTCTGGGGCAGGCCCGCGCCTCGTGAGCCGAGGGGGCCTCTGGGGCGGGTGTCGCGCGGGGACACGCGACGTCGTTCCCGAACCGGCGGCGTCGCGTCAGGCGCGCGCGCGCAGGTCCGGGCCGATAATTCGCGCGATCGGGCGCGGGGACGGTAGCGCCGTCCGGTCGGTTCGCCGCTGGGTCATGGCCCGCGTTCTAACAGGAGACGCCGAGGATCGGAAGAGGCGAAGGGCCGCGCGCGGCCACGAACGACGACCCCCGCGGACCCGGCAGGGCACGCGGGGGCGAAACGGGCGCGCGGGCGCCGGCGCTTCAGAAGCGATAGTTGACCTTGGCGAGCACCGCATCCGAGGTCGAGCGGAAGCGGACCGAGCCGCCGAGGTTGCTCGACCGGGTCTCGCGGCCGAAGTCGTAGTGCTTCCACTCGAGGCCGGCCGACCAGTTGTTGGTCAGGGCATATTCGAGCCCGAAGCCGGCGGTCCAGCCGACGCGCGAGGTCTTGCCCCAGTCCTGGGTCAGGACGCGGGTCTGGTCGTGGCGGAACTCGGAGAAGGCGATGCCGGCGGTGCCGTAGACGAGCAGGCGATCGAAGGCGTAGCCGGCCTTGGCACGCGCGTCGACGACCCAGCTCTGGCGCGAGCGGCATTCGGTGCCGAGCGCGTTCGAGCACTGGCCCTTGGCGTTGCTGCCGAGCAGACCGACGGAGAGTTCGCCGCCGAGCACGAAGGAATCGATCTGGTAGTTGTAGCCTGCCTGGACGCCGCCGAGCACGCTGCCGGCGTTGAGATCGAACGACGGGGTGGCGAAGCCGTCCCAATGGGTGCCCGACCAGATGCCGCCGAGATGGGCGCCGGCATAGAAGCCGGTCCAGTTGTAGGCCGTCGCGACCGGCGCCATCATCGCCGCCGACGGGGCCGGACGATAGAGATCGGCAGCCGAGGCCGAGCCGGCGATCAGGGCCGCCGGCAGGACGATCGTTGCGAAGACGAACGATTTGCGCATGACGTAATCCCCCCAAACGCAGTTTTACGTATCCAAACGTCAAGATTGCATGTTTCCACGGAAACGCAATCAGAGATTCGAACGCGAAGTCTCGATCGGGGGGCCCTGTGGCGCTTGTGCCTCACTCGGTCGGCGGCAGCACCCGCGACATGCCGCGGATACGCTCGCGGTGCACGATGTAGAGACCCGAGGCGACGATCAGCGCGATGCCGGCCCAGGTCGGACGGTCGGGGAAGTCGCCGAAGACCAGGAAGGACAGCGCCGTCGCCGAGACGATCTCGAGATAGCCGAAGGGCGCCAGCACCGCGGCGGGCGCATGACCGAACGCGGTGACGATCATCCCGTGAGTGACGAAGGAGATGACGCCGATCGAGAAGAAGATCGCCCAACTCCAGCCCGTCGGCCACACCACCGGTCCGGAGAGCCAGCCGGCGTTCGACGAGATCGCCAGCCCGATGCCGAGCGCCACGGTGCCGATCAGGCCGGTGGTGAACTGCACCGCCGTCAGCGTCCCCTGCCCCGACAGGCGCCGCGTCATGACGTGGTAGCCGGCGAAGGTGAAGGCGGCGGCGAGCGGCAGCAGCGCCGTCGTACCGAACTGCTCGAAGCTCGGGCGGATGATGATCAGCGTGCCGAGGAAGCCGACGCCGCAGGCCGCCCAGCGCCGCCAGCCGACCGTCTCGCCGAGGAGCCAGGGCGACACCGCCGTCAGGATCATCGGCTCGGCGAAGGCGATCGCCAGCGCGTCGGTCAGCGGCATGGTGGCGAGCGAGGTGAAGAACAGAAGCGACGTCGCCGCCAGGAACAGGCCGCGCAGCAGATGGCCGGCCGGGTTCGGCGGCATCAGCTGCCGCCCCTCGCCGATGGCGAGACCGACGAGCGTGGCGACCAGCAGCTGACCGACGAAACGCGCGAAGGCCACTTCCATCGCCGGCATCGAGCGGGTGAGGACCTTGGCCAGCACGTCCATCGACGGGACGATCAGCATCGCCGCGGTCATGATGGCGATGCCGCGGACGATCGAGGAGGAACCGGGGGTCACGCGATCTCTCCCGCCAGAGCCCTGTCGAGCGCGGTGCCCGGCGACATCGAGGAGAGGACGGCGCGCGCCTCGGCGGCGTCGAGCCGCATCTGCGCCACCAGTGCGTCGACCGAGGCGAACCTCGCCTCCGGCCGCAGGAAGGAGACGAAGCCGACGTCGACGCGTTTGCCGTAGAGATCGCCGGAGAAGTCGAAGACATGGGTCTCGAGCACCGGCGCGCCGTCGTCGAACTGCGGCCGGCGGCCCCAGTTGGCGACGCCGTGGCGGGTCAGGCCGTCGATGGTGAAGGTCACCGCCCAGACGCCCTGCTTCAGCCGGCAGTTCTCGGGAAGCCGCATGTTGGCGGTCGGGAAGCCGAGCAGGCGGCCGCGGGCGTCGCCGTGGACGATCTCGCCCTCGACGAACCAGCGATAGCCGAGCAGCCCGTGCGCCTCGGCGATGTCACCGGCCTCGAGCGCGGCGCGGATACGGCTCGACGACACCGGCTCGCCGCCCTCGCAGGCGAAGGGCTCGACCACGTCGACGCCGAAGCCGTGGCGCCGTCCCGCCTCGTGCAGGAAGCCGGGCGTGCCCTGGCGGTCGCGGCCGAACTGGAAATCCCAGCCGATGGTGATGCTGGAGGCGCCGAGCCGGCCGACCAGCACGTCGGCGACGAAGTCCTCGGCCGAGAGTGCCGCGAAGGCGGCGTCGAAACGGCCGACCACCAGCCCGTCGAGCCCGAGGGCGTCGACGATGCGGGCCTTGGCCTGCGGCGGCGTCAGGCGGAAGACCGGCCGATCGGGCGTGAAGAAGGAGCGCGGATGCGGTTCGAAGGTCAGCGTGAGCGCCGGCTTCCCCTCGGCCCGCGCCCGGTCGAGCGCCGCACCGAGCACCGCCTGATGGCCACGATGGACGCCGTCGAAGTTGCCGATGGCGACGTGCCCACCGCGAAGGCGGTCGGGCAGGCGATCTGCGAGATCGTACGGCTGCGGCGCGGCGCCTGCACGGCGCTCCACTTCTTGCGACATCGGACCACGTTCTTTCGGAGGCGGCGAAGGCTCGGAGACGATGAATCGACGCCTCGGCGCCCTGATCGTCGCGCCGACCGTGCCGTGCCCGCCCCGGCGGGTCAAGACCGATGCGGAAGGGCCGATCTGCACGCGAAGAGGAACAGGGTTAATCTTCGGTATCCCGAGAAACCACAGAAAAACTGCCGAAATTCGCGATCGTTCGCCCCCCGGTCGGTGGATGGCGAGGTCCAACCCCGGTTCGTTGCGGCGTTTCCGGCGGTTTCATTGGTTTCCCGGCGGGTTCCATTAACGGAATGTTCGAAACTGATGCCTAGATTGCGGTAAAGGCCGGTGATCGACGTCGCGAATGCATGTGACGGCGGTGGGACCGGAGAGTGCGGAAGGGGGCATTCCTCGCCGGGATGCCGCGCAATGTTCGGAGTACCCACTCATGGCGCTTGATCTTTCGATGCCGGTTCTCGTGGTCGACGACTACAAGACGATGATCCGGATCATCCGCAACCTCTTGAAGCAGCTCGGCTTCGAAGACGTCGACGAGGCGTCGGACGGCACCGAGGCGCTCGGCAAGATGAAGGAGCGCCGCTACGGCCTCGTCATCTCCGACTGGAACATGGAGCCGATGACCGGCTACGAGTTGCTCAAGCACGTTCGCGCCGACGGCGGTCTGTCCAAGACCCCGTTCATCATGGTCACGGCCGAATCCAAGACCGAGAACGTGATCGCCGCCAAGAAGGCCGGCGTGAACAACTACATCGTGAAGCCGTTCAACGCGCAGACGCTGAAGGGCAAGATCGAGGCGGTCTTCCAGGACTGACGCACCACACCGCCGGCGAGGGAGGGGATGCCCGCGCCGGAACGGACTTGAACCCAAGGGGACGTATCATGGCTCCGGTCAAACCGGAGCAGCTCAGCCGGATCGTCGAGTTCCTGCAGACGGAACGTCGCGATCTGTCGCTCGACGACGTCATGGCGCTCGCCGAACGCATGGCCGAGACGCTGGACGACACCGTCGCCAGGGTCGATGAGCTGCTCCACGACGAATTCCGTTCGATCGTCGGTGAAATCGCGTCGCTGCGTCGCGACATCGGCGCCTTCCGGCCCGGCCAGATCCGCTTCCAGAAGATTCCGGAAGCCGGACGCGAGCTCGACGCCGTGGTCGAATCGACCGAAGCCGCGACCAACGCCATCATGGAATCCGCCGAGGCCATCATGGCCGCCGACGGGTCCGACCCGGAGGCCTTCAAGACTCTGGTCGACGAGAAGATGGTGACGATCTTCGAGGCCTGCTCGTTCCAGGACATCACCGGCCAGCGCATCCGCAAGGTGGTGCGCACGCTGACCTGGATCGAGGAGCGTCTCGCCGGCCTCGCCAGGACGCTGAAGATCGACGACGCCGAGGGCGAAGCCGAGGAGAGCGAAGAGGAACGCCGCATGCGCGAGCTGATCCTCCACGGTCCCCAGCACGCCGGCGAGGGCGTCGATCAGAACTTCGTCGACGACGTCATGTCGACGTCCGACCAGGACGACATCGACGCGCTGTTCCGCTGATCCCATCCGCACCGACAATCAGAGCCGCCGTCCGGACCCCTCCGGGCGGCGGTTTCGCGTCTCGGGCTCTCGATGTCGGTCGGCTCAGGGATTGCGGCGGGCGGGCGCCGGCGCGCCGGCGGGCACGATCCGGATGCCGGGCCGCGGCGGCTCCTCGGCGACCGGAGTGCCGGCGCGCGCGGGCGCGGGCCGCTTCGATGCCGCCGATCGCGCCTCGGCCATTCTCGCCTCGGCCTGACGCGGCGCGGCGATGCGCGCGGCGACGGCCTGCGGCGTCGCCTCCGGGGCCGGGGCCGGCGGCGGCTCGACCGGGCGGGTCGCGGCGGCGGCACGGGCGAGCGCGCTCGGTTGCGGCTTTTCCGCCATCGCCTCGACCCGGACGGGCCGCGGCGGGGCGAAGAGATTGCCCTGACCGAGGCGGACGCCGTAGTCGAGCACGTCGACCACCTCGGTCTCGCGCTCGACGTGGTCGGCGATCAGCTCCATGCCGAAACGGCGGAAATAGTCGGTGAGGTCGACCGGATGGATGTCGGTGCCGAGCTCGTCGCCCTTGTGCAACAGCCGCTCGGCCGAGATCTTGGCCCAGCGGAAGCCGCGGTCGGCGAGGTTCTGGAACGAGATCTTGAGGTCGGTCATCTGGTCGACCGAGAAGCGGAAGCCCAGCTCCTTCAGCGCCTTCATGCCCTCGCTCTCGATCGGCCCCATGGCGCGCACCGAGGCCTGCGGGAATTCGAGCACCAGCATGTCGGCGAGGTCGCGGTTCTTCTCCATGAACTGGAGGAAGTCGCGGAAGAAGCCGGCGTGCGACAGGCTGGCCGAGGAGAGATTGAGGAAGACGCCGATGTCGCGCGAGCGTTCGGCGAGGCGGCGCAGGATCGCCACCGACTTGATCAGGATCTGCTCGTCGATCGACGCCATCAACCCGCGCGCCTCGGCGATCGGGATGTAGTCGGAGGGGTGGATCACCTCGCCGTCGTCGCCGCGCAGCCGGGTCAGCGCCTCGTAGAAGCGCACCTTGCGCTGCGGCAGCGAGACGATCGGCTGGAGATGCAGGTCGATGCGGTCGGCGTCGATGGCGCGTCGGACGTAGGCGAGGAAGCCGTCCTCGTCGAGATCGGCGAAGCGATCCGGCACCAGCTCCGAGCGCGACGTCGCCGCCGCCGGTCGTCCGCTCGAAAGCGCCGAGGGCCGTTCGCCGAGGCCGCGACGCGGCTCCTGGCGGATGTCGCCGCGGATCAGCGCCGAGCGCGTCTCGGTGAACTGCACCTCGAGATCGGCGACCGCCTCGATCACCTGCCGGGTGAGCGTGCCGATCACCTCGACCTCGGCGACGACCTGGTCGATCTCCTCGCGCCGCGCCCGCGCGCCGCCCTCTTCGAGCATCAGCAGCCGACGTTCGACCGCGCCGACGTCGGCGGCGACGTCGGCGATGCGGCGGACGAGGAACTCCAGCCGGTCGTCCTCGGCGGCACGTCGACGCCGGATGCTCGTCGCCCAATGGATCGCCGTCAGCGCCAACAGCACGATCGCGCCCGAAGCCGCCGCTCCCGTCGCCGACGCCGCGAACTGCCAATAGGCGATCGCGCCGACCGAGAGGGCGACGATCGGGATGCAGATCGCGATGAAGAGGTCTGCGAAACGGCGCATGTGACGGGCCCGGCGCGACGATCGTCGCTCGTGTTCGCGCCACCATGCCTGATTCACCATCGCCGAGCCAATCGCCTCGCGCCTCACCGTGCGCGTTCATTCGGCGCGGAAGGAGGTTATCCACGGATCGCGGCATCGCGGGGCCGTGAAGGCGACGCCCCTTGACCCTCGCCGGGGCCGCCGCCAAATGGTCGGTGAGAGCCAATGGGCACCGGCGCGACGCCGCGCCCCGCGAAAGGATCGACGACATGATCACGCTGAAGATCGAAGGCATGACCTGCATGGGCTGCGTCCAGTCGGTGGAACGCGCCGTGCTCAAGGCCGATCCGAACGCCAAGGTGACGATCGATCTCGCGAGCGGTCGCCTCGACCTCGACGGCGGCCTCGATCGCGACGCCGCCCGCAAGGTGATCGAAGCGACCGGCTTCGACGTCGTCGACTGACGCAGCGTCGGCCGAGGCCGCCGCGGCCGTTGCAACCGGCGATCCGCCGGTGCATGACGAGGTCGTTCGCGCTCGCGGAATCGGTCCGCGAGCCTGAAGCGTTCGACCAGCGGGCCGCCTGCCGATGAGTTTCTTCCGTCTCTATCTCCGTGCCGTCGGCCTCGTCGGCCCCGATCGCGGCCTCGCCTTCGGTCTCGGCTTCGCCGGCATCGTCCTGGCGCTGCTCGGCTTCGCCGAACCGATCCTGTTCGGCCGCGTCGTCGACGCGCTGACCCACGACCGCCCGGCCATGGGGTTGGTGGCGCTGTGGGCCGGCCTCGGCTTCGTCGGTATCGCCGCCGGCATCTTCGTCTCGCTCCACGCCGACCGGCTCGCCCATCGCCGCCGGCTCGAGGTGATGCGGAACTTCTTCGAGCACGTCATCCAACTGCCCGCCTCGTTCCATTCCGACGAGCAGTCGGGCCGGCTGATCGGCGTCATGCTGCGCGGCACCGACCATCTCTTCTCGCTGCTGCTCGCCGTCTTCCGCGAGCATCTGACGGCGATCGTGATGCTGGTCGCGCTGATCCCGGTGTCGCTCACCATGAACTGGCGCATGGGCCTGCTCCTGATGGCGCTGATGGTGGTCTACGGCACGCTCTCGACCATCGTCGTGCGCAAGACCCGTTTCGGCCAGGAGCGCGCCGAAGCCTATCACTCCGAGCTCTCCGGCCGCGTCGTCGACGTCATCGGCAACGTCTCGGTGGTGCAGAGCTTCTCGCGCCTGCAGGAAGAGGCCCGCGCGCTGCAGGCGATCATGGGCAACCTGATCGCCGCGCAGTTCCCGGTGCTGAACTGGTGGGCGCTCGCCTCGGTGCTGACGCGGGCGGCGGCGACGATCACCATCGTCTCGCTCTTCGCGCTCGGCACCTCGCTCCATGCCAAGGGCGAGATCTCGGTCGGCGAGATCGTCTCCTTCGTCGGCTTCGCCGGCATGCTGATCGGCCGCCTCGACCAGCTGACGCAGTTCCTCTCGTCGCTGGTCTTCGAGGCGGCGGGCATGCGCCAGTTCTTCGACGTGCTCGACCAGACCTCGACGCTCGTCGAGAAGCCCGGCGCCCCGGCGTTGAAGGTCACCGGCGGCCGCGTCGTCTTCGATACCGTGAACTTCCGCTATCCGCGTTCGAATTCCGGCCTCCACGACGTCTCCTTCGTCGCCGAACCGGGCAAGACGACCGCGATCGTCGGCCCGACCGGCTCGGGCAAGTCGACGGCGATCGCGCTGCTCCAGCGCGCCCGCGATCCCTCGGGCGGGTCGATCACCATCGACGGGCAGGACCTGCGCGACGTGACGATCGACAGCATCCGCAAGTCGATCGGCGTCGTCTTCCAGGACCCGGGCCTGTTCGATCGCTCGATCGCCGAGAACCTGCGCATCGGCCGACCCGAGGCCACCGACGACGAGATCCGCGAGGCCGCCCGCCTCGCCGAGGCCGACGGTTTCGTCGAGAGCAAGTTCGGCGGCTGGGACGCGCGGGCCGGCGAGCGCGGGCGCGGCCTCTCGGGCGGCGAGCGCCAGCGCCTCGCCATCGCCCGCGCGATCCTCAAGAACGCGCCGATCCTCATCCTCGACGAGGCGACCTCGGCGCTCGACAACGAGACCGAGCTGAAGATCAAGCGCGCGCTCGATCATCTGGCGAAGGACCGCACCACCTTCGTCATCGCCCATCGCCTGTCGACGGTCCGCAACGCCGACCAGATCCTCTACATGGAGGCCGGCCGCATCGTCGAACGCGGCACCTTCGACGAACTGGTGGCCGCGGGCGGCCGTTTCGCTGCGCTGGTGGCGGCCGGCGAGTTGCAGGACGAGGAAGAGGAGGCCGCGGCGATGTCCCCGGCGTGAGACTTCGATAAAATTCGAGCGGTCGAGAAAACCGTGTCTCGAGACGGCTCTGATAGGACGGGAGGACGGGCGCGAGTGCCCGGCCTGTCACAGGAGATCCGTCCGATCATGGCTTCGAACGCTCTTTCCGCCGCGAACGGCCCCGCGAAGGGCTCGCCCGTCTTCTCCGACGACGCCCGCGACGACTGGCAGGACTGCCCGATCGATCCCTCCTGGGTCCTCGAAGGTGCGCCGCAGGCCCGCATCGTCGCGCTCGCCAGCGGTGCCGACGGCTTCGCCTCGACGGCGCTGTGGGACTGCACCCCCGGCACCTTCCGCTGGCAGTTCCATTGGGACGAGACCGTCCACGTCATGGAGGGTGTCGTCGAGGTGACCATGCCCGACGGCAGCGAACACGTGCTGCGCGCCGGTTCCGTCGCCTTCTTCCCCGGTGGCTCCCACGCCGTCTGGCGGGTGGTCGAACCGATCCGCAAGCTCGCCGTCTGCCGCCGCACCGTGCCGGCGCCGCTCGCCCGGATCATGACGACCGGCGATCTCGCCCGTCGGGCCGTGCGCTTCCTGAAATACGCCGCGCGCGTCATCTTCATCGGCACCGTGCCGGAGAGTGCGACCCTTCCCAAGGGCGAACCCGCACTCGTCCCGATCCCCGTCCGCGCCGCCGCACCGCGCCGCATCGCCGCCGTCGCCGGTATCGCGGCCGCCGCCGCGGCAGCCGCCACCATGGCGGCGCTCGACTTCGTCTGATCGCGTCGCCCGCCTCCGCGCACGCCTCGTCCGCCCTCCCCGTTCGACAAACCGCCGCAGCGCGGTCGGCCCCTCGCCCAGGGGCCGGCCGCGCCGTCGCGCGTCGTCTCACGGCCGACCCGCGCGTCTTGCCGCCTCGCCCTCGCTCGACGCGGGCACGACGCCGGAAGAAGTCCGTTCTCCCGCGCTCGTCCACATCGACTCATGCCATTTTTGCATTCCAGATATGCGAAAACATTGGCTGATCTACACGCAAAACTGGCAGAGACGTAACGTTATGTCCGATTGAGCATATCTAACAGATGGTTTATGACGCGGGGTTATTTAAATTACGCCTGAAATATTACGAGAAACGCGATTTGATATGCGTATTTGCCCGAGTTATCATGGTCCCAGATAGTCCTCGTACACCATTTTCCGGGCTATCCAAAAGCGAAGACGTTCTTCCGGGCGGATACGATGACAGACGACGACAGTTCTCGCAAAAGAGCGCCAGGCGTCACCTATGGAACGGCCGGAAATTGCCCCGACGGCATCTCCTTCATCGAGCATTTCCTGGTGGACGACGCACCGCCGGAACTCGAGGCGGTCGAGGCGGCGATCGACGCCGAGCCGCGGCCCTGGTGGCTCCGTTGGGTGCGACTGGGTGCCGTCGCGCTGTCGCTCGGCTTCTGGGCGCTGGTGATCCACGTCCTCTTCTGGTGAGGGCGCCAGAAATTGCTGGCGCCCCGCCGCGCCGGATCGACCGGGCGGCGGCGGCCCGAACGGCGGAAAACGTCCTCCGCCTTGACTCGTGCCGCCTTCGTCCCTATCTCCGAGCGACCCTGTTGGCACTCGATTTCGACGAGTGCCAACAGGTCGAATTCCCGGCGTCCCCCACCCCGATCCATTCATCGCGCGGACGGGTCACGGGCGACAGCCGAACGAACGTGTTCCAGAGAGGATCGCATCCATGTCCATCTCCTTCCGTCCGCTCGCCGACCGTGTCGTCGTCAAGCGCATCGAAGCCGAGCAGAAGACCGCCGGCGGCATCATCATCCCCGGCACCGCGCAGGAGAAGCCGCAGGAAGGCGAGATCGTCGCCGTCGGCCCCGGCGCCCGTGACGACGCCGGCAAGCTGATCGCGCTCGACGTCAAGGTCGGCGACAAGGTGCTGTTCGGCAAGTGGTCGGGCACCGAGATCAAGCTCGGCGGCCAGGACCTCCTCATCATGAAGGAGAGCGACATCCTGGGCATCGTCGGCTGAGGCCGTCCGATCCGGATCGTTCTCCCACCCGTTTCTCTCTTTCGGAGTAGGCCCACATGGCTGCCAAAGACGTCAAGTTCTCCGCCGATGCCCGCGAGCGCATGCTGCGCGGCGTCGACATTCTCGCCAACGCCGTCAAGGTGACGCTCGGCCCGAAGGGCCGCAACGTCGTCATCGACAAGTCCTTCGGCGCTCCCCGCATCACCAAGGACGGCGTCTCCGTCGCCAAGGAGATC
This sequence comes from Pinisolibacter sp. DMC19, assembly GCF_056313985.1. NCBI lineage: Bacteria > Pseudomonadati > Pseudomonadota > Alphaproteobacteria > Hyphomicrobiales > Ancalomicrobiaceae > Pinisolibacter > Pinisolibacter sp. DMC19. The sequence goes on along the minus strand of NZ_JBQUZF010000003.1, from coordinate 540,027 downwards.
GAGCTCGAGGACAAGTTCGAGAACATGGGCGCCCAGATGGTGCGCGAAGTGGCCTCGAAGACCGCCGACCTCGCCGGTGACGGCACCACCACCGCGACCGTACTCGCCCAGGCCATCGTCCGCGAGGGCGCCAAGGCGGTTGCCGCCGGCATGAACCCGATGGACCTCAAGCGCGGCGTCGAGCTCGCCGCCGCCACCGCGGTCAAGGACCTCGAGGGTCGCTCGCGCAAGATCAAGACCTCGGCCGAGGTCGCGCAGGTCGGCACGATCTCCGCGAACGGCGAGAAGGCGATCGGCGAGATGATCGCCGAGGCGATGCAGAAGGTCGGCAACGAGGGTGTCATCACCGTCGAGGAAGCCAAGACCGCCGAGACCGAACTCGACGTCGTCGAAGGCATGCAGTTCGACCGTGGCTACCTGTCGCCCTACTTCATCACCAACGCCGACAAGATGGTGGCCGACCTCGAGGATCCCTACATCCTGATCCACGAGAAGAAGCTCTCCAACCTGCAGGCGATGCTCCCGGTCCTCGAGGCCGTGGTGCAGACCTCCAAGCCGCTCCTCATCATCGCCGAGGACGTCGAGGGCGAGGCGCTCGCCACGCTCGTCGTCAACAAGCTGCGCGGTGGCCTGAAGATCGCCGCCGTCAAGGCGCCGGGCTTCGGTGACCGTCGCAAGGCCATGCTCGAGGACATCGCCATCCTGACCAACGGTCAGGTCGTGTCGGAAGACCTCGGCATCAAGCTCGAGAACGTCACCCTCGACATGCTCGGCCGCGCCAAGAAGGTCACGATCGCCAAGGAAAACACCACGATCGTCGACGGCACCGGCGCCAAGTCCGAGATCGAGGCGCGCGTCGCCCAGATCAAGGCCCAGATCGAAGAGACCACCTCCGACTACGACCGTGAGAAGCTCCAGGAGCGTCTCGCCAAGCTCGCCGGCGGCGTCGCGGTCATCCGCGTCGGCGGCGCGACCGAGGTCGAGGTCAAGGAGAAGAAGGACCGTGTGGACGACGCGCTCGCCGCGACCCGCGCCGCGGTCGAAGAAGGCATCGTCCCCGGTGGCGGCGTGGCTCTGCTGCGCGCCAAGAAGGCGGTCGAGGCCCTGTCGTCCGACGTCGCCGACGTCCAGGCCGGCATCAACATCGTGCTGAAGGCCCTCGAGGCCCCGATCCGTCAGATCGCCGAGAATGCCGGCGTGGAAGGCTCGATCGTGGTCGGCAAGCTGCTCGAGAACCCCGACGCCGAGATCGGCTTCGACGCTCAGACCGAGCAGTTCGTCAACATGGTGTCGGCCGGCATCATCGACCCGACCAAGGTCGTCCGCACGGCGCTCCAGGACGCGGCTTCGGTCGCCGGCCTGCTGATCACCACCGAGGCGATGATCGCCGAGAAGCCGCGCAAGGAAGCTGCTCCGGCGATGCCGGGCGGCGGCATGGGCGGCATGGGCGGCATGGACTTCTGATCCGCCAGGATCGGAAGGCCGTGAAGGCCGCCCATCACCGAGAAGTGCCGAAGTCGGGCAAGCCCGACTTCGGAGGGCGGCATGGACTTCTGAGGAAGTCCTCCGCGAACAAAAAAGAGAGGCGGCCTTCGGGCCGCCTCTTTCGTCTTCGGGGTGTTCGGTCAGGCCGAGGCAAGCGCGCCGACGGCGCCTCCGCTCACCAGCAGAGGCGCGGCACGAAGGCGGTGGCGCCGAGCTTTTCGGCCTCGAGGCGCGCCGAGACGCGGGTGGCGTCGGGGTCGTCGATCGGGCCGAAGTCGGCGGCGTGGATGCCGCCGGTGACGAAGAGCGTGTCGATCTTCTGCAGGAAGGCGCCGCGCACGTCGGTCGCCAGACCGTCGCCGATCGCCAGCGTGCGCACCTCGTCGAAGGGCTTGCCGTAGAGTTCCGAGATCCGCATCCGCGTCTCGTCGTAGACGGGTCCCCAGGGCTTGCCGACCAGGGTGATGTCGCCGCCGAGTTCCTCGTAGAGACGGGCGAGCGCGCCGGCGCACCAGACGCGTTGATGGCCGCGTTCGACGACGATGTCGGGATTGGCGCAGACCAGCGGCAGGCGGCGTTCCGCGAGCACCGCGAGGCGGGCGCGATAGTCTTCCGGCGTCTCGACCGTGTCGTCGAAGAGGCCGGTGACCAGAACGATCTCGGCATCGGCGTCGCCGACGCGCAGCATGTGCAGGCCGTCGATGAGCGGCAGGTCGCGCGGCGGGCCGACGTGGAGCACGCGGCGCTCGGTGCGGCGGCGCAGGATCTCGCGGGTGACGTCGCCGGAAGTCAGCAGGTCGTCGTAGGCCTCGCGCGGCACGCCGAGCCTGGCGAGCTGTTCGTGGATCGGCGCCGAGGGCCGCGGCGCGTTGGTCAGGAGCAACACCTTGCCGCCCGCCTCGCGCCAGCGCACCAGTGCGTCGCAGGCCGGGCCGAAGGCCTCCACCCCGTTGTGGACGACACCCCAGACGTCGCAGACGAGGGCGTCGTAGCGTCCGACGAAGGCGGCGAGACCGTCCACGCGGGGCGGCGAATTGGTGAGCATCGAGAACCTCTGGCTTGTGGGCGCGACGACATTACCCTTCCCCATGCTGCACCGCAACAACCAGCCTTTCGGTGGACGGCAGACATGCATCCGTCGACGCGGGCGCCCGAATCCGCGAAAATGATCGTTCGAACCCGCGAAAGGCAGCGCATGATCGTTCGCCAACTCTCCGAGACGACCGTCAATCGCATCGCCGCCGGCGAGGTGATCGAACGGCCGGCGAGCGTCGTCAAGGAGCTCGTCGAGAACGCGCTCGACGCGGGGGCGACCCGCATCGAGGTGGTGACGGCGGGCGGCGGCAAGACGCTGATCCGCGTCACCGACGACGGGTTCGGCATGACGCCGGACGATCTGGCGCTCGCCGTGCAGCGCCACTGCACCTCCAAGCTCGCCGAGGACGACCTCTTCCGCATCGAGAGCCTGGGCTTCCGCGGCGAGGCACTGCCGTCGATCGGCGCGGTGGCGCGAATGGCGATCGCCACGCGGCGCGCCGACGACGTCAACGGCTGGGAGATCGGTCTCGACGGCGGCCGCGTCTCCGACGTCCGCCCGGCGGCGATCTCGCGCGGCACCCGGGTCGAGGTGCGCGACCTGTTCTTCGCCACGCCGGCGCGGCTGAAGTTCCTGAAGTCCGACCGGGCCGAGACGGCGGCGATCACCGAGACGGTGAAGCGGCTGGCACTCGCCCGCCCCGACGTGCGCTTCTCGCTTTCGGGCTCCGACCGGTCCTCGCTCGACTACCCGGCCTCGCGCGCCGAGGACGCGCTCGCCGCGCGGGTGGCATCGATCGTCGGCGACGACTTCGTGGAGAACTCGCTGCTGGTCGACGCCGAGCGCGAGGGGGTGCGGCTCTTCGGCCGGATCGGCCTGCCGACCTATCACCGCGCCGCCTCGACGCATCAGTATCTGACGGTCAACGGCCGGCCGGTGCGCGACAAGATGCTGTTCGGGGCGATCCGCGGCGCCTATGCCGACGTGATGTCGTCGGATCGCCATGCCGTCGTCGTGCTCGACGTGGCACTCGATCCGACCGAGGTCGACGTCAACGTCCACCCGACCAAGGCCGACGTGCGCTTCCGCGACGCCGGGCTGGTGCGCGGCCTCATGGTCGGGGCGATGCGTCAGGCGCTCGCCATGGCCGGCCACCGCGCCACCTCGACCGGTGGTGCGGCCACCCTCGCCGCCCTGCGCTCCGGCCTCACCGCGGCGACCGGCTCGGCGCCGCGCGCCTCCGGCTGGACGCCGCCGTCGGGGCCGCTGTGGCGGGCGACCGATCGGCCGTCGTCGCCCTTCGACTGGCGTCAGGACGCGGCCCGGCCGGCGGATGCGCCCACCTTCGACCTCGCCTCGCCGCGCTCGATCGCCGGCAACGTGCTGTCGGAAGGCGGCGCCTCGCCCTTCGACGCGGTGACCCAGCCGTCCGCCGACGCCAGTGCCTACGCCGTGCCGCTCGACGAGGCGGCGGAGGCGCAGCCACTGGGAGCAGCGCGAGCGCAGGTCCATGCCAACTACATCGTCGCCCAGACCCGCGACGGGCTCGTCATCGTCGACGCCCACGCCGCGCACGAGCGGCTGACCTACGAGAAGCTCAAGGCCCAGCTCGCCGAGACCGGCATTGCCCGTCAGGGCCTGCTGATCCCGGAAGTGGTGGAGCTGCCGGAGGAAGACGTCGCCCGCCTTCTCGCCCGCGCCGAGGATCTGGCGCAGGTCGGGCTGGTGGTCGAGAGCTTCGGCGGTCGCGCCGTGGCGGTGCGGGAGGTGCCGGCGATCCTGCGGAACGGCGACGTCGCCGGCCTCGTGCGCGACATCGCCGACGATCTCGCCGAATGGGAGACCTCGGACCGGGTCAAGGCGCGGATCGACGAGATCCTCGCCACCATGGCCTGCCACGGCTCGGTCAGGACCGGCCGTCGCCTCAAGCCGCAGGAGATGGACGCCCTCTTACGCGAGATGGAGGCGACGCCCAACTCCGGCCAGTGCAATCACGGCCGACCGACCTGGGTCGAGCTCAAGCTCTCCGACATCGAACGGCTGTTCGGGCGGAAGTGAGCCCGCAAACGCGAACGGCGCCCCTCGCGGAGCGCCGTCCATGATCGTCCATGCGCCGCGTTCAGGCCGAGCGCAGGGTGCGCACGAAGTCCTCGACCTCGTGGGTCAGGCGGTCGGCCTGGCCGGAGAGCCCGTCGGAGAGCGTCATCAGCTGGGTCGCCGCAGCGCCGGTCATCTCGGCGGCCTGGCCGACGCCGGCGATGTTGGTCGTCACCTGATTGGCACCCTGAGAGGCGCGATGGGTGTTGCCCGAGATCTCCTCGGTGGCGGCACCCTGCTGGGTCACCGAACCGGCGATCGAGGTCGACATCTCGCGGATCTCGGCGATGGTCGAGACGATGCGGGTGATCGAGTCGACCGTCTCCGAGGTCGCCGACTGGATCTCGCCGATCTTCGAGCCGATCTCGTCGGTGGCACGCGCCGTCTGGGCGGCGAGCTGCTTCACTTCCGCCGCGACCACCGCGAAGCCCTTGCCGGCCTCGCCGGCACGCGCCGCCTCGATGGTGGCGTTGAGCGCCAACAGATTGGTCTGGCCGGCGATGTCGCGGATCAGGTTGACGACGTCGCCGATCTTCTCGGCCGCTTCCGTCAGGCTGCGGACGTTCGTCTGGGTCTGTGCCGCCTCGTCGGCCGCCGACGAGGCGATCTGCGACGACTGATCGACACGACCGTTGATCTCGCGGACGGAAGCCGCCAGTTCCTCGGTCGCAGCGGCGACGGTCTCGACGTTGGCGGAGGCTTCCTCCGCGGCTTCGGCGACCGACTGGGCCTGACGCGAGGTCTCTTCCGCGGTGGCGGAGAGATTGCGGGCGGCGTCGGCGACCTCACCGGACGACTTCACGAAGCTCTGGGCGAGTGCGCCCATGGTGCGCTGGAAGCTGTCGGCGATGCGGTTGCGCTCCTCGACCATGTGCCGCGCGGTCTCTTCCTCGCGGCGGGCCTGCTCGGTGCGCAGATGTTCGGTCTCGGCAAGGCCGTCGCGGAAGACGACCAGCGTGCGGGCCATGTCGCCGATCTCGTCGCCGCGCTCGCGGCCCGGGATCTCCGCCTGGAGATTGCCGGCCGAGATGGTCGCCATGGCGGCCGTCAGGGAGGTGAGCGGCGAGGTGACGCGGACGACGACGAAGACGCCGGAGGCGATGCCGAGAACCAGCGCGAAGCCGACGAAGCCGAAGACGGCGAGACGAGCCTGATCGTGGACGTTGTCGGCGGTCGCGGCGGAATCGGCCGCTCCCTTGTCGTTGAGCGCCACGTCCTTGTCGAGCACCGCCAGCGCCTTGTCGAAGACCGGGGTCGCCTCGGCGAAGGCTCGACCCGCGGCCTCGTTCTCGTTCTTGCGGCTGTGGACGAGGGCGATGTCCTGCGCCCCGACATAGGACGCCCAGTCCTTGCGGAACACGTTCCAGAGATCGCGCTCTTCATCGCTCGAGATCAGTTTCTCGTAGGTCGCGAAGAGCGCGACGTTGCGCTTCGCCTGCTCGACGATCTGCTCGTCGAGCCGCTTCATCTCGCTCTCGTCGGTGCTCAGTACGTGGCGCGTACCGTAGAGACGATAACGCGTGATCGAATACTTGATCTCGCTGACCGCCTTGACCGACGGCAGCCAGTTTTCGGCAATGTCCTTTTCCGCCGTGGACATGGCGTCCAGGCGCGAGAGCGCCAGCCAGCCCTGACCGGCCAGCATGACGACGAGAAGCGCGACGATCGCCACCAGCGACGCCTTGACCGAGATCCGCATGTTTTCCTCCGAAACCGACGCGGTTCCCCGCGCACGTGTTCTTGACCGCGATACCTGCGGCTACATGCAGACAAGATAATATACACTTCTCAACGAGCAATTAACGCGAAACATTCGACGCCAAATTGCACAATCAATCTGAACAATTACAATTTTATACGCATTCCGACACACACGACATGACGAATGACGTGCTGTGGCGAACTATAATTTCAACAATTCAGACGCGCAGAAAGTGCAGACGCGTGTCGCCCTGCGCGCGCTCGTCGATCTTCTCCCAACCTTCCGGCAGGGCGAGTTCCGCGCTCGCGACCTCCTCGACGACGACGATACCACCCGGCTTCATCCAGCCGCCGGCCTGCATCGCGTGCATGGCGCGATCGGCGAGACCCTTGCCGTAGGGCGGGTCGAGCAGGGCGAGGTCGAAGGGCTCCATCGGCGCGCAGCGGCCGAGATCGGTGGCGTCGCGGCGCCAGATCTTGGTGACGCCGGTGAGGCCGAGGCGTTCGACGTTGGCGCGGATCACGCCGCGAGCCTCCGCCGCCTCTTCGACGAAGAGGCAGAAACGGGCGCCGCGCGACAGGGCCTCGAGGCCGAGCGCGCCGGTGCCGGAGAAGAGATCGAGGACGCGGCCGTCCTCGATCGTGTCACGATGGCCGTGCCACAGGATGTCGAACAGGCGTTCGCGCAGCCGGTCGGTGGTCGGCCGGGTGTCGTCGGACTTCGGGGTCGCGAGGTTCGTCCCGCGAAAGCGACCGCCGACGATCCTCACGAACGCTCTCCGCCGCCTCGCGGACCGCGGTTGCCGCCCTTGGGACCGCCCTTCGGGCCGCCGCCACCGCCGCGCGGGCCGAACTTCGCACCGCCGCCGCCACGGGGACCGTCGCCGCGGGGGGCGAACTTGCCGCCACCACCACCGCGCGGACCGTCGCCACGGGGACCGAAGCTCTTGCCGCCACCCTTGGGACCGTCGCCGCGGGGGCCGAAGCTCTTGCCGCCGCCCTTCGGACCGGCGCCACGCGGGCCGTCACCCTTGGGACCGGCGCCGGCCGGTGCATTGCGGCCGCCGGGGCTCATGCCGCGCGGACCGCGCGGACCGAAGCCCTCGGAGCGCGCCGGCTTCGGACGATCGCCCTCGGGACGATCGCGGAAACCACCGGAACGCGGACGCTCGCCGTCGGGGCGGCCACGGAAGCCCTCCGAACGCGGACGATCACCTTCCGGGCGATCGCGGAAGCCGCCCGAACGGGGACGATCGCCGTCGGGACGACCGCGGTAGCCCTCGGAACGGGGACGATCGCCCTCGGGACGGCCACGATAGCCCTCGGAGCGGGGACGATCACCCTCGGGGCGGCCACGATAGCCCTCGGAGCGCGGACGATCACCCTCGGGGCGACCGCGATAGCCTTCCGAACGGGGCTTGTCGCCCTCGGGACGGCCCTGACGGCCTTCCGAGCGGAAGCCGCCGCCTTCGCCGCGCGGGCGCTCGGGGCGCTGGCCGCGCGAGGGCAGATGATCGCCGAAGCGCTCGCCGGTCTTGCCGCCGGGGCCGCGCGGACCGCGGGGGCCGCCTTCACCGGAACCGGGCCGATCGCGGAAGCCGCCGGAGCGCGGGGCATCACCCTCGGTGCGACCGCGGAAGCCTTCCGAACGGAACTTGCCGCCGGGCCCACCGCGGAAGCCCTCGGAGCGGAACTTGCCGCCGGGGCCGCGCGGGCGCTCGTCGCCGCCGTCGCGATCGCGGACGCGCTTCTCGCCGGTGCCGACGAACTCCATCTTGGTGCGCGGGGCGCGACCGCCCCTGGCGTCGCGTCCGCCCTTGCCGCGGGTGTCCTCGGCCGGGTCGAAGTTGCGGATCCTCCGCTTCTCGCCCTCGTCGGCCTCACCGTGCAGGTGATGGATCAGCGGCGCGTCGAAGTCGGCGCCCGATTCCTCCACCAGCCGATTGCCCAGCTGATCGCGCAGCACACGGCCGCGGATCTCGCGGATCTCGCCCTCTTCGAGGTCGGCGAGCTGGAACGGGCCGAAGGAGACGCGGATGAGGCGGTTGACGGTCAGGCCGAGCGAGGCGAGCACGCGCTTCACCTCGCGGTTCTTGCCTTCGCGCAGACCCAGCACCAGCCAGATGTTGGAGCCCTGGACGCGTTCGATCACCGCCTCGATCGGGCCGTAGTCGACGCCGTCGAGCGACACGCCGTTGGCCAGTTCCTTCAGCGCCGCCTCTTCGACGTTGCCGTAGGCGCGCACGCGGTAGCGGCGCAGCCAGCCGGTCGAGGGCAGTTCGAGCACGCGGGCGAGGCCGCCGTCGTTGGTGAGCAGCAGTAGGCCTTCGGTGTTGATGTCGAGACGGCCGACGGTGACGACGCGCGGCATGTCCTCGGGCAGCACCGAGAAGATGGTCGGGCGACCCTCGGGGTCCTGGTTGGTGGTGACGAGGCCGCGCGGCTTGTGGAAGAGCCACAGGCGGGTGCGCTCCTTCGTCGGCAGCGGCTGGCCGTCGACCACCACGCGGTCGGACGGGGTCACGGTGAAGGCCGGGCTTTCCAGCACCTTGCCGTTGACGGCGACGCGGCCGGCGGTCACCCAGTCCTCGGCCTCGCGGCGCGAGCACAGGCCGGCGCGGGCGAGCACCTTGGCGATGCGCTCGCCGGCGGCGGGGGTGGCGGGATCGGCGGCGACGCCGGTGTTGGCGCGCGCCGCGGGCGCGTCGTCTTGATTTCGTGTCTCGGTCATGGCGCCTTACTAGACGAAAGCGCCGAGACATGTAAGCGGTGGAGGCGAAAATCGGCGAAGGTCCGGCGTATTTCGTCGGCTTCGCCGCCGTCCGGGCGCTTCGCCCGTCCCCGTCGCCCCCGAGGAGACCCGACGTGACCCATCCCCGCTACCGCTCCTTCATGGACGAAGCCCTCGACGAGGCGCGTCTCGCGGCAGCGGCGGGCGAGGTTCCGGTGGGTGCGGTCGTGGTCAGGGACGACCGGATTGTGGCGCGCGGCCGCAACCGGACGCTGGAGAAATCCGACCCGACCGCCCATGCCGAGATCGAGGCGATCCGCGCCGCGGGCGCCGCCCTCGGCTCGCAGCGGCTGACCGACTGCGACCTGTGGGTCAGCCTCGAGCCCTGCCCGATGTGCGCCGGCGCCATCTCCTTCGCCCGCATCCGCCGCCTCTACTACGGCGCCGCCGACCCCAAGGGCGGCGCGGTGGAGAACGGGGTGAGGCTCTTTGCGAGCCCGACGTGCCATCACGTGCCGGAGGTCTATCCGGGGATGGCAGAGGGGGAGGCGGCGGAGTTGTTGAAGGGGTTCTTCAAGGGAAGGCGGTGACGGGCAGGTCCCGTCGCTCCCGTTATACAATCTAAGGTTTTATTATCAGTATTATCATCCATTGAGAGCATAGACCATGACTCGCTAGGATCGCCGCAGCGATTCACTGCGGCGAGCAAGACGGATGGACCTGATCGAAACGCTGAGGAGCAAGGTTCGCGCATTGCCGGCGGGCGCGCATTCGGCGGGGTTGTTCGCCATCCTCGAACACGTGGAAACGGCCTTCGCACACTATGCGCGCGGCAACCGCGACGGCGTACGCTCGGCCTTCACGGATGCCGTCTACCGATCGAACCAGGCATTCGAAGGGTCTCTCAAGGAGGCCTACCGCATCTTGGCGGGCAAGGAGCCGGCTCGTCGCACGATCCACGACATCGAGACCTTCTTCGAGAAGAACTCGATCTTCCGCCCACGTGTCCTGACGCAGTTTTCTTGGTACCGTCGGGAATGGCGCAATCCTTCGACGCACGACTACGTCTTGAATTTCGACGGCAACGAGTCGTTGCTCGCCATCCTGTCGGTCTGCGTCTTCGCGATCGTTCTGATCGAACAGATCGAGGAGAAGCTGTCGCGCGACCGTGTCGTCGACATGGCGACCGCTCCCAAGGCGGCGGCACCGTCCCGAGAGACGCCCACTGCCGATGCGACGGAGGCACCGACGACCGCATCGCGAAAGACCGATGAGCGACGAGGCAGCCTGCTGGACATTGTCGCCGCCTGCGTGCTCGACTTCTGCAATGCGATCGGTCTCGATCCCCGCTTCGGAGAGATCGAGAGCGAGGCACAACTGCTCGGATACTTGACCGGGTTCGTCGAGGAGGGCCTGCATCGTCGCGGTCCACATCTCGTCGGCACGACGTTCCTCCCCTATCATGGCGTCGGCGATGATGGAAAGACGAGCTTCCGCTTCCTCGATCTCGTCGTCGAAGACCGGTACGGCACCAAGGTCGCCATCGAAGTCAAACGAACGAAGTCGATCGGATTGGCTCCGCGCGACGGCGACGCGATCGCCGCGCTGATCACCCGCCGCCAGATCTCGGGCGCATTGGTGGTACTGGTGCCGGACGACACGCACCGCGGCTACGGCACAACGATGCCGCGCGACGAAAAACCGATCATCCTGATCGCTCCCCTCGACCAGATCACCACGCCTCGATCAACCGCCCGAGCTTGCGCTTGACCTCGTCCTTCACCGGTTCGGCGGCGGCGAGGATCTTTTCGGCGCCGAGGAAGTCGAGGACGTGGACGTCGTTGACCGGGGGGCGGATCAGCACGTCGGGGCGGCGGGTCTCGAACTTGTAGGCGGCGATCTGCTGCTGCATCAGCTGGGTCGCGCCGATCACCGCCTGCAGCGCGCCGGGCAGGGCCTTGCCCTCGTCGGGCTCGGGATAGGAGACGACGTCGACGGCGACGACGAGGTCGACCTCGCCGGGCAGCGCGTCGACCGGCACCGGGTTCATTACGCCGCCGTCCATCAGCACGCGGCCGTCGATCACCACCGACTTGAAGATCGAGGGCAGCGCGATCGAGGCGGCCACCGCGCGGCGCAGGTCGCCGCTCGACAGCACCGCCTCGCGGCCGCCCCAGAAGTCGGTCGCCACCACGGCGAGCGGGATCGAACAGTCGGCAAACGTCGCAGCGAAGGCCTCGGGCACGAAGATGTCGAGCACGGTCTCGGGCGACAGCTGGCCGAGGCTCCAGTTGCCGGAGAAGAGGTCGCCGAACTTCCGCGGCCGGCGGTTCCACAGCTTGGCGAAGGCGGCGGAGCGATCGCCGAAGCTCTCGAGCGTGCGGGCGCGCAGGCTCGCGCCGTCGAGGCCGGAGGCCCGCGCGGCGGCGTAGATCGCGCCGATCGAGGTGCCGGCGAGCGCCGTCGGCACGATGCCCATCTCGTCGAGCGCCTCGATCACCGCGACATGGGCGATGCCGCGCGCGCCGCCACCGCCGAGCGCGAGGCCGACGCGAGGGAAGGTACGGAGCTCTTGCATGGGGATTCCTCGGGAAGGGACACGGGGAAAGATCGGATGTGTCCGCCTCGTATTCAACCCATGAGAAACGGCAGGATCGCGGCGAGCGTCTCCTCGGGCGCCTCTTCGGGGAGGAAATGGCCGGCGTCGACGGCCGCCCCTGTGAGCAGCGCCGGATCGGCCATGAAGCGCGCCCAGGCGTCGAGCGGCGACAGGCCGGTCTTGGCAGGGAAGCCGCCGGCGCCCCAGAGCACCCGGGTCGGCACCGTGATGCGGCGTCCGCTCGCGAGGTCGGCCGCATCCGCCGCGCGGTCGAGCGTCGCCCCGGCGCGATAGTCCTCGCAGGTGGCCGAGAGGCGTTCGGGCACGGTGAAGAAGGCGCGGTAGTGCGCCAGCGCCTTGCCGCCGAAGACCTTGGGATCCTTCGACTTGGTCCATGCGAGCAGGGTCTCGCGCTGCCACTGGCCGGCGTCCTCCGCCGCGATACGGTTCTCGGGCGCGGGCGCCGGTTCGGCGAGCCATGTCCAATGGGGGGCGAGGTCGACGCCGGCCTCCATCTGCTCCCACATGACGAGCGTCGGCACGATGTCGAGCAGCGCCAGCCGGTGCAGCCGGTCGGGGTGTCCGAGCGCCAGCCGGTAGCCGACGCGGGCGCCACGATCGTGGCCCATCAGGGTGAAGCGGGTGTGGCCGAGCTCGTCCATCAGCGCGACGACGTCGGCGGCCATGGTCGACTTCGACATCTGGGCGTGATCGGGGAGGACCTTCGCCACCGACGACCAGCCGTAGCCGCGCAGGTCGGGGACGATCACGCGGAAATACTCGGCGAGCTTCGGCGCGATCTTCGCCCACATGACGTGGCTCTCGGGGAAGCCGTGCAGGCAGACGAGCGGCGGAGCATCCTCGCGACCGCCGATGCGGGCGAAGATCTTCACCTCGCCGACGTCGATGGTCTCGGCGGCGAAGCCGGGGAAGAGATCGGCGAGATCCATGGGGCCCTCCTTGAGCGTCGTCGACGAGATCGGAACCATAGCTCACCCGCAGCGTCGGTACGATGCCCGATCGACCTCACTCGCGGTCAGGCGAAGAGTTCGCGGTCGAGACTCTTCCGGTGATCGGTCCAATCCTCGAGCCACCACGTCGTCTCTCCCGCCTCGCGCGGCGGCCGCTTCAGGCGAAGCGTCTTCGCGGCCCGCGAGGCTTCCGCCTGCGCCACCCGGAAATGATGATGGTCGAAGATGCGCAACGCCTCGACCATGTAGGAGACGGCAATCCGGCGATCCCGCACGAGAACCAGATTTTCGCCGTTCGTGCGGTCGGCCGGCGAGGAAAAGTTGTAGGAGCCCAGATAGACGCGAGCGGTCGACCGGTCGAAGTCGACGACCAGAAACTTGTGGTGCATCCGGATTCCACCGCCACCGGTCGCCTCTTGCTTGAAGGGCTCGGGGACGTTCTTGGTCAGGGCACTCGGATAGACCGATGCGAGATTGCCGTCGGGCTTCTGCAGATCGAGACCGCCGACCTTGCGATCCGAGATCCCGTAGACGAAGACGGCGTCGTCGGCCGTCAGTTTGGTGATCGCGTCGCGGATCGGGCCTCGCGTCTGGTAGAGGAAGGCCAAGGAATAGAACAGGCTCGACGTCGTGCCGTCGCGGAGATCGTCGGCGATGGCGTTCAACACGGCGTTGCCGGCGGCGTGGGGCGAGAAGGTGATCTTCGCATCGATGCCCGGCAGGCCGAGGTCGACCCAGTCGGCGACGGCCGCGGCTCCGAAGGCGCGGACCGCGTCGCTCGCCCAATAGCGATCGAAGGCCGCGAGGAACGGTGCGATCGCGCTCGCGCCCTCGACGACGACCGCGTTGTTGGACTGGACGTAGAAGCCACGCCAACTGAAGTTGGTCGAGCCGCACACCGCCCGCTTCACGGTCGGCCCATCGACGACGATCGTCTTGTTGTGTTGGAGATTTCCCATGTGTTGGCGTTTGACGTTGCCGGCGCCGGCGCTGGCGGCGAGACGCGCCGCCGCCCTGGTCTCGCCGGAGCCGGGGGCGCCGTGATCGCCGCTGTCGTCGACGACGATCTTCAGCCGAGGCCCCAACCGCTCGAGGCGCTCGACGATCTCCGGCAGATTGAGATCGTAGGCGACGACGCGGACCTGTGCCTGGGGATCGGCGATCGCCAGATCGAGCGTGTCGAGAATCGCGCGGCGCGCCTCGAAGCCCATCCATTCCAAGGCCTCGCCGGCTAGGGGATGCGACGGTTGAAAATCGAGGCCCGCCTCGGCGTCCTCGGGCAGGAGCGTGGAGATCGGTCCGGCGGACAGGTAGCGATCGACGAAGGCCTGCGAGGAGACGAAGCCGCGCGTGTAGGCGACATTGAGCACGCCCGGCACGGTCTCCCGAGCCAACACGATCGACGCCTCCTGCGCCACGCCGTAGCTGAGCTCGTCGCGCTCGTTCATGAAGACGGGCGTGACGCGGTATTGGAAAAGCCCGTCCATTTCGGCGTTGCGGGGGAAATGCACCCAACGGAACTTCTGGATCGGCGACAGCATCGTCGAGAGTTGGACGCTCGAGACCTTGCCGCCCGCGCCGGCGAAAGACAGGCGGTTCTTCAGTGTGAAGAAGCGCGTGCCGCCCGGCTCGCGATATTCGATGGCGAAGCCGACGAAGTCGTCCGGCGGCCGGCCGACCTTCCAGTTCATCGCCAGCAGCGCCATGCCGTCACCGCGATGGACCCGCAGGGTGAACAGCGCTTCCGCCACACCGCCGTTCGCTTCGAATTCGTTCGACATTCGCCCCTCCTCCTCGCCTCGCGCCCGCGAGCCGGAGCCCGACGGTCCGCCGCGACGGATCATGAGAGAAGATTGTGACGAACGTCAAATCACAACAGGAAATTGCGTCGAGATCGGAGAGCGAACGTGCGCTCGACCCGCGCTCGAACCGACGAGAGGCCGATCTATCGGACGCTCACGCGCCCGCTTCGCGAGCCACGGCCCGCCAGCCGATGTCGCGGCGACAGAAGCCTTGCGGCCAGTCGAGGGCGTCGACGCCGGCATAGGCGCGGGCCTGGGCCTCGCGGACGCTACCCCCGCGTGCCGTCACGTTGAGGACGCGGCCGCCGGCGGCGACGATGCGGCCGCCGTCGGCCTTGGTGCCGGCGTGGTAGACGGTGACGCCCGGAAGCGCCGCGGCCTCGTCCAGACCGCGGATCTCGGAGCCCTTCTCGACCGTGCCGGGATAGCCCTTCGCCGCCACGACCACGGTCAGCGCCGTGTCGGGGGAGAGCGTCACGACCTTGTCGGCGAGGGTGCCGTCGGTGGTGGCGAGCAGCAGCTCGAGCAGGTCGCTCTCGAGGCGCTGCATCATCACCTGCGTCTCGGGGTCGCCGAAACGGGTGTTGTATTCGATGAGTTCCGGACCCTTGGCGGTGATCATCAGGCCGGCGAAGAAGACGCCGGTGAAGGGGCAGCCCTCCGCGATCATCGCCTCGACGGTCGGGCGGACGATCTCGGCCATGACGCGCTCGGTCAGCTCGGGCGTCATCACCGGGGCGGGCGAATAGGCGCCCATGCCGCCGGTGTTGGGGCCGGTGTCGCCGTCGCCGACGCGCTTGTGGTCCTGCGCCGAGGCGAAGGCGAGCGCGGTCTTGCCGTCGCACAGCGCGAAGAAGCTCGCCTCCTCGCCCTCGAGGAAGCCCTCGATCACCACTTCGGCGCCGGCCGAACCGAAGGCGCCGGCGAAACAGTCGGCGAGGGCTGCTTCCGCCTCGGCCATGGTCATGGCGACGGTCACGCCCTTGCCGGCGGCGAGCCCGTCGGCCTTGACGACGATCGGGGCGCCGACCTTTGCCAGGTATTCGCGCGCCGAGGCGAGATCGGAGAAGCGGCCGTAGGGCGCGGTCGGGATGCCGTAGCGGGCGCAGATGTCCTTGGTGAAGCCCTTGGAGCCCTCGAGCCGGGCGGCGAGCTTCTTCGGGCCGAAGGCCGGGATGCCGGCGGCCTCGAGATCGTCGACGATGCCGGCGACCAGCGGCACCTCGGGGCCGACGACGACGAAGCCGATGTCGTGCGCCTTGCAGAAGGCGACGACGGCGGCGTGGTCGGCGACGTCGAGGGCGACGCATTCGGCGACCTCGGCGATACCGGGATTGCCGGGGGCGGCGAAGAGCTTGGTCAGGCGGGGCGAACGGGCGAGCGCATGGGCGAGCGCATCCTCGCGGCCACCCGAACCGATCAGCAGAACCTTCATCGCGCGAACTCCCTCGCCTTGCCCTTCCGGTGGCGCGATCTAGCAGCGCGGGCGCCCCCGAGTCCACCGCCGGCTTAGCCGCGCGCGGGGATTTCCGCGACCGGCCGACCGTCGGACCGCGCCGTCGACGCCCTTGACGGCGGGCGCATTTCGTCTCACCTCGGGGCGACGCCAACCGAGAGCGACCATGTCCCGACCGACCAGCCCCGATCCCGCAGCCTCCGTCGTCGCCGATGCCGAGCGCGGCCATTGGGCCGACACGCTGCTGCCGCCGTGGCTGCGCCCCTATGCCCGGCTCGCCCGTTGGGAACGGCCGATCGGCTGGTGGCTGCTCCTGTGGCCGTGCTGGTGGTCGGCGGCGCTGGCCTCCGATGCCGCCGGCAGGGCGCTGCCGAACCTCTGGCATCTGGTGCTGTTCTTCGTCGGCTCGGTCGCCATGCGCGGCGCCGGCTGCACCTGGAACGACATCGTCGATCGCGACATCGACGACAAGGTCGCCCGCACCCGGTCGCGGCCGATCCCCTCGGGCCAGGTCGACGTCACGCAGGCCCGGCTGTTCCTCGTCGTCCAGGCGC
The DNA here is from genome assembly GCF_056313985.1 of Pinisolibacter sp. DMC19. Taxonomy (NCBI): domain Bacteria; kingdom Pseudomonadati; phylum Pseudomonadota; class Alphaproteobacteria; order Hyphomicrobiales; family Ancalomicrobiaceae; genus Pinisolibacter; species Pinisolibacter sp. DMC19. The sequence goes on along the minus strand of NZ_JBQUZF010000003.1, from coordinate 523,595 downwards.
TGGTCGGGCTCGCGGTGCTCCTGCAGTTCGGGTCCTTCGCGATCGTGCTCGGCCTGTCGTCGCTCGGCATCGTCGCGGCCTATCCCTTCGCCAAGCGGATCACCGACTGGCCGCAGGCCGTCCTCGGCCTCGCCTTCTCGTGGGGCGCGCTGATGGGCTGGGCGGCGGCGCGCGGCGAACTGGCGCTGGCGCCCGTCGCGCTCTACCTCGGCGCCATCGCCTGGACGATCGGCTACGACACGATCTACGCCCATCAGGACAAGGAAGACGACGCCGTCGTCGGCGTGCGCTCGACGGCGCTGCTGTTCGGGGCGAAGACGCGGATCTGGGTCGGCGGGCTCTACGGCGGGACGATCGCCTGTTTCGCGGTGGCGCTGTTCTCCGCCGGTGTCGGTCCCCTCGCCTTCCTCGGGCTCGCGGCCTTCGCGACCCATCTCGGCCGGCAGGTCGTCCGCCTCGACATCGACGACCCCGACCTCTGCCTCGCGCTCTTCCGCTCGAACCGCGAGGCGGGCGCGCTGTTCTTCGCCGGGCTGGTGCTCGACGGGCTCGTCCGCGCGCTCTGAACGCAGAAGACCCCGCGTCGGGGTCGCAACGCGGGGTCAGTCACAGGGGGACTTCGTTGTCTCCTCGGTCAGTCGCGACCGAAGATCTCGTGCTTCTCGATCACCACCGTCTCGCCGGCGAGGCCGGGCTTGCGGCGGGTGAGGAAGCGGGGGCGGCGGTCGGCCAGCACCGTACGGCGACGGCGCGGACGGACGGCGGCGATCTCGACGGCGCCGAGGCGGGTTTCGACCGAATGCCAGGAGCCGTCGGTTTCCACCACCAGCTTCGGCAGCATCAGGACGCGCGACCAGGCCTTCCAGTCGGCCACCACGTCGGCGAGGTCGTCGGCGACGGAGAGCGGCAGCGACAGATGCGGGTCGCGGTGAAGGAGTTCCAGCACGACCCGCGGTTCGGCCTCGGGCCGCGCCGGGTCGACGCTCATGCGGACGGCGACGCCTTCGAAGGCCGCCATCGGGAAACGCAGCGCCATCGGGATGCCCGAAGGCAGGCGACGGCACACCTGTACCATCGATGCCTCGAGGATCACCGCGGCCTCGCCCATCGGGCGGCCGCTGCGCGGATCGACGCCGGTGTCGTAGCGAAACCGCTGCGGCAGCGTCATCGGATCGAGGCGCACGGTTGCGCCGGCTCGAAGATCGACATCGCTGCCGGTCTTCGAGGTCATCATGGCTCGATGCCTCACGATAGCCTCCTGCGGGTCTCGATTCTTCTGCCGAGAACCTCGCCTTGGACTGGAGATTGACTCGGTGCCCCCCAGAACCGGCTTAAGAAACGCGGTTGAGAAACCGTTGATCTGCATAGGGTTTACGGCCGGTCACGAAACGCGGTTGAAAAGTCGTGACCGTCTCGCCGGGAGGCGCGCGCCGTGCCACCCTTGCCCACGGCGGATTCGACGCCTAAACCCGAAGTCGCCGCATCATCCGAGGGATCTTCCATGACCGACGTGCTCGACCAGTCCGCCCTCGAGGCCGCCGCAAGGCGGCTGGTGGAGGCGGCGCGCAGGGCCGGCGCCGACAAGGCCGACGCGGTCGCGGTGCGCGGCGTGTCGATGTCGGTGGGCGTGCGGCTCGGTGCGGTCGAGGACAGCGAGCGCGCCGAGGGCGACGACTTCGGCCTGCGCGTCTTCGTCGGCCGGTGCACCGCCACGGTCTCCGCCAACGTGCTCGCCGATCCGACCGTGCTCGCCGAACGTGCCGTCGCCATGGCGCGCGTCGCGCCGGAAGACCCGTGGGCCGACCTGATGGACGAGGCGATGCTCGCCCGCCGGATCGCCGATCTCGACATGGTCGATCCGTCGACGCCCGACGCGGCCGAGCTGACGGCACGGGCGCTCGCCTGCGAGGACGCGGCGCGGGCGGTCGCGGGCGTCACCAACTCGGGCGGCGCCTCGGCCTCGTGGTCGCTCGCCGGTCTGGTGCTCGTCACCTCGCACGGCTTCTCCGGCGGCTGGCTGCGCACCTCCCATTCGCTCTCCGTCTCGGCGGTCGCCGGCACCGGCACGGGGATGCAGCGCGACTGGGACGCCTCGTCGAAGATCTTCGGCGCCGATCTCGATCCGGCCGAACTCGTCGGCCGTCGCGCCGGCGAGCGCGCCGTCGCGCGCCTTGCGCCGCGCAAGATGGAGACCGGCACCGCCACCGTGATCTGGGAGCCGCGGGCGGCGACCGGGCTGGTCGGCCACTTCGTCTCGGCGATCAACGGCGCGGCGATCGCCCGCAAGACCTCGTTCCTCAAGGATCGCCGCGGCGCCCGCGTCTTCGCGCCGGGCATCACCATCCTCGACGATCCGCGCAAGGTCCGCGGCCTCGCCTCGCGTCCCTTCGACGGCGAGGGCGTGGCGGGGGCGCCGCTGACGCTGGTCGAGGACGGCATCCTGCAGGACTGGCTGCTCGACGGCGCCACGGCGCGCGAGCTCGGCCTCGTCTCCAATGGGCGGGCCTCGCGCGGCACCGGCTCGCCGTCGCCGGGCTCGACCAACGTCACGCTCGGGCCGGGCAGCCGCTCGCGCGAGGAGATGATCGCCTCGATCGATCACGGCCTCCTCGTCACCGACATGATCGGCTCGGGCGTCAACGGCATCACCGGCGACTACTCCCGCGGCGCGTCGGGCTTCCTGATCGAGAAGGGCGAGATCGGCCCGGCGGTGTCGGAAGTCACCGTCGCCGGCAATCTCTCCGACATGTTCGCCCGGCTGGTGCCCGGCTCCGATCTCGAGAGCCGTTTCGCCATCGCCGCGCCCTCCGTGATGATCGAGGGCCTCACCATTGCCGGACGCTGAGCCAGACCGCGCCGAGGATCTCGCCCTGCTCGAGGCGGCGGCCCTGGAGGCCGGCGCCATCGCGATGCGGTATTTTCGGCGGGATCCGGAAGTCTGGCACAAGCAGGGCGGCTCGCCGGTGAGCGAGGCCGACATCGCCGTCGACCGGCATCTCGATGAGAGGCTGCGCACGGCGCGGCCGGACTACGGCTGGCTGTCGGAGGAATCGGTCGACGATCCGACCCGCCTCGCTTGCGCCCGCGTCTTCGTCGTCGATCCGATCGACGGTACCCGCGCCTACCTGCGCGGCGAGGAGGACTGGGCGGTGTCGCTCGCCGTGGTCGAGAACGGGCGGCCGGTCGTCGCGGCGCTCCTGCAACCTTCGACGGGGCGGCTGATGACGGCGGTCGCCGGTCTGGGTGCCCATCTCGAAGGCAGGCGGATGCAGGTCGGCCACCCCGGCTCGCTCGCCGGGGCGCGGCTCGGGGCACCATCCAAGTATCTGGAACGACGGGAAGTTCGCGAGATCGGCTTTGCCTCGCGCCGAACCGTTCCGTCGCTGGCGCTGAGGATCGCGGCGGTCGCCGACGGCAGCCTCGACGTCGCCTATGGAACGGGCAATGCCCATGATTGGGATCTTGCGGCGGCCGACCTGTTGGTGCATGAAGCCGGCGGGCGGTTTTGCAATCGCCGCGGCGAAGCGCCGCAGTACAACAGGCCCGTACCGCGCCACCCGGCGCTGGTCGCCGCCACGCCGGATCTCTTCGACGACGCGCTCGCGCTGCTCGAACGTCTGGCGGGGTGATCGATCCAGCCGGCGCGACACGGTGTTCGGCCCACCCCCGGTTCGGTAGATCGACATGAGCGCGAAAACCAAGAAGTCCTTGCCCCACCTCGTTCTCGGCGGCGAACTCGAGAATCTCGACGGGCATGAATTCCGCGATCTCTCCAAGGTCGATCTGGTCGGTCTCTTCCCCGACTACGAATCGGCCAAGACCGCCTGGAAGGCCAAGGCACAATCGACGGTCGACAATGCGCACATGCGCTACTTCATCGTCCATCTCCACCGCCTCCTCGACCCGGATCATCCGCACTGATCACCGGCGCGTCGCTGCGACACCGTGTTGAAATGTCGAGGGTGACGCGACGAGAGATCGGCGCTATGGAGTCTCTCCGAAATCGAATTCGGGGGCGAATTCCTGCGATGATGCGCGACAGGACCACGGCGACGCCGATCGCCGTGACGGTAGGCGTGCTCGCACCGGTTCGGTCGGGTGAACCGGGAGCGGCGGCATGCTGAAGAAACTCGTCGAGAAGCCGGCCTTCCGCCGCTTCGTCGCCGGCTTCATCGCCGCCTATTTCCGTCTCGTGAACCGCACCTGTCGCCGCATCCAGGAGCCCGCCGACTTCTTCGAACGGTTCGAACCGCGCGGCCTGATCGCCACCACCTGGCACGGCGAGCACTTCATGTTCCCCTTCGTCGCGTCGACGAAGACGTGGAAGCTCGCGGCGATGATCTCGCGTTCGCGCGACGGCGACCTCAACGCGCTGGTGGCCGAGAAGCTCGGCGTCACGACCATCCGCGCCTCCGGTGGGCGCGACGGCGCGGAAGTGGCGCGGCGCGGCGGGGTGCGCGGCTTCGTCGAGGCGGTCCGCATGCTGCGCGACGGCTATGCCACCACCATCACCGCCGACGTGCCGAAGGTCGGCAAGGTGGCGGGCGAAGGCATCGTGCAGATCGCCCGGCGCGCCGGCGTGCCGATCATCCCGATCGCCGCCGTCACCTCGCGACGCAGGCGGATGCGCTCCTGGGACCGCGCCGCCTTCAATTTGCCGTTCGGACGGTTCGTGGTGGTCATCGGCGAACCGATCGACGTTCCCGAAGATGCCGACGAAGCGACGATCGAGACCATACGTCGCGAACTCGGCGAGACGCTCGACCGCCTCTTCCGCCGCGCCTACGAGATCGCCGGAGGCAAGGATGCCTGACATGCTGGGCGAAGCAGCCCTGACGCTCTATCGCGCGACCGGCAGGGTCCTTCGCCCGGGCCTCGGGCTGGTCCTCGAATGGCGCGCCCGGCACGGCAAGGAAGACCGCTCGCGCCGCCACGAGCGACTGGGCGCACCGCGCCGTCGCCGCCCGAGTGGACCGCTGGTCTGGGTCCATGCGGCGAGCGTCGGCGAGACGGTCGCGGTGCTGCCGCTGGTCGAGCGCCTGACCCAGGAAGGCTTCGTCGTGCTGACGACGACCGGAACCGTGACCTCGGCGCGGATCGCCGCCGACCGCCTGCCGGTCGGCGCCATCCACCAGTTCGTGCCGCTCGACGTCGACGTCAACATCGACCGTTTCCTCGACCACTGGCGCCCGGGCGCCGCGCTCTTCGTCGAGTCCGAGATCTGGCCGGCGACGGTCGATCGGCTGCGTCGGCGCGGCATTCCGCTGGTGCTGGTCAATGCCCGCATGTCGGAGCGCTCGCACCGCCGCTGGGCGCGGCTCGACGGCATCGCGCGGGCGCTGTTCGGCCGGCTCGACGGGGCTCTGGCGCAGAACGACGGCGACGCCGAACGGCTGAAGGCACTCGGCGTCGGCCAGACCGTCGTCACCGGCAATCTCAAGTTCGACGGCGCCGCGCTCGGCCACGACCCGCGCGAGCTGGCGCGCCTCATGGGCGTGATCGGCCAGCGCCCGACCTGGGCGGCGGCCTCGACCCATCCGGGCGAGGAACTGATGGCGGCGGAAGCCCATCGGATCATCCGCCAACGGATGCCGCGCATCCTCACCGTGATCGCGCCGCGCCATCCCGAACGCGGCGACGCGCTCCGGGCCGATCTCGCCGATCTCGGTCTCTCGGTCGCCTCGCGCTCGCACGGCGAACTGCCGGGACCCGGCACCGACATCTATCTCGCCGACACGATCGGCGAGATGGGCCTCGTCTACCGGCTGGCGCCGATGGCCTTCGTCGGCGGCTCGGTGACGCCGCGCGGCGGGCAGAACCCGATCGAACCGGCGCGGCTCGACTGCGTCGTGCTGCACGGGCCGTCGACCCACAATTTCGCGGAGGTCTATGCCGATCTCGATGCCTGCGGCGGCGCCGTGACGATCGACGGGGCGGCCGATCTCGCCGCGGCGATCCTCGACCTCCACGCGACGCGCGAGCATCGCGAGACCATCGCGGGCGCCGCACGTTCGGTCGTCGACCGTTCGACCGGCGCGCTCGGCCGCACGCTCGATGCGCTCGCACCGGTGCTCGAGGCGGCACGGAAACGGGAGCCGGCGGCATGAACCGTTGGCACGCGCGGATCTGGGCCGAGGACTGCGCGCTGACATGGGTGCTGGCGCCGCTCGCCGCTCTCTACGGCAAGATCACCGGCGCACGGATGATGCGGCCGCCGGCCGGTCGGGTCGGCATTCCGGTGATCGCGGTCGGCAACTTCACGGTCGGCGGCGCCGGCAAGACGCCGACCGTCGACCACATCGTCCGCCTGACGCGCGAGGCGGGTCTCGCGCCCTTCGTCGTCACCCGCGGTTACGGTGGGCACGAGCGTGGACCGCTGCAGGTCGACCCGTCGCGCCACGACGCCGGCGACGTCGGCGACGAGGCGCTGCTGCACGCCCGCGTCGCCCCGACGATTGTCTCCCGCGATCGTCTGGCCGGCGCGCGCGAGGCCGAACGAATGGGCGCGAACCTCGTCATCCTCGACGACGGGTTCCAGAACCCGCGGCTCGGCAAGGATCTGTCGCTGGTGGTGGTCGATCGCGCGTCCGGCCTCGGCAACGCCCGGGTGATGCCGGCGGGGCCGCTCAGGGCGCCGCTCGAGGTGCAGTTCGCCAAGGCCGACGCACTGGTCGTCGTCGACAACGGCGAAGGCATCCACCCGACCACCGAGGGGCTGATCGCCGGCGCGACGGAGGCCGGCATTCCGGTCCTGACGGCGCGGCTCGCCGCGCGCAATCCGGAAGTGGTCAAGGGCCGGCGCATCGTCGGTTTCGCCGGCATCGGCCGGCCGGCCAAGTTCGCCGCCACGCTCGAAGCCTGCGGCGCGCTGGTCGCCGACTTCGTCGCCTTCCCCGATCACCACGCCTTCACCGGCGAGGAGGCGGCCGACCTGATCCGTCGCGCCACCGCCGTCGACGGCGATCTCGCCACCACGGCCAAGGACGCGGTCAGGCTGGTGCGCGGCCAAGGGCCGCTGGCGCGGCTCGCGGCGAAGATCCGGGTGGTGGAGATCGGCCTCGTCTTCGACGACGAGATGCGGCTGGCGCATCTGATCGCCGCGGCGCTCGGCCCGGCCGGTTCGTCGGCGCGCTGAGCGCGACGCGGCCTCAGCCGCGGCCGACGATCTGGAGGTGGCGCCGCAGCGAGGCCTCGGCGTCGACGTAGGGTTCCTGGCGATCGACGTTCCAGTAGCGCAGCTCGTCGAGCGGGATCGTCGCCCCGGTCACGGCGCAGACGACGTGGGAACCGTTGGAGATGATCTGGAAATCGCCGTCGAGGTAACGGATCTGGGCTTCGCCGCCGCGGCGGGAGGGCTCGAAACGGTTCATGTCGGTGGTCGCGTCCTGAAAAGTCGAAGACCCATCCTAGCGGCAAGACGCGGTCGCGTCACCTCTCGAGACGGTGAAGCGCCGTCCGGGGGCGCGATCCGCCGGCCGCATGGACGAAAAGAGCCGCTCATACGAAAAGAGCGGCACCGGCGTCGCCGGTACCGCTCTTCCGAAAGCAATGTCGTCGCGTCACGGGGTCGGGCGCGTGCCCGAACCCGCTTCGCCCACGAGCATCAGCCCTTGACGACGGCCGGAGCCGGAGCCGGGGCCTTGGCGCAACCGGCGACGGACAGGCCGGCAGCGGCGACGAGGGCGAGAACGACGATACGAACGGTCTTCATGGGTAATCCCCCTGGAAAGAGTTGCGAATCGGAATCTAGCACGTTCGGTCGCCCTGTGAATCCCCTATCGGTGCGCGCAACGACGGCGACGCCACGGCAGGACATTCACCGGGGGCCTGTTGCTCAAATACCACTGGCGAGGCGTGTTTCGGCCGGCAGGTCTTCGTTCTCGGCGGCGAGATCGCGGGTCTCCTCCGACAGGGCGCGTGCCGGGCGGCGCGGCGGCTCGAGCGGTTCGGGCTGGGGCGGCGTGCGCTGATGGATCATCGCGGTGCCGGCGAAGAGGCCGTCGGTCTGCTGCAGGGCGAGGCGCGTCAGATCGCGGCGGCGGACGTCCTCCTCGATCGCGGCGGCGCGCTCGGCGTCGATGCCGAGGGCCTGGAGCGTCTCGCGACCGGCGAGAACCGCCGATTCGTAGGTCTCGCGCACCAGGAAGTCGGCGTTGCGATCGAGCAGTTCGAGCGCATGGGCGCGGTCGAAGGCGCGGGCATGGACGCGGGCGAGCGGGAACTCGGCCTTGACCAGCTCGACGATGCGGTTGGTGACGGCGGGGCTCTCGGTCGCCACGACGATCACGCGCGCCCGATCGGCGCCGACCGAGCGCAGCACGTCGAGACGGGTGCCGTCGCCGTAGAAGATGCGGAAGCCGAATCGGCCGGCGGAGCGGATCATCGACGGGTCCTTGTCGATGATCGTCAGGTCGATGCCTTCGGCGAGCAGCATCTGCGACATGATCTGGCCGAAGCGGCCGAAGCCGATGAGCACCACCGTGCCGTCGGCGTCGGAATAGTCCTCCTCCATCGCCGGCACGGCCTTCTTGCGCCCGAGCATGGCGTTGCCGGCGGCGACCACCAGCGGCGTCAGCGCCATCGAGAAGGTGACGACGGTGATCAGCACCGAACCGAGCTCCTTCGGCATGACGCCGGCGCCGACCGCGGCGGAATAGAGCACGAAGCCGAATTCGCCACCCTGCGCCAGCACGAAGGCGACGCGGATGGCGTCGGACCGCGGCACCCGGGCGAGGCGGGCGATTGCCCACAGGACGCCGATCTTGACGACGACGAGGGCGAAGAGGCCCTCGAGCATCTGGTCCCACCAGCGCCCGACCACGCCGACGTCGATGGTCATGCCGACCGACATGAAGAACAGGCCGAGGAGCAGGCCGCGGAAGGGTTCGATGTCGACCTGGAGCTGGTTGCGGAAGTTCGATTCCGCCAGCATCACGCCGGCGAGGAAGGCGCCCGTCGCCATCGACAGGCCGACCAGCGAGACGAGGCTCGCAGCCCCGATGACCACGAAGAGCGCCGCCGCCGTCATGATCTCGCGGGCGCCTGCGGCCGCCAGCATGCGGAAGAGCGGGTTGAGCAGCCAGCGACCGACCGCCACCACCACCGCCACGGCGCCGAGCACCTCGGCGAGCGCTGTGAGGAACGAGGTGCCGCCGAGCGCCGGCTGGGGCGACAGGAGCGGCAGCAGCGCCAGGAGCGGCACTATCGCCAGATCCTGCATCAGCAGGATGGCGAAGGCCTTGCGGCCGAAGGCGCTCTGGGTCTCGTTCTTCTCCTCGAGCAACTGCATCACCAGCGCGGTCGAGGACAGCGCGAGACCCGCACCGGCGACCAGCGCGCCCTTCCACGGCAGATCGAACATCAGGATGCCGAAGCCGGCGATCGCCGCAGCCGTCACCACGATCTGCGCGAGGCCGAGACCGAAGATGTCGCGCCGCATCGCCCACAGCCGCGACGGCTTCAGCGACAGGCCGATCAGGAAGAGGAAGAGCACGATGCCGAGTTCGGCGTAGTGCATGATCTCGGCCGGGTCGTCGAAGAAGCCGAAGACGGCCGGGCCGACGAGGATGCCGGCGGCGAGATAGCCCAGCACCGAGCCGAGGCCGAGACGCTTGAAGATCGGCACCATCACCATCGCCGCGCCGATCAGGATCAGCGGCGCGGCGAAAGGAATGGTGGAGGCGATGCGCGCGACGCCCGCGTCGACGGCCATGAGCCCGCTCCCGGCAGAATGATCGGATTTCGACACCGCAGAGCGAGACCCCGCCGACGCGTCGACGGGGCAAAGACTGGCCAGCCGATGTGGCGACGAGAAGGCGGCGACGGGATCATATCGGGGCAATCGGGGAGGCCCGCGACGAAGCCGCCGATCGGGTCAGACCCGCGTGCCGCCGATGGTGATGCCGTCGAGGCGCAGCGTCGGCTGGCCGACGCCGACCGGCACACCCTGCCCGCCCTTGCCGCAGGTGCCGATGCCGGGGTCGAGCATCAGGTCGTTGCCGATCATCTTCACCCGGGTCAGCGCGTCGGCGCCGTTGCCGATCAGCATGGCGCCCTTGACCGCCGGGCCGATCCTGCCGCCCTCGATGCGGTAGGCCTCGGTGCATTCGAAGACGAACTTGCCGGAGGTGATGTCGACCTGACCGCCGCCGAAATTGACGGCATAGATGCCGTCCTTCACCGACGAAAGGATCTCCGCCGGATCCATCGTCCCGGCCCGCATGTATGTATTCGTCATGCGTACCTGAGGCTGGTGCGCATAGGACTGGCGGCGGCCGTTGCCGGTCGGCGCGACGCCCATCAGGCGGGCGTTCTGGCGGTCCTGCATGTAGCCGACGAGAATGCCGTCCTCGATCAGCGTGGTCGAGGAGGTCGGCGTGCCCTCGTCGTCGAAGGAGAGCGAACCGCGCAGGTTCGGCAGCGTGCCGTCGTCGACGATCGTCACGCCGGGGGCGGCGACGCGCTCGCCCATGAGCCCTGCGAAGGCCGAAGTCTTCTTGCGGTTGAAGTCGCCCTCGAGACCGTGGCCGACCGCCTCGTGCAGCAGCACGCCGGTCCAGCCGGTGCCGAGGACGACGTCGAAGGTTCCGGCCGGTGCCGGCACCGCCGAGAGATTGACCAGCGACTGGCGCAGCGCCTCGTCGACGGCGTGGCGCCAACGGTCGGGCGAGACGAAGCGGGCGAAGCCCTCGCGGCCGCCGAAACCGTGGGAGCCGGCCTCCTGCCGATCGCCCTCGCCGGTCACCACCGAGACGTTGAGGCGGACGAGCGGGCGGACGTCACGCACCCGGTATCCGTCGGGGCGCAGGATCTCGACCACCGACCAGGTGGCGGCGAGCGAGGCGGTGACCTGACGCACGCGCGGGTCGGCGGCCCGCGCATAGGCGTCGATCTCGGCGAGCAGCCTGACCTTCTCGTCGAAGCTCGGCGCGCCGATCGGGTTCTCGTCGGTGTAGAGGCGGGTGTTGGTGAGGCTCGGCGCATCGGCCCAGGTGCCGGCGCGACCGCCGCGCACGGCGGAGACGGCATCGGCGGCGCGGCGCAGCGCCGGTTCCGAGATCTCGCCGGAATGGGCGAAGCCGGTCAGCTCGCCGGTGACGGCGCGCAGGCCGAAGCCTTGAGAGGTGTTGAAGGAGGCGCCCTTGAGGCGGCCGTTGTCGAAGGTCAGAGCCTCGGACTGGGCATATTCGACATAGAGCTCGCCGTCGTCGGCCCCGTCGAGCGCCGCCCCGGTGATGCGCCGCGCCACCTCCGGATCGAGGCCGGAAAGGGCGAAGAGATCGGTCTTGTCGGTCGCGGCCATGGGCGGGGGATACTCCGGAGCGATGCGGTTCGTCCGGTCAATCTAGGGCGCGACGGGGCGGATGGCGAGAGCGGAGGTCGGAAGAGACCGATGCGAAAAAAGCGGTGCCTCGCGGCACCGCCCTTCGAAATCGTGTCGTATCGTGGCGCGCAGCGCGCCTCGCCTCACGGCAGCTTGTCGAAGCCTTCGCCGAAACCCTTGAGCGCGATCGGGATGCCGATGCCCTCTTCCGGGGTCTGGAAGACGATGAAGGTGGCGTTGGTGCCGGCCTTCAGCTGGTCGAGCAGCTTGTCGTCCATCACCACTTCGGCGACGCAGCCGTTGGGCAGGCAGCGCACGAAGGGGGTGCGGCCGATGTCGGTCTGGTCGATCTTCAGGCCGAGGCCCGAGGGCAGCAGCACGCCGAGGGGGGCGAGCACGCGCAGGATGCGCTGCTTCTTGTCGGCGGTCTTCAGCACGATCACCGAGAGGCCGACGTTGGGACGGTCCTCGGCGGTGACGTTCTGCACCAGCGCGCACTGCTCGGCCTTGGCGCCCGGCGGGGTGTCGCAACGCACCTGCCAGTCGCCGTGGGCGGACTTCACCGCGCCCTGGGCAAAGGCGGGGGCGGCGGTCGCGAGGCCCAGGGCCAGCACCGCGCCCGACAGGGCGGCGGCGCGACGGACGATCCATCCGGCCGGCATCACGGTCATGCTTCGTCTCTCCTCGTGTCGCGGGAGTGTCCGCGAATCGACGTCAAAAGGTCTGCCCACGTTGCCCGACGCAGGGGGCCTGCGCCAGTGGGGCGGCTCCTTGTCGCCCGCGATCGTGGCGGTTCCGTGAGCGCGCGCGACGGCGCGGCGACGCGGTGGAAACCCCGTTGCCGCTGCGTACGGGTATTTCCGTAGAAGGCCATTGCCACTCGTCGAATTTCGGGCGTAGTCTATCTAATCGATTGGTGCCGCGCGTCTTCCGGCTCGGTCGAGACATCCGGGATCGGCGCCCTCAGGGGCGCGGAGTTCGGATCCGCCGACGCTTCGAGGGGAAGCGGCGGCAACAACAACGAAAGACGCAGACGGACGTCGCCCTCGGACGGGAGGGCGGCGAACCGTCGGGAAGGGGGGTGTCGAACGATGACTTCGACGAATGTTCCGCCGTTCCGCATTCGGTCGCTCGCGGCCGCGCTGCTCTCTCTGCCCGTGTTCGCCGCCCCGGCTCTCGCCGAGGGCCGTGCGGAGCCGTGGCAGATCGGCATGCAGGCGCCCAACACGATCGTCCATCAACACATCCACGGTTTCGCCGCCTTCACCTTCTGGATCGTCATCCCGATCACGCTGTTCGTGCTGGCGCTGCTCGTGGTGGTGGTGATCAAGTTCAACGCCAAGGCCAATCCGGTGCCGTCGCGCACCACCCATCACACCGGCCTCGAGGTCGCCTGGACGGTCGTGCCGATCCTGATCCTGGTGGCGCTGGCGATCCCCTCGTTCCGCCTCCTCTACGAGGAGATGGTGATCCCGCCGGCCGACATGACGATCAAGGTCACCGGGTACCAGTGGTACTGGGGCTACGAATATTCCGACCTCGTCTCCGACAAGCAGAAGCCGGTCGCCTTCGACGCGGTGATCCTGAAGGACGAGGATCGCAAGGATCCGGCGAAGCAGCCGCGGCTGCTGGCGGTCGACAACGAGGTGATCGTGCCGGCCGGCAAGGTCGTGCGCCTGCAGATCACCGCGGCGGACGTGATCCACTCGTGGGCGATGCCCTCGTTCGGCGTGAAGATGGACGGCGAACCGGGACGGCTCAACGAGACCTGGTTCAAGGCCGACAAGACCGGCGTCTTCTACGGCCAATGCTCGGAACTCTGTGGCCGCGACCATGCCTTCATGCCGATCGCCGTGCGCGTCGTGACGCCGGAGCAGTATGCGGCCTGGGCCGAGACCGCCCGCAAGGATCTCGACGCGGCGCGCGCCCGGCTCGCCGCTCTGATCGAGGCCGACGAAGCGCAGACGCGCCTCGCCGCCCGCTGAAACCCCACCCGTCCGTTCCCGAAAGGGAGGCCCGCATGGCCGTCGTCGATACCCATTCCGACTTCAAATCGATTGATGATGCGACCGGACACGGTCATTCCGGCGCCCATGCCGATCACGGGCCGCCGAAGGGCATCAGGCGCTGGCTGTTCTCGACCAATCACAAGGACATCGGCACGCTCTACCTGATCTTCGCGATGTTCTCGGGCATCGTCGGCGGCTCGCTCTCCATCGCCATCCGCATGGAGCTGCAGAACCCCGGGCTGCAGATCTTCACCGATCCGCACACGTTCAACGTCTTCACCACGGCGCACGGCCTCGTCATGATCTTCTTCATGGTGATGCCGGCACTGATCGGCGGCTTCGCCAACTGGTTCGTGCCGATCATGATCGGCGCGCCGGACATGGCCTTCCCGCGGATGAACAACATCTCGTTCTGGCTGTTGCCGCCGGCGCTGACGCTGCTCGTGATGTCGATGTTCGTCGAAGGCCCGCCCGGCGCCAACGGCGTCGGTGGCGGCTGGACGATCTATCCGCCGCTGTCGTCGACCGGCCAGCCGGGACCGGCGATGGACTTCGCCATCCTGTCGCTGCACATCGCCGGCGCCTCGTCGATCCTCGGCGCGATCAACTTCATCACCACGATCCTGAACATGCGCGCGCCGGGCATGACGCTGCACAAGATGCCGCTCTTCGCCTGGTCGGTGCTGGTGACGGCCTTCCTGCTCCTGCTGTCGCTGCCGGTGCTGGCGGGCGGCATCACCATGCTGCTGACCGACCGCAACTTCGGCACGTCCTTCTTCAAGCCGGAGGGCGGCGGCGATCCGATCCTGTTCCAGCATCTGTTCTGGTTCTTCGGACACCCCGAGGTCTACATCCTGATCCTGCCGGGCTTCGGCATCATCTCCCACATCGTCGCGACCTTCTCGAAGAAGCCGATCTTCGGCTATCTCGGCATGGCCTATGCGATGGTGGCGATCGGCGTCGTCGGTTTCGTGGTGTGGGCACACCACATGTACACGGTCGGTCTCGACGTCGACACGCAGGCCTATTTCGTCGCCGCCACGATGGTGATCGCGGTGCCGACGGGTGTGAAGATCTTCTCGTGGATCGCCACGATGTGGGGCGGTTCGATCGAGTTCAAGACGCCGATGGTCTTCGCCATCGGCTTCATCTTCCTCTTCACCATCGGCGGCGTCACCGGCGTGCAGCTCTCCAACGCCGGTTTCGACCGGGTGCTGCACGACACCTACTACGTCGTCGCCCATTTCCACTACGTGCTGTCGCTCGGTGCCGTCTTCGCGATCTTCGCGGCCTGGTACTACTGGTTCCCGAAGATGAGCGGCTACATGTATTCGGAAGTGATCGGCCAGATGCACTTCTGGGTCGCCTTCATCGGCGTCAACATGATCTTCATGCCGCAGCACTTCCTCGGCCTCGCGGGAATGCCGCGCCGCTACGTCGACTATCCCGATGCCTATGCGGGATGGAACTACGTGTCGTCGATCGGCTCCTACATCTCGGGGCTCTCGGTGCTGATCTTCTTCTTCGGCGTGTGGAAGGCGTTCCGCGACAAGGTGCCGGCCGGCGACAATCCGTGGGGCGTCGGCGCGACGACGCTCGAATGGACGATCTCCTCGCCGCCGCCCTACCACCAGTTCGATACCCTGCCGGTCATCGCCGAGGACGCCGAACACTGAGAACGCCGGCGACGGGGCCGCGAGGCCCCGCCCCCCGCCGATCCCATCCGAGGAGCGTGGACCATGACCGACATCGGCCTTTCGAGCCCGGCCCGGCTCTCGACGGCGACGCGGCTCTCGACGGCGACGCCGGGCGACTATTTCGCTCTGCTCAAGCCGCGCGTCATGTCGCTCGTCGTCTTCACCGCGCTGGTCGGCATGATCGCAGCGCCCCACGTCGCCCATCCGCTGCTCGACGCGGTCTCGGTCTTCGCCATCGCGCTCGGGGCCGGAGCCTCGGGCGCGTTGAACCAGTGGTGGGACGCCGACATCGACGCGGTCATGAGCCGGACGAAGAACCGGCCTATCCCCGCCGGCCGCATCACGGCCGATCAGGCGCTCGCCTTCGGCATGGTTCTGTCGGTCGGCTCGGTGCTGCTGCTCGGGCTCTCGGCCAACTGGTTTTCCGCCTTCCTGCTGGCCTTCACGATCTTCTACTACGTCGTCGTCTACTCGATGTGGCTGAAGCGGCGGACGGTCGAGAACATCGTCATCGGCGGGGCGGCCGGCGCCCTGCCGCCGGTCGTCGGCTGGGCGGCGGCGACGGGGTCGATCGCGCTGCTGCCGGTGCTGCTCTTCGCCGTGATCTTCTTCTGGACGCCGCCGCACTTCTGGGCGCTGGCGCTGCTCAAGTCCGAGGACTACATGCGCGCCGGCGTGCCGATGCTGCCGGTCGTCGCCGGCACAGCGGCGACGCGGCGGCGGATCCTCGCCTACGCCGCGCTGATGCTGCCGGTGTCGCTCGCGCCCTTCGCGCTCGGGCTCGCCGGGCTCGCCTACGGCCTCGTCGCCGGGATCGGCGGCGCGCTCTTCGTCGGGCTGGCGATGCTGGTCTTCACCCGTCGCGACGGGGCGGCGGGACGGCAGGCCTGCGGACGGCTCTTCGCCTTTTCCATCCTCTGGCTGACGGCGCTCTTCGCGGCGATCGCGGCCGAACGCCTCTTCGCCTGAGGGCCATCCCATGAACGCACCGACCGGATATCCCCGCCGCTTCTTCCACGAGCCGACCGCGGCCGAGCTCTCGGCCCGGCGCGCCCGCAACATCGCCCTCGGCGTCGTGCTCGCCGGGCTCGTCGTGCTGTTCTACGTCGTGACGCTGGCCAAGCTCGGCCTCAGGCTGCCGGGGGTCGCGGGATGACGAACACGGCGCGGCAGGACGATCGGGCGAGAGCGGCACGCGCCAACGGACGCGTCGGGATCGCGGCCGCCGGCCTCGCCGTGGTCATGCTCGGCGCCGCCTTCGCCGCCGTGCCCTTCTATCGCTGGTTCTGCACCACCACCGGCTACGGCGGTACGCCGCTGATCGCCACCGCCGCGCCGACAGAGGCACCCGGCCGGCCGATCGAGGTGCGCTTCGACACCAACGTGCGCGGGGCGTTGTCGTGGTCGTTCCATGCCGAGAAACCATCGGTGACGGTGCCGCTCGGCGAGACGGTCACGGTCAACTTCCGCATCGAGAACACGTCGGATCGCGTGCAACGCGGCATCGCCGCCTTCAACGTGACGCCGGCGCTCGCCTCGCCGCACTTCATGAAGCTCGCCTGCTTCTGCTTCGAGGAGCAGACCCTGAAGCCGGGCGAGGTGCTGGAGGCGCCGGTCACCTTCTGGGTCGACCGCGACATCGACACCGACAAGAACGTCGCCGGGCTCGCCGCGCTGACGCTCTCCTACACGTTCTTCCCCGTCGGCGAACCGCAGCGCGCGGCCGAACAGGGGAAACGCCCACCCGAGACGACGACACAACCGAGGGAAGACGGCCATGGCTGACGCCCACGCCCGCAATCACGACTACCACATCGTCGATCCGAGCCCCTGGCCGCTGGTGACGTCCTTCGCGGCGCTGGTGACGGCGATCGGCGCGATCGGCCTCTTCCGCTGGCGAATGGGCGACCATCTGGTGATCGGCGGCCTCGACATCGCCACGCCGTGGATCTTCGTCGCCGGCTTCACCCTGCTGCTCTACGCCATGGGCTCGTGGTGGGCGGACGTGGTGTCGGAGGCCCATGCCGGCCATCACACGCCGGTCGTCGGCCTGCACCTGCGCTACGGCATGATCCTGTTCATCGCCTCGGAGGTGATGTTCTTCGTCGCCTGGTTCTGGGCGTGGTTCGACGCGGCCCTCTTCCCCGGAGAGGCCAAGCAGTATCTGCGCGCCGCCTTCACCGGCGGGGTATGGCCGCCGCACGGGATCGAGACCTTCGACCCGTGGCACCTGCCGCTCCTCAACACGCTGATCCTGCTGCTCTCCGGCACCACGGTGACGGCGGCGCATCACGCCCTGATCGAAAACGACCGCGCCGGCTTCCGCCAGGGGCTCGCCGCGACCGTGGTGCTCGGCATGCTCTTCACCTGCCTGCAGGCCTATGAATACGGCCACGCCCATTTCGGCTTCTCCGGCTCGATCTACGGCGCGAGCTTCTTCATGGCGACCGGATTCCACGGCTTCCACGTGATCGTCGGCACGATCTTCCTCGCGGTCTGCCTGATCCGCGCCGAGAAGGGCCACTTCACGCCGAAGCAGCACTTCGGTTTCGAGGCGGCGACCTGGTACTGGCACTTCGTCGACGTGGTCTGGCTGTTCCTCTTCGTCGTGATCTACGTGCTCGGCCGCGGCGTCGTGGGAGCGCACTGAGGAGGATCCGGTGGCCGTCGACCATGCCGATCCCGCAACGCCGTCGCTCGTTCGCACCGTCCTCCTCGCGCGCTGCCCGCGCTGCGGGGAGGGACGGCTGTTTTCGGGTTGGCTCACGGTGGCGCCGGCCTGCACCGTCTGCGGCCAGGATCTGAAGCGCGCCGACACCGGCGACGGGCCGGCGGTCTTCGTCATCCTGATCGTCGGTGCCGTCGTCGTCACCGCGGCGCTGGTGACGGAGGTGAAGCTCTCCCCGCCCTACTGGGTCCACGCCGTGCTGTGGGTGCCGTCGGTGATCGGCCTGTCGCTCGCGCTGCTGCGCCCCGTCAAGGCGCTCGCCGTCGCCCTGCAATGGAAGAACAAGGCCGCCGAGGGCCGGACCCGGACCACCGCCGAGGAGGATCGCCCATGACCAACCGCGGTCGATGGATGGCGGGGGCCGCGACGCTGCTCGTCTCGGGCCTGCTCGCCGGGCTCGGCACCTGGCAGATGCAGCGCCTCGCCTGGAAACATGCGCTGATCGAGACGATCCGTGCCCGCACCGCCGCTCCGGCGATCCCGGCGCCGCCGCTCGGCGCGGCGCTCTCCTCCGACAGCGAGGCGGTCGACTACACGCTGATGCGGGTCGAGGGGCGCTGGCGCGGCGATCTCGAGGTGACGGTCGATGCGCTCGTCGGTTCACCGCGCGGCCGCTTCGGCGGGCCGGGCGTCTGGCTGGTGACGCCGGTCGAACGCGCCGACGGCAGCTTCGTCTGGGTCAATCGCGGCTTCGTGCCGGCCGGCCGAAGGGCCGAGGCCACGCCGGCCGCAGGCCCCGCGGCGATCGAGGGACTGGCGCGCCGACCGGAGACGCGCGGCTTCTTCATGCCGCCGGACCAGCCGGCCAAACGCAGCTTCTTCGTGCGCGACGCGCGGTCGCTGTCGGCGGCTGTCGGGCTGCCGGTCGACAGGACGCTGCCCTACTCGGTCGACGCCGGGGTCGGCGCGACGCCGCCCTCCGGCCTGCCGCAGGCGGGCGAGACGCGGCTCGCCTTCTCCGACAACCACCTCGGCTACGCCATCACCTGGTACGGCCTGTCGATCGCCTCGCTGGTGGTCTTCTGGTTCCGCATGCGCGCGGAACGCCGACGCGACGAAGGGTTCGCGGCGGCGGAGTGAGGCGTCACTGCGCCGCGACGCGCGAGGTCCGGGAGATGAAGCGGCGGGCTTCCTCGGCGGTCATCGGCTCGCCCCAGACGAAGCCCTGCGCCGATTCGCATCCCAACCGCTGCAGCATCTCGACGTCGGCGCGGGTCTCGGCGCCCTCGGCGATGACGCTCATGCCGAGGTCGTGGGCGAGCGTCACGATCGAACGCAGCAGCACCGGCTGGTCCTTGGCCGCACCGCGGACGAAGGACTGGTCGATCTTGATGCTGTCGAAGGGGAAGCGCTGCAGGTAGGAGAGCGAGGAATAGCCGGTGCCGAAGTCGTCGAGGGCGAGGCTGGCGCCGAGCTCCTTGATGCGCTCCAGCACCTTGGCGGCATATTCCGGGTTCTCCATGACGAGGCTCTCGGTGACCTCGATCTTGAGCGTGCCACGGGTGACGTCGACGCGGCTGAGCACCGCCTTCACGTCGTTGATCAGGTCGTGACGCAGCAACTGACGGGACGACACGTTGACCGAGACGAAGATGCCGAGGTCGGAGCCGAACTCCTCCTGCCAGTGGGAGAGCTGGCGGGCGGCCTTCTCGAGCACCAGGAGGCCGAGCGGGATGATCAGTCCGGAGCGTTCGGCGATCGAGATGAACTCACCGGCGCCGAGACGGCCGCGCTTGGGGTGATCCCAGCGCACCAGCGCCTCGAAACCGGCGATCGACTCGTCGGCGAGCGCGATGATCGGCTGGAAGAGGACCTTGATCTCCTCGCGCTCGAGCGCGCGGCGCAGGTCGGACTCGATCGCCAGCGTGTCGACGGCGTGCTGGCGGAGCGAGGGCCGGAAGACCTCGATGCGGTCGCCGCCGAGGCGCTTGGCGTGATACATGGCGATCTCGCCGTCCTTGACGAGATCGTCCTCCTTCTTCGCCGTGCCGTCCCAGATGGCGACGCCGATCGAGGTGGTGAGGAAGACCTCGCGTTCGCCCAGCGTGATCGGCGTCTTGAGCGCGCGGCGGATGCCGTCGGCGAAGGCGGCGATGCGTTCCGGCTCGTTCTCGGAGATGACGACGACGCCGAACTGGTCGCCGTCGATACGGGCGAGCGTGTCCTGCGGCTTCATCTGGCGGGCGAGGCGGCGGGCGACCGTCAGCAGCATCGAATCGCCGATCGAGAGCCCCAGGCTGTCGTTGACGTTCTTGAAGCGGTCGATGTCGACGATGATGATCGACGGGCGACCGATACCCTCGGCGCGGGCGCGGACGATCGCCGAGGAGATGCGGTCGAAGAACAGCTCGCGGTTGGGCAGGCCGGTCAGGTTGTCGTGAACGGCGTCGTGCAGCAGCCGCTCCTCGGCATTGTGCACGTCGGTCTCGTCGAGCAGCGTGCCGACGCAGCGCACCACCTCGCCGTCGGAGCCGACGACCGGCCGGGCGCGCAGCTTGAACCAGCGGAAATGGCCGTCGCGGGCGCGCAGGCGGAAGGTCACCGAGACACGGCCGCGACGCTGTTCGACCACCGCGTCGAGGGTCGAGCGGAAGGGGTCGCGGTCCTTCGGGTGCAGGATCTCCAGCCAGTCGCGCGCCGCGCTCTCGAGCGCGCCGGGCTCGAGGCCGAGCAGATCCTCCACCTCCGGGCTCGCCCAGATGTGGTCGCGCATCACGTCCCAGTCCCACACCATGTCGCCGGAGCCGACCAGCGCCAGCGCGCGTCGCTCGGTCTCGCCGGTCGCCCCTTGGGCGACGACGCCGCCGGCGAAGGCGTGCTGCATCACGGTGAAGCCGATCAGCATGACGATCAGTACCAGACCGGCGGCGAGCGCCGGCTGGACCGCGTCGTTGTCGATGCCGCCCGACACCGCGAGGCCGGCGGCCATCAGCCAGGCGATCAGCAGCACCCAGGTCGGGATCAGCATGATGGCGCGGTCGTAGCCGTGGGCGGCGAGCCAGGCGACGAGGCCGGCGCCGATCACCGCGAGGACGGCCAGCACGATACGGGCGAGGCCGGCGGCGATCGACGGGTCGATCACCGCGACGCCGAGCAGGCCGAGCAGCACCAGCACGGCGGCGGCCACCATGTGGCTGTAGCTGACGTGCCATCGGTTGAGGTTGAGATAGGCGTAGAGGAACAGGACGAGCGTCGTCGCCAGCATCACCTCGGCGCCGGCGCGATAGACTTGGTCGGCGCCCGGTTGCAGGCGGAAGAGCTTGTCCCAGAAGCCGAAGTCTATGCACAGATAGGCCAGCACCGCCCAGGCCATGGCGGCGGTCGCCGGGAACATCGCCGAGCCCTTGACCACGAAGAGAATGGTCAGGAACAACGCCAGGAGACCCGAGATGCCGAGGATGATGCCGCGGAACAGCGTGTAGGCGTTGACGCTGTCCTTGTAGGCCTCGGGCTCCCACAGCACGAGCTTGGGCAGGCGGGGGCCGCGCAGTTCCATCACCACCGTCACCACCGCGCGCGGGTCGAGGGTGATGAGGAAGGAATCGGCCTCGGCGTTGATCTGGCGTTCCGGCGCCAACCCTTGCGACGTCGAGATCGAGGCGATGCGCGACGAGCCGAGGTCGGGCGACAGCACGCCCGAGCCGGCGAGGCGGAAGAAGGGCGCGACGATCAGACGGTCGATCTGTTCGTCGGAATTGTTCTTGAGCGCGAAGACCACCCAGTCGGTGTCGCCGGCTTGCGTGGCGCGCACCTCGATGCGGCGGACGATGCCGTCGGCGCCGGGGGCGGTGGAGACCTGGAGACGGTCACCGGCGCCGAGGCGCATCTCGACCGCGTGGGTCATGTCGAGGGCGGGGATATCCTGGGGGACGGTGATGGCTTCGACGGCCGAGGCCGACGGGGCGTGCGCGAGCACGACCACGAGAGCCGCCATCAGCACGAAGGCGATCGTGCGCAGGACCTTCAAGGACCGTTCCTTCCCTCGCCCATGCGCCCCAGCGCGCGGGAATCTCATGCGAGTGTTACCGACCGGAGGTTCGATCGACAAGCGATTCGCGCCCGATACCCACCGTGGAGAGGTCGGCGGGGTCTTCGGCGCGGGCGGGCACCGGGTCGTCGTGCAGCAGTCCCCACAAAACGTGGTCGCGCCAACGGCCGGCGATGCACAAATAGGCACGCGCCAGACCTTCGCGGCGAAATCCGACCTTTTCGAGGAGCCGAATCGAGCGGGTGTTCTCGGGCAGGCAGGCGGCCTCGAGGCGATGGAGCCCGAGCGTGCCGAAGGCATGGCGGGCGAGCAGCATCACCGCCTCGCTCATGTGGCCGCGGCCGGCATGGGCCTCGCCCATCCAGTAGCCGATGGTGCCGGCCTGGGTGACACCACGACGCACCTGCGCCAGCGTGACGCCGCCGAGGAGTTCCCCGGTCGCGCGCGAGAACAGGAAGAAGGGCTGGGCGGTGCCGTCGCGGATCTCGTTCGACCAGCGCACCAGACGGCGGGCATAGGCGCGACGCAGCAGGTCGTCCTCGCCCCAGGTCGGTTCCCACGGCTCGAGGAAGGTGCGCGAGGCGTGGCGCAGTGCCCGCCATTCGGCATGGTCGGCGACGTCGGGACCGCGCAGCGTCACGGTCGGGCCGCGCAGCGTCGGCAGGAGTTCGGAGGGATCGACCCGGAAGAGGCCCATGCCCCGCCCTCCCCGTCTCAGGCTCGGCCGGCGAGGCGGGCGGCGAAGGCGCTCGCGTCCATGGCGCCGTCGACCGGGCCGACCAGCGCCAGCGTCGGCGCCGCGCCGAGGAAGATCTCGGCGGCGAGACGCGAGACGCGCGCCCGGTCGACCGCCTCGATGCGATCGAGTGTCTCGCGGGTGGTCAGCGGGCGCCCCCATATCAGCATCTGGCGGGCGATCTGCGAGGCGCGCGACACCGGGCTCTCGAGGCTCATCAGGAGCCCCGCGCGCATCTGCGCCTTGGCGCGGGCGACCTCGGCGTCGTCGATCGAGGCGACGGTGCGGGCGATCTCGTCGGCGACGCCTTCCATCAGCCGGCCGAGGTCCTCCTCGCCGGTGGCGGCATGGATGCCGAAGAGGCCGGTCTCGCGATAGCCCCAGTGGAAGGCCGAGATCGAATAGCAGAGGCCGCGATTCTCGCGGATCTCCTGGAACAGGCGGCTCGACATGCCACCACCGAGCACCGTCGCCAGAACCTGGGCGGCGTGGTGGTCCTCGCTGGCGTAGCGGCGGCCCTCGAAGGCGAGCGTCATCTGCGCCTCGGAGAGATCGCGCACCTCGCGCACCTCGCCGCCGGTCCAGGTCGCCGGTTCGTCGCCCGGCGTCGCGCCGGTCGGCAGATCGGCGAAGCGCTCCGTCACCAGCCGCACCACCTCGTCGTGATCGACCCGGCCGGCGGCGGCGACGACCGCGTTCTCGGTGCGGTAGTGGCGCTCGAGATAGGCCTCGAGGTGCTCGCGGCCGAAGGAGGCGACGGTCTCGGGCGTGCCGAGGATCGGCCGACCGATCGGCTGGTCGCGGAAGGCCTGTTCCTGGAGGAGGTCGAAGACCAGATCCTCGGGCGCATCGTCGGCGGCGCCGATCTCCTGGAGGACGACGTGGCACTCGCGCGTCAGTTCCTCGGGGTCGAAGACCGAGCGGGTGAGGATGTCGGCGAGGAGGTCGACCGACAGCGGCAGATCGTCGGCGAGGATGCGGGCGTAGAAGCAGGTGTTCTCGATCGAGGTCGCGGCGTTGATCTCGCCGCCGACCGCCTCGATCTCCTCGGCGATGCGCCGGGCGGAACGGGTGGTCGTGCCCTTGAAGGCCATGTGCTCGAGCAGGTGCGAGATGCCGTGTTCGTGCGGACGTTCCGATCGCGAGCCGGCGCCGACCCAGACGCCGAGCGTCGCGGTCTCGAGATGGGGCATTCGCTCGGTGGCGACGGTGAGCCCGCTCGCCAGTTTCGTCACCTCGACGGTCATGCTCGGCCCGGCCCTCCTGCGATCAGACGTGCACCGCGCGCGAACGTTCCTCGACGAAACGCTCGACGGCGAGGAGGTCGGCGGCGACGACCTCGAACTTCTCGGTCCGCTCCATCAGGTCGGCGAGCCAGACCGGCAGACCCGGCCGGATACCGCTCGCCGCCTCGACCGCGTCGGGGAACTTGGCGGGATGGGCGGTCGACAGCGTGATCATCGGCACGTCGTCGGTGAGGAAACGCTCGGCGACGGCGACGGCGACCGCGGTGTGCGGGTCGATCAGCTCGCCGGTGGTGGCGCGGATGCGGGCGATGGTCGCCGCGGTCTCGGCCTCGTCGGTGCGGCCGGAGGCGAAGTCGGCGCGGATGGCGGCGAGCGCCGCCTCCGGCACCGTGAAGGAGCCGGCCTGACCGAGGCTGCTCAGGAGCGCGCCGACGGCGGCGCCGTCGCGGTCCATCGCCTCGAACAGCAGGCGCTCGAAGTTCGACGACACCTGGATGTCCATCGACGGCGACTGCGAGGCGATCACCTCGCGCAGCTCGTAGACGCCGGTCTCGAGGGTGCGGTGGAGGATGTCGTTGACGTTGGTGGCGATCACCAGCTTGTCGATCGGCAGGCCGAGCTTCTTGGCGACGAAGCCGGCGAAGATGTCGCCGAAATTGCCGGTCGGCACGGTGAAGGACACCTTGCGGGTCGGCGCGCCGAGCGCGCAGGCGGCGTAGAAGTAATAGACGACCTGCGCCACCACCCGCGCCCAGTTGATCGAATTGACGCCGGTCAGGCGGATCCGATCGCGGAACGAGAAGTGGTTGAACATCCCCTTGAGGATGCCCTGGGCGTCGTCGAACGTGCCTTCCAGCGCAATCGCGTGGACGTTCTCGTCGCCGACCGTCGTCATCTGCCGGCGCTGCACGTCGGAGACGCGGCCGTGCGGATACATGATGAAGACGTCGACCCGCTCGCGGCCGCGGAAGGCCTCGATCGCCGCGCCGCCGGTGTCGCCCGACGTGGCTCCGACGATGGTGGCGCGCTCGTTCTTCAGGCTCAGGACGTGGTCCATGACCCGGCCGAGGAACTGCATCGCCACGTCCTTGAAGGCGAGCGTCGGTCCGTGGGAGAGCTCGAGCAGGAAGTGGTTGGCGGCGAGCTGCGTCAGCGGCGTCACGGCGGCGTGGTGGAAGGAGCCGTAGGCCTCCTCGATCATCGCACGCAGCACGGGTTGAGGAATGTCGTTGCCGGTGAAGCGCGAGATGACGCGGAAGGCGACCTCCGCGTAGCTCTTGCCGGCGAGGTCGGCGATCTCTCCCTGCGCGAAGGTCGGCCAGGTCTCGGGCACGTAGAGGCCGCCGTCACGGGCGAGGCCCGCGAGCAGCACATCGGAGAAACCGAGGCCGGGGGCCTCGCCGCGAGTGGAGACGTAACGCACGGATCGAACTTCCTCGTCGAATTCGCCGAGCCGCGACGCTCGTCGGCGGCGAGGCGGGACACTAGGCCGCGCCCCGCCGTCGGGCAAGCGCGGCGTGATCCATGAGACGGCGAAATCGACGAAAGGGCGCGAAAATCAGCCGTGACCGGCTTCGCGCGACAGGAGACCGATGTCGATGCCGATCGACTTCAGCGCCCGGTCGTACTTGTGGTCGAGGTCGGGATCGAACACCAGTTCGGGCTCGGCCGAACAGTGCAGCCAGCCGTTCCACTGGATCTCGTTCTCGAGCTGACCGGCCGACCAGCCGGCATAGCCGAGCGCCAGCATCGCCTTCTTCGGGCCGCGGCCCTCGGCGATCGCCTTCAGCACCTCGAGCGTGGTGGTGAGAGAAAAGCGCTCGTCGATGGTCAGGGTCGAATCCTCGACCTGCCAGTCGGAGGAATGCAGGACGAAGCCGCGGGTGGTCTCGACCGGGCCGCCGGTCTGGACCTTCATGGCGCGGACCTGATCGGGCAGGCGGATGCGCTCGGCCTCGTCGACGATCTGGAGCTGGACCAGGAGATCGGGGAAGGAGGCGTGGTCGGCCGGGCGGTTGATGATGACCCCCATCGCGCCCTCTTCGGAGTGCGCGCAGAGATAGACGAGCGTGCGCTCGAAGCGCTCGTCGCTCATCCCTGGCATGGCGATCAGGATCTTTCCGCCGAGAAACCGGCTCTCTTCGTCCGTCATGAACCCCGTCTCGTTGCGATCGCCCGCGGCGACCCATGCCGCGAATCTAACCTCGCGACCGGGGCGGAACAAGGGCAGGCGGACCAGGGAGACGATCACGTCGCCTCGCGCCTCTCCCGCGACGACGTGAGGAGACGGGAGCGACGCGACGCGCTAGGGTCCGCCACCCTTTCGCAGAGTGCCCATGTCCCGTCTCTTCCGCCTCGCGCTTCTCCTCGCCCTCGCCGCCCCATCCGCAGCCCTCGGCACGGAAGCGAACGTGCGCCTGCTCGTCGCCGGCGTCGCCGGGGGCAAGGTTTCCGCCGCCATCGCCGTCGATCTCCCCGAGGGCTGGAAGACCTATTGGCGGACGCCGGGAGATGCCGGCATTCCGCCGACCTTCGACACCGCCGCCTCGACCGGGCTCGCGCCCGTCACGGTGCGCTATCCCGCCCCCGAACGCTTCGACGAGGCGGGGCTGACGGCGATCGGCTACACCCGCTCGGTCGTGTTGCCGATCGACACGGCGCTCGCCGATCCAGCGAAGCCGGGAAAGCTGGTGGTCGCGGTGATGATCGGCCTCTGCCACGACGTCTGCATACCCTTCGAGACCCGGCTCGAAGCGACGATTTCCCCGAATGCCCCCTCCGACCCGGCCGCCGCCGCGACGATCGCGACGGCCATGGTGCGGGTGCCGGTCGCCACCGATGCGAAGTCTCCGCCCCGCGTCGTCTCGGCCCACCGCGAGGGCTCCGCTCCGCACGAGATCGTGGTCGTCGAAGTCGCCATGCCGCCGGGCGGCGGTGACGAGGACGTGTTGGTCGAAGGGCCGACCGCCGAGTGGGCGTTGCCGCTGCCGCGCCGCGACGGACCGGCGGGGACACGCGAACGGTGGACCTTCGCCGTCGACGGCGTGCCCAAGGGCGCCTCGATCGGCGCGGCCGACCTGCGCTTCACCCTGCGATCGGGTCCGCGCGCCGTCGAACAGGTGGTGCGGCTGGACGGCACCGGGGCAGCGCCCTAGGTCCAACGCATCTTCATGTCCATCCAACCAGGAGACGACCCCATGACCATCGCCGTCGGCGACCGCCTGCCCGCCGTGACCTTCAAGACCATGATCGACGGCGTGCCGACCGCCATCACCACCGACGAGGTGTTCAAGGGCAAGACCGTCGCGCTCTTCGCCGTGCCCGGCGCCTTCACGCCCGGCTGCTCGAAGACCCATCTGCCGGGCTATCTCGCCAACCACGACGCGCTCAAGGCCAAGGGCGTCGACACCATCGCCTGCACCGCTGTCAACGACGTCTTCGTGATGGACGCCTGGTCGAAGGCCAATGCCGCCGACGGCAAGATCCTGTTCCTCGCCGACGGTTCGGGCGTCTTCGCCGACGCGGTCGGGCTGACGCTCGACGCCGTCGCCGCCGGCCTCGGCCTGCGCTCGCAGCGCTATTCGATGCTGGTGGTCGACGGCGTGGTGAAGGACCTGGCGCTCGAGGAGAAGCCCGGCACGATCGAGCTCA
Organism: Pinisolibacter sp. DMC19; assembly: GCF_056313985.1. Classification (NCBI taxonomy): domain Bacteria; kingdom Pseudomonadati; phylum Pseudomonadota; class Alphaproteobacteria; order Hyphomicrobiales; family Ancalomicrobiaceae; genus Pinisolibacter; species Pinisolibacter sp. DMC19. The sequence continues at coordinate 496,216 of NZ_JBQUZF010000003.1, read as the reverse complement.
CCGGCGGCGCCTGCATGCTCGGCAAGCTCTGAGACGAGACGGACGGCGTTCCCGTCCGTCACCTCTGTTCGGCTTCACCCTGAGGTGCCCGATCGCAAGATCGGGCCTCGAAGGGCGAAGCCACGACGGGCGGTGCCACTCGACCCTTCGCCCTTCGAGGCCCGGCTCTGCCGGGCACCTCAGGATGAAGGGTCTCCGCGACAGGCAGAAAGCATCGGCCTCCGGTCCGCCTCGCTCACCCCTCCCCGCGCGGGCGCGGCGTCTTGTAGGGCGCCATGCCTTCGCGGGCGAGTTCGTCGGCGCGCTCGTTCTCGGCGTGGCCGGCGTGGCCCTTGACCCAGTGCCAGCTGACGCGATGGCGCTCGATCGCCGCCTCGAGGCGCTGCCACAAATCGACGTTCTTGACCGGCTTCTTGTCGGCGGTCTTCCAGCCGTTCTTCTTCCAGCCGTGGATCCAGCCGGTGATGCCGCCCTTGAGGTAGTTGGAGTCGGTCGTCAGTTCGACGGTGCAGGGGCGCGTCAGCGTCTCCAGCGCGGCGATGGCGGCCATCATCTCCATGCGGTTGTTGGTGGTGTCGGCCTCGCCGCCGCTCAGTTCCTTGACCTTGCCGCGCCATTCGATCAGCGCGCCCCAGCCGCCCGGGCCGGGGTTGCCGGAACAGGCGCCGTCGGTGTGGATGCGCACCACGTCGGCCGCAGTCTCCGTCTCGCTCATCGTTCGAGCCCGTAGCCGGCAGGGCTCGTTATCGCCCGGTGGAAGCGCAGCTTGCGATGATACTCGAGCGGGTCCTTCGGCTTCACCAGGGCGCCCGGCGGCACGTTCAGCCAGTCGTGGAGCCGGGTCAGCAGGAAGCGCAGCGCCGAACCACGCGCCAGCAGCGGCAGCGCCTCGACTTCCGCCGGCTCGAAGGGCCGCACCGCCTGGTAGGCGGCGAGGAAGGCGCGGCCCTTGGTCAGATTGAAGGACATGTCCGGCTCGAAGCACCACGAGTTCAGGCACACCGCCACGTCGTAGGCGAGCGCGTCGTCGCAGGCGAAGTAGAAGTCGATCAGGCCCGACAGTTCGTCCCTCAGGAAGAAGACGTTGTCGGGGAAGAGGTCGGCATGGATGACGCCGAACGGCAGATCGCCCTTCTTCGGCCAGTCGCGCTCGAGCAGGGCGAGTTCCGCCTCGATGTCGGCGCCGAGACCGGCGGAGACCTCGTCGGCGCGCGCCGCCGAGCGCTGCCACAGCGGCCGCCACGACGGCATCGACAGGGCGTTGGGGCGGCGGATGGCGAAATCGCGACCGGCGAGATGCATCTTCGCCAGCGCCTCGCCGAGGAGGCCGCAGTGGCGCGCCGTCGGGCGCCGCACCCACTGACCCTCGAGGAAGGTGACGATCGCCGCCGGCCGGCCGGCGAGCGTGCCGAGCGTCGCGCCGGAGCGGGCGTGGACCGGCAGCGGACAGCCGAGGCCGCGGGCGGCGAGATGGTCCATCAGCCCGAGGAAGAAGGGCAGATCGTTCGGATCGACCCGCTTCTCGTAGAGCGTCAGGATGAAGTTGCCGCTCTCGGTGTGGAGCAGGTAGTTGGAGTTCTCCACGCCCTCGGCGATGCCCTTGCAGGAGAGCACCCGGCCGATGTCGTAGAGGGCGACGAAGGCGTCGAGATCCTCGTCGGAGACTTCGGTGTAGACGGCCACGGGATCAGTCCTCGGTGTTGGCCTCGGCGCGTGCCTCGGCGTGGGCCTCGGCACCGGCCGCGTCGTCGCGCAGGCCCTTGGGGAGATTGAAGACGACGGTCTCTTCGGCCGCCACCACGGTTTCGACGCGCACCTCGCGACGTGCGGCGAAGGCGTCGATCACCTCCTCGACCAGCACTTCCGGCGCAGAGGCGCCGGCGGTGATGCCGAGGCGGTCGACGCCTTCGAAGATCGACCAGTCGATGTCGGCGGCGCGCTGGATCAACACGGCGCGGCAGCCCTGGCGCTCGGCGACCTCGCGCAGGCGCTGCGAGTTCGACGAATTGGGCGCGCCGACGACGATCATCGCCTCGACCCGCGGCGCCACCGCCTTGACCGCCTCCTGGCGGTTGGTGGTGGCGTAGCAGATGTCCTGGCGATGCGGCCCGTGGATCTCGGGGAAGCGACGGCGCAGCACCGCGACGATCGCCGCGGTGTCGTCGACCGACAACGTCGTCTGAGTCGTGTAGGCGATCTCGCGACCCGCGGGCGGCACGACGGTCTCGGCATCCTCGGTCGAGGTGACCAGCGTCACCGCGCCCTCGGGGAGCTGACCCATGGTGCCGATCACTTCCGGGTGACCGGTATGGCCGATCAGGAAGACGTGACGACCGCGTTCGTGGTGCTGCTCGGCGGCGCGGTGGACCTTGGTCACCAGCGGACAGGTCGCGTCGAGCGAGAAGAGACCGAGCCGTTCCGCCGTCTCCGGCACCGACTTCGGCACGCCGTGGGCGGAGAAGACCACCGGGCGGCTGCGGTCGGGGATCTCGTCGAGTTCCTCGACGAAAATGGCACCGCGCCGCTTCAATCCATCGACGACGTGGCGGTTGTGGACGATCTCGTGGCGGACGTAGACCGGCGCGCCGTGGATGGCGAGCGCCCGCTCGACGATCTGCACGGCGCGGTCGACGCCGGCGCAGAAACCGCGCGGGGAGGCGAGAAGAATCTCCAGCGGGGGCTCGGTCGCCATGCGGATCTCCGACGGGGCGGGAAGGTCCCGGGAATAGAGGGAGCGGGCGCCCCGCTGTCAAGGACGCGGAGGGTGCCGGTGCACCTTCGCGGCGAATGACCGTGGCGAGGCCGGCGCGGCGATGCTATGGAAGGCGTCCTCGCCCTTCCAAGCGACGAACGGGAGCCGCGTATCATGTCTCTCCGGCACAAGACGATGTCCGGTCGTGCCCGCATTTCCATCGCTGCTCCGGCGGCCCTCGCCATGCTGGCGCTCTCGGGCTGCGGCACCAGCGACAGCATCGGCTCGAACTTCTCGCCGATGAAGGCGCTCTCCGGCACGCTGAGCGACCCGAAGCCGATCGATCCGGCGGTCTTCGCCGCGACCCCGGTCTGCCCCGAGGCGATGGTGCGCGAAGGCACCGAGTTCATGCCGATCTTCGAGGCCGGCAAGCCCGGCAACCTCGACGCGGTGCGTTTCCAGGCCTCTGTCCAGCGCGTGGCGCGCGACTGCGAGGAGGCGATCGGCGGCGGCATCAAGGTGCGCGTCGGTGTCGCCGGCCGCGTGCTCGCCGGCAAGAGTGCGGCGACCGGCACGGTGACCATCCCGGTCCGCGTCGCCGTCACGGCGGGCGACAAGGTGCTCTATTCCAAGCTCACCACCACCCAGGCGACGGTGCAGGCGCCCGACTACTCGGCGCTGTTCTCGATCGTCGACGAGGGAATCACCCTGTCGGTCGCGGAGAGCCAGGCGGTCACCATCTACGTCGGTCTCGACGGCAAGGGCGACGTCGGCGGCAAGCCGAAGAAGCCGGCACGCGTCCCGACCAAGGGCTGAACCGAAACGACAGGCGCGATGCCGCGAAAATCCGCGACGCCCGTCGGATCGGGCGTTGACGCGGGCCGTGCGCTTCTCTATCGCTCGATGGATCGGGGTCACGTCGCGCCCCGTGGCGAACGGGTCTTCGGACCCGCGCGCACTGCCCCGGCGGGAGAGCCCGGAACCCTCGCGAGAGGATGTCCGGCGCCGAAGGAGAAACCGCCCCGGAAACTCTCAGGCCCAAGGACCGCGGGGGCGAGCGACACTCTGGAAAGCAGGCACGGGCTCGCCCGCTGCCTCACCGAAGGCGTAACCGGAATGCCCTGCCTCACGAGGCACTGGCCGCCGGGAAACTCTCAGGTCGTCCGACAGAGGGGGCGCGAGCGGATCACGCGATCCGATCGCCGCCCCACGAGTCGAATTCCGGAGTGCGCCCGATGGCTTCTTCCGCCGATACCGCCGTTCTCGAGACCCCGCTCGCCGCCTCGCACGTCGCCCTCGGCGCGCGCATGGTGCCCTTTGCCGGTTACCTGATGCCGGTCCAGTACCCGACCGGCATCATCGCCGAGCACGCCTGGACCCGCGAACACGCCGGCCTCTTCGACGTCTCCCACATGGGCCAGGGCGCCCTCGTCGGTCCCGACCACGCCACCACGGCCGCAGCGCTCGAGGCGCTGGTGCCGGCTGACGTGCTGAACGTCGGCGAAGCCCGCCAGCGCTATTCGCAGCTGCTGAACGCCGAAGGCGGCATCCTCGACGATCTCATGTTCTCGCGCGAGACGGGCGCCGACGGGCGCATCCTCCTCGTCGTCAACGCCGCCTGCAAGGCGGCCGACTGGGCCCACATCGCCGCCAACCTGCCGGCGAACGTCCGGCTCGAGACCTACGACGACCGCGCGCTCCTCGCCCTCCAGGGTCCGGAGGCGGAAGCCGTGCTCGAGGCGCTCGGCGCCGACGTCTCGTCGATGCGCTTCATGGACGTCGCCGCCCACACCATCGCCGGCGTGCCGATCCTCGTCTCGCGTTCGGGCTACACCGGCGAGGACGGGTTCGAGATCTCGGTCGCGGGCTGCGACGTCGTCCGCCTGTGGGATCTGCTGCTGCAAGATTCGCGGGTGAAGCCGATCGGCCTCGGCGCGCGCGATTCGCTCCGCCTCGAGGGCGGGCTCTGCCTCTACGGCCACGACATCGACACCACCACCTCGCCGATCGAGGGTGGGCTCTCCTGGTCGATCCAGAAGCGCCGCCGCGTCGCGGGCGGCTTCCCCGGCGCCGCGCGCATCCAGCGCGAACTCGCCGAAGGACCTTCGCGCATCCGCGTCGGCCTGCTCGTCGCCGGCCGCCAGCCGGCGCGCGAGGGGGCGGAGATCGCCACCAAGGACGGCACGGTCGTCGGCGTCGTCACCTCCGGCGGCTTCGGGCCGACCGTCGAGGGGCCGGTCGCCATGGGCTACGTGCCGCTGACGCAGTCGATGCCCGGCACCGATCTCGATCTCATCGTGCGCGGCAAGGCGCTCGCCGCCCGCGTCGTCGCCCTTCCCTTCGTCCCGGCGCGTTTCCGCCGCTGATTCCTCCACCGGAGACCCATCATGAAGCTCTACACCAAGGACCACGAGTGGATCGTCATCGACGGCGACGTCGCCACGGTCGGCATCACCACCTATGCCCAGGAACAGCTCGGCGACGTGGTCTTCGTCGAACTGCCGGACGCCGGCAAGATGCTCTCCAAGGGCGGCGAGGCGGCGGTCGTCGAGTCGGTCAAGGCGGCGAGCGAGGTCTACGCGCCGCTCGACGGCACGGTGATCGAGGCCAACACCCGACTCGCCGACGATCCGGGCCTCGTCAACCTCGAGCCGGAGACCGACGGCTGGTTCCTCAAGATGAAGCTCGCGGCGGGTGTCGACACCTCCGAGCTGATGGACGAGGCGGCCTACGAGGCCTTCGTCCAGACGCTGTGAGGACGACGGGCGATCGACCCGATCGTGCCTTTCGCGGAGGCCCTTCATCCTGAGGTGCGAGCGCAAGCGAGCCTCGAAGGACGAAGGGCCGAGTGGCAAGGCCCGTCGACGCCTTCGCCCTTCGAGGCCCGGCTGTGCCGGGCACTTCAGGGTGAAGCCGAACAGGGGTGACCGATCGCCCCCCCATTCCCACGGAAACACCGGCCGCGGCTCCCCGCCCGGTCCTCCTCATTCGAGCCGCAGAGGCCCTTCATGCGCTACCTGCCCCTGACCGACGGCGATCGTGCCGAGATGCTGGCGCGGATCGGCGTCGAGACCATCGACGCACTCTATGCCGACGTGCCGGCCGACGAACTCATCGCCGCCCTGCCCGACCTTCCCCGCGCCAAGGGCGAGATGGAGGTCGAGCGCATCATGGCCCGCATGGCGGGTCGCAACGTCGTCGCCGGCTCGGTGCCGTTCTTCTGCGGCGCCGGCGCCTATCGCCATCACGTGCCGGCCACCGTCGATCACCTGATCCAGCGCTCGGAGTTCCTCACCTCCTACACGCCGTATCAGCCCGAGATCACCCAGGGCACGCTGCAGGTCCTCTTCGAGTTCCAGACGCAGGTCGCGAATCTCCTCGGTATGGAGGTCGCCAACGCCTCGATGTACGACGGCTCGACCGGCACCGGCGAGGCCGTGCTGATGGCCCATCGCGTCACCAGGCGGCGCAAGGCGGTCGTCTCCGGCGGGCTCCATCCCCATTACGCCGAAGTCATCGCCACCCTCTCCGACATGGCCGGCGACAACGTCGTGCGGCTCGCCCCCGACGTCGGCGGCGGCGAGGATCTGCTCTCCGCGATCGACGGCGAGACCTCCTGCGTCGTCGTCCAGTCGCCCGACGTCTTCGGCCGCATCGTCGATCTCTCGCCCATCGCCGAGAAGGCGCATGCGGTCGGCGCGCTGCTGGTGGCGGTCGTCACCGAAGTCGTCTCGCTCGGCGCGATCGAGCCGCCGGGGGCGCAGGGTGCCGACATCGTCGTCGCCGAAGGGCAGTCGCTCGGCAATCCGCTCGGCTTCGGCGGCCCCTATGTCGGCCTCTTCGCGACGCGTCAGAAATACGTCCGCCAGATGCCGGGCCGGCTCTGCGGCGAGACGGTGGACGCCGAGGGCAAGCGCGGCTTCGTGCTGACGCTGTCGACCCGCGAGCAGCACATCCGCCGCGAGAAGGCGACGTCGAACATCTGCACCAATGCCGGGCTCTGCGCGCTGGCCTTCTCGATCCACCTGACGCTGCTCGGCGAGGCCGGCCTCACCCGGCTCTCGGCGCTGAACCACGAGGCGGCGATCGAGGTGGCCGACGCGCTCGGCAACCTGCCGGGCGTCGAGGTGCTGAACGACACGTTCTTCAACGAGTTCACGGTGAAGCTGCCGACGAACGCCGCCGCTCTGGTCGAGAAGCTGGCGAAGGACGACGGCATCATCGCCGGCGTGCCCGTCTCGCGGCTGATGCCCGACGCCGGCCTCGACGATCTCCTGATCGTCGCCGTCACCGAGACCACCACCGCCGACGATCGCGCCGCGCTCGTCGCCGCGATCTCCGAAGCGATCTGAGAGGGGAACGAGACATGGCGCTCAACGACAAGGGCCGTCCGACCCGCCCCGAAGAGGTCACCGAAACCGCCGCTCCGGCCGGCACCTTCACCGGCAACCGCGCCCTCGACGTCGAGGAAGGGCTGATCTTCGAGATCGGCCGTCCGAACGTCACCGGCGTCGACCTGCCGGCGCCCAGAGGCACGAAGTCCCGCCTCGGCGGTCACGCCCGCAAGGCGCCGCTCGATCTGCCGGGCCTCGCCGAGCCCGAGGCGGTGCGCCATTACGTGCGGCTGTCGCGGCGCAACTATTCGATCGATGCCGGGCTCTATCCGCTCGGCTCCTGCACGATGAAGCACAACCCGCGGCTCAACGAGAAGATGGCGCGGCTGCCGGGCTTTGCCGACGTCCATCCGCTCCAGCCGGTCTCGACCGTCGAGGGCGCGCTGGAACTCGTCGCCGAGCTCGGCCGCTGGCTGGTCGAACTGACCGGCATGAAGGCCGTCGCCATGAGCCCCAAGGCGGGTGCCCACGGCGAACTCGCCGGCATGATGGCGATCAAGGCGGCGCTGCGGGCCCGCGGTCTCGACAAGCCGGTCGTCCTCGTCCCCGAGAGCGCCCACGGCACCAATCCGGCGACGGCGGCGCTGATCGGCTTCGAGGTGAAGGCGGTTCCGGCGCGTGCCGACGGCACGGTGGCGGTCGCCGACGTGAAGGCGGCGATCGACGATCGCGTCGGCGCGATCATGCTGACCAACCCCAACACCTGCGGCATCTTCGAGCCGGAGGTGGCGGAGATCGCCGCGGCGATCCACGAGGCGGGCGGCTACTTCTACTGCGACGGCGCGAACTTCAACGCCATCGTCGGCAAGGTGCGCCCGGGCGACTTCGGCGTCGACGCCATGCACATCAACCTGCACAAGACCTTCTCGACGCCGCACGGCGGCGGCGGGCCGGGTGCCGGTCCGGTGGTGCTCTCCGAGCGGCTCGCCGCCTTCGCGCCCTACCCCTTCGTGCGGATCGAGGGCGGACGGCCGACGCTGGTCGAGGATCCCTCCTCGGTGGCCGCCGGCGAGACGCCGTACGGCCGGCTCACCGCCTTCCACGGCCAGATGGGCATGTTCACCCGCGCCTTCGCCTACATGCTCAGCCACGGCGCCGACGGGCTCCGCCAGGCGTCGGAGGACGCGGTGCTGTCGGCGAACTATCTCAGGGCCTGCCTTTCGGACCTGATGACGGTCGCCTTCCCCGACCATCCCTCGATGCACGAGGTGCTGTTCGACGACCGCTTCCTGGAAGGCACCGGCGTGACCACGCTCGACTTCGCCAAGGCGATGATCGACGAAGGTTATCATCCGATGACCATGTATTTCCCGCTGGTCGTCCACGGTGCCATGTTGATCGAGCCGACCGAGAGCGAATCCAAGGCCTCGCTCGATCTCTTCGCGGCGACGCTGCGCGACCTCGTCATGGCGGCGAAACGCGGCGAGACGGCGCGGTTTTCCCAGGCCCCGCGCTACGCGCCGCGTCGCCGTCTCGACGAGACGCGCGCGGCCCGCGCGCCGAAACTCAAGTGGGACAAACCTGTCGTTGCAGGGTAATTCCCGTCATCCACGACTTTGAGGCGAGTGGCGGCGGCGACGCCGCCACTTTTTCATTGCTGAAGTCAACGCACTGACGCGAAGTAAATCGAGTTTCGATCGATACCGTTTCTGTACGCATGCGCGGCCCACCCGGCAAAGTCTTGCGCCATCACTGAAATCAGCGCGGCACGTGACATTCCGCGACAGCGCGTCGCAGCCCAAACACGTCGAAAACCAAATTGTCGCCTTTCGCGACAAGGAATTGGCAACTCTCCGCCACCAAGATCGTTCATCGACCGATCGACGACGAGGGGCGACCCACCTCGAACCGACCGGGGAGGAATGACGTCGTGGAGTTCTTCTATTGGAATGCCAGCTTCGAGATCGGCATCCCGCTGATCGACGAGCAGCATCGCAAACTGGTGGATCTCATCAACAGCCTCGCCACCGCGATTTCGGAGGGCGGGCGGCTTCCGCACGTCGAGGCGTTGATCGGTGAACTGACCGACTATGCGGCGCGCCATTTCGACGACGAAGAACAGATCATGGCGGATGCCCCGCTCTCGGAGAACGAGAAGGAGCGTCATCGCAAGTCGCATCGCGGCTTCGTCGAGAAGGTGCGCGAGATCGCCAAGCGCGACGACCTGCTGCGCGCCGACGTCTCCGAGCAGGTGCTGGAGTTCCTCGTCACCTGGCTCGTCTCCCACATCCTCGGCTCGGACCGCAAGATCAGCCAGGCGCTGAAGGCCGAACAGAACGCGCAGGAACAGACCGCAGGCCCCAGCGTCGAGCAGGTGCTGATCGCCGCGCTCGGCGAGACCGAACGGCGCTTCCGGCTGGTCTCCGACTATGCCCCGGCGATGATCTGGGTCTGCGATCCCAAGGGTACGCGCGGCTACGTCAACCGTGCCTGGTCGAACTTCGTCGGCGTCGAGGACGGCGAGGCGCAGGACTGCGACTGGTGCATCTACGTCCACCCCGACGACCGCGACGCCTATCACGACCGCATCGGCACGCTGGTGGCGGTGCGCGGCTCGGGCGAGATCGAATATCGTCTGCGACGCGCCGACGGCGAATGGTGCTGGGTGCTCGAGCGCATCCTGCCGCGCTGGGACTCGTCGGGCACCTTCATGGGGCTGATCGCTTCGGCCGTCGACATCACCGCCATCAAGCGCTCGGAAGAGATGCTGAGCCTCGCCAATCGCGAGCTCGAGGCTGAGGTGGCACGCCGTACCGCCGAGCTCGAACAGCTGATGCAGACCGATCCGCTGACCGGCATCGGCAACCGCCGCCTGCTCGGCGAACGTCTCGGCCGCGCCATCGAGCGGGCCGGCCGCGACGGAACCGCGCTGACCGCGATCTTCATCGATCTCGATCACTTCAAGCGCATCAACGACGCCTTCGGCCATCCGATCGGCGACCGGGTGCTCGCCCGCGTCGCCGGCGTGCTGCGCGCCAACGTGTCGCGCCACGACACGGTGGCCCGCTACGGCGGCGAAGAATTCGTCGTCCTGCTCGACGAATGCGATCTCGACGACGCCTTCCGCGTCGCCGAACGGCTGCGCGCGGCGATCGGACGGATCCGCCTGCACGAAATGGACGGGACCGTCTCGGCCAGCGCCGGCGTCGCCCAGTGGCATCCCGGCCAGTCGGCCGACGGATTCCTGGCGGCGGCCGACAAGGCGCTCTATCGTGCCAAGAAGAACGGGCGTGATCGCACCGTCCTCGCCGACCCCGAGGCCGACACCGAGACCGCCGAAGCCGCCTGAACGCGATGGCGCCCGCCATGTCCGACGACGTACCCTCCCCGCACACGCGCGACGACGCCGTCGATGCGACGCGCTTCCTCGGCTTCACGGCCGTGGTCCTGCTCCACGTCATGCCGAATCGCTATTGCGACGCGACGCTCTGGCACCTGGCCATCGACGGCACCAGCCGCTTCGCCGTCCCGGCCTTCTTCATGATCGCCGGCATGATGCTGGCGCATTCGTCTCGCGGGCCGTCGGAGGACATCCGGCGACGCGTCGTCCATCTGGTGCCGGTGTTCCTGTTCTGGGAAGTCGTGTTCCAGGCGATGCGGGCGGTGGGGATCTGGAAGCGCGGCGACGATCCCTTCGGCGCCGACTTCGTGCATGAACTCGCGCGGATCCCGATCGACGGCGGTTTCGCCTTCCATCTCTGGTACATCCCGTGGATGCTCGTCACCTGCGCCGTCTTCCTCCTCGCCATGGCGGCGATGCGGCGTCCGGTGGTGACGGCGATGGCCGCCGTGACCCTTCTCGCGGGGCTGGCGATCGGCCCCTACGATCTCCTGTCCGGCCCCATGGCGGCGATCGGTGCGGAAACCCCGGGGACACGGCTGCCGATGCTGCGCGACAGCCCGGTCTACTGGCTGTTCTTCCTCAGCCTCGGCCACGTCCTCGGCTCGACGACGGCGTGGCGACGGATCGGCGTACCGGCGCTGATCGCGCTCGCCGCCTCAGGGTGGCTGTTGCAGCTCTTCGAACGGGCGCACGTCCAGAATGCGCTCTGGGCCGACTGCCCGCCGCAGCAGGCCGGCGTCGACATGGTCTTCGGTACGGTCCTGTGGACGGTCGCCGTGGTGATGCTGGCGGTCGGTCACATGCCGGTGGGGCTCGCCCGGAGGCTGGCGCCGATGGGACGCTTCACGCTCGGGCTCTATTGCGTCCACGGCATCTTCGTCATCGTCTTCGACACGCTGAGCCGCCGCCATGCGCTCGGCGAGGGTACGACCGGGCTCCTGCCGCGCATCGCCGCGGCGGCGGTGATCATCGCCCTGTCGGTCGGCGTCGTGTCGGTGATGGCGCGGCTGCGCCCGCTCCGCCGCTTCGTCACGTGAAGCGGCGAGCGGCGCGTGCCACGGACGCTCAGCCGAGCGCCGCCTCGAGCGCGTCGGCCATCTCGTTCTCCGGCGCGAAGATCCAGTCGACCGCCGCCACCGTCACCATGGTCGCCCCCTCGGCGCGCAGCGCGTCGGCGAGCGCCGCGACCTGCTTCGCCGGGGCGTGAAGGACGAGCGGATTGCCCGCCGTCGGCACGCCGAAGGGCGCGGTGGCGCCGAAGCGGGCGGCGGTCGCCACCGCGACGGCGGCATCGCTCACGGCGCAGCGCAGCTCGCGGGTCCGCCGGGCGCGGGCCTCGGAGGCGACGCGGTCGAGGATGGTGCGGGCGCGGGCGCGGTGATCGTCGGTCCACGCCGCCGTCTTGGAGGCGACGAGATGGGCCTGGCTCTTCAGGATCACGCCGTCGGTCAGGATCTTCAGGGCGTTGGCCTTGAGGGTCGAGCCGGTCGTGGTGATGTCGACGATCGCCTCCGCCGCACCGGAGGCCGGCGCGCCTTCGGTGGCGCCGAGGCTCTCGACGTTGCGATAGTCGGAGATGCCGTGTTCGGCGAAGAAGCGGCGCGTCGTGTTGAGGTACTTCGTCGCGATGCGCAGCTGGTGGCCGTGGCGGGCGCGGAACTCGGCCGCGACGTCGCCGAGATCGGCCATGGTCACGACGTCGATCCAGGCCTGGGGCACCGCCACCACGACGTCGGCGAAGCCGAAGCCGAGTTCGGCGACGAGATGCACCTTGGACGACCAGTCGGCGACGTTCTCGTGGACGAGATCGAGGCCGGTGACGCCGAAGTGGACGTTGCCGGCGGCGACTTCCTTGGTGATCTCGGAGGCCGAGAGGAAGGCGATCTCGACGCCGTCGATGCCGCCGAGGCGGCCGCGATAGTTGCGTTCGCCGCCCGGCTGCAGCACGGCGAGGCCGGCGCGCTGGAAGAAGCCGTTGGTGTTTTCCTGAAGCCGGCCCTTGGAGGGGATGGCGATGATCAGATCGGTCACGGGCGATCTCCCAGTTCCTGGCCGTAGCCGCCGATGCCGAGGCGATCGAGCCACATCGAGAAGCCGCAGGCGGCGACCGGCGTGGTCGAACCCAGCCGCTCGAGCAGGCCGTCGTAGCGACCGCCGCCGATCACCGGCTTGTCGAAGCCCGCCTGCCCGGCGCGATCGGGGTCGCGCATCTCGAAGACGAAGCCGGTGTAGTAGTCGAGGTTGCGGCCGAAGTCGGCGCGGAACGTCGGACGGTCTAGGCCGATGCCGCAATCGCGGAAGGCCTCGTTGCGGCGGGCGAAGAGGTCGATCGCCGGCGCGATGTCGATGCCGACCTCGCGCTGGAAGGCGTCGAGCGCGTCGACCGCGCGTTCCGGCGAGGTCTCGAGCGCGAGATAGCGCGTCAGCACGCCCGCCGCCTCCGGCGTCAGGCCGCCGGCCGAGGCGACCGCGGCACGTTCGAGGAAGCGCTCGGCGATCTCGTGGGCGGTGCGGCCGCCGACGGTGGCGATGCCGGCGAGGCCGAGCAGGTCCTCGACGAGGCTGCGCGCCTCCTCGGGCTTCGAGCCTGCGAGCGCGCCGAGGATGCCGGCATGGCGGATCGCCTCGTCGGCGCCCTCGCCCGCCGACAGGCGGCGGATGGTGGCGACGAGGCGCTCGGGCGTGCCGAAGAGGCCGCGCAGACGGCGGCGCAGGGGGGCGGCGAGGCCGAGCCCGTCGAGCAGCGCCAGGAACAGGCCCTCGTCGCCGATCTTGACGATCGGCTCGTCGAGGGCGAACAGCGTCGCCGCCTCGAGCGCCAGCGCCAGCACGTCGGCGTCGGCCGCGGCGCGATCCTCGTTGCCGAAGAGTTCGATGCCGGCCTGGAGGAACTCCGCCGGCTCGTCGACGCGCTGGCGGAACACCGGACCGAAATAGCCGAGCGCCGCCTCGCGGCCGGCGGCGCCCTGCTCCAGGTAGTGGCGGCAGATCGGAATGGTGAAGTCGGGACGCAGGCAGAGCTCGTGGCCTTCGGCGTCCGTCGTCAGGAACAGGCGGCGGCGGATGTCCTCGCCGGCGGTGTCCAGGAAGAGATCGGCCGGCAAGAGGATCGACGGCTCGACCATCTCGGCCTCGGTCTCGCGCTGGAACAGCGCGACGAGTTCGGCGGTCGGGTCGAAGGCGGAGAGCTCGTCGCCGGCTTCGGCGTCGGCGCCTCCGTCGAGCAGTTCGGCCAGCGCCTCGGGCGTGTCGATGCCGACTTGCCTCAGCAGGCGGAGCATCTCGGCGGCGTTGGGATCGGTCGGGGTCGCCATGGGGATCTCCCGGGTCAGGCTTGACGAGCGAGGATGTCGCGCACGGTCGCGACGAGGTCTTCGACCTTCGCCTCGACCTGGGCGGGGCGCGCGGCCTTCCATTCGGCGTTGGACTCGATCGACTTGGCGGCTTCGGCGCCGGCGACCAGATCCTTGATCTGGACGATGCCGGCGTCGCGCTCGTTCGAGCCCTGGATGATGACGCAAGGCGCCTTGCGGCGGTCGGCGTATTTCATCTGTGCCTTCATGCCGGACGAGCCGAGATAGCACTCGGCGCGGATGCCGGCGTCGCGGAGCGTCTTGGTCAGCGCCAGGTAGTCGCCCATGCGGTCCTTGTCCATGACGAGGACGACGACGGGGCCGATGGCATCGGCGTCGGCGAGGATCGGCGACTTGACCGCCTTCAGCGCCGAGACGAGGCGAGACACGCCGATCGAGAAGCCGGTCGCCGGCGCGGGCTCGTTCAGGAAGCGCGAGACGAGACCGTCGTAACGACCGCCGCCACCGACCGAGCCGAAGCGGACGATCTGGCCGGCTTCGTTGGGCACCTCGAAGGTCAGTTCGGCCTCGTAGACCGGGCCGGTGTAGTACTCGAGGCCGCGCACGACGGAAGGGTCGATCAGGATGCGGTCGCCGTAGCCGCCGGCGGCGACGAGGCTGGCGATCTCGGCCAGTTCGGCGACGCCCTCGGCGCCCTTCGGCGTCTCGCCGACGAGGCGGGCGAGTTCGGCGACGGTCGCGTCGGCGCCGTCACGGCGGGCCGCGGTGAAGGCGAGGACGACGTCGATGGCGGCAGCTTCCAGCCCCGCGCCCTTGGTGAAGTCGCCGGACTTGTCCTTCGGGTTCTCCCAACGGCCTTCGCCGAGGAGGTCGCGGACGCCTTCGGGTCCGATCTTGTCGAGCTTGTCGATGGCGCGCAGCACGGTCAGGCGCTTGGCCGCATTCTCGTCGCCGGAGAGGCCGATCGCCTCCATCACGCCGTCGAGGACCTTGCGGTTGTTGACCTTGACGACATAGTCGCCGCGCTTGAGGCCCACCGCCTCCATGGCGTCGGCCATCATCATGCAGATCTCGGCATCGGCGGCGACGGAGGCAGCACCCACCGTGTCGGCGTCGAACTGCATGAACTGGCGGAAGCGGCCGGGGCCGGGCTTCTCGTTGCGGAAGACCCAGCCGCAGCGATAGCTGCGATAGGGCTTCGGAATCTGCGTCCAGTTCTCGGCGGCGAAGCGGGCGAGCGGCGCGGTCAGGTCGTAGCGCAGGCTCATCCACTGCTCGTCGTCGTCCTGCAGCGAGAAGACGCCCTCGTTGGGACGGTCCTGATCGGGCAGGAACTTGCCGAGCGCATCGGTGTATTCGAGCAGCGGCGTCTCCACCGCCTCGAAGCCGTAGAGCTCGTAGATCTCGCGGATCTTCGTCAGCATCGCCTCGGTGGCGCGCACGTCGGCGGGGCCGCGATCGGCCAATCCACGGGGCAGACGCGCCTTCAACTTCTGTTCCGATGCCATGACCCGCTCGCTTCCCGTCTCGCCAACACGAAAACCCGCCGAAACGGGGCGGGCGCCACGGTTCCTAGACCGGATCGCCCGCAGGGACAAGCCGAGAGGCGCCTCCGACGTCGCGGGACTGCGTAGATCGTTGCGCATTACGTCGAATTCACGCGCCCACCAGTTGCCAACCCCTCACAATTCCGCCACGTTGCGGCTCCATCGGGCAAGGGCTGCACGCGGACGCGTCCTCGGTGCGCCGCCCGACTTCCGCCGAGCATCGAAAGGCTCCGCCCGCATGGATTCCGCCCGTCCGGACTTTGCCCAGTCCGCCGTGTCCCCCGAGCTTTCCATCGTCGTCCCGACCTACAAGGAGAGCGCCAACGTTCCGCGCCTCGTGGAGTTGCTGGACGCCGCGCTCGGCGGCATCGCCTGGGAGGTGATCTTCGTCGACGACGACAGCCCCGACGGCACCTCGCAGGTCGCCAAGGCGATCGCCGTACGCGACCCCCGCGTGCGCTGCCTGCGCCGCGTCGGCCGCCGCGGTCTGGCGGGCGCCTGCATCGAGGGCATGCTGTCGTCGGCGGCCCCGGTCGTCGCCGTGATGGACGCCGACCTGCAGCACGACGAGACCATCCTGCCGCAGATGTATGCCGCCATCCGCGGCGGCGCCGATCTGGTGGTCGGCAGCCGCTACGTCGACGGCGGATCGTCGAACGAGGGCCTGTCGTCGATCCGCCAGTGGGGTTCGGAGACGGCGACGTCGCTCGCCCGCCGCTTCCTCAGGATCGAACTCTCCGACCCGATGAGCGGCTTCTTCATGATTCGTCGCGAGCGGGTCGAGGCGATCGCCGGCGAACTGTCGCGCGAGGGCTTCAAGATCCTGCTCGACATCGTCGCCTCCTCTCCGGAGCGGCTGAAGACGGTCGAGGTGCCCTTCACCTTCCGCGAGCGGCAGGCGGGCGAATCCAAGCTCGACACGCTGGTGACCGCCGAATATCTCGGCCTCCTCTTCTCCAAGCTCTCCGGCGGTCTGGTGCCGGTGCGCTTCCTGATGTTCCTGCTGGTCGGCGCCTCGGGCATCGTCATCCATCTGGCGACGCTGAAGGTGGCGCTGCACGTCTTCGAGACGACGTTCTTCACCGGCGAGCTCTCCGCCTCGGTGGTCGCCATGACGTGGAACTTCATCCTCAACAACCAGCTGACCTATCGCGACCGTCGTCTGACCGGCTTCGCCTTCGTCTGGGGCCTCTTCACCTTCTATCTGGTGTGCAGCCTCGGCACGATCGCCAACATGGGCGTCGCCACCGGCCTCTTCGAGATGGCCGAGACCGGTCCCTGGATCGCCGGCTTCGCCGGTGCGGTAATGAGCGCGGTGTTCAACTACACCGTCTCCGCCGTGCTGACCTGGCGCAAGTGAGACCATGAGCGAGGCGACGCCGCGCACGACGACGACCGGGTGGCCCGCCGCCCGGATCGTCGCCCTGCTCCTCGGCCTGACCGCGGTCAGGCTCGCGGTCGCCGGATCGACCGGGCTCGTCGACGACGAGGCCTATTACCGCCTGTGGTCGGAACATCTCGCCCCCGGCTATCTCGACCACGCGCCGATGATCGCCTGGATGATCGCCGCCGGGCGCGCCATCGCCGGCGACGGGCCGCTCGGCGTGCGTTTCCTCGCCCCCTTCGCCACGCTCATCGGCTCGCTGCTGCTGTGGCGGGGTGCTGCGCTGCTGTCGGGCCGGGAGATCGCCGATCGCGCCGTCGTCTGGTTCAACGCCATGCTGCTGATCGGCGCCGGCTCGGTGCTGGTCACGCCCGACGGACCGTCGGTGTTCTTCTGGGGCGCGACGGTCTGGGCGATGGCGGAACTCGTCGCCTCGCGCGATCCGCGCTGGTGGCTGGTGGTCGGCGTCACCGCCGGCTGCGGCCTCGCCTCGAAATACTCGGTGCTGTTCCTCGGTATCGGCATCCTGATCTGGCTCGCCGCCACGGCTGAGAATCGGCGCTGGTTCAGGGCGTGGCAGCTGTGGGCGGGCGGCGCGATCGCGGCGGCCATCTTCGCGCCGGTCCTGTATTGGAACGCCACCCACGAATGGGTCTCCTTCGCCAAGCAGTTCGGCCGCACCGTGCCGCACGGCTTCCGGCCGGAGAAGTTCGGCGAGTTCGTCGGCGTGCAGCTCTTGCTGATCGGTCTGCCGATGGTGCCCTTCTTGGCGATCGGCGTGCGCTCGGCGGCACGGGCGCGCGACGTGGCCGGGCTGCTGGCACTGCTGACGTCTGCGCCCTTCCTCGCCTATCTCGTCTTCCACTCGATGCACGGCGGCATCGAGGGCAACTGGCCGGCGCCGCTCTACGCGGCGATCGCCTGGCTCGCGGCGCGCGGGGCGGGTGAGACGGGCACGCTCGCCGAGGCTTGGCGCGGCCGGCTCGAACGGCTGCGGCCGTGGGTGGTACCGGTCGGCTTCGCGCTGACGGGCCTCGTCTATCTCCACGTCCTGGTGCCGCTGGTGGTGCTGCCGGCCGATCGCGATCCGACGGCCCAGATGAAGGGCTGGCCGGCCTTCGGTCGGGCACTCGAGGCCAAGGCGGCCGAGGTCGGCGCGACGGTGTTCGCCGGGCCGAACTACACGCTCGCCTCCCAGCTTGCGGCGACGCTGGGGGCGCGCCGCGTCATCCCCTTCGACGAGCGGGTGCGCTACATCGATCTGCCGGTGCTCGATCCGAGGACCGTCTGCGCCACCGTCCTCGACGTCGAGCGGCCCGGCCGCGAACCCAGTGCCGAGGTGCGGGGACTGTTCGGCACGGTGACGCCGCTCGGCGCGCTGGCGCGCACGGCCGGAGGGCGGGTGGTCGAGGACCATCCGCTGTTCCTGCTCTCCGATGCGAAGGCCTGCGCGGGGGCGAAGCCCGCCGGCTGAGCCCCGCCCGTCAGGTCGGGGCGACGAGCCAGCGACGCAGAAAGAAGGCGGTCCGCTCGTAGGCTCGATCGGTCGCGTTCTGGTCGTAGCGGCGCGGGTCGGGGTCGGTGGCGAAGCCCGACACGACGCCGGAATAGAGATAGGCCTCGAACACCTTGCCCGTGCCGATCAGCCGCTTCTCGATCGCGTCGACCAGCGGCGCGGTGCGCGGGTCGTTGTCGGCCCAGTGGAAGAGGATCGGCACGCGCGTCCCGGCGATGCGCTCGGGCGACGGCGGCACGGCATAGAACGACACGACCGCACGAATACGCTGGCTCGCCGCGGCGAGTTGCAGCGCGAAGGTGCCACCCCACGAGAAGCCGACGGCGCCGACCGCGCCGGTGCATTCGGGATGTTTGGCGACGAGTTCGATGCCGGCCTCGAGCGCCGCGTTCACCTCCGCCGAGGCGAGGCGGGCGAGCGCGCCCTGGATCTCGTCGACCTGATCGGGCGAGATGCCCTGCGGCGAGGCGAGATCGGGCAGGAGCACGATGAAGCCGTCGAGCGCGAGGCGGCGGGCGAAGGCGCGGTGGAGGGCATCGGGGCCGCGCTGGCCGTGGATCAGCAGCACGCCCGGCCGGCGGCCGCCGCTGCGCAGGCGACTCAGCTGTCCCTTGAAGACCTGCCGGCGGACCTGGAAGGTCACCGTCTCCACCGTCAGACGCGGGTCGGGCTGCTCGGCCTCCTGCGCCGCGGCCGTTCCGGCGCCGAAGGCGGCGACCGACAGGCCGGCGGCGAGGGCGAGAAAGCGGCGGCGGTCGGGCGTCTCGGCGGTCATCGCGACGGCGGTTCCTGTGGGTGGACGGCGCCGCCGTCGAATCGACGGCGTCCGCGGAGGTTCACCATGACAGCGCGCGAGGTCGGCGAAAAGACGGCGGCGCTCCCCGGTCAGCGGCGAGGTCGGACGAAGGCGCTCCGCGCCGCTTCGATCACATCGCGCACGGCGCAGCCGTGGACGTGGTCGTTGACGAGACCCATCGACTGCATGAAGGCGTAGCAGGTGGTCGGCCCGACGAAGGCCCAGCCGCGCTTGCGCAGTTCCTTCGACAGGGCGGTCGATTCGGCCGTCACCGAGTTGGCGCAGAGCTCGGCCTTGGTCGGCTGCGTCGGGCGGGTCGCGGGGTCTGGCTCGTAGCTCCAGACGAAGGCGGCGAAGGAGCCCTCGCGATCGCGCAGCTCGAGGAAACGGCGGGCGTTGTTCAAGACCGCCTCGATCTTGCCGCGGTGGCGGACGATGCCGGCGTCGGTCAGCAGCCGGTCCATGTCCTGCTCGTCGAAGGCGACGATCGCCTCGGCGTCGAAATCGGCGAAGGCGCGGCGGAAGTTCTCGCGCTTCCTCAGGATGGTGAGCCAGGACAGACCCGACTGGAACCCCTCGAGGCAGATCTTCTCGAAGAGGCGCCGGTCATCGGCGACGGGGCGGCCCCATTCCTCGTCGTGATAGCGGCGATAGAGCTCGTCGTCGCCCGGCCACCAGCAACGGTCGTGCCCGTCCGGCCCCGTGATCAATCCGTCGACCTTCCCGTCCATCGCGCCCTCCCTCGGTTCGGCGGGAGCCTAGCAGAGCGTGAACAAAAAGGAAACGGGCGCCGAAGCGCCCGTCGTCGCGTGCCGTGGATCGTCCTCAGGAGAAGAGGGCGTCGATGTCGTCCTGGCTGGCGATGCCCTGGTCGGAGCCGAGCGCCGGGCCGTTGAGCAGAGACTGGTCTCCGAGACGGTGCTCGAGCTCGATCTCGATTTCCTTGAAGCTCTCCACGCCGCCCCAGATGTCCATCATCTTGATGATGCGTTCCTCGACGAAGCGCAGCGTGCCGACGACCTTGGAGATGCGCTGGCCGGTCAGATCCTGGAAGTTGCAGGCCTCGAAGATCTGGACGGTCGCCTCCTGGATGTCGGCGGCCATGCCGCGATCGGAGCCCTTGAGCTTGGCGGAGAGCGTGCCGGCGCGCTCGTCGATCAGTTCGGCGGAGGCCAGAATGACCTCGGTGGCGTTCTCGGTACCGAGCACGACGGCGTCGAGCTCGTTGGAGACGCGCGACAGTTCCTGACCGTTGCAGCCGGAGACGTGGAGGGTGGCGATCTCGCGCTTGGTGCGGTTGATGGCCTCGTAGATCAGGTCCATCTCGGCCTTGATCTTGCGGGCCTCCGCCTGATCGCGGCGCAGCTGTTCGAGCGCCTTCTCACCGAGTTCCTGGGTCGGCTGAACGAGGGCTCGCAGGGCGCGGATCTCGTCGATCACCTCGCGGTGGCGGTCCTCGTCCCGACCAGCCGCAGGTCCCGTCGCGGCGGAGCCCATCGCCTCGATGCGGAAGAGCTTTCTGGCGGCCATGAATGAATGCCCTCGTCGTCTTGCGGGTCGTCGTTTCCGGATCATGGCCCGTCGTCCTTAAGGAATGGTTTGCCGACGAGGTTGCGTCGAAGCGATCGCGGCGGAATTCCAACCGGCGCGGGAGTGCAACCAATCGGTAACCATGACGAAAGGTTTCCGCCTTCCCGAGAGGCATGGTCGATCTCGTTCACCATTCGGTTGCGGGGACGCGCCCAAGATACGGGAAGGACCGGATCCGAACGGAGGCCGGGCTTCACGACGACCGAGTGTGTGCCATGTATCGATCGTTTCTCTCCGCGGCGCTGATCGCCGGCGGGATCGCCGGGGCGACGACGCCCGCCGCCGCCTTCGACCGCTATGTCGACCGTCCGCCGGTGATGCTGTCGCCCAACGCCGTCTCTCCGTGGGTCAACCAGTTGCGCCAGCGGCCGGTTTCCTATCGCGACGTGACGGGGCCGGTGGTCTACGGCACCCGCACCGACATGTCCGCGCCGCCGAGCCGCTTCGCACCGCAGCCCGCCCACACCGCGGCGCTGGCGCCGAGCGAGGGACCGGGGCGCGACGAGATCGATCCGCGCTATCTGCCGACCGAGGTCGACTACAAGACGGCGCAGGCGCCGGGCACGATCGTCGTCGACACCTCCGAACGACGGCTCTATCTGGTGCTGCCCGGCGGCAAGGCGCGGCGCTACGGCGTCGGCATCGGCCGCCCCGGCTTCCAGTGGGCCGGCACCCACACCATCACCCGCAAGGCGGAATGGCCGGACTGGACGCCGCCGGCGGCGATGCTGAAGCGCAAGCCCGACCTGCCGCGCCACATGGAAGGCGGGCCGGACAACCCGCTCGGCGCCCGCGCCCTCTATCTCGGCTCGACCGAATACCGCATCCACGGCTCCAACGAACCGTGGACGATCGGTCAGGCCGTCTCTTCGGGCTGCATCCGCATGCGCAATCAGGACGTCACCGACCTCTACGGTCGGGTCAAGGTCGGCACTCGGGTCGTCGTCATGTGACGTGGTCCGCGACCGTAAAAAACGAAAGAGCCCCCGGAAGGTGACCTTCCGGGGGCTCTTTCGTTTCGGCAGGCGCGCGGTCCGTCAGGCGCGGGGGACGGCGCGACGATAGAGGTGCCAGGTGGCGTGGCCGAGCCAGGGCAGGACCACGACGAGGCCGAGGAACATCGGCATGATGGCGATCAGCAGCATGGTGGCGACGAAGATGCCCCAGCCGAGCGTCACCTGCGGCGCGGCGAGCACGGTGCGGATCGAGGCGATCATCGCGGTGACGAAGTCGACGTCGCGGTCGAGCAGCAGCGGATAGGCGACGATCGACACCGAGAAGATCGCGGTGGCGAGCACGGCGCCGAGCAGGTTGCCGGTGACCAGGAAGAAGACGCCGCGCGGGGTCGAGAACAGCATGTTCAGCACGTCCTCGGTCGGCAGCGGCCGCACGCCGAAGAACAGCGCCCAGCTGAAACCGGCGGCATAGACCCAGACGATCATGCCGAAGAGCGTGACCAGCGCCATGTAGCCGAGTTCGCGCCGGGCATGGGGCGGCACGGAGCCGATCAGATCGGCGATCCTCAGGCTCTCGCCCGTCTCCATGCGGCGGCTGGTCTCGTAGATCCCGACCGCGGCGAAGGGCGCGATCAGCGCGAAGCCGGCGGCAAGCGGATAGACGAGGAAGATCATGTCGAAGGACATCGCCGCGGAGAAGACGGCGAGGCCGCCGATCGCGTAGACGAGCCCGACCAGCAGGCCGAAGGTCGGCGCGGCGCGGAAGTCTCTCAGGCCGTCGGCGAGGGCGGCGGAGAGATCGTCGACGGTCAACGCGCGGACGTCGATCGCCGCGGTTGCCGGATGGGATGGTCCCGTTCTCGACGGGACGGTGTCTGCCACGATCGTCATGCGCGCCTCCTCGACCCGAGGGTCCGCGTACATGGCGCGGACCACTGCGTCAGAGTGCCACAG
The DNA here is from genome assembly GCF_056313985.1 of Pinisolibacter sp. DMC19. NCBI lineage: Bacteria > Pseudomonadati > Pseudomonadota > Alphaproteobacteria > Hyphomicrobiales > Ancalomicrobiaceae > Pinisolibacter > Pinisolibacter sp. DMC19. The sequence continues at coordinate 473,730 of NZ_JBQUZF010000003.1, read as the reverse complement.
AATGGCGAGATTTCAACCGATTCAATCAGTGTTCCTTGGGTATTTTCACGTAAGCTTGACCGCAAGGACGTCCCGAGAGGGCGTCGGGAGGTGCCCAAACCTCGATCCTTCGTCCAATTTCGGGGCACGAAGGTCGGTTTTTGGTGACGACTCGGCCGAGGTCGGAGGGTGCCCCGGCGGAATGATCTCGATTTGGCCGAATTTCCCGGTAGGACTCGGAACCGCGGTCGTTTAGACACGTTCTCGGGTAAAACCGATGACCACGCCCAGCGGAGATCCGAAATGAAGAAAGTCGTCCTCCTCGCCGCCCTCGGCCTCGTCGCTTCGGCCGGCGCCTCCTTCGCCGGCGACGCCGCCAACGGCGAGAAGCTGTTCGCCAAGTGCAAGATCTGCCACGCCGTCCCCGGCCCGGACGCCACCACCAAGCCGACCGGCCCGAACCTGACGGGCGTCATCGGTCGCCCGATGGCCGGCGACGCCAACTACGCCAAGTACGGCGACGATCTGAAGAAGATGGGCGCCGACGGCAAGAAGTGGGACGAGGCTCAGCTCGCGGCCTATCTCAAGAACCCGAAGGAATTCAACCCCGGCACCAAGATGGCCTTCGCCGGCTTCGGCGAGGACAAGGCCGCTGCCGAGGACGTCATCGCCTTCCTCGCTTCGAAGAAGTGATCGGCGCCGCGAGCCTCTCGCGGACGGATGTGGAAGGGCCCCGGGAAACCGGGGCCTTTTTCGTTTCGGCCGAAGAAACGCGGCGCTCAGTGCTCGCCGTCGGGGGCGTGCTTCTTGCGGATCGAGCGCACCACCCAGAAGACGCAGGCGATCACCACCGGCACGACGAGGCCGGTCGCGAGCCCCGGATCGATCGGCAGGAGATGCGCCTCCTTGGCCGCCTTGAAGAGGTAGCCGAAGAGGCCGACGACGTAGTAGCTGACCGCCGCCACCGACAGGCCCTCGACCGTCTGCTGCAGGAGAAGCTGTTGGCGCGAACGGGCGTTCATCGAGGAGAGCAGATCGCGGTTCTGCTGTTCGAGATCGATGTCGACGCGGGTGCGGAGCAGTTGAGCGGCGCGGGCGAGCTTGCGCGACAGGTCGTTCATCCGCTCCTGGATCGACACCACCGTGCGCATCGCCGGATCGGAACGGCGGGCGAGGAAGTTGGTCCAGGTGCCGTAGCCCGGCACATGGTGTTCGTGCAGCAGCACGATCAGGTCCTTGACGATCTGGTCGTAGGCCCGCGTCGCGCCGAAGCGATAGGAACATTCGGCGACATGGGCCTCGAGATCGGCGGTCAGCCCCGACAGGCGCTCCAGCAGTTCACGGTTGGCGGCGAGCCCTTCGGTGGTGCGGATGGCGGCGGCGATCGCGGCGAGTTCGCGCTCGATGCGACGGACCTCGGGGCCGACGCCCTGCGCCACCGGCAAGCCGAGCATGGCGAGCGTTCGATAGGTCTCGATCTCGACGAGACGCTGCACCAGCGCGCCGGCCTGCTGTTCGTTGAGGCCGCGGTCGAGGCAGAGGATGCGGGTGTGGCCGTCGCCGTCCTGACGGAAGTCGGTCAGCGCCACGCCGGCGCCGCCATAGGCCTCCGAGACGCAGCAGCTCGCCGGATCGAACAGCGCGGCGGCGGCCGCGAGGTCGCCGCGGTCGGCCATCAGGTCGAGACGGATGGCGACCATCAGCGGGCCGGGCTGGACGAATTCGGTACCGAAGGGGTGGGTGCTCGGCAGCTCGGCGAAGAAGCGCTCGCCGTCGGTCGCCGGACCGTCCCAGGTGTAGCCGACGAATTCGGCGTGGCGTTCCCACTTGAGCCAACCGCCACCGACAGCCACGACGTGATGGCGCGTCTCCGGTCCCGGCCCGGCGAGGCCGCGGGCGCGGCAGAAGCGCTCGAGGAACAGCCGGTCGGCCTCGATCGCCTCGCGATGCACGAGGAAGGCGTAGTGCAGGAACACCCGCGGTGCGACCGCCGGCCGGAAGGGGCGGGCATGGACCTCGCCGAGGATCTCGGCACGGCGGGGATGGAGCACGAAACCGCGCGACAGGACGGCGGGAGCGTCGGTCGTCATCGGGCACTCCTTGGTCGACGGCGCGGAACTCATCTCGGCGGAGCGGAGGCCGCGGGTCAAGCCCGCCCGGCCATGCCGCACTGCGGAAAAACACATAGGCCGAAGCGGTCGGCGCGGCCACCATCCATGGTGCGACGCAACAACGCGGCAGCGCGCTTGCCAGCCGGACAGGCGACGCACGCGCGGCGCGGGCACCGGCCGGCCGCCGAGACGGCTTGACGATCGCGGTTCGACGGGTTCGAACTCGGCGGACCGAACGGCGCGCGCCGCTTCGGCGTCGCATCGGAGTATCCGCCCGCATGTCCGCCCCCTCCCCTCGCCGCCCGAGCGTCGGCCTGTTCGTGACCTGCCTCGTCGACACGATGCGGCCGACCGTCGGCTTCGCCGCGGCGAAGCTGATCGAGGATGCCGGCTGCGACCTCGTCGTGCCGGCCGACCAGACCTGCTGCGGCCAGCCGAACTTCAACGCCGGCGACCGCGACGGCGCTCGGAGCATGGCGAAGCGGGTGATCGCCGCCTTCGAGGGCTGCGACTACGCGGTGGCGCCGTCGGGCTCCTGCGCGGCGATGATCGCGCGGCACTATCCCGAGCTCTTCGAGGCGTCGGACCCGTGGCGCGCCCGCGCCGAGGCGCTCGCCGCGAAGACCCACGAACTCACCGCCTTCCTCGTCGACGTGATGGGCGTGACGGCGACCGCCGCGCGGTTCGAAGGCCGTGTGGCGCTGCACGACTCGTGCTCGGGCCTGCGCGAACTGGGGGTTCGCGACCAGCCGCGCCGGCTGCTCTCCGCCGTCGAGGGGCTGGAGCCGGTCGAGATGCGCGACTCGGAGGCCTGCTGCGGCTTCGGCGGCACCTTCGCGGTCAAATACCCCGACATATCGGGGGCGATCGTCGCCAAGAAATGCGCCGACATCGCCGCCTCCGGTGCCACGACGCTGGTCGCGGGCGATCTCGGCTGTCTCCTCAACATCGCCGGCAAGCTCACGCGCGAGGGCTCGGACGTCGAGGTCCGCCACGTCGCCGAAGTGCTCGCCGGCATGGCCGACGAACCGGCGATCGGCCGGTCGAGCGAGGAGGGCACGCGATGAAGGTCACCTCGCCCGCCTTTCCGGAGAATGCCGCCCGCGCCATGGCCGATCCGGTGCTGCGCAAGGCGCTCGGCAACGTCGAGGTCGGCTTCATGGCCCGTCGGCGCATGGGTGTCGCGAGCCTTCCCGAGTTCGAGGCGGTGCGCGACGCGGCGCGCGACGTGAAGGTCCACGTGCTCGCCCATCTCGACCTCTATCTCGAAGAGTTCGAACGCAAGGTCGTCGCCTCGGGCGGTCACGTCCACTGGGCGGAGACGGCGGAGGACGCGCGCACCATCGTCGCCGACATCTGCCGCCGGCTGGAGGCCAAGACCGTCACCAAGGGCAAGAGCATGATCTCGGAGGAGATCGCGCTCAACGAGCACCTCGAGGCGCTGGGCATCACGCCGGTCGAGACCGATCTCGGCGAATACATCATCCAGCTCCGCGGCGAGCATCCCTCCCACATCATCGCCCCGGCGATCCATCTGACCAAGGATCAGGTGGCGGAGGACTTCCGCGCCGCCCATGACCATCTCTCGCCGACGCGCGATCTCTCGGAGCCCGCGACCCTGATGGCCGAGGCGCGCGCGGTGCTGCGCGACCGCTTCGCCGCGGCCGACGTCGGCATCACGGGGGCGAACTTCCTGGTGGCGGAGACCGGATCGTCGGTGATCGTCACCAACGAGGGCAACGGCGATCTGACCCAGACGCTGCCGAAGGCCCATGTCGTGCTCGCCTCGATCGAGAAGATCGTGCCGACGCTCGAGGATCTCGACACGGTGATGCGCGTGCTGGCGCGCTCCGCGACCGGGCAGGAGATGAGCGTCTATACGACCGTCTCGACCGGCCCACGCCGCGCCGACGACCCCGACGGGCCGAGCGAATATCACGTCGTGCTGCTCGACAACGGCCGTTCGGCGATGCTCGGCACCGAGTTCGAGGACATGCTGCGCTGCATCCGCTGCGGTGCCTGCATGAACCATTGCCCGGTCTATCATCAGGTCGGCGGACATGCCTACGGCTGGGTCTATCCCGGCCCGATGGGCTCGGTGCTGACGCCGACGCTGGTCGGCATCGACCAGACCGGCCATCTGCCCAACGCCTCGACCTTCTGCGGTCGCTGCGAGGAGGTCTGCCCGATGCGCATCCCGCTGCCGCGGATGATGCGGGCCTGGCGCGGGCGCGAGCACGAGAAGGCGCTGAGCCCGGCGACGCAGCGCCTCGGATTGAAGCTCTGGGCGGCGCTCGCCACCCGGCCGGCGCTCTATCGGCTGGCCACCCGGATCGGCCGGGCGGGGCTGGCGCTCATCGCCCGCGGGCGCGGACGCATCGCCCGCCTGCCCCTCGGCGACGGCTGGACGAAGCATCGCGACATGCCGGCACCGCAGGGCGCCACCTTCATGCAGCGCTGGGCCGCCGGCGAACGCCCGCAGCGGGGAGAGACGCGATGAGCGGACGCGACGCCATTCTCGGCCGCCTGAAGCGCGGCATCGCCGGCGACGAGGCGACGCGACGCACCGCCGTCACCGAACGCCTCGCGGCGCGCGCGCCGGGGCCGATCCCGGCCAAGGCGAAGCTCGAGGGCGCGGCGCTGGTCGATCACTTCACGGCGCAGGCGGAGAGCGTCGCCACCACGACCGAGCGGGTCTCGAACGCGGCCGACGTGCCGGCGGCGATCGCGGCCTATCTTCGCGCCCGCAACCTGCCGCAGGCGATCCGGCGTGGCGCCGATCCGCGTCTCGCCGCGTTGCCCTTCGAGACCGAGGCGCAGCTCGACGTCTCCGTCGGGCCGTCGAGCGGGCGCGATCTCGTCGGCCTGTCGGCGGCGCTCGCCGGGGTCGGCGAGACCGGGACGGTGGTGCTGGTGTCGGGCGAGGACAACCCGACGACGCTCAACTTCCTGCCCGATCATCATCTCGTCGTGGTCTTCGCAGAGGATCTGGTCGGCAGCTACGAGGACGCCTGGGCGCGGATCCGGGCGCGGTGGGGCGAGGGCGTGATGCCGCGTGCCGTCAACATGATCACCGGGCCGTCGCGCTCGGGCGACATCGAACAGACCATGCTGCTCGGCGCCCATGGGCCGCAGGCGCTGCATCTGATCGTGGTCGGGGCATGAGAGCGAGGGCGGCATGATCCGGTTCTTCAAACACATCTTCGGCCGTCGGCCGACCCGCCGGCCCGCGACGCCGAGCGAGGCGAAGAGCGAAGAGGCGGTCGCCGCCGACACCGGCGCGTCGGCTTCGCCGGCAGCCCCTGCCGCAGCCGCGAGCCAGTCCAATGCCGCAGCCGCGGCTGCGGCCGGCGCCGCCTTCGTGCTCGGCGCGGCGATGAGTGCGCGCCCCGCCGCCGCGGGCGACGACGCCCCGGCCGCGGCGCCGAGCGCCGAACCGTGGAAGCCGGAGACCGAAGCGAAAGAAGACGCCGCGCCCGACCACGGGTCGAGCGGCCATGCCGCTTCGGATCCTGCGCCCGATGCCGATCCGGGCGAAGCCGGTCCCGCTCCGTCGCACGGCGACACTGGCGCGGACGCTGGCCCTGCCGACATGGGGCACACCGACACCGGCAGCGACATGGGCGGTGCCATGGACGGCGGCGATTTCGGCGGCGACGGTGGTGGCGGCGACTCGGGCGCCGACTGACGATCGATCGACCGCGTCGATCGGACCGATCAGAACTATTCGCTGGACCGAGGCGCCACGTCGCACGATCGTGCAACGAGCCGTCGCGATCGACGCATTCACCAACGAGGCCCCATGACCGAGACAACCGCCGCGTCGACCACGGCGCCGGCTGCCCGTGCGACGCCGGCTCCGCCGCGTTTCAGCGCCTACGATGCTCTGCTCTACGGCGTGACGATGTTCGGCTGGTCGACCAGTTGGATCGCCATGAAGGCGCAGGTCGCCGCGCCGGTCTCGCCCGAAGCCTCGCTCTTGTGGCGCTTCGTGCTCGCCACCGTGGCGATGTGGGTCTGGGTCGTCGTCGGCGGGCTGCGCATGCGCTTCTCGCTCCGCGCCCACGCCGGCTTCGCGGCGCTCGGCTTCTTCATCTTCTCGACCAACTTCGACCTGTTCTACCACGGCGCCAAGGGGCTGCCGTCGGGGCTGCTGTCGGTCGTCTTCTCGCTCGCCTCGGTCATCAACCTGCTGATGGGGCGGGTGTTCTTCGGCCACCGGATCTCGGGACGGGTGCTCACCGGCGGTCTGCTCGGCTTCGCCGGCGTCGCGGCGATGTTCTGGCCGACGATCGCCGGCGCCGACTTCGACCATGCCGCCGCGCTCGGCCTGTTGCTCTGCATCGCCGGGACGACCTGTTTCTGCACCGGCAACATGATCTCCGGCGTGCTGCAGAAGCGGTCGATCCCGGTGCTCTCGGCCACCGCCTGGGGCATGACCTGGGGCAGCGGCATCATGCTCGTCTACGTGCTCGTGGGCGGCGAAGGCTTCCGCTTCGACACGTCTGCGCCCTACGTCGCCTCGCTGGTGTGGCTGGCGCTGGTTTCGTCGGTCGCCGCCTTCTGGGCCTACCTCACCCTGCTCGGCCGGATCGGTGCGGCGCGCGCCGGCTATCTGACGGTGATGTTCCCGGTCTTCGCGCTGGCGATCTCGACCGTGGTCGAAGGCTACGTCTGGACCTGGCCGGCGATCGTCGGCCTCGCCGCGGTGCTCGCCGGCAACCTCTTCGTGCTGCGGCGCTGACGCGAAAGGCGACGGAAAGCCTTAACCGATCCTGAAGGGTCGGTGTGGGATGATGGCGACGAGAGAGGTGTCAGATGACCACCGTCGCCCGTCCCGTTCCCCGTCCCGCGCCGGCCGCCCATGTGGGCGGACGACCCGTGCCGCAACGGCCGACGGCGAAGCCTCTGCCCCATGCCGCCAAGACCGATCCCGCCCACGGTCATGCCCAGGGCCACCATGCCAAGGCGCCGAACTACCTGCTGATCGCGGCGGCCCTCGCCGTGGTGATGGTCACGGCCGCCGTCGCCGTCTGGGGCGGCGGAACGGCCCGTGGCTTCCGGTTCTTCGGCGGCGCCGAGGTCGGCGAGCCGCGGCGCGACGCCGACACCACCATGCTCTATCGCGACCTCAAGAACGGCCGGCTGATGGTGATGGAGGTCGGGAAGAACGGCACCAAGATGAAGGGCACGATCGACAAGAAGACGCTGCCCCTCGCCAACGACGAGACCGCCAATCAGCAGACGTCCCGCGGTTCGGCCGAAATCACCTCCTTCGACCGCGTCCAGGCGCTCGGCGCCGCCTTCCGCTGAGGCGCCGGTCGATCAGCCGAACATCGTCACCCCCGACGCCGACAGGTTGTCGAGCGAGGAGACGATGTGGCCGGTGAGCGCGTCGACCACCGGCAGGCTGGCGCCGCGGGCACGCAGCAGACCGATCTCGACCTCGGGCAGACGCGGCAAACCCTCGCGTTCGCCGAGCACCCGCATGCCGGGGCGCAGCGCCGATTCCGGCAACACCGACACCGCCAGCCCCGCCAACACCGCGGCGCCGACCGCCGTCGAGTTCCACGACACGTAGAGCAGGCGATGGCGGCGGCCGACGAACTCCAGCCCGTCGAGCGCGGCGCGACGCCAATTGCAGTTCGGCCGCCCCAGCGCCACCGGCAACGGGTCGATCTCGTGGGCGGCATGGCGCTGCGAGCCGACCCACAGCAGCGGCTCGCGTCGAATGATCTCGGCCGGCCCCTTCTCTCGCACGTGGGTGATGATGGCGACGTCGAGATCGCCCGCCGACATGGCCTCGACCAGCGTCGGGGTGGGCGCACAGACCACCGTCACCTCGGCGCGCGGGTTGGAGGCGGCGAAGCGGGCCAGGATCTCCGGCAGGAAGCGATCGGCATAGTCGTCGGGCGTGCCGAGGCGGACGCGGCCGGAGAGCTCGGCCTCCTCGAAGGCCGCCAGCGTCTCGTCGTTGAGCCGCAACATCCGGCGGGCATAGGCGAGCAGCCGCTCGCCGTGCTCCGACAGGCGCGACTGGCGGCCGTCGCGCGAGAAGATCGGCTTGCCGACCCGCTCCTCCAGCCGGCGCATCTGCATCGAGACCGCCGACTGGGTCTTGGCGACGCGGTCGGCGGCGCGGGTGAAGGACCCGCTCTCGGCGATCGCCACGAAGGTCTTCAGCTGATCGAGGTCCAGGGTCGCGGGCATCGGATCGATCCATCGATTTTGTTGATGCCAACGATTACCAACATTCGTTTGATCGATCAATCGACGTGAGGCACGGTGAGGACATTCCGGTCTCACCCTCGAACGCACCGCCGAATCACCCGATTCGGCGGATTTTCGTCGCGAGATCGGCCTTTCGGGACCTAAACCGCAGGAGAGCGCCATGTCCCCCGTCGTCGATCGCTTCGCCCTCGCCCCTCTCGCCGGCGCGCTTCACCGCGCCGTCGTCGCCGTGGCGAAGTCCTGGGCGCGCGCATGGACGAAGCGGCGAAACCGCCGCGCCGTGGTGACGCTGCTCGACCTCGACGACCGCATGCTCGCCGACATCGGCCTCAGGCGCGGCGACGTGGTGGCGGTGCTGGCCGGGTCCGGCCACGACGATCCTTCGACGCGGCTCCGCATCCTCTCCGTCGAACGGCGGGCCGGACGGCGGGCGATGCAGCGCGAGGCGCTGGCGGCGATGAACCCGGCATCGGTCCTCCCCCCGCCGATGCCGAAGCCGACCGCGTCGCGGTCGGCGCCTCAGGGCTCCGTCGCCTGAGGCGGCTCGGCCGCCGCCGGATCCCCTCCGGCGGCGGCCGCAGCCTCACCGGCGTGGGCCGCGGCGATCTCTGCGGCATCCTTCCAGAAACGGTCGAAGACCGCCTCGAGGGCGCGCGCCTGTTCGTCGCCGGCGGCGCGCGATGCCTCGAAGAGATGACCGACGGCGCGGGAGGGCGGCGGTACCGCGTCGTGTGCGGCGACCGGCTCGTCGATCGGCGGGCCGCCGTTGTTGAAGCCGCGCATGAACTCGCCGAGGATCTCGCCGAAGACGTTGCCCGGTCCGATCGGATTGGGCGTCTCGCGCAGGGTCTTGCCGACGAGGCGCGAGGTCGCCGGGCCGAAACTGTCGGTCAGGATCTCGTCGAGGGTGGGCGCGGCCCGCGGCTTGGGCTCGGCGAGATCGGCGAGCCCCTCGGTCAGGGGATTGGCTCGAAGCGTCTCGGCCAGCGCCGCCATCGCCCCTTCGGCGGCGAGCGGCAGGGCCTGTTCCAGCACCCGTTTGTCGACCCCGGACCCGGCCGCGACCGCATCGATCACCGCGGCGGTGACCGCCTGCGAGCCGAAGAGCCGCCCCAGCGCCTCGCCGCCGGGCAGGCTGGCGGCGAAGTCGGGCTTGGCCTTCACCAGACCCATCATCTCGGCGAGACCGCGCGGATCGGCGGCGCGACGGCGCATCGCCGCCGAGATCGCCGGCCCCAGCGCCTCGAGCGCGGTGCGCGCGTCGGCCGCTCCCAGACCGGTCGCGGCGAGGCGCTCGCCCAGCGCCGCGGGGTCCCAGAACTGGCGAAGGGCTTCCAACGTATCCTTCATCGGCGTTCGTCCCCCGGTATCGAATCGATCTTCGCGCGTGCCGGGGAAGCCGTCAAACCATCGCCCACCACCGACGATCGGTCAGAGACGCTGAGCCTTCCTTTCGGTATTTCGCATTTGTCCGGTCATCGACGGGCCTATAATGTGCGCGGCCCGACCAACCGGAACCGCCCATGGCCCGCGACACGATCGACGAACGTCCCATCGAGAGCCGCGACGACCTCGTCGCCTGGATCGCTGCCGGCGAGAAGCCGGCGGATCGCTGGAAGATGGGCACCGAGCACGAGAAGTTCCCCTTCCGCCGCACCGACGGTTCCCCCGTCGCTTACGAGGGCGAGGCGGGCATCCGCGCGGTGCTCGAGGGGCTCGCGGCGCGCACCGGCTGGGAGCCGATCCACGACGGCGAGGCGATCATCGGGCTCGCCGACGACGTCGGCGGCGGGGCGATCAGCCTCGAGCCGGGCGGCCAGTTCGAGCTCTCCGGCGCACCGGTCGACGACGCCCATGCGACCGCGGCCGAACTCGACCGCCACCTCGCCGACGTGAAGGCGGTCGCCGATCCGCTCGGCCTCGGCTTCTCCGGGCTCGGCACCTCGCCCGCCTGGTCGATGGCCGAGACGCCGGTGATGCCGAAGTCGCGCTATCGCATCATGATGAACTACATGCCGAAGGTCGGCACGCGCGGCCTCGACATGATGTTCCGCACCTCGACGGTGCAGGTGAACGTCGACTACGCCTCGGAGGCCGACATGGCCGCCAAGATGCGGGTGGGTCTGGCGCTGCAGCCGATCGCCACCGCGCTCTTCGCCGCCTCGCCGCTCCTCGACGGCAAGCCGACCGGGTTCCTGTCGACCCGCTCGGCGATCTGGCTCGACACCGACGGCGACCGCACCGGCATGCTGCCGCAGGCCTTCGAACCCGGCTTCGGCTATGCCGACTACGTCGAATGGGCGCTCGACGTGCCGATGTATTTCGTCAAGCGCGGCGCGACCTATCACGACGTCACGGGCACCACCTTCCGCCAATTCATGGCCGGAGCGCTCGCGGAGCGCATCCCCGGCGTGGTGCCGGAGATGGGCGACTGGACCAACCACGTCGGCACGCTGTTCCCGGAAGTGCGGCTGAAGCGCTACATCGAGATGCGCGGCTCGGACTGCGGCCCGCGCTCGCACGTTCCGGCGATGCCGGCCCTGTGGGCGGGCCTCCTCTACGACGCCGAGGCGCTCGAGGCGGCGACCCGCTTCATCGCCGACTGGACGGCGGAGGAGCGTCAGGCGCTGCGCGAGACCGCGCCGCGCCTGGCACTGGCGACGCCGTTCCGCTCGTCGACGTTGCGCGAGACCGCGCGCGAGGTCCTGGCGATCGCCCGCGAGGGTCTGAAGCGCCGCGGCCGAATCGATCCGGCGAGCGGGCGCGACGAGAGCGTGCATCTCGAGGTGCTCGACGAGATCGTCGCCTCGGGCAAGACCTACGCCGAGCGCCTCCTCGCCGATTTCACGGCGAACGGCGGCGACACGGCGGCGATCCTGCGCGCGACGGAGATGTGATCACCAGTCGCCGAGCACCGCCTGGACGATCGTCAGGGCCGCGACCGCGGCGGTATCGGCGCGGAGAATCCGGGGGCCGAGGGGGATCGGCGTGACGAAGGGCTTGGAGCGCAGCACCGCGCGCTCCTCCTTGGAGAAGCCGCCCTCCGGCCCGATCAGCACCGCCAGCGGGCCGCGCTCGAGGCCCGACAGGATCGCCATCGGGTTGGTCGTGTCCTCGTGCTCGTCGCAGAAGAGAATGCGGCGGCCGCCCTCGTGGACGTGCCAAGTGTCGAGCAGATGCTCGAGCGCGACGGGTTCCTCGACGCTCGGCAGCGTGATGACGCCACACTGTTCCGCCGCCTCGACGACGTTCGCCTGCATGCGCTCGACGTTGACGCGGCCGACCTGGGTGTGGCGGGTGACGACGGGGCGCAGGCGGCCGACGCCCATTTCCACCGCCTTCTGCACCATGTAGTCGAGCCGGGCGTGTTTCAGCGGCGCGAAGAGCCAGTCGAGATCGGGCCGCGGCGTCTGCGGCCGGGTCTGCTCGACGATCGACAGATGGCAGGCGCGCCGACCGGCCGGCGCCACATGGGCGAGCCATTCGCCGTTCTCGCCGTCGAAGACGAGAAGGCGGGCACCCTCCTCCATGCGCAGCACGTTGAGGAGATAGCTCGCCTGCTCGCGATCGAGATCGATGTCGGCGCCCTCGCGCAGATGGGCACGGACGAAGAGGCGCTGGAGGCGAAAATCGTAGCGGGCCATGGGCTTCGGAATCGCGAGAGGTCGGTCGAACCGTCATACCATGCCACGGGGGACGGCGTCAGGGCGGGCGACGCCGCGGGACGGAGTTGACCCCCGCCTTGACGGCCGCGACCCGCCCGGCCACCCTCGCCGCTCGACATCCCAGAGAGGAATCGCCTTGTCCGAACCGGTCGCCAACGTCGTCGAATTCTCCGTCTCGGAACTGTCGCAGGCGGTCAAGCGGGCGATCGAGGACGGGTTCGGCTGGGTGCGGTTGCGCGGCGAGGTCTCGGGCTGGCGCGGGGTGCATTCCTCCGGCCACGCCTATTTCTCGCTCAAGGACGCCAACGCCAAGATCGACGCCGTCGTCTGGCGCGGCTCGTTCCAGAAGCTGAAGTTCAAGCCTCAGGAAGGGCTGGAAGTGGTCGCCACCGGGCGGCTCACCACCTTCCCCGGCTCGTCCAAGTACCAGATCGTCATCGAGCAGCTCGAGCCCGCCGGCGTCGGCGCGCTGATGGCGCTGCTCGAGGAGCGGCGCAAACAGTTCGCTGCCGAGGGTCTGTTCGACGCCGCGCGCAAGCAGCCGCTGCCGCGTCTGCCGAAGGTGGTCGGCGTCGTCACCTCGCCGACCGGCGCCGTCATCCGCGACATCCTCCACCGCATCTCCGACCGGTTCCCGGTCCGCGTCGTCGTCTGGCCGGTGCGCGTCCAGGGCGAGACCTCGGCGCGCGAGGTGGCCGAGGCGATCGCCGGCTTCGACGCGCTGCCCGCCGACGGCTCCGGCCCGGTGCCGCGGCCCGACGTCGTCATCGTGGCGCGCGGCGGCGGCAGCCTCGAGGATCTGTGGAGCTTCAACGAGGAGATCGTGGTGCGCGCGGTCGCCGCCTGCACGATCCCGCTCGTCTCGGCGATCGGCCACGAGACCGACTGGACGCTGATCGACCTCGTCGCCGACCTACGCGCCCCGACGCCGACGGGCGCGGCCGAGATGGTGGTGCCGGTCCGCGCCGAACTCCTCGACCAGACCGAGGCGCTGGGGATGCGGCTCGGCCATGCCATCCGCCGTTCGCTCGAGCAGCGCCGCGCCGAACTGCGCTCGGCCGCGCGTGCGCTCCCCTCGGCGCGGGCGACGCTGGAGACGGCGCGCCAGCGGCTCGACATCGCGAGCGGAAAGCTCGGCCGGGCGCTCGACGCCGCCACCCGCGTCCACGCGACGCGTCTGGCGCGGGCCGCCGGGCGGCTGTCGCCGAACCTGGTGACCACGAGACTCACGCGCGAACGCGATCGGCTGGCGCGGGCCGGCGAACGGCTCGACCGTGCCGTCGGGATCGCTGCGACGCGGCGGCGCGACCGGCTCGACGGACTGTCGAAGCTCCTGTCGGCGCTGTCCTATCACGGGGTTCTGGCGCGCGGCTTCGCCGTGGTGCGCGACGCGGTCGGCCGGCCGATGCCGCGCGTGGCCGGGGCGACCGCCGGGGCCGCGCTCTCGATCGAGTTCGTCGACGGACGGGTCGGCGTCACCGTCGGCGAGGGGGCACCGCCCGCAGCGGTCGAGGCGCCTGCGCCTGCCCCCGCCCCAGCACCGCGCGCCAAGCGGCGGCCGGCATCGTCGGGCGATCAGGGATCTCTGTTCTGAACCATCGGAGGGACGACGCATGGATCTCGGGATCGCCGGCCGCAAGGCCATCGTCTGCGCCGCCTCCAAGGGGCTGGGACGCGCCACCGCGCTGTCGCTCGGCCGCGCCGGGGTCGACCTCGTGATCGTGGCGCGGGGCCGCGAGGCCCTGGAAGCGACCGCCGTGGACATCCGCCGCGAGACCGGCGCGCGCGTCGCCACGCTCGCCGCCGACGTCACGACGAAGGAAGGCCGCGCGGCGATCGTCGCGGCGCGGCCCGATGCCGACATCCTGATCAACAATGCCGGCGGCCCGCCGCCCGGCGACTTCCACGACTGGGACGAGGAGACCTGGCACGCCGCGGTCGAGGCCAACATGGTGGCGCCGATCATGCTGACGAAGGCCCTCGTCGACGGCATGGCTGCGCGCGGCTTCGGGCGGATCGTCAACGTCACCTCGGGAGCGGTCAAGGCGCCGATCCCGGTGCTGGGGCTTTCCAACGGTGCACGCTCGGGCCTGACCGGCTTCATGGCCGGGCTCGCCCGGCAGATGGTGGGAAAGGGCGTCGTCATCAACAACCTGCTGCCCGGCCAGTTCGACACCGATCGGCTGGCCGCGACGATGCGGGCGGAAGCCGCCCGGATCGGCATCTCGGAGGACGAGGCACGGGCCAAGGCGCGCGCGGCGATCCCGGCGGGGCGGATCGGCGACCCGGCCGAATTCGGCGAGGTCGCCGCCTTCCTGTGCTCGGTGCAGGCCGGATTCCTCGTCGGACAGAACATTCTTCTGGATGGCGGCAAGTATCCGGGAACGTTCTGATCGCGCGCCCTTGCGCTCGATCAAAGCCCGAACGAACGTGTCATGCGAAGGTCGAACATCCCCGGCGCGAACCGCCGGTCCGACGCCGCGGTCGGGGCCCCGAATCGCGGCAAGCGAACAACGAAGGAGGCCGCCATGACGATCAAGGACATGTTGGTTCTCGTCGACAACGGCTCGGCTGCGCCCGCCGGCGCGACGCCGCGCCCGCTCGGCCCCGCCCCGTCGGCGGCATTGGAACTCGCGGCAAGGCTCGGCGCCCACGCGACGGGCGTGGCACTGGCGGTCGATCCGATCGTGCCCGGATTCGTCGTGGCACCGCTGCCGGTCGAGGTGATCGAACAGGCCCGTCGCCAGGCGATCGCCGTCGCCGACGAGGCCGCCGCCGCCTTCTCGGCGGAGGCGACGCGGCTCGGCGTGAGCCACGAGACGCGGATCTCCGAGATCCTGATGGGCGGCGTACCGGAAGGCTTCGCCGCCGCGGCGCGCACCACCGATCTGGTGGTGATCGGCCAGGACGATCCAGACCATCCCGAGCCGATGCGCGAGGCGATGATCGAGACCGCCCTCTTCGAAGGCGCCGCACCGATGCTGCTGGTGCCCTACATCGTCAAGGCGCCGCTGTCGTTCGACCGGGTGATGATCGGCTGGGACGGCGGCCGCACCGCCGCGCGCGCGGTCCATGCCGCACTGCCGATCCTCAAGCTCGCCAAGAAGATCTCGGTCGTGATGATCGACCGGGCCGGATCACAGCCGGGACAGCCCGGCGCCGATCTCGCCGAATGGCTGGCGCGCCACGACCTGAAGATCGAGGTCGAGCAGATCGAGGCCGGCGACGTCGCCGTCGCCGACGCGCTGCTCGATCACGCCGCCGACCGGTCGTACGACGTGCTGGTGATGGGCGGATACGGGCACAGCCGGGTCAGGGAGTTCCTGCTCGGCGGCGCCACCCGCGGCATTCTCGCCTCCATGACCCTGCCGGTCCTGATGGCGCACTGAACGACCACGCCCCGACGAAGGAGACGGCGGGGCGACGGTCGACGAGACGCGGCGAGACGGCGCAAGACCGCCCGCCGCGGCGGACTCGAGGGAGGAGACGCTCGGGTCGAGGCGAACCCGCAACCCGACGCGTGCCCATTCCGAGGAATGGCCGCGTCCCGCTGCCGCGCATCCCGAGGAATTCCATGGCCATTCGCAATCTCGACGGCATCTTCCAACCCCGCTCGATCGTGATCATCGGACCGGAACACATCGGAGCGGGGGCGCTCGACGTGTTCTTCCGCAACTTCCGGCGGGCCGGCTTCAAGGGGCAGGTGACGCTCGCCGGCATCACGCCGCCGGCCGAGTGGACCGGCGAGGTCGTCGCCTCCTTCGCCGACTTCAAGGGCGCGGCCGACCTCGCGGTCGTGCTGTCGGGGGCGGACAGCGCGCTGGACGTGGTCGAGGCGCTGGGCGCGCGCGGCATGAAGGCGGCGCTGTTCCTGTCGCGCGGCTACGACGAATGGCCTCTCGGCGTCACCCGCCAGGTGCTGGCGGCGGCGCGCGCCCACGGCATCCGTCTGGTCGGGCCGGGCAGCCTCGGCGTCGTCAGCCCGCATGCCGGGCTCGATCTCTCACTCGCCGCGCGTGCGGTGAAGAAGGGCGAGCTGGCGCTGGTGTCGCGCTCGGGCGCGGTGATCAACTCGACGCTCGCCTGGGCCGAGGCCCACGGTATCGGCTTCTCCTCGGTCGTCTCGCTCGGCCAGAAGGTCGACGTCGACATCGGCGACCTGCTCGACCACTTCTGCGCCGACTATCGCACCCGCGCCGTGCTGGTGCAGCTCGAGGCGATCGGGTCGCCCTCCAAGTTCCTGTCGGCGGCGCGCGCCTGCGCCCGCACCAAGCCGGTGATCGTCATCCGCTCGGGAACCAGCCGCGACAACCGGATGGTCGGCAACACCCATTCGACCCGGCTCGCCACCACCGACTGGGTCTACGACGCCGCCTTCCGCCGCGCCGGACTGGTGCGCGTCGACAGTATCGACGAGCTGTTCGACGCCGCCGAGACCATCACCCGCGTCAAGCCGGTGCCCTGCCGCAAGGTGGCGGTGATCGCCAACGGCCGCAGCCTCGCCACCATCGCCATCGACCATCTCGCCAAGAACGGTGGCGAGCTCGCCGCCTTCTCGCCCGAGACCATCGAGGCCCTGTCGCCACTCGTCCGGCTCGGTCGCGAGGCCGGCAACCCGCTGACGCTGCCCGACGACGCCGATGCCGAGACCTTCGGCAAGGCGATCGAGGCGGTCGTGGTCGATCCGGCGGTCGAGTCCGTCATGGTGCTGCATGCGCCGTCGGTCTTCGTCGACGCCACCGAGGTCGCCAAGCGCATCGCCGGGATCGCCCAGGCGCAGGCCAAGAAGATCGGCCGCAAACGGCCGATCGCCACGTCGTTCCTGGATCTCACAGAAGAGGCCGACGCCATCCTCCATGCCGCCGGCGTGCCCTGCCACCCGACGCCCGAAGAGGCCGTGCGCTCCTTCGGCCATCTGGTGCGCTACATCCAGGCGCAGGAACGGCTGATGGCGATCCCCGAGCGCCTGCCGGAGAGCTACCAGCCGCGACGCGACGTGGGGCGTGCAGTCGTCGAGGCGGCGCTGGCGGAGGGCCGCGAGTGGTTGTCGCCGGTGCAGGTGCGCGATCTGCTCGCCGCCTACGACATCCCGGTGCTGCCGACGGTGCTCGCCCCCGACGCGGCGGCGGCGGTGGCGGCGGCGCGGCCGCATCTCGCCGAGGGCAAGCGTGTCGTCCTCAAGATCGCGTCGCGCGAGATCGCCTTCAAGTCGGACGTCGACGGCGTCAAGCTCGGCCTGCGCTCGGAGGCCCAGATCGAGGCCGCGGCGGCGGAGATGATCCAGCGCATCCGCGCCCGCTTCCCCGACAAGCACGTCGACGGCGTCATCGTCATGCCGATGGTCGAGAAGCGCTTCGGCATCGAGCTCCTCGCCGGCATCGCCGACGACGTCGTCTTCGGTCCGGTCGTGGTGTTCGGCCAAGGCGGAACCTCGGTCGAGGTGGTGGGTGACCGCGCCCTCGATCTCGTGCCGCTCGACATGAACCTCGCCACGGCGCTGATCGCCGAGACCCGCGTCGCCAAACTGATGGCGGGCTATCGCAACCGACCGCCGGTCGACGGCCACGAGGTGGCGCTGACGCTGTGCAAACTGTCGCGGCTGGCGATCCATCTGCCGGAGATCCGCGAACTCGACCTCAATCCGCTGGTCGCCGACCACGAGGGCGTCATCGTCCTCGACGCGCGGGTCCGGATCCAGCCGATCGTCGAGCGCACCGGCAAGATCGGCCATCCCCGCCTCGCCATCCGCCCCTATCCGAAGGAATGGGAGCGCGAGACGCAGCTGAAGGACGGCCGTGCCGTGCTGATGCGACCGATCCGGCCGGAGGACGAGGCGCTCTATCCGGAGTTCTTCACGCAGGTGACGCCGGAGGATCTGCGCCTCAGGTTCTTCGCACCGATCAAGGACTTCTCCCACGCGTTCCTGGCCAAGCTGACCCAGCTCGACTACGACCGCGCCATCGCCTTCGCGGCGATCGAGAAGCAGTCGGGCAAGCTGCTGGGCGCCGTCCGCCTCCACGCCGACCCCGACCACATCACCGGCGAATACGCCATCCTGCTGCGCTCCAACCTCAAGGGTCAGGGGCTCGGCTGGAAGCTGATGAAGCTGATGATCGAATGGGCCAAGGCCGACGGGCTGTCGGCGGTCAAGGGCGAGATCCTGCGCGAGAACCGCACCATGATCTCGATGTGCGAGGCGCTCGGCTTCAAGGTCCAGTCCTCGCCCGACGACGAGTCGGTGGCGCTCGTCACCCTGCCGATCGACAAGGTCGACGACCCGGCCTCGTTGCCGGGTCAGTGATCGCGCGCCGCCCGTGCGCGGGCGAGGGCTGCCCGGGCGGCGGCCTGCGTCTCCTCGGGGGTGCCGCCCGCGGGGACGCGGTACCAGTCGATGGCGCCGGGGTCGAGCGTCGTCTGGAAGGCGACCACCGCGGCATCGGCGTCCGAGGCGTCGCCGACGCGGGCGCCGACACGGGTCGCGGCGATCGCCGGATCGACGTCGAGCCAGAGGCCGACGAAGTCGGCCTCGGCCGCCTCGGCGATGGCGGCGAAGCGCGAACGTTCCTCCGGGTGGAGCGCCACGGCGTCGGTGACGACCGAGCGGCCGGCGGCCAGCGCCGCGGCGGCGGCGGAGACCAGCAGGCGATAGACACGGTCGGAGGCGGCGCGGGTGTAGAACTCCGGCCCCAGCCGTTCGGTCTCGTCGACGCCCGCCAGGATCTTGCGGATCTCGTCGGTGCGCAGCAACAGGGCGCCGGGCGAGGGCGCGAAGTCGGGGGAGAGCGCGCGGGCGAGCGTCGACTTGCCCGCCCCGGAGAGGCCGCCGAGCGCCACCAGACAGGGCCGCGCCGGCTCGACGTAGTCGTGGGCGGCGGCGAAGAAGCGACGGGCCGAGGCTTCCGCGTCCGCCCGCGCGGCCCCTTCCAGATGGGTCGAGGTGGCGGCGGCGATCTTGGCCCGGAGGGCTGCGCGCATCGAAAGCCAGGACGGCAGCGCGGCGAGCGCCCGGACCTCGGGCAGGAAGATCTCCTCGAGGTCGGCGAAACGCGGCCGCATGCTCTCGTGGCGCACCACCTCGACCAGCCAGCGGTCGAGCAGGCGACGGGCGGCGCGACGATCGCCGCGCACCTCGAGATCCATGATCAGGAAGGCGACGTCGTAGAGCATGTCGCCTGTGGCGATGGCGTCGTCGAACTCGATGGCGTCGAAGAGCTGGGCGCGACCGTCGATCACCGCTATGTTGGCGCAGTGCAGGTCGCCGTGGCCGATGCGGATGCGGCCGAGGCGGCCGCGCTCGATCACCAGATCGGCGACGTCGGCGAGCCGTTCCTCCGACAGGCGGGCGAGACGCTCGGCGGCGGCCGGCGGGAAGAGGTCGGGGCGATCGGCGAAGGCGACGCGGTTCTGGGCGAGATAATCGCGCACGTCGGCGAGCCAGTCTTCCGCGTCGCGCAGAGTGGCGCGGGCCTGGGCCTCGGCGATCTCGGCGGCGAGCGCCTCGACGAAGTCGCGTGAGAGCGGTTCGCGGCCGACGATGCGGTCGAGCGTCGCGGTCTCGTCGAAGCGGTTCATCTCGACCGCCCATTCGATCGGCTCGCCCGATCCGCCGATGGCGAGCGATCCGTCGGCCTCCCGCGTGATCGGCACGACGCGGCGGTAGATCGTCGGGGCGATCGGCCGATCGACGTCGATCTCGCGGCGGCAGGCGCGTTGCCTCAGCGCCAGGGTCGAGAAGTCGAGGAAGGGGAAGCGCGCCGGGCGCTTGATCTTGTAGGCGAGAGGGCCGGCGAGGAAGACCACCGCGGCATGGGTGTCGATGCGGGTGACCGCGTCGTCGCGCCCGTGCGTCGCGGGATCGGCGAGGAAGGCGGCGACCTTCTCCCAGGTCTCGAGCTCGGTATCGGTCGGCGCCATCGCGGTCGGTCCTTCACGGGCTCCGTCCCCGCCCTTGTCTCCCACCGACAGGGTGGCCGCGTCGTTGATGGAGGTCAATGTCGTTCGAGGGAAAGCCGAGATAGATTTCAACACGTTGCCGGGGAGGACCGCAGACGATGCCCGCGCTCAAGAAGATCCGCCTGAATCTCGCCCGCACCAAGGCCCATCCGGCTGGATCGGCACGGCACGGCTACGAGTTCGTCGCCCCCCTCGACGAGACCGGCCACATCGACGCCGAGGCCTGGAAGAAGGTGCGCGACAAGTGCCGCGTCCGCCGTTTCTGGGGCGACGAGACCGAGGATCTCGGCCATCTCGTCCATCGCCCCGGCGGCAGCTGGGCCTTCCGTTGGGACATCACCGGCGACGACGACGACGAGGCCGGCTATCGCTTCGGCGTCCATGCCTTCGGCGTCGGCGAGTACGTCTCGATCCGCGACGAGGACGGCGAGCTCAACACCTTCACCGTCGTCACCGTCCAACCGGTGTGACGCCTCCCGCACCGGCCGCATGGCGGCTCGGCGCATCCCCCCTTCAAAGGCGGGCGCGGGCGTGAGATGACCGTTTCCGAGAACAATCGGGAGCGGAACATGACGATCGAGAAGAGCGGAGCGCGGTTGCTGGTCGACACCCTCGAGGCCAACGGCGTCGAACGGGTCTTCCTCGTGCCCGGCGAGAGCTATCTCGCCGTCATCGACGCGCTGTCCGAGAGCCCGATCGTCACCGTCACCGCGCGGCAGGAATCGGGCGCCGCCTTCATGGCCGAGGCGACGGGCAAGCTCACCGGCCGCCCCGGTATCGCCATGGTGACGCGCGCGCCGGGCGCCACCAACGCCTTCGCCGGCCTCCACGTCGCCGAGCACGACTCGACGCCGATGATCCTCTTCGTCGGCCAGATCGAACGCTCCTTCCGCGAACGCGGCGCCTTCCAGGAGATGGACTTCCGCAAGGTCTTCGGCTCGGTCGCCAAGTGGGTCGCCGAGATCGACAGCGCCGATCGCATGGTCGAGATGGTCAACCGCGCCTTCGCCGTGGCGACCAACGGGCGGCCGGGGCCGGTCGTGCTCGTCCTGCCCGAGGACATGCTGGTCGAGACCGCCGCCGCGCCGGCCGAGATCCGCCCCGCCCCGATCGTCGAGACCCATCCGGGTGCGGCGCAGATGTGGGACCTGCAGAAGCGGCTGTGGGCGGCGAAGAAGCCGCTCGCCATTCTCGGCGGCTCGCGCTGGAGCGAGAAGGCGGTCCGCCAGTTCGCCCGCTTCGCCGAGAAGTTCGATCTGCCGGTCGCCTGTTCCTTCCGCCGCCAGATGCTGTTCGACCACGCCGATCCGCACTACGTCGGCGACGTCGGCTTCGGCATCAATCCGGCGCTCGACGCCCGCATCCGCGAGGCCGATCTGATCGTGATGGTCGGCGGCCGTTTCCAGGAAGTGCCGAGCCAGAGCTACGCGCTGCTCGACGTGCCCTTCCCGAAGCAGAGCCTCGTCCATGTCCATGCCAGCGCCGAGGAGCTCGGCCGGGTCTATCGGCCGGATCTGGCGATCCATGCCTCGAGCGCGGCCTTCGCCGCCGCCGCGGAAGGCCTCGAGCCGCCGCCGGCCGGCGTCGCCTGGGCCGACTGGCGCACGGCTGCACGGGCCGACTGGGAGGCCTGGACCGGCACGATCGCGCCCAATCCGGGCGCGGTGCAGCTCGCGACGGTGTGGGAGCACATGCGCGCCGTCCTGCCGGACGATGCGATCTTCACCAACGGCGCCGGCAACTACGCGATCTGGCTGCACCGCTTCTGGCGCTTCCGCAAGTTCGGCGCTCAGGCCGCGCCCTGTTCCGGCTCGATGGGCTACGGGCTTCCCGGCGGCATCGGCGCCAAGCTCGTCCACCCCGACCGGCCGGTGATCGTCTGCGCCGGCGACGGCGATTTCCAGATGACCTCTCAGGAGTTCGCCACCGCCTGCCAGTTCGGCGTCGCGGTCGTGGTGATCGTCTTCGACAACGGCATCTGGGGCACGATCCGCATGCACCAGGAGCGCGAGTTCCCCGCCCGCGTCCATGCGACCAAGCTGGTGAACCCCGACTTCGCGGCGATCGCCGAGGCGCATGGTGCCTATGGCGCGACGGTGACGACGTCGGAGGACTTCGGCCCGGCCTTCGACGCGGCACTCGCCTGTGGCGGGCCGGCGCTGATCCACGTCCATCTCGATCCGGAAGCCATCACCCCGCGCACCACGCTCGCCAAGATCCGCGCGGCGGCGCAGAAGCAGGGCTGAGGCGGCGCGCGGTCACTTGCGAGTGATCCCGGCGGGATCGATCTCGACATCGGCCGTGCGTGCCCGCAGGTTCGCCTCCGCAATGCGAAGCGTGGGCCCCACGCGCAGGCGCGCGATGCAGGAGACGTGCGGTTGGCAGACGGGACGGCGACGAACGAGCGAGACGCGGCGGACGAGACCCCGACGACGGCGACCACGCCGCGGCTGGCCTTGGTGCTGTCGGGCGCGCTCCTGACGATGATCCTGGCGGCGCTCGACCAGAACATCGTCAACACCGCCCTGCCGCGCATCGTCGGCGATCTCGGCGGCATGGCGCACCTGTCGTGGGTCGTCACCGCCTTCATGCTGACCTCGACCGCCACGACGACGCTCTACGGCAAGCTCTCCGACCTGTTCGGCCGGCGCCTGTTGATCTTCGTCGCCGTCGGGCTCTTCCTCGTGGGCTCGCTCGCCTGCGGCTCGGCGCGCTCGATGGGCGCGCTGATCGCCTTCCGGGCGCTTCAGGGGCTCGGCGCCGGTGGCCTCCTGGTGCTGGCCCAGTCGGTGATCGGCGACGTCATCTCGCCGCGCGAGCGACCGCGCTATCAGGGCCTCTTCACCGGCACCTTCGCGCTCGCCTCGGTCGCCGGGCCGGTGCTCGGCGGCGCCATCACCCAGATGTTCTCGTGGCGCTGGGTCTTCTACATCAACCTGCCGATCGGCCTCCTGGCCCTCGTCATGATCGCCGTGGCGCTGCCGCGCTCGCCGCGACGCGAGACGATGCCGATCGACTGGATCGGCGCGGGCCTGCTCACGGGGGCGACGGCGAGCTTCCTGCTGCTGCTCGCCTGGGGCGGCAACGAATTCCCTTGGGCCTCGATCGAGGCCGCGGGCCTCCTCGGCCTGACGGTGCTGCTCGCCGGCGGCTTCCTGGCGCAGGAGCGCCGTGCCGACGATCCGCTGATCCGCCTGACGCTCTTTGCCAACGTCGTCTTCCGTCGCGGCGTGACGGTCGGCGGCATGATGGTCTTCGCCATGATGGGCTCGACCGTCTTCCTGCCGCTCTATTTCCAGCTGGTGCTCGGCATGGCGCCGGCGACCGCCGGAGCGATGCTGCTGCCGCAGGTGGTCGGCATGGTCACGACCTCCTTCGTCGGCGGCACGCTGGTGTCGAAGAGCGGGCGCAATCGGCCGTTCCTGCTGACCGGCATCGGGCTCGAGGCGGTGGCGCTGGCGAGCCTCGCGGTCTTCGCCTGGATGGGGGCGCCGCCGATGGTGTTCCTGGTGTCGATGGCGCTGCTCGGCCTCGGCATGGGCATGGGCATGCCCAACATCACCGTGGCAGTGCAGAACGCCGTCGCCCACCGCGAGCTGGGGGCGGCGACCGGCGCCATGACCTTCGCCCGTTCGCTCGGCGGTGCGCTCGGGGTCGCGACCTCCGGCACGATCATGACGCAGAGCCTTTCCGGCGCCTTCGGCCACATCGGCGGCATCGACGTCGCCGATCTCACCGCCCACGGCGTCGAGGCGCTGGCGCGCTTCACCCCGGTGCAGCAGGCGATGGTGTCGGACGTCTATCGCGGCGCACTGACCGGCTGTTTCCTGCTCTCCGGCGTGGTCATGACCATCGCCTTCGTGCTGGTGTGGGGCTTGCCCGACACGCTGCTGCGCGACGCGATCTCGGAAGAGTGAGCACCGCTCGTCCGCCTCGTGCACAGCGGCAGAGAGCGGAGGTCCTTCATCCTGAGGTGCGAGCGAAGCGAGCCTCGAAGGGCGAAGGACCGATGGGCACCGCCCGTCGACGACTTCGTGTTTCGAGGCCCGGCTGCGCCGGGCACCTCAACATGAAGCCGAACAAGGGGCATGGAGCCCGCCCTATCCAATTCCCGATCACCCCAGCAGATCGGCGAGCGCCAGCGCCACCACCTTGGTCGCCTTCCTGAGATCCTCGAGCGGCAGGCGCTCGTCGGCGCGGTGGGCGTTGGCCTCGGTGATGGTGCGCGGGCCGGCGCCGTAGAGGACGATCGGCACGCCGGCATCGGAATAGTGGCGGGCGTCGGTGTAGAGCGGCACGCCCTTCACCCCGATCTCCTCGCCGAAGATCGCGGTCGCGTGCTTCGTCAGCGCCGCCGAGAGCGTCTCGGAGCCGGCGAGCGGGGTCAGCGGGCGGGCGAGCAGGATGCGGTTGACGGTCACGCGGGCGCCGGGCACCGCCGTCACGGCTTCCGCGATCAGCGCGCGCAGGCCCGCCTCGACGGTCTCGGCATTCTCTTCCGGGATCATGCGGCGATCGAGGCGGAGCTTGACCTTGTCGGGGACGACGTTGGTGTTGATGCCGCCCTCGATCAGGCCGACCGTCAGCTGCGGGCTGCCGATGCCGGGCGTCGCCGAGACGGTCTCGGCCAGCGTCTCGCGGTGGGCGTAGAGCCCGACCAGCACGCCGGTCGCGGCCTCCAGCGCATCGACGCCGGTGAAGGGCATCGCCGCATGGGCGGACTTGCCCTCGACCACGACCTCGAGATGGAGACAGCCGTTGTGGGCGTCGACGACGGCATAGGAGAAGCCGGCGGCGATCGCGTGGGTCGGTTTGGAGAGGCCCTCGTCGAGCAGCCACTTCGGGCCGATCTCGCCGCCGGCCTCCTCGTCCCAGGTGCCGTGGATCTCGAGCGTGCCGTTGAGCGCGACGCCGGCCTTCTCCAGCGCCAGAAGCGCGAAGGCATAGGTGGCGAAGTCGCACTTCGACACGGCGACGCCGCGGCCGTACATCCAGCCGTCGCGGATCTCGGCGCCGTAGGGGTCGGCGGTCCAGCCTTCGCCAGGCGGCACGACGTCGCCGTGGGCGTTGAGGGCGATCACCGGGCCGCCCTTGCCGAAGGACTTGGCGGCGATGATGTTGGTCGCCGAGATCATGCCGTTGGCCTTGACCAGCGCCTCGGGCACCGGGTGACGCGAAACCGCGAAGCCGCGGGCCTCGAGTTCCTTCGCCGTCACCTCGGCATGGGCGGCGCAGTCGCCGGGCGGGTTGTCGGAGGGGCACTTCACCAGCGCCGCCACCATGGCGACCTCGTCGTCGAAGGCCTCGTCGACGAGGGCGGAGATGCGAGCGGCAAGATCGGCGGTCATGGGTCTGTCCGGTGTTCTGGCGGGTGATCAGGGCTTGGAATGGAGCTTGCGGCCAGCGACGCGGGTCTCGCGCACGCAGCGGTCGTCGGCGAGGATGGCGAGGGCGAAGAGCCGGTCCTCGAGCGTCTCGGAAAGGTCGTCGCGGACGGCGAGGAGGTCGGTGGCGCGCGGGTCGAGCACGACGAAGTCGGCGAAGCGGCCAGGCTCGAGCGAGCCGATCTCGGCCTCGAGGCCGAGGGCGCGGGCATTGCCGAGCGTCGCCCAGTAGAAGCCTTCGGTCGCCGTCATGTCGGAGCCGCGCAGCCGCGCGATCTCGATCGCCCGGCCGATGGTCGCCGGCATCGAGAAGGACGTGCCGCCGCCGATGTCGGTGGCGAGCGCCAGACGCACCGGGCGGTCGGGGTTCGACAGCCCTGCGCGATCGAAGAGGCCGGAGCCGAGGAAGAGGTTCGAGGTCGGGCAATGGACCGCGACCGAACCGCTCTCCGACAGCCGTCGCCGCTCCGCCTCGTCGAGGTGGATGGCGTGGCCGAAGAGCGAGCGGGGGCCGAGAAGGCCGAAACGGTCGTAGACGTCGGTGTAGCTCGCGGCCTTGGGGAAGAGCGCACGGACGGTCTCGATCTCGCGCGGGCTCTCGGAGAGATGCGTCTGCATCAAGACCGTCGGGTTGGCACGGACGAGCTCGCCGGAAAGCCGCAGTTGCGTCTCCGTCGAGGTGATGGCGAAACGCGGCGTGACGACGTAGCGGGCGCGGCCACGGTCGTGCCACTTGGCGATCAGCGCGGCGCTCTCGGAAAAGCCCCGCTCGGGATCGTCGCGGACGGCTTCCGGGCAGGCGCGGTCCATCAGCGTCTTGCCGGTGGCGATCCCCATGCCGCGCGCCTCGGCCGCCGCGAAGAGCGCATCGGCGGCGACCGCATGCGACGAGGAATAGGCGACGGCGAAGGTCGTGCCGTGGGCGACGAGGCGATCGAGGAAGGCTTCGGCCGAGGCTTCCGCATGCATGCGGTCGGCATATCGCGCCTCTTCCACGAAGGTGAAGCGCTCGAGCCATTCGAGCAGATCGCGCCCCGGCGCGGCGAGCATCCGCCACTGCGGGAAATGCACGTGGGTGTCGATGAAGCCCGGCATCAGGATCGCCGCGCCGTGGTCGACGCGGGTCGAGCCCGCATGGCCGCCGGGGAGATCCGCCGCCTCGCCGATCCAGGCGATGCGGCCGTCGTCGCCGACGATCACTGCACCGCGCTCGTGGTAGCGCACGGCGGCGGGGCCGGCGACCGCCGGATCGTCGACGAAGGAGAGGACGCGGGCGAGATGGATCTCGGTCATGCCGCGCGCTCCTTCTCGGCCAGATCGAGGATGGTGCGCGTCAGCGCCTCGATGCCGAGGCCGATGTCCTCGGGGTCGGACCATTCCAGCGGATTGTGGCTGATGCCGGCCTTCGAACGGATGAAGAGCATGGCCGAGGGGATGGTGCGCGCCATCGCCATGGCGTCGTGGCCGGCGCCCGAGGGCAGACGGCGGACGTCGAGGCCGAGCGAGCCGACGGCGCGGGCGAAGGCGGCCTGCAGGTCCTCGTCCATCGGGCAGGTCGGCACGTCGACGTGACGTTCGAGCGTGAAGCCGAGGCCGCGGCGGGTGGCGATGCGCTCGGCCTCGTGGCGAATGCGATCGAGGGCGACGAGGCGCGACGTGTCGACGCCGGCGCGGACGTCGAGGCTCGCCTCGACCCGGCCGGGGACGACGTTGCCGGCGCCGGGGTGGACGTTCACCCGGCCGATGGTGGCGACGAGATCGTTGGTGCCCTGACGGCCGACGCGTTCGACCGTCAGCGCGATCTCGGCGAGGCCGGCGAAGGCGTCGCGGCGCAGGTCCATCGGCACGGTGCCGGCGTGGCCGGCCATACCTTCGAGCCGCATCACCATGCGGGTCTGGCCGGCGATCGAGGTGACGACGCCGAGCGGCAGGCCCCAGTGCTCGAGACGCGGGCCCTGTTCGATGTGGATCTCGAGGAAGCCGACGACGTCTGCCGGATCGATCCGCGCCGCCTCGATCGCGTTGGTGTCGCAGCCGAAGGCGGCGAGCGCCTCGGCGAGGCTGACGCCGTCGCGGTCCTTCACCGCGAGCCACTCGCGGCGATAGGTGCCGGTCGCCGCCGAGGACGACGACAGCGGCGAGGGAAAGCGCACGCCCTCCTCGTCGCCGAAGGCGAGGATCTCGACGTCGAAGGGAAGCGAGAGACCGCGGCGGGCGATCTCTTCCAGCGCCAGGATGCCGCCGACGACGCCGAGGCAGCCGTCGAGCTTGCCGGCGTCGACCACGGTGTCGATGTGGGAGCCGATCAGCAGCGTCCGCCCGCGTCCGGGCGCATCGGCGGTACGACGGCCGCGCAGGGTGGCGACGGCGTCGACCGAGGTCGCGAGGCCCCGCGCGCGCATCCAGCCGCCGACGAGGTCGATCGAACGGGCGTGCGACGGCGACAGATAGGTACGGGTGACGCGACCCGGCTCCTCGGTGACGAGGGCGAGCTCGTCGAGGAGGGCTTGCGCGAGGTGGCCGAGTTCGGCGGGCGAGCGGGGGACTTCGGTCACGGTTCGACGCGATCCTCGAGGCGGAAACGAACGATGCGGGCTATCTGGCGGATCGCCTCGGCGGTTTCGACGGCCGGCTCGTTCGGCAGACGGGCCTCGAAGGCATCGAGGATCGTCGCCTTGGTGGCACCCTTCACCGCGAGGATGAAGGGGAAGCCGAACTTGGCGCGCCAGGTGTCGTTGAGCCGGGTAAATCGTTCGAACTCGACCTCCGTCAAGGTGTCGAGCCCGGCGCCGGCCTGCTCGCGCTTCGATTCGTCGGCCATGGTGCCGGCGCGGGCCGCGCGCCCCGCGAGGTCGGGATGGGCGCGGATCAGCGCCAGCTGCGCGTCGAGCGAGGCCGCCGAGATCGCCGTGACGAAGGCCGAGATCATCGCCTCGCGGCTCGCATAGGGCCGCACCGCCGCGGCGGTCTCGGCGACCCACGGCGAATGCTCGGCGACGTCGCCGAAGAGGGCGACGAAGTCGGCCGGGCCGAGGGCGTTCACCGTGGCGAGCGTCGTTGCCATGGGCATTCCTCAGTGGGCGGCGAGCCAGGCGCCGAGCCGGGCGCGATCTTCGGGCGTGAAGCCGGTCTCGTTGCCGAGCGGCATGGCGTCGGTATCGACGGCCTGCGTCTTCACCAGAGGCGCGAAACGCAGGATCTCCTCGACCGAACGCAGGGTGACACCCTTCGGCGGTTCCGAGAAGGCCTCGTGGGTGGGCTTCGGCGAATGACACATGGTGCAGTGCTTCGTCGTCAGCGCGACGATCTCGGCATCGGTCACGGAGCCGCCGACGACGGTCGCGGCCTTGGGCGCGGTCAGGATCAGCGCCGCGACGAGGCCGACGGCGGCGACGCCCGGCGCCCACAGGATCTTCGCCAGCGGATCGCCCGCCTCGTGACGGACGATGAAGTGGCGGATCGGACCGCCGACCACCAGGATCAGCGCGGCAAGCAGCCAGGACTGCGGGTGGTTCGACAGGATCGGATAGTGGTTCGACACCATCATCAGCAGCACCGGCAGCGTCAGATAGGTGTTGTGGACCGAGCGCTGCTTGGCGATCGCGCCGAGGCGACCGTCGGGCGTCTCGCCGGCCATCAGCTGGCCGACCATCTTCCTCTGGTTCGGGATGATCACGCGGAAGACGTTGGCCGCCATGATCGTGCCGACGAAGGCACCGACGTGGAGGAAGGCACCGCGGCCGGAAAAGACGTGGGTGAAGACGAAGGCGGCGCCGACGATCAGGGCGAAGACCACCGCGGCGAGCGGCAGCGTGGTGCGGCCGAGGGCCGAACGGCAGATCGCGTCATAGGTGAACCAGCCGGCGGTGAGCATGCCGATCGACAGGGCGATCGCCTGCCACGGCTCCAGCGGCAGCACCTTCGGGTCGATCATGTAGGCGCGGGCGTTCAGCCAATACTGCACCGCCATCAGGACGATGCCCGAGACGAAGGTCAGGTAGGCGTCCCACTTGTACCACTTGAGATCTTCGGGCAGCCGCTCGGGCGCCACGACGTATTTGTCGACGTGGTAGAAGCCGCCGCCGTGGACCAGCCAGGCGGTGCCGTAGACGTCGGAGGGTGTCTTCGGATCCTTGCGGAACGACACGTCGAGAGCGATGAAGAAGAACGACGTTCCGATCCAGCCGATACCGACGATCAGGTGGAACCAGCGCGTCAGGATGTTCATCCAGTCGGCGGCGTAGGCGAGCATCGCATGTCCCTCGTTGGCTCGAGAACCGATCGGCGACGCCCCATCGCCGGTCCGGACACGTTAGCGCGGCGCGATATTGTATACAATCACCGGCGTGCGACTCCGGTCGCCGAAAATGCACGAATGAAAGGCACGCCTCTTCGTGAGGCGGCGCGGGCCGGCGGCGGAAGCGGCCGCCCGAGCGCCGTGCCGCCCGCAGGCGACACGGCGAAGGAGAGCCGCGCCCCGGCGACCCGGGACGCGGCGGTCGGGGATCAGCCCGGCAGCTTGTCGTCGATGCCCTTGACGTACCAGTTCATCGACAGGATGGCGCCGTCGTCGAGGTTCTCGACCACCGTGCCGTCCTGCTTGGTGATCTTGCCGCCGAAGGGCTTGATCGAGCCGTCCTTGATGCCGGCCATGGTCTTCTCGGCCATCGCCTTGACGTCGTCGGGGACGTTCATGATCGGCGGCAGGACGACCATGCCCTTGGCCATGCCGTCCCAGGTGTCGGTCGACTTCCAGGTCCCGGCGAGCACCTGCTTGACCTGGTCGACGTAGTAGCCGTCCCAGTCGTCGGTGATGGCGGTGATCTGCGCCTTGGGGGCGAACTTGGCCATGTCGGAGGACTGACCGAAGCCGAGGATGCCCTTTTCCTGCGCGACCTGGAGCGGCGCGGTGGAATCGGTGTGCTGGGTCAGGATGTCGGCGCCCTGGCCGATCAGCACCTTGGCGGCGTCGGCTTCCTTGCCCGGATCGTACCAGGAGTTCACCCACACGATCTTGACCTTGACGTTCGGGTTCACCGACTGGGCGCCGAGCATGAAGGCGTTGATGCCGGAAACCACTTCCGGAATCGGGAAGGAGACGATGTAGCCGATGGTGTTCGACTTGGTCATCTTGCCGGCGATCTGGCCGATGACGTAGCGGCCTTCGTAGAAGCGAGCCGAGAAGGTCGAGACGTTCTCGGCGCGTTTGTAGCCGGTGGCGTGGACGAACTTGATCTTCGGGAACTTCTTGGCGACCTTGATGGTCGGGTCCATGAAGCCGAACGACGTCGTGAAGATGATCTGGTTGCCGTCGCGGGCGAGGCGCTCGATGGCGCGCTCGGCGTCCGGGCCTTCCGGCACGTTCTCGACGTAGGAGGTCACGACCTTGTCGCCGAGCGCCTTCTCGACCGCCTTGCGGCCCTGGTCGTGCTGATAGGAGTAGCCGAAGTCGCCGACGGGGCCGACGTAGACCCAGGCGGCCTTCAGCTTGTCGGCGGCGCGGGCGTCGCCGGCCTTGCCGGCCACCACGGCCACCGAGCCGAGAAGGGCGGCCTTCATCGCGTCACGACGAGTGAGCGCGGACCAGTTGTTCATGGGATTTCCTCCAATCGAGGCGCGGTCGAGCGAGGTGCCGCGACGGGCTCGACCGCGAACGGGCCCGTCACGAAAGCGAGAATCAGCGGTCGGGTACGAAGGATCGCCCGAGACAGGCCGGCGCGTCACCACCACGCCGACGACGGCGCGAGATGATCACCAGCGCCGCGACCGTGACGAGATAGGGCAGCGACGACAGGAACTGCGCCGGCAGGCCGATGCCGGCCCCCTGGGCGTAGAAGCCGAGGATGGTCACCGCACCGAAGAGATAGGCGCCGATCACCAGCCTTCCCGGGAACCAGGACGAGAACACCACCAGCGCCAGCGCGATCCAGCCGCGCCCCGCCGTCATGTTCTCCACCCACTGCGGCGTATAGGCGAGCGACAGATAGCCACCGCCGAGCCCGGCGAGGGCGCCGCCGAAGAGCACCGCCCCCCAACGCACGCCGATCACCGAATAGCCGAGCGCATGAGCCGAGGCATGGTTGTCGCCGACCGCGCGCAGCACGAGGCCGAGGCGGGTGCGGAAGATCACCCAGGAGACGACGACGGCCAGCGCGATCGACAGATAGACCAGCGCGTCCTGGCCGAAGAACAGCGGGCCGACGAAGGGAATGTCGGAGAGGCCCGGTACGTGGATCTTGGTGAGGCGGACGCCCGGCTGGCCGACGAAGGCCTCGCCGATCAGGCCGGAGAGGCCGAGGCCGAGCAGCGTCAGCGCGAGGCCGGTCGCCACCTGATTGGTGACGAGGTTCAGCGTCAGGAAGCCGAAGGGCACGGCCAGCGCCGCGCCGGCCAAGGCGGCGGCGACGATGCCGAGATAGGGCGAACCGGTCGTCAGCGCGACGCCGAAGCCGGCGACGGCGCCCATCACCATCATGCCCTCGACACCGAGGTTGAGCACGCCGGCGCGTTCGGTGACGAGTTCGCCCAGCGCCGCGAGCAGCAGCGGCGTCGAGGCGGTGACGATGGTGAGGACGACGGCCTCGAGGGCGCTCGCATCGATCATCGGGCGGCCTCCGCGGTCGGGCCACGCACGAGGCGGGGCCGGTAGAGAATGAGCGTGTCGCAGGCGAGGACCCAGAACAGCAGGATGCCCTGGAAGACGCGTGCCGCCTTGTCGGAGATGCCGAGCGCCACCTGCGCCGCCTCGCCGCCGAGATAGCTCGCCGCCAGCATCAGCGCCGCGAGAATCACGCCGATCGGATCGAGACGGCCGAGGAAGGCGACGATGATGGCGGTGAAGCCGTAGCCGGGTGAGATGTTGGGCTGGAGCTGGCCGACGGTGGAAGCGACCTCGATCACCCCGGCGAGGCCGGCGAGACCGCCCGACAGCAGGAAGGCGAAGAGCACCATGCGATCGTGCGAGAAGCCGGCGAAACGGCCGGCGCGCGGCGCCTCGCCGAGGACGCGGACCTCATAGCCCTTGATCGTGCGGCGCATCAGTACGGCGAGGGCCACCGCGGCGGCGACCGCCAGAACCACGCCGAGATTGAGACGACCGTCGCCGATGGTCGGGATGGTCTGCCAGCCCTCGAAGCCGACGGACTTGGGGAAGTTGAAGCCGTGCGGATCGCGCCAGGGGCCGCGCACCAGCCAGTCGAGCAGCAGTTGCGCGACATAGACCAGCATCAGCGACACCAGGATCTCGTTGACCCCGGCCTTGATCTTCAGAAGCGCCGGTATCAGGCCCCAGATCATGCCGCCGATGGTGCCGAGCACCAGCATGGCGAGGAGCGTCGCCGGGGTGTTCCAGCCGTTCGCCAGCACCGGAACCGCGCCGCCGAGCAGGGCGCCGAAGGTCAGCTGCCCCTCCGCACCGATGTTCCAGACGTTGGCGCGATAGGCGACCGACAGGCCGACGCCGATCAGGATCAGCGGCGTCGCCTTGACCACCAGTTCCTCCAGCGACCAGAGGCTGGCGAAGGGTTCGAAGAAGAAGATCCACAGCGCCTTGAACGGCGGCTTGCCGATCAGCGCGAAGACCAGACCGCCGGTGATCATGGTGGCGACGATCGCGACGATCGGCGAGGCCCAGGCCATGACCTTCGAGCGCTCGGCGCGCTTTTCGAGTTCAATACGCATGGCCGTCGCCTTCCCTGAGCTGCCGCGCCTCGTCTATGGCGTCCGAACCGCCGTGTGCCCCGCCCATCAGCAGACCGATCTTCTCGAGGGTGAGGACATGGGCGTCGTAGCTCGGCGACAGGTGGCCGCGCGAGATCACGGCGATGCGGTCGGCGATCTCGAAGATCTCGTCGAGATCCTGACTGATCACCAGCACACCGGCACCGTCGGCGGCGAGATCGACCAACGCCTGACGGATCAGCGCCGCCGCACCGGCGTCGACGCCCCAGGTCGGCTGATTGACGACGAGCAGGGTCGGCTTGCGGTCGAGCTCGCGGCCGACGACGAACTTCTGCAGGTTGCCGCCCGACAGCGAGCGCGCCTCCGGATCGGGCCGGCCCTTGCGCACGTCGTAGGCCTGCGACACGCGCGAGGCGGTCGAGCCGGCGTTGTCGAAGTCGACGAAGCCGGCGAAGCGGCGCAGCGCGTCGGGGAAGACCGTGTCGCGGGTGAGGATGACGTTCTCGGAGAGCGAGAAGGCCGGCACGGCTCCGTGGCCGAGACGTTCTTCGGGCACGAAAGCGGCGCCGAGAGCGCGGCGGGCGGCGATGCCGAGCTGGCCGGCGATGGTGCCGTCGACCACCACCGCGCCGGGGCGGGCGTTGCGCCGCTCGCCGGAGACGGCGTCGAAGAGCTCGGACTGGCCGTTGCCGGCGACACCGGCGATGGCGAGGATCTCGCCGGCGCGGACCTCCAGCGACACGGCTTCCAGCGCCACCGCGAAGGGACCGTCGGCGGCCTGATCGAGGGCGTCGAGATAGAGCCGGGTGGCGCCGCCGGAGCGCGCCTTCTTAGGCCGGATGGCGTGGACGTCGGCGCCGACCATCAGGCGGGCGAGGCTCGCCGCCGTCTCCTTGCGCGGGTCGACGCGGTCGACGACCTTGCCGTGGCGCAGGATGGTGGCGGCGTGGCAGAGGCGCTTCACCTCCTCGAGGCGATGCGAGATGTAGAGGACGGCGCAGCCTTCGGACGCCAGCCGCTCCAGCGTCAGGAAGAGCTGGTCGGCCTCCTGCGGCGTCAGGACGGCGGTCGGCTCGTCCATGATCAGGAGCTTGGGCTCCTGGATCAGGCAGCGGACGATCTCGATGCGCTGGCGCTCGCCGACCGAGAGATCGACGACGGTGGCGCGCGGCTCGAGCGGCAGGCCGTAGTCGCGGGAGAGATCGCGGATGCGCTTCGACAGGGCGTCGAGATCGAATCGGCCGGGCAGCGCCAGGGCGATGTTCTCGGCGACCGTCAGCGCCTCGAACAGCGAGAAGTGCTGGAACACCATGCCGATGCCGAGATGGCGGGCGGCGGCGGGGTCGGTGACGACGATCGGTTCGCCCTTCCAGCGGAAGTGGCCCTCGGTCGGCTGCAGCGAGCCGTAGATCATCTTGACCAGGGTCGACTTGCCGGCGCCGTTCTCGCCGAGCAGCGCATGGATCTCGCCGGGACGGATCGCGAGGTCGACGTGATCGTTGGCGGTGAAGGTTCCGAACCGTTTGACGATGCCGCAGGCTTCGACGAGATACTCGCCGCCTGCCGCCGTCGCACCATTCGCCGCCGCGGCGCTGTCGTTCATGCCCCCACTCCACTCGACCAGGACGACACGGTGGATGCAAGACCCGCGCCGTTCCGTACTTGCTCGTCGGCGACCAGCAGTTCCACCGCGACCGAGGCCGCGATCGCCGCGGGATGCCTGGACTTGGGCCCCCCGGCCCCGACCGGCATGACCATACGACGGATCGTGTCGTCCGCGCGTCCCATTTCGCGAAGTTTGCCCAAGAATCGAGCACGCTTGGTCGCCGACCCGATGACCCCGAGCCAGGGCAGGTCGGGCCGATCGAGCGTCGCGGCGGCGATCGCCAGGTCCTGCGCGTGGTCGTGCGTCATGGCGAGAACGAAGGCCCCGGCCGGCGCGGCGACGACCGCGGCGGTCGGATCGGCGAGGCGGCGACAGGTGGTGTTGGCCGGCGTCGCGGCGGGGAAGGCGTCGGCGCGGGTGTCGATCCAGTCGACGCGGAAGGGCAGCGGGGCCAGCGCCAGAACCAGCGCGCGACCGACGTGACCGGCGCCGAAGAGGAGGAGCGGCCGGCGATCGTCGCCGAATCGCTCGACGAGGCGACCGTCGCGGGCGAGGCCGAGCCGGCCCGCCCCGTCCGGAACGATCGACCGGGCGAGGCGCCCCTCGCCGGTCTGCGCCTCGGTCGTGAAGGCACCGCGCCGTTCCGCCTCGGCGAGGGCGCGGACGGCGGGGAGATCGTCGCGATCGAAGGCCTCGATGCCGAGGGTGACGCGGCCGCCGCAGCACTGGCCGAGTTCCGGGCCGAGGGCGACGTCGCGGGTCGAGAAGCCGGCTCGGTCGTCGCAGAGCGCGGCGTCGGCGAGCTTCAGTCCGTGCCATTCGAGCGCGCCGCCGCCGATCGAACCGCGGAAGCCGAGATCACGGCGCACCACCATCGCGGCACCGACCTCGCGCGGGGCGGAGCCGCGGACGCCTGCGACGAAGACCCGAGCGACCCGGCCCTCGATCTCCAACGCTTCGAGGATGCGGGCCCAGTGATCGATCACGCCTGCCCCCCGTTCGCCGGATGGCGCAGAGCACGGGCGGCACGGGCGACGGCTTCCGGCGTCGCCGGCAGGTCGAGCGGCGGCAGGCGGCCGGGCGCGAGGCTCTCGAGCGCCCTGAGGATCGCCGAATGGACCGACAGCGCCAGCATGAAGGGCGGTTCGCCGACCGCCTTGGAGCGGTGGATGGTGTCGGTGTCGCCGGCGCTCTCCCACAGGCGGACGCGGAAGTCGGCCGGCACGTCGAAGGCGGTCGGGATCTTGTAGGTCGAGGGCGCGTGGGTGCGCAGGCGGCCCTGGGCGTCGTGCACCAGCTCTTCCGCCGTGACCCAGCCCATGCCCTGCACGAAGGCGCCCTCGATCTGGCCGATGTCGAGCGCCGGATTGAGCGAACGGCCGACGTCGTGGAGGATGTCGACGCGGGCGACGCGGGTCTCGCCGGTCAGCGTGTCGACCACCACCTCCGAACAGGCGGCCCCCTGCGCGAAGTAGAAGAACGGCCGTCCGTGGGCCGCGGCGCGGTCCCAGACGAGGTTCGGCGTGGCGTAGAAGCCGGTCGCCGAGAGCTGGACGCGGGCGAGATGGGCAGCCTTGGCGATCTCGGCGAAGCTCTTCGACGCCTCGCCGCCGGCGTGCACCCGACCGCCCTCGAAGCGCACCGCCTCGGGCACGGCACCGAGGAGGACGGCGGCGACCGGCAGCAGTCGATCGCGGATCGTCTCGGCGGCGGCGCGCGCCGCCATGCCGTTGAGGTCGGAGCCGGACGAGGCCGCGGTCGGCGCGGTGTTCGGCACCTTGGCGGTCGAGGTCGCGGCGATGCGGACGCGGCCGAGCGGCAGGCCGAAGGTGGTCGCCACCACCTGCAGGATCTTGGTGTGGAGCCCCTGCCCCATCTCGGTGCCGCCGTGGTTCACCGCCACCGAGCCGTCGGCATAGACGTGGACCAGCGCGCCGGCCTGATTGAGGTGGGTCAGCGTGAAGGAGATGCCGAACTTGACCGGCGTCAGGGCGATGCCGCGGCGCAGGAACGGGCTTCCCATGTTGAAGGCGGCGATCTCGGCGACGCGGGCGCGATAGTCCGAGGTGCGTTCCAGCTCGCCGACCAGCGACTGGAGGATGCCGCCGTCGACCTCCTGGCCATAGGGCGTCACGCCATGAGCGGGGGACGCCGCGTCGGGGTAGAGATTGGCGAGCCGGACGTCGAGCGGGTCGATGCCGAGGCGGAAGGCGACGGCATCCATCATCCGCTCGGCGAAGGCGACGCCCTTCGGCCCGCCGAAGCCGCGGAAAGCGGTGTTGGAGACCGTGTCGGTCAGCAGCCGTCGCGAGCGGATCGCCGCGGCCGGGTAGTCGTAGGCGTTGTCGGCATGGAACATCGTGCGGTCGACGACGCCCTGCGACAGGTCGGCGGAATGGCCGCAGCGGGCCATGAAGTCGACGTCGACCGCCAGCACCCGGCCGCCGGCGTCGAAGCCGGCCCGCCAGTCGACGCGCATGTCGTGGCGCTTGCCGGTCATGATCATGTCGTCGTCGCGGTCGAGCCGGAGCTTGGCGGTACGGCCGGTGACGCGGGCGGCCAGCGCGGCGATCACCGCCCATTGCGTCGCCTGAGATTCCTTGCCGCCGAAACCGCCGCCCATGCGGCGGCAGCGGCATTCGATCATCGCTTCCGGCAGGCCCAGCACGCGGGCGGCGACATGGGCGATCTCGGTCGGATGCTGGGTCGAGGCGTGGATCAGGATCTCGCCGCCCTCGAGCGGTTCGGCCATGGCCGTCTGTGTCTCGAGGTAGAAATGCTCCTGGCCACCGACGAAGAAACTGTCGGAGACCGCGTGCGGCGCCTCGTCGAGCAGAGCGTCCGGGTCGCCCTTGTGGAAGGCGTAGGCGGGCAGCACGTCGGTGTCGCGGGATAGCGCATCGGCGACGGTGACGGCGGGCTTCTCGGTCTCGACGGTGAAACGGACGAGCCGGGCGGCGGCGCGCGCCGCGGCGCGGGTCTCGGCGACGACGGCAAAGACGACCTGACCGTGGAACTTGATCTCGCCGGTGGCGAAGACCGGATCGCCGCCGATCGAGGGCGAGCAGTCGTTGACCGCCGGCACGTCGGCGGCGGTCAGGACCGTCACCACGCCGGGGTAGGCGGCGACGGCGGCGAGATCGACGCCGACCAACCGCCCCTTGGCCGCCTCGCGGCACCAGCCGGGAGCGATGTGCAGCGTGCCCTTGGGCTCGGGCAGATCGTCGATGTAGGGCGCGGTTCCGGTGACGTGGCGGACGGCGGCTTCGTGCGGCAGGGCGCGGCCGACGGCGGCGGTCGGGCGGGGCGTAGCGTCAACCATGGGCGGCCTCCTCGCGACGGGCGAAGACGCGGGTCTTGGTGGTCGCCGTGCCGGCGATCTCGGCCAGCGCCTTGCCGAGCAGTGCCACCGCCGTCTCGGTGCGATAGTCGGCGCTCGCCCGCATGTCGGAGAGCGGGGTGAAGTCCTCGCGCAGCGCGTCGAGGGCGGGGCGCCAGCTCGCGGCCTCGGCGAGCGAGGCGCCGACCAGCGCCGCCTCGGCGCCGCTCGCCCGGCGCGGCGTTCCCGCCATGCCGCCGAAGGCGATGCGCGCCTCCACGACCTGCCCGCCGGCGACGGTCAGACGGAGTGCCGCGAGCAGCGCCGAGATGTCCTGATCGTGGCGCTTGGAGATCTTGAAGGCGCGGAAATGCTGACCGGCCCCGAGGCGCGGCACGTGGATGCTGGTCAGGATCTCGCCGGCCGCGCGGTCCTGGCGGCCGTAGTCGATGAAGAAGTCCTCGAGCTCGATCGTCCGGGTGGCGTCGCCCCTGGCGAGCGTGATGGTGGCGCCGAGCGCGATCAGCATCGGCGGCGTGTCGCCGATCGGCGAGCCGTTGGCGATGTTGCCGCCGATCGTGCCCGAGGCCCGCACCTGGGCCCCGGCGATGCGAGAAAAGACCGCGGCTACGTCCGGATCGATGCGGCCGAGCACCTTGCCGGCACGCTCCAGCGAAACGGCGGCGCCGAGCGTCACCGACCCCGCCTCCTCGACGACGGCGTCGAGCCCCTCGATGCGGGAGAGATGGATGATGCGCGGCAGATCGCGGCCGGCCTTGGTCACCCAGAGGCCGACGTCGGTCGCGCCGGCGAGGAACGTCGCGTCGGGGAAGGCCTCGGCCAACGTCAGCGCGGTGTCGAGCCGACGCGGCGCGGCGAAGAAGCGGGTCTCGTCGCCGAGGAAGAGGTCGGTGCCGTCGTCGAGGGCGGCGAGCGCCTCGGCGGTCGAGGCCATGCGGTCGACGAAGGCGATCGGCGGGCGGGCATCCGCGCGGGCGTCGCAGGCCTCGAGCGCGGCGTCGACGATCGGGCGATAGCCGGTGCAGCGGCAGAGGTTGCCGGCGAGCCGGTCGAGCACCGCGGCGCGGTCGACCTCGCCCTCGGACGCCCACAGGGTGAAGAGGCTCATGACGATGCCGGGGGTGCAGAAGCCGCACTGCGAACCGTGGTGGCGCACCAGCGCCTCCTGGATCGGGTGCAGGCGGCCGTCGGCGGCGAGGTCTTCGACGGTGACGATCTCGCAGCCGTCGACGCTCGCGGTCGGGCGGATGCAGGCACAGATCGGCTCGTAGACCAGACGGCCGCCTTCGAGACGGCCGATCGCCACGGTGCAGGCACCGCAGTCACCCTCGCCGCAGCCTTCCTTGGTGCCGGTCAGACCGCGGGTGAGGCGGAGATGATCGAGCAGCATGTCGGTGGGGGCGACGTCGGCGACTTCGACCACCCGTCCGCGGGAGAGATACTTCACCGTCCCGCGCATGCCGATCAACTCCCTCGATAGGTCGAATATCCGAAGGGCGAGACGAGCAGCGGCACGTGGATGTGGCCGCTCGCGTCGCCGACCCCGAAGCGAAGCGGGATCTCGTCCAAGAATGCCGGATCGGTGAGGTCCAGGCCAAGCCCCCAGAAATAGGCACCGACGTGAAAAATGATCTCGTAGATGCCGACACGGAAGGCCTCGCCCTCGAGGAGCCCGCCGTCGACCCGCCCGTCGGCGTTGGTGCGAACCTCGCGCAGGAGCTCACGGCTGCCGTCGGGTTCGAGCCACCACAGGGCGATCGACAGATCGGCGGCCGGAAGGCCCGTCGAAGTGTCGAGAACATGCGTCGTCAATCGGCCCATCGGTCCTCTCCGTACGGCGCCCCGCCCGGCGCCGGCGACGATCGTTGCGGTTGTCGTTTGTGTGACAATGCGCGAACCGCGTTATAGGAAACAGCGCAGAATTTCGAGCACTCCGTTCGCATTTGGGCATCAATTCGAAACCGCGACCGCGCGTTGTGCAGGTTTCCGGCGCTATTGCCCGGTTTTCGGGCCGTCCGAACCCCAGGCCTCCTCGACCAGATCGACGAAGGCGGCGACCGCGAGGCTCGGAACGGCACCCGCCCGTGCCACGACCATCAGTCGATCGAGCGCCAGATCGCCGTCGGCGAGGGGGATCCAGACCAGTTCACCCGACCGCAACTCGCCTTCGATGCCGACGCGGGTCAGGAAGGCGACCGAATCGGAACGGCGGACGAGCGCCGACATCAGCCGCAGCGAGTTGAGTTCGGCGCGCACCTTGAGCATCCGCCGGCGCGGTGCGATCAGCGGTTCCAGCGCCGCCCGCAGCGACAGGCCGCGGGCCGGCAGGACGAGGTTCTCCTCGACCAGATCGTCGAAACGCAGCGTCTCGCGGCCGGCGAGGCGATGGTCCGCGGCC
Organism: Pinisolibacter sp. DMC19; assembly: GCF_056313985.1. NCBI lineage: Bacteria > Pseudomonadati > Pseudomonadota > Alphaproteobacteria > Hyphomicrobiales > Ancalomicrobiaceae > Pinisolibacter > Pinisolibacter sp. DMC19. Next base: position 433,383 of record NZ_JBQUZF010000003.1, on the reverse strand, counting down.
ATCAGCGCGCCGATCGGGTGGGGCTCCTCGTGGAGCAGGCGGAAACCGTCGAGGTCGTGGGTGGAGAAGGCGAAGCCGACGTCGGCCTGCCCTTCGTCGACCAGCCGCGTCACGGTGTGGGCGCCGGCGACGGTGAGGACCACCTCGATGCCGGAGTGCCGCCGCCAGAATTCGGCGAGCAGGTCCGGCAGGCGTTCGATCGAGATGCTCTCGACCGTGACGATGCGGATGCGGCCGCGGCGCAGGCCGCGCAGCGTGTCGAGCTCGGTGACGACGTCGTCGTAGCGATCGAGCGTCTCGCGCACCTGCCGAACCAGGATCTGCCCCGCCTCAGACAGGCGCAGACCGCGACCGACGCGGTCGAACAGGCGGATGCCCATGCCCTCCTCGAGCAGGAGGATCTGCCGGTTGACGGCGGAGGAGACGATGTTGAGTTCGCGCGCGGCCGCCCGGATCGAGCCGGCGTCGGCGACCGCCATGAAGTAACGGAAGGCGGTCGAGAGAATCGCCGTTTCGTTGCGCAAGCCCTGTCCCCCGTCGCGTCGCCTCCCCGGAGCGACGGGGACGACTGTCACCCCCCGCGGGGTCGACGGCAATGGGACCTAAGGCGCACCGGTCCTGCGATCACCGCGGATCGGCGGGAGGGGCGGGCGGCGCGAGGGCGCGGCGACGGTCGACGACGACGAGGGCGAGAAGGTTCACCCAGGCACCGACCGAGGTGGCGAAGGCGAGACCGGCGACGTCGAACCGGTCGGAGAGCACGAACTTCAGCGCCACGTTGACGCCGATGCCGAGGAAGGCGATCCACATCGGCGTGCGGGTGTCGCCGCGGGCATGGAAGCCCGGCACCACCGAGCGCAACAGCACGATCGCCAGAAGGCCGACGCCGTAGGCGCGCAGCGTCGCCGCCGAGCGCAGCGCCGCCGCCTCGTCGAAGGCGCCGCGGGCGAAGACCAGTTTCACCAGGATCTCGGGAAAGGCGACGAAGGCGACGACGAAGGGCGCCGTCAGCACCGTCGACCAGAAGATCGCTCGCTTCTGGGCACGCCGGGCGCCCGGCTCGTCGTCGGCGGCGAGGCGCCGCGACAGCTCGGGCAGCAGCACCGTGCCGATGGCGATGGCGATGACGCCGATCGGCAACTGGTAGAGGCGATCGGCATAGTACATCGCCGAGACCGCACCGAGCGGCAGGGCGGCGGCGAGGATCGTGTCGACGAACATGGCGATCTGCGCCGCGCCCGAACCGATCGTCGCCGGACCCAGTCGCTTGAGGAAGGTGACGACCTCGGCATCGAGCACCGGCCGCGCCGGTGCGAGCGAGAGACCGGCGGGCCGCATCGCCCAGAGGAGCAGCGCCAGTTCGGCGAAGCCGGCGACCGCGACGCCGATCGCCGCACCGTGGACCGGGCCGTTCGGCCAGGTGGCGGTGAAGGGGGCGAGGCCGAGCACGCCGACGACGATCGCGATGTTGAAGAGGATCGGCGCGCCCGCCGCCGCCGCATAGCGGTGATGAGCGTTGAGGACGGCGCCGTAGACCGTCACCAGCGTGACGCAGGCGAGATAGGGAAAGGTGATGCGGGTGAGCCGCAGGGTGAGTTCGCCGAGCGCGCTCGCGCCGGCGAAGCCGGGGGTGAGCAGGCGCAGCAGCGGCTCGGTCCAGATCTCGGCGGCGGCGAGCAGCACCAGTTGCACGACGAGCAGCGCCCCGAGCACCCGGGCGGCGAAGACCAGCGCCCGCTCGGCGCCGTCGCGTTCGAGGCAGCCGGCATAGGTCGGCACGAAGGCGGCGTTGAAGGCGCCCTCGGCGAAGAGGGCGCGGAAATGGTTGGGGATGCGCAGCGCGATGAAGAAGGCGTCGGCGATCGGGCCGGCGCCGATCAACCAGGCGAGCACCACGTCGCGGACGAAGCCGGTGAGGCGCGAGGCCATGGTGAAGCCGGAGACGGTGCCCACGCGGGCGAGGAACTTTCCGGCGGGGCCGGACAGGGCGAAGCGCGGCATCTCTTCCTCGGTGGGATCGGCGACGGCACTGCCTTATGCGGGAACCGCGGCCACGACAAGCTCGACCGCCGCGCGGCCGCTCACGCCGCTTCGTTGGGCGCGCCGGGGCGGGTCTGCCAGATCTTCTGGCGATTGCGCACGGCGCGCGGCGCCGGACCGAAATAGGTCGGCGTCTTCACGAATTCGCGCGGATGCAGGATCACCGAGGCGATGCGCTGATAGAGCGCCTTGGCGGAGATGGGCTTGCACAACAATTCGTGAATGCCGAGCTTGCGCGCCTCCAGGATGCGCGAGCGCTCGGTGTGGGCGGTGACCATGATCACCGGCACGTAGGCGAAGGGGTTCTGCGGGTTGCGGATCATCCGCACCATGTCGGCGCCGTCGAGGATCGGCATCACCCAGTCGAGGATCAGGATGTCCGGATTGGCGCGATCCATCGCCTCGAGGCCGGAAGCACCGTCTTCCGCCTCGACGATACGACGCGCGCCGAACCCCTGCAGCATGGTGCGCAGGATGGTCCGCATGTAGGCGCTGTCCTCGACGACGAGGAAGGTCAACGACGAAAGGTCGAGGTTCACGAGGCTCTCCTTGGAGCCTCAGAATCTCCCAGAAAGGTGAACGAGCGGTTTCTCGCCCCCCACTGCGACGACGGACCACGCTCCGTAAATCCCCTCAGGGTCAAATGTCACGCGGTTGATCGTGGTCAAAGTGCTTCGAATTCCTGTAAGTCTATATGCGGTGGACGAGAGCTCGCGACGGTCGCCGTCCGTCTCGACCGATCGTCGGTGAAAAAATCGCGCGCCCCGTGTCGCGGAGGGGACGCCGCCGAGCCCTTGGGGCCGGCGACGGTCGGATGCGGGACGCCTCGGTGAACGAGTCACAGTTCGAGGACGGACATGAACTATCAGTCGCTTTTCGAGGGCGCGATCGACCAGCTGAAGGCCGAGAAGCGCTACCGGGTCTTTGCCGACCTCGAACGCATCGTCGGTCGCTTCCCGCATGCGATCTGGCGCAAGGGCGATCAGACCCGTGAGGTCGTGATCTGGTGCTCCAACGACTATCTCGGCATGGGCCAGCACCAGTCGGTGCTCGGCGCCATGGTCGACACCGCGCTCGGCATGGGCACCGGCGCCGGCGGTACCCGCAACATCTCGGGCAACAACCATCCCCTCGTCGAGCTCGAGGCCGAACTCGCCGACCTGCACGGCAAGGAGGCGGGGCTCGTCTTCACCTCCGGCTTCGTGTCGAACGAGGCGGCGATCTCGACCATCGCGCGCCTCCTGCCCGACTGCCTGATCCTCTCCGACGAGCTGAACCATGCCTCGATGATCGAGGGCATCCGTCGCTCGGGCTGCGAGAAGAAGCTGTGGCGTCACAACGACGTCGAACATCTCGAGGAGCTGCTCGCCGCCGCCGAGCCCGGCCGCGCCAAGCTGATCGTCTTCGAGAGCGTCTATTCGATGGACGGCGATGTCTCGCCGATCGCCGCGATCTGCGATCTCGCCGAGAAGTACGGCGCGCTGACCTACATCGACGAAGTGCACGCCGTCGGCATGTACGGCCCGCGTGGCGGCGGTATCGCCGATCGCGAAGGCCAGATGCACCGCATCGACGTGATCGAGGGCACGCTCGCCAAGGCCTTCGGCACGCTCGGCGGCTACATCACCGGTACCAGGGCGATCTGCGACGCGGTGCGTTCCTATGCGCCGGGCTTCATCTTCACGACCGCCCTGCCCCCGGCGATCGCCGCGGCCGCCGCCGCCTCGATCCGCCATCTCAAGCGCTCCTCGGCGGAGCGCGACATGCAGCAGCGTCAAGCGCAGCGCGCCAAGGACGTGCTCGGCGGCGCCGGTCTGCCGGTGATGCCGTCGGAGACCCACATCGTGCCGATCTGGGTGGGCGACGCCGACCTGTGCAAGCGGGCCTCGGACCTGCTGCTCGAGGAGTACGGCATCTACATCCAGCCGATCAACTACCCGACCGTGCCGCGCGGCACCGAGCGGCTGCGCATCACGCCGACGCCGTTCCACGACGACGATCTGGTCGAGAAGCTGCGCGTCGCGCTCACCGACGTGTGGGGCCGCATCGGCCTGCCGCTCTCCGGTCCGGTCGATCTCTCGGAGATCGCCCGCCTGCAGGAGAAGCCGGTCGCCCGCGTCGCGGTCCCGCGCTCCGGCGGCTGAGAGCGATCGACGCCGTAGACATGAAGAGAGCCCCGACGGCGACGTCGGGGCTCTCTTCGTTCGGGGGTCTCGGACAAGGGACGGCACGTCTCGCGCCGCGCCGAAACGCCGATCGAGGCGCGTTCGTTCGGATCAGGCCTTGTCGCCGCCCGGTCCGCCCTTGCCCTCGGGCAGGTCGTCGTCGTCGAGAATGCGCCAGGCGGCGCCTTCGAGGTCCTCGTATTGACCCGACTTCAGCGTCCACATGAAGGCGAAGAGGCCGAGCAGGCCGAGGCCGATGGCGATCGGAATGAGGAAGATCAGGACGTCCATCGTCGGTTCCTACTCTCGGATCAGGGTTCGGCGAAGAGGCGCAGGCGCAGCGCGTTGAGCGTCACCAGCACCGACGAGCCGGACATGGCCAGCGCCGCGATCAGCGGCGTCACGAAGCCCGCCACCGCCACCGGCACGGCGACGAAGTTGTAGATCACCGACAGCCACAGGTTCTGCACCATCGCCCGCTTGGCCGAGCGCGACACCTCGATCGCCACCGCCACGGGCGCGAGGCGGTCGCCGAGGAAGACGGCATCGGCGGCGGCCTGCGACAGGTGGACGGCGGTGACCGGCGACAACGACACGTTGGCGGCGGCGAGCGCCGGGGCGTCGTTGAGACCGTCGCCGACCATCAGCACGTTGTGGCCGGCGGCCTTCAGTTCCTCGATGCGGGCGATCTTGTCGGCCGGCTTGACGCCCGACCGCCACGAGGCGACGCCGCATTCGGCCGCCACCGCGGCGACGGCGGCCTCGCGGTCGCCCGACAGGATCTCCACCGCGACGCCGTCGGCGGCGAGGCGGCGCATGACCTCGGCGGCGTCTTCACGCAGCCCCTGGCGCAGGGCGCAGACGACGACGTCGCCGCTCGCGTCGCGATGGGCGACGAGCGAGGCGCCGGGATAGGCCTCGTGCAGCGCCGCGACCATGGCCGGATCGGCATCGCAGAACTCGGGACTGCCGAGGCGTTCGATCGACCCGTCCGTCGTCGTCTCGATGCCGCGGCCGGGGATCTCGCGCACGTCGACGGGGGCCGCGACGGCGCGCGTCGCCTCGGCGAGTGCGACGCCGAGCGGGTGGCGGCTGGCGCGCGCCATGCGGCCGGCCATCATGAGGCGCTCGACCGAGAACTCCTCGGCGTTGAGGAGGCGCGCCTCCGGCAGGGTCAGCGTGCCGGTCTTGTCGAAGACCACGGTGTCGACCACGGCGAGGCGCTCGATGGCGTCGCCGGCATGGACCAGCACGCCGGCGCGGAAGAGGATGCCGGAGGTCACGACCTGCACCGCCGGAATGGCGAGCGCCAGGGCGCAGGGGCAGGTGATGATCAGCACCGACACGGCGATGATGCCGGAATCGGCGATGCCGCGCCCGCCGATCAGCCACCAGCCGAGGAAGGTCAGCGCGGCCGAGGTATGGACGACCGGCGCATAGAGCGAGGCGGCACGGTCGGCGAGGCGCATGTAGCGCGACTTGGCCTGGGCCGCCGCCTCGAGCAGGCGATTGACCTCGTCGAGCAGGGTGCCGGCCACCGCCGCCGTGACGCGGATCTCGAGCGAACCGGAACTCGACAGGGTGCCGGCATAGACGCGGTCGCCGACGCCGACGCCGACGAGATCGGTCTCGCCGGTGATCAGGCTCTGGTCGATGTCGGAGGCTCCGCGTTCGACGACGCCGTCGACCGACACCCGCTCGCCCGCCCTCACCAGCACCAGCGCGCCGGGCTCGACCTTGGAGAGCGGCACGTCGCGGACGCTGCCGTCGGGGAGCACCAGCGAGGCCGCCTCGACCCGGAGCGCGGCGACGTTCTCGGCGACCGAACGGGTGCGGCGGCGCATGTTCTGGTCGAGATAGCGGCCGACCAACAGGAAGAACAGCAGCATCGTCACCGAATCGAAGAAGGCGTGATGCGCCGAGCGCAACGTCTCGAAGATCGACAGGGCGAGGGTCAGCACGACGCCGATCGAGATCGGCACGTCCATGTTGGTGCGCAGCACCCTGAGCGCCCGCCAGGCGGAGCGGAAGAACGGCCGGGCCGAATAGGCGACGACCGGAATGGCGATCAGGGCGGAGACCCAATGGAAGAGATCGCGCGTCAGATCGTCGATGTCGGTGACGTTGCCGGCCCACACCGAGACCGACAGCAGCATGATGTTCATCGTGCCGAAACCGGCGACGCCCATGCAGCGCAGGAGTTCCTTCGCCTCGGCGTTCTCCTCGGCGCTGCGGCGGCCGGGATCGAAGGGATGGGCGCGATAGCCCAGCCGCTCCAGCCGGCGGACGATGGCGCTCGGCTCGACCTTGGCGGGATTCCAGTCGACGGCGAGGCGGCGCGACGTCAGGTTGACGCGGGCCAGATCGACGCCGTCGAGCCCCTTGAGACCCCGTTCGATGGTCGACATGCAGGCGGCGCAGGTGATGCCCTCCACCGCCAGATCCAAGTGCAGACGGCCGTCCGGCGCCTCCGTGGCGAAGGCGGACCAGTCGTTCTCGCGCGGGGCGTCGAGCGGCGTCGCGGTGGCGTTCATGGGCCCTCGGCTCCGGTGACGGTCGGCGACGGACGGGCCGTCGCCGCCGGTCTCACTTGAAGAAGAGCGTGTTGTGCGACTGGAACAGCCGACCGGCGTCGCCGTCGCCTTCGATCGCCATACCCCACTTGCCGGGCGTCACGCCCTTGGCCTCGCCGGTCCAACGGTCGGAGGAGCCGGCGACCGGATGCAGCTCGACCACGTGGTCGAGGATGCGCTGGGCGGGGTGCTCGAGGCGCATCTTGAAGGTCACGCCGGTGAGCGCCGCGCCGTCCTTGCCGCGGGCGTCGAGCACCACCTTGACCGTGCCGTCGTCGGCGCGGGTGGCGTTGGCCTCGACGGTCCAGCCGCGCTCGGTCTGGGCGGCGGCGGCGGCGAGCTCGGCGTTGAAGCGCTGGCTGTCGCGGAACGAGCTCTCGGTCACCAACCCCGGATGCGAGCCGATGGCCTTGTAGATCATGAAGCCGTTCACCGCGAAGACGACGCCGAAGATGCTGATCAGGATGATCAGCACCCGGCGGCCGTTGAGGCGAAAGCCCTCTTCCTGCGGTTCCTTCGAAGTCTCGAGCGTGGTCGGCATGTCTCTCTCCGATGGCTTGCGGTCGATGCGCCCCGCGGTGAGCGGGGCGTCCGATCAGGGCGACTTGAAGAAGTCCTTCGTGGCGACGGTCTCGCCGTCGGACGAGTGCAGCACGAAGGTGAGGTCCTGCGAGGCCGGCAGGGTGGCGCCCGCCGGGGTGGTGACGAGGACGCGCACCTCGCGCGTCTGATCGGAATCGACGGGCAGCAGCAGCGCGCCGCCTTCCGTCTTCGCCGGCGAGGAGGTCTCGAGCCGCGTACCGGCCGGCAGGCCGGTGATCGCGAGGGCGAGTTCGCGGCGCTCCGCCTTCTTGTTGAGGAGGCGGACGGTGAAACCGTTGCGCACCGAGCCGTCGGAGTTCTGCACATATTGCGGGTTGCGGTCGTGCAGGATGTTGAGGCCGATCGTCGCGCGGGTGCCGAGGCGCCACGCCATCACCGAGGCGACCACGGCGATCAGCACCACGTAGACCATGGTGCGGGCGCGGAAGAACTTGAAGACCGGGGCCTCGCCGCGCTCGCGGCGCTCGATGTTGATGTCGGTGTCGTAGCCGATCAGGCGGATGTCCTGGCCGGTCTTGCGCATCACCGCGTCGCAGGCGTCGATGCACAGGCCGCACTGGATGCAGCCCATCTGCAGGCCGTCGCGGATGTCGATGCCGGTCGGGCAGGCGGCGACGCACTGGCCGCAGTCGACGCAGTCGCCGGCCTTCTCGCCCGCCGCGCGCAGCTTCTTGTTGGCCTTGAGCGAGCCGCGCGGCTCGCCGCGGTCGACGCGGTAGGAGACGTTGAGCGCCCATTCGTCGGTCAGCGCCGCCTGGATGCGCGGCCAGGGGCACATGTAGAGGCAGACCTGCTCGCGGGTGAAGCCGGCCAGCAGATAGGTGGTCGAGGTCAGGATCGCCACCCAGACATAGGCGGTCATGTCCGCCTGCAGCGTGAAGAGCTCGACCAGCAGGGTGGGCGCGTCGGCGAAGTAGAGCACGAAGGCACCGCCGGTCAGCATGGCGATGACGATCCACGTCAGATGCGTCGCCGCCTTGCGCCAGATCTTGTCGAAGGTCCAGGGGCCGCGATCGCGCTTCATCTGCGCGCGGCGCTCGCCCTGGAAGATGCGCTCGACCGCGAAGTAGAGGTCGGTCCACACCGTCTGCGGACAGAGGTAGCCGCACCAGATGCGGCCGGCCAGCGCGTTCATCAGGAACAGCACGAAGGCGGCGATGATCATCAGGCCGGTGACGTAATAGACTTCCTGCGGCCAGATCTCGACGAAGAAGAAGTAGAAGCGCCGGCCGGGCAGATCGAGCAGGATCGCCTGGTCGGGCTGGCCGGGCGCGCGGGTCCAGCGCAGGAACGGCAGGAGATAGTAGATCGCCATGCCGGCGACGAGGATCGCCCACTTCAGTCGGCGGAATGTTCCGGAGACCGTCGCGGGATAGATCTTCTTCTGGTCCTCGTAGAGGCTGGCACCGGCATCGGCGCCACTTTCGACACTCATCGCATTCCGTCCTTGCGTCGAGGCCCCGCGACAGATCCGGCGGATCGAACGGTCGACCGCGCACGTCCTAGGTCCGTGCGGGCTTCGGAGCAAGCCCGATCCGGCTGCCCGGGATCAAATGGAAGAGAGATCGGTCGCTGCAATCCCCTCAGAATGCGGGCGACCCATCCGGACGTTCACACGCCCAAAAAAGAAAGGGAGGCGGTTGCCCGCCTCCCTTCCGAGAGATCCTCATCGGATCACTTGCCGCCGCCCAGCGAGTGGACGTAGACGGCCAGGGACTTGATGGTGATCGGGTCGAGACGACCTTCCCACGCCGGCATGACGCCGTGCTTGGGTTCGGTGATCTGCGCCACGACCTTGTCGACACCGGCGCCGTAGAGCCAGATCTTGTCGGTCAGGTTCGGAGCGCCCATCTCCTGGTTGCCCTTGGCGTTGTCGCCATGGCACGAGGCACAGTTGTCGGCGAAGAGCTTCTTGCCGCTGTCGGTGCCCTTCACGGACGAGTCGGAGAGAGAGACGACGTAGGAAGCCACGTCGGCGATCTCTTCCTTCTTCAGGATGCCGTCCTTGCCGAAGGAAGGCATGACCTGGTCACGCGCCTTGGCATGGCCCGAACGGATGCCGAACTGGATCGTCTGGTAGATGTCGGCGAGCTTGCCGCCCCACAGCCAGTCGTCGTCCTGCAGGTTCGGGTAGCCCGGGCCGCCCGTCGCACCCGAGCCGTGGCACGGGGCGCAGTTGTCACCGAAGGCCGCCTTGCCGTTCGCCATGGCGAACTCGAGGTAGGCCGGCGTCGACTTGATCTTCTCGAGCGGCGCGTCGGCGAGACCGACCGCGTCGGCGACGCGCTTGGTCTTGCCGGCTTCGTAGTCGGCGATCGCGGTCGAACGCATCTGGGCACCGAAGATGCCCTTCGTGTAGTCGGAGACCAGCGGCCAGGAGGGGTAGACCACCCAGTAGCCGATCGACCACACGATCGTCGCGTAGAACACCCAGAGCCACCACTTCGGCAGCGGAGTGTTCAGTTCCTTCAGACCGTCCCATTCGTGACCAGTCGTCGACTGGCCCGACAGTTGGTCGAGTTCCTGTTTTGCCATGGATCAATCCTCCCGCAGGGGGATGTGCGAGGCGTCGTCGAAGGACCGCTTGTTGGACGGCCACAGAGCGTAGACGAGCGCCCCCGCGAAGATGACGAAGAAGTAGACCAGACCCCAAGTCTGAGCGAACTTGGCCAGAGATTCGTATGTCATCAGACAAACGCCTCCATCAGCGCAGGTTCGCCTTGTCGTCGTACTTGGAGAAGTCCACCAGGGTGCCGAGCATCTGGAGATAGGCCACCATCGCGTCCATCTCCGTGACCTTGGCGGGGTTGCCGTCGAAGTCACGCGACTTGGCAGAGGCGCCGTACCGCTTCGCCACCGTCGTGTCGTCCGGGGTCGCCTGAGCAACCACGTCCTTGGCGACGTTGGCGATCTGGTCCTCGGTGTAGGGCACGCCCACGAGAGCATGCGTCTTCACCATGTCCACCAGGTGCTTGGTATCCAGTTCGGTCTTCGCGAGGTGGGGATAGCCGGGCATGATGCTGTCCGGAACCACCGCACGCGGGTTGATCAGGTGCTCGACGTGCCACTTGTCGGAATACTTGTTTCCGACGCGCGCCAGATCGGGACCATTGCGCTTGGAACCCCACTGGAAGGGGTGGTCGTACATGGACTCGGCCGCGAGGCTGAAGTGGCCATAGCGTTCGATCTCGTCGCGCATCGGACGGATCATCTGGCTGTGGCAGTTGTAGCAGCCTTCACGAACGTAGATGTTGCGTCCGGCCAGTTCGAGCGGGGTGTAGGGACGCATGCCCTCCACCTTCTCGATCGTGCTCTTCAGATAGAAGAGGGGCACGATTTCGACCAGACCACCGATCGCCACGGCGATCAGGATGCCGACGAGCAGAACGATCGAGTTCTTCTCGAAAATGGCGTGCTTTTCGATCAAGGACATGGATCGTCTCCTCACTCGGCCGGAGTAGCGACCGGGGTGGCGGCAGTGGCGCCTTCGGCGTCCTCACCGGCAACGACCGTCATCCACAGGTTGTAGACCATGATCAGAGCGCCGACGACGAACAGCAGACCGCCGAGAGCACGGATCGCGTAGTAGGGGTGCATCGCAGCCACGGTCTCGATGAACGAGTACTCGAGGAAGCCGAGCTTGTCGTAGGCACGCCACATCAGACCCTGCATGATGCCGGACACCCACATGGCGCAGATGTAGAGCACGATGCCGATCGTCGCGGTCCAGAAGTGCCACGAGACGAGCTTGAGAGAATACACACCCTTCTTGTTCCACAGCCACGGGAAGAGGCAGTAGAGCGCGCCGAAGGACACGAAGCCGACCCAGCCGAGAGCGCCGGAGTGGACGTGACCGACGGTCCAGTCGGTGTAGTGCGACAGACCGTTGACGGCCTTCACCGACATGAGCGGACCTTCGAAGGTCGACATGCCGTAGAAGGCGACCGACACGACGAGCATGCGGAGCACCGGGTCGGTGCGCAGCTTGTCCCAGGCGCCGGAGAGCGTCATCAGACCGTTGATCATGCCACCCCACGACGGCATCCACAGGATGACCGAGAAGGTCATGCCGAGGGTCGAGGCCCATTCGGGCAGCGCCGTGTAGTGAAGGTGATGCGGGCCGGCCCAGATGTACGTGAAGATCAGCGCCCAGAAGTGGACGATCGAGAGCCGGTACGAATAGACCGGACGCTCGGCGCGCTTCGGGACGAAGTAGTACATGATGGCGAGGAACGCGGCGGTCAGGAAGAAGCCGACCGCGTTGTGGCCGTACCACCACTGGACCATGGCGTTCTGGACGCCCGAGAAGGCCTGCACCGACTTCCAGGAGAAGGGCGAGACCGGAACGCGGACGTTGTTGCCGAGGTGCAGCATGGCCACGGTGACGATGAACGACAGCGTGAACCAGTTCGCCACGTAGATGTGGGGCTCCTTACGCTTCCACAGGGTGATGAGGAAGGTGAAGAGATAGACGACCCACACCACGGTCAGCCACAGGTCGGCGTACCATTCGGGTTCGGCATATTCCTGGCCCTGGGTGATGCCCAGCAGGTAGCCCGTGCCGGCGATCACGATGAAGGCGTTGTAGCCCAGCACCACGAACCACGGCGTGACGATACCCGGCAGACGCGCCTGGCAGGTGCGCTGCACGACGTAGAACGACGTCGCCAACAGCACGTTGCCACCGAAGGCGAAGATCACCGCCGAGGTGTGCAGCGGGCGCAGCCGGCCGAAGGCGATCCACTGGAGATCCATGTTGATCACCGGGAACGCCAGCTCGGAGGCGACGATGACGCCGACCAGGAAGCCGGCGACGCCCCAGAACATGGCCGCGATCGAAGCGAACTTGACCGGGCCGTAGTTGTAGTTGGGCTTGCCGTCGATCTCCTGCGTCGGGTTGCCGACGCGGGACTGGTAGCCCTTGATGATGAGGAACACTCCGAGCGCCGCGAAGATCGCGCCGACGATCGCGTGGAACGCGAATTCCGGTTCCCAAGCCTTGCCTGCGAGAATCACGCAGACGACGGCGAGAAGCGCGAGGACGATCGAATAAGCGATCTCCTCGAGCGTGAATGCCTTTGTCTCGACTGGTCGAGCCATCGTTCGCCCCGTTTCTTTAAGTCGATACGCCCCCGGACGGCTCGCCTCGCCTCTCCTGCTCGCGAAGCCCTTCGCCTGCAGGAACCGCGAGACGCCCGTCCGCCTCTTTCCTCGTCGATCCGACGACGTCCGCCGAGTTTCCCCCCCGGCGAGCGGCGTCGGAGCGCCGATCGGGTATCGGTCCGACCCTAAGGCCGAGCGTCTCCCGCCACTTTGATTCAGGTCAACGGACCCGAACCGGTTCGGTAGACGTTCGACCCTGCTGGAGCGGACGCCGGGCGGAGAATAGCCGCGCAAGCGCCCCATCAGCAGCCGGTCGAAATACCTACAACCGAATGTCCAACTCCTTAGACCCCCATGGGAACAGGGGCAATCGGCAATGCGTTGGATCAAGCGCGACACCCTGCCGCCGGGATCTGGAATCCTACGGTTTTCAAAGTGTTCCGGGCAGCGTAGAGTGTCGCCTTCGATCGCCGGGCGAAACCCGTGACGGCCCGTGACGTGCAAGGCGCTCTGCCTCTTGCTCGAACGTGGTGGGTTTGTCGTCGAGAAGGCGAGAATCGGAGGGGTGAGGCGCAAGGGCCGTGTCCACGGCGTGCGCATTGGTCGCGCCGACCGGGAATCGCGCCGCGTGCCCGACCCCGGCGCGGGATCTCTCCCCTCCAGACGACACGGCCGCCCGCGGCGTCGGGGGTGGTCGGCTCGCACGGTCGCCCGTTTGATCGGGGTCAAGGCCGACGAGGAGGGTCGACGCCATGGTGAGCCGCATGTCCCAGACCATCGAACTCAAATACGCCACGCGCAGCGTGCCCCGCTACACGAGCTATCCGACCGCGCCGCACTTCGGCGACGGTGTCGACGGGGCCACGCTCGCCTCCTGGCTCACCGCCCTGCCGGACGATCGACCGGTGTCGATCTATCTGCACGTGCCCTACTGCCGGGCGATCTGCCACTACTGCGGCTGTCACACCAAGGCGGCGCTGCGCGACGATCCGGTGATCGACTATGCGCAGGGCCTGGTCCAGGAGATCGGCCTCGTCGCGGCGGCGATCGGTCGGCGCCTGCCGGTCGGCCACATCCACTGGGGCGGCGGCACGCCGAGCCTGCTGCCGGTCGCGTCGTTCCGCGCCGTTGTGGCGAAGCTCAACGAGTCGTTCGAGATCCTGCCGACCGCCGAGCACGCGATGGAGCTCGACCCGCGCACCGTCACCGTCGAACTGGCCGAGGCGCTGGCCGAGGCCGGCATCACCCGCGCCAGCCTCGGCGTGCAGGACTTCGACGCCACGGTGCAGAAGGCGATCGGCCGCATCCAGCCGATCGAGACCGTCACCGCGGCGGTCGAGGCGCTGCGCGGCGCCGGCATCGCGGCGATCAACTTCGACCTGATGTACGGCCTGCCCTACCAGAGCGCCGAGACGATCCGCAACACGGTCGCCCTCGCCCACGGCTTCGGCCCGTCGCGCATCGCGCTCTTCGGCTATGCCCACGTGCCGTGGTTCAAGAAGCATCAGCGCCTCATCGACGAGGCGGCGCTGCCGGGCGCGACCGAGCGCATCGCGCTCGAGCGCACCGCGCGGGCGATCCTCGCCGAATACGGCTACGAGGCGATCGGTCTCGACCACTTCGCCCTGCCCGACGACGAGATGGCGGTGGCGGCGAAGAGCGGCGATCTCCATCGCAACTTCCAGGGCTACACCACCGACGCCTGCGACACGCTGATCGGCATCGGCACCTCGTCGATCGGTCAGAGCCGGGGCGGCTTCGCCCAGAACGATCCCGACATCGGCCGCTGGCGCAAGGCGGTCGAGGCGGGACGGCTGCCGGTCTCCAAGGGCAAGGCGCTCGACGACGACGACCGGCTGCGCGCCGCGATCATCGAGCGGGTGATGTGCGACTATGCCGTCGACCTCGATGCGGTCTGCGCCGCCCACGGCGTCACGGTCGATGCGGTCGGCGATGCCTTCGAACGGCTCGCCGAGCCGATCGCCGACGGGCTCGCGACGCTGGAAGGCCACCGCCTGACGGTGACCGAGCTCGGTCGGCCGCTGGTGCGCATCGTCGCCGCGGCCTTCGACGTCTATCTCGCCCGCGCCGCTGCCCGCCATTCCGTGGCGGTGTGAACGAGCGACGCGAGACGCGATTTCCGGCCGGCCCGTCCTCGACGCGGCCGGCCGTTTTCGTTTTTGCCCATGCCCAAGCGACGACGCTCCTCGGCGTCGCAGAGGCCCTTCATGCTGAGGTGCGAGCGCCAGCGAGCCTCGAAGCGCGAAGGGCCGATGGGCACGGCCCGTCGACGGCTTCGCCCTTCGAGGCCCGGCTTTGCCGGGCACCTCAGGGTGAAGCCGAACGGGAGGCAGAGAGCGAATCTCGGTTGTGCGACCTCAATCCACCGCGATCGCCGCCACCGTGGCGCCGAGGACGGCGACCAGATCGGCGGGCGCGATGCGGATCTCGAGGCCGCGGCGTCCGCCGGAGACGTGGACGAGACCCGGCAGCAGCAGCGCCTCGTCGACCACCACCGGCAGTGGCCGCTTGGTGCCGAAGGGCGAGATGCCGCCGAGCACGTAGCCGGTGAGGCGCTGGGCGTCGGCCTTGTCGCCCATCTCGGCGCGCTTCCAGCCCAGAGCCTTCGCCGCCAGCGGCAGGCCGAGCTTGCGGGCGACCGGCACCAGGGCGAGGGCATGAGCCTTGGCGCCGTCGCTCGTCACCAGCGTCTTGAAGACCGAATCCGGATCGAGCCCGAGCTTCTCCGCCGCCTCGAGGCCATAGGCTTCGGCGCGCGGGTCGTGGGCGTATTCGAGGAGGTCGAAGGCGATCTTCTTCGTCTTCAGGAAGGTGGTGGCGGGGGTGGCGGCCACGGTCGGGCTCCGGATCTACGATCGATCGCGGCACCCTATCGCCTTGCGGCGACATGAAAAAGGCCCGCCGTCACCGGCGGGCCCAGTCGTGTCTCGGGAGAGACCCTCATGAAGAGGATGATCGACGTCAGTGCGTGCCGGTCAGATGGCAGATGCCGCAGACGTCGGTGATGCGGATGCGATCCTGCTTCTCGATGGCGACGAGGCCGCGGCGCTTGAGATCCGAGATCACCCGGCTGACCGTCTCGATGGTCAGGCCGAGATAGTCGGCGATCTCCTGGCGGGTCATCGTCAGCTCGATCAGCTGTTCGTCCTTGTCGCCCTGCGGCCCGAGGCAGCCGGCCTGGCCGCGCGAGGGGACGAAGCGCATCAGGAAGGTCGCCACCCGCTCGAAGGCCGACTTGCGGCCGAGCAGGACGGCGTGATCGTGCAGCCGCTCGATCTGGCGACGCAGGCATTCGGCGACGTGGCCTTGGAACTTGTCGGAGGCCTCGAGGTCGCGGCGGTCGAGGATGCGCACCACCGAGGGCGTCAGCGTCTCGGCGTTGCAGTCGTAGAGCTTGCCGCCGACGACGCCGAACAGCGCCTCCGGAGCGATCACCTCCACCACCTGACGGCGACCGTCGGGCAGCAGCTTGAACAGCATCACCGCGCCTTCGATCAGCTCGTAGACGCGATCGGCCGGGTCGCCCTCGTAGAAGATGGCGTCGTGTTCCGCGACGCGCTGGGTCTTCACGCGCTGCGAGCGCGCGAATTCCGACCAGTCTGCGTCGGCTCCCACCGCTCTCGGCGGCGCGCCGGCGATTCCGATGCCGCGATCCGAATAGGCCATGTCTCGTCCCTCCTCGCCGATCGTCCCCCACCCGTCACGGAATCCGTGACGGTCGTCCGTGGAAAGGCCGACCGGGTTCGCCGGGCAGAAGTCGCTCCGACGATCCGTGCTGTCGACGAATGCCATCTCTCCGCTCCACCAGTTTCCGGTGCCGGCCCGTCTCCGGCAACCGAAAGGACGCGGAAAGATCGCGATCCTCGACGACGAAAAGCTAAAAAGAAGCACCGGGCACCACAATCCCGGTCCGCTACGTACATCGAAAGGTCCAGGCCGCCCCCCGGGCGGCCGGACCGCGTCATGCGGCATCCGGCTGCGCGCAACGCATCGCCGAATCCCGTTCGTCGAGAAAGCCCTTGTCCGGACACGACGTTTTCGCCGAACGCCATGCGAGACCCCCGCTCCGGCGATCGGAGCAGCGTATCACAGGACGGAGACCAGCGTGTCGCCCGACAGCGGCTTGCGCAGGACCGGCACGTCGTCGAGGTCGCGCAGCTCGTCTTCGATGGTCTTCTGGGCCTGGCCGGAGATGGCGATGATCCGCGGCGTCGGCATCAAGCGGTGCAGCCAGCGGATGACATGGGCGCCGCGAATGCCCGGCAGGCCGAGGTCGACGATGATCACGTCGCGTGCGCCGGGCGGGGCGCATTCGAAGAAGCTCTCGGCGTCGGGATGCGACACGACGTCGTGGCCGAGCGCCTGCAGCAGGAAGCGCAGGCTGTCGGACACGCCGGGATCGTCCTCGACGATGTGGATGGTTCCGCCGTAGCCGGGCACGCCCGGGGATCTGGATGCGTTCATTCTGGTCACTCGGCCGTGTGGATTTTTCACTGTGCCGAAAACCGATGGAGGTCACATCCGTATTGTCCCGAGCGCAGCGCTCGAGAAAACGTCATCGCCGGCGATGGCGCGTATTTGTTCGCATTCGTCCCGTTGCCGCGACAAACCGCGGCAACGCATCGATTCGATCGGCCCGACCGGCGACGGACGGCCTCAGCCGTGCTCGCCGGTCAGGACGATGCGCACCAGATCGGCGGCGTTGCGGGCGCCGAGCTTCTCCATGATGCGGGCGCGGTGCACCTCGATGGTGCGCGGCGAGATGCCGAGATGGCGGCCCGCCTCCTTGTTGGAGGCGCCGGCGGTGATCTGGCCCAGCACCTCGATCTCGCGCGGGGTGAGGAGCTCGCGACCGGGGAAGTCGGCGATGGCGCCGTGACCGTCGGCGCGGCGGGCCTGGGCGGCCAGCGTCTCGCGGACGCGGTCGACGATCTGGCCGGCGTCGAACGGCTTCTCGATGAAGTCGAAGGCGCCGTACTTGATGGCGGTGACCGCCATCGGAATGTCGCCCTGGCCGGAGATGATGAAGATCGGCGCCGGCCAGTGGTCGGCGTTGAGGGTCTTCAGGATGTCGAGGCCGGAGCGGCCGGGCATGTGGACGTCGAGGAAGACGCAGGACGGCGTCTGTGTCCGCGCCGCCTCGAGGAATGCATCGCCCGATTCGTAGCCCGTGACCGAAAAGCCTTCCATCTCGAAGACCACGGACAGGGCATCGCGAACGGCGGGCTCGTCGTCGACGACCCAGATCGTCTGTTCGGTCTTCTGTGTGCGGCCAATCATGTCGTCACCTCGATATGTCTCATCCGCGCCTGCCCGTGGGCCGACACGAACGCGGGTCGAAACTCATTCGGCTCGCGCCAGCGGCGTCGCCTCGAGCGGCAGGGTGAGAACGAAGGTGGCGCCGCGACCGGCCCCACCGGGTTCCACCAACAGGTCTCCACCGTGGTTCTGAGCGATCGAGCGGGAAATCGCAAGGCCCAGACCCAGACCCGACTTCTTCGAGGTCGCGAAGGCCTTGAAGAGATCGCGGACGGTGTTCTTCGGAATGCCGGGACCGCTGTCCTCGATTTCGATCAGCAGGCGGCCGTCGTCGACATGGGCGGCGATGCGAATCCAGCGATCCTCGCGCTCGCGCACCGCCTCGATGCCGTTGCGGATGAGGTTGATCAGCACCTGCTGGATCTGCACCGGATCGACGTCGAGGGCCGGCAGGTCGGCGGCGATGTCGCGCACCACCTCGATGCCGGCGCCGTCGTGGCCGAGCATGGTCAGTTCCAGCGCCTCGTCGACCAGCTTGGCGACCTCGACCGGCTGGCGATCGGGTTCGCGCTTCTCGACGAAATGGCGCATGCGCTGAATGATGGCGCCGGCGCGCTCGGCCTCGCGGCGGGTCTTGGCGACGATCTCGACGGTCGCGGCCTCGACCGAGCCGTCCTCGACGCCGGCCTCGAGCTTGCGACCGAGCGCCTGGAGATAGAGCATCACCGCGGTCAGCGGCTGGTTGAGTTCGTGGGCGATCGCCGCGCCCATCTCGTCCATGGCGTTGACGCGGGCCATCTGGACGAGCTGCGCCTGGAGCTGGTTGAGCCGCTGCTCGACCGCCTTGCGCGAACGCAGGTCGCGGATGATGCCGATGAACTGGCGACCCTCGGGGGTGCGGCACTCGCCGACCGACAGTTCGATCGGGATGATGGTGCCGTCGGCGTGGCGGCCGCGCACCTCGCGGCCGATGCCGATGATCTTCTTGACGCCGGTCGCCATGTACTGGTTGACCCAGAAGTCATGGCCGTGGGCGAACTCGGGCGGCATCAGCACCGAGATGCCCTGCCCCGCCACTTCCGCCGCGGTCAGACCGAAGAGATCCTCGCACGCCTTGTTGAAGATCAGGATGCGACTCTTCTCGTCGATCACGACGATGCCGTCGACGGCCGTATCGAGCACACTGAGGAGACGCGCCTCGGAAACGGTCGGCGGCTGGGTGGACACGTGTGGCGGCTCCCGACGAACAGAGTCTGATTTGCGGTATTTACATACCTTTGCTGCTCCGGTCTGCCCGGAGCAACTTCCATATCAGACAAAATCCGTATGATTCTCAAGCCCCGCGGGGACGATGGAGCCATTCGGCGAGACGCCCGGCCGCTTCCGTGATGCTCGCCGGGCCGCGGGCGAAGCACAGACGGAGGAACCCCTCGCCCGCCGGACCGAAGGCGGTGCCGGGCGCGAGGCCGACGTTGGCCTCGTCGACGAGGGTGAGACCGAGCCGTCCGGTCTCGTTCCAGCCCTCGACGCCGAAGAACAGATAGAAGGCACCGACCGGCGGCGAGAGCCGCACCCGGCCGGTGGCGGCGAGCGTGTCGACGAGGATGCGGCGGCTGTCGCGGATGCGCCCGATCTGGAAGGCGAGGAAGTCCTCGCCCTGTTCGAGGGCGGCGACGGCGGCGCGCTGGACGAAGACGGCGACGCCGGAGGTCGAGTACTGGATCAGGTTCTCGAGCACGTCGCCGAGCGCAGGCGGCGCCTCGATCCAACCGACGCGCCAGCCGGTCATCGCCCAGTTCTTCGAGAAGGTGTTGACGAAGACCACCCGGTCGTCGGGGCCGGCGACGTCGTGGAAGGAGGGCGCCCGCGCCGAGCCGTCCCAGACGAAGCGGCCGTAGACCTCGTCGGCGACGATCCACAGGCCGTGACGGCGGGCGAGATCGAGGATCGCGGCGAGTTCGTCGCGGGTCGCGGTCCAGCCGGTCGGATTGCACGGCGAATTGAGGAAGATCACCTTGGTCGCCGGCGTCACCGCGGCGGCGAGTTGCTCGACGTCGAGCACCCAGCCGGCGTTGCCGAAGGTCATGGCGACCTCGACGACCTTCGCGCCGCGCAGGCCCGCGGCGGCGGCGAAGTTGGGCCAGGCCGGGGTCGGCACGATCACCTCGTCGCCCTGGCCGGCGAGCGCGGTCAGCGCGATCTGGATCGCCTGCATGCCGGACGCCGTGACGAAGAAGCGCTCGGGCGAGAAGGTCCCGCCGTAGAGCCGGCCGTGATAGGCGGCGAGCGCGGCGCGCAGTTCGGGGATGCCGCGCTGCCAGGTGTAGAAGGTCTCGCCGGCGGCGAGCGAACGGGCGGCGGCGGCACAGACGAAGTCCGGCGTCGGCAGATCGCCCTCGCCCGCCCACAGCGGGATCATCCCCTCACGCGTGCGGCCGTAGTTCATCACCTCGACGATGCCGGAGGGCGGCGCCGCGAGGGCTTCGGGCCGGAGGGAGACGAGGAGATCGGCGGGCGACGTGGTCATGAAGAGACGGCTCCGAGGATGCGAAGCGGTCAGTCTAGCCGCTTCGCGTCCGTCGGGGCATGAAAAGCCGTGACACGATCGATCGACGATTCTGATGGATCGCGCGCGATCGTCGCTGCCGCGTCACTTCTTCAGGAGATCGCGGATCTCTTCCAGGAGCAGCTCCGAGCGGGTCGGCTCGGGGGCCGGCACCGGGGCTTCCTCTTCCTTCTTCTTCAGCGTGTTCATCGCCTTGACGACGAGGAACAGGACGAAGGCGACGATCAGGAAGTTGAGCGTCACGGTGACGAACTGGCCCCAGCCGAGCGTCGCGCCGACCGCCTTGGCGGCAGCATAGGTGGCGGGCGCCTCGGCCGAGCCGGTCAGCGCCTTGAACAGCACGAACTTGTTGGAGAAGTCGAGCCCGCCGGTCACCGCGCCGACCACCGGCATGATGACGTCGGCGACGAGACTGTCGACGATCTTGGAGAAGGCGGCGCCGATCACCACGCCGATCGCCAGATCGACGACGTTGCCGCGCAGGGCGAACTTCTTGAATTCCTCGAGCATGGGCCGTCTCCTCGTCGGCCGCCGTCGCGCGACGGCGGCATGGGCTTCTCTCTATCGCGACACCGCCTCTTCCGCTACGTCATCCAAGCGAATCGCGTCGGGCTCATCCGGATGGACCCGGATGTGGGTGGATGGAGGGTGCGCGCATGCTCGCCATGGTGGACATACGCCTTTCGTCGGGGCTATGAAGTCATGTCCGTTCGCGAAGGCCCGCGCGACATCGAGAAGAAGGCCGCCGAACCATGATCCACGGATGGCTCGTCCTCGTCGTCGCCATCGCCTACATCGGAGCGCTGTTCGGCATCGCCCACTGGGGTGACCGCCGCCTCGGACGCGTGTCGCCGACGATCGGCCGGCCGACGATCTACGCGCTGTCGCTCGGCGTCTACTGCACCTCGTGGACCTTCTTCGGATCGGTCGGTCAGGCCGCGCTCAAAGGCCTCGACTTCCTGACCATCTACATCGGGCCGATCCTGCTCTACCTGTTCGGCTACGGCATCCTCGAGCGGATGATCCGGCTGGCCAAGGCCGAACGCATCACCTCGATCGCCGACTTCATCGCCGCCCGCTACGGCAAGAACCAGAGGCTCGCCGCCGTCGTCACGGTGATCGCACTGGTCGGTATCGTCCCCTACATCGCGCTGCAGCTGAAGGCGGTGTCGACCTCGGTGACGACGCTCGTCCACCACATCGATTTCGGCCTCGCACCGTCGCAGTTCCGACCCGACGTGCCGCTCGGCGTCGCCGCCGCTATGGCCGCCTTCGCCTGTCTGTTCGGTACCCGCCACATCGACGCCACGGAGCATCAGCAGGGGCTGATGCTGGCGATCGCGGCGGAATCGGTGGTCAAGCTCTTCGCCCTGTCGCTGGTCGGCATCTACGTCACCTTCGTGCTGTTCGACGGGCCGAGCGACCTGATGGCCTCGATCGTCGACAATCCGGTCGGGGCGCACGTGCTGTCGGGCAATCTGTCGGGCGGCAACTGGATCGTCATGACGACGCTGTCGTTCTTCGCGATCCTGATGCTGCCGCGGATGTTCCATGTCGCCGTGGTCGAGAACCACACGCCGGCCGAACTCAAGCGCGCCCGCTGGCTGTTCCCGCTCTATCTCGTCGCCATCAACGTCTTCGTCGTGCCGATCGCGCTGGGCGGCCTCTCCCGCTACGGCACCGCCATCGACGCCGACACCTTCGTGCTGCGCCTGCCGCTCGACGCCGGGGCCGACTGGGTGACGCTCTTCGCCTTCGTCGGCGGCCTGTCGTCCGCCACCGCCATGGTGATCGTCGCCTCGGTGGCGCTGTCGATCATGATCTGCAACGAGCTCGTGGCGCCGGTGCTGGTCAAATGGGCCGGCCGCGACGGCCGCGACCAGCCCGACATGATGCGGACGCTGCTGATCGTGCGGCGCATCGCCATCGTCGTGGTGCTGGCGCTCGCCTATCTCTATCTGCGGCTGGTCGCCGACGCGTCGGCGCTGGCGGAGATCGGTCTCCTCGCCTTCGCGGCGATCGCCCAGTTCGCCCCCGCCTTCTTCGGCGCGCTGTTCTGGCGGCGCGGCACGGCGCGCGGCGCCATTGCCGGCATCGTCGTCGGCTTCGTCGTGTGGATCTACACGCTGGCGCTGCCGACCTTCGTCGAGGCCGGCTACGGCACGACGTCGTTCCTGCTCAACGGGCCGTTCGGCTTCTGGTTCCTGAGGCCGCAGGCGCTGTTCACCCTCGCCTTCGACCCGCTCTCGCACGGCGTGTTCTGGAGCCTCGCCTTCAACACCGCCGCCTTCGTGTCGATCTCGATGATGCGGCCGCCGGAGCCGATCGAGCGCCTCCAGGCCAACGTCTTCGTGCCGTCCGACTTCGCCCCCGCCCCGGCGCTGCGGCGCTGGCGCACCGCCGTCACGGTCGACGACCTGATCTCCACCGTCGCCCGCTATCTCGGCGAGGAGCGCACCCGGCGCGCCTTCGGCGAGTTCGGGCGGTCGCATTCGATGCTGCTGACCGGCGATCGGCCGGCCGACCTGCATCTGCTGCGCTTCGCCGAGCAGCTGCTCGCCTCGGCGATCGGCGCGGCCTCGTCGCGGCTGGTGCTCTCCCTGCTGGTCAAGCGGCGCGACCCGTCGACCAAGGCGGCGATGAAGCTGCTCGACGACGCCTCCGCCGCCATCCAGTACAACCGCGACCTCCTCCAGATCGCGCTCGATCAGGTCGGCCAGGGCATCTCGGTGTTCGATCGCGAGCTCGGCCTCATCTGCTGGAACCGTCAGTTCCGCCAGATCCTCGACCTGCCGCCGGGCTTCGCCCAGGTCGGCGTGTCGCTGCAGGCGATCATCCGCGACCGCTCCGAGCACGGCGAGTTCGGCCCCGGCAATCCCGAGCGGATCATCAAGGACCGCATGGATCGCCTCGTCCGGCGGATGGAGACCTATCACGAGCGCCTCGCCTCGACCGACGCGGTGATCGAGGTTCGCACCTCGCCGATGCCGGACGGCGGCATCGTGACGACCTGGACCGACATCACCGAACGCGTCTCCTCGGCCGAGGCACTGGCGCGGGCCAACGAGACGCTGGAGCGGCGCGTGCGCGAGCGCACCGAGGAGCTGACCCGCCTCAACGGCGAACTGTCGCGCGCCAAGGCGGAGGCCGACGAGGCCAACATCGGCAAGACACGCTTCCTCGCCGCCGCCGGTCACGACATTCTCCAGCCGCTCAACGCGGCGCGGCTCTATGCGACGTCGCTGGTGGAGAAGACCGAGCATTCGCCGCTCGCCACCCACGCGGTCAACATCGACCAGTCGCTCGACGCGGTCGAAGAGATCCTCGGCGCGCTGCTCGACATCTCGCGGCTCGACGCCGGCGCGCTCAAGCCCGAGTTCACCGTCTTCCGCATCGACGAGATCCTGAAGCCGCTGACCATCGAGTTCGAGCCGATCGCCCGCGACCGCGGCCTGCGCTTCCACGTGCTGCCGTGTTCGCTGTGGGTGCGTTCGGACCGGCGGCTGCTGCGACGCCTGATCCAGAACCTGATCTCCAACGCCATCAAGTACACGCCGCGCGGCAGCGTGCTGGTCGGTGTGCGGCGGCGGCGCGGGCGACTGGCGGTGGAAGTGCTCGACACCGGCCTCGGCATCTCGCCCGATCAGCAGAAGGTGATCTTCCAGGAGTTCCAGCGGCTCGATCAGGGCGCCAAGATCGCCCGCGGCCTCGGCCTCGGCCTGTCGATCGTCGAGCGCATCTCGCGGGTGCTGGCGCATCCGATCGGGCTGACCTCGGAGCCCGGCAAGGGCTCGCGCTTCCACGTCGAGGTGCCGACGGCGGCCGCCATGCCCAACGTCGCGCCGACCGACGGCACGCCGCGGCCGACCGCCGCCAAGTTCGACGGCATGACCGTGCTCTGCCTCGACAACGAGGAGACCATCCTCGACGGCATGGAGGCGCTGCTGGTCGGCTGGGGCGTCAAGGTCGTCAAGGCGCGCGACCAGAAGGACGCCTCCGAGCAGCTGGCCAATCTGGTCAAGGAGACCGGCCAGGGGCCGGACATCCTCTTCGTCGACTATCACCTCGACGACGGCAACGGGATCGACGCCGTGGTGCAGCTGCGCTGGCGCTTCGGCTCCGACCTGCCGGCGGCGCTGATCACCGCCGATCGCGGCCCGCAGGTGCGCGAGGAGGCGACCGAGAAGTCGATCACCGTGCTGAACAAGCCGGTGAAGCCGGCGGCGCTGCGCGCCGTCCTCACCCAGTGGCGCAGCGCCAAGTCCGCCGCTGCGGAGTGACGAGACCACCGACCCGACGATCCGGAGATCCCCGATGACAGACGCCCCCGCCTCCCGCATCGCGCTCGTCACCGGGGCCGGCAGCGGCATCGGGCGGGCGTCGGCGCTCGCGCTCGCCGCCGACGGCTGGACGCTCGTGCTGACCGGGCGCCGCGTCGAACCGCTCGAGGAGACGGCGAGGCTGATCGAGGCGGCGGGCGGCCGGGCGCTGGCGGTGCCGGCGGACGTCGGCAATTCCGCCGCGGTCGAGGCACTGTTCGCGACGATCGAGGCGCGCTTCGGGCGGATCGACTTCGTCTTCAACAACGCCGGGCGCGGCACCGGCGCCATCCCGATCGACGAACTGAGCGACGCCGACTGGGCGGCGACGGTGGCGGTCAACCTGACCGGCGTCTTCAACGTGACGCGCGCCGCCTTCCGGCTGATGAAGCGTCAGGTGCCGCAGGGCGGGCGGATCGTCAACAACGGTTCGATCTCGGCCCATGCGCCGCGACCGAACTCTGTGCCCTATACCGCGACCAAACACGCCGTCACCGGCCTCACCCGCTCGATCGCGCTCGACGGGCGGCCCTTCGACATCGCCTGCGGCCAGATCGACATCGGCAACGCGGCGACCGAGATGACGGACCGGATGACCCTCGGCGTGCCGCAGGCCGACGGGTCGGTCAGGGCCGAACCGCGGATGGAGGTCGCCGACGTCGGCCGCGCCGTCGTCCACATGGCGAGCCTGCCGCCGGGCTCCAACATCCTGTTCATGACGGTGATGGCGACCAAGATGCCCTTCGTCGGGCGGGGGTGAGGCCAAGAAAAAGGCGACGCCACCGGCGTCGCCTCGTGTCTCGTCGGCTTCGACCGCGGCGGGGTTCACACCCCGACGGAACTCCACTGACCGGCTTCGATCTTGGAGGCCGCGATGACCGCCTGGGTGCGGCTCTCGACGCCGAGCTTCTGCAGGATCGCCGAGACGTGCGCCTTGACGGTCGCCTCGGAGACGCCGAGCTCGTAGGCGATCTGCTTGTTGAGCAGGCCTTCCGACAGCATCATCAGCACACGCACCTGCTGCGGCGTCAGCGTCGACAGGCGCTGCACCAGCTTGGC
This sequence comes from Pinisolibacter sp. DMC19, assembly GCF_056313985.1. NCBI lineage: Bacteria > Pseudomonadati > Pseudomonadota > Alphaproteobacteria > Hyphomicrobiales > Ancalomicrobiaceae > Pinisolibacter > Pinisolibacter sp. DMC19. The sequence goes on along the minus strand of NZ_JBQUZF010000003.1, from coordinate 407,675 downwards.
GGTGTCGTCGACGGGAACCGCCGAGAGATCGATGTCGGCGGGGGTCCAGACGTCGCCGTTCATCACGGTCGACAGCGCCTCGCGGATCGAATCGGTACCGAGCGACTTCGGCACGAAGCCGGCGGCACCGAATTCCATGCAGCGCCGGATCGTCCCCGGATCTTCGTTGGCGGAGACCACCACCACCGGAACCGCCGGGAACTGGGCACGCAGATACATCAGGCCGGAGAAGCCGCGCACGCCGGGCATGTTCAGATCGAGCAATACGAGATCGACTTCCTCGCCCTCCTCGAGAATCTTGGAGACGGCCTCGAGCGATCCCGCCTCGGCGATCACGACGCCCTCGAAGAGGCTCTCGAGCGTCTGACGCAATGCACCGCGAAAGAGCGGATGATCATCCGCGATCACGAACCGATAACCCGGATTGGTGGCCAATCCCCTTCTCCTTTAGGTTCGTCCGGCGCGCCCCGAGCGGACTCGCGGATTTTCGTGCGGCGACGGGTCGGCGACGATCCCCCAATCGCGCCGGTCGCGGTCGGCTGGACGCCGACGAGTGAATTATCGATCCCGCAACGCAACTTCGCAAGCGTCATCCGAAAGGATGAGGCCGAATAAGCTTCATTACTAGGGCAAAATTGGCGAATTCCGTCGATTTCTTGCAAATTGGAATTTTCTTGCCCCGCATCGAGCGCCGAGCCGCCTTGCGATGACGGGCTGGTCAGCGGGCGTACCTGCGATACTCTCGCAGCTTTCGCCCACCCGTCCGCATCGGAGCCCACCGTGAACGACATCGCGTCACCCCGCCGCCACGCCCTCTTTCCCGACATCGCGCCGCATCGCAGCGGCCGCCTGAAGGTCTCCGACCTGCACGAGATCTATTGGGAAGAAAGCGGAAATCCGGCCGGAAAGCCGGTGATCTGCCTGCACGGCGGCCCCGGTGGCGGCATCACGCCGACCATGCGCCGGCTGCACGATCCGGCCGTCTATCGCATCGTCGCCTTCGACCAGCGCGGCTGCGGACAGTCGACGCCGCATGCCGAACTCGCCGAGAACACCACCTGGGACCTCGTCGCCGACATCGAGCGCATCCGCGAGCATCTCGGCATCGAGCGCTGGCAGGTCTACGGCGGTTCGTGGGGCTCGACGCTGGCGCTCGCCTATGCCGAGACCCACCCGGAGCGGGTCAGCGAGATCATCCTGCGCGGCATCTTCATGCTGCGGCGCAAGGAACTCCTGTGGTTCTACCAGGAGGGCGCGAGCCTGATCTTCCCCGACCTCTTCGAGCCCTTCCGTGATCTGATCCCGCGGCACGAGCAGCACGACCTGATCGCCGCCTATCACCGCCGCCTGACCGGGCCGGGCGAGGCGCTGCGGCTCGAGGCGGCGCGGCGCTGGGCGACCTGGGAGGGCTCGACCCTGTCGCTCCTGCCCGATCCCGAGCGTGCGGCGGCCTTCGGCGGCGACAGCTTCGCCCTCGCCTTCGCGCGAATCGAGTGCCACTTCTTCATGAACGGCGGCTTCTTCGAGGTCGAGGACCAGCTGCTGCGCGACGTCCACCGCATCCGCCACATCCCGGCGGTGATCGTCCACGGCCGCTACGACATGTGTACGCCGATGTTCAACGCCTGGGACCTCAAGAAGGCCTGGCCGGAGGTGGACCTCCGGATCATCGACGACGGCGGCCACGCCGTCACCGAACCGGGGCTGGTCGCCGAGATGGTCGCAGCCTCGGAGGCCTTCAAGCACCGCCCGGCGTGAGTGCCCGCGTGCCGAGAAAATGGAGCGCCGCCTCGCGGGTCGAACCGCGGTCGCGGTGCTCCATCACATAGATCGTCTGCCAGGTGCCGAGCTCCATCCGCCCGACGCGGACGGGAACGGCGAGCGACACGCCGGTCAGCGTCGTCTTGACGTGGGCCGGCATGTCGTCGTCGCCCTCGAGGGCATGGCGCCAGTGGTGGCCGCGCGGGGCGAGGCGGTCGAGGGCGACGACGAGATCGGGCAGGACCTCGGGCGAGGCGTTCTCCTGGACGGTCAGCGACGCCGAAGTGTGGCGCAGAAAGATCGTCAGCAGTCCGTCGTCGGCGCCGATGGCGTCGAGCCAGCCGGCGAGGTCGTCGCCGACGTCGGTGAGCGACCGACCGCGGGTCGCCACCGACAGCCGCGCCGTCGCCTGGAACAGCGCCGCGCCGGTCGCCTCGGTGCCGTGCCGAATGGTCGCCATCGTCTCTTCTCCCCGTCCGCGTCGAAGGTCGTGTCGATCGGGTCACCGTCTCGCCGCAATGAAGCGGCACGACCGTTTCCCGCGAAGACGCGCGATCCGCCCTCTCTCCCATTGAACCGGGCCCGAGGGAAGGCTATGACGTCGTCACGCTCCACGCTTCCGAATTACCTTCAAGAAACGGGAATGACGATGTCCGCCATTGTCGCGAATTTCGCAGCGAACGCCGTTCGCGCCCCGCTTTCCGGCGTCGCGACGCTCGCCGCGGTCGCCTTGGCGACGGTCCTCGGCGCCTCGTCGGCCCAGGCACAGGCCGCCAAGGCCTCCGCCGCCGACAGCTGGATCAAGGTCTGCCGCAACGACGACAAGGCCAAGCGCGAGTTCTGCAAGACCGCCTACGACCTGCGCACCAGCGGCGGCCAGTTCCTGGCCTCGGTCGCGGTCGTCGAAGTCGGCGGCGAGGCTCGCAAGGTGGTCGAGATGATCCTGCCGACCGGCCTGCTGCTGCAGCCGGGCCTCAAGGTCCAGGTCGACCAGAACAAGGCGGAAGACGCCAAGTACGGCATGTGTGCGCCCGACGGCTGCGTCGCGCAGATGGTGTCGAACGAGGCCTTCGTGACCACGCTCAAGTCCGGCTCGACCATCACCATCACGGCGCAGGGTCAGGCCTCCAACCCGGTGGTCTTCACCTTCCCGCTCGCCACCTTCAAGGCGGCGAACGAGGGCAAGCCGCTGGACGAGGCGGCTCTGAAGAAGCGCGAAGAGGCGATCAACGCCGAGATCCAGGACAAGCAGAAGTCGATCGAGGAGCAGCTGCGCGAGCAGCAGCGCAAGGCGTCCCAGGGCAAGTGAGCCCTCAGCCGATCGACACGAACCGGACGGGCTTCCTCGGAAGCCCGTCTTTTTTCATGCCCCGGCGACCCCGCCGCCGGACGACGCGCGGTCGAGCGCGGCGAGTTCCAGCGCGATCCGCTCGAGCGTCCGCTCGGTCTCGGCGCGTGCCTCCAGCGTCTCGCGCTGCCTGAGAGCGAGACGTCTGCCGAGGTCGGCGAGCCGGGCGTCGAGGGGCGCGCGCCGTCGCAGGTCGAGCATGGCGTGGATCTCGGCGAGACCGAAGCCGATCCGCTTGGCGGCGACGACGATCTGCAGCCGACGCACGTCCTCGGCGCGATAGCGCCGCGTCTGGCGTTCGCGCACCGGCTCGAGCAGGCCCTTGGCCTCGTAGAAGCGCAGCGCGCGCAGGGTCACGTCGCAACGGTGGGCGAGATCGCCGATCGACCAGAGGCGATCGGTACCGTCGGGGGTGTCGGCGAGCAGCGAGGCGAGATCGTCGGCAACGTCCATCGTGCAGCGGGTCCATCCGGGGGCATGTGGTGGGTTCGCGTCGCCGGGCGCGGGCCGGCGCGGACCCGCGTCGACCACGGGCCAGACCAGTCAACCGACGGCACGTGAACGTCGGCTTGCCGCGACGACGGCAATCTTAGCGATCGACTCTTCACGGTCGGGACGGAGAAAGACCACGTCGCCGTCAGCCGAGGTGCCGCGAACCCGCAACATCAAGGAAACATCGACGAAGATTACGATTCTCTCACTTCCCGAGCCCTGCCTTAACGACTTGTTTACCCTGTTCGAAAAATCTGTCGTCGAAGCTCCGGTCGGATGATCGTCCGAGTCGGCGGACCGCGTGGACGGTTCCTCGACCCCTCGATTTCCGGGAATTGCCGACCGGACGAGCTTCTGCCGGCGGAGGTAGGACATGTCTCGCAGCGGACGCGGGTTCGAAGACGAAGCCCGACAGCGCGTCTTGGATGCGGCTCGGCGATCGGGTCTCTCGGTCGGTGAGCTCGTGCAGGCGCTGCAGGACGGCCCGCGTCGCGGACGCACCGCCGAACCCACCGGAGCGGGCCTCGGCGCGCTCGACCGCCGTCTCGATGCGCTCGGCGACCGCATGCGCCGCCCGACCGCCGATCGTACCGCTTCCCGTCTCGACCGCACCGCCTCCGCCGAAGCCCAGCTCGACGAGATCGCCGCCACCGTCGACCGCCTGTCGGGCGCGTCGCGGTCGCGCGGGACCCGCCGCGAAGGCGACGCCGGCCACATCCTCGACACGCTGGAAGCCATCGACCGCCGCGTCCGCGACCTCTCCGACGACCGTCCGCGCGGCCGTGCCGCGGCTCTGCTCGACGATGATCTCGACGACCTGCGCGCCGCTCCCCGCGGCCGTGCCGCCCTCGACCCGGCGCCGCGACCGCGTCGCGACGAATCCGCCCTCGTCGTCTCCGAGATCCGCGCGCTGCGCGCCTTCCTCGAGAGCCGCGCCGGCGAAGGCGCCGACGTCTCCGGCGAGATCCGCCGGCTCGCCGCCAAGATCGACCGTCTGGCCGAGGCACGGCCGGACGGCGAGGAGATCGAATCGCTGGCGACCGAACTCGGGCGGCTGCGCGACGTGGTGCTGCAGTCCAACGTCGAGGGTTCGCTGAAGAGCCTCGAGGCGGGCTACGGGCAGATCGTCGACCGGCTCGACGGGCTCGAGCGCGGCCTCGGCACGCCGCGCGACGGCGCCGACATTTCCGAGATCCGCAGCCTGCTCTCGGCGGTGCCGCAGGCCGACCACATGACGGCGCTCGAGCGCAATCTCGACCGGCTGACCGACAAGTTCGAACGCCTCGCCGCCCGCGACGAGAACCCCTACGCCCAGCAGATCGAGCGCCGCCTCTCCGATCTCCGCACCCAGATCGAGAGCTTCGATCCGGGCAAGGTGGTCGTCTCGCTCGACCAGCGCCTGAAGGCGGTGACCGACAAGCTCGATGCGCTCGAGCGCTCGACCAAGGTGCCGGCGTCGGGCGACCGCGTCGTCAAGATGCTCGAGGAGCTGCGCACGCTGGCGGCCGGCAACCGTGCCGCCGACGAGCTGCGCACCATCGAGGCCCGCATCGCCGACATCGGCGAGCGCATCGCCGAATTCGAGAAGCGCCGGCCGTCCTTCGAGGACACCGACCGCATCCACGACCGCATCGCCGAGCTCTCCGGCCGGCTGGAGCGCATTCCCGATCCCGACGAGGGCCGCCGCACGGTGCGTGCGCTCGAGGCCGCGGTGGCGCGGCTCGACGCGGCGATCGCCGATGCCGCCCGTCCGGCCGAGAACGAGAAGCTCGACGCGCGGCTCGACCAGATCATCGACCGGCTCGACCGGCGCCCGCCGGCCGCCGCCGACGCCACCGCCGAGGTGGAGAATCTGACCCGCGAGATCGCCGCCATGCGCCGCGAACTCGCCACGCCGCGTCAGACCGACGACCTCGAGGCGCAGATGCGCCTGCTCGCCGAGCGGCTCGACCGTTCGACCACGCACGAAGGCGACGACGAGACGCTGTCGCAGATCGAGGAGCAGCTCGGCCAGATCTCGCGCCAGATCGAGGCGACCCAGAGCCGCGTGCCGGATCTGTCGTCGATCGAGAACCACATCGTCGCGCTAGCCGACCGGATCGAGACGACCCACGTCGATTCCGTCGTCGCCGCCCGCGAAGCGGCGCGCGAGATGGTGCGCGAACTCGCCGACACCCGCGGCGACGGCGTGCCGGCCGCCGCCCTCGACGCACTCAAGGGCGACCTGCGCGCCCTCAAGGACGCCGCCCGCGAGACCGAGGACCGCACCAACGGTACGCTCGTCTCGCTGCACGACGCGCTGACCGGCATCGTCGGCCGCCTCGCCGCCATCGAGAAGATCGCGCAAGGGTCGGCCCGCAACGCCGCCGCCCAGCGCGGCGGTTCTCCCGCGCCGGAGGCCACCCCGCGTGGCACCGCTCCGGAGGCCGCGCCGCAGCCGGCCGTCCAGGCGCCGCCGCGCGCCGCCCATCAGGCCGCCCCCGCGCCGGCCCAGCCTGTGCGCATGCCGACAGCGGCGCCCCTCGCCGAACCGGCGATCACCGAAGAGGACGTCCGCCCGGCCGCCGCGCGTCCGGCCTCCAATCCGATCGCCCGGGCCCGCGAGATGCTCGCCGCCGGCGCCGGGGCGGACGACAACCGTCCGCTCGAGCCGGGGTCCGGCAAGCCGACGCCGCGGCCGCTGATGCCGTCGGAGGCGCGCGCCCAGGCCAATCCGGACGAGCCCAATCCGGCGACGGCGCGCAAGGCCGAGTTCATCGCCGCCGCCCGCCGTGCCGCGCAGGTCGCCGCCTCGACGGCCGCCGCCGCACCGACCGTGACGCCCGACGACCGCACGCCGACCCCGGCGACGGCCGACGAGGGCGGCGCGCTGTCGCGGATCGGCCGGGTGCTCAAGACCCGTCGCCGGCCGCTGGTGCTCGCCACCGCGGCGCTGGTGCTCACCATCCTGACGCTGCAGGTGATGCCCGGCCGCAAGCCGGCGCCCGAGCAGACCGCCGACGCCGGCAGCCGGATCGAGCAGACCGCGCCCGAGGCCCATTCGACCGTCGCCCAGCGCGACGTGCCCCCGGTCGACGGTTCGCTGCTGTCGAAGGCGCCGACCGCCGAGGCGGCCCCGGGCTTCTCGATGCCGCTGGCGACCGACGGGTCGGCCAGGACGCCGGCCGAGGCCGACAAGGGCTCGGTGCCGCAACGCACCAGCGCGGTCCAGGGCGTGCCGCTGGCCGGCGAGCCGGTCACCACCGGATCGATCCCGTCGTCGGCCGCCACCTCGGCGGCGCCGACCGAAGAACCGTCGCATCCGGCCATCGTCGATGCCGCCCTGCCCGAGCAGATCGGACCGGAGACGCTGCGCCGTGCCGCGACGAGCGGCGATGCCCGTGCAGCCCTCGAGGTCGCGCTGCGCTTCGCCGAAGGCAAGACGGTTCCCGCCGACCTGGCCAAGGCCGTCACGTGGTACACCGTCGCCGCCGAGAAGGGTCTGGCGCCGGCGCAGTATCGGCTCGCGGTGGCCTACGAGAAGGGCCTCGGCGTCACCCGCGACGCGGAGAAGGCGCGAGCCTGGTACACCGCCGCCGCCGAGCAGGGCAACGTCCGCTCGATGCACAATCTCGGCGTGCTCTACGCCAACACCCGCGACATGGCGAAGGCCGTGCCGTGGTTCCAGAAGGCGGCCGACTACGGCCTGCGCGACAGCCAGTTCAACCTCGGCATCATCCATGCCCTGGGTTCGGGCGTGAAGCAGGACCTCGCCGTCTCCTACAAGTGGTTCGCGCTCGCCGCCCGTCAGGGCGACGCGGAGGCCGAGAAGAAGCAGAACGAGGTCGCCGCCCATCTCGACAAGGTCAATCTCGCCGCCGGCCGCATGGCGGTGCAGACCTGGGTGCAGCGGACGATCGACCGCGCCGCCAACGAGGAGACGCGCGGCTGGGCGGATCCCGCCTCGGCGGCGGCGCCTTCGAGCCCCGCGACGCAGGCCGACATGGTCCGTCAGGCGCAGCTTCTTCTGAAGACGCTCGGCTTCTACAACGGCGCGATCGACGGCGACGCCGGCCCCGGCACCAAGACGGCGATCCGCACCTATCAGAAGAAGGCCGGCCTGCCGCAGACCGGCGAAGCGGACGCGGCGCTGCTCAAGGCGCTGTCGGGCCGCCAGCTCTGACGCGCCCCGCGCCGCCCAGTGCGGCGCGGACCCGGTGCCGCACCACTGCGGCGAGCGTCAGCCCGCGCACCGACAGGAAGGCGACGAAGGCCGCCCACAGGCCGTGATTGCCGTAGGCGGGGAAGAGCACCGCCCACAGCGCGAAGAAGACGACCAGCGAGGCGACCATCATCGCCGCCATGTCGCGCGTCCAGCCGGCGCCGATGAAGACCCCGTCCATCTCGAAGGCGAGCACACCGGCGAGCGGCGTCACCGCCGCCCAGACGAGGTACTGGCGCGCCGTCGCGGCGACCTGAACGTCGGCACTCATCAGATCGATCGCCGCGGAACCCGCCAGGAACACGACGAGAGCGGCGACGATCGCCAGCGCCGCACCGCCGGCCGAGGTCAGCCACAGGGCGCGGTCGAAGCCCACCCGGTCGCGCGCACCGACCGCCCGGCCGACGAAGGTCTCGGCGGCGGCAGCGAAGCCGTCGAGGAAATAGGCGGTCGTCAGGAAGAACTTCTCCAGCACCGCGTTGGCCGCCAGCACCACCGCTCCCTGCGCCGCGCTCTGGCGCGAGAAGAAGGTGAAGGCGGCGATGAGCACGAAGGTGCGGATCATGATGTCGCGATTGACCGCGACGAGGCCTGAGAAGGCGGCGCGATCGAAGATCCGGGCGCGGTCGGGACGGACCCCGCGGCGCCATTCGCCGGTGACCAGCGCCGCCCCGAGCAGGCTCGCGACGATCTCGGCGACGACGCCGGCGATCGCCGCCCCCTGCGGCCCCATGTCGAAGCGGCCGACGAGGATCAGGGCGAGGGCGATGTTGGTGGCGTTGAGGACGGTCTGCAGCAGGAGGCCGATGCCGGCACGGCCGCGGCCGAGGTACCAGCCGAAGACCGCCTGACCGAAGAGGATCGCCGGCGCCGACCACAGGCGGACGCCGGCATAGGCCCGCGTCGCCTCGCGCACCGCCGGCTCGCCGCCGACGATCGCCATGCCGAGATCGACGATCGTGCCCGAGAGCAGTGCGATGGCGGTGCCGAAGACCAACGCCACGGCGAGCGCGCGCACCAGCACGGCGCGCAACTCGGCGACGTCGCCGGCGCCGGTGGCGCGGGCGGCGAGGCCGGTCGTGCCGGCGCGCAGGAAGTAGAACAGCGAGAAGACGAGATCGCAGACGATCGCGCCGAGCGCCACGCCGCCGACGGCGGCGGCATCGCCGGTGCGCCCGACGACGCCGATCGCCACCACGCCGACGAGCGGCGTGGAGAGATGGCCGAGCGTCATCGGCACGGCGATCGAGAGGACGTCGGAGAAGGAGAGCGGCCGGCGCGCCGCGCTCACTTCGTCCGCCCGGTCAGGCGCAGGATCAGCCAGACCGGCACCACCAGCACGGCGCCCCAGACGAGATAGCGCAGCATGCGCATGATCGTCTCGGTGCCCATGTGCAGCACCCAGTCGAAGAAGCGGTCGATGTTGCCGATCAGCCGGCCGACGAAGGTCACCGGATCGAGGCCGATGGTCTCCAGCACGAAGCCGACGACGATCGACAGAAACACCAGCCAGAGGACCGTGCGCAGCGGCGAGCCGGTGGTAAAGCGGGTCAGATCGGTGGCCATCGAGATCCTCGCGGGCGGGAAGCGGACGTCCCTCGGCTCTAGCACGCGATGGGGGCGCGGTCGAGGCGAAGCGGCGAAAGGGCTTGATCGCGAGGCCGGTTTGCCCCCATCACCAAGGCCCCGACGCCGGACCCTCGCGATGACCGAACCGACCTTCGCCTCCCGCTCCGCCTCTCTCCTCTCGGGCGACGACGTCGCCGACCGGCGGCTCGACCATGCCCGCGGCTATGCCGCCGCCGGCGAGCCGCAGGCCGCGGCCGAACTGATGGAACAGGCGCTGGAGCGGGTGCCCGGCTGGGCGGTCGGCTGGTTCGTGCTCGGCGAGTTCCGCGAGGCGGCCGGCGACCGCGACGGGGCGATCGGCGCGTGGGAACGGGCGACGGCGCTCGATCCCGAGGACCGCTGCGGCGCCGTGCTGCGCCTCGCCCGGCTCGGCGCCCGCCCCGCCCCCGACGCACCGCCCGCCGCCCATGTCCGCGATCTCTTCGACGGCTATGCGCCGCGTTTCGAGGCGAGCCTCGTCGGCAGGCTCGGCTACAGGACGCCGGAACGGCTGGCGGCGGCGATCGCGGCAGCCGCGCCCGGCCGGGTCTTCGCCGAGGGGCTCGATCTCGGCTGCGGCACCGGGTTGATGGCGCGGGCGCTCGGGGCCCGCGTCGCCGCGCTCGACGGTGTCGATCTCTCGCCGGCGATGATCGAGGTGGCGCGGGCGAGCGGGCTCTACCGAAGCCTCGTCGTCGACGGGCTCGACGCCGAACTCGGCCGCCGGGCGGCCGGCTCCGTCGACCTCGTCACCGCCGCCGACGTCTTCTGCTACCTCGGCGATCTCGGCGCCGTCTTCGCGGCCGTCGCCCGGGTTCTCGTCCCCGGCGGGCTCTTCGCCTTCTCGGTCGAGAAGGCCGGCGAGGGCACGGAGGTGGTGCTGCGCGACAGCCTGCGCTACGGCCATGGCCGCCGGCATGTCGAAGACACCGCGACGAGGGTCGGATTGACGGCCCTCACGCTCGAAGAGACAGTGCTGAGGCGCGACCGCGATGCCGAGGTGGCGGGTCTTCTGGGTGTGTTCACGAAGTCGTGATCACCTGGGCGGCGAGATGAACGGCGGCTGAACGACGCACTCAGCCTCCATGCATCTCGTCCGATGCATGATCCGGCCAACGTCGATCGAGACGGGCGCGAAGCGCGACCCCGACGACGAGAAGGAACGGATCGACCGATGAAACCGCTGTCCATCGCCCTGGTGCTCGCCTCTTCGCTCTCGGCGCTGGGTTTGGCCGGCTGCCAGACGACCGAAGACGACGGCACCTACTACGAGTCCGGCTATCGCGAAACCTACGTGAGATCGCCGCGTTACGTCTACGAAGACACCTACGTCGTGCGCAACCCGCCGCGTCAGTACGGTTGGGCTCCGCCGCCGCCGCGTTACGCCCCGCCGCCGCCCCCGCCGCGCTACGGCTACAACCCGCCGCCGCGTTGGCAGCACACGGCGCCCCCGCCGCCGCCTCCGCCGCAGGCAGGTCCGCCGCCGCCGCCGCGTCACGCACCGCCCCCGCCCCCGCCGCAGCAGTCGGGCGGACCGCCGCAGGGTCAGCCGGCCTTCGTGCCGTCGAGCCGCCCCCCGGCGTCCTCGTCGTCCGGCAACCGACCGCTGTGGCAGCAGTGAGATCCCCCGCTCCTCCGACGCGACGACGCGTCGCCAGGGGCGGAGCATCCGACAGAACAACGACCGCCCACCGGCGGCATGGAGGAAGACCATGAAGAAGTTCGTCACCGGCCTGATGATCGCCGCGACGCTCGGCGGTGCCCTCGCCGTTTCCACCGGCGCCGAAGCCCAAGAGTGGCGGCGCCATCACCATCACGGCGGTGGCGGCGGCGATGCCGCGGCAGCCGCGGCGCTCGGCATCGTCGGCGGCCTGATCGTCGGCTCGGCGATCGCCAACGCCAACCAGCCCGACTACTACGACGACGAATACGTCGTCCGCCGCGCCCCGCCGCGCCGCGTCTACTACGAGGACGACTATCGTCCCACCCGTCGCGGCACCGCCTGCCGCACGCTGATCAAGTACGACATGTACGGCAAGCCGTACGAGTACAAGGACTGCGATCCATGATCGCCGTCCCCGGGCACCGACCGCCATCGGATGCCCGGAGACGACCTTCGCCGAGGGCCGGATCCCGCAAGGGTTCCGGCCCTTCGTCGTTTCGCGATCCCGCCGGCCGCGTTCCGCCCCTCGACGGCGCGACCGGCGACGTCTACCTCTGGAGCGTGACCGCGACCGCCGCCCCCTCCCCCGACGTGCCTCTGCCGGAGCCCTTCGCCGGCTGGTTCGCCGCGCGCGGCTGGCGGCTCCGCCCGCATCAGGCGCGCCTCGTCGAGGCCGGACGCGACGGCCGCTCCGTCCTCCTCGTCGCCCCGACCGGTGCCGGCAAGACGCTCGCGGGCTTCCTGCCGTCGCTGGTGTCGCTGGCCGGGCAGCCGAAGCAGAAGCTCGCCGTCGAGGGCCGCGGCGTGAAGCGGCGGGGCATCCACACGCTCTACGTCTCGCCGCTCAAGGCGCTCGCCGTCGACGTCGCCCGCAACGTCGAGACGCCGATCGCCGAGATGGGGCTTCCTATCCGGGTCGAGACCCGCACCGGCGACACCTCCGCCCACAAGCGGCAGCGGCAGAAATACGATCCGCCCGACATCCTGATGACGACGCCGGAACAGGTGGCGCTGTTGCTCGGGTCGCGCGAGGCGGAGGATCTCTTCGGCGCGCTCGAATGCGTGATCTTCGACGAGCTGCACGCGCTGGTGACGTCGAAACGCGGCGATCTCCTCGCCCTCGGCCTCGCCCGGCTCCGCGCGCTCTCACCGGGGCTCCGGGCGGTCGGGCTGTCGGCGACCGTCGCCGATCCGGCCGAACTCGCCGCCTGGCTGGTGGCACAGGCCCCCGACGGTCCGCGCCGCGAGGCCGATCTCGTGATGGCACCGCCCGGCGCTCCGGCGATCGTCGAGGTCCTCGATCCGGACGTGCGCATCCCTTGGTCGGGCCATCTCGCCCGCCATGCCATCCCGTCGGTGCTCGAGGCGATCGCGCGGGCCAAGACCTCGATCGTCTTCGTCAACACCCGCGCCCAGGCCGAACTCGTGTTCCAGGACCTGTGGGCGGCGAACGACGCGGGGCTGCGCATCGCGTTGCATCACGGCTCGCTCGACGTCGCCCAGCGCCGAAGGGTGGAAGCCGCGATGGCGGCGGGCGGCGGACCGAAGGGTCTCGATGCGGTCGTCGCCACCTCGACGCTCGATCTCGGCATCGACTGGGGCGACGTCGATCTCGTCATCCACGTCGGCGCGCCGAAGGGGGCGAGCCGCCTCGCCCAACGCATCGGCCGATCGAACCACCGGCTCGACGAGCCGAGCCGGGCGCTGCTCGTTCCGGCCAACCGCTTCGAGGTGCTCGAATGCCTCGCCGCCCGCGAGGCCAATGCGGAAGGCACGCAGGACACCCCGGCGATCCGGGCGGGCGCGCTCGACGTGCTCGCCCAGCACGTCCTCGGCCGCGCCGTCGCGTCTCCCTTCGGCGACGACGCCTTCTTCGCGGAAGTCACCTCGGCGCTGCCCTATCGCGGGCTGACGCGCGAACGTTTCGATCGGGTGGTCGACTTCGTCGCGACCGGCGGCTACGCGCTGCGCGTCTACGAGCGCTACGCCAAGATCCGGCGGACGAAGGAAGGGCTGTGGCGCGTCGCCAATCCTCAGGTCGCGCAGCAGTGGCGGCTCAACGTCGGCACCATCGTCGAGATGCCGATGGTCAAGGTCCGCCTCGTCTCGGGCGACAAGGGCCGGATGCCGCGGTTCGGCGGCAAGGTGCTGGGCGAGATGGAGGAGTATTTCTTCGAGACGCTGACCTCCGGCGACACGTTCCTGTTCGGCGGCGAAGTGCTGCGCTTCGTCGGCTTGCGCGAGAACGAGGCGCTGGTCTCCCGCGCCAAGGGGCGCGATCCGAAGATCCCGTCCTATTGGGGCGGCAAGTTCCCGCTCTCGACCCATCTCGCCGAACGTGTGCGCGGGCTCCTCGCCGATCCTGGCCACTGGGGCGCCCTGCCCGAACAGGTCCGCATCTGGCTCGAGCTGCAACGCGAGCATTCGCGTCTGCCGTCGAAGACCGAGCTGATGGTCGAGACCTTCCCGCACGGCGACCGTTTCCACATGGTCACCTATGCCTTCGAGGGCCGGCTCGCCCACCAGACGCTCGGCATGCTGCTGACACGGCGGATGGAGCGGGCGGGACTGAGGCCGATGGGCTTCGTCGCCAACGACTATTGCCTGAGCGTCTGGGCGGCGGTCGATCTCGGGACCACCTTCGAACGCCGTCGCCCGTCGCTCGCCGAACTCTTCGACGAGGACATGCTCGGCGACGATCTCGAGGCGTGGCTCGGCGAATCGATGATGCTGAAACGCACCTTCCGCAACTGCGCCATCATCGCCGGCCTCGTCGAGCGCCGGCATCCCGGCAAGGAGAAGAGCGGGCGGCAGATGACCGCCTCGACCGATCTCGTCTTCGACGTGTTGCGCGCGCACGAGCCCGACCACATCCTGATCGAAGCGACTCGCGCCGACGCCGCCCATGGGCTGCTCGACGTCCGGCGTCTCGCCGACATGCTGGCGCGGGTCAGAGGCAAGGTGCGGCACGTGCGGTTGGATCGGATCTCGCCGCTCGCGGTGCCGGTGCTCTCCGAGATCGGCCGCGAACCGGTGCCGGGGTCGGCGGGCGAGGACATGTTGGCGGAAGCGGCGGAAGCCCTGATGCGGGAGGCGACGGAATGACGGGCGCGGCGGAGCCCTTCGGCGGCAGCCGGATCGAGATCGCGGGCGAGGTGCTCGTCGGCCTGCCCTCGGGCGCGGCGTGGTGGGCGGCCACGCGGACACTCGTCGTCGCCGACCTGCATTTCGAGAAGGCCTCGTCCTTCGCCCGGCGCGGCTCGCTGCTGCCGCCCTTCGACACCCATGCGACGCTCGCCCGGCTCGAGGCCGACGTCGCCGCCCTCGCCCCCGCCCGCGTGATCTCGCTCGGCGACGCCTTCCACGATCCTCACGCCGTCGAACGACTGGAAGAGGGGGCGCGGGCGCGGCTCTCGGCGCTGCAGGCGGGCCGCGAATGGCTGTGGGTCGACGGCAATCACGACGCGGCGCTCACCGGCGCGATCGGCGGCGAACGGGTCGCCGAACTGGCGATGGGCGCCCTGGTCTTCCGCCACGAGCCGCGGCCGGGCGCGGACCCTGCGTCCGCCGGAGAACTCGCCGGCCATCTCCATCCGGCGGCGCGGGTGAAGGTGGCGAGCGGCACGGTCAGGCGGCATTGCTTCGCCGGCGACGGGCGGCGGCTGATCCTGCCGGCCTACGGCAGCCTCGCCGGCGGGCTCGACGTCGCCTCGCGGGCCTTCGCCGGGCTCTTCGCTCGGTCGAACCTCGTCGTCCATCTGCTCGGCGAGGGCCGCGTCCACGCCATGCCGGCGCGGTCGATCGTCGGGCTCGGCGTCAGTCGCGGCGGAAGAGAACCCCACCGAGCCAGCCGGTGAGGAGCGCGATCAACACCGAGGCGATGCCGTAGAGCACCGGACGGTGGGCGGCGAGATCGGCGACCGTGCTCTCGAAGCCGCTCTTGGCGACCTCGATCGACGTCTCGCCCTCGGCGATCTGGCCGCCGTCGGCGAAGAGGATCGCCCGGACGCGATAGGCGCCGACCGGCACGTCGGCGGGGATCGGCAGGGTCGTCGCCCATAGGGTCTCGCCCATCCGGCGGATGCCTCCGGGATATTCGGCATAGTGGCCGGCGGCACGCTGGAGACGCAGGAAGGCCTCGCGGAAGTCGGGCGTGCCGGCCATCACCTCGATGCCACCGGGGATCGATTCCGGCAGGATCAGCGCGTCGAGACCGACCTGCGCGCCCTTCAGCGCCTCGGGCGTCGCCAGTTCGGCGATCGGCCGGGTGGTGGCGACGGCGTAGTAGGAGGGCGCGACATAGGTGCGGCCCTCGCGGTTGATCCAGATGCCGAGGGTGCGTTCCTTGCGGCGGGTGACCAGCGTGTGGTTCGGCCCGACCAGCGTCACCGCCAGCTCCCAACCCGCCGAACGGCCGACGGTCGCGGCATCGCGTTCGATGGTGCCGAAGACGGTCAGCGTGGTGCCGGAGAAGTTCGAGGTGATCTCGACGCGACGGGTCGAGGGTTCGAAGACCAGCGCCTCGGCCGCAGCCGGATGTGCGAAGGCCGTCGCGGCGAGCGCGAGGAGCGTGAGCGCGGCGACGCGACGGCGCGGCGTTCCCCCGGTCATGGCGTCGCTCCCCCGAGGATGACGCGCAGCGTGTAGGGATCGGCCGGGGTCAGCACCAGTTCGACGGCGAAGCGGATGCCGACGGCGAGAATGAGCAGGCCGAGCAGGGCGCGCAGCTGCTCGCCACGCAGGCGCTGGCCGATCTGCTGGCCGAACTGGGCGCCGATGACGCCGCCGACCATCAGGAGGAAGGCGAGAACGATGTCGACCGTCCGGTTGGTCGCCGCTTGAAGGAAAGTGGCGAAGACCATGGTCGCGCCCATCTGGACGAGCGAGGTGCCGACGACGATCGAGGTCGGCACCTTGAGCAGGTAGATCAGCGCCGGCACGATCATGAAGCCGCCGCCGATGCCGAGCAGCGTGCCGAAGAAGCCGACGATCACGCCGAGCGCCACCACTGGGATCGCCGAGACGACCAGCCGCGAGCGCGGGAAGACCACCTTGAGCGGCAGCGACTGCATCCAGCCGTCGGGCCGACGCACCGGCGGCGGCGGTGGAACCGGGCCGCGGTTGGCGAGAATGGTGCCGATCGCCTCACGCGTCGTGAAGGCGCCGATGAAGCCGAGCAGCACGACGTAGCAGAGGGCGATCACCAGATCGAGCTGGCCGATGCCGCGCAGGGCCGAGAAGACGACGACGCCGATGGTCGATCCCACCATGCCCGACAGGAGCAGCCAGGTGGCGAGTTTCCAGTCGATCGACTTGCGCCGCCAGTAGCCGAGCGCTGCCGACGCCGACGAGGCCGCCACCTGGGCCGAGACCGAGGCGACCGCGACCGCCGGCGAAATGCCGGAAAAGACGAGAAGCGGCGTCAGGAGGAAGCCGCCGCCGACGCCGAACATGCCCGAGATGAACCCCACCGCCGCACCGACGCCGAAGATCATGAACATGTTCACGGGCCATTCGGCGACGGGCAGGTAGAGCAGCATCGGTCACACCGGGCGTGCGGGGTGGATCGGACGGGCACGCACGCCCACCGGGGTACGTGGCGAATCCGTCGTCATGGTGACACGAAGCAGGCCCCCGAGCGACTTCATCGGCCGGCTTCCGGATCGCGCGCCGCCCAGTCGTCGGTGCGGGTGCCGACGAGATCGGAGAGCCGCTTCATCCCGACGCGGGTCAGATGGTCCGAGAGGCCGGCGAGAATGCGCTCGACCAGTTGCGGCCCCTCGTAGACGAGGCCGGAATAGACCTGCACCAGGTTGGCACCGGCGGCGATCTTCTCGATCGCGGTCTCGGGCGAGTCGATGCCGCCGACGCCGACGAGCGGCAGATCGGGGCCGACGAGCCTGCGCATGCGGGCGAGCATCACCGTCGAGCGATGAAACAGCGGCCGGCCGGACATGCCGCCGGTCTCGGCCGACTGGGCCGAACGCAGACCCTTGCGGTCGAGCGTGGTGTTGGAGACGACGAGACCGTCGACGGCGCGGGCGAGCGCCACCTCGGCGACATCGGCGAGGCCCTCCTGCGTCATGTCGGGAGCGATCTTGAGCAGTACCGGCACGCGGCGGGCACCGGTCGCGGCGATCTCGTCGCGGGCGGCGACGACGCGACCGAGCAGATCGTCGAGCTGGTCCTTGGCCTGGAGATCGCGCAGGCCCGGCGTGTTGGGCGAGGAGACGTTGACCGTGAACCACGAGGCGAGATCGGCGAAGGCGCGGATGCCGGCGACATAGTCGGCGATGCGGTCCGGGCTCTCCTTGTTGGCGCCGATGTTGACGCCGACGAGGCCGCCGCGGCCGCGACGGCGCATCAACCGGGCGCGCATGGCCGCGTGGCCCTCGTTGTTGAAGCCGAAGCGGTTGACCACCGCACGGTCCTCGACGAGGCGGAAGAGCCGCGGCTTCGGATTGCCGGGCTGGGCGAGCGGCGTCACCGTGCCGACCTCGACGGCGCCGTAGCCGAGCGCCAGCAGGCCGTCGGGGGCCTCGGCGTTCTTGTCGAGACCGGCGGCGATGCCGACCGGATTGGGGAAGGCGAGATCCCACAGCCGGGTCTCGAGCCGGAGATCGACCGGGCGGTTGCACTTCGGCACGACGCCGGTCGCCAGCGCCTTGACGGTCAGCGTGTGGGCGATCTCGGGATCGAGGCGGAAGACGAAGGGACGGGCGAGGCCGTAGAGGTCGATCACGGTTCGAGCTCCGGGAAGAGGTGGCGGCCGTCGGGGCCGAGCGGCAGGTCGACGACCCGCAGCGCGTCGCTCGGTGCGAAGGTGCCGTAGAGATGAGGGAAGAGCGCGCCGCCGCGCGACGGCTCCCACTTCAGCGCGGCGCCGAAGGGGGTGTCGGCGAGCGCCACGAGGAGGAGATCGGTGCGGCCGGCGAAATGGCGTGCCGCCGTCTCGGCGACCTGCGCGGCGGTCGAGAAATGGATGAAGCCGTCGGCGAGATCGACGGGGGCGCCGGCGAAGACGCCGCGCGCCACCGCCTCGGCCCATTCGTCGCGTCCGGTGATCTTGTAGAGCGTGGGCATCGGGCGCCATCCTCGCTGCCGTCGGGCACCGCGGCGGCGTCGCCGGAGCCGTGGAACGGGCGAGGCGGACCCTAGTCGCCGCACGCCGCCGCCGCAAGTCGGCGCGAACGAGGGGAGACGAGAAGGGACTCAACCTGCGATTGATTACGCACTATCGGCGGAGCATGCGAATCGGTCAATGATGGCGTGCCCGTTCGGAGCGCGGTGGGAAACGAGGCGGAGAGACCGATGGAACGGTCCAGGACCAGACACGAACGGCTTTGGGCGGCGATCGACGCGATCGCCGCGCGACACGGCCTCAGCCCGTCCGGCCTCGCCCGGCGCGCCGGCCTCGATGCCACCGCCTTCAACCGTTCCAAGCGTTTCACCGCCGACGGACGGCCGCGCTGGCCGTCGACCGAGTCGATCGCCAAGATTCTGGCGGCGACCGGATCGCCGCTGTGGGAGCTGGTCCACCTGATCGACGGCGAGACGATCCGGCCGAACGAGGCCGTCGGCTTCGCCGAGGAGGCGGGGCCGATGCTCGCGACCGAGCCCCTCGGCCGCTCGGCGCTGCGCGTCGCCGACGATGCCATGCTGCCGCTCTACCGGGCGGGCGACGTGCTGATCGTCTCCGACGGCGAACCGATCCGCCCCGGCGACCGCGTCGTGCTCAGGATCGATCGCGGCCCGCCGGTCGCCCGCATCTTCGCCGGCCGCGCCGAGGACGGCCTCGCCTTCGCCCCGATCGTCGGCGGCGACGCCGAGGTGCTCACCGCCGGCCGCATCGCCGGCCTCGCGCGCATCCTGTGGGCGAGCCAATGAGGGGGGCGGGCGCGATGCTCGGCGCCATTGGAGCCTCGCGGAGGCCCTTCATCCTGAGGTGCGAGCGAAGCGAGCCTCGAAGGGCGAAGGGCCGAGAGGCACGGCCCGTCGAGCCTTCGCCCTTCGAGGCCCTCCCTTCGGTCGGGCACCTCAGGGTGAAGGCGAACGGTGGTCGCGTGACATCGATCACCATCCCGGCCTTTCCTCCGCTCGCCCTGCTCGTCCTCCTCGCCGCGGGGCATCCCGCCTCGGCGGGCGAGGTGCGGATCATCGGCGGGCCGGGGATCTCGCCACCGCCACGTTTCGACGCCCCGCCGCAACGCATCGAGCTGCCGAAGAAGCCGAAGCCGCCGCCGGGCGCGCCGGTCGATCGGCGGCTCGGGCCGGTGGTGGTGGAGAGCGCCGAGGAGCTGCGGGTCGGCGGCATCCGGGTGCATCTCGCCGGTGTCGCGGCGCTGCCGCTCGACGAGACCTGCACCGACGCCACGGGCGCGCGCTGGGCCTGCGGCCGGCGGGCGCTCTTGGCGCTGCGGCTTCTCGTCCGAATGAAGGCGGTCGTCTGCCCGATCCCGCCGGAGGCGCGGGCGGGGCGCTTCGAGGCGTCGTGCCGCTTCCTCGCCGGCGGCGACGTGGCGGAGCGCTTCGTGGCGAGCGGCTGGGCGCGGGCGGGCGACGACGGCCGCTTCGCCGAGGCGGAGAGACAGGCGCGCGAGGCCGGCCTCGGTATCTGGGGCTCGGCGCCGCCGCCGGCGGCGATGCCGGTCTACGAATGGCGCGGCGGCGTGCCGCCCGATCCGACGAGCGCGCCGCTCGCCGAAGGCCGCGACGAAACGACGACGCCGGCCACCCCGTCTCGCGGAACGACCGGCGCCGAATGAGATTGACGCCGGCGGCGCGAAGCCTCCGCCGGATCCGACGTCACGCCTCGAGCGTGCCGGCGAGCGCCTTGGCGATCAGGGCGCGGGTCTCGGCGATGCCGTAGAGCGCCACGAAGGAGCCGAAGCGCGGACCCTTCTCCTGGCCGAGCAGGATCTGGTAGAGGCCGGCGAAGAAGTTCAGCGACACGCCGGGTCCGCCGTCCGGGCCCTTCTTGGCCGGGTCGGGGAAGTGGGCGCGGCCGACGTCGAAGACCGCCGTCTGGATCACGTCGGCTTCCGCCTCCGCCGGCAGCGCCGCGAGTGCCGCGTCCAGCGCCGCGAGGGCACCGCGCTCGGCGTCGTCGGGCGTGCGGAAGACCTTGGTCGGCTTCACGAAGTCGTGGAAGTAGCGGATCGCGTAGCCGACCAGACGGTCGAGTTCCGGCGCGTTCTCGGGCGTGACGTCGGGCGCCGTGCGCCTGATGAAGCCCCACAGCACGTCGCGGTCCTCGGCATTCGAGGCCGAGACGAGGTTCATCAGCATCGAGAAGGACGCCGGCATGTGCTTCTTCGGCGGCTCGCCCGAATGGATGTGCCACACCGGGTTGGAGAGCTTCTGATCGATCGTCTGGCGGTCGAAGGCGTCGAGGAACTGGTAGTACTCGTCGACGTTGCGCGGGATGACGTCGAAATAGAGCTTCTTCGCCGCCTTCGGCTCGCGGAACATGAAGAGCGACAGGCTCTCCGGCGAGGCATAGGTCAGCCACTCGTCGATCGTCAGGCCGTTGCCCTTCGACTTGGAGATCTTCTGGCCCTGGTCGTCGAGGAAGAGCTCGTAGTTGAAGCCTTCCGGCGGACGGCCACCGAGCACGCGACAGATCTTGCCCGAGGTCTTGACGTTGTCGATGTGGTCCTTGCCGGACATTTCGTAATCGACGTCGAGAGCGGCCCAACGCAGCGCCCAGTCGGGCTTCCACTGCGCCTTGCAGCCGCCCGACAGGATCGAGGTCTCGTACTTCTTGCCGGTGTCGGGGTCGGTCCAGACGATCGTGCCCTTCGAGGCGTCGCGTTCGTCGATCGGCACCTGCATGACGCAGCCGGTCTCGGGATGGACGGGGAGGAAGGGCGCGTAGGTCTTCTGCCGCTCCTCGCGCAGCGTCGGCAGCATGATCGCCATGACCTCGTCGTAACGGGCGAGCATGACCATCAGCTTCTCGTCGAGGACGCCGCGGGCGTAGTAGTCGGACGCCGAGGCGAACTCGTAGTCGAAGCCGAAGGCGTCGAGGAAGCGCCGCAGCATCGCGTTGTTGTGGTGGCCGAAGGACTCGTGCGTGCCGAAGGGATCGGGCACCACGGTCAGCGGCTTGCCGAGATTGGCGTGGAGCAGCGCCTGGTTCGGCATGTTGTCGGGCACCTTGCGCATGCCGTCCATGTCGTCGGAGAACGACAGGAGCTTGGTCGGCACCTGGTTCTGCGTCAGGACATGGAAGGCATGGCGCACCATGGTGGTGCGGGCGACCTCGCCGAAGGTGCCGATGTGCGGCAGGCCCGAGGGGCCGTAGCCGGTCTCGAAGAGGACTTCTTTCTTCGGATGTTTCTCGAGCCGGGCGACGATCTTCCGCGCTTCCTCGAAGGGCCACGCCTTGGTCTTGGCGGCGGCGGCGAGAAGCTCGGGGGAAAGGTCGGTCGCGCGCGGGGGCCGAGCGGTCATCTGTCATCCTCTTCGGGGGGGTGGAAAGGCGGAAAGCCTCGCGAAAACGAGGGCGGACACTAGACCCCGGGCGCGGGAGCGTCAACGACGACGCCCGCTTCGCCGCTCTTCGCCTTGAATCCGCTCGCCTCGCACCCTAGCTTGCGGCGAAACCCAGACGCACGAGCGCCGGAGACCCCATGCCGAAGACCTTTTCCGCCCACGAAGCCCTCGTCCACCTGATGGTCACCATCTCGATGGCCGACCGCACCATGAGCGAGAGCGAGATCGGCGAGATCGGTCTGCTGGTCGAGACGCTGCCGGCCTTCGAGGGCTTCGACCGCGCCCGCCTCGGCGACATCGCCGCCGAGACCGCCAAGATCCTGGAGTCCTCCGAAGGCCTCGTCCACGTCATCGAGCGCGCCAAGGCGGCGCTGCCCGACAAGCTGCGCGAGACCGCCTACGCCCTCGCCGTCGAGGTTGCCGCGGTCGATCTGGTGGCGGGACAGGAGGAGCTGCGCTTCCTCGAGATGCTCCGCGACGCCTTCGACCTCGATCCGCTGGTCACCGCCGCGATCGAGCGCTCGGCGCGGGTGCGTTTCCGCCGGATGTGATCACCCCTCCTCGCGACGCACCGCCGCCAGGAGACCGGCCAGCTCCACCGCCGAGCGCACGGAGAACTTCTCCAATATGCGTGCGCGATGCACTTCGACGGTACGCATGGCGATGCCGAGATCGTCGGCGATCTGCTTGTTGAGCTGACCGCGCAGCATCAGCTCCATCACCTCGCGCTCACGGCCCGAGAGGGTGGCGAGGCGGCGTTCGACCTCACGGGCGGCGGAGACGGCTCCGTGGCGGCGGCGCTCGAGTTCGAGCGCCTGGCCGGCGCGGTCGACGAGGTCCTCGGCCTCGAAGGGCTTCTCGACGAAGTCGACGGCGCCCTTCTTCAGCGCATGGACCGCCACCGGCACGTCGCCGTGGCCGGTCAGCACGATCACCGGCAGGTGCGAGCCCATCTCCTCCAGCCGGTCGAGCACCTCGAGCCCCGACATGCCGCCGAGCCGCACGTCGAGCAGGACGCAGCCGCGCAGAGCCCCCGTGGCCATGCCTTCGAGGAACGCCTCGCCACTCTCCCAGGCGGCGACCTCGAAGCCGCGCATACGGAACAGCCAGACGAGCGAGTCGCGCACCGCCGGGTCGTCGTCGACGACATGGACGGCGGAGGCCGTCGAGGGCGTACGGGTCTGGTCTGCTGTCTCGCTCATCGGGGGGCCTCGTCCGCCTCGGCGGGCAGCGTGATCGAGAACACCGTACCCCCTCCCTCGCGCGGCGCAAACTCCAGGCGGCCGCGGTGGAGTTCGACGATCGAGCGGCAGATCGCCAGGCCCATGCCCATGCCCTCCGGCTTGGTCGAGAAGAAGGGCGAGAAGAGCTTTTCGGCCACCTCCGGCGCGATGCCGCCGCCGCGATCGGCGACGGTGACGACCACCGTGTCGCCGTCGGCGCCGGCGTGGCGCTCGGCCTCGATCTCGAGCCGACGCGCGGCGGGCGGGACTTGAGCCATCGCCTCCATGCCGTTGCGCATCAGGTTGAGCAGCACCTGTTCCATCAGGATGCGGTCCGCGCGCACGGCGATCTGTCCCTCGGGCAGCGTCGTGACGATCTCGACCTTCTGCTTGCGCGCGTCGGGGGCGACGAAGGCGGCGAGCGAGGCGACCAGTTCGGCGAGGTCGATGCGGGCGAAGGCCGGCTCGCGCTTGCGCACGAAGTCGTGGACGCGCCGGATCACCGCGCCGGCGCGGCGCGCCTGGGCGTCGAGTTTCTCGAGCGGGGCGACCAGTTCCTCGCGCGGCTGGCCGGTGCGCAGGATGTGCAGGCAGCCCGAGGCATAGGAGGCGATGGCGGCGAGCGGCTGGTTGAGCTCGTGGGAGATGGTCGAGGCCATCTCGCCGAGCGAGATCAGGCGGCCGGTGCGGGTCAGCTTCTCGGCCTGAAGGCGCTCGCGTTCCTCGATGCGCTTGGCCTCGGAGATGTCGATGATCGAGCCCATCCAGCCGCGATGGACGCCGGAGGCGTCGATCAGCGGCGCCTCGTAGACCTGGACGTCGAAGACCTCGCCGTCGCGGCGACGGAAGCGGGTCTCGAAGGAGATCGCATCGAGCGCGCCGCGGCCGAGTGCGCGGTGGCGCTCCAGCGTCTCGTCGACCAGTTCGGGCAGCCAGTAGGGCTGCGGCGGCTCGTGGCCGACCAGTTCCGACGCGTCCCAGCCGACCATCCGGCAGAAGGCCGGATTGACGTAGATGATGCGCTCCTCGAGGTCGCGGGCGCGCATACCGACGGTCAGGCTGTCCTCCATGGCGCGACGCAGGGCGAGCGCCTCGCCGAGACTGCGTTCGGCGACCAGGCGGCGGCGATAGTGCAGCATCAGGCCGAAGAGCGAGACCACCGCGGCGGCGGCCAGTCCGATGACGCCGGCGCCGAGCAGGTTGCGCAGGAAGGTCGAACCGCCGCCGTGGGCGATCAACACCAGTTGCACGCCGGGCAGCGGCGGATCGAAGGAGAGGCCGTGGCGGGCGGCGCCGCGCTCGGTCTTCATCGCCGTCTTGCGGGCGAGCGCGGCGCCGTCGCGGTCGACCAGCGAGACCTGATTGTGCTGCGAGATCCACCAGGGCACGTGCAGCGCCAGCAGCCGGTCGAGATGGACGTGGGCGGTCAGCCGGCCGATGCGGACGTCGTGGTCGAAGACCGGGACGGTCAGGTCGGCGATGCCGCCGGCCGGGCCGTGGCGCGGCTCGGCGAAGCCGCGCAGCAGGCCGGCGGTGCGCGCGTCGCTCGTCATCGGCGGCGCGTCGGGCGGCACCGCGACGCGGACGGCGCCGAGATCGTCGCGCCATTCGACCTCGCCGATCTCCGGATGCGTCGCGATCAGGGTGCGCAGGCGGGCGGCGATCACGTCCTCGTTCGGGCGCGCCGCGCCCATGTCGATGCCGATGCGCTCCAGCGCGTCGCGAGCGGCGTCGAGCTGGAAGCGCAGCGCCTGCTCGACCCACAGCGCGTCGCGGATCAGCGACTCGCCGGCATCCTCGCGCTCGCGCCGGTCGGCGATCCAGACGAGGGCGGCGAGCAGGGCGACGATCAGCGCGACGACGACCAGCGGCGCGGTCTCGACGAAGAGATCGCGACGGCGGCGCGTGCCGGCGGCGAGAGGCCGGTCGGCGGCGCTCGGCGGCGCGGGAGAGAGCGTCTCTTCGGTCAAACCGGGCCTCGAACGAAAGTCGTGCGGCGAGAGGTCCGCGCGCGCATTGCGGAAAACCACGATAGCCTCGCCCGGCTCCGTTGCACTACCTTCTCGGACGGAAGTCCCACGCAGAGGGGACGGCAAGGAACATCAGGGAGAGAGACAATGAAGCGTTTCGCCATCGCGCTGGCTTTCGTCGCGCTCGTCGCGGCACCGGTCAAGGCCGAAGACATCGTCATCAAGTTCAGCCACGTCGTGGCGCCCAACACGCCCAAGGGCAAGGGCGCCGACCGCTTCAAGGAACTCGCCGAGAAATACACCGCCGGCAAGGTGAAGGTCGAGGTCTATCCCAACTCCCAGCTCTACAAGGACAAGGAAGAGCTCGAGGCGCTGCAACTCGGCGCCGTCCAGATGCTCGCGCCCTCGCTCGCCAAGTTCGGCCCGCTCGGCGTCAAGGAATTCGAGGCCTTCGACCTGCCCTACATCCTGCCCGACCGCGCCGGCCTCCGGAAGGTGACGGAAGGCCCGATCGGCAAGAAGCTGCTCTCCCTGCTGGAGCCCAAGGGCATCACCGGCCTCGCCTACTGGGACAACGGCTTCAAGATCATGAGCGCCAACAAGCCGCTCAGGATGCCCGACGACTTCCTCGGCCTGAAGATGCGCATCCAGTCGTCGAAGGTGCTCGAGGCGCAGATGAAGGCGCTCGGCGCGCTGCCGCAGGTCATGGCCTTCTCGGAGGTCTATCAGGCGCTGCAGACCGGCGTCGTCGACGGCACCGAGAACCCGCCCTCGAACATGTACACCCAGAAGATGAACGAGGTGCAGAAGTACGCGACGCTGTCGCGGCACGGCTACCTCGGCTATGCGGTGATCGTGAACAAGAAGTTCTGGGACGGCCTGCCCGCCGACATCCGCGGCCAGCTCGAGAAGGCGCTCGCCGAGGCCACCACCTACGCCAACGACATCGCCGAGAAGGAGAACGCCGACGCGGTCGAGGCGATGAAGGCGGCCGGCAAGACCGAGTTCATCACCCTCACCCCGGATCAGGTCAAGGCGTGGCGCACCGCGCTGAAGCCGGTCTGGGCCGAGATGAGCTCGCGCATCGGCAAGGACCTGATCGCCGAGATGGCCAAGGCCGCCGGCAGCGAATGATCCCTCGACGGCGGCCGTCCTTCGGGCGGCCGCCGATCGGATCGTCCTCGGATCGGCCCTCACCCCTCGGGGGCGGCGACCGATCGTGCCCTCCGACGCGAGGTTCGCCATGCTCCGACTTCTCGACCGGCTGGAGGAGGCGATCATCGCCTTCCTCATCGCCGCCGCCACCACCATCGTCTTCGTCGCCGTGGTCCATCGCTACGGCCTGTCCTCGGCCGCCAAGCTCCTCGGCTTCGCCAACACGATGGAGTGGACCACGCTCGCCGGCGTGATCCGCTCGATCTACAAGTGGATGGCCGGGTTCAGCCTGACCTGGGCACAGGAACTGTGCATCTACATGTTCGTGTGGATGGCGAAGTTCGGTGCCGCCTATGGCGTGCGCACCGGCATCCACGTCGGTGTCGACGTGCTGATCAACGGCCTCGGGACCCGCTCCCGCACCGCCTTCATCCTGTTCGGCCTCTTCTGCGGCGCGCTCTTCACCGGCATCGTCGGTGCGCTCGGCGCGCGCTTCGTCATGGAGATGTATGCGACCGGCCAGACCTCGGCCGATCTCGAGATCCCGATGTGGATCGTCTATCTCTGCGTGCCGCTGGGCTCGTGGCTGATGAGCTTCCGCTTTCTCCAGGTCGCGGTCTCGTTCTGGAAGACCGGCTCCCTGCCCAAACACGACCACGGCCACGTCGCCGGCCTCGAGGACGAAGGAGCCGCGGCATGAGCGCCCTGATCATCTTCGCCCTGCTGATCGCCCTGTTCCTGACCGGCATGCCGATCTCGATCGCGCTCGGCCTCACGGTGCTGACTTTCCTCTTCACCATGACGACGGTGCCGATCGAGAGCGTCGCGCTGAAGCTCTTCACCGGCATCGAGAAGTTCGAGATCATGGCGATCCCGTTCTTCATCCTCGCCGGCAACTTCCTGACCCACGGCGGCGTGGCGCGACGGATGATCCGTTTCGCCTCGTCGATGGTCGGCCACTGGTACGGCGGCCTCGGCCTCGCCGGCGTCATGGCCTGCGCCCTCTTCGCCGCGGTCTCCGGCTCGTCGCCGGCGACGGTGGTGGCGATCGGCTCGATCCTCCTGCCGGCGATGGTCAAGCAGGGTTTCCCCAAGCGCTTCGGCGCCGGCGTCATCACCACCTCGGGCGCCCTCGGCATCCTGATCCCGCCGTCGATCGTCATGGTGATGTATGCGGTGGCGACCTCGGGTCAGCTCGCGCTGGGGCCGAACGGCGAGACCGTGACCTCGGCCTCGGTCGGTCAGCTGTTCATCGCCGGCGTCATCCCCGGCCTGATGCTGGCAACCCTGCTCGGCCTCACCACCTGGTATCGAGCGTGGAAGAACGACTATCCGCGTCTGCCCAAGGCGACCTGGGCCGAGCGCGGCAAGGCGCTCGGCGAGAGCTTCTGGGGCCTGTTCCTGATCGTCATCGTGATCGGCGGCATCTACACCGGCGCCTTCACGCCGACGGAAGCCGCCGCGATGAGCGCGGTCTATGCCTTCGTCATCGCCGTCTTCGTCTACAAGGACATGCGGCTGCGCGACGTCGGCAAGGTGCTGCTCGACAGCGCCTCGATGTCGGCGATGCTGCTCTACATCATCACCAACGCGGTCCTGTTCTCCTTCCTGATGACGAGCGAGAACATCCCGCAGGCGATGGCGGGGTGGATGGTCGGCCAGGGGCTCGGCTGGATCGGCTTCCTGCTCTTCGTCAACGTCCTGCTGCTGCTCGCCGGCAACGTGATGGAGCCCTCGTCGATCGTGCTGATCATGGCGCCGATCCTGTTCCCGGTCGCCGTCCGGCTCGGCATCGATCCTGTGCATTTCGGCATCCTGATCGTGGTCAACATGGAGGTCGGCATGTGCCATCCACCGGTCGGCCTCAACCTCTACGTCGCCTCGGGCATCACCAAGATGGGCATCACCGAGCTGACGGTCGCGGTGTGGCCGTGGCTGCTGACCATGCTCTGCTTCCTGGCGTTGGTGACCTACTGGCCCGGGCTGTCGCTGTTCCTGCCGCGGATGCTCGGCATGATGTGAGCCTTCGGGCGATCGAACGGGACGGAAGGGGCCGGCGGCGACGTCGGCCCCTTCTTCTTGCGGCATCGCGCCGTCATGGACGTGTCGCACGGCACGGTATAGATCGGGCGCTTTCCGACGGGAGAGCCCCTCATGACCGACGCCATCACCCTCGCTCCGATCACCGACGCCGACATCCCGGCCGTGGTCGACCTGTGGTCGCGCTGCGGCCTCGTCCGGCCGTGGAACGATCCGATCGAAGACATCCGTATCGCTCGCGACAGCGGCCACGGCGCGGTGGTGGTGGCGCGCGACGGGGAGCGTATCGTCGGCGCCGTGATGATCGGCCACGACGGGCACCGCGGCGCGGTCTACTACCTCGCGGTCGACCCCGAAGCCCGGCTGGGCGGCCTCGGCCGGCGGCTCGTCGGCGAGGCGGAAGCGTGGTGCCGGGCGCGCGGCGTGCCGAAGATCAATCTCCTGGTGCGCAAGGAGAATGCCGGCGTCCTCGCCTTCTACGAGGCGCTCGGTTTCGCCGACACCCATTCCGTCTGCCTCTACCGCACGCTCGACCCAGACAAGGTCGAGCGCGAGAAGGCGCAGAAGGCCGCCTGGGCGGCGAACCTTCCGCGCTGATCGGCGCGCGTCACTCCTCCGCGGCGGGGGCGACGGCGGCGGGGCGCCGCCGCGTCTCCCACAGGCTCCACACCACGCCGAGACCGAGCAGGGCGATGGTCACGCCGAGCGACAGCGCGGCGGGCACCTTCTCGATGCCGGCGAGGTCGGCACCGATCACCTTGGCGCCGATGAAGATCAGCACCAGCGCCAGCGCCGTCTTGAGGCGATGGAAGCGGTCGAGCGTCGCGGCGAGCGCGAAATAGAGCGCGCGCAGGCCGAGGATGGCGAAGATGTTCGAGGTGTAGACGATGAACGGGTCGGTGGTGACGGCGAAGATCGCCGGCACGCTGTCGACCGCGAAGACGACGTCGGCGAGTTCGATCGCCACCAGCGCCAGGAACAGCGGCGTCACGTGCAGGCTCGGCCGTCCGCTCTTCTCGTGCGGTCGGCGCACGAAGAAGCGGCCGGGTTCGCCGTCGCGGGCGACGGGGAAGAGGCGGGAGACGAAGCGGACGATCGGATCGTCGCCGAGATCGCGCTTCTCCTCACCGACGAAGAGCATCTTGACGCCGGTGAAGAGCAGGAAGGCCGCGAAGAGCGTCAGGATCCAGGCGAATTCGGCGACCAGCGCCGCGCCGAGGCCGATCATCAGGCCGCGCAACACGACGACGCCGACGATGCCCCAGAAGAGCACGCGGTGGCGATGCTCCGGCGGTACGGCGAAATGGCCGAAGATCAGCGCGATGACGAAGAAGTTGTCGAGCGCCAGCGCCTTCTCGAGGGCGAAACCGGTCATGTAGGCGAGGCCCGAGTCGGCGCCGCGCCAGGCCCAGACGGCGACGCCGAAGGCGAGACCGAAGGCGATGTAGAAGGCCGAGAGGCGGACGCTCTCGGCGATGCCCATCGCCCGATCGGAGCGATCGTTGAGGCCGAGGTCGAAGGCCAGCAGGCCGGCGACGACGGCGAGGAAGCCGAGCCAGGCCCAGACGGGCGTGCCGAGCCAGAGCGCGAAGAGCGGGGACGCGAATTCGAGCATGATCTCTCCTCCGGTCGGCTACGGGAGGAGAGATCCGACATCATGGACGCGCCGACGACGTCCACCAGAGGGGCCCGGATCGATGATGGAAACGGCGGGCGCGGACGTCCGCCGGGAGCGCGCGCCGCGGGGATCGCCCGCGACAGATCCTCAGAACCAGCCCTCGTCGTCGCCGCCGGCATCGAAGCCGCCGTCGCCGTCGAAGAGGCCGCCGCCGCTCGAGGCGGGGTCGTAGCCCGGGTCGACCGACTGGCCGCGATCGCCACCGTTCTGGAAGACGTTGACGGTCTCGTTGACCACCGTGGTCGGCTGATCGAAGAAGCCGGCGCCGGTCGCGGCATGGGCGCCGGACCCGCCGAACAAGCCCTTGACCGCCTCGAAGGCGAAGAGACCGCCGGCGACGCCGGCACCGGTGCGGAGCGCCGAACTCCAGAAGCCGCCGCCCTGCTGGGCCTGCGGCTGCTGACCGGCATCCCACGGACCGGGCTGCGGGCCGCGGCCACCCCAGGGGCCGCCCTGCGGAACGGGAGCCTGCGGCTGGGCCGGCGCGCCCCACGGGCCGCCGAAGAGACCGCCGCCCTGCGGGGCCGCGGCGGGCGCGCCCTGCGAACGGAGGGTCTCGACGTCCTGCTGCAGCGCGGCCACTTGGGCCGCGGCGGCCTGACGGGCACGCTCTGTCACGACGAGGGCCTGGACGAGGCCGACGCCGGCCTGCGGGTCGGCCTTCATCAGCGCCTCGACCAGCGCTTCGGCCTCCGCGTCGCGGGGGGCGCTCGCGCCGGTCGCCTTCAGGCGATCGAAGACGGAACGGATGATCTGGGCTTCCTCGGGCGTCATCGACGTGATCCTCTCGCACCGCGCGGTCGCGGTCCCCGGGAGATGGGGAGCCGTTCCGCGTCCGACAAGAGTTCGAACCACGACGATGGCGTGATCGTGACGGACGCCTTTCGGCCGCGTCAGGAGCGGAAGTGCTTGGAGAGCTTCAGGCCCTGCGCCTGATAGTTCGACCCGGTCTCGCCGTAGAGCGCCTCGGGCCGCGCCCGCATGCGCTCGTAGACGAGACGGCCGATGATCTGGCCGTGGTCGAGGATGAAGGGCACTTCGTGGCTGCGCACCTCGAGCACGGCGCGGGCACCGGCACCGCCCGCCCCCGCATGGCCGAAGCCGGGATCGAAGAAGCCGGCATAGTGGACGCGGAACTCGCCGACCAGCGGGTCGAAGGGCACCATCTCGGCGGCATAATCCGGCGGCACGTGGACCGCCTCGCGGCTGACGAGGATGTAGAACTCGTCGGGATCGAGGATCAGCGAGCGACGGCCGCGATTGTCGATCGGCTCCCAGAAGTCGAGCACGTCGAGACCGTTCTTGCGGTCGACATCGACGACGCCGGTGTGGCGTTTCGCACGGTAGCCGACGAGATTGCCCTCGCCGCCGGCGAAGGGGGCGCGACCCTCGAGGTCGATCGACAGCGTCAGGCCGCCGTGGATCACCGCGTCGTCGCCGGAGACGATGGTCTCCTTCGCATGGACCGCCTCGAGCTCGGCGTCGGTCAGGCGGGCGTCGCCGCGGCGGAAGCGGATCTGCGACAGGCGCGAGCCGGCGCGCGCCAGGATCGGGAAGGTCCGCGGGCTGACCTCGAGATAGAGCGGGCCCTCGTAGCCGGCCGGGATCGTGTCGAAGGCGCGGGCACGATCGCAGATGACGCGGGTGAAGATGTCGAGCCGTCCGGTCGAGGACTTCGGATTGGCCGAGGCCGAGACGTCGGCGGGAAGCTTCAGCGCCTCCATCAGCGGCACGATGTAGACGCAGCCGGTCTCGAGCACGGCGCCGTGCGTCAGGTCGATCTCGTGCAGGCGCAGCGCCTCGACCTTGTCGTCGACCGACTGGTCGGGACCCGGCAGGAAGGAGGCGCGGACGCGGAAGGCGGTGCAGCCGAGCCGGAGGTCGAGGCTCGCCGGCTGGATCTGGTCGGCATCGAAGGGGCGCTCGGCGACGATGCCGCCGGCCGCGGCGAGTGCCCGAATGTCCTGCACCGCGAGGATGCCCGCCCCAACTTCCGCACGCATGACGCCGTCCCGATCCCCGGAAAACCTCGATTGAGCTTCCTAGCCGATCCGACGCGCGGATGCCACTGGGGGAACGGTCGCGGTCATGCCCGTTTGGGCGCGCTCCATCAGCATCTTCTGATTTGACGGGGCCGCGCGACGGGATTATGGACGATCCCGATACCGTGGTCATTTGAGCCGGCCGGCTTGCCGCCACGTAAAACAACGCGCTAAAAGGGTCGGGATGGGAAAAACCCGGACCGCACCCGTCGGCCGGGTTTTTGCGTTTCCGGGGTCGTCTCCGGAGACGGATCGGAGAGACACGATGACCGAAACGCCCCGCCGCCGCCGTCCCGCGACCGAACTCGTCCACGGCGGCGTGCTGCGCTCGCAGTATGCCGAGACCTCCGAGGCGCTGTTCCTGACCCAGGGCTTCGTCTACGCGAACGCGGAAGAGGCGGAAGCCCGCTTCCTCGGCACCTCGCCCGGTTACCAGTATTCGCGCTTCGGCAATCCGACCGTCTCGATGTTCGAAGACCGCATGGCCGCCTTCGAGGGCGCCGAGGCCGCCCGCGCCACCGCGACCGGCATGGCCGCGGTCACCGCCGCCATCCTCTGCCAGCTCTCGGCCGGCGACCACGTCGTCGCGGCCAAGGCGCTGTTCGGCTCGTGCCGCTACATCGTCGAAGACCTCTGTCCGCGCTTCGGCATCGGCTGCACCCTGGTCGACGGCTCCGACCTCGACCAGTGGAAGGACGCGGCGCGGCCGAACACCAAGGTGTTCTTCCTCGAGAGCCCGACCAATCCGACGCTCGAGATCTACGACATCGTGGCGATCGCGAAGATCGCCCATGCGGCCGGCGCGCGTCTGGTGGTGGACAACGTCTTCGCCACCGCGCTGTGGCAGTCGCCGCTGGCGCTCGGCGCCGACGTCGTCGTCTATTCGGCGACCAAGCACATCGACGGCCAGGGCCGCTGCCTCGGCGGCGTGGTGCTCGCCTCGAAGAAGTTCGTCGAGGACCATCTCCAGGTCTTCATCCGCCAGACCGGCCCGTCGCTGTCGCCCTTCAACGCCTGGGTGATGCTGAAGGGTCTCGAGACGCTCGCCGTCCGGGTCGAGAAGCAGACGGCCAACGCCGCCCGCCTCGCCGACGTGCTCGCCGACCTTCCCGGCATCGCCAAAGTGCTCTACCCCGGCCGCGCCGACCATCCGAACGCGGCGATCGCCAAGAAGCAGATGCGCGGCGGGTCGAACCTGATCGCCTTCGAGGTCGAGGGGGCCAAGAAGGGCGCCTTCGCCTTCTCGAACGCGCTGGAAATCATCCGCATCTCCAACAATCTCGGCGACGCCAAGAGCCTGATCACCCATCCGGCGACGACGACGCACCAGCGGCTGAAGCCAGAGGTGCGCGCCGAACTCGGCATTTCCGACGGCCTTCTGCGCCTCTCGGTCGGCCTCGAGGACATCGAGGACCTGATCGAGGACGTGACGGCCGCCGTCGCGGTCGCCCGCAAGGCGATCTGACGGCAAGACCCTTGTGACGCCCCGAATTGCGCCCGGCTCGCAATTCGGCATGATGGCGGCGGCGACGGCAACGTCGCCGCATGCCGGAGACAGACGAATGTACGAGGCCGTGACGCGGGACATCCGCGTGACCGTGACGCCCGAATATCAGGCCGACAAGTCGGAGCCGTCGGAGAACCGGTGGTTCTGGGCCTATACGGTCGAGATCGCCAATCTCGGCGCCGAGCCGGTCCGGCTGCGCGCGCGCCATTGGCGCATCGTCGACGCCAACGGCCGCATCCAGGAGGTCAACGGCCCCGGCGTCGTCGGCGAACAGCCGCTGATCGGGCCGGGCGAGCGCTTCGAGTACACCTCGGGCTGCCCGCTGACCACGACGTCGGGCTTCATGACCGGCCACTACCGGATGGAAGGCTCGGGCGGCGTCTATTTCGACGTCGAGATCCCGGCCTTCTCGCTCGACCTGCCGCAGGCGACGCGCGTGCTCAACTGATCCCGGGCGCCGTTCAGCGCCACAGCCGCCCGTCGAGAGCGACGGCATGGCCGGTGGGATCGCGCGCGAAGGCGGCGAGGCCGACGAAGGCCGGCAGCGGGTGGACGACGACGCGGGTCGAGAGCCCCGCCATCAGCGATCGATAGGGCGGTTTCGCCTCGAAGGCGGCGCGGAAGCGGCCGTCGGCGAGGAGCGGCAGCACGCGCGGCGGAATGCCGCCGGCGAGGAACAGGCCGCCGTGCGGCAGCGACATCAGCGCGACGTCGCCGCAGAACCGGCCGAGCGCGGTGGCGAAGATGCCGAGCGCCTCGACCGCTTCGGCCTCCCCCTTCGCGGCAGCCGCCGTGACGCCGGCCGGATCGAGACCGCGCGGGGCCTTGCCGTCGACCTTCAGGATCGCCGCGTGGAGGCGCGCGATGCCGGGGCCGGCGAGCATGATCTCGGCCGAGACGCGCTCCTCGGTCTCGGCGATCGCCGCGACGAGCTCCGCCTCGCGGGCGTTGCCGGGGGCGAATTCGACGTGGCCGCCCTCGCCGGGGACCGGGATCCAGGCGCCGCGGGCGCGGACCAAGAGGCCGACGCCGAGGCCGGTGCCGGGGCCGACCACCGCCATGGTGGCGTCGGGGCGCGGCGTGCCGCCGCCGATCGGCGCGAGATCGTCGGCGCCGAGATGCGGCAGGGCGAGCGCCTGGGCCTCGAAGTCGTTGACCACCACCACCGCCTCGAGGCCGTGGCCGCGGCGCAGATCGTCGGGCCTGAGCACCCAGGGCGAGTTGGTGAAGGGGATCGCGTCGCCCTCGATCGCCGCGGCGACCGCCAGGATCGCCGAGCGCGGCGGGGTCGCGAGCTTGGGCAGGACGAAGCGCTCGATCGCCGCCATCGGATCGGGATGATCGGCCGTCGGCGTGCGGCCGAGATCGCGGAAGGGGGCGCCGGGCGTCTCGACGACGGCGAATCGGGCGTTGGTTCCGCCGATGTCGGCGAGAAGGACGGGATGGGCGAAGGCGTCGAGAGGGGAGGCGTGCATGACGGATCCGGTGGTTCGGCGCACCGATCGTCGACCCTTCGGGCGCGGGGCGCAAGGGGGTGGAAGCCACGACCCCACCGCCCGGTGGACGATCGCCAAGCCATGCGAAAAACGAGGTGCGATCGCAACGGGGCCGTGCCAATCTCGCCGCCTGCATGCCCTTCATGCGACGGGGCCGGCACGCCGACGGCGGCGGCCTCCTGCGAACGAGGTGACGAGATGTTGAAGACGACCCTCGCGGCGACCTTCGCGGTCGCGTTCTCGGCCGGAATGGCGGTCGCGGCCGACATCCAGCCCGCCGTGCTCTACGACCTCGGCGGCAAGTTCGACAAGTCGTTCAACGAGGCGGCCTACGCCGGCGCCGAGATGTTCAAGAAGGAGACCGGGGTCGAGTACCGCGACTTCGAGATCCAGAACGACGCCCAGCGCGAACAGGCGCTGCGCAACTTCGCGCGCAAGGGCTTCTCGCCGATCGTCGCCATCGGCTTCACCCAGGCGACCGCGGTCGAAAAGGTCGCCAAGGAGTTCCCGAAGCTCCAGTTCGCCATCGTCGACATGGTCGTCGACCTGCCGAACGTGCGCTCGATCGTCTTCAAGGAGCAGGAAGGCTCGTGGCTGGTCGGCGTGCTGGCGGCCTCTGCCTCCAAGAGCCACAAGCTCGGCTTCGTCGGCGGCATGGACATTCCGCTGATCCGCAAGTTCGCCTGCGGCTACGTCGGCGGCGCCAAGTCGGTCGATCCCAAGATCGAGATCTTCCAGAACATGACCGGCACCACGGGTGCGGCCTGGAACGACCCGGTCAAGGGCGGCGAGCTCGCCAAGTCGCAGATCGACCGCGGCGCCGACGTGATCTATCACGCCGCCGGCGGCACCGGCCTCGGCGTGCTGCAGGCGGCGGCCGACGCCGGCAAGCTCGGCATCGGCGTCGATTCCAACCAGAACCATCTCCATCCCGGCAAGGTGCTGACCTCGATGACCAAGCGCGTCGACGTCGCCGTCTACGACGCCTTCAAGGCGGCGAAGACCGATGCCTGGAAGTCGGGCGTGACCGTGCTCGGCCTCAAGGAGAACGGCGTCGGCTGGTCGCTCGACGACTTCAACAAGGGCCTGATCACGCCGGAGATGAAGGCCGCCGCCGACAAGGCGCGCGACGACATCCTGTCGGGCAAGGTGGTCGTCCACGACTACATGGCCGACAAGACCTGCCCCTATTGATCGGCACACGGCCGGGGGGCGACGTCCCTCGGCCGTCGCCCAGACCGGACGACAGGCCCCCATGAACGGTACCCGCCCGCCGGCCGTCGAATTCATCGGCATCGACAAGCGATTCGGCGCGGTCCACGCCAATCGCGACGTCGACCTCGCGATCGAGGCCGGCACCGTCCACGGCCTCGTCGGCGAGAACGGCGCCGGCAAGTCGACGCTGACCTCGATCCTCTACGGCTTCTATGCCCCCGACCGCGGCGAGATCTTCATCCACGGCCGGCGCGCCGACATCCGCACCTCGGCCGACGCGATCCGGCTCGGCATCGGCATGGTTCACCAGCAGTTCATGCTGGTGGAGACGATGACCGTGCTCGAGAACGTGCTGCTCGGCGCGGAAGGGGCGATGCTCATCGGCGCGGCGGAGAAGCGGGCGCGGGCGCTGCTCGCCCGTCTCGCCGCCGACTACGACCTCGCCGTCGATCCCGACGCGCTGGTCGGCGATCTGTCGGTCGGCGAACAGCAGCGGGTGGAGATCCTCAAGACGCTCTTCCGCGGCGCCGAGATCCTGATCCTCGACGAGCCGACAGCGGTGCTGACGCCGTCGGAGGCGACGCATCTCTTCCGCATCCTCCGCCGCCTCGCCGAGGAGGGGAAGACGGTCCTGCTGATCACCCACAAGCTCAAGGAAATCATGGCGGTGACCGACCGCGTGTCGGTGATGCGGGCGGGCGAGATCGTCGCCGACTTCGCGACCGCCGCGACCTCGATCGAACAGCTCGCCGAGGCGATGGTCGGCCGCCGGGTGCTGCTGCGCGTCGACAAGGCGCCGTCGGTGCCGGGCGCGCCGCGCCTCGAGGTCGAGAACCTCACGGTCACCGACGGGCGCGGCATCGCCGTGGTCGACGGCGTCACCTTGAGCGTGCGCGCCGGCGAGATCGTCGGCATCGCCGGGGTCGCCGGCAACGGCCAGTCGGAACTGCTCGAGACGATCGCCGGCATTCGTCACCCGACCCGCGGGCGGATCGCCGTCAACGGCGAGGATGCGACCGGGCTCCACCCGGACGAGATCCGCGCCCTCGGCCTCGCCCATGTGCCGGAGGACCGCCACCGTGCCGGTCTCGTCCTGTCGTTTCCGGCGCGCGAGAACATGCTGCTCGGCCATCAGGCCGATCCGGCCTTCGCGCGTGGGCTCCTCCTCGACATCGGCGAGCTGACCCGCGAGACCGCGGAGGCCTTCGCCGACTACGACGTGCGCCCGGCCGATCCGCTGCTGCGCACCGCGCTCTTCTCCGGCGGCAACCAGCAGAAGATCGTGGTGGCGCGCGAGGTGCTGCGCGACCCGTCGGTGCTGCTCGTCGGCCAACCGACCCGCGGCGTCGACATCGGCGCGATCGAGGCCATCCATCGCCGGCTGATCGACCTGCGCGATCAGGGCCGGGCGATCCTTCTGGTCTCGGCCGAGCTCGACGAGATCCGCTCGCTGTCGGATCGGGTGCTCGTGATGTGCCGCGGCCGGATCGTCGGCGAATGCCGGCCGGAGACGAGCGAGACGGCGATCGGCCTGCTGATGGCCGGCGCGACGGACGAGGAGGCGCGCCCGTGACCCCTGCCTCGCACCGCGACCTGCCGCGCCTCGTCGACTGGGTGGTCGTCCCCGCCCTCAACCTGACGGTCGCCTTCCTGGTCGCCGGCCTCGTCGTGCTGGCGATCGGCGAAAACCCGCTGGAAGCGATCGCGATCATGATCCGCGGCGCCCTGGGTTACCCGGAAGGCATCGGCTTCACGCTGTGGTACGCGACCGACTTCGTCTTCACCGGGCTCGCGGTCGCCGTCGCCTTCCATGCCGGGCTGTTCAACATCGGCGCCGAGGGACAGGCGACGCTCGGCGGCCTCGGCACCGTGCTCGTCTGCCTCGCCTTCGACGGGGCGCCGTGGTGGCTGGTCGCGCCCTTCGCGCTCGCCGCCGCCATGGCCTTCGGCGCCGCCTGGGCCTTCGTGCCGGCCTGGGCGCAGGCGCGACGCGGCAGCCACATCGTCATCACCACCATCATGTTCAACTATCTGGCGGCGACGCTGATGGTGTGGCTGCTGGTCGAGGTGATGGGCAAGCCCGGCGCCATGAGCCCGGAATCGCGCTCCTTCTCCGAGCCGACCCGCCTGCCCTTCCTGCGTGACCTCGTCGCCCCCTTCGGCATCGATCTCGGCCAGTCGCCGCTCAATCCGATGGTCTTCGTCGCGGCACTCGCCGCCCTCTTCGTCTGGGTGCTGATCTGGCGGACGCGGCTCGGCTTCGAGATCCGCACGGTGGGCGCCAACCCGCGCGCCGCCGTCCACGGCGGCATCGACCCGGCCCATGTCACGATCGTCGCCATGCTGATCTCGGGCGGGCTCGCCGGCCTCCTCGCGGTCAACGAGGTGATGGGCACGCAGCATCGCC
Organism: Pinisolibacter sp. DMC19; assembly: GCF_056313985.1. Lineage (NCBI taxonomy): Bacteria > Pseudomonadati > Pseudomonadota > Alphaproteobacteria > Hyphomicrobiales > Ancalomicrobiaceae > Pinisolibacter > Pinisolibacter sp. DMC19. The sequence continues at coordinate 369,372 of NZ_JBQUZF010000003.1, read as the reverse complement.
TGCTGATCGAGTTCGTCGCCGGCGCCGGCTTCGTCGGCATCGCGGTGGCGCTGATGGGGCGGTCGCATCCCTTCGGCGTGGTGCTCGCCGCGCTGCTCTTCGGCATCCTCTATCAGGGCGGTGCCGAACTCGCCTTCGAGAAGCCGAAGATCAGCCGCGACATGATCGTCGTGATCCAGGCGCTGGTCATCCTCTTCGCCGGCGCCCTCGAACACATGTTCCGCCCTGCGCTCGTGCGGCTCTTTTCCGGTGGACGGGAGCGCGTGCGATGACCGACGCCTTCGCCTTCCTCGACGTCGCCGCCCCGGTGCTCGGATCCGGCCTCCGCCTCGCGGTGCCGCTGCTCTTCGCCTGTCTCGCCGGCCTGTGGTCGGAGCGTTCGGGCGTCGTCGACATCGGCCTCGAGGGCAAGATGCTGGCGGCCGCCTTCGCCGGTGGTGCGGCGGCGGCGCAGTTCCATTCGCCCTGGGCCGGTCTGCTCGCTGCGATCCTCGCGGCGGTCTTCCTGTCGCTGGTGCACGGCTTCGCCTCCATCACCCAGCGCGGCAACCAGATCGTCTCGGGCACCGCCATCAACTTCCTCGCCGCCGGCCTCACCGTGCTGCTCGGACAGGTGTGGTACGGCGAGGGCGGACGCACGCCGCAGCTCGGCGCCGGCGACCGGTTCCTGGGCGTCGGCCTCGACTTCGGCATCGCCCGCGCGCTCGGCCACGACGGCATCGGCGCTCTGTGGAGCGAAGTGATCGTCGGCCACAACATCCTCGTCTATGCCGCGCTCGCCGCGGTGCCGGCGACGTGGTGGGTGCTGTGGCGGACGCGCTTCGGGCTCCGGCTCCGGGCGGTCGGCGACAATCCGCACGCGGTCGACACCGCCGGCGTCTCGGTCGCTGGGCTGCGCTACCGGGCGGTGATCGTCTGCGGCGTGCTCTGCGGCTTCGCGGGTGCCTATCTGGCGGTCGCCCAATCGGCCGGCTTCGTCCGCGACATGACCGCCGGCAAGGGCTTCATCGCGCTGGCGGCGCTGGTCTTCGCCAAGTGGAAGCCGTTCAATGCGCTCGGCGCCTGCCTGCTCTTCGGACTGCTCGACGCCGTCGCCATCCGCCTGCAGGGCACGCCGATCCCCGGGATCGGCACGGTCCCGGTGCAGGTCTTCCAGGCGCTGCCCTATGTCCTGACGGTGGTGCTGCTCGCCGGTTTCATCGGCCGCTCGATCCCGCCGAAGGCCTCGGGCATTCCCTATACCAAGGACCGTTGAGAGGAGACCTTTCATGTCCAAGGAAAAAGCCGCGCTCGACGCGCTGTTCGAAGCCGCCGCCGACGTGCGGGTTCGCGCTCACGCGCCCTATTCGAACTTCTTCGTCGGTGCCGCGATCCTCGACGAGGAGGGCCGCATCCATGTCGGCTGCAACGTCGAGAACGCCGCCTATCCGCAGGGCACCTGCGCCGAGGCCGGTGCCATCTCGGCGATGGTGGCGGCAGGCGGAGCGCGGCGCATCTTCGCCGTGGCGATCGTCGGTGGCCCGGGCGAAGGCGCCGAGGTGCAATGCCCGCCCTGCGGCGGCTGTCGGCAGAAGATCCGCGAATTCGCCGCCGAGACCGCCTCGATCCATCTGCGCGACGGCGACGGCGAGGTGACGAGCATTCCGCTCGGCGAGCTGCTGCCGCTCTCCTTCGGCCCCGGCCACCTGTGAGGACCGCGATGACGCCCGACGCTCTCGCCGCGCTGATCCGCGACCGCGCGCCCGATCTTTCCCCCCGCGTCGGCTTGGTGCTCGGCTCGGGACTCGGCGACTTCGCCCGCGCGGTCGAGGACGCGATCGTCGTGCCTTATGCCGACCTGCCGGACTTCCCGCGCTCGGGCGTCTCCGGCCATGCCGGCGAACTGGTGCTCGGGCGGGTCGAGGGCACGCCGGTCGCGGTTCTCTCCGGCCGCGCGCACTACTACGAGCACGGCAATCCGCGCGAGATGGCGGTGCCGATCGCAACACTCGCCGCCCTCGGCGTCGAGGCGCTGATCCTGACCAACGCGGCTGGATCGTTGCGCGCCGACGTCGGGCCGGGGTCGCCGATGCTGATCACCGACCACATCGCGCTGGGGCCGAACCCGCTGATCGGGGCGAGCGGCGACGGCCGTTTCGTCTCGATGGTCGGGGCCTACGATCCGGCGCTGATCAAGCTCGCGCGGGCGGCGGCGAAGGCGGCGCGGGTCAAGCTCGACGAGGGCGTCTACATGTGGTTCACCGGCCCCTCCTTCGAGACGCCGGCCGAGATCCGCATGGCCCGCGTGCTCGGCGCCGACGCCGTCGGCATGTCGACGGTGCCGGAGACGATCCTCGCCCGCCACGCGGGACTGAAGGTTCTGGCGCTGTCGATGATCACCAACCTCGGCGCCGGCATGACCGGCCGCCCGCTCTCCCATGAAGAAACCAAGCACGAGGCGGCGCAGGGCAGCGACCGCATGACCCGTCTCGTCGCCGCGATCCTCGGCGCATGGGCGAAAGACACGGACTGAGACGGAGAGACGTGATGGTGCTGCCGCAGGAAACGATACGCCGCAAGCGCGACGGCGGCCGGCTCGAGGCCGAGGAGATCGCCGCGCTGGTCGGCGGCCTCACCGACGGCTCGTGGACGGATGCCCAGATCTCCGCCTTCGCCATGGCGGTGTTCTTCCGCGGCCTCGATCTCGCCGAACGCGTGGCGCTGACCACCGCGATGCGCGACAGCGGCACGGTGCTCGCCTGGGATCTGCCGGGGCCGGTGGTCGACAAGCATTCGACCGGCGGCGTCGGCGACGACGTCTCGCTGATGCTCGCCCCGATGCTCGCGGCCTGCGGCGCCTTCGTGCCGATGATCTCGGGGCGCGGCCTCGGTCACACCGGCGGCACGCTCGACAAGCTCGAGGCGATCCCGGGCTACAGCGCCCAGCCGGGGCTCGACCTCTTCCGAAGGGTCACCGCCGAGGTCGGCTGCGCGATCATCGGCCAGACCGGCGACCTCGCCCCGGCCGACAAGCGCTTCTACGCCATCCGCGACGTCACCGGCACGGTCGAGAGCATCGATCTCATCACCGCCTCGATCCTGTCGAAGAAACTCGCCGCCGGGCTCGGCGCGCTGGTGCTCGACGTCAAATGGGGCAGCGGCGCCTTCATGGGCACGCTCGAACAGGCGCAGGATCTGGCGCGGACGCTCGCGAGCGTCGCCAACGGCGCGGGGCTTCGAACCACCGCCCTCGTCACCGACATGAACGAGCCGCTGGCGCCCGCCGCCGGCAATGCGCTCGAGGTGATCCACGCCGTCGACTTCCTCGCCCGCCGCTGCGTCGACCCGCGCGTCGAAGGCATCACCGTGGCGCTCGGCGCCGAGCTGCTGGTGGCGACCGGGCTCGCGGCGGACACGGGCGAGGCCGAGCGCAAGCTCGTGGCCAGCCTCGACGACGGGCGGGCGGCCGAGGTCTTCGACCGCATGGTCGCCGCCCTCGGCGGACCGGTGGACTTCGTCGCGAAGGCTCCCATCTATCTGGCGCAGGCGCCGGTCGTCCGCGACGTCTTCGCCGCCGAAGACGGGTTCGTCGGCGCCATCGACACGCGGGCGATCGGCGTCGCCGTCGTCGAACTCGGCGGCGGACGGACGAAGCCGAGCGACACGATCGATCCGGCCGTCGGCTTCTCCGACCTCGTCGGGCGGGGCGCCAAGATCGATCGCAAAACGCCGATCGGCCGGGTCCATGCCGCGAGCGAGGCGGCGGCCGAGATCGCGGCCGCGCGGCTCGTCGCGGCGCTTCACATCGCCCCGGAGAGGCCGGGCGTCCTGCCGCTCGTCGCCGACCGCATCGGCTGACGAAGGTGGGATCTGGAGACGACATGACGCGTGCCATTCTTCTCGTGCTCGATTCCTTCGGCTGCGGTGCGGCGGCAGATGCGAGCCGCTTCGGCGACGAGGGCGCCGACACGTTCGGTCACATCCATGCCGAATGCGCGGCAGGCCGCGCCGATCGGCCGGGCCTGCGCGCCGGGCCACTGGTGATCCCCCATCTCGCCCGCCTCGGGCTCGGCCGCGCGCATGCCGCCTCGACCGGGGGGATGGACCTGCTCGGCGTCGTGCCCGATCTCGGCGCCCACGGCTTCGCGGTCGAGACCTCGCGCGGCAAGGACACGCCGTCGGGCCACTGGGAGCTGATGGGGGTGCCGGTCACCTTCGACTGGGGCTATTTCCCCGAGACGAAGCCCTGTTTCCCGCGCGATCTGATCGCCGCCCTCGTCGCGGAAGCCGGGCTTCCCGGCGTGCTCGGCGAGGAACACGCCTCGGGCACCGAGATCATCGCCCGGCTCGGCGAGGAACACGTCCGCACGGGGAAGCCGATCGTCTACACCTCGGCCGACTCGGTCTTCCAGATCGCCGCGCACGAGGAGGCCTTCGGGCTCGAACGGCTGTTCCGGACCTGCGAGATCGCCCGCCGCCTGGTCGATCCGCTCGGCATCGGCCGGGTGATCGCCCGACCCTTCGTGGGGACGAGCGCGGCCGACTTCCGGCGCACCCCCAACCGCCACGACTACGCCGTGCCGCCGCCGGCCCCGACCCTGCTCGAACGGGCGAAGGACGCGGGACGCGCCGTGGTGGCGATCGGCAAGATCGACGACATCTTCGCCCATGTCGGGCCGACCGAGGTGATCAAGGCCGCCGGCAACGAGGCGCTGTTCGACGCGACATTGGCCGCGCTCGACAGTGCTCCCGACGGCGCGCTGATCCTCGCGAACTTCGTCGACTTCGACATGGAATGGGGCCATCGCCGCGACGTTCCCGGCTATGCCGCAGGGCTCGAAGCCTTCGATCGGCGCGTGCCGGAGTTGCTGGCGCGGTTGCGGCCGGGCGATCTCGTCGTGGCGTCCGCCGACCACGGCTGCGACCCGACCTTCCGCGGCACCGACCACACCCGCGAGCACGTGCCGGTGCTGGCCTTCGGCCCCGGCATCACGCCGCGCGATCTGGGACGGCTCGGCTTCGCCGACGTCGGGGCGACGTTTGCCGCCCGTCTCGGCCTCGAGGGCGGAGACCAAGGGCGGGCGTTCGCGGTGTGAGGCGGGGCCGCGGCCCCGCCCTTCCCTCACTCCTCCCCGAGCGAGAGCAGCGCCGCGTTGCCGCCCGAGGCAGCGGTGTTGGTGGCGACCACCTGTTCCAGCGCGAAGCGGGGGAGATAGCTCGGCCCGCCGGCCTTCGGCCCGGTGCCCGAGAGCCCTGAGCCGCCGAAGGGCTGCACGCCCACCACCGCGCCGATCATGTTGCGGTTGACGTAGACGTTGCCGACCGCGAGGCGCTTCTCGATGGCGCGGATCGTCGACTCGATGCGCGAGTGGACGCCGAGCGTCAGGCCGTAGCCGGTGGCGGCGATGGCGTCACAGACCGCGTCGAGTTCCGCCGCCTTCCACCGCACGACGTGCAGGATCGGGCCGAAGTGCTCTCGGTCGAGGTCCGAGGCCTTCTCCAGCGTGATCACCGTCGGTGCGACCCAGGTGCCGCCGGCGAAGGCGCCCTTCGGCGTCTCGCCCTCGAAGGCGACACGACCGGCGGCGCGTGCCTCGTCGACATGGGCGGCGAGGCGATCGCGCGCCTCGGCGTCGATCACCGGGCCGACGTCGGTCGCGGGGTCGGAGGGGAGACCCAGCCGCAGTTCCTTTGCCGCGCCCTCGATCATCGCGACCATGCGGTCGGCGACGTCCTCCTGGACGAAGAGCAGGCGCAGCGCCGAGCAGCGCTGGCCGGCCGAACGGAAGGCGGAAGTCACGACGTCGTCGGCGACCTGTTCTGGCAGCGCGGTCGCATCGACGATCATCGCGTTGATGCCGCCGGTCTCGGCGATCAGCGGCACGATCGGGCCGTCCTTGGCGGCGAGCGTGCGGTTGATGAGGCGGGCGACCTCGGTCGAGCCGGTGAAGGCGACGCCGGCGACCGAAGGATGGGCGACCAGCGCCGCGCCGACCGCACCGTCGCCAGGGACGAACTGCAGCGCACCACCGGGGATGCCGGCCTCGTGGGCGAGCTTCACCGCGAGGGCGCCGACGAGCGGCGTCTGTTCCGCCGGCTTGGCGACGACCGTGTTGCCGGCGGCGAGCGCCGCCGAAATCTGGCCGAGGAAGATCGCCAGCGGGAAGTTCCATGGGCTGATGCAGACGAAGGGACCACGTCCCCGGTGTACCAGCCGGTTCTCCTCGCCGGTCGGGCCGGGAAGGATCTCGTCGGCGCCGAAGAGACGACGGGCTTCGCCGGCGTAGTAGCGGCAGAAGTCGATCGCCTCGCGCACTTCCGCCAGGCCGTCGGGCAGGGTCTTGCCGGCCTCGACCGCGAGCAGCGCCATGAAGCGTTCGCGGTTCGCCTCGAGCGCGTCGGCGAGCTTCTCCAGTGCCGTGGCGCGGATCTCGACCGGGGTGGCGTCCCAGCCGCGGAAGGCCGCGGCCGCCCGGTCGACCGCCTCGCGGGCGATCTCCGGCGTCGCCTCGGCGACGCTGCCGGCGACGGTCTTGCCGTCGACCGGCGAGACCACGTCGCGGGCGCTGCCGGGGCGGCCCTTGCCGTCGATCACCGGGGCGGCCTCGTAGACGTCGCCGCGATGGGTGGCGATGGCGGCCGCCAGCGCGTCGCATTCGGCGGCGACGCCGAACTCGATCCCGCGCGAGTTCGGCCGCGTGCCGTAGAGCGCGGCGGGGCGGGGAATGCGGGCATGGCGCGGCCTGGTGCCGCCCGCCAGTTCCTCGGAGGGCGTGACGAGGAGGGCCGAGACGTCGACCGCCTCGTCGCCGACCTTGGCGACGAAGGAGGAGTTGGCGCCGTTCTCGAGCAGGCGCCGCACCAGATAGGCGAGCAGGTCGCGATGACCGCCGACGGGGGCGTAGATGCGGCAGGGCCAGCCGTCGGTCTCGACCACGGTGCGATGGAGCGCGTCGCCCATGCCGTGCAGCTTCTGGAACTCGAAGCCCGGATCGCCGTCGCCCTTGGGGCCGGCGATCTCGCGCACCTCGGCGATGGTCACGGCATTGTGGCCGGCGAACTGCGGATAGATCCACGGCCGCGCGGCCAGCAGACGCCGGGCACAGGCGAGATAGGAGGCGTCCGTCGCCGCCTTGCGGGTGAAGAGCGGGAAGTCGTCGAGGCCGCGCTCCTGGGCGCGCTTGATCTCGGTGTCCCAATAGGCGCCCTTGACGAGGCGCACCATCAGACGACGGTCGTTGGCCTTGGCGAGGTCGACGATCCAATCGCAGACCGCGGCGGCGCGCTTCTGATAGGCCTGGATCGCCAGACCGAAGCCGTCCCAGCCGGCGAGCGACGGGTCGACCAGCGCCGCGGCGAAGACGTCGAGCGACAGTTCGAGCCGATCGGCCTCCTCGGCGTCGACGGTGAAGGCGAGATCGTATTTCTTCGCCGCGCGGGCGAGATCGATCAGCCGCGGCACCAGCTCGCGCATCACCGCCTCGCGGTTGACCGCCTCGTAGCGCGGATGCAGCGCCGAGAGCTTGACCGAGATGCCGGGCCGCGCCGGCAGCGGCGCCTTGCCGGCGGAGGCGCCGATGCGCTCGATCGCCATGGCGTAGGAGGCGAAATAGGCCTCGGCATCGGCCGCCGTGCGCGCGCCCTCGCCGAGCATGTCGTAGCTGTGGCGCCAGCCCTTGGCCTCGAGGCTCGAGGCCCGCGACAGCGCGCTGTCGATCGTCTCGCCGAGCACGAACTGGTAGCCCATGACGCGCATCGCCTGCCGCGCCGCGGTGCGGATGGTCGGCCGCCCGAGCCGCTTGACCATGCCGGAGAGGATGCCGGTCGGCGTCTCGCCGGGGCGGAAGACGCGGGCGGTCAGCCCCATCGCCCAGGCCGAGGCCGAGACCAGCCAGGCATCGGAGACGCGCTCGTGGTTCTCGAATTCGGCTTCCGCCAGCTTGTCCTCGATCAGCCGATCGGCAGTGGCGGCGTCGGGCACGCGCAGGAGCGCCTCGGCGAGCACCATGAGAGCGAGACCCTCACGGGTCGTCAGTGCATATTCGCGCAGGAACTCCTCGACGCCGAAGCCGCCCTTCTCCGAACGGATCGCCCCGATCAAGCGGGTGGCGTCGGCGTTCACCCGGGCGCGGGCCTCGGGGGAAAGCGTCGTCTCGGCGAGGAAGGTGCGGACGAGATCGCCGTCGTCGGGGGCGAAGGGCGCGCGGAAGGGGGCAATGGCGATGACGTTCGGCGCGAGGACCGGCAGGGCGGACATGGACGTTCTCCCGATGAGTGCGAGATGCATCGAAGGGCGGCGAGCGTCGGCCGCACTTTCGTCAGGATAGCAGCCGATCTCCCGTCTTTTCCGTCGAACTCGTGGCCTTTCTCGATGTCTTTCTCTATGATTGTGACCATGAACGAAGAAAACGACGACATCGATCGAATCGACCGCAAGATCCTCGGCGTGTTGCAGGACGACGGGCGGATCACCGTGACCGATCTCTCCGAGCGGGTCGGTCTGTCCGCCACCGCGACGGCCGAGCGCATGCGGCGGCTGACCCGCGACGGCTACATCCTCGGCTTCCGCGCCGAGCTCGATCCGGTGAAGCTCGGGCGCGGGCTGCTGGTCTTCGTCGAGGTGCTGCTCGACCGCACCTCGCCCGACGTCTTCGACGCCTTCGCCCGGCAGGTGAAGCGGGCGGGCGAGGTGCTCGAATGCCATCTGGTGGCGGGTGGTTTCGACTATCTCATCAAGGCGCGGGTGCGCGACATGGCGGCCTATCGGCGCTTCCTCGCCGAGGTCATCCTGCCGCTGCCCGGCGTGCGCGAGACGCGGACCTATGCCGTGATGGAAGAAGTCAAGGCGACCCAGGCGCTGCCGCTCTGAGACGAAGACGGCCCTCTCGCCCAATGGGCGGAGGGCCGTCGATCGCGTCGCGGGCCGCGACCGTTCAGCTGGAGATGCGCAGCTTGACGATCTTGGTCGCGATGGAGGTGAAGATCGCGTCGAGCTGAGACGCCGACGGCGAGTTGAAATAGTAGTCGGCGCCCGACGAGCAGTCCGACAGGAGTTTCTGACCGTCGGCATCGTCGATCATCAGACCGATGGTGTAGATCTGGATGCCCTTGGCCTTGATGGCGCTGCAGGCCGCCCGCGTCTTGGCGTCGAGACCGTCGCGCAGATTGGTGCCCGGATTGCTGCCCAGCCGGTTCGAATAGGGGTAGCCCCAGCTCGAATAGGCACCGCCGAGCGGCGTCGAGAAGGTGTTGATGGCATTGGTGCCGTCGGTCAGGATCACCAGGATCTTGGCGACGCCGGCGCCGTAGTCCTTACCGTCGGAGAAGGGCCCCTTGGGCGACAGCATGCGCCAGCCCCAGGCGACGCCTTCCGGCAGATTGGTCGAGCCGGCGACGGTCAGCGCGTTGATCTGGTTGACGACCGACGTCGTGTCGGTGGTCAACCGCTGCACCGGCTTGGCGTCGCAGCCGAAGCCCGGCCCCTTCGGGACGTGGTAGTTGCTGTAGAACGTCGAGTTGGAGAAATCCTTGTTCTTCAACGTCGTGTATTTCGTCGCGTTCAACATCTCCGTCAGCTGATCGGTCGTCGACGGCGAACAGAAGAAGAAGAAGCAGTTCTGCGGGATGTCGTCGTTGAGATAGTTGTTCGGGTAGCTGCCGTCGTCGGGCTCGTCCGGATTGAAGGCCGGCACGAAGAGCGTCGCGGGATTGGCGGTGGTCGGCGCGGTGTCGTCCATGTCGTAGGGCGAGGGCCGCGTCTCGACGCAGCCCGGCCAGGTCTTGCCGAGCGCGGTATAGAGCGAGAAGCGGTTCTTCGGCGCCGAGAAGTAGCTCGAGTGATTGGGCGAGACGGCGTTGGTGTCCATCCACGCGGCGGTCTTGTAGGTCGAGCCGACGTTGACGAAGTTCGAGAAGGGCACCAGCGCGAACTTGATCGAGTTGCCCGAGGTCGCCTTCGCCGCGATCGAATTGACGAAGGACGTGCCGGCCGTCTTCAGCGCCGCGAGTTTGCCGCTGTCGGCCATCGAACCGGTGGTGTCGAGCACCATCGAGATCTCGAGGCCGGTGTCGCCCCAGGTCACGGTCGAGGTGGCGGAGGCCACCATGCTCGTCATGCCGATCAACGACAGGAAGTTCGACTTGGTCGTCAGCTTGGCCGAGACCGTCAGCGACGTGCCGGTCGTCGTCGCCGCGACGTCGGACAGCGTGCCCTGCTTGGTGTCGACGACCGAGGAGAGCCGCGCCTGGGCCTTGCTCTGGATCGAGCCGGCATTGGCGGCACTGAGGCCGTTGGCGACATAGAGCGCGGTCGCGTCGACACGTTCCTGCAGGTAGTTGCGGTTGGAGGTGATGGTCATCAGGTCGAGGGCACCGCCGCCGATCAGGACGACGCTCGACACGGTCAGGGCGAAGACCACCGCGACGTTGCCACGCCGATCTGCCGCCCAACTCGTCCGGAGGTCACGCTTCGCTTTCGTCATCTCGACTGCTCGGCTCCTGCCCTTGGGTCACCGCGGGATCGGCGCCTGTCACGGGCGATTTTGGGACTTCGGCCGAGACTACGCGCGAATTCTTACGGAACTCCTCCGAAGATCGACGAAAAGTCGAGGGATCGTGGGGGGCGGTGCGGCGAATCGGCCCGTTCGCCAGCGCCGCTTCGCCGCAGTCGAGGCTCCCGTTGATCGAGGTCAATCGCTCCGCCCCACGATCCGGCTAGATGTCGTCCATATCAGACGAAAGACGCATTCGTGCCCCATCGCGACCTCCCCCGCTTCGCCGATCTCTCCGCCTTCGTGGCCTTCCTCGAGGCGCGCGGACAGCTCGTGCGCGTCACCGAGCCGGTTTCGACCGACCTCGACATGGCGGAGATCCATCGCCGCGTCCTACGGGCGGGCGGCCCCGCCCTGCTGTTCGAACGACCGGTGCTGCCGTCCGGCGCGATCTCGGACGTGCCCGTTCTGGTCAATCTCTTCGGTACCGTCGAGCGGGTGGCGCTCGGCCTCGGCATCGAACCGGCCGGGCTCGACCGGCTGGGCGAGGAACTCGCCGCGCTGCGCGATCCGACCCCGCCGGAGGGCATGCGCGACGCGCTCTCCAAACTGCCGCTGCTCGCCGCCGCGCTGAAGCTGCGGCCGAAGCGGGTCGGCACGGCGCGCGTCCAGGCCCGCGTGCTGACCGGCGACGACATCGATCTGACGCGTCTGCCGATCCAGACCGCCTGGCCGGGCGAGCCGGCGCCGCTGATCACCTGGGGCATGGTCGTCAGCCAGCCGCCGGACAGCGTCGCGACTGCGCGCGCCAACGTCGGCGTCTACCGCATGCAGGTCGCCGGCCGCGATCGGCTGATCATGCGCTGGCTCGCCCATCGCGGCGGCGCGGCGCATCACCGGGCCTGGGCGAAGACCGGGGCCGACATGCCCGTCGCCATCGTCGTCGGCGCCGATCCCGGCACCATCCTCGCCGCCGTCATGCCGCTGCCGGAGAACCTCTCCGAGCTGCACTTCTCCGGCCTCCTCCGAGGAGAACGGGCGAAGCTCGTGTCGTGCCGCACGGTGCCGCTGTCGGTGCCGGCCGACGCCGAGATGGTGATCGAGGGCTTCGTCTCGGCGACCGAGACCCTGCCGGAGGGCCCCTACGGCGACCACACCGGCTACTGGAACGCCGTCGAGCCCTTCCCGGTGATGCGCGTCACCGCCATCACCATGCGCGAGAAGCCGATCTGGCTCTCGACCTGGACCGGCCGACCGCCGGACGAGCCGTCGCGGATCGGCGAGGCGATGAACCGCCTGTTCATGCCGATCCTGAAGAAGCAGTTCCCGGAGGTCGTCGCCTTCCACCTGCCGCCGGAGGCGTGTTCCTACCGGATCGCGATCGTCGCCATCGACAAGCGCTATCCCGGACAGGCGCGGCGGATCATGATGGGCCTGTGGTCGATCCTGCCGCAGTTCACCATGACCAAGCTCGTCATCGTAGTCGATGCCGAGATCGACGTGACCTCGTGGGAGGACGTGATGTGGGCGGTCTCGACCCGCTCCGATCCGGGGCGCGACGTCATGCTGGTCGACCGCACGCCGATCGACCATCTCGACTTCGCCTCGCCCAAGACCGGGCTCGGCGGCAAGATGGGCATCGACGCCACCACCAAGATCGGTACCGAGACCGAACGCGACTGGGCCGAGGTGCTCGCGGTCGACGAGGCGACCATCCGCCGGGTCGACGCGCTGTGGCCGAGCCTCGGCCTCGATCCGAAGCCGCAGAAGGACGACGCACGATGAGCGAGCCGCGGCCGACCCGCGTGGTGTTGGGGATCTCCGGTGCATCGGGCGCCGCGATCGGCGTCGCGATCGCCGAGAGGCTCGTCGCGGCGGGCATCGAGACCCATCTCGTCGTCTCCCGTGCCGGCGAGCGCACGCTCGCCCACGAGGTCGGCCCCGACGCGCTGGCGCGGCTCGGCCGCCTCGTCCACGCCGTCCATCCGATCGAAGACATCGGCGCCTCGATCGCCTCGGGCTCTTTCGGCAGCGCCGGCATGATCGTCGCGCCCTGTTCGATGCGGACGCTGGGGGCGATCGCCGCGACCATCCCCTCCGACCTGCTGACGCGCGCCGCCGACGTCCATCTCAAGGAACGCCGGCCGCTGGTGCTCATCACCCGCGAGACGCCGCTGCATCTCGGCCACCTGCGCGCCATGACGGCGGTGACCGAATACGGCGCCATCGTCATGCCGCCGATGCCGGCCTTCTATCTGAAGCCGGGTTCGGTCCAGGCGATCGTCGAGGAGATCGCGAGCCGGGCGCTCGCCCTGCTGCGCCTGCCCGGTGTCGCACCGCCGGCCGAATGGACGGGCGAAGGCGGGAGCCCGTGAGACCGCCCCATGCCCGGCTGCGGCCCTATCGGGTGTTCTTCCCGCTCGCCGCCCTCGGCGGGTCGGCAGCGGCGCTCGTCGTCGTGCTCGACCGCCTCGGCGGCGGTCTCGGGCTCGGGCCGGGGGCGAGCCTGTTGCACGCCCACGAGATGCTGCACGGCCATTTCCTCGCCGCCTTCCTCGGCGTGATGCTGACCGCCCTGCCGCGCTGGACCGGCGCCGCGCCGATCCGCCCCGTCGTGCTCCTCCTGCTCGCCGCCGGCTGGCTCGCGGCGCGGATCGCCGTGCCGCTGACCGCGTCGATCGCGGTGCCGCTCAGCCTTCCCGGCCTCGCCGTTTCGGCGGCGGTGACGACGGCGGCGGCGATCGGCGCGGGTGCCGTCATCCTCGGGCATGGCGACCGGCGCGACCGGATCGTGCCGTTGCTTCTCGGGGTTCTCGCGGCCGCCGACCTCGCGCTCATGGCCGGTCTCCTCACGCCGGAAGCGGCGATGCGACTGGGGCTTTCCGGCGCGCTCGGGGTGGCGACGCTGATGGCCGGGCGGATCGCCCCGGCGCTGACCCGGCATCTGGCGCTGACGCGGGGCGTGACGATCGATCCGACCGCACCGCCGGTGCTCGAACGGCTCGTCGGCCTCACCACCGCCGCTGCCCTCGCCGGCTTCGTCTTCGCCCCCGGACGGGTCGCGGCCGCACTGCTCGTCGTCGCGGCTCTGGTTCATCTCGCCCGCATCGGCCGCTGGCACGGCACGACGACGCTCGCGCGCCCGTCGATCGCGGCGATCCACGTCGGCGCGCTGTTCCTGCCGATCGGGTTCGGCCTCGCCGCCCTCGGCATGGTCCTCGACGACGCCCGCCTCGCCGATGCGGCGCTGCACGCCTTCGGCAGCGGCGTCCTCGGACTGATGTGCGGGACCGTGCAGGCGAGTGTGTTGCGCAGCCACGACGGCCGGGCGCTTGGCATCGACCGGTCGAGCGACCTCGCCGCCGGCCTCCTCCTCGCCGCGACGGCGGTCCGCCTCGCCGCGCCCTTCCTCGCCGAACCGGCCCAGGCGGCCGCCCTCGCCGGCCTCTTCTGGCTCACGGCGCAGGGGCTCCTCGTCTTCGCGGTCGCGCGCGGCATCGCGACGCGCACGCGCACGCCGGCCGATCGCGGCGACGTCTTCGCGGCCTGAGACGGCTGGAAAGGCTCTGGCTTCCAAGGGGAAACTGGAGCGGGCGATGGGGATCGAACCCACGACATTCAGCTTGGGAAGCTGACGTTCTACCTCTGAACTACACCCGCTCGAGGCAATCTCTCTTACCCTTCGGCGGGGGCTCCGTGCAAGCCCTCGCGGTCGTCTCTCGGCCGCGGCGGCGTCGCCTCCCCGTCTTCGGCGAGGCGGGCGGCGAGGCCGTGCGGCGTCTTGTTCCAATGTGCGGGATCGCGCAGCAGCTCGACGATCGCGGCATAGGTGGCGAGCGAGATCGTGCACCAGTAGAGCGGCATGGTCGCCAGATCGACGAGGCGGAAGCGCCGGCCGACGCGGGAGGCGACCGTCAGGGCGAGAATCAGCGCCCCGACGAGGCCCGTGGCGAAGGCCGTCAGCGCCGCGAACGTCAAGACGTCCTCGTCGATCCCCGAATCGTGAAGGAGCGGCAGCACCCCGGCGAGTTGCAGTCCCACCAGGACGAGACTCGGCAGGAAGGTCGCCGCCGACAGGACCTGACCGGCGAGCACGATGTGGACGGCGACGGCGTCGCGCAGATCGAGTTCGGTATGCAACCGCCGCGGTCGGCGCATGTGGGTGAGCCAGGTCTGCATCCACCCCTTCATCCAGCGTGTCCGCTGGGCGAACCAGGCGCCGAGGTCGGTCGGCGCCTCCTCGCGGGTGGCCGAGGCGACGACGCCGGCGTGCCAGCCGGCGCGCACCAGACGCACGGCGACGTCGGCATCCTCGGTGACGTTGTGGGGATCCCAACCGCCGACGGCGAGGAGCGCGTCGCGGCGGAAGTGGTTCGAGGTGCCGCCGAGCGGCAGGAACAGCCGACGCTCGGCGAGCCACGGCAGGAGACCGTGGAACAGCATGGCGTATTCGATCTCGAACTGCCGCACGAGCCAGGGCCGGGCGTCGGCGGCATGGTCGATCTCGAGCGCCGCCTGGACCACCGCGAGATCGTCGGACCCGCGGGCGAAGACGGCGGCGGCCCGGCGCAACTGGTCTGGGTCGGGGCGGTCCTCGGCGTCGTAGACGGTGACGAACTCGGCATCGACGGTGGCGAGCGCGAAGTCGAGCGCCTTCGGCTTGGTGCGCGGCAACGACGGCGGCACGATCACCATGTCGACCGCGGTGCCCTCGACCGCGCGCTCGGCGGCGGCGCGGGTGGCGAGGTCGTCGGCCTCCACCACCAGCCGCAGGTCGAGGCGGTCGGCGGGATAGTCGAGCCGCGACAGTGCCGCCACCAGATCGGCGACGACGGCCTCCTCGCGATGGATCGGCACCAGCACGGCGAAACGCGGCAGATCGCCGTCGGCGAGCGGCGGCGGTGGCGGCGGCTGACCGGTCTCGGCGACGAGCAGGCGAAAGAGGCCGATCATCAGGAAGACGAAGGTCCAGGTCGCCGTCACCGGCCCCGGTGAACCGAGCGCCGTCGCGGTGAGCGCGAGGAAGCCGACCACGGCGAGGAGCGGCCGACCGAGGCTCGGCAGGCAGGCCGCCGACAGCAGGGGGTCGCGGTCGAGCATCGTCCGGACCGCTCGCCGACCGAGCGCCGGGGCCCAGCGCTCGATCAGGGCGCGGCGGATCACCCGCGGCGATGCGACGGCGATGCGGCGGCGCTCGGCCGGATGGGCGGCGAGGAAGGCCGCGGTCGCGGCGCGTTTCTCGGCGCTCGGGGCGATCACCATCACCGCCGAGCCCTCCTCGACGCCCGGAACCATGATCGTGTCGGCGCGGGCGAAGACGACCGGCGGCGGCGGAACGGCATCGTCGGGCTCGGGCGTGACGGCGATCGCTTCGAGGTGGGCGACGCCGAGGTCGCGCGCCACACGGCGCCAGTTGTCGCCGCGCGGGCGGAAGGGCAGCACCGAGACCGACGCACGCGACGGCGGGCGGCGGTCGATCGGCGAGCCGTCGCTCGAAGGACTTGAATCGAAGTGCCGAATGGCGCTTTCTCCCCAACACGAGGGCCATGGGAATCGAAGCCTTCGCGCGACGCGCCCACCGACACCCGTACCCGCAACCCGAGACGCGCCATGATTGCAAATTCTCGACGCCCTGTCGCTCTCGGATTGTTGCTGATCGCGACGCTCGCAACGCGCGTGTCGCCGGCTGCCGCTGCGGAAGCCACGCCGGCGCCGAGCGCCGCGGCGACGGCCGAGACGGTCCCGTTCCGGCCGCTGTTCTGGGATCCGGAGGTGCGGCCGGCGAAGCCGGTCGGCGAGGTTCAGTCGATCCGCTTCCTCGTCACCGGCGATCATCCGCCCTTCTCCTTCCTCGACGCGAGCGGGCGACTGATGGGCTATCACGTCGATCTGGCGCGGGTGCTGTGCGAGGAAATCGGCGCGACCTGCGCGATCCAGATGCGGCCCTTCGGCGATCTGGTTCCCGCCCTCATGGACAAGCGCGGCGACGCGATCATGGCCGGGCTCGCCGTCGGCCCGGAGCTGCGCGACCGGCTCGACACCACCGACGCCTACCTGACGACGCCGGGCCGCTTCGTCGCGCTGAAGGACGAGACCGTCACCCCGACGCCGGAAGGGCTCGAGGGGCGGTGGATCTCGGTCGTCTCCGGCTCGGTTCACGAGGCCTATGCGCTCACCCACTTCCCCAAGGCGAGGATCGCCGCCTATCCGGACGAGACGGCGGCGCGCGAGGCGGTGCGCGAACGCCGCGTCGTCGCCCATTTCGGCGACGCCATCGGCCTGTCGTTCTGGCTCGACGGCGCGAGTTCGAAGGGCTGCTGCGCCTTCGTCGGCGGGCCGTGGAACGAGCCGGCGGTGTTCGGTGAGGGCTTCCGCATCGCCGTCGCCAAGACCAATCCGCGCCTCAAGCGCCATCTCGACTGGGCGCTGCGCAAGGCGGCGACCGACGGCCGGCTCGCCGAACTCTATCTGCGCTGGTTCCCGCGCGGCTACTACTGAGAAGAGACACGTGACCGAGACCGCGACCACCCTGCTCTGGACCGTCGGCGACAGCCCGCGCGCCACCGTCCTCCTCGCCCACGGCGCCGGTGCGCCGATGGACAGTGCCTTCATGAACCGGATCGCCGAGGGCCTCGCCGCCCACGGGCTGGCGGTCGCCCGTTTCGAATTCGCCTACATGGCGAAGCGGCGGACGACGGGGAAGAAGTTCCCGCCGCCGAAGGCCGAGAAGCTCTCGAGCGAGTTCCGCGCCGCGGTCGCCGCCGTGCTCGCCGCGCCCGAACGGGTCGGCCCGATCGTCGTCGGCGGCAAGTCGATGGGCGGCCGCGTCGCCGCCATCACCGCCGGCGAAGCGCTGCCGGCCGAGGTCGTCGGCGTCGCCTGCCTCGGCTATCCCTTCCACGGCCCCGGCCGACCGGAGGAGATCCGCCTCACGCCGCTGCAGAACGGGCTGCTGCCGACGCTCGTCCTGCAGGGCGAGCGCGACGAGTTCGGCTCCCGGATCGAGGTCGAGGAACTGCCGGTCGGCGAGAAGGCCCGCTTCGAATGGATCGAGGACGGCAGCCACGACTTCGGCCCGCGCGGCTCGTCGCCGGCGACGCTGAAGACCAACGTGGCGCATGCCTGCGAGGCGCTCGCCGCCTTCGCACTGGGCTTTGCGACCGCTGCTTCGGCCGACGCCGCCGAGCCGGCCTGACGGGTCGGCATTCCCCCGGAGGGCGCCCACGCGCAATTCGCTTCCGACGACGAGGCGATCGACGCGACGCCTTGGCTTGTTCGGCGCGGCCGGACATCGGATAGTCGCGCGAGCCGACCGTCGTGGAACGTCATGCTCCACGGCCCGGTTCGCCGCGTCTCTTCGAGGAAAGCCATTGTCGATCCTGTCGTCGATTGAACCCGCCTTCGCCCTGTCCGGGCTCTGTGTCGGCCTTCTGGTCGGCATGACCGGCGTCGGCGGCGGGTCGCTGATGACGCCGCTGCTGGTGCTGCTCTTCGGCGTTCACCCGGTGACGGCGGTCGGTACCGACCTCCTGTTCGCGGCGGCGACCAAGACCGTCGGCATGGGCGTCCACGGCTTCAACAAGACGGTCGACTGGACGGTGACGCGGCTGCTCGCCACCGGCTCGATCCCGGCGACGATCCTGACGCTCTGGGCCTTGTCGCATGTCCAGGCTTCGAGCGGCGGCAACGCGAAACTCGTCTCCGACGTGCTCGGGGTGATGCTGATCGTCACCGCCGGCGCTCTGATCTTCCGCCGCGCCCTGCGCCGCTTCGCAGATCGCCGCATCGGCGCCGCCCCGCTCGACGAACGGCTCGGTGGCTGGGGCACGATCGCGCTCGGCGCGGTGCTCGGCGTGGTCGTCTCGATCTCGTCGGTCGGCGCCGGAGCGATCGGCATGACGGTGCTGCTGGTGCTGCACGCCCACCGCCCGATCGCCCGGCTGATCGGCGCCGACATCGCCCATGCGGTGCCGCTGACGCTGATCGCCGGGGCCGGTCACTGGCTGATCGGCTCGGTCGACCTCGGACTGCTGGCGACGCTGCTGGTCGGCTCGGTGCCGGGGGTGATCGTCGGCTCGATGATCGGCCCGCGCCTGCCGGAACCGGCCCTGCGCCTCGCGCTGGCGGCGATCCTGGCGCTGGTCGGCGTCAAGCTGATCGCGACCTGACGGGCGTCATGCCAAAGGTCGAGAGTGCTGACGCACCCGGCCTTTGAAGATACGCGAATTTCCCATTTGCATCAGGGCCATGGGAAATTCGCGTGCGGAAAACCATCGGTCATCTTCGATGCCCGCCGGTATCACCCCTTCGGCCAGCGCGCCGCGATCACCGCGAAGAGGGCGCGGATCGCCTGGGCCTCGCCGCCTTCCGGACGTCCGGGTTTGGCAGCGGGTGTCCAGGCGTAGATGTCGAAATGCGCCCAGGCGGTGGTGTTCTCGACGAATTTCTGCAGGAACAGTGCCGCGGTGATCGAGCCGGCGAAGCCGCCCGAGGTGACGTTGTTGGTATCGGCGATCCGGCTGTCGAGCATGGCCCGATAGCCCGGCCACAGCGGCATCCGCCACAGCGGATCGAAGACCGCAGCGGACGCCCCCGCGACGTCGGCCGCGAGCCCCTCGTCGTCGGTGTAGAAGGGCGGGAGTTCCGGCCCCAACGCCACCCGCGCCGCGCCGGTCAGGGTGGCGAGATCGACCAACAGGTCGGGCGCCTCCTCGTCGGCGAGCGCGAGAGCATCGGCGAGCACGAGGCGGCCCTCGGCGTCGGTGTTGCCGATCTCGACGGTCAGCCCCTTGCGCGAGGGCACCACGTCGCCGGGGCGGAAGGCGCGGCCGGAAACGGAGTTCTCCACCGCCGGCACGATCAGCCGCAGCCGCACGGGAAGCTCGGCCTCGATGATCATCTTCGCCAGCGCGAGCGCATTGGCCGCCCCGCCCATGTCCTTCTTCATCAGCAGCATGGCGCTGTCCGGCTTGATGTCGAGGCCGCCGGTGTCGAAGCAGACGCCCTTGCCGACCAGCGTCACCTTCGGGTGCGAGGGGTTGCCGAAGGTCGCGTCGACGAGGCGCGGCGCGCGGTCCGAGCCCTTGCCGACGGCATGGACGAGGGGGAAGTTCGCCGCGAGGAGATCGTCGCCGATCACTTCCGAGACCTTGCCGCCGACCGGCGCGAAGACCGCGCGGATCGCCGCGGCGAGCTCTTCCGGCCCCATGTCGTTGGCCGGGGTGGTGACGAGATCGCGGGCGAGGCGGACGGCCTCCGCCGTGCGCGCCACCGCGGCGAAGTCGACGTCGGGGCCGGCGACCAGCCGCACCTCGCGGTCGGGCGCCGCCTTGTAGCGGCCGAAGCGCCAGGCCTCGAGCGCGAAGGCGAGCGTCGCCAGACCCTCGTCCTCGATCGGGCCGGAGAAGGCCCAGACGCCGGCGGGCAGCAGGCTCGCCACCTTGCCCGGCAGGAAGGGCGTGCGCGCCGCCTCGCCGCGGCGACCGAGGCCGAACAGGGCACCGGCGATCGCGCCGTTCGCTTCCGGCAGCACCAGAATCTGCCCGGCCTTGCCCTCGAAGCCGCTGGCGCGGGCGAAGGCGGAAACCGGCCCGCCGAGCGCATCGAGCCGGGCGGCGAGGCCGTCGGGGGTGACGAGATGGATCGGCAGGGCGGCGAGCGAGGCGTCGTGCGGCAGGATCGGCAATTCGGCGGCGGAGAGCGACACGGGGCAGGGTCCTCGGCGGTTCGGGGGGAAGATGCGAATGCACCACGCTCGCGGACCGCTGTCCAGCGCGCCGACGTCGACGGAGCCCCGCACCGACGGCCGTTTAACCCCTCGTTAGGGTTAACGTGAGATGACTGGACCGTCACCCTCGTCGCCCCGTCCGTCGCGCGAGGGGCGTCGCGTTCGGAGGTCGGATCATGTATCGCCCCATCGGCATCACGCCGCACGGAGCCCTGCTCGCGAAGGGTCGTCTCGCGGGCCGCGCGCTGACGCTGGCCGCGGTGCTCGGCGCCGCCCTCGCGCTCGGCGCCTGTGCCAAGCCGCAGTCCGGCGATCCGGCGACCACCGGCTCGATCGGCACCGCGCCGGATCTCGGACCGATCGGCTCGGCGGCCGAATGGACGGACCGCTACAAGCAGAACCCCGACGATCCCTCGACCGCCCTCGCCTTCGCCCGCGCGCTGCGCAACGAGGGCCGCGCCGCCCAGGCCGTCGACGTGCTGCAGAAGACCATGCTCCAGCGCCCGGACGATCCGGCGGTGGCGTCCGCCTACGGCAAGGCGCTCGCCGACAAGGGCGACTTCGACACCGCGCTCAAGGTGGTGCGCTCGACCAACTCGCCGCGCACCCCCGACTGGCGCCTGACCTCGGCCGAGGGCGCCATCCTCGACCAGATGGGTGATCCGCGCGGCGCCCGCGAACGCTACGAGGCGGCTCTGCAGCTGGCGCCGGAAGAGCCGACCGTGCTCAACAACTACGGCCTCTCCTTCGTACTGACGAACGAACTGCCGGAGGCCGAACGCATCCTGCGCCGCGCCGCCGGCCGGCCGAACGCCGACGGTCGCGTGCGCCAGAATCTGGCGCTGGTGATCGGTCTGCAGGGCCGCTTCGAGGAGGCGCGTTCGGTCGCCACCCAGGCGCTGCCGAAGGAACAGGCGGACGCCAACATCGCCTATCTGCGTTCGATGCTGAGCCAGCCCAACACCTGGAAGCAGATCGAGAAGGCCGGCAAGACCGGCTGAACGTCGCGACCCGGAATGCACGAGAGGGGCCTTTCGGCCCCTCTCTTCGTTTCGTCGCGGATCTCGACGCGGCTCACTCGGCCGCGGGGGTCTCGCCGAACTGGTCGAAGGCCTCGACAGCCTGGGCGGCATACATGTAGGCCGGGCCGGCGCCCATGTAGATGGCGGTCGCCACCGTCTCCATGATCTCCTCGCGGCTGGCGCCGGCCGCCCGCGCCGCCTTGGCGTGGAAGGCGATGCACGGGTCGCAGCGCACGGTGACGGAGATCGCCATGGCGATCAGTTCCTTGGTCTTGGTGTCGAGCACGCCCGGCTTGAGAGCGCCGGCGGCCAGCGCCGAGAAGCCCTTCATCGCGTCCGGCGCCCCGGTGCGCACCTCCTTGAGGAGGACGGTCATGTCGGCGGCGATCTTCTGCCAGTCTTTCATCGTGAGGTCTCCCGGTCTCGACGGCGCACACTTCGCACGGCCGCCCGATCCGTCGTTGTCGTCAGAGCCGGTGGTATCGCGACCCCATATATTCGTCAATTCTAATATTGCACGGGTGCCCCGCGTCGTGTGCTCGTCGGCGCGGGTTCACTTCCAGCCGAAGAGCTGGATCATGGCGGGGCCGATGATGACGATGAAGAGCACGGGCAGGAAGAAGATGATCATCGGCACCGAGAGCTTGGGCGGCAGCGCCGCCGCCTTCTTCTCGGCTTCCGAGAGGCGCTGGGCGCGGCTCTCCGCCGACAGGACGCGCAGCGCCTGACCGAGCGGCGTGCCGTATTTCTCCGCCTGGATCAACGCCGTGGTGACGGCGCGGACCGGCTCGAGCCCGGTGCGCGAGGCGAGGTTCTCGTAGGCCTTTCGCCGCTCCTGGAGGTAGGAGAGCTCGGCCGCCGTCAGCGACATCTCCTCGGCGAGCGGCAGCGACTGCGCGCCGATCTCGTCGGCGACGCGGCGGAAGGAGGCCTCGGCCGACATGCCGGACTCGATGCAGATCAGCATCAGGTCGAGCGCGTCCGGCCAGGCGCGGCGGATCGACTTCTGCCGCTTGCCGATGGCGTTCTGGACGTAGAGATTCGGCAGATAGAGGCCGAGGCCGGCGGCGCCGAGCGTGTAGATGAACTTGATGTTGCCCGGCGTCGCGAAGTTCGTCAGCACGAAGAGATAGAACATCGCGAAGGCGAAGGCCGCGAAGGGCAGCACGAAACGCGCGAACAGGAACACCGTCAGCGGCGCCTGACCGCGGAAGCCGGCCTGACGCAGGCGGTCGGCGGTCTTCTCGTCGGCCAGTGCGTTCTTCAGCTGCAGCTTCTCGACGAGGTTCTTCATGTAGGTCTTGGGCTCGACGCGCAGCGTCTTGCCGCGGTCGATGCCGAGACGGGCGCGTTCGCGGGCGCGGAGGCGTTCGCGCTCGCCGGCCACCGCCTTCATGCGACCGGCCATCTCGTTGCGTTCGAGCATCGAGGAGCCGACCGTCAGCACCGTCACCACGACGCCGGCCGCCACCGCCCCGGCGAGCAGGGTCTGCGGATCGGCGAAGGTTTCGAGGAGCGACATGGCGAGCCCTCAGAAGTCGAAGTTGATCATCTGACGCATCACGAAGATGCCGATCATCATGTAGAGCAACCCACCGATCAGGATCAGCTTGCCGCTCGTCGCGACGAAGAGAACGGTGATGTAGCTCGGGCTGGTGAGGAAGACGAGACCGCCGACGACGAACGGCAGTGAGCCGATGATGGCGGCGGAAGCCTTGGCCTCCATCGACATGGCCTGGATCTTCTCGGACATCTTCTTGCGTTCACGCAAGACGTTGGACAGGTTGGCGAGCGCTTCGGAGAGATTGCCGCCCGCCTTCTGCTGGATGGCGACGACGATGCCGAAGAAGTTGGCCTCCTGCAGCGGGATGCGTTCGTAGAGCTTGAGGCAGGCCTCGCCCACCGGGATGCCCATCTGCTGGGCCTCCATGATGGTGCGGAACTCGCCCCGGACCGGGTCCTTGGTCTCGGTCGCCACCATCCGCAGGCAGTCGCCGAGCGGCAGACCGGAGCGGATACCGCGGACGATCAGGTCGATCGCCGTCGGCAGCTCGGCGATGAAGGCCTTCTGCCGCCGCTTGGCGAGATGATCGAGCAGCCAGGCCGGCACGCCGATGCCGCCGACGACGGCACCGCCGAGCGCCACGAAGAGCTGTCCGGACAGGAAGAGCAGGCCGAAGCCCATCGCAGCGCCGATGCCGATCGACACCAGGGTGAAGGTCTTGCGATCCCAGCCGAGACCGGCACGGGCGAGGCGCATCGCCAGCGTCGGCTTGGTGCCGGCGGTCTTGGCCTTCTGCTTGTCCTCGAATTCCTTGAGGGCGGACTGGACCGAGCGCTTCGAGCGCTGGTTGGCCGCCGCCTGCGCCTCGGCGGCCTTGG
The DNA here is from genome assembly GCF_056313985.1 of Pinisolibacter sp. DMC19. NCBI lineage: Bacteria > Pseudomonadati > Pseudomonadota > Alphaproteobacteria > Hyphomicrobiales > Ancalomicrobiaceae > Pinisolibacter > Pinisolibacter sp. DMC19. The sequence continues at coordinate 345,772 of NZ_JBQUZF010000003.1, read as the reverse complement.
CGGTGCCGAACTCGACGATGCGCTCGAGCCGCTTGGCGGCGACGTCGTCGACGACCTTCTCGTAGAAGACGGCATAGATCACGCCGCCGACCGAGAGGGTCACCAGCGCGACGAGAGCCAGGGTCACGACGTCCAGTCCGAACACGTTCGCCCTTCCTTTCCGGCCGATCAGGCCTCGCGGACCTCGGCGCGGTCGAGCGCCTCGGCCAGACGCCGCTCTTCGCCGAAGTAGCGCGCGCGCTCCCACATCTTCGGCCGGCCGATGCCGGTCGAGCGGTGTCGGCCGACGATACGGCCGAGTTCGTCCTCGCCGAGGATCTCGTAGACGAAGAGGTCCTGGGTGGTGATGACGTCGCCTTCCAGGCCGATCACCTCGGTGATGTGGGTGATGCGGCGCGAACCGTCGCGCAGGCGTGCCGCCTGGACGATGATGTCGACCGATCCGGCGATCATCTCGCGGATGGTCTTGGCCGGCAGGCCGTAGCCGCCCATGGTGATCATCGATTCCATGCGGCTGAGCGCCTCGCGCGGCGAGTTGGCGTGCAGCGTGCCCATCGAGCCGTCGTGGCCGGTGTTCATCGCCTGCAGCAGGTCGAAGGCCTCGGGTCCGCGCACTTCGCCGACGATGATGCGTTCGGGACGCATGCGCAGGCAGTTCTTGATGAGTTCGCGCATGGTGATCTGGCCCTCGCCCTCGATGTTGGGCGGGCGGGTCTCCAGGCGCACGACGTGCGGCTGCTGCAGCTGCAGTTCGGCGGCGTCTTCGCAGGTGATGATGCGCTCGGTCGACTCGATGTAGAGGGTCAGACAGTTGAGCAGCGTCGTCTTGCCCGAGCCGGTACCGCCCGAGACGATGACGTTGCAGCGCGACTTGCCGATCACCTGCAGCACCTGTGCGCCTTCCGGCGACACCGAGCCGAAGTTGACGAGCTGATCGAGCGTCAGCTTGTCCTTCTTGAACTTGCGGATGGTGAGCGCCGGCCCGTCGAGCGCCAGCGGCGGGGCGATGACGTTGACGCGGGAGCCGTCGGGCAGACGGGCGTCGCAGATCGGCGAGGACTCGTCGACGCGGCGGCCGACCTGGCTGACGATGCGCTGGCAGACGTTCATCAGCTGCTGATTGTCGCGGAAGCGGACGCTGGTCAGCTGCACCTTGCCGTTGACTTCGATGTAGGTCTTCTCGGCGCCGTTGACCATGATGTCGGCGATGTCGTCGCGGGCGAGCAGAGGTTCGAGCGGACCGTAGCCGAGGACGTCGTTGACGATGTCGGCGAGCAGTTCCTCCTGCTCGGCGATCGACATCATCAGGTTCTTGAGATGGATGATCTCGTTGATGACGTCCGAGATCTCCTCACGCGCCGATTCGGGATCGAGGCGGGCGAGCTGCGACAGGTCGATGGTGTCGATCAGGGCGGAGAAGATCGACGACTTGATGTCGTAATATTCTTCCGAGCGCTGGCGCTCCTGCTGCTGGCGGCCGGGCGGCAGCGGCAGGTTGGGATCGGCGCCGGCGGGCGCGGAGGGGCGCGGCGCCGGCGCGGACGCGCGAGCAGACGCGGCGGGTGCCGGAACTGCCGGTTCCGCCCGTCCGAACCCTTGCGTCGTACCACCCGAACCTCGGCGACCGAACATCTCTCACGACCTCGCTCGAACGATCAGGACGCCTTGACGACGCCCAGCTTGGCCAGGAGCGGCGCGATGTCGAACGCGCCGCGCTTGCCCTTGCGGATTTCCTTGCGCCCGGTCGCCACCATCGCCAGCCGGGTGAAGGCCTCGTTGGCGGCGTGCTTGGCATCGAGTTCGCCGATCATCAACCCCTTGTTGGCGGCGTTGCCGAAGGCGACCGCATCGAAGGGGATGGCGACGTGCGTCTCGAGTTCCAGCGCCTTGGCGAATTCCTCGGGCTTGATCTCGGGCCGCTTCGGCATGCCGACGGTGTTCAGCACCAGATGCGGCGGCGCGTCGTTGGGGCGGGCCCCCTTCAGGGCGTCGACCAGGGCGCGGGCGTTGCGCAGACTGGCGAGATCGGGGGTGGCGACGAGGAAGACGTCGTCGGCCTCGCAGGTCTGGCGCCGGACCCACGACGACCACTGGTGCGGCAGGTCGAGGACGACCAGCGGCACGATCGAGCGGGCGACTTCGACGATGGTGTCGTAGTCGTTCTCGCGCTGGTCGTAGGTGCGGTCCAGCAGCGCCGGCGCAGCCAGGATCGACAGGCGATCCGAGCACTTGGTCAACAGGCGGTCGAGGAACACCTCGTCGAGACGCTCGGGCGAGTTCAACGCCTCGAGCATGCCCTGCGTCGGGTCCTGGTTGAAATCGAGCCCCGCCGTGCCCCAGGCCAGATCGAAGTCGGCGATCATCACGTCGTTGGCGAACTGCCGACCGACCGACCAGGCGACGTTGTGGGCGACCGTCGACGACCCCGAGCCGCCCTTGGCGCCGATCACCGCGACGGTGCGACCGAGCGGCGTCGAGGCGTGCTCGTAGAGTTCGCCGATGGCGCGGACCACGTCGAACATGGTCAGCGGCATGACGATGTATTCGCTGACGCCGCGGCGGACGAGATCGCGGTAGAGCACCACGTCGTTGACGTGGCCGACCACCATGACCTTGGTGCCGGGATCACAGACGTCGGCGAGACCGTCGAGCTGGGTGAGGATGTCCTGCGCCCGCCCGCGCGATTCGACCATCACCAGATTGGGCGTCGGCGCCGATGCGTAGAACTCGACGGCCGCCGGCAGACCGCCCATCTGGATCTTCAGATGGGCGCGCGACATGCGGCGGTCCTCCGCCGTCGCCTCGAGCAGCTGGGCGACGTCGGCAGTCTCGCAGAAGGCCTGGATGGCGATGCGCGGGACCGGGCGAACGTCGTCCGGGTTTGCGCCGTGTGTATCGTGGCCGAGGGTCATCCGCCGCTGCCTCCATTCACCTGGCCGACGCTCGGCGACGGCAGGTCGAACTGCGATTTGGTCTTCTCGCCCTTGCGATAGGCCTGCAGGACGCCGGCCCGCCGCGTGGCGTCGGGAGCGCCGATCTGAGCCGGCGCGACGAAGTCGGTCGGGTTGTCGACCATCGCCGCCATGTTGGCCTGGGTGGCGCAGCCGAAGTTCCAGTAGTCGCCGTTGCCGAAGTCGGACGTGGCCGGGGCGGGCCACTCGCCGCATTCGTGCGGAACGCGGGCGACGATTCGGGGATAGGCGATGCGGATCGGCGCCACGTCCTCGGGACCCTCGGCGGGATAGGGGCGACGCTCGACGAGATGGGCCGGCACGCCGCCGCGCCCGAGCGCCCGGACGATGTCGTCGGACAGCCGCTTGGCGCCGACCTCGTTGGCCGAGCCCGACGGGACCAGCACGACGACGCCGCGTGCGCCCTTGCGCCGGGCCTCGCGGCCGAAGCCCTCGACCGAGTTGGCCGTCTGCGCCGTCAGTCGATCGGAATGGATGCCGACCGGAATGTCCAGCGTCTCCATGCCCTCTTCGACGACGATCGGATGGCGCGTGCGGTAGCCGTCGACGTCGACCGTGCCGGTCGTCTCGGGCTGCGGGCGGGCGCAGCCGGCGAGGCCGCCGGCGAGCGTCAGCGCGCCGGTCACGAGGACCGCGTAGCGCAGGGCGGGATGGTTTCGGACGAACGGGACCATGGCCTCTGCCCTCAATCGAAGATGTAGCCGACGCGACCCGCCCAGCCGCCGCCGGGCGACTGACCGTTGGCGCGATAGACGCGGTTGAGCCGTCCCATGAACATCGCCGCGGCGTCGCCGGCGGGGCGGAAGTTCTGGTCGGGCCGCTGGAGCTTGTTCGCCGCGACGGGACGCACCACCATCGGCTGGATGAAGATGACGAGTTCGCTCTGCGACTGCTGGAAGTCGCGCGAGCGGAAGAGCGTGCCCAGGATCGGCAGGTTCATCAGTCCCGGCATGCCGGTGAGCGCCTGGCGGACGTCGTCCTTGATCAGGCCACCGAGCACCATCGCGCCGCCCGACGGGATCTCGAGCGTCGTCGAGGCGCGACGCACCCTGAGCGCCGGGATGGTCAGCGTACCGATGGTCACCGCGCCGTCGGAGGTCAGCTCGGAGACTTCCGTCTTGACCGTCAGGTTGATGCGGTCCTCCGCCAGCACGATCGGCTGGAAGTTGAGCGCGATGCCGTAGGTCTTGAACTCGACGCCGATCGTGCTGCCGGACGAACCGGACGACTGGCTGACCGGGACAGGATATTCGCCGCCGACCAGGAACTGGGCCTGCTCGCCCGACAGCGCCGAGAGATTCGGCTCGGCGAGCGTCTTCATCAGGCTGTTCTGTTCGAGCGTCCGGAGGTTGGCCGACAGGGTGTAGCCGCCGCCGCTGTAGGTAGCGCCGATCGTGTTCGGGGTGGTGCCCGAAGTGATCGGGAACGTGGCGGTCTGGTTGAGTGCGGAGGCCCAATGCGACGGTCCGCCGCTGGCGCTGACGTCGATGCCGAGCTTCTTCACCGCCTCGCGCTGGACCTCGGCGATGGTGACCTTGAGCATCACCTGGTCCTTGCCGCCGATCGTCAGGGCGTTGACGACCTGGACCGACGAGCCGGAGGCGTCCGACCCGCTCGACGCGCCGGTCGAGCCGGTGGTGGTGGCGCCGAGCTTGGGATCGGCGCCGACGAAGCGGCTGGCCACCTCGTGCGCCTGGATCGCGTCGGTGCTCGAGGCCACCGTGCCCGACAGGACGACGGTGCCGCGCACCGCCTCGACCTTGATGTTGCTCTTCGGCATCAGGCGGCGCAGCAGCGTCTCGAGCGCGCCGGTGTCGATCTCCACCTGGATCTCGAGGTTGGCGACCGCCCGGCCGTTCGCGCCGAACACCACGACGTTGGTGGTGCCGAACTTGTTGCCGATCAGATAGAGACGCCTGGAGGAACGCACGACGGCGTCGGCGATCTTCGGATCGGACACCAGGATGTCGCGGATCTCCTCGTCGAAATCGAGGATCTTCGACTTCGACAGGGCGAGATGGACGACGCGGTCCGGCCGTTCCTCCGAGGAGACGATGCGCTGGGTCGCCTGGGCGCGGACGGGTGCCGGCACCGCGACGAGAGCAGCCACGGCGGCCGCGAACGCCAGCGCGGCGACGGTCGGACGTGGGAAGGCCAATCTGGCGAACATGCGATCACCTCGATACGCGCCGCCGCTCGGGCGGGGTCGAAACGGCGCCCGCCTCAGCGGCGGACGGAAACGGTCGAACTCACCCCGTAGCGGACGATTTTCACCGTCGAGCCGCTGCCGCCGCCGGCATCGTCCTCGGCGATGGGTTCCTCGCGATCACGCAGGGCGCGCAGCGCCAGCGAGATCGTACCGAGCTGCTGCGACTGGGCGACGATCTCGGCCTGGCGCGGGGTCAGTTCGAGGGTCACGGTGTCGCGGGCCAGCATGGAGGGTGCGTCCTTGCTGTCGTTGACCTGCTGGTCGACGGCCAGGATGCGGATGTTGGTCAGGATGGTCTCGGTCACGAAGGGATCGCCACCGGCCGCCTTGGCCGCCGCGCGGGTCAGGAGGATGTCGACGTGGTCGTTCGGCAGCACGAAGCCGCCGGCCGACGACACCGCCTTCACCTCGACCGCCGTCGCCCGCATGCCGGGCGTCAGGATCACCGACATGAAGCCGCGGTCGGCCTTCATCAGGCGCTGCTCGCGGATCGGCTCGCCCTTGACGAAGGCGGTGCGAGCGGCCCAGTCGACGAAGTCCTGCTGCCCGTTGGGACGCGCCGCCTTCGTCACGTAGGCCTCGACGATGCCGGACTTGGGGAAGGACTGCCAGACGAGATCGCCGGCACCGATGCGCCGGCCCATGCCGATGTCGTTCGCCGCCACCAGCACGTCGATCGTCTCGAGCTGCGGCACGGCCGGAGCCGCCGCCACCGGCACGGGAACGGGTTCCGGCCGATGCGACATCTTCACCGCGATCATCGCCGCCAGGATGCCCGCGAAGAGCGCGACCACCAGTACGACCAGACGAGAGACCTTCATGACACGACCCGAGGACAGGTTCGGGCGCCGACGACGCCCATCTACCCGGACTTTCGGGGGCAATTGGTTCAGGTATGGTTAACGACGGGTGATTTTGTGTAGTGAACCGGAGGTAAACGTCCATGACGTCTACGGTTCGCGCCCTTCGGGCGTCGCCCTCAGACCAGCGGCAGAAGCGCCATCCACGACGTCGAGGGGAAGATCTGCAGTCCGGCCGCCGCCAGCGCCAGCCCGTAGGGTACGTGGCGATGCTCGGGGAAGCGGGCGAGGAAACCGATCCGGAGAATCGGCAGCGGCGCCAGCGCCCGGTCGGTCAGGAGGACGAGCAGGGTCAGGATGCCGCCGTAGATCGAGAAGGTCAGCACGAAGTCGACGAGATGGCCCCAACCGAGCCACAGCGCGATCGCGCTGGCGAACTTGACGTCGCCACCACCCATCCAGCCGAGCGCGAAGAGCGCGAAGCCGACGGCGAATACGGTTCCCGCCGCCGCCAGATGGAACCCCGCCATCGCCCACCCCGGCGCCGTCAGCGCCAGGGCCAGCGCCCCGGCGGCGAAGAGCCCGACGGTGACGCGATTGGGGATGGTCATCGACAGGAAGTCGGTCGACGCCCCGAAGATCGTCAGGAGCGGAAACGACGCGACGACGACGATGGTCAGGGCATGGATCATGCGACGGTCTCCCGAGGCGCCTCACGACGCGCGGCCATCATCCAGGAGGGACGTTGAGGGAAGGTGAACGGCCTCGGCACGAACGAAGACGGGCAGGAACCGGTGGTTCCCGCCCGACGAAGACGCGCCGTCGCGACACAGTGGCGCCCGATCGGCGGAAGCCGCGGCAACCGGATCAGCCGGCGTTGGTGCCGACTTCCGTCGCGATCTTGTTGAACGCGGCGTTGATCTGCGTGCCGACGGCGGTGGCGCCGGCGATGATCGCCAGAGCGATCAGCGAAGCGATCAGGCCGTATTCGATCGCGGTCGCGCCGGACTCGTCCTGAAGAAGGCGAACAAGCTTGGTCATCGAGTGCTCCTGAGATACGCGTCGACGTCGATCGTCGACGCCCGGGCGTCCTCCCGCCCGAAGCGGCCGGCGGAACGGCCGATGTCCGGCGGGCAGGCCGAGGCCCGCCCGCGGTCGGTTTCGCGCCGGTCCTTGCGCGGCGGGATCAGCCGGCGTTGGTGCCGACCTGCGTCGCGATCTTGTTGAACGCGGCGTTGATCTGCGTGCCGACGGCGGTGGCGCCGGCGATGATCGCCAGAGCGATCAGCGAAGCGATCAGGCCGTATTCGATCGCGGTCGCGCCGGACTCGTCCTGAAGGAAACGATTGAAGATGGTCATCGATAGGCTCCTCGTACGCACACGGTTTTGACTTCGCATCACATCGACCGACACGTTGGCCGTTCGAAGTCTGATACCGACACTACGGGTCGCGACCTAAATTGGGGTAAATCGAGATGGTTAGCGAAAGGTTCCGTAGGGGGAATGCCGATATGGTGAGCGAACGGTTACACCGCTGTGCCGAAACGCGGCTTAAGCGATCGTTCACCAAAACGCTTCAGTATCTCGTCGACTGAACGCGTGCCCCGCCCGCCTCGCGCGTGCGACGCGGGCGCGCCGCCATCGAGACAGAGGTACGTGCCGTGCGCCATCCCGCTCTTCTCGCCGCCCTCGTCGCGGCCGCCGCGTCGTTCGGCGCCTCGGCCCCGTCGGCGGCCAAGGACCCGATCGCGGTGATGATCGATCGCGCCAAGGTCATGCGCATCTCCGCGCCCGCCGCCACGATCGTCATCGGCAACCCGGCCATCGCCGACGCCTCGATCCAGGATCGCCAGACCCTGGTGATCACCGGCAAGATCACCGGCGTCACCAATCTCGTCATCCTCGACGCCAAGGGCGAACTGATCGCCGACGAGTTGATCGCCGTCGAGAAGCCCGATCGCGGCATGGTGACGGTGCAGCGGGGCGTCCAGCGTTCGACCTATTCCTGCACGCCCAACTGCAACGTGGCGCTCGAGCCCGGCGACGCCCCCGAGTTCTTCTCGCAGGCGCAGGGTCAGCTCTCCGGCCGCAACGGCTTCGTCGCCGGCGCGGTGACACCGCCGCAGTGAGGCGGAAGGGCCGCGTCCGACCACCGAGGGAACCGAATGTTCAATCTTTCGCGCGCAGGTTCGACCTCGAAGCGAGGCGAGCCTCGTCGTTTCGCGACGATCGGAACGAGGAAAGCGACATGAGCGATCGCCGGCAGGGGTCGAACGACGTGCGGACGCGCCGGCGCGGCGCCGTCGTCCACCGCTTCGTCCGCGCCGAGAACGGTGCCGCCGCCGTCGAATTCGCGATGATCGCGGCGCCCTTCGTCTTCCTGCTCTGCGCCATCTTCGAACTGGCGATCATGTTTCTCGCCGGTCAGCTGCTCGACACCGCCACCAACGACGCGGCGCGCCTGATCCGCACCGGCCAGGCCTCGACGTCGGTGCCGTCGGCCAGTGCCTTCGCCAATCAGGTCTGCAGCCGGCTCTACGTTCTCTTCGACTGCAGCAAACTGGCGGTCGAATCCAAGACATACGCCAACTTCGCCACGATCGGCGATCTGTCGTCGACGGCGGCCTACAACGACACGAACGGCAACTTCGATCCGACCAAGGTGACGAGCTATCAGACCGGCAACGGCTCCTGCATCGTCGTGGTCCGCGTCTTCTATCCCTATCCGGTCTTCTTCAAGTCGCTGCTGTGGGACGCGACCAGCGCTCCGGGCGGCAAGATCATGATGGTCGGCGTCTCGGCCTTCCGCAACGAACCCTTCCCCGGAGGCGGATCGTGCTGAAGATGCCGCGCCCGCCCCGCTCTCGCCGCCGCCGCTCGCTCTTCGGCGACACGCGCGCCGCCGCCGCAGTCGAATTCGCGCTGCTGCTGCCGCTGATGGTGACGATCTTCATCGGCGGCAACGAGATCTCGATCGCGCTGTCGATCTTCCGCAAGGTCGGTCACACGTCCTCGACGCTCGGCGACCTCGTCGCCCAGGTGAGCACCATCTCTTCCTCCGAGATGACGGACGTCATGGCTGCGGCCTCCTCGGTGATGACACCGTGGCCGTCGAGCGGAACCAAGATGATCATCTCGGCGGTGAAGTACAAGACTTCGACGGGCAACAAGGTGTGCTGGAGCGCGGCACAGAACGACACCGCCTGGACGGCCGGTTCGGCGCCGCCGATCACCATCCCGGCCGGCATGATCGCCGACGGCGAGGAATTGATCGTCACTCGCGTGCGCTATTCCTACACCTCGGTGTTCTCCTCGGTGATGAAGGACATCTGGGGCACGGGCGCGATCACGCTCGAGGACATCTCCTACTTCCGCCCGCGCCTATCGACGACCATCGTCTACAACAATCAGGACTGCACCTGATCCGGGTCGCCCGTGCCGCTCTCACGGGCCTGCAGACGCGGGAACCGCGACGGAAGAACACCGACGACGCGCCGCGCGCCGAGCCGAGACGGCGAGCACCCGCCGGTCCGGTCGAAGGGGGAGAGCCATGATCGAGAACAAGCTCCGCGACGAGATCGCCACCGGTGCGGGAGCGGCCGTCACCCGGCGCATCCGCGCCGACGATCTCTTCCTCTTCTCCCGCCTCTCCGGCCATCACAATCCCCTGACGCTGCCCGCCGACGTTCCCGGTGCCGACGGTCACGCGGCGGCCTCGACGATCCCCGCCTTCCTGATCGCCTCGATCCTCTCGGCGGCGGTCGGCAACCGCATGCCCGGCCCCGGATCGGTCTGGCGCTCCGTCACCATCACCTTCCTCGCCCCCGTGGCCCCCGGCGACGAGATCACCGCTGCCGTCACCGTCACCGCGAACTGTCCCGACGGCACCGTGGCGCTCGCCTTCAAGGCGGCCAAGGCCAACGGCGAGGCGGTGCTCGACGGTCACGGCGTCGTGGCGGCACCGGTCGCCCGCATCGTCTTGCCGCACATCGACATCCCCGAGGTGATGGTCGAGCGCCACGTCGCCTTCGATCGGCTGCTGTCGGCTGCGCGCACCCTGCCGCCGCTGTCGACCGCGGTGGTCCGGCCGGACGACGAGGCCTCGCTCGGCGGTGCGCTCGAGGCCGCCGCGGCCGGGCTGATCGATCCCGTCTTCGTCGGCTCCCGCGCCCGTATCGAGGCCTGTGCCGCCCGCCACGGCTTCGACGTCTCCGGCATCGCCATCGAGCTGGCCGAGGACGACGACCGCGCCGCCGCCCGCGCCGTCGCCCTCGTCCACGAGGGCCGCGTCCGCTCGGTGATGAAGGGGCATCTCCACACCGACGCGCTGCTGCATCACGTCGTCAAACGCGACGGCGGGCTCCGGACGGCGCGGCGCCTCTCCCACGTCTTCGTGCTCGATCTGCCGGGCCGGTCGACGCCGCTGCTGATCTCGGACGCGGCGATCAACATCGCCCCCGATCTCGAGGCCAAGGTCCACATCGTCCAGAACGCCATCGACCTCGCCCGTGCCATCGGCATCGTCCTGCCCAAGGTCGGCGTGCTCTCGGCTGTCGAGACAGTCAATCCGGCGATCCCCTCGACGATCGACGCGGCGGTGCTCTCCAAGATGGCGGAGCGCGGCCAGATCCGCGGCGGCATCGTCGACGGGCCGCTCGCCATGGACAACGCCATCGACGCCGGCGCCGCCGCCACCAAGGGCATCGTCTCGCTGGTCGCGGGCCATGCCGACGTGCTGATCGCCCCCAATCTCGAGAGCGGCAACATGCTGGCCAAGGAACTGGTGTTCCTCGCCTCGGCCGAGACCTCGGGTCTGGTGGTCGGTGCCCGCGTGCCGGTGACGGTGACGAGCCGCGCCGACGACCGCCGCGCCCGCCTCGTCTCGGCGGCGCTCGCCGTCCTCCACGCCCGCTTCCTCGAGACCGGCGAGAGCGTCGTCGCCCCGATGGCGCCGGCGAGCGAGCCGTGAGGCCGATCGGCGGACGAGGTCACCCCCGTCCCGGTGCCGTGCCGGTCGTCGACGGCTTGTCGGGTCCGGTTTCGTCGGGCGCCAGCAGGTCGATGAAGGGGCGATAGGCGGGGACGCCGACGCGGACGAAGCCGCCGGCGTTCTCCCGCTCGATCGCCTCGTAGAGTTCGGGATCGGTGTCGAGCTGGATCAGCAACTCGCGCAGCCGCCGCTTGGTCGCCTCGTCGAGCGCCGCCCGCACCGTGTGAGGGCCGGGCGGTAGCGTCGGCGACGCCCAGACCACGCGGTAGTCCGACGGTTTGACCAGACCGGCTGCGACCAGTTCGGCCGGGGTACCGCGGCTCCAGCCTGCCTGCGGATCGCCGTCGAGGCTCGACCAGACGACCGCGGCATCGGCGCGGCCCTCCATCAAGGCCACCATCGCCTCCCTCGGGCCGGCGGTCTCGACCAGAACCGGTGCCTTGTCGCCGGTGAGCCCGAGGCGGGAAAGCAGCATCAGCGGCAGCCGCCGCGTGCCGATCGCCTCGCCTTCCGTGACGGCCAGCCGGAGACCGGCGAGATCGCCGACCTTGGCGGGCGCCGCCCCGGGTCTGCCCAGCACCACGGCATGCCAGCCGGGGGCGCGATCGGCGGCGCGCGGGGCGGCGAGCGGCTCGACGCAGTCGCAGCGGCGGCTCGCCACCGCGAAGCCGAGCGCCGACAGGGGCGCATAGTCGATCCGCCCGGCGACGAGCGCGCCGACGAGGGCGGTCTCGTCGTCGAAGGTCTGGACCGTGACGGAGATGTCGAGCGAGCCGGCGAGATGGGCGCGGAACGGCTCGACCTGCGCCAGTGCCGCCTCGCGGCGGGCGGGGGCGACGATGCCGAGGCGCAGCTCGCGCGACTTCGCCGACTTGTCGGACTTGGGGGCCTTGCCGACCTCGACCAGCTGCGCCGCGGCTGTGGTGGCCAGGGCGAGCGCCGCGAGGAGCAGCATCGAGGCGGAGGCGCGTCGCATGGCGGATCGTCTCGAACGAGGAGCGGCCCGGACCGCCCGATTCGGCTGGAGGATGACGTTGGGGGAGGCGCGACGCAAGCCCCGCCCCGTCACGCCGCGTCCGTCACGCCACGGAGGTCACTCCACGAAGGTCACTCCACGAAGGTCAGGCGACCGTCGGCCATCTCGACGTTGGAGAGGCGCCGTATGAAGCTCATGCCGAGGAGATTGGTGCCGAGCGCCCGTTCCGGCATCACCAGCGCCTCGACCTTGCGCACGCGCACGCCACCGATCCGGATCTCGTCGAGCACGACGCGGGCGGCCTTGGCCTGGCCGTTGGCGGTGGCGATCGGCACGGTGTAGTCCGACGGCATCGGCTGACGGAGGCCGAGGCGGCTCACGTCTTCCTGCCTGAGGGCGACCGAGGTCGCGCCGGTGTCGATGAGGACGGGGACGGAACGTCCGTTGATCGTCGCATCCGCCTGGAAATGACCGCGGCCGTCGGCCTCGATCGTCACCCGCCGACCGTTGCCCGAGCGCATCGCCTTCATCGGCGCGGCGCCTTCCTCGACGCGATAGCCGGTCGCGCGCGTGTCGACCGCCACCGGACGATCGGTGACGAAGGCGACGAAATGGAGCAGCTTCGGCACGTAGATCGGCGACATCAGCACCGCGAGCGAGCCGAACAGCGCGAAACGGAGAACCCTGCGCAGCATGCGACCTCATCCTTCGAGGTCGCCATTCTCGGTCGATTCTCCTAACAGGCCCTGAACCGGCCGGGTCGCCTTCAACCGATGCACCGGATCGTGATCGACTTCGCCAGCCGCTCGATCTCGCTGCGGTCGCCGAGACTCGATCGTGCTCCCGCCGCCCGGCAGGCGAGCGCACCCGCGGCGAGGCCTTCGGCGAGCACCGTCTCGATCGCGGCACCGCGGTCGAAACCCGCCGCCAGCGCACCGATCAGCGCGTCGCCGGCCCCGGTGGTGTCGACGATGGCGAGCGGCGGCGGCGCCCCTTCGAAGAGGGTTCCCTCCGGCGTCGCGGCGACGAGACCCCGCCCGCCGAGCGTCACCACCACGGTGGCGAGGAACCGCACTGCGGCGGCGCGGGCGAAGTCGGCCGGCGCCTCGGGCAGGCCGAAGAGCCGCGCGGTCTCGGCCGCTTCCGGCGCGTTGACGATCACCACGTCGGCGGCGGCGAAGCTCGCCTCGGCGAGCGGCAGCACGGGGGCGGCGTTGAAGACGATGCGCGATCCCGCCATCCGCGCGCCGGCGAGCGCCGCCTCGGTCACGCGGACCCCGAGCGAATTCTGCACGACCAGCGTCGTGTCGCGACCGAGACGACGGAGAAGAGCGGACGGCGAGGCGTCGCCGTTGGCGCCGATCGAGCCGATCATCAGGTTCTCGCCGCGACCGTCGACGGCGATGGTCTGGAGCCCGGTCGGCCGGTCGGAACGGGCGACGCCGGAGACGTCGACGCCGGCTTCCGCGAGACCGGCGAGCGCGGTGGCGGCGAAGGCGTCGCGGCCGACGGCGCCGACCAGCGCCACCCGACCGCCGGCCCGCGCCGCGGCGAGCGCCTGGTTGGCGCCCTTGCCGCCGGAGAAGAGTTGGTGATCGCCGCCCTTCGCCCCCTCGCCGGGGGCGGGCAGGCGGGCGACCGCCACCACGAGATCGACGTTGAGCGTGCCGAAGACGACGATCAAGCCCGACGCCTCCCCGGTTCGCCCATCCGCCCTCGTGGGCTCACTTGGTGCCGTAGATCCGGTCGCCGGCGTCGCCGAGGCCGGGGACGATGTAGCCGTGGTCGTTCAGCCGCTCGTCGATCGCCGCGGTGGTGATCGGCACGTCCGGGTGCTCGCCGCGCAGCTTGGCGACGCCCTCGGGGGCGGCCAGCAGGCAGACGAAGCGCAGGTTCCTGGCGCCCGCCTCCTTCAGCCGCTCGATCGCGGCGGAGGCGGAGTTGGCGGTCGCCAGCATCGGGTCGAGCACGATGACCAGACGGTCGGCGAGATCTTCCGGCGCCTTGAAGTAATATTCGATCGCCGTCAGCGTCTTGGGGTCGCGGTAGAGGCCGACGTGGGCGACGCGGGCGGAGGGCACGAGCTCCAGCATGCCTTCGAGCAGGCCCATGCCGGCACGCAGGATCGGCGCGAAGACCAGCTTCTTGCCGGCGAGCGTCGGGGCGTGCATCGGCTGCAGCGGCGTCTCGATCTCGACCGTGGTCAGCTCGAGATCACGCGTCGCCTCGTAGGCGAGCAGCAGCGAAATCTCCTTCAAGAGCGTCCGGAAGCCCTTCGTCGAGGTCTCCTTCTTGCGCATGATCGTCAGCTTGTGCGCGACCAGCGGATGGTCGACCACCGTCACTCCTTCGAACGCCATCACCGTACTCCTTCGCGGATCTCGTCTCTTTCCCGCACCTTAGCCCGGTCCGCGCCGCCCGCAAGGCCCGCGGGGCCGCCCTCCACCGCCGATCGGCGCCGGAGCCCCGCGGTGACCGCGAGACCGGTTTGCACTGCCCGAATTATCTGACAGTCTGGTCCTTTCCGGCGACGCATGCGTCGACCTCGGAGGCCTGCCCGTGACGACACCCGAAAAGCCCGGCCACATCCGTCTGACTTCCCACCCCGGTGCCTCGCGGCCCCAGCGTTTCCCGCTGAACTGGGGCGCTGCCGACCCGCGCGAGCGCGGTCCCGTGGTGGCGACGGTGACGCGGACCTCGCATCGCAACGCCATCGGCACCCACGGCGGCTCCTATGCGGTCTATCGCGCGCTGGCGGTGGCCTCCGGCGCGCTCGACCCGTTGCAGCGTCCGGACCTCACCAACACCACGCCGCCGATCGACATCGGGCCGTATCCCTCGTGGTCGCGGCCGAGCGAGATCGTCTCGCTCGATCCCTTCGGTCACGAGGTGCAGAAGATCTTCGCCGCGGAGATCGCCGACGGCGTCGACATCCGCCCGACCATCGCCGTCACCAAGGCGCGGCTGACGCTGCCGGAACTGACGCCGGAGTTCGAGAAGGGCCGCATCCGCGTCGACGGCGACATCGTCCGGCCGCAGGGCGACATCGCCGTCACCAAGATCGCCATCGATCCGGTGTGGTGGCTGCCCGGCATCGCCGAGCGTTTCGGCGTCAAGGAGGACATCCTGCGCCGGGTACTGTTCGAACAGACCGGCGGCATCTATCCCGAACTCGTCACCCGCTCCGATCTCGAGGTCTTCCTGCCGCCGATCGGCGGTCAGACCGCCTATGTCTTCGGCGATCCGGCCGGGCTGTCGGATCGGTCGAAGCGGCTCACCTGCCGCGTCCACGACGAATGCAACGGCTCCGACGTCTTCGGCTCGGACATCTGCACCTGCCGGCCCTATCTGGTGCACGGCATCGAGGAATGCGTGAAGGAGGCCCAGGCCGGCGGCGTCGGGCTGATCGTCTACAATCGCAAGGAGGGCCGCGCGCTCGGCGAGGTGACGAAGTTCCTCGTCTACAACGCCCGCAAGCGCCAGGAGGGCGGCGACCGCGCCGCGACCTATTTCGAGCGCACCGAATGCGTCGCCGGTGTCCAGGACGCCCGCTTCCAGCAGTTGATGCCCGACGTGCTGCACTGGCTCGGCATCACCCGCATCGACCGCTTCGTCTCCATGTCGGACATGAAGTACGACGCGGTGACCGGCTCGGGCATCGAGATCGGCGAACGGGTGGCGATCCCCGACGATCTGATCCCGGCGGACGCCCGCGTCGAGATGGAAGCGAAGAAGGCCGCCGGGTATTACGCCCCGGAAGGTGCACCCAGCGGTGAAGATCTCGACAAGACGGTGGGCCGAGGGCTCGACCATTACTGAAAATCGGGCCACGCTCGTTGCGAATCGGTCGTCCGACCGGTTCGTCCCCCAGACGGAGACGCTGCCCGCATGACGACCGATGCCGCCGCGCCCCCGCCATCGCCGGAAGACGTCGCCGCGGCGCGACGCCTGCTCTCCGCCGACGCGGTGCGCGAGCGCGCCAACCACCTGTTCGATCTGGCGCTGATGGAGCGGCTCGACCATTTCCGCGTCGACCTCGCCCGCCTCGATCCCGTCGCCGAATGGGTGACGCGGCTGATCCGCTCGGAGCATCCGACCCTCGAGGTGCCGCCGCATTCGCGCTGGCGCAACTTCGAGGTCGGCGGCATCGACCGCTGGGGCTCGCTCGCCGCCGGCCGCGAGTGGATGGACGCGCGCGAGTTCGCCCGCGCCTCGGTCGACCTCGCCGTGGTCTCGGTGTTGCTCGACGCCGGCGCCGGGCCGCGCTGGTCCTATGCCGAGGCGGTGACCGGCGAGACCTTTGCCCGCACCGAGGGTCTGGCGGTCGCCTCGCTCTCCATGTTCGCCTCCGGCATCTTCTCGACCGAGCCCTTCGACCCGCTGCGCGCCGATGCCCGTGCGCTCGCCGGCCTGACGCTCGAGGAACTGGCCGACGGGTTGCAGGTGTCGCATTCGAACCCGCTGGTCGGGCTCGAGGGGCGGCTCGGCCTGATCAATCGGCTGGGTCAGCAGATCGCCCATCGCGCAGACGTCTTCGGCACCGCCGATGGCGCGCGGCCCGGCGGGCTCGTCGACCATCTCGCCCAACGCTTCCCCGACGGCCGGGTGCCGGCACCGGCGGTGCTCGAGACCCTGCTCGACGCGCTCGGACCGATCTGGCCGGGTCGCTGGTCGCTCGCCGGGGTGCCGCTCGGCGACACCTGGATCCACCACAAGCTCGAGACCTCGGACGCCACCCGTCACCTGATGCCGATCCACAAGCTGTCGCAGTGGCTGACCTATTCGCTGATCGAGCCGCTCTCCTGGGCCGGTTTCGAGGTGACGCGGCTCGACGGCCTGACCGGGCTGGCCGAATACCGCAACGGCGGTCTGCTGATCGACGGCGGCATCCTGGTGCTGCGCGATCCGGCCGCGGCCAAGCGCTCGCATTCGGTCGAGGACGAGCTGGTGGTGGAATGGCGGGCGCTGACCATCGCCGTCGTCGACCGGCTGGCGGCGATCATCCGCCAGAACCTCGGCCGCAACGCGCTGAACTTCCCGCTCGCCTGCGTGCTGGAAGGCGGCACCTGGCTCGCCGGCCGCAGGCTCGCCCGCGACCGCCGCCCCGACGGATCGCCGCCACTGACCATCGTCTCCGACGGCACGGTGTTCTGAGGACGAGAGATGTGCAGGGCGTTTTTGCCCGCCGCTCTCGCCTCATACCGAACGGATGACGTTCTGGCCCTTTCGGCCTGTCGTGAAGGCCCTTCATCCTGAGGTGCCCGACGTAGTCGGCCTCGAAGGGCGAAGGGCCGAGTGGCACGGCCCGTCGTGGCTTCGCCCTTCGAGGCCCGGCTTTCAGCCGGGCACCTCAGGGTGAAGCCGAACAGGGACAAAAGGTCGAAATTTCACACGCCCGGTATCAGCCCTCGCCGCGCATCGCGTGGACCGCCGCCGGATCGAAGCGATACTTGGTCGAGCAGAAGTCGCAGGTGACCTCGATGGTGCCGTCGACCGTCATGTCGTCGACCTGCTCGGCCGAGAACTGCGCCAGCATGCCCTCGACCCGCTCGCGCGAGCAACGGCAGCGCTCGACCATCGCCAGTGGCTCGAAGACCCGCACGCCACGCTCGTGGAAGAGGCGATAGAGCAGCCGTTCCGACGACACGTCGGTGTCGGTCAGCTCGACGTCCTCGACGGTGCCGACCAGCGCCTCGGCCTCGGCCCAGGCGTCGTCGATCTCGACCTCGTGGGCCTCGGTGCCCTCCGGCGCGTCGCCGGGGTGGAGGTCGCGGGCCTTCACCCGGTCCTCGCTCTCGGGCAGGAACTGCACCATGACGCCGCCGGCGCGCCAGGCATGGCGCGGGCCGGCGTCCGAGCGGGTCAGTTCCTCGGCGACGGCGAGGCGGACCCTGGTCGGGATCTGCTCCGACTGCTGGAACCAGACGTGCGCGACCTCCTCGAGGCTCTCGCCCTCGAGCGCCACGACGCCCTGGTAGCGCTGCATGTCGGGGCCCTGATCGACGGTCATGGCGAGATGGCCGCGGCCGAGCAGGTCCGGCGGCGAGACGCGGCCCTCGGCGATGGCGCGGGCGACGCCGTCCTTGTCGAAGCTCGCATAGGCGCGGATGCCGTCCGGCGTCTGAAAATCGACGACCAGCATCGACACCGGCCCGTCGGTGCGGGTCTGGAGGATGAAGCGGCCCTCGAACTTGATCGACGAGCCGAGCAGCGTCGTCAGCGCGATCGCTTCCGCCAGCAGGCGGGCGACCGGCACCGGATAGGCGTGACGGGAGAGGATCGCGTCGAGGCTCGGGCCGAGCCGCACGGCTCGGCCGCGCACGTCGAGCGCGGGAACGGTGAAGGGCAGGACCACGTCCTGGGCGGCGGTGGCCGGGATGGTGTCGGCTTGCGTCATGGCGGGCTCGTCTTCGAAAGCGGCGAGCCGACGGCGCGGGGTGCGGCCGTCGGCTCCAATTCGTCATCTATCTGGTGCGCCGAGGCACGTTTCGCCAGTGGCACCCCGAAAGAGCGTCTCGCGATCAGGCGCCGACGCGGCCGAGGCACCACGCCAAGACGCCCTTCTGGGCATGGAGACGGTTCTCGGCCTCGTCGAAGACCACCGAACGCGGACCGTCGATGACCTCGGCGGTCACCTCCTCGTCGCGGTGGGCCGGCAGGCAGTGCATGAAGATCGCGTCGGGGTTGGCCGCCGACATGAGCTTCTCGGTCACCTGATAGGGCTTCAGGAGATTGTGGCGGCGCTCGCTCTCGTCGTCGCCCATCGACACCCAGGTGTCGGTGATGACGCAGTCGGCCCCGGCGACCGCCTCGTAGGGGTCCTCGGTCCACACCACCGAGGCGCCGGCCTTGCGGGCCCAGGCCATGATGTCGGTCTTGGGGGCGAGTTCCGGCGGCGTGGCGATGCGCAGCTTGCAGTCGAAGCGCTCGGCGGCGTGGATCCACGAGGCGAGCACGTTGTTGTCGTCGCCGACCCAGGCGATCGTTCGGCCGGCGATCGGGCCGCGATGTTCCTCGAAGGTCATGACGTCGGCCATGATCTGGCAGGGATGCGACAGCTTGGTCAGGCCGTTGATCACCGGAACGGTGGCGTTGTCGGCCAGTTCCTTCAGCGCGCCGTGATCGAGGATGCGGATCATGATCGCGTCGACGAAGCGGGAGAGCACGCGCGCGGTGTCGGCGATGGTCTCGCCGCGGCCGAGCTGCATCTCGTCGCCGGTCAGCATCAGGGTCTGGCCGCCGAGCTCGCGCATGCCCACGTCGAAGGAGACGCGGGTGCGGGTCGAGGGACGCTCGAAGATCATCGCCAGCACCTTGCCGGCGAGCGGGCCTTCGCCCTCGAAGGCGCCGCGGCGGGCGCCCTTGAGGCGGGTGGCCTCGTCGAGGATGGCACGCAGATCGGCCTTGGAAACGTCGGGCAGATCGAGGAAATGGCGCTTGCCGGAAGAAAGTGTCACGCAGCGGCCCCCTTTTCGGCCTCGAGAAGCGCATGGGCGGCGGCTTCGACACGCGCCACGGCTTCGTCGATCTCTTCATCGCTCACCACCAGAGCCGGCAGGAAGCGCACGACGTCGTCACCGGCGGCGACCGCCAGCAGTTTCTGGTCCCGCATCGCGGCGATCACGCCGGCGGGCGGGCGGCGGCACTTGAGGCCGAGGATCAGGCCCTCGCCGCGCACCTCCTGGAAGATCTCGGGATGGAGATCGACCACGGCGGCGAGCTTCTGCTTGAGGCGCAGACCCTTCCGCGCGACCGCGTCGAGGAAGCCCTCCTCGAGCATCACGTCGAGCACCGCGTTGCCGGCGGCCATGGCGAGCAGGTTGCCGCCGTAGGTCGTGCCGTGGGTGCCGGCCGTCATGCCGGCGGCAGCCGCTTCGGTCGCCAGACACGCGCCGAGCGGGAAACCGCCGCCGATGCCCTTGGCCGAGGCCAGGATGTCGGGCGCGACGCCGGAGACCTCGTAGGCCCAGAGCTTGCCGGTACGACCCATGCCGCACTGGACCTCGTCGTAGATCAGCGACAGGCCGTGCTCGTCGCAGACCCGGCGCAGGAAGGCGAGGAAGGAGGGCGGCACCGGGCGGATGCCGCCCTCGCCCTGGATCGGCTCGATCAGGATGCCGGCGGTCTCCGGTCCGATGGCGGCGAGCACCTTGGCTTCGTCGAAGCCCTCGACCTTGTCGAAACCGTCGACCTTGGGACCGAAGCCCTCGATGTATTTCTCCTGGCCGCCGGCGGCGATCGTCGCCAGCGTGCGGCCGTGGAAGGCGCCTTCGAAGGTGATCAGGCGATAGCGCTCCGGCCGACCCTCGTGGAACTGGCGGCGACGCGCCGTCTTGATCGCACATTCCATCGCCTCGGCGCCGGAATTGGTGAAGAAGACGCGGTCGGCGAAGGAGGTCTCGACCAGACGACGGGCGAGCTTCTCCTGATGCGGCGCGGCGAAGACGTTCGACACGTGCCACAGATTCTGGGCCTGTTCGGTGAGCGCCGCAACGAGATGGGGATGGCAATGGCCGAGCGCGTTGACGGCGATGCCGCCCATCATGTCGAGCCATCGTTCGCCCGAAGCCGTCTCGAGCCAGACCCCACGGCCGCGGACGAACTCGAGGTCGACGCGGGCGAAAGTCGAATAGAGCGCGGTATCGGTCATTCTCTCGTCTCCGGACGCCGCCGGCCGCGTTTCGAGCGCGGGGAAGGCAGACGCCCCCGGGGTCCTGCAGGCGAGGGCCGGCCGCGCGCGACAGGCCCCCAAAACGAACGATGCCGCCCTCCGGGCGGCACCCGCGACGACGATCGAAGTGCCTCAGCGGCACCCTTCGTCGAGCGCGCGGATAATGGGGGCGGAAAGGGCAAATTGTCAACGTCGCCGGCCGAAAACCGCGGTCGGCGCGGACTGCGCGGGCGGGCATCCGCAAGTCTACGGACCGCAACCGACGCGTGAGATGCCGCAAACCGGCATTTCACCGTGGGTTCTGTTGCAGATCGGACTCAACGCTGGGGAAAAGACATCGTTCATCCACCGAAACGATTCCCGTCCGCCTTGCTCGCGAGTCTACGGCTAGTGTAGTTTACGACTTGTTAAACACGACATCTCGTGCGGCGGATCGTCCGATCCCATACTTCTCGTCTTGCGTCGACGCCCCGGAAACGAGGCGGCCCCGGAGGGATTCCTCCGGACGAGAAGGGATTCGGAAGGTTCGATCGCCGGCCACGACTGCGAGGGTAGCGATGATCTCCTGGACCGACGAGCGGGTCGAGCTTCTCAAGAAGCTCTGGGGCGACGGACTGAGCGCCAGCCAGATTGCCGGCGAACTCGGCGGCGTCACCCGCAACGCGGTGATCGGCAAGGTCCATCGGCTCGGCCTGTCGGGCCGCGCCAAGGCGCCGCAGCCCTCCGCCAGCCGTCCGAAGAAGCCGGTCGCCCGTCCCGCGACCTCGACCGGTCGCTCGGAAGGCGGTCCGGTCAGCGTCGGCGCCACCGCGCTCAAGGCCGAGACCCGGCCGGAGGAACGCCGCCACGCCCAGCCGGCGCCGCAGCTCGTCTCGCTCTCCGACGAGCCGCTGATCCCCAACGCCTCGGTGCTGCAGATCAACGAACAGACCTGCAAGTGGCCGATGGGCGATCCTTCCGCGTTGGACTTCCACTTCTGCGCCCGTCGCTCCGACGTCGGCATCCCCTACTGCGCCTATCACGCGCGGCTCGCCTATCAGCCGGTCGCCGACCGCCGCCGCGACCGCCGTCGCGCCTGAGGCGAGAGGCCCTGGACGAAAAGCAGAGAGCCCGGCGAGCGATCGCCGGGCTCTCTGCTTTTCGGGATGTCGGAAGGGCGCGCCGATCGCGTGCCGATCGGCGGATCGCCTCAGGCCATCGCGCCGAAGCGTTCGTCGAAGGAATAGCCGGAGCCGCGGACGGTGCGGATCGGATCGCGTTCGCGCGGGCGGTTGACCGCCTTGCGCAAACGGCCGACGTGGACGTCGACGGTGCGTTCGTCGACATAGACGTCCATGCCCCAGACGCCGTCGAGCAGCTGCTCGCGGGTGAAGACGCGGCCGGGCGACTGCATCAGGAACTCGAGCAGGCGGAACTCGGTCGGTCCGAGATGGATCTCGCGGCCGGCGCGGCGGCAGCGCTTGGTCTCGCGATCGAGTTCGAGGTCGCCGGAGCGCAGCAGGGTGGAGACCAGCTCCGGCCGGGTCCGACGCAGCATGGCGCGGACGCGGGCCATCAGCTCGGCGGTGGAGAAGGGCTTCACCACATAGTCGTCGGCGCCGGTGGAGAGGCCGCGGATGCGCTCGCTCTCCTCGCCGCGTGCCGTCAACATGATGATCGGCAGGCGCTCGGTCTCGGTGCGGGCGCGCAGGCGGCGGCACAGTTCGATGCCGGAGAGCCCCGGCAACATCCAGTCGAGGATGAGGAGATCGGGCACGCTCTCCCTCAGGCGCGTATCGGCCTCGTCGCCTCGGGCGACGACTTCGACGTCGTATCCCTCGCTCTCGAGATTGTAGCGCAGGAGGAGACCGAGCGCCTCCTCGTCCTCGACGATCAACACGCGGGCCATGTCGTCCCTCGTTCCTCGGGTCGGCTCAGGCGCCGGCCTCGAACTTCATCTGTTCGGCATCGTTGCCCTTCGGGCGCTCGCCGGACACCTGCTCGCCGGTCACCAGGTAGTGGACCTGTTCGGCGACGTTGGTGGCGTGATCGCCGATGCGCTCGATGTTCTTGGCACAGAACAGCAGGTGGGTGCAGAAGGTGATGTTGCGCGGGTCTTCCATCATGTAGGTGAGGAGCTCGCGGAACAGCGACGTATAGAGCGCGTCGATCTGCTCGTCGCGATCGCGCACGACGATCGCGGCGTCGGAATCCTGCGCGGCATAGGCGTCGAGCACGGCCTTGAGCTGCTCGAGCGCGATCTCGGCGAGATGTTCGACGCCGATCAGCACACTCTTCAGGCGGACGCCGCCGTTCATGGCGATGACGCGCTTGGCGATCGACTTGGCGAGGTCGCCGACCCGTTCGAGGTCGCCGGCGAGACGCATGGCGACGAAGATGTGACGCAGGTCGAGCGCCATCGGCTGGCGCTTGGCGATGATCACGATCGCCTGTTCCTCGACGATGTGCTGGAGGCGGTCGAGCCGGGCGTCGGTGGCGACCACCTTCTGTGCCAGCGTCGTGTCGCCGCGAACGAGCGCGGTGACGGCGTCGGTCACGAGACCTTCGGCGAGCCCGCCCATCTCCGCGATGCGGCCGGCGAGTTCCTTCAGTTCCTGATCGTAGGCGACGACGGTATGGTTGGTCATCGAGCGAACCTCGTTCCACTGGCGCGAACCGTCCGGCGGAACCGGCTCGGGTCGCCCCGTTTCTATGACGCGGAGACGTCAGTTTGATGACGTTCCAAGCTGTTGATTTCGAAGCGCTTCACGACTTCCAGCGGTCGAGCGCGACGGTGAAGGCGGAGCCCTCGCCACGCCGACTCCAGATGTCGAGCCGCCCGCCGTGGCGGGTGACGATGTGCTTGACGATGGCGAGGCCGAGGCCGGTGCCGCGGCGCGAGCCGGCGCCGTCGGAATGGCCGCGGTAGAAGCGCTCGGTCAGGCGCGGCAGGTGGACCGGATCGATGCCGTCGCCATGGTCGCGCACGGTCGCCAGCACGACGTCGCCCTCGGTGCGCACCGTCACCTCGACCGAGCCGCCGGTACCACCGTACTTGACGGCGTTCTCGACCAGATTGGTGAAGACCTGGACCAGTTCCTCACGGTCGCCGCGCACGGCGCGGGCGGCGTCGCAGCCCTCGATCGCCAGAGTGATACCCTCGGTGCCGGCGGCGGGACGGGCGAGATCGAGGACACGGGCGAGCACCTCGCAGAGGTCGACCTCGGCCTCGGGGCGCAGATGCGCCTTCATCTCGATGCGCGACAGCGACAGGAGATCGTCGATCAGCCGCTTCATCCGCCCCGCCTGTTCGGCCATCACGCCGAGGAAGCGCGCGCGGGCGGCACCGTCGTCGCGGGCCGGGCCCTGCAGCGTCTCGATGAAGCCGGAGAGGGCGGCGAGCGGCGTGCGCAGTTCGTGGCTGGCGTTGGCGACGAAGTCGGCGCGCATGCGCTCCATCCGCCGCGTCTCGGTCAGGTCCTCGATGCGGATCATGAGGAAGGGCGCGATGCCGGGCACGATCAGCGGCGCCACGTGGGCGCGCGACCAGCGTTCGGTCGGCACCTTGTCGTGCCATTCGACGATCTCGGCGGCCAGCCGGTCGCGGGCGGTGTCGACGGCGTCGTAGAGCTGGGTGACGCGCACGCCGAAGGACAGCGGGAAACCCTCCGACAGGGCGGGGAAGCGCAGCGCCGCGTCGCGGTTGAACCAGCGCACCTCGTGAGTGCCGTCGACCACGATGCAGGGTTCGTCGACGGCATCGATCACCGCCCGGACCAGCGGTCCGACCGCGGTGTCTCCGGAGAGAAGGATGCCGGACGATGCCGTCTCCTGCCGATCGTCGATGCTCATGAAATCCTCGCCAGCGCGCGCCGTTCGCGCCTGTCCCGATCGGGTTGCCACCGTCGCGGACGAAACGCAACCGTCGCGTCGCGCGACCGACGGTCGAGCCGCGAGAATGGCGATTCGAGACGACGGATTTGCGAAGGTGGACGAGGATGCGCGCGAAAGCCGCGATCGATCAACGGATGTTGGCAGCGAGAAGGGCGCGGTAGTTGCGCGCACCGTCGCCGGCGCAGATCTTCTCGAAACCTTCGGCCTCGAGCGCGGCATCGACGTCACGGTAGAGCGCGTCGGCGGCGTCGGGCGAGAGATTGGTCTCGGCCAGCGCCCGGTTCATCGCCTTGCCGAGGTTGGTCGCCTCGCGCTGGCCCATCGGGAAGCCGCACATCTCGGCCGAGATGGCGATGCGATAGAGCGTCTTCAGCGTCTCCTCGCCCCCTTCCTCGGCACCGGCCCGACCCGCGGTACCGCCGACGAGCGCCGCCACGAGGGCGCCGACGAGGGTGGTGCGGGAGAAGACGCGCGAGAAACGATCGGCGCTCATGGCCGTCCTTTCGGGTTCGGGAGTGTCGTCGAGACGGGCCGGGTCCAGCAACGCGGACGAACGGCGGATCACCATGATACCGCGATGCGGCGGAACCACGTCCAGCGGATAGACCGCGCCCGGGGCCGCGTCCACCCGAAATCGTGCCGTCCCCGCGCTCGTCGGCGAGGTGTGGCCGCCGGCCCACACTCGGCCGGGACCATGCCCCCTCGCCGGCAAGGCGCTTGCCCGATCGGACGGCACGACCTAGGGATGCCGCACGTCCCGACGATCGGAGCCAAGTCCATGACTGCAAATGAGAATGTCTCGCACGGGGAGCAGAAGGAAGCCGCCGCGCTCGGCTCCATCGTCGCCTCGACGGGCCTGACGATCGCCAAGGCGATCGTCGCGGTCATGACCGGCTCGCTCGGTCTCTTGTCGGAGGCGATCCACGGCCTGCTCGACGTCGGCGCCACGGTGATGACGTGGTTCGCGGTGCGGATCGCCGACGAGCCGGCCGACGAGATGCACCACTACGGCCACGCCAAGATCGAGAGCGTCGCGGCGCTCGCCGAGACCGGCCTGCTCTTCGTCGCCTCGGGCTGGATCGCCTGGGAGGCGGTGCAGCGCATCCTCGGCCACGGCGGCACGCCGGAGGCGAGCCTGGTGGCGGTCGGCGTCGTGGTGGTGTCGATCGTCGTCGACTTCTTCCGCGCCCGCCACCTGCTGAAGGTGGCGCGGGCGACCAACAGCCCGGCGCTCGAGGCCGATGCGCTGCACTTCTCCTCCGACATGTGGAGCTCGGCGGTCGTGCTCGTCGGCCTCGGCTTCGTCTGGGCGGGTTGGCCGCTCGGCGACGCGCTGGCGGCGATCGGCGTCTCCGCCTTCGTCTGCCTCGCCGGCTGGCGGCTCGGCCGACGCACCATCGACTCGCTGATGGACGCCGCCCCCCATGGCGTCGCCGAAGGCATCCGCACGATCGCCGAAGGGGTCGCCGGCGTCGTCGCCATCGAACGGATCCGCGCGCGACCGTCGGGCGCCAAGATCTTCGTCGATCTCGACCTCGCGGTCGCCCGCATCCGCTCGCTCGACGACACGGCGGCGATCAAGGCCGAGGTGAAGGCGGCGGTCGGCCGGGCGATGCCGGAGGTCGACATCGCCATCGCCGCCCATCCGATCGCCCTCGACGACGAGACGATCCACGAGCGCATCATGGTGATCGCCCGCAACCGCGGCGTCGCCGTCCATCATCTCTTCGTCCAGACGCTCGCCGACGCGCGCATCGCGGTCTCTCTCGACCTCGAGGTCGACGGCCGCATGTCGCTCGCCGAGGCCCATGCGGTGGCGAGCGGGCTCGAGACGGCGATCGAGGCCGAACTCGGCCCCGGCTCGGAGGTCGAGACCCACATCGAACCGATCACCGTCGATCGCCTGACCGGCCTCGACCTCGACGAACCGTCGCTCGCCGAGATCCGCGGCGACCTCGAGGCGGCGGCGGAGCGCGGCGGCATCGTCGGCGAGGTTCACCACGTGCGCGCCCGCGCCACCGCCGAGGGCGTGGTGGTCAACTTCCACTGCCGGGCCGAACCGTCGATCGGCGTCGCCGAACTGCATGCGGCGATCGACGACGTCGAACGCGCCGTGCGTGCGCGCCATCTCGGGGTCCGCCGGGTGATCGGCCACGGAGAACCGAAAGCCTGACGCTAGGTAATTCGACTGTAGTCGGAGGCGCGAGATCTGGACTTCGTCCAAATCGAGACGGGTCGAGAGCCGTCCGATTTCGTATACGATTTCAATCGTTTCCGAAATCATCGGCATGCCGACTTTCTTTCGATGAAATTTCACCGTCCGAGTTGCTTTCCGTTTCCCTTTTCTTAAGGCCGACGCAACGACACTCGCCGAAGTGAAAAGTCGGCTTCCACCCCCGCATGCCCGCTCGGGCAACCGCACGACCCGCGTGCGGAACGGTCGGCGAGCCGTCGGAGAGCGGACCATGGCGATCTTCAATCGAGGCATTTCTTCGCGGCTGTTTCTCGTCGCCGGCCTGGCCGTCGTCGGTCTGGTCGCGGTGACGGTGCTCGGCCTCGTGACGCTGCATTCGAACCTCTACCAGAGCCGGCTCGACGAGCTGCGCCGGATCGAGGAGACCGCGGCGAGCCTGGCGCAGTCGTCCTTCGACAAGGCGAAGCGCGGCGAGATCACGATGGAGGAGGCGAAGGCGCGCGCCGCCGACGAGATCGGCCGGCTGCGCTTCGACGACGGCAACTACATCTTCGTGATGACGACCGACGGCCGGATGGTCGTCCATCCTTCCGAGAAGATGCGCGGCGTCTCCGGCATCGACATGAAGGACACCGACGGCGTCTTCCTGTTCCGCGAGATGCTCGCCGTCTCCGCCGCCAAGGGTTCCGGCACGGTGGCCTATCGTTGGCCCAAGCCCGGTGCCTCCGAGGCACTGCCGAAGATCTCGCATGTCGGCGCCTTCAAGGCTTGGAGCTGGGTCATCGGCACCGGCATGTGGCTCGACGACGTCGAGGCGCAGTTCCGCGCCGTGGCGCTGCGCTCGGGCCTGCTGTCGCTGGTCTTCGCCGGTGCCATCGGGTTGATCGCCTTCCTGGTGGTGCGTTCGGTGACGCGTCCGCTCGCCGCCATTCGGCAGGCGATGGTCGACCTCGGCCACGGCAATCTCGACGTCTCGGTCGACACGACCCGCAAGGACGAGCTCGGCGACATGGCCGAGGCCGTCATGGTCTTCCGCCGCCAGGAGGTCGAGCGTCGCGAACTGACGGCGGCGACCTCGTCGGCCGCCGAGGCCAAGCGGGTGCGCGAACAGGCGATCGATCGCCTCGTCGGCGAGTTCCGTCGCCGCGCCACCGACATGCTCGGCGCCGTCGACGCCGAGATGCGGTCGATGACCGCCACCGCGACCGACCTCGGCCGCAACGCCGCGACGACGTCGCAGCGCTCCGACGATGCCGCCGACGCCTCGCGCGAGGCGTCGGAGAACGTCGTCACCGTGTCGGCCGCCGGCGAGGAGCTGATGCATTCGATCGACGAGATCGCCCGTCAGGTCTCCCGCACCACCGACGTGGTCGCCGAGGCGGCCAAGGTCTCGCGCGACACCAACGTCACCGTCGGCGATCTCGCCCAGGCCGCGGGGCGCATCGGCGCCGTCGTCGGCCTCATCCGCGACATCGCCGAACAGACCAACCTGCTCGCCCTCAACGCGACGATCGAGGCGGCACGCGCCGGCGAGAGCGGCCGCGGCTTCGCCGTCGTCGCCGCCGAGGTCAAGACGCTGGCCGGTCAGACCGCCAAGGCGACCGAGGAGATCTCCGCCCAGATCGGCGCGATCCAGAGCACCACCGGCGCCGCCGTCGAGGCGATCGGCCGGATCGTCGACACGATGGGCGAGGTCGACACCTTCACCTCGGCGATCGCCGCCGCGGTCGAGGAACAGGGCGCCTCCACCGCCGAGATCGCCCGCAACGTGTCGCTCGCCGCCGAGCGTACCCGCCACGTCGCCGAGAACATCGGCGGCGTCAGTTCCGCCGCCGGCGAGACGACCCGCGCGGCGGGCGAGATGACCGGTGCCGCCGGCCGCGTCGCCGCGACGGCGGAAGATCTGCGCGCCGTGGTCGACCGCTTCCTCGCCGACGTCGCCGCCGCCTGAGCGCAACACACATCGAACGAGAAGAAGGCCCGGACGGATGTCCGGGCCTTCTTCGTTTCGGCAATGCCCCGCGTGGACCGCTCATATCGAAGGGCATTGAAAATGACCTTCGGTATGCTTCATGCGAATTTCTCACGCCGCTGATGCACATGAGAAATTCGCATTCCTTCGACGGTCGGATGCGTCAGCGTCCTCGACCGTTGGTATCAACCCTTCGGATCGGGCATGCGGAAGGGCGGGAAGCCGGCGATCTGGGCGTCGAGCGCGATCACCGAGCCGGCCGGCGCCAGCGACGGGCGGCCCTCCTCGCCGGGCCGGAGCAGCGACGTCACGAAGAGCGTGCGCAGGCCCTCGCCGCCGAAGCACGGCATGGTCGGATGGTCGACCGGCAGGTTCCAGTGCTCGAGCAGGCGGCCGTCGGGGGCGAAGCGGTTGATCTGGCCCGAGGTGATGCCGGCGCTCCAGTAGTGGCCGATGGCGTCGCAGCAGCCGCCGTCGGGACGGCCGAGGCCATCGTCGAGCGTGGCGAAGCGCGAACGGTTGGAGATCTCGCCGGTCGCCGCGTCGAAGTCGAAGCGGTCGATCCACGGACCGCGGCTGTCGGAGAGATACATGGTGCGGCCCGAGGGATCCCAGGCGAGGCCGTTGGAGGCGCGCAGGCCCTCGATCTTCTTCTCCACCGCGCCGTCGGCGGTGACGCGCCACAGCGCGCAGACCGGCGGACGCTCGGGCGTCTCGTCGATCGAGCCGACCCAGAAGGCGCCGTCGGGACCGACCTTGCCGTCGTTGAGGCGGGTGGTGGAGCGGCCGACGTCGATCTCGGCGAGCGTCTCCCAGGTGCCGGCGTCGGGGTCGAAGAGCACGACCGAGCGGGTCAGCGAGACGACCAGACGGCCGGTGGTGGTGAGCCCCAGCGCGGTCGGGCGCTCCGGCGGCGGCGCCGGCCAGACGCGATGGGACGAGCCCTCGGCGGTGACGTGATGGATCTCGCCGGAATCGATGTCGACGAAGAAGAGCCGATCGCGGCGGTCGTCCCACAGCGGGCTCTCGCCGGTGCGGCATTCGTGATCGAGGAGACGACGGGGATCGGGGACGATGCGGATGACGTTCATAGCGAGGAGGCCCCCTCTTCGGCCGAGCCGACGGTGTTGCGGAAAGTTGCGAAGAGCTCCCGTCCGGCGCCCCAACCGGATGCGGAGAGATCGGCCGTCGCGGCCTGCCGCGACGACCATTCCGCCGGATCGACCAGGACGTCGAGACGTCCCGTCGTCGCGTCGAGGCGGACCATGTCGCCGTCGCGGATGCGGGCGATCGGTCCGCCGTCGGCGGCTTCCGGAGAAAGGTGGATGGCCGCCGGCACCTTGCCGGAGGCGCCCGACATGCGGCCGTCGGTCACGAGCGCGACCTTCTGGCCGCGATCCTGCAGAACGCCGAGCGGCGGCGTCAACTTGTGGAGTTCCGGCATACCGTTGGCGCGCGGCCCCTGGAAGCGGACGACGGCGACGAAATCGCCGGTCAGTTCGCCCGCCCGGAAGGCCTGCTGCACCGCCTCCTGATCGTCGAAGACGCGAGCCGGCGCCTCGACGATCCGGCGTTCCGGAGCCACCGACGAGATCTTGATCACCGAGCGGCCGAGGTTGCCGGTGAGGAGTTCGAGGCCGCCGACCGCCTCGAAGGGGCGGACGATCGGTCGCACCACGCTCTCGTCGCCGCTCGTCGCACGCGCCGGCGCGAAGACGAGGGCACCGGAGGCGTCGAGGCTCGGCGTCCGCGTCTGCTCGGCGAGGCTCGCACCCCCGACGGTGCGGGCGTCGGCATGCAGCAGCCCCTCGCCGAGGAGTTCGCGGATGACGAAGGGCACGCCGCCGGCTTCGTGCAGCGCGTTGACGTCGGCGGCGCCGTTGGGATAGGCGCGCACCAGGAGCGGCGTGATCGCCGAGAGATCGGCGAAGTCGTCCCAGGTCAGCGCGATGCCGGCGGCACGCGCCATGGCGACGAGATGGAGCGTGTGGTTGGTCGAGCCGCCCGTCGCCATCAGGCCGACGATGCCGTCGACGAAGGCGCGTTCGTCGAGCACCTCGCCGATCGGCGTGAAGCTGCTCCCGCGCGATCCGATCTCCAGCACCCGGGCGACGGCGGCGCGGGTCAGCGCGTCGCGCAGGTCGGTGTCGGGCGGCACGAAGCTCGCGCCCGGCAGATGCAGGCCCATGAACTCCATCAGCATCTGGTTGGAGTTGGCGGTGCCGTAGAAGGTGCAGGTGCCGATGCCGTGGTAGGACTTCGACTCGCTCTCCAGGAGATCGGCCTTGGTCGCCTTGCCCTCGGCGTAGAGCTGGCGGACGCGGTTCTTCTCGCCGTTGGAGATGCCGGTCGACATCGGCCCCGACGGCACGAAGATCACCGGCAGGTGGCCGAAGGCGAGGCTGCCGATGACCAGACCGGGCACGATCTTGTCGCAGATGCCGAGCATCAGCGCGCCGTCGAACATCTGATGCGACAGCGCCACGCCGGTCGCCATGGCGATGACGTCGCGGGAAAAGAGCGACAGCTCCATCCCCGCCTCTCCCTGCGTGACGCCGTCGCACATGGCGGGCACGCCGCCGGCGACCTGTGCCGTGGCGCCGAGCCGTTCGGCCTCGGCCCGGATCAGCGCCGGATAGCGCTCGTAGGGCCGATGGGCGGAGAGCATGTCGTTGTAGGCGGTGACGATGCCGATGTTCGGCGTCTCGCCGGCGGCGAGCCGCGCCTTGGCCTCGGGGCCGCAGGCGGCGAAGCCGTGGGCGAGATTGGCGCAGCCGAGTTTGGAGCGGGTCGGGCGCTTCTCGATCTGGGCGGCGACGCGTTCGAGATAGCGGGCACGGGAGTCGCGGGAGCGGGCGCGGATGCGCTCGGTGATCTCGCCGACGCGGGCGTCGAGGGCCATGTCTTCCTGCCTTTCCCGGCGCGGCCGCGGCCACGCCGAAGTCTTCCCTGCCCGATGGGCCGCCTTCTCCCGCAAGGGGAGAAGGGAAGTTCGTCGGGCGCCGTCAGGCGCCGTCCTCGTGCCACGCGCGGCCGTCGCGCTCGATCAGGGCGACGGCCGCGGACGGACCCCAGGTGCCGGAGCGATAGGGTTTCGGCGCGTCGCCGGAGGCCGCCCAGGCCTCGAGGATCGGGTCGATCCAGGTCCAGGCCGCCTCGACCTCGTCGCGGCGCATGAAGAGCGTCTGGTTGCCGCGCACCACGTCCATGATCAGCCGCTCGTAGGCGTCGGCATGGCGCTCGGCGAAGGTCTCGGCGAAGCTCATGTCGAGCGGCACCGACTTCAGCCGCATGCCGCCGGGCCCGGGGTCCTTGATCATCAGCGAGAGCTTGACGCCCTCGTCGGGCTGCAGGCGGATGACCAGTTCGTTGCGGCGGATCGGACCGGCGGCGGCGTCGAAGACCGAATGGGGGATCGGGCGGAAGCTCACCACGATCTCGGAGACGCGATCGGCGAGGCGCTTGCCCGAGCGCAGGTAGAAGGGCGTGCCGGCCCAGCGCCAGTTCTCGACCTCGGCCTTGAGAGCGACGAAGGTCTCGGTGTTGGAGGTCGGCTGGCCGAGTTCCTCGAGATAGCCGGGCACCGCGCCCTCGGCGCTCGCGCCCTTCTCGTACTGACCGCGCACGGTGACGCGGTCGACCTCGGCGGGGCCGATCGGCTTCAGCGACTTCAGCACCTTGAGCTTCTCGTCGCGCACCGCGTCGGCGTCGAGCGTCGCCGGCGGTTCCATGGCGACGAGGCAGAGAAGCTGGAGGAGATGGTTCTGCACCATGTCGCGCAGCGCGCCGGCGCCGTCGTAATAGCCGGCGCGACCCTCGACGCCGAGGCTCTCGGCCACCGTCACCTGCACGTAGTCGATGTGCGCGGCGTTCCACAGCGGCTCGAACAACGAATTGGCGAAGCGAAGCGCCATCAGGTTCTGCACCGTCTCCTTGCCGAGATAGTGGTCGATGCGGAAGATCTGGGTTTCGGCGAAGGCGGCGCCGACCGCGTCATTGACGGCGCGGGCCGAGGCGAGCGACTTGCCGATCGGCTTTTCCACCACGACGCGCGAGCAGGGCGTGATCACGCCGGACGCCTTCAGCCGATCGCAGATGCCGCCGAAGAGGTCGGGGCTGGTCGCCAGATAGAAGACGCGGATGCATTCGGGGCGGGTGGCGAGGAAACCCGCGAGATCGGCCCAGCCGCGCTCGCCGGTGGCGTCGACCGCGACATAGGACAGACGGGCGATGAACCGCTCGATCACCGCCTCGTCGCGCTCGTGTTCGGGCACGTGGGCGTCGAGTGCCTCGCGAGCGAAGGCGCGGAAGGCCTCTTCCGTCATCTCGGCGCGGGCGACGCCGAGAATGCGGGTCTCGTCCGGGATCTGGCCGACCCGGTCGCGATGGTAGAGGCCCGGCAGAAGCTTGCGACGCGCAAGGTCGCCGGTGCCGCCGAAGGCGACGAAGTCGAAGGGATCCACCGTGATGACGCGGCTGACCATGCATACCCCCGAACGGGACGACGTCCCGCGGCACTCCTCACGAGCGCGCGTCGCCGTCCTCTGAATCTAGGGCGGATCATAGTCACAGCAAACGGCAATTCAATGTCGTTTCTGCAAAATCTTTCATTGCAACGCAGCGAAGGACGGCAACGACGAAAGGGGCGGCCTCACGGCCGCCCCTTTCGAGCAGAACGTCGGATCGGCGCGGGGCCGATCGTCCTCGATCAGTGGAGCGCGCCGCGCGCCACTTCCTCGATGCGCGAGCGCACGAGGCCGATGTCACAGAGCTGACGGTCGTCGAGAGCGGAAAGCTCACGGACGGCGCGGCGATAGTTGCGATAGCGCTCGACGGAGGAACGGACCTGGTTGGCGATGGTGTAGAACGACATGATCATATGAGGACCTTGCCGGTCCCCTCCCTTGCGATGCCCCGTCGTCGTCTTCGGTCTCTCTCCCGGCGACGATGGAGCGTTCATCCATGGAAGATGAAATAATCGGCGGACTGCCTAATTTGAAGGCGGCCACCTCACCCTCTGACCTGCGATTCCTGCATGGCTCGCCGGGTTGCAGTTCATCATTCGTCAACAAAGCGGAGTCCGCGTCGCCACCGATTCAGCCGCACTTCGGTTCGATTGTGGAAAGGGTACGGGTTCCCCCGAGGAACGTGGCCGAAAGGGGGCGAAGTCTCGTCAGGCATGCGGCGAGCGCGGATCTTACGCCGGCTTCGTCCATGCGCCCGAACCAATGCAGCCTTGCACCCCACGCGGGCATGGGGGCCTCCGCCGACTTTTCCGCGGTTTTTCCCACTGCGACCGAGCGGCGCAGGACGCGGGGCTGCCCTGAAACGCGCCGGGGCCGCCCCTCGCGCGCGGCGAGGAGCGGCCCCTGACGAAGCGGAGAGAGCGGTTCGGCTCAGCGCGCCGAAGCGGTGGCCGGGATCTGGACGCCGTCGTCCAGCGCGACCCAGCGGTTCTGTTCTTCCTGCGACTGACGTTTGACGAAGCGATAGCCGGTCTTCACCCAGGCCAGGATGTCGTCGCGCATGTTGTCGAGGACGAAGTCGCCGTGGTCGGTCTTGACCGTCAGCACGGCATGGCCGGCGCCCTTGGTGTCGATGACGACGGTGACGAGCAGCGACGACCGCGGGAATCCACGCTCGGTCAGGATCTTGCGCTTCAACAGCACGTAGTCCTCGCAGTCACCCTTGCCGTCGGTCGGAATGTCCCACTTGTCGGCGACACCCCAGTGCTCTTCGTCGGTGACCGGCTCGATCGCGGTGTTCACCGAGCGATTGACCTCGACCAGCGTCTGCCAGGTGCGGGCGTCGAGACGGATCTCGCGCGCCTGGGTGCGGGCGCCGTCGCATTCGGTCGGGTTGCGGCGGCAATAGTCCACCCACCCCCAGACCGGACGCGCCTCGCCCACCGGCAATGCGCTGGTGGTCTCGGGCAGACGCGCCAGAGTGATCGCTTCACGCGCACCGGCCTGGCCGGCGATCAGCGAGACAGCAAAAAAGGCAGCAAATCCCCAGATCTTCGACTTGGTCATGACGAAAGTAACTCCCCTTCCCAGTGGAGCCACCTTCGCACACGCGGATTTCAGCCAAGTCAAACTTTGAATGTGTTTTTACGAGATCGAATTTACTCTCGGTTTATCTACATTATTACTTTGTTGAGAAAATCACTCGAATTTGCCGGTGAGCGGGTAAGACTCCGGTAACCGTCCCGGAGGCAGTCTCGACGGCAGATCCACCTTCGTCGGCGTCTCCGTCTCGCGCCCCGCATTTCCGGGAGTCCTCCGCCATGGCCAGCGCCTGTACCAACGGCATCGACACCGGTTTCGTCGCCCTCGGCGCCACCAAGGTGGCGATCCTCGGCGTGGTCCAGGGCATCACCGAGCTGTTGCCGATCTCCTCGACCGCCCACATGCGGGTGGTGCCGACCTTTCTCGGCTGGCCAGATCCCGGCTCGGCCTTTTCCGCCGCGATGCAGCTCGCCGCGCTCTTCGCGGTCGTCACCTATTTCTGGCGCGACATCTGGCGGGTGGGGTCCGGCTCGTGGAAGGCGGCGCAGGAGGGCGACTACCGCGCCTTCGAGTTCCGCATGGCGGTCGGCATCGTCGTCGCCACGATCCCGATCGTCATCGGCGGCGTGCTCCTCAAGAAGCAGCTCAACGCCTGCGGCTCGCCCCTGCGCGAGCTCTGGGTGATCGGCGCCGCCTCGATCGGCATGGCGCTGCTGCTGGCGCTCGCCGAGCTCGTCTGCCGCCACAAGCGCACGTTCGAGGAGATCCGCCTGCGCGATGCGGTCATCGTCGGCCTCGCTCAGGTCGGCGCACTGATCCCGGGCGTGTCGCGTTCCGGCTCGACGCTGACGGCGGCGCTCTTCATGAACCTGAAGCGCGAGGACGCCGCCCGCTTCTCCTTCCTGCTCGGCCTGCCGGCGATCACCGGCGCCGGCCTCAAGGAACTGCTCGAGCTGAAGAAGGCGGGGCTGGATGCCGCCGGCTGGGAGGTGCTCGGCATCGGGCTCGCTTCCGCCTCGCTCTCGGCCTTCGTGGCGATCTGGACGCTGATGAAGGTGATGGAGCGCTTCTCGTCCTGGCCCTTCGTGATCTACCGCTTCCTGATGGGCGCCTTCCTGCTGCTCGTCGTCTATCTCGGCGTGCTCGACCCGACGGTCTGAGCGACGCCACCATCCCGGAAAAAGCAGAAGAGCCGGCGGGTCGCCCCGCCGGCTCTTCTCGCATCTCGTGCAGACGATCGGCCTCAGCCCATCGACGGGCGCCAGCCGGTCAGGCGGGAGCGGACCTTCGCCACCTTGGAGAACTTCTTGACGACGCGCTCGCGCTTCAGCCGCGACAGGTGGTCGATGAAGACGACGCCATCGAGGTGATCGATCTCGTGCTGCAGGCAGGTGGCGAGCAGGCCTTCGGCCTCGATCTCCTGCGGCTTGCCGTCGCGATCGAGGAACTTCACCTTCACACGGGCCGGGCGCTCGACGTCGTCGTAGTGCTCGGGCACCGAGAGGCAGCCCTCCTGATAGGTGTTGGTCTCTTCCGAGGTCCAGACGATCTCGGGATTGATCACGAAGAGCGGCGCCCGCTCTTCGCCCTCGCGCGAGAGATCGATGGTGAGCATGCGCTTCGCCACGCCGACCTGGATCGCCGCCAACCCGATGCCGGGGGCGTCGTACATGGTCTCCAGCATGTCGTCGAGAATCCGGCGGATCTCGTCGTCGACGACCGCCACCGGCTCGGAAGCGAGCTTCAGGCGGGGATCGGGCAGGGTGATGATGTCGAGTATGGCCATGAGCCGTCAGATAGGCGAGGCCCGGCGCCCGGTCAATCGAGACGACGTCGAAAACGGTCGCCGAAAGGCGAAAAACCGGCCGGGCGCGGCAATTTTCCGCGCGTTCGACACCCCTCCCCCGCCTCGGGCCGGTTCGGCGGGACCGCATCCCCCTCGCTCGTGAGAACAAAACATGATCTCTTAAGAGAATCGTGCGAAGGTTCGCCCATGCAGGATCTGCCCCTCACCATCGCCGGCGTCGCCGTCGGCCTCCCCCACCTCCTCTTCGCCGCCGGCGGTTTCGGCCTCGGCCTCCTCGTCGCGGGCCTCGCCCGTGGGCGCGGTCGGGCCGAGCAGATCGCGGCGGAGACGCTCGCCGCCGATCAGGCGGGCGAGGTCGAACGCCGCCTCGCCGAGATCGGCCGGCTGCAGGCCGAGATGACCGGACGGATGAAGGCGATGGCGGAGGTCTTCGGCTCGCGTCAGGCCGATCTCGCCCGCGGCCTCTCCGAACGGCTCGACGGGCTCGGCGCCCGGCTCGGCACGACGCTCGGCGACACGACGCGGGCGACCGCCGAGAGCCTGTCGGCGCTCGCCGAACGGCTGGCGGTGATCGACCGGGCGCAGCAGGGGATCACCGCGCTGTCGAGCGGCGTCGGTCGGCTCGAGGCGATCCTCTCCAACAAGCAGGCGCGCGGCGCCTTCGGTCAGGGGCGGATGGAGGCGATCGTCGCCGACGCCCTGCCGATCGGCGCCTACGAGTTCCAGGCGACGCTCTCGACCGGCGTGCGGCCCGACTGCCTGATCCGCCTCGGCGGCGAGGCGCCGCCGCTGGCGGTCGACGCCAAGTTCCCGCTCGAGGGCTGGAGCGCGATGCGCGAGGCGGGGAGCAACGAGGCGCGCGATCGGGCGATGCAGCTCTTCCGCCGCGACGTCATCCGCCATGTCGCCGACATCCGCGAGAAGTATCTACTGCCGGGAGAGACCCACGACGTCGCCTTCCTCTTCGTGCCGTCGGAGGCGATCTTCGCCGATCTGCACGAGCATTTCTCGGAAGTGGTGCAGCGGGCACACCGGGCGCGCGTCGTCATCGTCTCGCCGTCGCTGCTGTTGCTCGCCATCCAGGTGGTGCAGTCGATCGGCCGCGACGAGGCGATCCGCTCGCAGGCCCATGCGATCCAGCGCGAGGTCGGCGCGCTCGGCGACGACGTCGGCCGGCTCGTCGAGCGGGTGGCGAAGCTCCAGGCGCATTTCGCCCAGACCACGCGGGATCTGGACCAGATCGCGATTTCGGCCGACAAGGTGGTGCGCCGCGCCGGACGGATCGAAGCGCTCGATCTTGAGGCCGACGCCCCTGCCCTCCCCCGCCTCGTCGGCGAATGACCCTGCCGGAGTTCCCATGTCGCTTCTCGTCGCCGTCGAGCATTGGACGCCCGATCCGTGGATCGAACGGTTCCGCCGCCTCGCCCCCGATCTGACGGTGGTCGACGCGCGCGAGGCCTACGACCCGGCGTCGATCCGCTTCGTCGCGGCATGGCGGCCGAAGCCGGGGCTCCTCGCGGCGCTGCCGAAGCTCGAGGCGGTGTTCAATCTGGGTGCCGGCGTCGATGCGCTCATGACCGACCCGACGCTGCCCGACGTGCCGATCGTCCGCATCGTCGATCCGGATCTCACCGCCCGCATGACCGAGTGGGTGGTGATGAACGTGTTGGCGCAGCACCGCCAGATGGACGGCCACCGCGCGGCGCAGGCCGAAGCACGCTGGCGCAACGTCCATCAGCCGGCGGCGCGCGCCGTGACGGTCGGCATCATGGGGCTCGGCGAACTCGGCCGCGACGCCGCCGAGGTGCTCGGTCGGCTCGGCTTCACGCTCGTCGGCTGGAGCCGGTCGAAGCGCGAGGTCCCGGGCATGGAGACCTACGCCGGCGACGCCGGGCTCGACGCCTTCCTCGGCCGCACCGACATTCTCGTCGTGCTCTTGCCGGCGACGCCGGAGACGCGCGGCATCCTCGCCCGCCCGCTCTTCGCCAAACTGCGCGGCGCCGAACACATCGGTGGGCCGGTGGTGATCAACGCCGGACGCGGATCGCTCCAGGTCGAAGCCGACATCCTCGCCGCCCTCGATGCCGGCGACTTGGCGGCCGCCGTGCTCGACGTCTTCGAGATCGAGCCGCTGCCCAAGACCTCGGCGCTGTGGGCGCATCCGCGCGTGACGATCACGCCGCACTGCGCCGCCGATTCCGACGCCGATGCGCTCGGAGAGCGCATCCTCGCCGGCGTCCGCACGCTGATGGCGGGCGGGCGGATCGATCCCGCCCACGTGGTCGACCGGACGCGGGGTTACTGAGGCAGGCGGACGCGTCGGACGGTCCGCAGCGGCGTGCCCGATGCCGCGATCCGGGCAAGCCCCTCGGCGAGGCCTTCGATCGTCACCGTCATCGTGTGGGCGGTCGCGTGCACGAAGCTCTCGGCGTCGCGCACGATGCCGACGTGCCCCGCCCAGAAGAGCAGGTCGCCGCGCCGCCAGCCGGCCGGATCGAGGCCGATCGCCTCACCGAGCGACATTTCCTGCAGGTCGGTGTCGCGCGCCGCGGGCACGCCGCAGGCGGCGAAGGCCGTCTGCACGAGGCCGGAACAGTCGATGCCGAGGCTCGAGCGGCCACCCCAGAGATAGGGGATGCCGAGGAAGCGCTCGGCGACGGCGACGGGATCGCTCTCGCGGGCATCGATCGGCACCAGATGGCTCGCGACGATCACCCCGCCCTCGGGGGTGAGGCAGAATCGCCGGCCGTTCGGCGCCTCGCGTTCGCCGATCACCCGGACGGGTGAACCGAAGGAGAGGCGCGCCGAGGGCGGATCCTTGATGCCGATGGTCGGGTAGACGAAGGTCGCCAGCGCCGCGACACGATGGGTCGCGGGCATCGCCTCGCCCTTGAGGATCGCGTGGCTCGGCATCCAGCCGACGTAGCCGTCGCGGGCGAACTGCACCCAGCTCCAGCCCTCGTCGTCCTCGTCGTAGACGCGCAACGTCTCGCCGTAGAGGCCTTCGGTGTCGAGACCGGCGTCGGGGCGGGGCAGACGGCGCAGCGGCGCCACCGCTTCGAGGATGCGGGCGGGCGTGCCCTCGACATAGCGCTCGGCCGGAACGATGCCCTTCAGATGGGCTGCGGCGAGGTCGGGGCGGGCGGGGGTCAGGCGCGGATCGAAGGCATCCATCGGTTGGTTTCCTTCAGAGATCGAGCAGCCGGTCGGCGCCGGCCTCGATCAACAGGCCGAGCAGGAAGTCGACCAGCGTGAAGGCGACCGCCGCGCCGGCCGGTCGTTCGCCGGCGATGACTGCGACGCGCCAGCTGCAGAAGAGCGAGAAGCCGAGGGCCCCGAGCGTCAGCGGCCCGAGAAGCCGCGTCGGCATCAGGCCGACGAGCCACAGCGCCACCACCAGGACGTAAGGCAGCGAGGCGGGAATGCCGACCCAGTTGCGCGCCACCATCCACGGTACGAAGACCCGGCCGACGCCGAGTATGTTGCCGAAGAGGGCGAGGAAGACCGGGAAGGCGATCCAACCCAGCACGTAGTTGACGACCCCGGCGATCATCACCGCGGCCGGCGACAGCGAACGGGCCGAACCGATCTCGGCGGCGAGCCGCAGGTCGGCGAAGATCGCCAGCGCCACCGCCGGGACGAGCCACGCCATCACCCGGAACGAGGCCCAGAAGCCGTCGAGGCTGGTGTCCATGCGCTCGAGCCCTCGCCGATCTCCGCCGAGAAGGCGCAGCGCGCCGGCGAGCGATGCGGCGAGCGTTCCGCTCATGGCGTCACCCCGAACCAGCGCTCGAGGAAGGCGACGTAGACTTGCGTCAGCACCTCGAGATCGGCGACCGGCACGCGCTCGTCGACCTGATGCATGGTCTGGCCGACGAGGCCGAACTCGACCACCGGGCACCAGTCCTTGATGAAGCGGGCATCCGACGTGCCGCCGTTGGTGGAGAGGCCCGGCCGGCGGCCGACGACGCTCTCGACGGCGTCGGCGAGCTTGCCGATCAGCGCCTCGTCGCGGGTGAGGAAACTGTCGGACGACGGGCTCTCGAGCACCAGCGTCCATTCGACGTCGTTGCCGGCGGCCCGCGCGAGGCGCCGACGCAGCTCGTCGTCGAGCGTGGCGCGCGACCACTGGTCGTTGAAACGGATGTTGAAGCGGGCGCGGGCCTCGCGCGGGATGACGTTCCACGACGGATTGCCGACGTCGAGCGACACGAGCTCGAGGTTCGACGGCTGGAAGCGGTCGTTGCCGGCGTCGAGCGGCTCGGCGACCAGCGCGCTCGCCAGCCGCATCGCCTTGGGGATCGGGTTGTCGGCGAGGTGGGGATAGGCGACGTGGCCCTGGCGTCCGGTGACCGTCACCGTGCCGGAGAGCGAGCCGCGGCGGCCGACCTTGATGGCGTCGCCGATCGCCTCCGGGTTGGTCGGCTCGCCGACGATCGCCGCGTCGAAGCGATGGCCGCGCTCGGCCGCCCAGGCGAGCAGCTTGACCGTGCCGTTGATCGAGGGGCCCTCCTCGTCGCCGGTGATCAGCAGCGAGACCGAGCCGGGCAGCGTCACGCCGCGCGCCGCGAGCCGGCCGAGGGCGGCGAGGAAACTCGCGATGCCGCCCTTCATGTCGACCGCGCCGCGGCCGAAGAGCACGCCGTCCTCGATCGTCCCCGCGAAGGGATCGTGCGTCCAGCGGCTGGCGTCGCCCGGCGGCACCACGTCGGTGTGGCCGGCGAAGACGAAGTGCGGACCGTCGCTGCCGAGCCGCGCGAAGAGGTTCTCGATGTCGGGCGTGCCGTCCTCGGTGAAGACCGGGCGGTCGACGGCGAAGCCGAGTTCGGCGGCGATCTTTCCGACGAGATCGATCGCGCCGCCCTCCGCGGGTGTCACGGACGGGCAGGCGAGAAGAGCGCGGGCGATGGCGACGGGATCGTCGAGGCGGGGAAGCGACATGGTCATGCTTCGCCGATTAGGACGCCCCGCCTCGCCGGTCAATCACCTTCTCCGCGACACGCACTCATCCGAGGCTGTGCGCGAGGAGCAGGTTGTGATTGCGGATCCAGCCGGGAATGAGAAATGCGTCCACGAGCACCCAGATCGCGAGCGGAATGATCAGGATCGCCCCGAGGCCGCCGGCCGGAAGAAGCACCAATCCGCCGACGAGCATGAGTATCTGAGCGACGCCACTGCCGGTGCGACCGCCGTAGAAGCGATGTGCGCCGAAGCCCCCCAGGAAGAACCACAGGAGATAAGCGACGACATTCGACTTCTTGTTGGCCTCGAACAGCATCATCGCCTTGGCATCGTTCGAGATCCCGGCGGGCCGGATACCATCTTGCTGAATTGTCATGAAATCCCCCGACACAGACATGAAAATGAAAATTGCAGCCAATGGGCCGAATCCGGGAGCGCCTGCAACCCCTCCGTTCAGCCAAATCCGTGGCGCCGAAAAATGCAACGAAAATTTGAAGATCCGAAACACTACACCGAAAAGCATCGAGGCCCGACGATGAGCGTCGGGCCTCGGTGAAACGATCCGGGTCGAATGGCCTGCCCGATCGGACGGGCCAGAGCCTGTCGCGATCAGTCGCGCAGCAGCTCGTTGATACCGGTCTTGGAGCGGGTCTGCGCGTCGACCGTCTTGACGATGACGGCGCAATAGGTCGACGGACCCCAGTTCTGGCCGGGCAGCGGCTTGCCGGGAATGCTGCCGGAGACGACGACCGAATAGGGCGGCACGTAGCCGACGTGGATCTCGCCGGTCATCCGGTTGATGACCTTGGTCGAGGCGCCGATGAAGACGCCCATCGAGATCACCGAACCCTGGCCGACGACGACGCCTTCCACCACTTCCGAGCGGGCGCCGATGAAGCAGTCGTCCTCGATGATGGTCGGGCCGGCCTGCAGCGGCTCCAGCACGCCGCCGATGCCGACGCCGCCGGAGAGGTGGACGTTCTTGCCGATCTGGGCGCAGGAGCCGACCGTCGCCCAGGT
Source organism: Pinisolibacter sp. DMC19 (assembly GCF_056313985.1). NCBI lineage: Bacteria > Pseudomonadati > Pseudomonadota > Alphaproteobacteria > Hyphomicrobiales > Ancalomicrobiaceae > Pinisolibacter > Pinisolibacter sp. DMC19. The sequence goes on along the minus strand of NZ_JBQUZF010000003.1, from coordinate 303,317 downwards.
GTCGACCATGGTGCCGGTGTCGACGCGGGCGCCGAGGTTGACGAAGGAGGGCATCAGCACGACGTTCGGCGCGATGAAGGCCGAGCGGCGGACGACGCAGCCGGGAACGGCGCGGAAGCCCGCCTTGTCGAACTCGTGGGCGCCCCAGCCGTCGAACTTCGAGGGGACCTTGTCCCACCAGGTGGCCGAGCCGGGGCCGCCCTTGATCACGCTCATCGGGGTGAGGCGGAAGGACAGCAGCACCGCCTTCTTCAGCCACTGATGCACCACCCAGGCGTCGCCGACCTTCTCGGCGACGCGGACCTTGCCCTTGTCGAGCAGGTCGAGCGCGGTTTCCACCGCCTCGCGCACGGCGCCCTTGGTGGCGACGTCGATCTCGGCGCGCTTTTCGAAGGCGTCGTCGATGATCTTTTCGAGGGCGGCGAGGTCGGCGGTCTTGGCGGCCATCGGGCGGTTCCCTTCGGTTGGGTTCGAAACTCGGGCCGCGACCATAAAGCGACGAGACGGGGTGTCAATCGCAGGGCTGTCGCGCAAACCGGCTTTCCGGTCGCGGTTTCAGGCAGTGGGCGCGACGCGCTCGAGGAAGCGGGCGAGGTCGTCGGTCACCCACTGGACGTGGGGTGCGTCGCGGCCGTCGAACTCCCAGCTCTCGCGCACCACCGTCTCGATGCCCGAGGGCACCACCAGGACGGTCGCCATGCCCATGGCGTCGGGCACCTCGAGATTGCGCGACAGGTCCTCGAACATCGCCGCCCGCGTCGGATCGATGCGGGCCTCGCCGAAGAACTTCTCGTAGGTGGCGCGGTGGGGCTTCGGCAGCAGGTCGGCGGCGACGATGTCGAAGACGTCCTCGAAATGCTCGGTGATGCCGAGCCGATCGGCGACGGCGGCGGCATGGCGGCGGGTGCCGTTGGTCATGATGAAACGCCGGCCGGGAAGGGCCGCGATCGCGGCACCGAGGCGCGGATCGGGGGCGACCACCGAATGGTCGATGTCGTGGACGTATTCGAGGAAGCCGTCGGGCGAGATGCCGTGTTCGATCATCAGCCCGCGCAGAGTCGTGCCGTAGCGGCGGTAATAGTCCTTCTGCAGCCGATGCGCCTCGTCGGGCGTCGCGCCGATCAGCTTGACGACATAGTCGCGGATGCGCACGTCGACCTGGGCGAAGAGGTCGGTGGAGGCCGGATAGAGCGTGTTGTCGAGGTCGAAGACCCAGGTCTCGACAGCCGCGAAACGGGCGATCAGGGCGGCCTCGTCGAGGCCGCCGCCACGGGTGCGGTTGGGACCTGCGATCACGGCGTGATCAGCGTACCGGCGCCGTGCTCGGTGAAGAGCTCGAGCAAGACGGCGTGCGGCACCTTACCGTTGAGGATGACCGCCGCCTCGACGCCGCGATCGAGCGCCTCGAAACAGGTCTCGACCTTGGGGATCATGCCGCCGGTGATGACGCCGCGGTCGATCAGGCGCTGGGCGTCGGCGCGCGACAGTTCCTTGATCAGCTGCTTGTTCTCGTCGAGGACGCCGGGGACGTCGGTGAGGAAGAGGACGCGGGTCGCCTTCAGCGCGCCGGCGATGGCACCGGCGAAGGTGTCGGCGTTGACGTTGTAGGTCTCGCCGTCCTCGCCCGGGCAGACCGGGGCGAGGACCGGGATGATCTCGGACTTCTTCAGGACCTCGAGCACCTCGGTGCGCACTTCCTTCGGCTCGCCGACGAAGCCGAGGTCGACGACCTTCTCGATGTTGGAATCGGGATCGACCACCGTGCGCTTCAGACGGGTCACGGTGACCATGTTGCCGTCCTTGCCGGTCAGACCGATGGCGCGGCCGCCGGCCTCCTGGATGGTCTGGACGATCTCCTTGTTGATCGAGCCGGCCAGAACCATCTCGACGATTTCGACCGTCTTCTTGTCGGTGATGCGCATGCCGGCGGCGAACTCGGACTTGATGTCGAGCTTGGCGAGCATCGCGTTGATCTGCGGCCCACCGCCGTGGACCACCACCGGGTTGATGCCGGCGAGCTTGAGGAGCGTGATGTCCTCGGCGAAGGCCTTGCCGAGTGCCTCGTCGCCCATGGCGTGGCCGCCGAACTTCACGACGACGGTCTTGTCGTCGTAGCGCAGCATGTAGGGCAGCGCCTTCGACAGGATCTCGGCCTCGGCGATCATCTCGGCTTCGGGCTTCGGCGTGGTCGGCATGTCGGTCTCCGGAACGAATTCAGACGGCGAAGTAGGCGATTTCCGAGCGGAGCGTGTCGACGCCCCAGCCCTTGTCGGACGAGGTCACCAGGATGACCGGATGCGCGGCGGGGCGCTTGCGGATCGCCTCCGCAGTCGCCGCCACCATCGCCGCGACCGGCTTGCCGGTTTCCTCGCGGGCGATCTTGTCGGCCTTGGTGAGCACGATCTGATAGCTGACCGCGGCCTTGTCGAGAAGATCGAGCACGTCGGTGTCGACCTTCTTCAGCCCGTGGCGGCTGTCGATCAGCAGATAGACGCGGCGCAGGTTGGGCCGGCCGCGCAGGTAGTCGAAGACCAGCCGCGTCCAGTCGTCGACTTGGGACTTCGGCGCCTGGGCGAAGCCGTAGCCGGGCATGTCGACGATCGAAAGGCCGACGTCGACCGCCTCGCGCGGCGCGCCGGAGGTCAGGCGCTCGGTCTTCTTCGAGCGCTCGTTCAGCACGGCGGGCACGAAATAGTTCAGTTCCTGGGTGCGGCCCGGCGTGTTGGAGGTCCGCGCCAGACCCTGCTGTCCGAGGACCGCGTTGATCAGCGACGACTTGCCGACGTTGGAGCGGCCGGCGAAGGCCACCTCGGCACCGTCGTCGATCGGCGGCAGGCGGTCGAGGGCGACCGCGCCCATGGCGAAGGCCCAGGGACGGGCGAAGAGCAGGCGGGCCTTCTCGGCCGCCGCCTCGGCGCGGGGGTCGACGGGATCGTTGCCGACGTCGTTCATGCTGCATGTACCTCGGCTGCGGCCCGTTCGAGGGCATCGAGATCGGCGCCGCGGATGGCGTCGAGACGGGCGGAGATCACCTCGACCGGCCAGTCCCACCAGGCGACGGCCCGGAGGCGGGCGACGTCTTCGGGCGAGAAGCGCATGCGGATCGGTCGGGCGGGATTGCCGCCGACGATCGCGTAGGGGGGCACGTCGGCGGCGACGACGGCGCGGGCCGCCACGATGGCTCCGTCTCCGATTGTCACGCCCGGCATGATCATCGCCTCGGTTCCGATCCACACGTCGTTGCCGACGATCGTGTCGCCTCTGAGGCCGGCGCGAATCGTCTCGAAGTCGAAGCCCTTCTCCCAGCCGCATCCGAAGATGCCGAAAGGAAAGGTGGAGAGCCCGGTCATGGCGTGGTTGGCGCCGTTCATCATGAAGCGGACGCCGGACGCGATCGCCGTGAAGCGACCGATCACCAGCCGGTCGCCGAGGAAGTCGTAATGGTGAAGCACGCACTCGTCCAGAAAACGTTCCGGGGCGCGTGGATCGTCGTAGTAGGTGAAGTCGCCGATCTCGACGTTGGGTCGGTCGACCAGCGGCTTCAGGAAGACGACGCGCGGGTGCGCGGGCAGTGGATGGATCACGTTCGGGTCGGGATGGGGAAGCACGGGCATCGTCGGTCACCGATGAGAGGAGATGGGCGCGGGAGGCCGTGAGCCCCCGCGAAACACCGTTCCTTTCGTTCCGGCCTGAACTGCGACGTCACGCCGCCGTCCTTGCCGGTGCCTCATGCGACCATCGACGTCTTCCCCCGAACGGATCGCCTCACGCCTTGCCCGGCGCCTTGCGGAACATGCCCTTGACGTTGTCCCAGAGTTCCACCTTCACGCCGTTCTTGGTCATGATGTAGGACTGCTGGGCGATCGACAGGAGGTTGTTCCAGGTCCAGTAGATCACCAGGCCGGCCGGCATCGACGCGAGCATGAAGGTGAAGAGGACCGGCATCCAGTCGAACATCATCTTCTGCGTCGGATCCGGCGGCGGCGGATTGAGCTTCATCTGGACGAACATCGTGACGCCCATGATCAGCGGCCAGATGCCGACCATCAGCATGTGCGGCGGCGTGAAGGGGATCAGGCCGAACAGGTTGAAGATCGACGTCGGATCCGGCGCCGAGAGGTCGTGGATCCAGCCGTAGAACGGCGCCTGACGCATCTCGATGGTGATGAAGATCATCTTGTAGAGCGCGAAGAACACCGGGATCTGGATGACGATCGGCAGACAGCCGGCCAGCGGGTTGATCTTCTCGCGCTTGTAGAGCTCCATCAGCGCCTGCTGCTGGGCGGTGCGGTCGTCCTTGAAGCGCTCCTGCAGCTCCTTCATCTCGGGCTGCACCTTCTTCATCTTGCTCATCGAGTCGTAGGACTTGTTGGCGAGCGGGAAGAAGATGGCCTTGACGATCACCGTCACGATGAGGATGGCGATGCCGAAGTTGCCGACGAGGTGGTTCAGGAAGCTGATCAGGTGGAACAGCGGCTTGGTCAGGAAGTAGAACCAACCCCAGTCGATCAGACGGTCGAAGCGGGCGATGTCGAGCGCCTTGGCATAACCGTCGACCGCGCCGACTTCCTTGGCGCCGGCGAAGAAGTGCGTCGTCGTGGCGACCTCGGCACCGGCGGCGAGCGGCACACCGTCGGCCAGCATGAAGGTGCGATAGACCTCGGGCAGATTGCCGACCGCCGGCGACGCGGCGAAGCGCGGCTGCACCGAGACGGTCTTCTGCGGGATCAGCGCCGCGGCCCAGTACTTGTCGACGAAGCCGATCCAGCCGCCGGCGACGCGGGCGGGCTCGATCTTCTGCTTCTCCTTGAGGTCCTTGTAGGAGACTTCCTTCAGGCCCTCGTCGCCGAAGACGCCGATCGCGCCCTCGTGGAGGATGTAGTAGCCCGAGGTCGTCGGCGTGCCGAAGCGCGACAGTGCCGAATAGGGATAGAGCGTCGTGGCGCGGTCGCCGGTGTTCTTCGCCTTGTCGGTGACGGTGAACATGTAGCGGTCGTCGATCGCGATGGTGCGCTCGAAGGTGATGCCCTCGCCGTTGTCCCAGGTGAGGACCACCGGGGCCGACTGGGTCAGCTTGTCGTTGCCCACGACCGTCCACCGGGTCTCCGGACCCGGCACCTTGACCGGGGCGCCGGCATCGGCCAGCCAGCCGAAGTCGGCGAAATAGGCATGCTCGGCACCGGCCGGGTTGAGCAGCGCGATCTCGGCGCTCTTCGGGTCGATGGTCTCGCGGTACTTGCGGAACGAGACGTCGTCGATGCGGGCGCCGACCAGCGAGATCGAACCGTCGAGCGTGTCCGTCGTCACCTTGATGCGCGGCGTCTGGGCGAGCGCCTGGTCGCGGGTCAGCGCCGAGCCGACCACCGCGTTGCCGACGGCACCGGCGACGGCGGGCGCAGCCCCCGGTCCGACCGGGGTGGCGGCCGGCGCACCGGCGGGCGCGGCGGCGGTCGGGCCGGCGGCGGTCGGGTTCGCGGCCTGACGCGCGGCCTCGGCGACCTGCTGCTCGTGGCGCTGGGCCTCCATGCGCGGCGAGGCGACGAAATACTGCCAGCCGAGCAGGACCATGATCGAGAGCGCGATCGCGACGATGTAGTTCTTGTTGTCGGTCATCCGGCGGATCCAGGGGGTTCGTCGCCGCGAGGAAGTGCGGCGGGCGTTTCGGCCGAGGCGGCCGGCGCGGAGATCTCGGCGAGAGCCCTGCGGGCGAGGGCCTTGCGGCCTTGAGCGAAGGCGCCGACGAGGTCGGCGCGCAGCGTCGCGAAGGAGAGCTCGAGGCTCTCGCGGCGTCCGATCAGGACGTGGTCGTGGCCCGGCCGGGCCACGCGGTCGGCCTCGAGGCGCAGCGCCTCGCGCAGACGGCGGCGGACGCGATTGCGGACGACCGCGTTGCCCACCTTCTTGGTCACGGTGAAGCCGCAGCGCGGCTCCGCCTTCTCGTCTTCGACCGCGAGGGTCTGCAGAACGAAGCCGCGCCGAGCCGACCGCTGCCCCTTGGCGACGGCCAGAAACTCGGCGCGTTTCTTCAATCTGCGCATCGCGTCCCGGTCCTTCCGGCACCGAGCGCTCCGGCTCGAAGCGCTCAGGCTCGATGCCTCGCGCCGCGGCGGGCGGGCGCGGACGGTCCGCTCGGCCGGATCAGGCCGAGAGACGCTTGCGGCCGCGAGCGCGACGACGGTTGATCGCCAGACGGCCGCCGACGGTGGCCATGCGCGTACGGAAGCCGTGGCGGCGCTTACGCACGATCTTGGAGGGCTGATAGGTGCGCTTCATGGGTCGTCGCCGCCTCGAGAGCGGCCCCCTTCAACTACGAGTGGCCTCGCCCGCCCCGAGGGGCGAACACGATGGGTTTGGGAAGCCCTTCCGCCGTCCGATCCCGTGGGAAGCACGAAATCCGACTGCTACCGACGACGGTGACGCCGACGATGGACGCGCGCCCTTGCGCGGCCCGAAGGGACAGGTGTCCCGGTCGAGGGGGCTTATAGGTGGCGAAGGGCGATGCTGTCAACGCGGAGCGCGATCCGCGGCTGCGATTTCCTGCCTTTTCGCCGCCACGACGCGAGATTAGCATGTCCGTTCGCAAAGGACGGAGCGACCATGGCGCGCACCGGGGAAGACGACACCACGGAGGAGACGGCCACCGCGCGCCCGGCACGCGGGGGCATGCGGCTGACTTCGAAGCTGGTCGCCCTGACGCTGCTCTTCGTGGTGGTCGCCGAGATCCTGGTCTTCGTGCCGACCATCGCCCATTTCCGCATCAATCGCCTGCACGAGGCGATCCGGCGCGCCGATCTGGTGGTGCTGGCGCTGTCGGCCACCAGCGATCTCGACCGCGGCGTGCAGAACCGCCTGCTCACCGAGATGAATGCCTCGGTCATCTCCGTGCGCCAAGGCAACGTCCGCCGCCTCGTCGCCAACTCCGAAACGCCGCCGGCCCGCATCGACGCCGTCGTCGACCTCGACAAGCCCGACGTCCTGCAATGGTCCGCCGCGGCGATCAACATGTTGTTCGACGATCAGGAGGACACGTTGCGGGTGCTCGGCGTGCCGGGACCGAACGGCGAGGTGATCGACCTCGTGATGTCCTCGGCGCCGATCCGTGCCGCCACCCTGCGCTTCGCCACCAACGTGCTGTGGGTGTCGATCGGCCTGCTGGCGATCGTCTCCACCGTCGTGTTCTTCGTGCTGCGCCACATGTTCCTGCGCCCGCTCGGACGGATGACGCGGGCGATGGAGCGTTTCGCCGACGATCCCGAAGATCTCGACCGGATCATCCGCCCCGGCCTGCGCGACGACGAGATCGGCGACGCGGAACGCGGGCTCGCGGCGCTCCAGGCCCAGGTCGCCGGCTCGCTCGGGCAGAAGAAACACCTCGCCGACCTCGGCGTGGCTGTCTCCAAGATCAACCACGACCTGCGCAACATGCTGGCGGCGGCGCAGCTCGTCACCGACCGCCTGCTCGCCATCCCCGATTCCACCGTCCAGCGCTTCGTGCCCAAGCTGGTCGCCACCCTCGACCGCGCCATCGGCTACTCCAGCGCCGTTCTCGAATACGGCCGCACCGGCGAGGCGCCGCCGGCCCGGCGCCTGGTCTCGGTGCGCCGCCTCGCCGAGGACGTCGGCGAGATGCTGGGACTCTGCCGCGAGGGCGAGGAGTGCTGCGACGAATGCGGCATCCGCTATCTGATCGAGGTCGAGCGCGGGCTCGAGATCGACGCCGACCCCGACCAGATCTTCCGCGTCCTGCTCAATCTGGTGCGCAATGCCCGCCAGGCGCTCGAGGCCGACGACGACCCCACCGTCGTCCGTCGCATCGTCGTCTCCGGCCGGCGCGAGGGGACGGTGGTGACGCTCGCGGTCCGCGACACCGGGCCGGGCGTGCCGGCGCGGGCGCGCGAGAACCTCTTCCGTCCCTTCCAGGGCGGCGTGCGCAAGGGCGGCACCGGGCTCGGCCTCGCCATCTGCGCCGAACTGGTACGGGCCCACGGCGGCACCATCGAACTGGCGGCCGGCGGCGTCGGCGCGACCTTCGAGATCGCCATCGCCGATCGCGTGGTCGACCTCGCTCAAGTCGATCGCCGCCGCCGTTCGCCCTCGTGACATCGTCGAACTGCGGAACGAGCTACCGCTCGAGGTGCGCAAGTCACCTCGAGGGACGGCGAAAGGACGCGCTTCGAGCGGCGCTTACCCCTGTGCCGGCGCAATTTCGTGTGTTATCGAAATTCTTTCACATCACGCTTCAGAGACGTCATGGCCCGGCATCGAAGAGACGACGAAACGATTCTGCGCATCGCCCAGATGCGTTACGATCAGCGCCTTCCGCAGAACGAGATCGCCCGCGCTCTCGACATCTCCGAATCGACCGTCAGCCGCGCCTTGAAGGCGGCGATGGACCTGGGCTTCGTCGAGATCCAGATCTCGCCGACCGGCCTGCGCGACTTCTCCCTCGAGCGCCGCCTCACCGCCACCTACGGCATCGACCTCGCCGTCGTCGTCCAGCCGCGTTCCGGCGGCACCCAGACCGCCGACGTGCTCGGCCGCGCCGTCGCCCGCGTCATCGAGGAACGGGCCCAGGCGGGTGCGGTGATCGGCGTGTCGGACGGCGACACCGCCGCCGCGGTCGCCGCCGCCGTGCGCCGGGCGCGCTCGACCGACGTCGACGTGGTGTCGCTGATCGGCGGCGTCGGCGCGCCGCAGATCCCGTCGCATTCGAGCGAGGTCTGCCGCACGCTGGCCAACGGGCTCGGCGGTCGTGCCTGGCAGCTGCCGGTGCCGGCGATCGTCGACAGTGCGGAAGCCGCCTCTCACCTCAAGGCGACCTCGACGGTCGGTGCCGTCTTCGACCTGATGGGCCGGGCCAATCTGGCGCTGGTCGGCATCGGCGCGATCTCGCCCTTCGCCTCGGTGTTCCGCCACGGCGTCATCCCCGGTGAGAAGACCGAGGCGATCGCCGCCGCCGGCGCGGTCGGTACGATCTGCGGCTGGTTCTTCGGCCCGCGCGGCGAGCTGATCTCGACCGAGTTCGACGACCGCACCCTGTCGGTCGCCCCCCGCGTGCTCCAGCGCATCCCGCTGCGCCTCGGCGTCGCCATGCATGCCGTCAAGGCGCCGGCGATCCGCGCGGCGCTGGTCGGCGGCTGGGTCAACGCGATCGGCCTCGATTCGGAGACGGCGGAAGAGCTGCTGCGGATCCGCTGATCGAAGACATGGACGCGACGTGAAACGGGCGGCCTCTCGGCCGCCCGTTCGTCGTTCGTCCTTCGCCGAAGCTCAGTCTTCGACGTCCGAGAAGTCCAGCGGCACACCGGTGGCGCCGGTGAGATCCGAGATGGTGACGCCGGGGGCCATCTCGACGACCTTCAGGCCCTTGTCGGTCACGTCCATCACCGCGAGGTCGGTGACGATGCGGTCGACCACACCCTGGCCGGTCAGCGGCAGGGTGCATTCCGGCACGATCTTGTGCACGCCGCCCTTGGCGACGTGTTCCATCAGCACGATGACGCGCTGGACGCCGGCGACGAGGTCCATCGCGCCGCCCATGCCCTTGACCATCGAGCCGGGGATCATCCAGTTGGCGAGGTCACCGTCCTTCGACACCTGCATGGCGCCGAGGATGGCGAGGTTGACGTGGCCGCCGCGGATCATGCCGAATGAGTCCGCGGAGGAGAAGAAGGAGGCGCCGGGCAGCGCCGTCACGGTCTGCTTGCCGGCGTTGATCAGGTCGGCGTCGACCTCGTCGTCGGTCGGGAAGGGACCGATGCCGAGCAGGCCGTTCTCCGACTGCAGCCACACGTTCATCCCCTCGGGGATGTAGTTGGCGACCAGCGTCGGCAGGCCGATGCCGAGGTTCACGTAGAACCCGTCGGCCAGTTCACGGGCGGCACGCGCCGCCATTTCGTCACGCGTCCAGGGCATGGGGCGTCTCTCCTCAGGCGGGCTTGCGCGTGGTGCGCTGTTCGATGCGCTTCTCCGGCGTCGCGTTCAGCACGAGGCGCTGCACGAAGATGCCGGGGGTGTGGATCTGGTCGGGATCGAGGGCGCCGACCGGCACGATCTCCTCGACCTCGGCGACGGTCACCTTGCCGGCAGTCGCGCACATCGGATTGAAGTTCCGCGCGGTCTTCCGATAGATCAGGTTGCCGGCCTCGTCGGCCTTCCAGGCCTTGACCAGCGCCACGTCGGCGACGATGCCGCGCTCCATCACGTATTTGCGGCCGTCGAACTCGCGCACTTCCTTGCCGTCCGCCACCACGGTGCCGACGCCGGTCGCGGTGAAGAAGGCCGGGATGCCGGCACCGCCGGCGCGCAGGCGCTCGGCGAGCGTGCCCTGGGGGGCGAACTCGAGCTCGAGCTCGCCGGAGAGATACTGCTGGGCGAAGAGCTTGTTCTCGCCGACGTAGGACGAGATCATCTTCTTGATCTGCCGCGTCTCGAGCAGCAGGCCGAGGCCGAAACCGTCGACGCCGGCATTGTTGGAGACGCAGGTGAGGCCCGTCACGCCGGTGTCGCGCAGGGCGGCGATCAGCGCCTCGGGAATGCCGCAGAGGCCGAAGCCGCCGACCGCGAGCGTCTGGCCGTCGGCGACGACGCCCGCGAGCGCGGACGCCGCACTCGGATGGATCTTGTTCGTCATGGAACCCCGTCTTCTCGTGTGATGGACCACGGAACGGACGCGGGACGGCTCGAAAGGACGAACGTCGCGGCCCGGTCGAATCGGTTCGACCCGGGTCGGCGCGCCTCCCTTCGCTCTCCTCCCCCTTCGTCTCCCGGCTCAAGATAGCCGGGCCTTCCGGCGAACGAAACCCTCCACCGCCTCGAACTTCGGTCGGGGACGGCGGGGGGCTCGTCGTGGAGAACGGTGCGGGAAAGGCGATCGGGTCTCGCCTCGTGACGGCGTCCGCCTTAAGTTCCCTGCCCGACCACAAGGAGACCGATCATGGCCACTGCCCTCGACCCCGCCGTCGCGACCCGCATCACCGCGGCGATCGCCGCCGAGATCGGTTGCCGGCCGCAACAGGCGCAGGCGGCGATCGATCTCCTCGACGAGGGCTCGACGGTTCCCTTCGTCGCGCGCTACCGGAAAGAGGCTACCGGCGGCCTCGACGACGGTCAGCTGCGCACGCTCGAGGAGCGGCTCGGCTATCTGCGCGAGATGGAGGCCCGCCGCGCCGCGGTCATCGAGAGCATCCGCGCCCAGGGCAAGCTCGACGACGCGCTCGCCGCCCGTCTCGCCGCCGCCTCGACCAAGGCCGAGATCGAGGATCTCTACCTCCCCTACAAGCCGAAGCGGCGCACCCGTGCCGAGATCGCCCGCGAGCGGGGGCTCGGGCCGCTCGCCGAGACGATCCTTTCCGATCGCTCGGTCGACCCGAAGGTGCTGGCCGAACGCTTCGTCACCGGCGAGGTCGCCGACGTGAAGGCGGCGCTCGATGGGGCGCGCGACATCCTCGCCGAGCAGTTCGCCGAGAACGCCGATCTGGTCGGCCGTCTGCGCGGCCACATGCAGTCCCGCGCCCGGCTGCGCGCCAAGGTCGTCGCCGGCAAGGAAGCGGCGGGCGAGAAGTTCGCCGACTATTTCGACCACGTCGAACGCTGGGCCGACGTCCCCTCGCACCGCGCGCTCGCCATGCTGCGCGGTCGCAACGAGGAGATGCTCGACCTCGAACTCGAAGTCGACGCGGATGCGACCGATCCGGTGAAGCCGGTCGAGGCGATCGTCGCCCAGGCCTTCGCCATCCCCCTGCCGACCGCGGCGCGAGTGCTCTCCAAGGCGGATGCCTTCCTCTTCGACGTGGCGCGCTGGTGCTGGCGGGTGAAGCTGTCGCTGTCGCTCTCGGTCGAGCTGATGGGCACGATGCGCGAGAAGGCGGAGGAAGAGGCGATCCGCGTCTTCGCCGCCAATCTCAAGGACCTGCTGCTCGCCGCCCCCGCCGGTACGCGGGCGACGCTGGGGCTCGACCCCGGCATCCGCACCGGCGTCAAGGTGGCGGTCGTCGACGCGACCTCCAAGGTCGTCGCCACCACCACGGTCTATCCCTTCCCGCCACGCCAAGACGTCCAGGGCACGATCGCCACGCTGAAGCATCTGATCCAGAAGCATCGCGTCGAACTCGTCGCCATCGGCAACGGCACCGGCAGTCGTGAGACCGATCGCCTCGTCTCGATGCTGATCGGCGAGATGGCGCCGCCGAAGCCGATCAAGGTGGTGGTGTCGGAGGCCGGCGCCTCGGTCTACTCCGCCTCGGCACTCGCCGCGGCCGAGATGCCCGATCTCGACGTCAGCCTGCGTGGTGCCGTGTCGATCGCCCGGCGTCTGCAGGACCCGCTCGCCGAACTCGTGAAGATCGAGCCCAAGGCAATCGGCGTCGGCCAGTATCAGCACGACGTCGACCAGACCCGCCTCGCCCGCGCGCTCGACGCGGTCGTCGAGGACGCGGTGAACGCCGTCGGCGTCGACCTCAACACGGCATCGGCCTCGCTGCTCGCCCGCGTCTCGGGCCTCGGCACGGCACTCGCCGAAGCCATCGTCGCCCACCGCGACGCCAACGGGCCGTTCCGCAATCGCAAGCAGCTGCTCGACGTCGCCCGGCTCGGCCGCAAGACCTTCGAACAGGCGGCGGGCTTCCTGCGCATCCGCGACGGCGACGAGCCGCTCGACGCCTCGTCGGTCCACCCGGAGGCCTATTCGGTCGCCAAGCGCATCGTGAAGGACTGCGGCCGCGACCTGCGCGCGCTGATGGGCGATGCGACGGCGCTGAAGGCGCTCGATCCGCGCAAGTTCATCGACGAGACCTTCGGTCTGCCGACCGTGCGCGACATCATCGCCGAACTCGAGAAGCCCGGCCGCGACCCGCGTCCCGCCTTCAAGACCGCCGTCTTCGCGGAGGGCGTCGAGAAGATCGAGGACCTCAAGCCCGGCATGGTGCTGGAAGGCACCGTCACCAACGTCGCCGCCTTCGGCGCCTTCGTCGACATCGGCGTCCATCAGGACGGGCTCGTCCACGTCTCCCAGCTCGCCGATCGCTTCGTCAAGGATCCGCGCGAGGTGGTGAAGGCCGGCGACGTGGTGAAGGTCCGCGTCGTCGAGGTCGACGCCCGCCGCAAGCGCATCGGCCTCACCATGCGCAAGGACGACGGCGGCGCCCGCATGGGCGCGCCGGGCGGGCGTTCCGAAGGAGCCGGCGGACGGTCCGCCGCACCCGCCGCAGGCCGCGACGATCGCAACCGGGGTGCGACCCCGGGGCAGGATCGCAATCGTGGTCGCGACGGCGGAAACGGCTCCGGAAACGCGGCGCCGGGCGCTCTCGGCGCGGCTCTTCTCGACGCGCTGCGGAAAAAGTGACGCCGTTCGTCGGCGTCAACCGTCCGGCCGACAGTTGCGTGCAAATCGTTTAGCGACACTTCGAAGCGGACAAACTGCTTCCAGAATCGTCTACTGGCATTTCATGGACGAAAGTCGCAGATCACGACGCCCCGATCGCTCCCGATGCTGCACCGCAAAGGGCGCGCCGAGGGCGGCATCGTCAGACCAAAGTCTGATCTTTCCACTTCCACCGCGAAATGCGCCGACCGCACGGCTCGTCGGCGGTTGACGCAGATCAGCGACCCTGCGGCCATTGCGGGGCATCACCGAGCGCTCCATTTCCGTGAAGGAGAGTCAGGTGACGAAGGCCGACAAAACCAGAAAGACGGATCTCGACGCCATTCTCGCCGCGCACGGGCGCGACGGAAGCCGTCTCGTCCAGATCCTGCGCGACGTTCAGGACATCGAAGGTTGGATCCCGCCCGCGACCGTGGCCGCGGTGGCGGAAGGCCTCGGGCTCGAGATCGGCGCCGTGCAGTCGACCCTCGAGTTCTACACCTTCTTCTACCGGACCCCGCGCGGACGCTACGTCGTCCTGTTCTCCGACAACATCACCGACCGGATGGCGGGCAACCAGGCGATCTTCGATCACATGGCGCGCCGCTTCGGCGTGGCACGCCGAGAGGTCTCGGCCGACGGCCGCGTCAGCCTCGACTTCACCTCCTGCACCGGCATGTGCGACCAGGGTCCGGCGATTCTGGTCAACGGCATGGCCATCCCGGCGATGACGCTGCGCAAGGCCGACCGGGTCTGCGACCTGATCCGCTCCGACGTACCGCTGGCCGAATGGCCGCAGGACCTCTTCGTCGTCGAGCACAACATCCGCCGCGCCGACATGCTGCTCGGCTCCGACTTCGTGCCGGGCTCGGCGCTGAAGGCGGCGATCGCGCTCGGGCCGGAGGCCTGGCTCGCGGAAGTGAAGCGGTCGAACCTGCGCGGCCGCGGCGGCGCCGGCTTCACCACCGGCGTCAAGTGGGAAGCCGCCAAGAAGGCGCCCGGCGACGAGCGCTTCATCGTCTGCAACGCCGACGAGGGCGAGCCCGGTACCTTCAAGGACCGGGTGCTGATGCAGTTCTATCCCGAGCGCGTGTTCGAGGGCATGGTGCTCGCCGGTTGGGCCACCGGCGCCCGCCTCGGCCTCGTCTATCTGCGCGGCGAGTACCTCTATCTGAAGGCGCCGCTCGAGGAGAAGCTCGCCGAGATGCGGGCCGGTCGCCTGCTCGGGAAGTCGGTCTGCGGCGTCGCCGGCTTCGACTTCGACATCGAGATCCACCTGGGCGCCGGCGCCTACATCTGCGGCGAAGAGACGGCGCTGATCGAGAGCCTCGAGGGCAAGGCCGGGCGTCCGCGCATCCGTCCGCCGTTCCCGGTCACCTGCGGCTACAAGAACAAGCCGACGGTGGTGAACAACGTCGAAACCCTGTGCAAGGTCACCGAGATCGCGCTGCAGGGCGGTGCCGCCTACGAGGGCTACGGCACCAAGCAGTCGACCGGCACGAAGATCCTGTCGGTCTCCGGCGACGTCGAGCGCCCCGGCATCTACGAGTATCCCTTCGGCGTGCGCGTCAATCAGGTGCTGGAGGACGCGGGCGCCCGCAACACCCGCGCCGTGCAGATCTCGGGTGCCGCCGGCACCTGCCTCGGCCCGCGCGAGTTCGGCCGCCGCATCGCCTTCGAAGACGTGCCGACCGCCGGCTCCTTCATGGTGTTCGGCGAGCGTCGCGACATGTTCGAGGTAGCGCGCAACTTCGCGCATTTCTTCGAGCACGAGAGCTGCGGCTTCTGCACGCCGTGCCGGGTCGGCACGACCATCCAGGCCAAGCTGATGGACAAGATCGCGGCCGGCCACGGCACGCAGTACGAGATGAGCGAGCTCACCCATCTGCGCGAAGTGATGAAGGCCGGCGCCCATTGCGGCCTCGGCCAGACCGCCGGCTCGGCGATCGCCGACACCATCGGCAAGTTCCGCGAGGACTACGAGAAGCGTCTCGCGCGCAAGGACTTCGAACCCTCCTTCGACCTCGACGCGGCGCTCGCCAGGGCGCGTGCCGTGACCGGTCGCGAGGACGCCGACAGCCACATGCTCGACCACGCCTGAGGAGGGAACGATGAGCGAATATGAAACCTTCCTCCTCGACGGCCGTCCGGTTCCGTTCGAGCGGGGGCAGTCGATCCTCGAGGCGGCGCTGAAGTCGGGGCACTTCATCCCCAACCTCTGCCATCACCCCGAGTTCAAGCCGCACGGCTCGTGCAAGCTCTGCACCGTCAAGGTCAACGGCCGTTTCGTCTCGGCCTGCACCGTCAAGGCGATGCCGGGCCAGGAAGTGGCCTCCAACACGCCTGAGCTCAACGGCAATCGCCGCGTGCTGCTGCAGATGCTGTTCGTCGAGGGCAACCACTTCTGCCCGGGCTGCGAGAGGAGCGGCAACTGCAAGCTCCAGGCGCTGGCCTACGACCTGGAAATGCTGACGCCGCACTACGAGCACTTCTATCCGGTGCGCGGGCTGGACGCCTCGCATCCCGACGTGGTGATCGACTTCAACCGCTGCATCATGTGCGAACTGTGCGTGCGTGCCTCGCGCGACATCGACGGCAAGGACGTCTTCGCGCTGGCCGGCCGCGGCACCGAGAGCCATCTGGTGATCAATTCGCCGACCGGCAAGCTCGGCGACACCGACTTCGCCCTTACCGACAAGGCGGCGAGCGTCTGTCCGGTGGGCGCGATCCTGCCCAAGCGGGTCGGCTTCACCGTGCCGATCGGCGAACGCATCTACGACGTCGACGCGATTTCCACCCAGGCCGAGAAACGGGCCACCGAGGAGGCGTGAGTCCAATGTTCCATGTCCCCCCCACGGTCCGCAAGGCCAAGGTCCGGATCGCCACGACGTCGCTGTCGGGCTGCTTCGGTTGCCACATGTCGTTGCTCGACATCGACGAACGCCTGCTGGCGCTCGCCGAGATCGCCGAGTTCGACCGCTCGCCGATCACCGACATCAAGCACTGCGGCCCGGTCGACATCGCCATCGTCGAAGGCGGCGTCGCCAATGCCGAGAACGTCCACGTGCTGCGCGAGCTGCGCGCCAACGCCAAGGTGCTGGTGGCGCTCGGCGCCTGCGCGGTCAACGGCGGCCTGCCGGCGCAGCGCAACCACCTCGACGTCGGCGAGTGCCTGAGCCGCGTCTATTCCGATCGGGCCGGCAACGGCATGGGCACCGTCCCGAACGATCCGGAGCTGCCGCTGCTGCTCGACAAGGTCCACCCGATCAACGAGGTCGTCCGCGTCGACTACTTCATCCCCGGCTGCCCGCCGTCCGGCGACGCCATCTGGAAGTATCTCACCGATCTCATCGACGGCCGCATTCCGCGCCTCGAGCACCCGATGCTGCGCTTCGACTGAGGGGAGCCGATACATGTCTCGTCTGGAAACTGCCGCCAATCCTCAGAAGCTGAGGCGCATCGCCATCGACCCCGTGACCCGCGTCGAGGGTCACGGCAAGGTGACGCTGCTGCTCGACGACGCCAACCGCATCCATCAGGTGCGCCTCCACATCGTCGAGTTCCGCGGCTTCGAGGTCTTCATCGAAGGGCGTCCCTTCTGGGAAGTGCCGGTCACCGTGCAGCGGCTCTGCGGCATCTGCCCGGTCTCCCACCATCTCGCCGCCGTCAAGGCGATGGACCTGATCGCCGGCTACGGGCAACTGCCCTCGACCGCCGAGAAGCTGCGCCGGCTGATGCACTACGGGCAGATGGTGCAGAGCCACGCCGTCCACTTCTTCCACCTCGCCTCGCCCGACCTGCTGCTCGGCTTCGACAGCGAGCCGACGCGGCGCAACATCGTCGGCGTGGCGCTCGACTTCCCCGAGATCGCCAAGCAGGGCGTGCTGCTGCGCAAGTACGGCCAGGAGGTCATCCGCATGACCGCCGGCAAGCGCATCCACGGCACCGGCGCCATCCCCGGCGGCATGAACAAGGCGCTGACGCGGGCCGAGCGCGACGAGATGCGCAAGGACATCGACCAGATGATCGAATGGTCGCTGGGCGCGGTCCACATGGTCGCCTCGCTCCATCGCACCAAGCCCGAGTTCTACAACACGTTCGGCGAGTTCCGCTCGAACATGATGGGCATGGTCGATGCCGACGGCACGCTCGACTACTACCACGGCGGCCTGCGCGCAGTGACCGCCGACGGCGACACCATCTTCGACCACGTCGAC
Source organism: Pinisolibacter sp. DMC19 (assembly GCF_056313985.1). Lineage (NCBI taxonomy): Bacteria > Pseudomonadati > Pseudomonadota > Alphaproteobacteria > Hyphomicrobiales > Ancalomicrobiaceae > Pinisolibacter > Pinisolibacter sp. DMC19. The sequence goes on along the minus strand of NZ_JBQUZF010000003.1, from coordinate 285,740 downwards.
TACGCCGGCTACGAGCAGGTGCTCGAGGAAGAGGCCAAGACCTGGTCCTACATGAAGTTCCCGCACATCCGCTCGCTCGGGGCGGAGAACGGCTGGTACAAGGTCGGCCCGCTCGCCCGCGTCCAGTCGGCGAGCCGCATGTCGACGCCGCTCTCGGAGATCGAACGCAAGAAGATGATGCAGCTCGGCAACGGCAAGCCGGTGATGGGCACGCTGTTCTATCACTGGGCCCGTCTGATCGAGGCCCTGAACGCCTGCGAGATGATCCGCGATCTGCTCGACGATCCGGAGATCCTCGGCACCGACCTGATGGCCGACAAGGGCGATCGGCGCGGCGAGGCGGTCGGTGTCGTCGAGGCGCCGCGCGGCACGCTGTTCCACCACTACCGGGTGAACGAGGACGACCAGGTCACCTTCTGCAACCTGATCGTCTCGACCACCAACAACAATCAGGCGATGAACGAGGCGATCCGCTCGGTCGCGACCCAGTATCTCGACGGTCGCGAAGTCACCGAGGGTCTGCTCAACCACATCGAAGTGGCGATCCGCGCCTATGACCCCTGCCTGAGCTGCGCCACGCACGCGCTCGGCCAGATGCCGCTCGAAGTCGATCTGGTCGACGCGAGCGGTGCTCTGGTGCATCGTGCGAGACGCAACATGGCGGGGATCGCGTGAGCGAAGACACGACGGAAGAGACCGACGGCGCGGAGACGCGCCCGAGCGAGGGGTCGAACGACATGGGGGGCGGCGCCGTCGCCGCTCCCTTCGGCTTCGGCGGACGATCCGCCAAGGCGACGGGGGCCGTCCCGACGGACGGCTCCGGGGGAGCGGCCGAGCCCGAGGAGCCCGCCCGACCGCGTATCGTCGTGCTCGGATGGGGCAACGCGTCGCGTGGCGACGACGGGCTCGGACCGGCTCTCGTCGAACGGGTCGAGGCGCTCGGCCTCGACCACGTCACCGCGCACGAGGACTTCCAGCTCCAACTCGAACATGCGCTCGACCTGACGGGGGCGGACATCGCCCTCTTCGTCGATGCCAGCGTGATCGCGCCGGACCCCTTCTCCTTCGAGGAGATCGGCCCGCGCGAGGGGCTGACCCACACCTCCCACGCCATGGCGCCGGAGGCGGTGCTCGACGTCTATGCCCGCGTCATCGAACGCACGCCGCCGCCCTCCTTCGTGCTCGGCATCCGCGGCGAGCAGTTCGCGCTCGGCACCGACATGAGCGAGGCGGCGCTCGCCCGGCTCGACGCGGCCTGGGCTCTCCTGCGTCCGCTCATCGAAGAACCCGACGTCGCGGCGTGGCGAGCGGCCACCGTCGGGCGGCATGCGACGAAGGATTGATCGACCGCAAGGACGGGCGGGGGCGGAGTATGAGACTTAGTCCCCGACCGCCGCGCCCTCCGGCGCGGCCCCAGCATGCCGGCACGATCATGACCGATACGCTCATCCCGCGCTTTCCAAGGCTCATCGACCGGATTCTCGGGCGTTTGCCGACCCTGCCGCTCGACGTGGCGCTCGAGCGATTCGTCACCTCGTTGACCGATCGCCACCCCTCGCTGTTCTCGCGGCTCGGCGACTACGCCTCCAAGCGCTTCCTGATCGAGCCGGCCGATCTCTCCTTCGGCTTCCTGCTCGCCCCCGACGCGATCCGGCCGCAGCTCCATGCGGTGAAGCGCAATACCGAGGGCACCATCGACGTCGACCACGACGCCCGCATCGCCGGGCCGCTCGCCGCCCTCGTCGGCATGGTCCACGGGGCGCTCGACGGCGACGCGCTGTTCTTCTCGCGCGACATCGTCATCGAGGGCGACACCGAGGCGGTGCTGGCACTGCGCAACGCCGTCGACGACGCCGAGATCGACCTTGCGGCCGAGATCGCGGCGATGACGGGGCCTGCCGCCTCCTACGTGTCTCAGGTGCTGGAGGCGGTGCGGCCGATGGCCGAGAAGATGACGGGCGTGGCGCTCGGCCGACCGGGAGTTCAGCCATGAACGCGCCCGTGAAGATTCGTCCCGAGCTCGTCTGCCCCGCCGGCACGCCGGCCGCGCTCAGGACCGCCGTCGAGGCCGGTGCCGACGCGGTCTACTGCGGCTTCCGCGACGAGACCAATGCCCGCAACTTCCCCGGCCTGAACTTCGACGAGCGCGAGCTGATCGACGGCGTGAAGTTCGCCCATGCCCGTGGCGCCAAGGTGCTCGTCGCCATCAACACCTTCCCGCGCGCCGGCGGGGCGAAGGTCTGGCACGACGCGGTCGCCCGTGCCGAAGGGGCCGGTGCCGACGCCGTCATCCTCGCCGACATCGGCCTGATCGCCCATACCGCCGAGAAGCACCCGAACCTGCGCCGTCATCTCTCGGTGCAGGCGGCAGCCGCCAATCCGGACGCGATCCGCTTCTGGGTCGAGACCTTCGGCATCCGCCGGGTGGTGCTGCCGCGCGTCCTCTCCGTGCCGGAGATCGCGGCGATCAACGCCGAGATCGACTGCGAGACCGAGGTCTTCGTCTTCGGCGGGCTCTGCGTCATGGCCGAGGGGCGGTGCTCGCTGTCGAGCCACGCCACCGGCAAGTCGCCCAACATGACCGGCGTCTGCTCGCCGCCGAGCCACGTCCAGTACCACGAGGAGGACGACGAGTTGGTCGCCCGGCTCGGCAACTATACGATCGACCGCACGCCGAAGGGGGTCGCGGCCCCCTATCCGACGCTGTGCAAGGGCCGCTTCACGGCGGGCGACTATTCCGGTCACGTCTTCGAGGATCCGGTCAGTCTCGATGCGGTGAACCTCATCCCCGGCCTGATCGAGGCGGGCGTCACCGCCTTCAAGATCGAGGGCCGGCAGAGGAGCCGCGCCTATACCCAGGCCGTGGTGCAGGCCTTCCGCAAGGCGGTCGACGACTGCATGGCCGGCCGGCCGATCGCCTCGGACATGACGACGCGTCTCGCCGAAGGCCAGACGACGACGACCGGCGCCTACAAGAAGACCTGGCGGTGAATGCGATGACGACCGAGACGAAGTCCCCGGCGCTGGTGATGGGGCCGGTGCTGTTCAACTGGTCGGCGGATCGCCTCTCCGACTTCTACGCCCGCGTCGCCGACGAGGCGGAGGTCACCCGCGTCCACGTCGGCGAGGTGGTCTGTTCCAAGCGCGAGCCCTTCTTCGCCGACCGTCTGCCCGACGCGATCGAGCGGCTGACGCGGGCGGGCAAGACCGTGGTGGTCGATGCCCTCGCCCTGCCGACGCTGAAGCGCGAACGCCAGCTGGTGAAGGATCTCGCGAGCCTCGAGGGCGTCGAGTTCGAGATCAACGACATGACGCCGCTGGCGCATCTCGGCCCCGGACGGCGCTTCGCGGTGTCGCCGCTGGTCAACGTCTACGACGAGGGCACGCTCGGCTTCTTCGCCCGGCGCGGCGCGTGGTCGGTGGCGCTGCCCTACGAGTTGCCGATGGCTTCGATCGAGCGGCTGGCGGCGGAGGGCACCCGCCTCGGCGTCGAGATCCAGGTCCATGCCTTCGGCCGTCTGCCGCTGGCGATCTCCGGGCGCTGCTATCACGCCCGCATCCACGGGCTCGCCAAGGACAGCTGCCAGTTCGTCTGCAACCAGGACCCGGACGGGCTCGAGGTCGACACGCTCGACGGCGAGGCGTTCCTCGCGATCAACGGCGTCCAGACCCTGTCGCGCGACTGCGTCGCCGTCACCGACGAGTGCGAGCGGCTGATCGCGGCGGGCGTGGGCGCTTTCCGCCTCTCGCCCCACGACTGCGACATGATCGCAGTGGCGGCGATCTTCCGCGCCCGGCTCGACGGGCGGATCTCGGCCGACGAGGCGCGCGCCAGGCTCGGCGAGACCGGGCTGAAGGTGCCGCTCGGCATCCCGATGATGAGCGGCGTCTGGCCGGCGACGGCGACGAGTGCCGCGCGGGCGTGAGCCGGCGGGCAGAGACGCCGTGCGCGGGTGCGCGATGCTTCGAGACGCGGGCCCTCGGCCCGCTCCTCAGCATGAGGCGCTTTTCATGTTTGAAACAATCACATGCGCCTCATGCTGAGGAGGGCGCCCATCGGGCGCCCGTCTCGAAGCATCGCGCACGTCGGCGAGGCCGCGGCAGAACCGCGGCCCGCGCGTCAGACCGTCTTGTCGACGCCGGCCGGCGCTTCCGGGGCAGCAGCGGCGGCCGGGGCTTCCTTCGGGCCGCCCTTGGCGACGCCGACGAGGGCCGGGCGCAGCACGCGGCCGGCGATGGCGAAGCCGTCCTGCATCACCTGCAGCACGGTGCCGGCGGCGACCTGCGGGTTGGGGATCTCGAACATCGCCTGATGCAGGTTCGGATCGAACTTCTCGCCGAGCGGGGAGAGCTTCTTGACGCCGTGCTTGTCGAGCGTCTTCAGAAGTTCGCGGCCGGTCAGTTCGACGCCTTCGACCAGCGCCTTGCCGCCGGTCGCCTCGTCGGCGCGCAGCTCGACCGGGGCGTGGGACAGCGCCCGGTCGAAGTTGTCGCAGACCGAGAGCAGGTCGCGGGCGAAGCCGGTCACGGCATAGTCGCGGGCGTCCTTGATCTCCTTCTCGGTCCGCCGGCGCAGGTTCTCCATCTCGGCGAGCGTGCGCAGGAGGCGGTCCTTGAGTTCGGCGTTCTCGGCGGCGAGCGCCGCGGCCGGATCGACCGGGGTCTCGGGCGCGGCTTCCGCCGCGGTCTCGCTCGGCTGGGCGGCGTCGGCCTTGGGGTCGATCGCGTTCTCGTCGGTCATGGCGTCCTCGGATCGCTGGTCCGCGGGAGCGGACAATCGTTCGAATTCCGCGGCTTGCGCGGACGGTCTGTCGTTCCCGCGGGGAGCGGAAAACGGTTCGGTCGGGATTTGCGATTTCCCGGCGCGGATTTCAAGGCCGAATCGCGTCTTTCGAAACGAAAGACCCGACCGGCGTCGCCGCCGGCCGGGTCGATCGATGCGTCATCGGATCGGGCGATCAGGCGACCGAGCCGTTGATCCACTCGACGAGCTTGCCCTTCGGCGCCGCGCCGACCTGCATCGACGCCGCCTCGCCGCCCTTGAAGGCGATCAGGGTGGGGATCGAGCGCACGCCGAACTTCATGGCGGTGTTGGGATTTTCGTCGATGTTGAGCTTGACGATCTTCACCTTGCCGGCCATCTCGGCAGAGATCTCCTCGAGCGCCGGGGCGATCATGCGGCAGGGGCCGCACCACTCCGCCCAGAAGTCGACGACCACCGGCTCGGCGGACTTCAGGACGTCGGTTTCGAAGGATGCGTCGGTGACTTTCTGCGTCGCCATGGAAGGCCTCGTCTTTCCTGCGACCGGACATGGTCGCGTGCTTCGTTGCCAAACGTAGGAAGCCGGCAACCGAGCGTCAAGATGTCGGGGGTGGTCGGCAGGGCGGCCACCAGATCATAGAAGCGTGAGCCGGCGGGCCGCGGCGTCGAGTCGCGCCGTCTCGATCTCGTCGAGCCGCGGGATCGCCGTCCAGAGAATCGCGCAGCGCACCCGTCGACCGGGGAAGATCTCGCCGAGAAGCCGGCGATAGAGCGCGAGCTGGGCGACCTGCGCCTCGCTCGCCCGCGCCCGCTCCGCGTCCGTCCGTTCGCTCTTGAAGTCGACGACCAGAACCTCCGCCGCCGTCACCGCCAGCCGGTCGATCCGGCCGGCGACCGAGACGAGACCGCCCTTGGCGTCGACGATCTCGCCGGCGATCGGCGCCTCGGCGCGCGAGCCCTCCGCGAAGACCGCGGCGAAGGCCGGATCGGCGAGGATCGCCTCGACTTCCGCCACGATCGCCTCGCGGGCCTCGGCGGCGAGCCGCGCCCCTTCCGCCGCGACGTGACGGCGGGCGACCTCGCCGCGCGAGGCTTCCGCCACGTTCGGCAACACTTCGAGCAGCCGATGGGTGAGGATGCCGCGCAGCCGTTCCGGGCTCTCGGGCGCGAGCGCCGCGTCGAGCACGTCGGCTGCGCGCGGCCGGCGGTCGGATGCCTCCTCCTCGCCGACGCTCGACGGCGTCAGGCGGCGCGGCACCGCGGGCGTCGGCGGCGGCCGGTCGACCCATCCGGGGCGCGCGGCGGTGAGCATCGCGGCTTCCACCGGCTTCTCGGCTTCGAGCGCCACCGGCGCCGTCGGCCCTTCACGCCAGACGAGGACCTCGCGCCCGTCGGCGGCGGGGATCGCCTCGGCCTTCTCCCGGAGCGCGGATGCGGCAAGCGAATGCCAGCACCCCGGATCGGCGCCACGCGCACCGGCATGGCCGCAGATCACCAGCCGGTCCTTCGCCCGCGTCATGGCGACGTAGAGGAGGCGGAGATATTCGTTCTCGGCGGCGTCGCGGGCGCGTGCCTTGGGCTGGTCGAAGGCGCTCGGATCGGCCTTGCCCCGGCTCCAGGCGAGCGCGGGGTGCCGCCCCGGTACCGGGTGGGCGAGGCGCAGCAGCGGCGGGGCGTGGGTGGCCGAGGTCGGCGGCGCTCCGCCGTCGACGAGGAAGACGACCGAGGCCTCCAGCCCCTTGGAGCCGTGCACGGTCATGACGCGCACCTCGTCGCGCGCCTCGTCCATCTCGCGCTTGATCTCCGGGCTGTCGGCGGCGAGATCCTCGACGAAACGCGACAGGCTCGGCGCCGGCCCGCGATCGGCGTCGAGCGCCTGGGCGAGGAACTCGTCGAGCACGTCGTCGGCCTCCGAGCCGAGGCGGGCGACGAAGGCGGCACGTCCCCCGTCGGCCGACAGCACACGGGCGAAGAACTCGTAGGTCGGCAGCCGCGCCGCCAGATCGCGCCAGCGGGCGATGCGGGCGGCGACCGCGGCGAAGCGCGGATCGTCCGCCGCCCGGCGTGTCAGCGCATCCGACAGGCTCTCGGAGCGCGCCCGCCGGCCGTCGCCCTCGCCGATCGCCGCGAGTTCGGTCAGCACGTCCTCGTCGAGACCGACGAGCGGGCTCTTCAGCAGCGCCGCCAGCGACAGGTCGTCCTCCGGCATGGCGACGACCCGGCCGAGCGCCACGAGATCGAGCACGGCGATGTGGTCGGCGAGTTTCAGCCGGTCCTGGCCGGCGACCGGGATGCCGCGTTCCTTGAGGACCCGGTTCATCGCGTCGACGAAGGGGCCTCGCTTGCGCACCAGCACCATGACGTCGCGATATTCGATCCGTGCGCCGGTGCCGGCGAGGCGGAAGCCCGGGGCGGTCAGCCGGCCGATCTCGTCGGCGATCGACCGCGCCAGCCGGACGTGCGGCTGTGTCGCGGCGACGGCATCGAGCGGCGCGGTCCAGTCGGTCGGCTCCTCGAGCGTGTCGGGCAGTTCCATCGGCCAGACCGCGACCTCGCCCGGCGCATCGGCGCGCAGCGCGGTGTGGGTGGTGTAGTCGGTGGCGTCCGACAGGATCTTGGCTCGCGTCGTCGGCTCGGCGAAGACAGCGTCGACCGCCGACAGAACCGCCGGCACCGAGCGGAAGCTCATCACCAGATCGACCCCGGCGAAGGGCTCGTCGGCGCCGCGCGCCGCCGTCTCGAACTGCCGCCGGCTCGCCGCGAAGGTCTCCGGCGCCGCGCCCTGGAAGGAATAGATCGACTGTTTCTCGTCGCCGACGGCGAAGATCGTCCGCCGCTTCGCCCGGGCGCCTTCGCCGGCGAAGAACTCTTCGGCGAGGCCGGAGACGATCCGCCACTGGCGCGGATTGGTGTCCTGCGCCTCGTCGATCAGGATGTGGTCGATGCCCTTGTCGAGCTTGTACTGCACCCAGGCCGCCGCCGAGCGGATCGACAGGAGATCGGCGGTGCGCCCGACGAGATCGTCGAAATCGACCGCCGACCGCGCCCGCTTGGCACTCTCGTAGGCCTGGATCACCCGGTCGCCGAGGAGGAGCAGCGCGGCGGAGGCGCGATGCGAGGCGAGTGCCGCGAGTTCGTCGAAGAGCGCGCCGAGCCGCGCTGCTTCAACTGCTGCGCGGTCGAGGAAGTCGGGGCGGGCGTCGAGGATCTTCTTGGTGCCGAGGCTGCGGGGCGCCTTCGGCGTGCCGCTCTTGGTGAAGAAGACGGCGCGCCAGGCAGCGACCCGGTCGGCGATCGGCACGGTCTCGTCGAGGGCGGCGAAGAGCTTCGCCGCCTGGTCCTGATCGGTCTTGGCGCCGGCGACGCTCGCCTCGGCGTGGGCACGGGCGTAGGCCGCTGGAAGGTTCGGCGAGACGAGGATCTCGGCGCGGATGCCGGCCTCGTCGCGGCCGTCGCGAAGGCCCGTCAGGCGGCCGAGTTCGGCGATCGCCGCCTCGAGGTCGCCGGCCTCGCGAATCCAACGGGCGAGATCGTCGCGCGCGCCGATCAGCGACGTCAGCGCCCGTTCGAGCCCCATCTCGCCGCCGGCCTCGAGCGCGGTGGCGAGCGCCCGGCCGAGCGGGCCGGCGACGCCTTCGGCACTCGCCGCGACCAATACGCCCTCGCGCGCCCGCTGGACGAGATCGCGGGTCCGCCGGTCGTCGAGAATGTCGAAGCCGCCGCCGAGGTCGGCCTCGAGCGGGAACTGCTTGAGGATCGACTCGCAGAAGGCGTGGATGGTCTGGATCTTCAGCCCGCCCGGCGTCTCGATCGCCTCGGCGAAGAGGCGGCGGGCGCGGGCGAGGCGCTTGGGCGGGACGGCGTCGGCGCGGCCGCCCTCGGCCTCGGCGATCTTCTTCGCGAGGCCCGCGTCGTCGGCCGTCGCCCATTCGCCGAGCGTGGCGAAGACGCGGTTCGACATGTTGGCCGCCGCCGCCTTGGTGAAGGTCAGGCAGAGGATGCGATTGGCCGGCGTGCCGGCGAGCAGCGTGCGGATGACGCGTTGGGTCAGGACCCAGGTCTTGCCCGAGCCGGCATTGGCCGAGACCCAGGCCGAAGTGCCGGGGTCGGAGGCACGGTTCTGCCGCGACACGGTCTCGGCCGGGGGAACGAGACGCCGGCTCATGCCTCGCCTCCTTCGCCCGCCTCGCCGGCCGCCCATTCGGCGACGCGGGCGAGGTGATCGTAGGGGCCTGACCGCGCCTTCTCGAACTGCACCCGCGGTCGCGAGGGATAGCCCGTCGCCGGATCGCGATACTTGCGGACGAGCTTCGCCAACGCCTCCTCGGCGGCGGCGGCGAGACCGGCCGCGTCGAGCGCGTCGTCGCCCTTGGCCTTGCCGCGCTCCTGCCAGTCGCCGCCGTCGCGGCCGCCCTTGAGGTGGAGATAGGTGATCTCGGCGATCCGACGATTGGCGAAGGCGGTGTTCCCTTCATGGTCGAAGCCGCCGGCGATCAGCATCGCCGTCTCCAGCGCCAGCTGCGGCGACAGGAGGCTCTGCACCTGTTTCTCGCTCGGCGGCGTGCCGGTCTTGTAGTCGAGCAGGCGGACCGAACCGTCGCTCAGCAGATCGATCCGGTCGGCGCGGCCGGTGAGGGTGAAGACCTCGCCGTCGACGAGCGTGTCGCGGCGGCCCTTGATCTCGGCGTGACGCTCGACGACGAGGGCGCCGTGCTCCTCCTCCGCCTCCAGCCACCACGGTGCGATCGCCGCCAGCCGCGCCCGCCACAGCGCCACGGCTTCGGGAAAGGCATCGAAGGCCGCGAGCTTCTCCTCGCCGATGGCGATCAGCCGCGCGAGCGCCGCCGGCCCCGCCTTGGCCCCGTCCTTCTCGACGAAATCGGCCAGCACCTCGTGCAGGAAGGTGCCGCGCTCGGCGGCGCCGATCTCGCGGCCGATCGGGTCGAGCGGGTCGAGGCCGAGAATGCGGCGGGCATGCACCGCATAGGGGTCACGGATCCAGGTCTCGATCTCGGTGACCGAAGCCTGTTTCGGGCGCACGTCGGGCGGCGGCTTGGGGTTCGGCCGGCCGATCGGCCGTGCCGTGCCGTCGCCGCGGTCGATGGTGCGCGCGAGTGAGAGATGCGGCTCGGCGCGGGCGGAAAGTGCCGCGATCCCGCCTCGGCCCACCACCGTCGCGAGCCGCTGCAGCCAGCGCGAGGGCACCGTCGGCGTGCCGCCCGAACGCGCCGCGCGGGCGAGCAGGACGCGCGGGCTCGCGGCGCCCTGCACGAAGTCGTGGGCGGCGAGGCCGACGCGGCGCTCCGGCGCCTCGAGCGCCATGTGGCGACGCATGGGGCGCGACAGCCACGGGTCGGAGCGGGTGGCGATCGGCCAGATGCCTTCGTCGAGCCCGGCGAGCACAAGCAGGTCGAAGGAGAGGAGGCGGGCTTCGAGCGGGCCGAAGACGAAGAGCCTTGCCCCCGGCGCGGTGCGCCGGTTGACCGGGCGGCTGCCGACCAGCGCGTCGAGGAAGCCCGGCCAGGTCGAGCCGTCGAGGGCGATCTCGGCGGCGGGGGCGGCGGCGGCGGCGACGAGGTCGGCGAGGGTGCGGGCGAGCGCCTCGCCCTCCTCGTCGGCGAAGAGCCGGGCATCCGACCCGTCCTCGTCGCGGGCAAGGCGGCGGGTCGCCTCGATCTGGGCGGCGACCCAGTCGGCGAGCGGGTGATCGCCCTTCGCCCCGAGCGCTTCGAGCGGCGCGAGGATCGCGGTGAGGTCGACCAGCAGGGCACGGGCGGCCGTCCGCGTCTCGGCGCCGATGCGGCGGCGGGGGGCGGCGGTGCGTCCCGGGTTGGCCTCGATCGCGGCCGAGGCCTCGTCGAAAGCGGCGATCAGCCCCGCCATGCCGGGGGCGGGACGCGGTCCGCGCAGCGCGATCAGCTCGATCGCCCGGCCGAGCCGTCGCGCCTCGGCGCCGCTGCGGCCGAAGCGGGCGAGCGGATGGGAGAGCAGGGTCGCCACCGCGATCGGGTCGCAGCCGGAGAGCGCCACCTCGCCGGCGAGGCGGAAGAGCGTACCCGGCGCGGTGTGGCCGAGCGGACGACCGGCGGAATCGTCGATCTCGATGCCCCAGCGGGCGAGTTCGGCGGCGACGCGGCGGGCGAGGTTGCGGTCGGGGGTGACGAGGGCCGCCGTGGCGCCCGGCACCTCGATCGCCTCGCGCAGCGCCAAGGCCACCGCGACCGCCTCCTCCGCCTCGTTGCGCGCCTCGAGCAGCGACAGGCCGGAGAGCGCGGCATCGAGATCGAAGGCACCGGCGCTCGCGGCTTCCGCGAAGCCGCGCCAGTGCTCGGTCGTCTCGGCGGGCCGCATGGCCTCCGACAGCAGCCGGCGGCGCGCGACCGCATCCGCCCCACCGTCGCCGCCGATGCGGGCGACGTCGGCACGCGTCAGACCGAAGCGGTCGAGCAGCAGGCGGAGGCCGTATTGCGGATGCGACGGGACGGGGTCCGCCTCGCTGCCCACGTCGGACTCGAGGCTCGCCCAGGCCTCGTCGTCGAGGTCGAAATCGAGGCCGGGCAGCACGGCGATGCCGCGCGGGCTCCGCGCCACCGCCTCGATCAGATCGGCGGTCGAGGGCACCGAACCGGTGGAACCGGCGGCGATCACCGGCCCCTTCGGCGGGTTCTCGGCGATCCGCCGAGCCGCCGCGCGCACCGCCTCGTGGCGGCGCACGGTCGGGTCGGCGCGGCCGATCTCGGCGAGATGGTGCGGCCAGGCCTCGGTGACGATGGTCAGGAACGACCGCGTCAGCTGCCAGTAGAGCGCATGATCCTCGGGAACGAGCGTCGCGAGCCGGCTCCAGTCGACGCCCTGCGACACGACCTGATCCATCAGCGTGATCAGCGCGTCGGCGAGCTTCACCGCGTCGGCCGGGCTGGTCGGCAGCGTCGGCATGGTCCCGGTCAACGGATGGGCCGTCGCCGCGCCGAGGAGCTTGGTCCAGCCCATGACGAGCCGCGTCATGGTGAGGCGCCGTTCGAGCGGGCCGACGACCGGTTCCAGATCGAGATCGACGTCGACCAGTTCGCCGTCCCCCTCGACGTCGCCGAAGGGGCGGATGTCGGGCAGCAGCACCGCGCGGCCGTGGCCGCGGGCGGCGACGGCGGCGACGATCGCATCCGCCGCGGCGCGCGCCGCACGCCGGGTCGGCACCAGCAGCGTGACGGCGGCGAGCGCCGCCGGATCGGAGCCGTCGAAGCGGAAGTCGGGGAAGAGTTCGCCGTCGAGCAGCGCGTCGACCAGCGTCGGCAGGAAGGGCCGGCCGGCCTCGATCGAGGCGACGCGCGGCGTCCCGCCGGAGACCCGGCCGGAGATCGCGGGAGACGTCGCTTCGCCGCTCATGCCGCCTCCGTGGCGCCGGTCGCGCCGATCAATCGGCGCTTTCGGCGATCGCCGCTTCGGCTTCCCTTATCGCGCGCGGGGTACCGACGTGCAACCACTGCCCGTTCATCCGCTGACCCCACAGCCGGCCGGCCTCGAGGGCGCGATCGAACAGGACGTTGAGCGAGAAACGGCCCTTCGGCGCGTCGGCGAAGAGGCGCGGCGACAGGATCGCGGCGCCGGAATAGACGAAGGGCGCGACGCGCGGCGAGGTCCGGCGCGAGAGCCGCCCGGTCTCGTCCATCAGGAAGTCGCCGGCGCCGTCGTAGCCGATCGAGCCGACGGTGGGGGCGAGCAGCAGCAGCGCGTCCATCGTCGCCTCGTCCCAGCGCGCCGTGAGCAGGTCGAGATTGGGGCGATAGCCCTCGATCCAGAAACTGTCGGAGTTGATCAGGAAGAAGGGCTTCTCGCCGAGGAGCGGCAGCGCCTTGACGATGCCACCGCCGGTCTCGAGCAGTTCCGCGCGCTCGTCGGAGAAGACGATCGACGGCGTCTTGCACTTGGCGACGTGGACTTCGACCAGATCGGCTAGCCAGTGGACGTTGACCACGGCGGTCTCGACGCCGGCGGCGCGGAGCTTCTCCAGCCCGTGGTCGATCAGCGAGCGGCCACCGACCTCGACCAGCGGCTTCGGCGTGGTCGCGGTGATCGGGCGCATGCGCTTGCCGAGGCCCGCGGCGAGCACCATGGCGTGGGTCGGGCGGAACGGCTTCGATGCGGTCATGCGAGACTTCCGAACCTCTGAGGAATCACGGGGCGGCGCGCCGGTCGGCCGGCACGACGTCCTCATACCAGAGCTTCAGCCCCCGCAAAACCGGCTCGGCGAACACACGATCGAGATAGTTCCACAGCCGCGGCATGTGGGCGAGGTAGTGCGGTTTGCCGTCGCGATGCTTCAGCCGGGCGAAGACGCCGAGGATGCGGGTGTTGCGCTGGGCGGCGAGAATGGCATGGGCGCGGCGGTAGGCGCCCTCGTCGAAGGCCGGATCGGCGGCACGGCGGGCGGCGACGTAAGTCGCGACGAGATCGGCCTCGAGCGCCGGGGCGACGTCGACGCGGGCGTCCTGCGTGATCGAGACGACGTCGTAGGCGGGATGGCCGAGGATCGTGTCCTGGAAGTCGAGGAGGCCGATGCGGGCGAAGCCTGCGCGGTCCTCGAGCCACAGGATGTTGGGCGAATGGTAGTCGCGCAGGCACCAGGTGCGCGGGCCGGCGAGGATCTCGTCGAAGAGCGGCGCCCACAGCGCCAGGAACGAGGCGCGCTCCGCCGCGCTCGCCGGCCGGCCGAGGAGATGCGGCACGCCCCAGTCGAGAAAGACCGAGACCTCGGCCTCGAGATTGGCGCGATCGTAGGCAGGCAGCGCATAGGCGCCACCCTCGCCGTCGTCGATCGCTTCGGGCAACGGCCCCCCGTGGAGATGCGCCAGCAGCGCGACCGCCGCGCGGTAGCGATCCGGGATCGGCAGCGGCGGCGTGCCCGCGACGCAGAACTCCGAGCCGAGATCCTCGAGCAGCATCAGCCCGGCATCGAGATCGTGGGCGAGGATCTCCGGCACAGAGATGCCGCGTTCGGCGAGCGCCAGACCGAGCGCCAGGAAGGGCCGCGGCCCCTCGGCGAGCTTGGCGGCGGCCCGCGCGGCGACACGGGCGCGGCCGGCGTCGTCGTCGGGTTCGGGCGGATGGTTCATCAGCACGGTGGAGCCGGTCTCGTCCCGGATGCGCTCGTAGGAGCGCGACGAGGCATCGCCCTGCAGGTGGCGGCGATGGCTGCGGGGACTTCCGGCCGTCTCGAGGAAGGCGCGGATCTCCAGCGTGCGGGTGAGGCGGGCTTCCCAGGCGGCCGCGGGGCCGGTCAGGCGGACGACGCGTTCGTCGGGTCCCGCGCCGGGGCCGATGGCGACGACCAGGGTCGTCGGCGGCAGCCGGTCTTCGCCGCGATCGGGCCATTCGACCAGCGCGGCGCCCTCCCCGATCGCCTCGTCGAAGCCGAGTTCGTCGAGTTCGGAGCCGTCGGAGAGGCGATAGAGGTCGTAGTGGGCGACCGGAAAACGCGGCAGGTCGTAACTCTGCACCAGCGTGAAGGTCGGGCTCGGTACCTCGAGCCGGTCGTCGTCGGCGAGCGCGCGCAGCACGGCACGGGCGAAGGTCGACTTGCCGGCGCCGAGATCGCCGACCAGGGCGACGACGTCGCCGCGACGCAGGACGGCTGCGAGATCCTCGGCGAGGGCGACGGTCGCCCTCTCGTCGTCGAGCGTCAGCCGGAGATCGAGAACGGCGGGTTCGGCGCTCATGGTCGGGCCTTCGGGCGTCGGTGCGGACGGGCGCCGATCACTCTCCGGCGAGGCCGAGCGGCGTCGGCTCGACCGTCGCGGACGGGCGTTCGGCGGGGGCGAGCGGCATGCGGCAGACGACTTCGGTGCCGCGTCCCTCGGTCGAGGTGATCGCGACGGTGCCGCCGTGCAGTTCGACGAAGCTCTTGACGATCGACAGACCGAGACCGGCGCCGCCGCGGTGGGGGCCGCGGCGCTTGGTGTAGAAGCGGTCGAACACCTGGGCGATCTGCTCCTCGGGGATGCCGACGCCCTCGTCGGCGACCGACAGCGTCACCTCGCCGCCGTCGCGGCGGGCGCGGATGCGGACCTCGCCGCCCTCGGTCGAGAAGGAGACGGCGTTGGAGAGCAGGTTGAAGAGGATCTGGCGGATGCGCTTCTCGTCGGCGGCGACGATGCCGAGATCGTCGGCGATGTCGGTGACGAGGCTGAGGCGATTGGCGGTGAGGCGATCCTTGATGCCCTCGAGCGCGCTCTCCACCGTGCGAGCGAGATCGACCGGGCCGAGTTCGAGCCGCATGATGCCGGCGTCGATGGTGGCGAGGTCGAGAATGTCGTCGACGATCGCCATCAACGCCTGGCTCGACGACATGATGTGCTGCGTGTAGTCGCGCTGCTTGTCGTTGAGCGGGCCGGTGCGGGTCTGGTCGGCGAGGAGATGGGTGAAGCCGACGATGTTGGTCAGCGGCGAGCGCAGCTCGTAGGAGACGAGGCCGACGAAGTCGGTCTTGATGTGGTCGGCCTCCTCCAGCGCCTCGTTCTTCTCGACCAGGGCGCGTTCGACGTTCACCGTGTCGGTGACGTTGACGAAGGTGACCAGCGTCGCGCCGTCGGGCAGCGGCACCGAACCGTATTCGACCACCATGCCGTCGCGCCGCTCGAGCGCGCCGGTCAGCCGTTCGCGGTCGTCGACGAGGCCGGTCACCGCCACCTTGAGGCGGTTCCAGGTCGCCGGATCCTCGTGGACCAGCGACATGCGCAGGACCACGTCGGCGATGTGCGGCTTGCAGTCGAGGTCGGTCTCGGCGAGGCGCCACATGCCGGCGAAGGCCGGGTTCCACAGCCGCAGGCGGCCGTCGGAGCCGAACACCGCGACGCCTTCGGAGAGATGGTCGAGCGTCTCGCGCTGGACGCGGACGAGCGCGTTGTTGCGCTTCTCGAGGTCGATCTTCTCGGTGACGTTCTCGTAGACATAGGTCACGCCGCCCTGCGGATGCGGGTTGGCGATGACGCGGATGGTCTGGCCGTCCGGCAGATGCCACCAGTGCTCGCGCGCGTCGAGGCTCTGATAGGCGGCCTGCATGTCGCGCTTCCACGAGCGCCAGTCGGCCTGCTCGGGCAGTTTGCGCGAGGCGCGCAGCCGGTCGAGCACGGCGCCGTCGTCGGGCGAGGACTCGAGGAAGGCCGCGTCGAGGCCCCACAACGAACGGAAGGCGGCGTTGTAGAACTGCAGCCGCTTGTCGCCGCCGAAGATGGCGACGGCGGTCGCCAGCTGGTCGAGCGTGCGGGCGTGGAAGTCGATGGTGCGGCGGAGCTCGGCCTGGATGCGCTCGAGGTTCGAGACGTCGATGGCGATGCCGGCCTCGCCGTGGGCGGAGGCGACGTCGACGACGTCGTAGGTCAGCCGCTGGCCACCCACCACCACGGGCAGACGCAGGTCGACGGCGAGCGCGGCGTTGCGCCCTTGAGCGATCGCCTTGCGGCCGGCGGTGTCGAGCAGTTCCAGCCCGTCGGCGACCGCCTGGGTCGCGTCGAGCGCGTCGACCGCGCGGGCATAGGCCGGGTTGACCCAGGCGAGCCGACCGTCGAGGCCGCGCAGCCACACCGGGCTCGGCATCGCCTCGAACAATGCGCGCATCGCCTCGACGTCGGCCATCAGCCGGCGGTGGCGCTCGGCGAGTTCGGCGTGCGCCCGGCGTTCGCGGCCGAGGTCGGAGAAGCGCACGAAGGGGCGCCCACCGGCGACGCGGCCGCGCGCCTCGACATGGGTGCCCGAACGGGTGGCGATCTCGAGATCGAAGGGCGTGCCGCGTTCGCGCAGACCCTGTGTCGCCCGATCGAGGTCGCCGGCCGAGGTCGGCATCAGCCAGTTGCCGAAGGCGAGAAACTCGGCCCGCGTGCGCGGCGCGCCGGCCTCCGGACCGAGATTGCCGAGGAAGGCGGGCGCCTCACCGGTCTTGCCGAAGGCGAGAATGATCTGGTCGTCGGCCTCGAGCAGCGCCTCGGCGCGGTCGACCTGCGCCTTGAGGTCGGCATTGTCGGCACTCAGCGCGGCGATCGTGTCCTCGGACCGGGCGCGGGCGCGCATCATGCCGGCGGCCGAGGCGACGGCGACGGCGACGGCGCCGATCATCGAGGCGGTGAGCATGATCTGGTGGGTCGAGGTCGCATCGGCGAGTTCGGCCGCCCGCGCCGCGTCGAAGGCCCAGCCGCAACCGGCGGCGGCCATCACCCAGCGGGCGACCGACCGTCGGAGCGACGTCGGAATCCGTCCTCTCCCCCGCCCCACCATGTCGAAGGTCCTCTCCACGCGCAGAATGACTGGCTTTGTGATCGGACTTCGAAGACGTGACGCGGTCGAAGCCCCCCGAATCACGATCAAGATACCGATCGATGGCAGGCTCCGGGAGAGTCCGAAACGAGAACATGAAAAAGGCGCGACAGAAATTCTGTCGCGCCCAAGATGTTGTGTTCCGATCGACTTCGAATCAATACCGGTAGTGGTCGGGTTTGAACGGACCTGCGGCGGTGACACCGATGTAGTCGGCCTGCTCCTTCGACAGGGTCGAGAGCTTCACGCCGAGCTTGGCGAGGTGCAGGAAGGCGACCTTCTCGTCGAGCTTCTTCGGCAGGGTGTAGACGCGGTTCTCGTAGGCGCCGCCGTTGGTCCACAGCTCGAGCTGGGCCAGCGTCTGGTTGGTGAACGAGGCCGACATCACGAAGCTCGGGTGACCGGTGGCGTTGCCGAGGTTCACCAGACGACCCTCGGAGAGAACGATCAGACGTTTGCCGTCCGGGAAGACCACGTGGTCGACCTGCGGCTTGATGTTCTCCCAGGTGTAGTTCTTCAGCGCCGCGATCTGGATCTCGGCATCGAAGTGGCCGATGTTGCAGACGATGGCGTTGTTCTTCATCGCGCGCATGTGCTCGATGGTGATGACGTCCTTGTTGCCGGTCGCCGTCACGAAGATGTCGCCCTTGGGGGCGGCGTCTTCCATGGTCACCACCTCGTAGCCTTCCATCGCCGCCTGCAGGGCGCAGATCGGGTCGATCTCGGTCACGAGCACGCGGGCGCCGCCGTTGCGGAGCGAGGCGGCCGAGCCCTTGCCGACGTCGCCGTAGCCGGCGACGACCGCGATCTTGCCGGCGAGCATGACGTCGGTGGCGCGGCGGATGCCATCGACCAGCGATTCACGGCAGCCGTAGAGGTTGTCGAACTTCGACTTGGTGACGCTGTCGTTGACGTTGATCGCCGGGAAGGGCAGGCGGCCCTGCTCGGTGAGCATGTAGAGGCGATGGACGCCCGTGGTGGTCTCTTCCGAGACACCCTTGATCGAGGCGCGGACCTTGGCGAACCAGCCCGGCTGGGCGGCGAGGCGCTTCTTGATCTCGGCGAAGAAGACGATCTCTTCCTCGTTGCCCGGGTTGGCGAGGACCGAGACGTCCTTCTCGGCTTCGGCGCCGAGGATGACGTACATGGTGGCGTCGCCGCCGTCGTCGAGGATCATGTTCGGCACGCCGCCGTCATGCCACTCGAAGGTCTTGGCGACGAAGGCCCAGTATTCTTCCAGGCTCTCGCCCTTGTGGGCGAAGACCGGGATGTTCGCGGCCGCGATGCCGGCGGCGGCGTGGTCCTGGGTGGAGAAGATGTTGCACGACGACCAGCGCACCTCGGCGCCGAGCGCGACGAGGGTCTCGATCAGGACCGCCGTCTGGATCGTCATGTGCAGGCAGCCGGCGATGCGGGCGCCCTTCAGCGGCTGGGCCGGGCCGTATTCGGCACGCACCGCCATCAGACCGGGCATCTCCGTCTCGGCGATGTCGATCTCCTTGCGGCCCCAGGCGGCGAGGCTCATGTCCTTGACGGCGTAGTCGGTGAACTTCGTCATGTCGATCTCCGAAAGGTCGCGAGGGCGTCTCCCCTCGACGGGGCGCGCCGTGGCGCGCGCGGATGCACCGCCCTCGAGGCAGTGCCGGATGGCGCCTTGTAGACGAGCGGCGCCACCATGGCAATAAGGATATAAAGATTTCTTTATATCATCGTGACAAGGCGCGACCTTCGATTTCGTTCACGAGATTGCCTTGATCGGAGGCAGAGTGTGTCTCTTCCGTATCGGACCTACCGGGAGGGACCATGGCCGAGTTCGAAATTCCGCAGGCCTCGTCGAGTGGCGAGAGCGAATCCAGCCGCGACCGTTTCAACAACTGGATCGCCATCGCCGTGGCCATCCTCTCCGCCTTCATGGCGGTGTCGAAGATCAAGGACGACAACATCGTCCAGGCGATGCAGAAGGCCCAGGCCGAGACGGTCGACTTCTGGAACGAGTATCAGGCCCGCCGCCAGCGCCAGTTCGGCATCGAGCTGGCGATCGAGCAGACGAAGGCGACGCAGGCCATGACGCCGGAGCTCGAGGCGAAGCTCGGCGATTGGAAGAAGCAGGCCGACGCCTACAAGGCCCGCGCCGACGAATCCGCCGCCAAGGCCAAGGCGCGCGACGCCGACTACAACGCCGGCAACGATCGCGACGATCTCTTCGATCTCTCCGACGCCATGCTGTCGATCGCCCTGGCGCTCTTCGCGGTCACCGCGCTGACCCGGGTGCGCTGGCTCTTCGGCGTCGCCACGGCGATGGGCACGGGTGGCATCGTCTTCGCCATCGCCGGCTTCAACGGCTGGACGGCGCTGCACCCCGACTTCCTGGTGGCGATCCTCAACTGACGCCGTCGGGGCCCATGCCGGCGCCCATGTCCGCACGCGCGGCGAAGGTGGCGGCGAGCCAGTCGACGGTCGCCGCCACCGACGGATCGCGCCGCCGTTCGGGATGGACCAAGAGCCAGATCTCGCGCATCGGCAGCGCCGCCTCGGTGGCGATCGGCGCCAGCCGCCGGTCGGCCTCGGCGAGGAAGCGCGGCAGCACCGCGCGATGCCCCGCCGCCGCCGCCTCGAGAAGTGCCGCCGCCGTGTCGGCGCGGAAGCTCGGCACCACGGAGCCCATGTGTTCGGCGAGCCAGCGGCTCTCCGGTACGTGGGCGAGTTTCTCGCCGTAGGCGGCGAGCGGCAGGCGCTCGGGCGCTTCGGCATCGGCGGGACCGTAGAGACCGAAGGCGAGCCGGCCGATCCGCCGGGCGAGCGCGTCGTCCTCCGCCGGCCGGGCGAGACGCACGGCGATGTCGGCCTGCCGCGCCGCGATCGAGACGTTGGCATCGGTGAGATCGAGGCTGAGCCGCACCCCCGGATGGGCACGGCGGAAGTCGGCCAAGGCCGGCGCGATGATCCGCGTCGCCAGCAGTTCCAGCGTCGAGACCGAGACGTGCCCGTCGAGCCGCAGGCGCTCGCCGACGAGCCGCGTTTCGACCCGCCGCGCCGCCTCCGCCATGGCGCGCAGCTCGCCGACGACCTCCGTCACCGCGGGCAATGCGACGAGCCGGCGATCGATCCGATCGAAGAGGCGGAGCCCCAGCCGCTTCTCGATCCGCGCGAGACGGCGCGAGGCGGTGGTCTGGTCGACGCCGCGCAGGCGGGCCGCCGCCGACAGCGTGCCGAGGTCGGCGAGATCGAGGGCGAGGCGGAGGTCGTCCCAGTCGAGGGCTTTGGGGTTCGGCATGATTGTTCCTGCATTTTTGCAGATTGGTCGCCGATCATCGCCGATTTTCCTGCGAATGTCGCCGTGCGATCGAGGGGCATGATCCAGACAAGGAGCCCCCGATGACCGTGACCCTTCCGAAGACCCTCCTCGCCATGGCCGGCGCCGTGCCGCCGCTGCCGCGCCTCGCCGAGGCCACGCTGGTGCTGATCGACGTGCAGAACGAGTATCGCGCCGGTCCGCTGCAGCTCACCGCGGTCGAACCGGCGATCGCCAAGGCCGTGCGCCTCGTCGAGGCGGTGCGCGCGGCGGGCGGACGGGTGATCCACGTCGCCCATGCCGGCCGCGCCGGCGGTGCCTTCGACCGGGCCGCGCCGCGCGGCGCCTTCGTCGACGAGATCGTGCCGGCACCGGGCGAGGCGGTGGTCGAGAAGACCCGTGTCTCCGCCTTCGTCGGCACGACCTTGCTCGATCATCTGCCGGTGCCGGGGACCACGCCGCTGATCGTCGCCGGCTTCATGACGCACAACTGCGTCTCCTCCACCGTGCGCGAGGCCTCAGACCGCGGCCATGCGGTCACCGTCGTCGCCGACGCCTGCACCACCCGCGACCTGCCGACGCCTTCCGGCGGCGTGCTGGCGGCGGCCGATCTCCATGCCGCGAGCCTCGTCGCTCTCTCCGACCGCTGCGCCGCGATCGTCGATCTCGACGCGCTGCTCGCCGCGAACGTCGGGTGACGCCTCCGCCTCGCCGCTCGTTCGACCTATTGGGCCGGGCGGCGAGGCGTGTTAGACGATCGTCCAGTCGGGCCGTTCCGACATTCGTCCGGAGGCCCGATGTCGGCTCGTCTTCCCGCGCGGGATCATCTTCTCGGCGTCGTCCTGGTGACGGCGGCGACGGTCAGCTGGGCACTGACCGGCTTCTTCACGCGCGTGCTGGGCACCGACCTCTTCACCACGCTCGCCGGCCGCTCGGCCTTCGGCCTCGCCTTGCTCGTCGCGATCTTCCTGGTGCGCGAGGGGCGCGGCGCGGTCGCCGCCTTCCGCTCGATGGGGCGGATGGGCGTGGCCCAGGCCGCCGCCGCGGTCGTCTGCGCCTTCGCCACCATCACCTCGCTCTACCACACGTCGGTCGCCGACAACGCGGTGATCGGTGCCGCCTCGCCCTTCGCGGCGGCGCTCCTCGCCCGCCTCTTCCTCGGCGAGCGGGTGCCGCGACGCACCGTCGTCGCCGGCTTCGTGTCGCTGGTCGGCGTCGGGATCGTCGTCTCCGGTTCGCTCGGCCACGGGCGGCTCTTCGGCGACGCGATCGCCGTGGTGATGATGCTCGCCTTCGCCTCGATGATCGTCATCGCCCGCGCCGCCCCCGACATGCCGGTCGCCCCGCCCAACATCCTGGCGGTCGCCGCCAATCTGGTGCTGGCCGCGCCCTTCGCCTCGCCGCACGGCGTGGCGCCGGTCGACTGGTGGCTGCTCGCCGCCTTCGGCTTCACCAACTTCGTACTGGCGGGCACGCTGTTCCTCGCCGGCTCGCGGCGCATCCCGGCGGCGGAGAGCGCGCTGATCGTCGCCCTCGATCTGGTCTTCGGCCCGGCCGTGGTCTGGGCGACCTTCGGCGAGGCGCCGACCCGCGAGGGCCTGATCGGCGGCGCCATCGTGCTCGCCGCGGTCGTCGGCCACGTCGTCGCCGGCATCCGCGCCGGCCCGCCGACACCGCCCGCCTGCCGCACGTAGAAACCGCAGCGGCGCGCGCGTCGACGAAAGACATATTGTACATATAACTTTAAGCCGTTAGGGTGTCGGCATGCCTCGCGGTCGGCCCGTACGACCGAAAGGCCCGCGACGCGGCGCGTCGCGGTGTCGACGGCCGCCGGACCCCTTCCCTTGCTCTCATCGGGGTCCGGCGGCCGCCGACCGCCTGAAGAACAGTGACTTCGGCCGGCGGCCACCATCGAATCAGGGGACCCGGACGTCGGCCGCTTTTTCTCGGGCGCGAAGGCTTCGGCCACCGACGGCCTTCGACGGCACCACCGCCCACGCGGCGCGATGCGGTTCGCCCATCGGAACCGCTGATCTCCGCCGGTTTCCGGCAAACCACGGATGGCGGGCGAGGGTCGTCCGTGAGATGACGAATCGGCCGCCACGACGGCCCTCGGGCGCGCCCGGCGGGAGTGACCATGCGACTGACGAGCTACTCGAACTTCTCCCTGCGCACGCTGATGGTCGCCGCCATGCGGGCGCCGAAACTGTCGACCGTGCAGCAGGTGGCGGATGCCTTCGGCATCTCGCGGGCTCATCTCGTCAAATGCGTGCACCAGCTCGGCCAGTGGGGCTATCTCGAGAACCTGCGCGGTAACCACGGCGGCTTCCGCCTCGCCCGCCCGGCCGCCGAGATCACCATCGGCGAGATCGTCCGACGCACCGAGGAGGGCTTCGACCTCGTCGAGTGCTTCTCGCCCGAGACCGCGTCGTGCCCGCTGGTCGGTCGTTGCCGCCTGTCGACGGCGCTGGAAAAGGCGCGCGACGTCTTCCTCGACGAACTCGACGGCATCACCATCGCCGACATCACGACGAACGGCGGCGAGGTCCTGTCGATCCTCGACCTCGACGGGGGCGAGGTGACGGCGAACGAATGCGATGCCCTGCGCGCCGCGGCGGCGGCGGCCGACGTGGTCGAACGGCTGTCGTGATCCTCACGCATCGAGCGCGATGTCGGCGACGCTCCAGCCCTTCAGTTCCGTCTTGAAGGCATCGTAGGCGCGCTCGCAGGCCTTGCGCAGCCGGCAGGCGGCGACGATGCGGCACTGTTCGTCCTGCCGCAGGCGACAGGGGAAGAGGTTCTCCTCACCCTCGAACAGCTCGACGATCTCCATCACGTCGATCGCTTCGGCCGGACGGGCCAGGCGATAGCCGCCGCCGTTGCCGCGACGTCCGCGGATGTAGCCGGCGCGCATCAACTCGTGACAGGACTTCACCACCAACGATTCCGTCAGCCCCAGATCGCGCGACATCTCCGGCATGGTGACCGGGCGCCCCTGGTTCTTCTGGCAGATCATCAGGATGCGCAGCGCGCCGTTGGTCGAGGGGTTGAGATGCATGCGTCGTCCCGTGGCCTGTCGCGGAAATTGCCGTCGATGTCGTCCGCACCCTAACCCGGATCGCGGGCGGCGAGATCCGCAGTGATACGCAAAGTTCGATTTCCTGCGTCACTTTGGCCACGCCGCGCATCGACATGGTCCGGCAGGCGCCCCGGCGCGGCTTTCCGCGCGCATCTTTCCTTGACGGCGCCGGCGTTCGCCCTATGGATCGCCCGATGACTCAGACCGCTCCCCTCTTCGCCCACCGCAAGCACTGGGCCCATCGTTTCGGCACCGCGCCCTTCCTACCGATGTCGCGCGCCGAAATGGACGCGCTCGGCTGGGACGCCTGCGACGTGATCCTGGTGACGGGCGATGCCTATGTCGACCATCCGAGCTTCGGCATGGCGGTGGTCGGCCGCGTGCTGGAGCGTCAGGGCTTCCGCGTCGGTATCATCGCCCAGCCCGACTGGACGAGCCCCGAGCCCTTCCGCGCGCTGGGCAAGCCGACGATGTTCTTCGGCATCACCGGCGGCAACATGGACTCGATGGTCAACCGCTACACGTCCGACAAGCGGCTGCGCCACGACGACGCCTATACGCCGAACGGCGAGGGCGGCAAACGCCCGGATCGCGCCGTCATCGTCTATTCGCAGCGGGTGCGCGAGGCCTACAAGGACGTGCCGATCGTGCTGGGCGGCATCGAGGCGAGCCTGCGCCGCATCGCCCATTACGACTACTGGTCGGACAAGGTCCGCCGCTCGATCCTGGTCGACGCCAAGGCCGACATCCTGCTCTACGGCAATGCCGAGCGCGCCCTCATCGACGTCGCCCATCGCATCGCCAAGGGCGAGGACCCGTCGTCCTTCGACGACGTCCGCGGCGTCGCGCTGATCAAGCCGGCGGTGCCCGAGGGCTGGACGGTCGTCCCCGCCGACGATCTCGACAGCGCCGACGACGGCGCCCGCAAGTCCGGGCCTGCGTCGGTGGTTCGGCTGCCCGCCTTCGAGCAGGTGGCGACCGATCGCGAGGCCTATGCGCGCGCCTCCCGCGTGCTCCATCGTGAATCGAACCCCGGCAACGCCCGGCCGCTGGTGCAGCGTCACGGCGACCGCGAACTGTGGCTGACGCCGCCGCCGGTGCCGCTCGAGACGCCCGAGATGGACGCGGTCTACGAGCTGCCCTACGCCCGGGCGCCGCATCCCTCCTACGGCGACGCCAAGATCCCCGCCTGGGAGATGATCCGCTTCTCGGTGACGATCATGCGCGGCTGTTTCGGCGGCTGTTCCTTCTGCTCGATCACCGAGCACGAGGGCCGGGTGATCCAGTCGCGGTCGGAGAAATCGATCGTCGAGGAGATCGGCAAGGTCCGCGACAAGACCGAAGGCTTCACCGGCATCATCTCCGACATCGGCGGGCCGACCGCCAACATGTGGCGCATGGCCTGCAAGGACAAGGAGACGGAGGCGCTGTGCCGCAAGCCGTCCTGCGTCTTCCCCGACGTCTGCCAGAACCTGAACACCAGCCACGACGACCTGATCAAGCTCTATCGCAAGGCGCGCGAGGTGCCGGGCGTGAAGAAGGTCTTCGTCGCCTCGGGCGTGCGCTACGACCTCGCGGTGAAGTCGCCGGCCTACATCAAGGAGCTCGTCACCCACCACGTCGGCGGCTATCTGAAAATCGCTCCGGAGCACACCGAGGACGGCCCGCTCTCCAAGATGATGAAGCCGGGCATCGGCACCTACGATCGCTTCAAGCAGTTGTTCGACGCGGCGGTGCAGGCGGCGGGGAAGAAGTACTTCCTCATCCCCTACTTCATCGCCGCCCATCCCGGCACCACCGACGAGGACATGATGAACCTCGCGCTGTGGCTGAAGAAGAACGGCTATCGCGCCGATCAGGTCCAGACCTATCTGCCCTCGCCGATGGCCCTGTCGACGGCGATGTACCACACCGGCGTCAACCCGCTGAAAGGTGTGCGCCACGGCGGCTCCGAAGAGGTCGACACGGTGAAGGGCCTGCGCCAGCGCCGTCTGCACAAGGCCTTCCTGCGCTACCACGATGCCGAGAACTGGCCGCTGCTGCGCGAGGCCCTGAAGGCGATGGGCCGCGCCGACCTGATCGGTCCCGGCAAGCACCATCTCGTCCCCAACTGGCAGCCCGCCGGCACCGGCAATTCCGGCGGCGAAGGCATGCGCATGGGCCGCAAGAAGGGCGAGCAGGTGTTCCTGACCAAGGGCGGCGACAAGGCCGTGCTCGGGCGTTCGGGTGGCGAGCCGGGCGCGGGCAGGCGCCCGGCGGCACCGGCACGCCCGGGTCAGCCGTCGCGGCCCGGTCGCCCCGGCCCGTCGGGCGGACCGAAGCGGCGGGGCTGAGGTCCGCGGAAGTCGGGAAAATCGATCTGCCGGACCTGCGGCAGAGGGCCTTCATCCTGAGGTGCCCGGCCGGAGGCCGGCCTCGAAGGGTGAAGGCCCGAGTGGCAAGGTCCGTCGTGGCTTCACCCTTCGAGGCCCGGCGTTGCCGGGCACCTCAGGATGAAGCCGAACAGAGAAGGGGTCGCCGTCGCGTCGTCCGCCGCCGTCACTCCGCGAAGCGGGCCACGGGCACGTATCCCGCTATCCAGTCGCGATGCGGCGAGACGCGGGCGAACCACGAGCTGTCGCCGTACTGCGCCTTGCCGGAGCCGTTGGAATTGATGCCGACGATCCGCCACTGGCCGCCGATCTCGAGCCAGGCCGAGCCGCCGCTGTCGCCGGAGCCGAGCAGGCCGACCATCCGGTCGGCGGGCTTGTTGGAACCGCCGTAGGGGTTCTCGATCGAGCCGTCCTCCTTGGGCAGGAAGACGCCCATCCAGTTGCCGAGATCGCCCTTCTTCTTCTTCAGCCCCGCGGGATCGACGAACTGGTCGACCACGCCGCGCGCCGCCGCCTTGTCGGAGCCCTCGTAGAACTTCGCCTGCTCGCCCTTGGAGCCGATGCCGCGATTGCCGTAGCCGACGAAGGTGATCGTCTTGCCCGCCTCGCTGCCGCCGGCGTGGATCAGCGGCGGCTCGCCGAGCCCCTCGATCGGCTTCTTCAGCCGGATCAGCGCGAGGTCGAAGCCGGTGCGGGTCTCGGTGTCGCCGTTCCACTTCGGATGGATCACCAGCCGGTCGGCCTTGAGGATCTCGCCCTTCGGCCCGCGCACGACGTAGTCGTCGGTCGAACCGGGCAGTTCGAAGATGTGGGCGGCGGTGAGGATCCAGGCATGGCCCTCGACGTTGCCGATCCAGGTGCCCGACGCCTCGCCCCAGGCGCCGTCGGGTGTGGCGAGCGCCAGCACGGCGCGGAACTGCGGCTCGGCGGCGAGTTTCAGATGCGCCTTGAAGCCCGCGGTCTCGCGCCCCTTGGCGCCGCCCTCGGCCTTCCAGGTCGAATCGAGGATGACCACGGCTGAGGCGGGCGACGCCGCGAGCCCGAGCGCGACGAGTGCCGCCGCCATCCCTCCGAAACGTCCCGTCGATCGATCCATGCCGTCCATCCCTCGTTGATCGTCCGATGTTTCCCGGTGGTACCCGGTTCCCTCAGCCTCGCCGCAGGCGGTCCTTGAGCGCAAGCACCTTCGCCTCGAAGAGGTACCAGGAGAGGCTGGCGAGGCCGACCGACACCGGCGCCATCACCGCGAAGTCGACGATGTTCCGCGGCAGGCCCGTCGCCTCGCTCCAGGCGCCGAGCGGCAGCCAAGCCTCGGCGAAGACGCCGACCGGCAGATGGATGACGTAGAGCCCGTAGGAGATCAGGCCGAGATATTTGAACGGGCGGAGTTCGAGCACCCGCGTCAGGCCGCTCTCCGGGTTCTGCAGCACGTGGATCATCACCACCGACAGCGCCGCGACCGAGCCGAGTTGCAGCACGACGTAGGGCAGATGGAAGCCGACGGTGCGCTCGGCGATCGGATAGCAGGCGAGCGCCACGATCACCGGGGTCGCGGCGAGGAGCATCGCGGTCGAGCCGATCCAGCGCGGGGTGCGGGCGCGTTCGAGCGTCATCAGGGCGCCCGCCGCCATGAAGACGAAGCCGTTGGCCGGCGAGGTGTAGAGCGTGATCATCTCGTAGCCGAGCGCCTGGAGCCCGGCGATGGCGGCGAGGCACAGCAGGATCGTCGCGATCATCAGCTTGGTGTGCAGCCGCGTCGGCAGCAGCACCACCAGCGGCGCGAAGAAGACGTAATACTGCTGCTCGACCGCGAGGCTCCACACATGGGTGAAGTCGCCCCAGCGGTAGGTGACGAAGCCGAGCAGGAAGTTCTGCAGATAGGCGAGATACCACCAGAGCTCGCCGACGATCTCGCCCTGGCGGAAGACGACGTCGAGGACGACGAAGACGCCGAGCCAGAGATAGTAGGCGGGGAAGATCCTGAGCGCCCGGCGGATCCAGAAATCGGTCAGCGCCGGGCCGATCGAAAGCCTGCCCGCCTCGATCGCCTCGCGCGAGCGATGCAGGATGCCGGTGATGAGGAAGCCCGACAGGATGAAGAAGAGGAACACCGACAGGCCGCCGATGTCCGTTCCCATGATCAGCGAGTGATGGATGACGACGGCGAAGGAGGCGATGCCTCTGAGCCCGTCCAGTCCGAGATATCGCCCGTCGGTCTTCGTCCCGCTCATCGTCGCCCCGTCATCCCGCGTCGAGCGAAGCCGTGCACGATCGGCGCGGCGAGTTCAAGGCGGCAATCGGGTGAAGGCGCGACGCGGCCCGTCGCAGGCCGGACTCACGAAGCTCTGACTCTTTCGGCCTCTTGCAGAGGCCCTTCATGCTGAGGCGCCCGGCGCAGCCGGGCCTCGAAGCGCGAAGGGCCGAGAGGCACGGCCCGTCGTGGCTTCGCCCTTCGAGGCTAGCTCCGCTCGCACCTCAGGGTGAAGCCGAACAGGGCAAAGGGCTGGAACTTCGTACGCAACGCCTCACGTGCCGCGCGGCTTCGCCCGTGTCGTCGGGGCGGCGGCGGCCGGGTCGTCGGGCCAGACGTGGCGGGGGTAGCGGCCCTTCATCTCGATCTTCACGTCGCGCCACGAGCCGCGCCAGAAGCCGGGGAGATCGCGCGTCACCTGGATCGGCCGATGGGCCGGCGACAGCAGTTCGACGAGCAGGCTCACCCGCCCGTCGCAGATCGCCGGATGGCGGTCGAGGCCGAAGAGTTCCTGCACCCGGATGGAGATCGCCGGACCGTTCTCGACCTCGTAGTCGATCGGCACGTTGGAGCCGGTCGGCGCGGTGAAATGGGTCGGCGCCTCGCGGTCGAGAAGACGCCGCGCCTCCCAGTCGACCAGTGCGTCGAGCCCGTCGAAGACGTCGCCCTCGGTGATGTCGGCGGGCGAGGTGCGCCCCAGCACATGGGGCGCCAACCAGTCTTCGAGAGTGGCGAGAAGCGTCTCCTCCGAGAAGTCCAGCAGGCCGGGAAGCCCGGCGCGGCGGACGTATTCGACGCGGTGGCGCAGGCGCTCCGCCGCCTTCGACCACGGCAGGCTCGCGAGCCCCTTCGCCCGGACGGCTTCCATCAGCGCGCGGGCGACCAGCGCCCTATCGGGCTTCTCGATCGGCTTTTCCGACAGGATCACCCGGTGGAAGCGCCGCACCCGCCGCGCCTTGACCCGCGACGCGGTGGCATCGAAGCGCACCTCGTCCTCTTCCACCACATGGGCGGCGAAATCGGCTTCGATGTCGGCCACCGACAGGGGGGCGGCGAGAAGGATGCGAGCCTCGCGCGCGGCACCCTGCATCTCCGCGACGGCGAGGAACGGCTGGCGCGCCAAAGCCTCATGCGCTTCCATCTTGCCGCCGCGGCCGTTGGCGAGGCGGAAGGCGCCGGTCGCGCCGCGCGCCTGGGCGACGCGGTCGGGATAGGCGAGGGCGAGCAGGCGGCCGCAGTCGGCGAGATCGCCGGAGAACTCGTCGCTCTCGGCGCGGCCGGCGAGCGCCGTCCAGCGCGCGGCGAGGCGGCGGGCGTCCTCGGCGCGGGGGGCGCGATCGGCCCGCAGGCGACGGACGCGCTCCTCGAGGTCGACCGACGATCCGCCGAGGCCGGGGTCGGAGACGATGGCGGCGATCTCGGCCGCGAGCTTTCCCGCCCCGCCGGCGACGCCACGGCGCACCATGTGGGCGAGACGCGGGTGGAGCGGCAGGCGGCGCAGGCGCCGGCCCTCGTCGGAGATGCGGCCGTCGGCACCGAGCGCGTCGAGATCCTTCAACAGCGCCACCGCCTCGTTCCACGCCGGCTCCGGCGGCGGATCGAGGAAGGAAAGCGTCGTCGGATCGCTCACGCCCCATTCGGCGAGATCGAGGACGAGGCCGGCGAGATCCGCCTCGAGGATTTCCGGCCGATCGAAGGCGGCGAGGCCGACGGTCGCCGCTTCCGGCCACAGCCGCCAGCAGACACCCGGCTCGGTGCGCCCGGCGCGGCCGCGGCGCTGGTCGGCGGAGGCGCGCGAGACGCGCACCGTCTCGAGCCGCGTCATGCCGGTGTCGGGCTCGTAACGCGGCACCCGCGACAGACCCGCATCGACGACGACGCGCACGCCCTCGATGGTGAGCGAGGTCTCGGCGATCGACGTCGCCAGCACCACCTTGCGCCGGCCGGGGGCGGCCGGGCGGATGGCGCGGTCCTGTTCGGCGGGCGGCAAAGCGCCGTAGAGGGGGGCGAGATCGACGCCCTCCCCGACCTGGCCCGAAAGCGCCTCGAGCGTGCGGCGGATCTCGGCCTGACCGGGCAGGAAGACCAGCACCGAGCCGGGGTCCTCATCGAGGGCACGCAGCACCGCCGCCGCCACTTCCGCCTCCAGCCGGGCGTCGGTGCGGCGGGGGAGATGTTTCGTCTCGACCGGGAAGGCTCGGCCTTCCGAGGTCACCAGATCGGCGTCGCCGAGGAGATCGCGGACGCGGGCGCCGTCGATCGTCGCCGACATGACGAGGATGCGCAGATCGGGCCTGAGCGCACCCTGCGCGTCGAGCGCCAGCGCCAGACCGAGATCGCCGTCGAGGCTGCGCTCGTGGGCCTCGTCGAAGATCACGCAAGCGATGCCGGCAAGCTCCGGATCGTCGAGAATCATGCGGGTGAAGACGCCCTCGGTGACGACCTCGATCCGCGTCTTGGCCGAGACCTTGGCGTCCATCCGCACCCGGTGGCCGACGGTCTCGCCGACCGCCTCGCGGAGCATCGCGGCCATGCGGGCGGCGGAGGCACGCGCGGCGAGCCGGCGCGGCTCGAGCATGACGATGCGGCCGTCGCCGCGCCACGGGGCGGCGAGCAGATCGAGCGGCACGCGCGTCGTCTTGCCGGCGCCGGGCGGGGCGACCAGCACGGCGTTGGGCGCACGCGCGAGGGCTTCGCGCAGCGCCGGCAGCGCGGCCTCGATCGGCAGGTCGGACGGGGGGACGACGACGGACATGGTGTTTCTCTAGAGCATGTTCCGATCGGGCTGAACCAGCCCGATCGAAAAGAATTTGCTCCGAGGCGAAGCGAGAGGCACGGCGCGGTCGAGGGGCGCGGCACCCACGTAAACCACGTTCGCAGATCGTTCCGCCGCGTCGTTGTGGCGTCGCCGCGGCCCGCCTATCATTCCGGCCTCGAAACGATGGATCACCCAACCCGATGCCGGTCGACCTTCGACCTTCCCAGGCGCTGAAACTCTGGCACGACGTCACGCTCGATCTGGTGCGCGACGGCGATACCGATCTGACGGCGCGGCAGACGGCGATCCTGCTGACGGTCTATCTCGAGCCGCCGCCGCACACGGTGCGCGGCCTCGCCGCCAAGCTCGGCGTGACCAAGCCGGCGATCACACGCGCCCTCGACACGTTGGGCGAACGCGGCCTCGTCGACCGCCGCCGCGACGAGAGGGACAAGCGCAACGTGCTGATCCAGCGCACGGTCGACGGCGCGCTCTTCGTCGAGAAGATCGGCGACGACATCGTCAAACGGGCGAAGAACCTGCCGCGCTGAGGCCGGCCGCCTATCGCGTCAGCCGGGCGAGGATGCCGCGCGCCCCGGCGACAGCCATCTCCCAGGTCCGCTCGAAGCCTTCCGGCCCGCCGTAATAGGGATCGGGCACGTCCTCGCCCTCGCGGCCGGGAACGTGATCGAGCAGCAGCGACAGCCGCGCCGTGGCGTCGCGCGGCGCGATGCCGGCGAGATCAGTCAGGTTCTGCCGATCGAGCGCGACGATCTCGTCGAAGCGGAAGAAGTCCGTCGCCTCGACCTTGCGGCCGGCGTAGGTGTCGATCGACACCCCGTGCCGCCGCGCCGTCGCCCGCGCGCGATGGTCCGGCGGTTCGCCGATGTGCCAGCCGGAGGTGCCGGCACTGTCGACGGAGACGGCGACGCCCGCCGCCTCGGCTTCCAGCCGCAACGCGGCCTCGGCCAGCGGCGACCGACAGATGTTGCCGAGACAGACGAAGAGGACGGAGGGGGATTTCAATTCAGACCACCATGGCGGACGAAGGTCCCAACAATGTTGATTACGCTGTCGATTTTGCCCGACAAAACAGCCCACAATCCAACATACACCTTCCAGTTCGCAGCGCTCTTTCCTAGTTCTGCAACAAAAGAATCGGCGAATTTGGCAAATCTATCACCAATCCATCTTGCAATTTTCGAACTTTCACCCTCTAAAACTTTAACTTTTCCTTCTACTGTCCCAACGTCGATAGCAGAATTCGTTGTAACAAAATCTCTCAATTCGATAAGCTGTTGCTTTATCTCCAATATGGAAACGTCTTCTGGTGCACTCCAAACAGCACCGCTATTGTGGCCATATCCAATATCCTGAGCAATGCGCCGCTCGAAAATTTCAATTTCGGTGATCTGTAAAATCGCAGCATTTACGCTGTCCGATATGGATTTAACGGCTTCGATACGGGCACTTTCACTTGATCCGTCCAAATTTTCCGCATCTCTTTTTCTAACCAACTTCCCCCTGTCGACGAAGTAATATCGAAACGCATCCCCCTTTGCCAAAGAGCGAAAAATCGACACGTTATCAAATTTAGTCTCCTCATTTACAATGACACCATCAAAGGAACACTGTTCGTCAATATGCGATGATGAGAAATTGGCAAATGAAAGATCAGAATTCTTAAAAATCGTCCCAGAAAAAGCGCAATCCTTAAATTCGGCACCAATCAATACACAATCATTGAATTCAGAATCCGAAAAAAGGGTACTAAGTCCCGCGGTAACGTTGCGTAAATTTGATCCAACAAATTTCACATTATCAATTCTGGCTAAATCGAATGCGCATCCACTTAGGTTTACGTTCAGGAACTCACTCCCCTCCAAATATGAATTACTGAAATCACATCCAGAGAGATCCAAGTTGGCAATCTTTTGCCCCCTTAAATCTCTATTTACCATGTCTTTTTCGCCAGCAATTAATGCCGCCAAATCAGATTCATCAGCCATGTTGGCAGTCCTGAAATATAGGTGCTGATTCCGATTGAAGTCAGAAAACCACCAGTCAATCGAATTTCGCGCGAACTCCGCCATGGCTCAACTGGTTTTCGCGGTTCCGCCTCAGTAATCCACCTTCACCAGATACAACCCCGCGCTCGGCGCCACCGCCCCACACGCCGTGCGGTCGGCTGCGGCGAGGGCGGCGGCGAGGCGGGCCTCGTCCCATTTGCCTTCGCCGACGAGTTTCACCGAGCCGACCATCGAGCGCACCTGATTGTGCAGGAAGGAGCGGGCCGAGGCGCGGATCTCGATCAGGTCTTCCGAGACGCGGGCGACGTCGAGCCGGTCCAGCGTCTTCAAGGGGCTCTTCGACTGGCAGTGGGTCGAGCGGAAGGTGGTGAAGTCGTGGTGGCCGACGAGGATCTTGGCGGCGCGGTCCATTGCCTCGGCGTCGAGCCGGGTCGGCACGTGCCAGGCCCGGTTCAGCTCCACCGCCAGCGGCGCGCGGCGGTCGATGATGCGGTAGAGATAGTGGCGCGCCTTGGCCGAGAAGCGGCTGTCGAAGTCGGGCGGCACGATCTCGACCGAAATCGCGGCGACCGGCGCCGGCTTCAGGTGGAAGTTGATCGCGTCCATCAGCTTCGACGCCGGCCAGTCGCGATCGACGTCGACGTGGATCACCTGACCGGTCGCGTGCACGCCGGTGTCGGTGCGGCCGGCGGCGCGCACGGTGATCGGGCCTGCGTGGAGCTTGGCGAAGGCGTCTTCGAGTGCGCCCTGCACCGACGGGCCGTTCGCCTGTCGCTGGAAGCCGACGTAGGGCGTGCCGTCGTATTCGATCGTCAGCTTGAAACGGGGCATCAGAGCAACCGGGCGCCGGGGGCGAGTTTCATCGCGTCGAAGGCCTGTCGGGCGGGCTGCGGTCGGCCGCCGGCGCGCTGGACCTCGACGAGGCGGATCGCGCCGTCACCGCAGGCGACGACGCCGTCGCGGTCGAGGATCTCGCCGGGGGCGCCGCTGCCCGAAGCCAGCGTCGAGCGTAGCACCTTCAGCCGTTCGGTCTTGCCGCTGACCGTCGCCTCGCACCAGGCGCCGGGGAAGGGCGAGAGGCCGCGGGCGGTGTCGTGGACGTGCTTCGCCGGGTTCGCCCATGCAATGCGCGCCTCGGCCTTGTCGATCTTCTTGGCATAGGTGACGCCCTCGTCCGCCTGCGGCCGGGTCGCGAAGGTGCCGGCCTCGAGCGCGGCGAGCGCCTTCACCATCAGGTCGGAGCCGAGGGCGGCGAGGCGGTCGTGCAGGTCGAGCGTGGTCTCGTCGGGGCCGATCGGCGTCTCGGCGCTCATTGCGACCGGGCCGGTGTCGAGGCCCTTCTCCATCTGCATGACCTCGACGGCGGTCGCGGCATCGCCGGCCATGATCGCCCGCTGGATGGGGGCTGCACCGCGCCAGCGCGGCAGTTTCGAGCCGTGCAGGTTGAGGCAGCCGAAACGCGGGGCGGCGAGGATCGCCTCGGGCAGGAGGAGCCCGTAGGCGACGACCACGCCGACGTCGGCGCCGTGGGCGCGGAAGGCGGCGGCGGCCTCCTCGCCCTTGAGCGAGACGGGGTTGAAGACCGGGATGCCGAGCGCTTCGGCGCGGGCATGGACCGGCGACGGCGTCAGGGCCATGCCGCGACCGGCGGGACGCGGCGGCTGGGAATAGACCGCGACGACGTCGTGGCCGGCGGCGTGGATCTTCTCCAGCGTCGGCACGGCGAAGTCGGGGGTTCCCATGAAGACGATCTTCAACGGCATGGCGGCCTCGGTCTTTCGAGTTCGCCGAGTGAATGCCCCGCGCGCCCGCCGGGGTCAAGGACGGGCGGATCTCGCTGGCTCCGCGCTGGCGCGCGATACCCTTCATCCTCCCTTCGGGCACCTTCTCCCGCAAGGGGAGAAGGGAGGCGCGCGCAGCGCCTCCCCGCAACCCTCAGCGCGGCGCGACGACGGTCTGGACCTGTTCGCCCAGCCCTTCGACGGCGACGCGCATGGTCTCGCCGACCTTCAGGAAGATCGGGTCGGGCTTGATGCCCATGCCGACGCCCGGGGGCGTGCCGGTGGTGATGACGTCGCCGGGTTCCAGCGTCATGAACTGCGACACGTAGGAGACGATCTCGACGACGTCGAAGATCATCGTCTTGGTCGTGCCGTTCTGGCGGACGACGCCGTCGACGGTCAGCGTCAGGCGCAGGTCCTGCGGGTTCGGCACCTCGTCCTTCGTCACCAGCCACGGGCCGATCGGGCCGAAGCCGTCGCAGCCCTTGCCCTTGTCCCAGGTGCCGCCGCGCTCGATCTGGAACGAGCGCTCCGAGATGTCGTTGACCGTGCAATAGCCGGCGACGTGGGCGAGCGCGTCCTCGCGCGCGACGTAGGAGGCGCGGGTGCCGATGACGATGCCCAGTTCGACCTCCCAGTCGAGCTTGGTCGAGCCGCGCGGCATCGGCACGTCGTCGTTGGGGCCGGCGATGCAGGAGGTCGCCTTCATGAAGAGCACCGGCTCCTTGGGCAGCGGCATGCCGGCTTCCGCCGCGTGGTCGGCATAGTTGAGGCCGATCGCCAGGAACTTCGGCACGCGGCCGACGCAAGGGCCAATGCGGGCGCCCTCGGGGGCGAGCGGCAGGGATGCCGGATCGATCGCGGCGAGGCGGGCGAGGCCCTCGGGGGCGAGCACCGCGCCGGCGATGTCGTCGACAACGCCGGAGAGGTCGCGGACGCGGCCGTCGGCATCGAGAAGGCCGGGCTTTTCCTGGCCCTTCGGGCCCCAACGCAGAAGCTTCATGACGGATCTCGCCTCGTTCGATCGGCCCCGGCGCGACGGCGCGGGACACGGGTTCCCGCCATCGATACCACGCCCGTCGTCCGGCGCCAGCGGGACCCACGCGGAGCCGGGCCGCAGGAAACCGGGATCGGAAATTCCGATAGGCTTGGCCTATCGAAAAAACAGAGACAATCTATTTGAACGATGTCGACCCGAACGCTAGCCTGCACTCACTCGGCGATGGGACCACCCCGCCGCCGGGCCGGAAAATGCGGTCTCTCGCTGCCGATTCCTCGCCCCTCGGGCGGGGACGGAACGGGGGGCTTCGAGGCGGGCGCCGCCCGCCGGGTTCGACAGGCCATTCGGCCGACAAGGAGAAACACGATGCCGATCATCAATTCGGAAGTGAAGCCGTTCAAGGCCACCGCCTACCACAACGGCAAGTTCGTCGAGGTCACCGAAGCCGACCTCGTGGGCAAGTGGTCCGTGTTCGTCTTCTATCCGGCCGACTTCACCTTCGTCTGCCCGACCGAGCTCGGCGACCTCGCGGACGTCTATCCGGACTTCCAGAAGATCGGCGTCGAAGTCTACTCGGTCTCGACCGACACGCACTTCACCCACAAGGCCTGGCACGACGCCTCGGACACGATCAAGAAGATCAAGTACCCGATGGTCGGCGACCCGACCCATGCCATCTCCCGCAACTTCGACGTCCTGATCGAGGAAGCCGGTCTCGCGCTGCGCGGCACCTTCGTGATCGACCCGGAAGGCAAGATCAAGGTCGCCGAGATCCATGACCTCGGCATCGGCCGTGACGCCAAGGAGCTCTATCGCAAGGTCGTCGCCGCCCAGTACGTCGCGTCCCATCCGGGCGAGGTCTGCCCGGCCAAGTGGACCCCGGGCGAGGCGACCCTCAAGCCGTCGCTCGAGCTCGTCGGCAAGATCTGATCCTGCGATCCGACACGGTCGTCCGGGGCATGCGCCCCGGACGCGCCAATCCGGCCTCGCGCCGCCCCTTCCCTCCCCGACATCGAAGGCGACGACGAGCCGTCGGGGCACACCGCTCCCGACGCTTCCTCCTCACGTTCGAAATTTCATCCTCCCGGAGACGCGTCATGCTCGACGACGGCATCAAGGCCCAACTGACCGCCTACCTCGAGCGCCTCAAGCGCCCGATCGAACTCGTCGCCTCGCTCGGCGACGACGAGGGCTCGCGCCAGACGGCGGAGCTCGTCGCCGACATCGCCGCCTGCTCGCCCCTCGTCACCGCCCGCACCGACGGGACGGACGCGCGCAAGCCGTCGTTCTCGATCGGCCTCGCCGGCGAGGCTCCCCGCATCCGCTTCGCCGGCCTGCCGATGGGCCACGAGTTCACCTCGCTGGTGCTCGCCCTCCTCCACACCGGCGGTCACCCGCCGAAGGAGGCGGAGGCGACGCTCGATGCGGTCAAGACGCTCTCGGGCTCCTTCGACTTCGTCACCTACGTCTCGCTGACCTGCCAGAACTGCCCGGACGTCGTCCAGGCGCTCAACACCATGGCGGCGCTGAACCCGAACGTCCGCCACACCATGGTCGACGGCTCGATGTATCAGGCCGAGGTCGAGCGCGAGAAGGTCATGGCGGTGCCGACCGTGATGCTGAACGGCGCCCCCTTCGGCCAGGGCCGGATGAGCCTCGACGAGATCGTCGCCAAGCTCGACACCGGCGCCGCGGAACGCGCGGCGGCCGAGATCGCCGAGAAGGACGTGTTCGACGTCCTCGTCGTCGGCGGTGGCCCGGCCGGTGCCGCGGCTGCGGTCTATGCGGCGCGCAAGGGCATCAAGACGGGTGTCGTCGCCGAGCGCTTCGGCGGCCAGGTGCTCGACACGATGGCGATCGAGAACTTCGTATCGGTCTCGCACACCGAGGGGCCGAAGCTCGCCGCCGCCCTCGAGGCGCATGTCTCCGACTATGCCGTCGACATCATGAAGCTGCAGAAGGCGACCGCCCTGATCCCGGCCGCCTCCGCCGCCGACCCGATCGAGGTGAAGCTCGCCTCCGGCGCCTCGCTGAAGGCGAAGTCGGTGATCCTCTCGACCGGCGCCCGCTGGCGCGAGATGGGGGTTCCGGGCGAGGCCGACTACAAGGCCAAGGGCGTCTGCTTCTGCCCCCATTGCGACGGGCCGCTGTTCAAGGGCAAGCGCGTCGCGGTGATCGGCGGCGGCAACTCGGGCGTCGAGGCGGCGATCGATCTCGCCGGCATCGTCTCGCACGTGACGTTGATCGAGTTCGATTCGAAGCTGCGCGCCGACGAGGTGCTGCAGAGGAAGCTGCGCTCGCTTCCAAACGTCACCATCCACGTCTCGGCGAAGACCACCGAAGTCATCGGCGACGGCGAGAAGGTGACCGGCCTCCGCTATGAGGACCGCACCACCGGCGAGATCCACGAACTCGGGCTCGAGGGCATCTTCGTGCAGATCGGCCTTCTGCCCAACACCGAATGGCTCGACGGCAGCGTGCGGCTCTCCAACCGCAAGGAAATCGAGATCGACGCCCGCGGCGCGACCTCGGTGCCGGGCGTCTTCGCCGCCGGCGACGCG
The DNA here is from genome assembly GCF_056313985.1 of Pinisolibacter sp. DMC19. Lineage (NCBI taxonomy): Bacteria > Pseudomonadati > Pseudomonadota > Alphaproteobacteria > Hyphomicrobiales > Ancalomicrobiaceae > Pinisolibacter > Pinisolibacter sp. DMC19. The sequence continues at coordinate 247,551 of NZ_JBQUZF010000003.1, read as the reverse complement.
ACGACCGTGCCCTACAAGCAGATCGTCATCGCCCTCGGCGCCGGCGCCACCGCCGCGCTCTCGGCCTTCGATCATCTCATCCGCAACTGACGACGCGGGCTGGTCAGTTACCTGACCAGCCCGCTCCATGCGCCGTGGCCGGAAGGACTTGGAACAAGCTATTCGATGTTACCGAGAACGATAGTGAGCGCGGACGCGCTCATGACGGCAATACCGCCAGCGACGGTACGAACGAACATAGATCATGATCGTGCCTCCCAAACATGAGGGGTTGCGGGTCTGGGGAGAGCATGCGAATCTAGCGGTGTGCAGGGCTAGAAATCGGGCTCAACCCCGGTTGCTTGGCCAAATTTGGCCGATCTTCGTGACGCGAAGGTCGGCCTTTTTTATTGCCCCATCACGCTGCGGCCAGTGCGTTAGGGGCGATTAGGGCTGGATCATTGATGTCTCCTCGCCTGCCGGCCTCGGCAGTGAACCGTTATTACGTCTACATCGCCGATTCGTCAACTGGTACTCGCGTTAAAAGCGTTTTCGGCGATAAAATTTTTCCCTTTGCGGTTTTTCTCTTGCGCGATATAATTCATCGTCTCTATCGGAGAATTTCAAATGGCCCGCGTCCGTAGCCCGAACTATCCGTCGATGAGCCTGCCTTCGGCGATCGATCGCGTACGGCAAATTCAAAAAGCCGAGTCGCGGAACGCCATGACTAGAGAAGTCGTTGCCAAGCACCTCGGCTTCGGTGGAATCAATGGCGCATCCGCGACCGCTATTTCTGCAATAGTGAAGTTCGGTCTTCTTGATAAAATTGGTGAGGGGGAAATGCGAGTCAGCGAACTCGCAATGAAAATACTCTTTCCTCACGACGAAAGAGAGAAACTTGATGCGATCAGAGAGGCGGCAGCGAAGCCGGATTTGTTCGCAAAAATCAGTGAGAAGTGGCCGTCCCACCCTCCGAGTGACGAGAATTTGAGAGCATTCCTGGTGCGCGATGGATTCGCAGCAGGCGCTGTCGACCAGGTTATCCGGATTTATCGCGACACAATGGAGGTTGCTAAGCCCGTAGCGGAGGCGCGACAGGAAGAACACGCGGGGCCGTCTCCGCGGAATTCCGATTTGCCGCCGTCGGAAACGCCGGCGCGGACCGAAGCTTTACCTCCCCTATCGGCAGCAATTTCAACAGGACAGAATCGGCCGTTTACTGTTTCATTCGATGGAGAGACGCTCTCAGGAACGATTTCTATAAAATCATCAAAAGAAATAGAACGGTTGATTAGGGTTCTTGAAGCCCAAAAATCCGCATTTGAGGCTATGAGTGGATTTGATGATGAAGAATTATGATTAGAATAGAGCGATTGTTGATGCGGTAATTATTATTTTAAATTCATGAGATGGCTCGAAGACACGTGCGACTAGAATGAGGTGGTGCTCCGCCGCACGGCTCCTTCCGACATGAAATCTTCACCTTCCGGGCGATGATCGGCGGGGGTACGCCCCTCTACGACTGTCGATCGGGGGCGGTCCGTGGCAGAATGTTACCGTCGATGGGCTCGAGACCCGGCCGACACCGGAGGCGGGCCCCTCGCATGGGAGGTCTCCGCATGACCCTCGTCTCTTCGCCCCGTCCGCTCGCGCCCCCCGCCGCCGCCGTCGATGCGCCGTGGTGGAAGAAGGGCGTCGTCTATCAGGTCTATCCGTGGTCGTTCCAGGATTCGAACGGTGACGGCATGGGCGACATTCCGGGCATTCTCGCGCGGATCGACCATCTCCATGCCCTCGGCGTCGACGCCGTCTGGCTGTCGCCGGTCTATGTCTCGCCGATGGCTGACTTCGGCTACGACGTCGCCGACTACTGCGACGTCGATCCCCGCTTCGGCACACTCGCGGACCTCGATCGGCTGATCGCCGAGCTGCACGCCCGCGACATGAAGCTGATCATGGACTTCGTGCCGAACCACACCTCGGATCACCACCCGTGGTTCCTGGAGAGCGCCTCGTCGCGCGACAACCCGAAAGCCGACTGGTACATCTGGCACGACCCGGCGCCCGACGGCGGGCCGCCCAACAACTGGCGCTCGATGTTCGGCGGCATCGGTTGGGAATGGTGCGAGGCGCGCGGGCAGTGGTACTACCACGCCTTCCTCAAGGAGCAGCCCGACCTCAACTGGCGCAACCCGGCGGTCGTCGCGGCGATGCACGACGTCTTGCGCTTCTGGCTGAAACGCGGTGTCGACGGTTTCCGCGTCGACGTGATCTGGCATCTGCTCAAGGACCCGGACTTCCGCGACAACCCGCCCAATCCCGACTGGACGCCGGACGAGCCGGAAGTGCGCCACATTCTGCAGATCATGACCTGCGACCAGCCCGGCATCATCGATCTGGTGAAGGGCTTCCGGAAGGTCCTCGACGAGTTCGACGACCGCGTGATGATCGGCGAGATCTATCTCACCATCGAGCGCATGTGCGCCTATTACGGCGACAACCTCGACGGCGCCCACCTGCCCTTCAACTTCCATCTGCTGATGGATCCGTGGAAGGCCGAGGTGGTCGGCGGGCTGATCGACGAATACGAGCGCATGCTGCCGGAAGGCGCCTGGCCGAACTGGGTGCTCGGCAACCACGACAACGGCCGCGTCGCCTCGCGTTTCGGCGCCGAACAGGCGCGCGTCGCGGCGATGTATCTCCTCACCGCGCGCGGCACGCCGACGCTCTTCCAGGGCGACGAGATCGGGCTGACGAACGGCATCATCCCGCCCGACCGGGTGCGTGATCCGCAGGAGAAGAACGAGCCCGGCCTTCCCGGCCACAACCGCGACATCGCCCGCACGCCGATGCAGTGGGACGCCGGCGAGTACGCCGGCTTCTCGACCGTCGAGCCGTGGTTGCCACTGGTGCCGGGCTGGGAGGAGGTCAACGTCGAGCGTGAACTCGCCGATCCGGCCTCGATGCTGACGCTGCACAAGCGGCTGATCGCGCTCAGGCGCGCCCATCCGGCCCTCGCCGTCGGCGGCGTCCGCGTGCTGGCGGCAGAGGGCGATCTCCTCGCCTACGAGCGCAGCCACGACGACGAGCGCTTCGTCGTCCTCCTCAACCTCGGCCACGAGCTGATCGAGGCGCAGGTCGACGCGGCGAGCGGCGGTCAGGTCGTGCTCTCGGCCAAGGGGGGACGCGACGGCGAAATCCTCGGCAAGCGCATCACGCTCGCCGCCGACGACGGGCTGGTGGTCGCCTTCTGACGGCGCGCGCGCCGAGCGCGAACAACCGTCGCGGCAGGCGATCGGCCGGTGCGCGCGGGCGTGAAAGCGGCTATCAGGGAAGGGACGGCACCGTCCGGCGCCGCCTTCTCCCCGAGTGACCGATGACCGCGCACCACCGTCCCGACCTGCCGCCGGCCGCCCGTCCGACCGCCGACGGCGCCTCGCCGACCATCACCCACGTGGCTGCGGGCCTCCTCGGCATCCTGCCCTTCTCGACCGACGTCTATCTGACCGCCATGGTCGATCTCGGCCGCGACTTCGGCGTCGAAGTGGCGGGCGTGCAGCGCACGATGCTGGCCTTCACCTTCGGCTTTGCGCTGGCCCATCTCTTCGTCGGCCGTCTCGCCGACCTGTGGGGCCGGCGACCGGTGGCGATCGGCGGCATCACGATCTATCTCGTCGCAGCGATCGCGGCGATCCTGTCGCCGAACCTCGACACGCTGGTCGCCGCTCGCCTCGTCCAGGGTGCCGCAGCGGCCGCCGGGCCGATCGTCGCCCGCACGCTGATCCGCGACACGGTCACACCGGAGAACGCCGGGCGGGCGCTCTCCAAGGTCGGTGCGCTCTTCGCCGTGGCGCCGCTCGCCGCCCCCTTCGTCGGCACCTTCGCCGCCGGCCATTTCGGCTGGCGCGGCGCGCTCGGCACGCTGGCGATCTACGCCGTGGTGCTGCTCGTCGCGCTCCTCCTGCGCCTGCCGGAGACGCGGCCGACGCATGTCCACGGAGCGGAACGGGTGACGATCGTGAAGGCGCTGCGGCATTGCATCCGTACCCGCGCCTTCGTCGTCGGTTGTCTGGCGCTCGGCACCGGCTACGGCGCGCTCTATTCGTGGCTGACCACCTCGGCCTTCCTGATGGTGGGCAAGCTCGGCTACACCAAGGTCGAGGCCTCGTGGGTCTATACCGCCGGGGCGATCGGCTTCCTCGCCGGCGGCATGATCGCCATGCGGCTCACCCGCACCCTGCTGCCGCGCCACGTGCTGCGCATCGCCGCCGCGACGATGATCCTCGGCACCGCCGTGCCGCTGGCGCTGGTCGTCGCCGGCGACGTGCACTGGTGGGGGCTGATGCTCGCGCTCTTCCCCTATTACGTCGGCTGGGGCCTCGCCCAACCGATGGCGACGGCGATCGGCATGCGGCCCTTCCCGGAGATGGCCGGTCAGGCCTCGGCCTGGCTCGGCATCGCCCAGCAGGTCGGCGGCATGAGCTTCGCGGTCGTCGCCGCCTCGCTCGGCGGCGGCACGGCGACGCTGGTGATCATGACGATCTCGGCCCTCGCCTTCACCGGCTCGGTCTTCCTGCCGGTGCAGAAGGCGCCGCCGACGGCCTGATCAGGCCACCAGCGGACCCGTCCCCACCGCCTCGACCCGTACCGTCTTCAGCACCGTGCGGTCGGCCGAGAAGCCGACGGAGAGCTCGAAGACGCCCGGCTCGACCACCGGCTCCAGCGCCGCGTCGAGCACGGCGAAGTCGGTCGGCTCCAGCGCGAAGGCGATGTCGCGGCTCTCGGACGGAGCGAGATCGACCGTCTCGAAGCGGCGCAGCTCGATGATCGGCCGCGAAGTCGAGGCGACGACGTCGCGCAGGAAGAGGAAGACGGTGGTCGAGGCCGCGACCTTCCCTTCGTTCGTCACCCGCGTCGAGATCGTCACCCCCTCGCCCTCCCCGAAGGTCGGCGCCGACGCAACCGGCTCGTCGAGCGCGAAGCGGGCGTAGGACAGGCCGTGGCCGAAGACGAACTGCGGCGCGTTGGGGATGTCGAGATACTGCGTGGTGAAGTGCTCGCCGGCGACGAAGGGCCGCCCCGAGGGGCGCGCGGCGTAGAAGACCGGGATCTGGCCGACGTCGATCGGCCAGGAGACCGGCAGCCGCCCCGAGGGCGAGCGTTTCCCCGAAAGCACCGCGCCGACGGCGTGGCCGCCCTCCGAGCCCGGGAACCAGGCGACCAGCGTCGCGTCGATGCGCTCGAGCAGATCCTTCTCGATGAGCGGTCGGCCGCAGGTCAGCACGCAGACCGTCGGCTTGCCGAGCGCCAGGATCGCCTCGGCGAGGTCGCGCTGGCGGCCGGTCAGGCGCGGTTCGGCGCGGCTCGCCGCCTCGCCGGTGATCTCGCCCGGTTCGCCGAGCAGCAGCACGACGACCTCGGCCTCGCTGGCCGTCGCGACGGCTTCCGCGATCAGCCGGCGGTCCTCGGTATCGTCGTCGGCGGCGTCGGGATTGCAGCCGCGGGCGATGCGGATCTCGCGATCGGGGAAGGCCGCCTCGATGCCGGGGCGCAGCGTGACGATCTCGTCCTGATCGCCGAGCCCGTACCACGAGCCGAGCATCTGCATGCGTTCGTCGCCGAAGGGACCGATCAGCGCGATCGGCCCGCCGGTCGCCGCCAGCGGCAGCACGTCGTTGCGGTTGGTCAGCAGCGTCAGCGTCGCCTCCGCCGCCTCGCGCACCGCGGCGCGGCGCTCGAGCCGGGTCGAGCGGGCGAGGTTCTCCGGCCGGCCGCGACCGTAGGGGTCGTCGAAGAGGCCGAGGCGTTCCTTGACCGCGAGGACGCGCAGCACGGCGGCGTCGACGTCGGCCATGGTGATCAGGCCGCGCTCGAGCGCGACCGGGATGCCGGCGTGGTAGGCGCCGCTCATCATGTCGAGGTCCATACCGGCCTTCAGCGCGATGGCGGCGGCCTCGACCGGGTCGGCGGCGACGCCGTGGGCGATCAGCTCGCCGATCGCGTCGTAGTCGGAGACGTAGATGCCGTCGAAGCCCCAGCGGGTGCGGACGAGGTCGGTGAGCCAGCCGCGATCGCCCGACATGGGGCGGCCGGCGATGTCGACGAAGGCCGGCATGATGGCGATGCAACCGGCCTTCACCGCCGCCTCGAAGGCCGGCAGATAGACCTCGTGCAGCGTGCGGTCGGAGAGCTCGACCGAGGCGTAGTCGCGCCCGGCGATCGAGGCACCATAGGCGGCGAAGTGCTTGGCCGTGGCGGCGAGCGAAGACGGCGCGGCGGTGTCGGCGCCTTGAAAGCCCGCGACCTTGGCGCGTGCCATGGCACGGCCGACGACCGGGTCTTCGCCCGGCCCCTCGACGATGCGGCCCCAACGGGGATCGCGGGCGACGTCGAGCATCGGCGCGAAGGTCAACGCCAGGCCGGCGTCGGTCGCCTCCTCGGCGGCGACACGGGCGGTCTTCGCCCAGAGATCGGGGCGGAAGGACGCCGCCTCGCCGAGCGGCGCCGGGGCGGCGGAGAGGTAGCCGTGGATGACGTCGAGGCCGAAGAGCAGCGGGATCTTCAGCCGGCTCTCCTCCACCGCCACCTTCTGCAGCGCGTGAATGCGCTCGACCCCGACGAGGTTCAGAACCGAGCCGAAGCGGCCGGCGCGGACATCTTCGACCGTCGGCTCGGTCGCCGCCTTCGGGCCGGTGACGATGGTCTCGGCGCCGAGCGATTCCATCACCAGCTGGCCGACCTTCTCCTCGAGGGTCATTGCGGTGAGAAGCGAGCGGATCCGGGACATGTCTCGTGCCTTCGTCTCATGGGCGGGACGGGACGCCTCGCCGCGGATATGATCGTCGAAGCACCATGTAAGATCCGCTTCGAGCCACTGGCAATCCGTCGGAAACCGCCCATGTCAGAACCCGCAGGGACCGCCGAGAACAAGGAGACCCCGCTCTTCGGCGCGCCGCTCCTGCCCCATGGCGGGACCTTCGTGCAGGTCGCGCAGGTGATTCGCCGCATGCGCGGCGCGCCGGAGCGCAAGGCGCTCGCCTGGCTGGTGCTGGGCGTGGTGGCGATGATCGTCTCCAACAACCTCATGCAGATCAAACTCAACGACTGGCAGGGCCTGTTCTACGACGCGCTGGAGCGGCGCGACTGGCCGGGCTTCGTCTCCGAGGCGCTGCACTTCCTCGAGATCGCCGGCACGCTGCTCGTCCTCGTGGTGTTCCAGACCTGGGGCGTCGAGATGATCAAGGTGCAGATCCGCTCCTGGCTGACGCGGCATCTGCTCGACGAATGGCTGACCGCCAACCACTCCTGGCTCCTCACCTTCGCCGGCGAAGTGGGCGCCAACCCCGACCAGCGCATCCACGAGGACACGCGACACCTCGCAGAGCTCACTGCCGACCTCGGTGCCAGCCTGGTGCAGGCGACGCTGCTGCTCGTCTCCTTCATCGGCGTCCTCTGGGTGCTGTCGGAACAGGTCAAGTTCGAGATCGACGGCAAGCTCGTCGGCATCCCCGGCTACATGGTGTGGTGCGCCATCGCCTTCGCGCTCGCCGGTTCGGCGCTGACCTTCCTCGTCGGCCGGCCGATGGTCGGCGACAATGCCGCCCGCTACGCCCGCGAGGCCGACATGCGCTTCGCCCTCGTCCGCATCGGCGAACAGGCGGAAGGCATCACCCTCTACGGCGGCGAGGTGGACGAGCGGCGTTCGATCGACATGCTGTTCGACCGGGTACTCGGCGCCATGCGGCGGCTGGTCGACGACCTCGCCCGCCTCACCTGGGTCACCTCCGGCTACGGCTGGCTCGCCCTCGTCGTGCCGGTGATCGTCGCCTCGCCCGGCTATTTCTCCGGCGCCATGTCGCTCGGCGGGCTGATGATGGTGGTCAACTCGTTCAACCAGGTGCAGTCGTCGCTGCGCTGGTTCGTGGACAACTTCTCGCGCATCGCCGACTGGCGGGCGACGCTCGGCCGCGTCGAGGCGCTGCACGAGGCACTCGCCGCGCTCGACCGGCCGCAGGGCGCCGACGGTCATTTCGACTGTATCGAGGACGCCACCGACGGCATCCGCTTCGAGGGCTTCGAGCTGAAACTCCCCGTCGGCCGCTCCGGCTTCGCCACGCCGGACGTCGCGATCGAACGCGGCGAGCGGGTGCAGATCGTCGGCGACGCCGGCACCGGTAAGAACACGCTGTTCCTCGCCATCGCCGGGCTCTGGTCGCGCGGTCAGGGCACGATCCGCCATCCGCCGCGCGGGCGGATGATCTTCCTGCCGGAGCGGCCCTATTTCCCGATCGGCACGCTGCGTGCGGCGCTCGCCTATCCCGATCAGAGCGACACGGTCGCCGACGGCGACGCGACGGCGATGCTCGACGCCGTCGGGCTGCATCGGCTGACGGCGTGCCTCGACGAGACGCTGCGCTGGGATCGCGATCTCGCCATCGACGAACAGCAGCTGCTCGCCTTCGCCCGCGCGCTGCTCCATGCCCCGGACTGGGTGATCATGGAGGACGCCACTTCGGCGCTGTCGGCCAAGGCGCAGCGGCGGGTCTTCGGCCTTCTCACCGCCCGCGAGACCCTGTCGGTGGTGGCCCTGGTCAAGGCGGCCGACGACGATCCGTTCTTCGGCCGCACGCTGACGCTCGAACGGCGCGGCAACGGGCGGCGCGTCAAGAACGGCCTCAGGACGCGGAACGGTCCCGCGTCGGCGACCGGCCGGTGAGGCCTGGGGCGCCGCGACGCTCGTCGGCGCGGCCGGGGCGTTGCGCCTGCCGCCGCAGGGCGCGTTCGGCCGACCAGGGGTCGGAGAAGCGCGCGCCCTCGAAGGCGCGGAAGCGGCCGGCCAATGCGTGGAAGGCATAGGACTCGCCCTCGAGGACGAGAATGCCCGCTTCGACGTCGTCGATCTCGATCAGGTAGCGGTCGAACATGGGGCGCTCCGCAACTTCATGGCGCGCTCCTTCGACCAGACTTCGATGCCATCCGCATGACGGTTCGCCCAACCCGTCGTGACGGGGGGAACATGTCCCCCGCTCAGCCGCCGCGGCGGTCCTCGCGGATCATCGCGGCACCCTTGTCGGCGATCATGATCGTCGGCGAATTGGTGTTGCCGGAGACGATCGTCGGCATCACCGAGGCATCGACCACACGGAGCCCGGTGACGCCGCGCACGCGGAGACGGGCATCCGTCACCGCGGTCGGATCGCCGTCGACGCCCATCTTGGCGGTGCCGACGGGGTGGAAGATCGTCGTGCCGATGTCGCCGGCGGCCTTCGCCAGCTCCGCGTCGGTGACGAGCCGTGCGTCCGGCAGATGCGCGGTCGGGCGGAAACGGGCGAGCGCCGGGGCCTCGACGACGCGGCGGGCGAGGCGGATCGAATCGATCGCGACGCGGCGGTCCTCGTCGGTCGAGAGGTAGTTCGGCCGGATCGCCGGTGCCGCCGCCGGGTCGGTCGAGCGGGCATGGATCGAGCCGCGCGCGGTCGGGCGCAGGTTGCACACCGACACGGTGAAGGCGCCGAACGGATGCATCGGCTCGCCGAACCGGTCGAGCGACAGCGGCTGGATGTGGAACTCGACGTTGGGCGTCGCGTGGTCGGGCGACGAGCGGGTGAAGGCGCCGAACTGGGAGGGCGCCATCGCCATCGGGCCACGGCGGAAGAGGGCGTATTCGATCCCCATCCAGGCGCGCTGGAGGAGCTTCGGATACATCGTGTTGAGGGTGCGGGTGCCTTCGACGCGGAAGATCGTCCTGAGCTGCAGGTGATCCTGCAGGTTCTCGCCGACGCCGGGGAGGTTCGCGACCAGCGGCACGCCGAGTTCGGAAAGCCTCGCGGGATCGCCGACGCCGGAGCGCTCGAGGATCGCCGGCGAGGCGACGGCACCGGCCGAGAGCACGACTTCGCGCGACGCGCCGACCCGTTCCTCGCGGCCGTCGCGGCGATAGGCGACGCCGCTCGCCCGCGTGCCCTCGAAGAGAACGCGGTCGGCGAGCGCGCCGGTGATCACGGTGAGGTTGGGGCGGTCCTTCGCCGGCTTCAGAAAGCCGTGGGCCGCCGACCAGCGTCGGCCGCGCTTCTGGTTGACCTGGAAATAGGCCGAGCCTTCGTTGTCGCCGCCGTTGAAGTCGGCGACCTTCGGGATGCCGCACGCTTCCGCCGCATCGGCGAAGGCGTCGAGGATCTCCCAGCGCATGCGCGCCTGGTCGACCCGCCATTCGCCGCCCGCCCCGTGGTTCGCCGAGGCGCCGAGGAAATGGTCCTCGTGTCCCTTGAAGACCGGGAAGACGTCGTCCCAGCCCCAGCCCTCGAGGCCGGAGGCGCGCCAGCGCTCGTAGTCGGCCTTCTGGCCGCGCAGGTAGAGCATGGCGTTGATCGCCGAGGAACCGCCGAGCACCTTGCCTCGCGGGTACTTCAGCGAGCGGCCGTTCAGCCCCGGATCGGGCTCGGTCTGGAAGCACCAGTCGGCGCGTGGATTGCCGATGGCGAAGAGATAACCGACGGGGATGTGGAACCAGATCCAGTCGTCCTTGCCGCCCGCCTCGAGCAGGCAGACGCGGACGTCGGGGTCCGACGACAGCCGATTGGCGAGGACGCAGCCGGCGGAGCCACCGCCGACGATCACGTAGTCGTAGGTTTCCATCGGTTCCTCCCGAAGGTCGCGCGTCGATTGCCGGACCGTCTCCTCGGTCCGGGTCGACCATTGTCGCGAAGGCGATCCCCCTCCCCTCAAGGGAGGGGTCGGGGGTGGGGTTGGGCATCGCAGATCGCGTGTCGGTGACGGACGCCAGGGCCCGTCGTCATTTCGGGATGGAGCACGCGGGACCTCCTCCGCCCTGCATACACCCCACCCCTGCCCCTCCCCTGAGGGGAGGGGTCGGTTCGTGCCGATCCGGCCGGTCGCTCACCGCAAGCGGAGGCCCTTCATCCTGAGGTGCCCGACGCAGTCGGGCCTCGAAGGGCGAAGGGCCGAGTGGCACGGCCTCGCGACGGCTTCGCCCTTCGAGGCTCGCTCCGCTCGCACCTCAGGGTGAAGCCGAACAGGAGCGAACTCGACGGGACGGTCCGCCTCACTTCATCGTCGGGATGGCGAAGTCGGCGCCGGCGCGGATGCCGGAGGGCCAGCGCGAGGTCACCGTCTTGGTCTTGGTCCAGAAGCGGAAACCGTCGGCGCCGTGCTGGTTGAGGTCGCCGAAGGACGAGCGCTTCCAGCCGCCGAAGGTGTAGTAGGAGAGCGGCACCGGGATCGGCACGTTGATGCCGACCATGCCGACCTCGACACGCGCCGCGAAGTCGCGCGCCGCGTCGCCGTCCTGGGTGAAGATCGCGGTGCCGTTGCCGTATTCGTGGGCGTTGATCATGCCGAGCGCGTCTTCGTACGTGCCTGCGCGGACGATCGACAGGACCGGTCCGAAGATCTCTTCCTTGTAGATCGTCATGTCGGTGGTGACGTGGTCGAAGAGACAGCCGCCCATGTAGAAGCCGTTCTCGTAGCCCTGCATCTTGAAGCCGCGGCCGTCGACGAGGAGCTTCGCACCCTCCTTCACGCCGGTGTCGACATAGGCCCTCACCTTGGCGAGATGGGCGGCGGTGACGACCGGGCCGAAGTCGGCCGACGGATCGGTCGAGGGGCCGATCTTCAGGCTCTCGACCCGCGGCACCAGCTTGTCGAGCAGGCGCTCGGCGGTGCCGGCACCGACCGGGACCGCGACCGAGATCGCCATGCAGCGCTCGCCGGCCGAGCCGTAGCCGGCGCCGATGAGCGCGTCGACGGCCTTGTCCAGGTCGGCGTCGGGCATCACCACCATGTGGTTCTTGGCGCCGCCGAAGCACTGGGCGCGTTTGCCGTTGGCGGTGGCGCGGGCATAGACGTACTGGGCGATCGGGGTCGAGCCGACGAAGGAGACCGCCTTGATGTCGGGATCGTCGAGGACGGCGTCGACCGCTTCCTTGTCGCCGTTGACGACGTTGAAGATGCCGGCCGGCAGGCCCGCCTCGATCCACAGCTCGGCGATCATCATCGGCACGCCGGGGTCGCGCTCGGACGGCTTCATCACGAAGGCGTTGCCGGCGGCGATCGCGGGGCCGCACATCCACAGCGGGATCATGGCGGGGAAGTTGAACGGCGAGATGCCGGCGACGACGCCGAGCGGCTGGCGCATCGAATAGAGGTCGATGCCGGGGCCGGCGTCGGAGGTGAACTCGCCCTTCAGCATGTGCGGGGCGCCGATCGCCACCTCGACCACCTCGAGGCCGCGCTGCAGGTCGCCGCGGGCGTCGGGCACGGTCTTGCCGTGCTCGCGGGCGAGCAGGTCGGCGATCTGGTCGGCGCGGGCGTTGCAGAGATCGAGGAACTTCATCAGCACGCGGGCGCGGCGCTGCGGGTTGACCGCGGCCCATTCGGGCTGGGCGGCCTTGGCGTTCTCGACGACGGCGCGGACCTCGGCGGCGGTGGCGAGCGAGACGGTGGCGATCTGTTCGCCCGTCATCGGCTGGAAGACCGGCGCGGTGCGGCCGGAGGTTCCGGCGATCGGCTTGCCGCCCGCGAAGTGACCGTAAGTGCGCATCGAGTGCTTCCTCCCGTTTGGTGGGCTTGTTTCGTGGTGGCGGAGAGTAGGATGGACAAATCGCCACATCCAGAGATCATCACGCTCATGCCCCGTGGCAAAATGCCCATACGGAACCGCCGGGGCGCGGGCGAGTGGTGACGACATGCGACGCGGATTCGACTGGAACGACCTGCGCTATTTCCTCGCCGTGGCCCAGGTCGGCACGCTGACCGGCGCGGCGCGGCGGCTCGGCACCGACCATGCCACCGTGTCGCGACGGATCTCCGCCCTCGAGGCGGCGATCGGGGCGAAGCTCTTCGAGCGCACGCCCCAGGGCTATCTGCCGACGCTGTCGGGCGAACGCCTCGTCGCCCATGCCGAGGCGATGGCGGCGGAGGCGGAGGCGGCGACCGAAGGGCTCGGACGTCCCGAGGCCGGCATCACCGGCACGCTCAGGATCAACACGCTCGAGGGTTTCGGCAACTTCTTTCTCGCCCCGCGCATCGGCCGATTCGTCGCCCAGCATCCCCGTCTCCGGGTCGAACTGGTGATGATCCAGCAGATCGTCGCGCTGTCGCGGCGCGAGGGCGACGTGGCGATCGGCATCGAGCCGCCGAAGGAGAACCGTTTCGTCACCGAGCGGCTGACCGACTATCGCCTCGGCCTGTGGGCCTCGCCCGCCTATCTCGCCGGCCGGCCGGCGATCCACCGGCGGGCCGATCTCGCCGGTCACGTCTTCGTCGGCTATGTCGACGACCTGCTCTTCACCCGCGGCCTCGACTATCTCGACGACGTGCTGCAGGGGCTCGAGGCGCGGATCCAGACCTCGTCGCTGGTCACCCAGCGCGCCATCACCGAGGCGGGACACGGCATCTGCGTGCTGCCGAACTTCATGGCGCGGGGACGGCCGGGGCTCGTGCCCGTGCTTGCCGACGACGTGCGGCTGACCCGCAGCTACTGGCTCTTCACCCACGGCGACATCGCCGACAGCGCGCGGGTGCGTGCCGTGGTGCGATTCGTGCGCGAGGAGATCGCCGCTGCGGGAGACTGGTTCGGCGCGGCGTGAGAGATCAGACGCCGGGGCCGCAGTCTGCGCGGCAGTAGAGGCCGTGCAGCGAGGTCAGGATGGTGCGGGCCTCGTCGCCGTGCAGCGAATAGTAGATCATCTGGCCGGCGCGGCGGGTCGAGACGTAGCCCTTGTGACGCAGCACGGCGAGGTGCTGCGACAGGGCCGACTGCGACAGGCCGACCGACTTCTCGAGTTCGCCGACCGACTTCTCGCCCTCCACCAGCTGACACAGAATCAGCAGGCGACGCGGACTGCCCATCGACTTCAGGAGAGAGGCGGCTCGTTCGGCGTTGGCTTCCAGTTGCGCGATGTCCATCGGACGACGTTCCTTCCCGGCACCCCGGCGGGGCGGAGAGCCCGCCCGGAGGCCGACGCGGCGATCGCGCCCCGAAAGGCGCGGCCGAATTCGTGGCGAATGTGCCAAAGCACTTCGCGGGTTGCAAGCTTCGCCGTTCCGTGAACGAAGCGAAGAAGCCTCGAAACGGCAACGGTCTCTCGAAAAAAGCCGCCCTTCGACGGTGTCAGCCTCGAGAAGCGGCCAGCAGCGCGTCGTCGACGAAGCGCTCCGCCAGCGCCACCCCGACCTCGGCGGCATAGCAGCCGGGATCGAGGCACCACTGCAGCCACAGGCCGTCCATCAGCGCGGCGAGCCCGAGCGCGACGCGCTCGACGTCGAGCGTGCGGCCCGACGGCACGCAGGCGGCGAGCTCGACCTCGAGGGTGCGGCGGTAGTCGACCCAGGTGCGTTTCTGGATCGCCTTCAGCACGTCGGCGTGCGGCAGCAGCGACCAGAACACCACCCAGACCCGCAGCAGCGCCGGGTCCAGCACCTCGGGCGAGAAGCTCGCCGCGATGAAGGCGGAGAGACGGGCACGCGCACCCGTCACCGGCTCGAGACGGGCGAGGATCGACGCCATGACGTCGCGCGAGACCTTCTCGTAGGCGGCGGCGACCAGAGCCTCGATGCCGTCGAAATGGTGGTTGACGAGGCCGGCGGAGACGCCCGCCTCGACCGCGATGCGGCGTACCGAGACGCCGGCATGGCCCCATTTGGCGAGGCAGCGCAGCGTTGCCGCCACGAGATCGTCGCGACGGTCCTCGGGCAGAGCCCGACGATATTTCGGTCGATGTTCCGCCATCGGCGCGCCCTCCCCCCTGCGGTTGCGCTGCGCGGACCGGCGGGCCTCAGGGGCGCCGCCAGGTGGCCACGACCTGCTGCCCGAAGCGCACGACGACGTCGTTGCCTTCCGGGCTCTTGCGCACGTTGAAGCACTTCTCGCGATTGTTGCCGGTCCAGCGCGAGCAGTAGCCCTCGGCGATCACCCGCCAGAAGCCGGTCGTGACCTTGGGGCGCTTGGCGCCGATCTGGGTGCGGCTCGACTTGCCGTCGGGCGTGAAGACGATCTCGAACTGGGTGCCGTCGGGCGAGACGGCGAGCACCTTGCGGCCGTCGAACCAGTTCGCCTTGATCTCGTCGCCCGAGAGCTTCTCCGGCAGGCCGGAGAAGTCGGTCTGCGGCGGCTTGGGCTGGGCGACGGCGGGCGCGGCGGCCACCGTCGCGGCGACGACGAAGGCGAGCGGGGCGAGAGACATCTGAACGGCGCGGCGCATCGGCTTCTCCGGGCGAGGTCGGACGACCGACCTCAGAGCATCGAGGGCAGGACGCGATCGGGCGGGCGATGGCCGTCCTGATAGGTCTTGATGTTGATGATCACCCGCTCGCCCATGTCGATGCGGCCCTCGAGGGTCGCCGAACCGAGGTGCGGCAGCAGCACGACGCGGCTGGAACGGGCGAGCTTGGGGTTCACCGCCGGCTCGTGCTCGAACACGTCGAGACCGGCACCGGCGAGTTCGCCGGCATCCAACATGCGGGCGAGGGCGTTCTCGTCGATCACCTCGCCGCGGGCGGTGTTGACCACGTAGGCGTCGGGGCGCAGCAGCTTGAGGCGGCGGGCGGAGAGCAGGTGATAGGTCGCCGGCGTGTGCGGGCAGTGGATCGAGACGACGTCCATGCGGGCGAGCATCTGGTCCAGGCTCTCCCACCAGGTCGCGTCCAGCCCCTCCTCGACCGAGGACGGCAGGCGACGCCGGTTGTGATAGTGGATCGACATGCCGAAGGCCCTGGCGCGGCGGGCGACGGCCTGGCCGATGCGGCCCATGCCGATGATGCCGAGGCGCTTGCCGTTGATGCGGCGGCCGAGCATCCAGGTCGGCGACCAGCCGCCCCATTCGCCCGATTCCATCACCGCGATGCCCTCGGCCATACGGCGCGGCACGGCGAGAATCAGCGCCATCGTCATGTCGGCGGTGTCCTCGGTGAGGACGCCGGGGGTGTTGGTGACGGTGATGCCGCGGTTGAGCGCGGTCTGCACGTCGATGTTGTCGACACCATTGCCATAATTGGCGATGAGGCGCAGCTGCGGACCGGCCTGCGAGATGACGGCGGCGTCGATCGTGTCGGTCACGGTCGGGACCAGCACTTCGCAGGTCTTCACCGCCTCGACCAGTTCGGCCTGGGTGAAGGGGCGGTCCTCGACGTTGAGGCGGGCGTCGAAGAGTTCGCGCATCCGCGTCTCGATGACGTCGGGCAGCCGGCGGGTGACGATCACCGAGGGTTTGCTCTTCGTCATGGTACTCACGCTCCCGCCCGATTTTCGGTTCTTCTGGTGGTCGTCGGACGCGGGTTCGACCCGGCGACGAGGCCGTCGCACTCGAACCTCGATCGTCCACGACCATCGTTCCCGCGACCATCGTGCCGGCGAACATCGTCGCCGATCGTTGATGGCTCGTTAACCGCGACGCTCCCACACTCGGCGACGAACGTCGGGTCCTTCGTTCTCTCTATCAGAAGCCTCGCAAATGACAATTCGTCGTGGAACCTACCTTTCGTCGCGGTCCTGGCGCGAGACGGCAGCGCGGACCCGTCGCGCCCTCGGTGCGGCGACGGTCGCCGCCGCCGTGGCGCTGGCCGGTTCCCTCGTGCTCGCCGACGGCGCGTCGGCCCAGTCGCAGCAGATCGGTCCGAGCGGCCTGCCGCTGCCGCGTTTCGCCTCGACCAAGTCGAGCCCGGTCAACGTCCGCATGGGGCCGAGCCGCGATCACGACGTCGCCTGGACCTTCGTCAAACCGGGCGTGCCCGTCGAGATCACGCAGGAGTTCGACGTCTGGTTGCGCATCCGCGACAGCGAGGGCGCCGAGGGCTGGGTGCAGAAGACCCTGCTCTCGGGCAAACGGACCGCCCTCGTCGCCCCCTGGGAGAAGACGGGCACCACGCCGATCCGTCAGGCGGCGGAAGCGAGCGCGCCGATCGTCGCCCAGATCGGTCCCGGCGTTCTGGTCGACGTCGCCGAATGCACGGGCCGGTGGTGCCGAATCCAGGCCTCGGGTGCCAGGGGATGGATCGAACAGGGTCGCGTCTGGGGGGCCTATCCGGACGAAGTCTTCCGTTGAGGAAGGCGGGCGCGTCGCGCTCTCGAAGGGTCGTGTTCACCACGCGTCGATCAAATCGGCGATTCGCCATGTCGGCGCCGTTTTTTCGCGCTCCCTCCACCGAATCGACCGTTGCTCCCGTCGGCCCGGCATGCCATGCATTGTGCCCATGCCGGAAACCGTTCTCGCCAACCGTCTCGCAGCTCTCGCGACCGCCATCGACGACGCCGTCCATGCCGACACGGACGAGCTGTCGGCGAGCGCCGTCGCGGCCCTGCAGGCCATCCGACAGGAAGGTCCGCTGGCCATCCAGCAGGTGGCGAAGACCATCGGCCTCACCCATTCCGCCACCGTCCGGCTGATCGATCGGCTGGAGAAGGACTGGCTGGTGCGGCGCCTGTCGCGCAAGGGCCGCGAGGTCAAGGTCGAGGCGACGGCACGCGGCAAGCGCCGCGCCGCACAGTTCCAGGAGCGTCGTCTTTCGGTGGTCGACGGCCTGCTCGCGAGCCTCGACGAGGCCGAACGCGCCGCGCTCGGACCGATCCTCGACCGCCTGCTCGAGGCGAGCGTGCTCGATTCCGACGGCGCCGAGCGCACCTGCCGGTCCTGCGAACGCGACGGCTGCCGCAAGGCCGGTTGCCCGGTCGCCCGCACCGCCGCCGCCCTGCCGCCGGCCGCGCCGGGGGCGTGACGCCGCCCGAGGTTCGGGGGCCGGCTCTTCTTCGAAACCGCCGAAACGCGAAACGGGCGCCCGAGGGCGCCCGTCGTGTCTTCGCGATCTGTGGCGCGATCTCAATCTTCGCCGACGTCGCGCATCTTGTAGGCGGCGAGATCCATCACGCGGGCATAGGTCACGCACTGCTTGCGATAGGCCTCGAAGCTCTCGTAGGTCTCCTTGGCCATCGGCGAGGCGGCGGCGATCTCCTGCATCACCGCGACCGTCTCCTTGGCCAGCACCTTGACGATGTCGTCGGAGAGGGTGCGGACCTGGACGCCCTCCTTCTCCAGCAGCGGCTTCAGCGAGGTCACGTTGTGATAGCTGAAGTCGGCGTAGCTCTCGGCGGCGGAGGCGAAGGCGGCGCGCTTGACGATGTCCTTCAGGTCCTGCGGCAGCTCGTCGTAGAGCTTCTTGTTGACCATCAGCTCCAGCGCCGGGCCGAACTCGAAGAAGGACGGCATGTAGTAGTTCTTGGCGACGCGGAAGAGGCCGAAGGCGAGATCGTTCCACGGGCCGATCCACTCGGCCGCGTCGATCGTGCCCGACTGCATCGCCTGGAACACCTCGCCCGGCGGCAGCAGCACGACGTTGACGCCGAGCCGGCGCAGCACCTCGCCGCCGAGGCCGGCGATGCGCATCTTGAGGCCCTTGAAGTCGTCGACCGTCTTGATCTCCTTGCGGAACCAGCCGCCGGCCTGCGGGCCCGACGATCCGCAGTAGAAGGGCTGGACGCCGAAGGGCGCATAGGCCTTCTCCCACAGCGCCTGACCGCCGCCGTACCAGATCCAGCCCATGTGCTCGTTGGCGAAGAGGCCGAAGGGCACGCCGGTGAAGAAGTGGAAGGCCTTGTCCTTGCCCTGCCAGAAATAGGGCGAGGCATGCGCCATCTCGGCGGCGCCGGAGGAGACGGCGTCGAAGCACTCGAAGGGCGGCACCAGTTCGCCGGCGGCGAAGAGCTGGACCGTCAGGCGGCCGCCCGACATGGCGGTGATCGAATCGGCGAGACGCTGGGCATTGACGCCGACGCCGGGCGAGTTCTTCGGCCAGGAGGTCACCATCTTCCAGGTGAGCTTGGTGTCGGCACGGACGATCGCCGGGGCGGCGAGCGTGCCGCCGGCGAGCGCGGCGGCGCCCAGCCCGAGCAGGCTGCGGCGTCCGACGCCGGCTTCGGTGTTCTTCGTCGTATCCTTGGTCATCGCGATCTCCCGAGGCCTTCCATGCCCGTCGGCTCGGCACCCTACACCCGAGCGTGCCGCAAGGTAGTCGTGAGACCCCCGATCGGGCAACCCGTCCGACGGGGACGAAGCGCCGCGATGCGACGATCCGACGGGTACGGTCGAAAACCGGGTGGCCGCGGTGCGGTCGCATCGGTCTTCTGGGGGCAGCTCAGCCTCAGGAGGACCCCATGCAGCTTCTCGAGAACAAGGTCGCCGTCGTCACCGGCGCGTCGTCCGGCATCGGCCGGGCCGCCGCGCGGCTCTTCGCCGCGCAGGGCGCGGCGGTCGTCGTGTCGGCCCGCGACGCGGCGTCGCTCGAAACCGTCGTCGACGAGATCCGCCTGGCCGGCGGCCGGGCGAGCTTCGTCTGCGGCGACGTCCGCGACGAGGCGCTCCACGCCCGTCTCGTCGCCACCGCGATCGAGGATTTCGGCGGGCTCGACGTCGCCTTCGACAATGCGGGCATGTCCGGGCCCTTCGCTCCGCTCGCCGACGTCTCGCCCGCCCGATGGCACGAGACGCTCGAGACCAACCTGACGGCGGCCTTTCTCGCCGCCCGTCACCAGATCCCGGCGATGCTGGCGCGCGGCGGCGGCTCGATCGTCTTCACCTCGAGCTTCGTCGGCTCGAGCGTCGGCCTGCCCGGCATGGCGGCCTATGCCGCCTCGAAGGCCGGGCTCGCCGGTCTGGTCAAGGGCATCACCGCCGACTACGGCGCCCGCGGCATCCGCGCCAACGCGCTGCTGCCCGGCGGCACCGACACGCCGATGGCCGGCGATGCGGTGAACAAGGCCTGGGCGGCGGGGCTGCATGCGATGAAGCGCATCGCCGCGCCGCAGGAGATCGCGCAGGCCGCGCTGTTCCTGGCGAGCCCGATGGCGAGCTTCGTCGCCGGCTCCTCGCTCTGGGTCGACGGCGGCAACGCCGCGGTGAAGTGAGGCGCGACACCGACGTGCGCCGGGTGGGGTGGTGACCCGGCCGTCCTCTGCTATTTTGTCTGGAACGATTCCAATCCAGACGAACGGGACCGACACACCGTGTCGCCGGCCCGCGAGAGGACGACATGACGATCTTCGGCTTCGGCAAGCGGCCCTTCTCCGACCTCGACGAGCGCGAGATCCTGGCGCTGGCGATCTCGGCGGAGGAGGACGACAGCCGCATCTATCAGGCCTATGCCGACATGCTGCGCGAGCGCTATCCGGCGTCGGCCGCCGTCTTCGACGAAATGTCGGAAGAGGAGAACACCCATCGGCGCTGGCTGATCGACCTCTTCACGCAACGGTACGGCGATCGCATCCCGCTGATCCGGCGCGAGAACGTCACCGGCTTCTACGATCGCCGGCCGTCGTGGCTCGCCAAGCATCTCAGCCTCGAGACCATCCGCAAGGAAGCGCTGGTGATGGAGGCCGCCTCGCGGCGCTTCTACGTGCAGGCCGCCAAGCGCACCGAAGACGCCGCCATGCGCAAGCTGCTCGGCGATCTCGCCGAGGCCGAGGGCGGACACCTGTCGCTCGCCCATCGCCTCGGCCTCACCCATCTCCCGGCCGACGTCACGGCCGAGGAGAACGAGGCGGCCCAGCGCCTCTTCCTGTTGCAGTACATCCAGCCGGGTCTGGTCGGCCTGATGGACGGATCGGTGTCGACCCTGGCGCCGCTCTTCGCCGCCGCCTTCGCCACCCATTCGACCTGGGAGACCTTCCTGGTCGGCATCGCCGCCTCGATCGGCGCCGGCATTTCGATGGGCTTCGCCGAGGCGCTCTCCGACGACGGCGCGCTGTCGGGCCGCGGCTCTCCGTGGATCCGCGGCGTGACCTCGGGCGCGATGACGATGATCGGCGGCCTCGGCCACGCCCTGCCCTATCTCATCCCCGACTTCGCGATCGCCACCGCCGTCGCCGTGGTGCTGGTGATCGTCGAACTGTGGGCGATTTCCTGGATCCGCTGGAAATACATGGACACGCCCTTCCTGCGTGCGGCATTCCAGATCGTGGTGGGTGGCGCGCTGGTGTTCCTCACCGGCATATTGATCGGCAGCGCCTGACGAGAGCCCGTTCCATGACCCGAACCATCACCATCGGCGTGCAGCGCCTCGCCCATGCCGAAGGCCTCGCCCTGCCGGCCTATCAGACGGCGGAGGCCGCCGGCTTCGACCTCGTCGCGGCCCTTCCCGAGGGCGAGGAGATGGTGCTGGCGCCGGGTGCCCGCGCGCTGGTGCCGACCGGTCTGGTGCTCGAGATTCCGTCGGGCCACGAGGGGCAGGTCAGGCCGCGCTCGGGTCTGGCGCTGAAGCACGGCGTCACCGTCCTCAACGCGCCGGGCACGATCGATGCCGACTATCGCGGCGAGGTGAAGGTGATCCTGGTCAACCTCGGCGAGGCGCCGTTCCGCATCGTGCGCGGCGAGCGCATCGCCCAGTTCGTCGCCGCGCCGGTGACGCGGGCCGAGCTGGTCGCGGTCGACGCGGTCGGCGACACGGCGCGCGGCGCCGGCGGCTTCGGCTCGACCGGGCGCTGAGGCACCCGTTGCCGGAATGACTTTTCGCGATCCGGCCGCCGAGCGACGACGAGGGGGCGCGTTTTGCGCCTTGCCGCCATGTGCGAGCAAAATTTTTCTATCGTGATGGCCAACTCGGCATGGCGACGCCTGTCGGGGCGGGGCGTCCTCGGCTAGAGTCCGGGCAATGGCGCTCCTCTCGGGCGCTCCCGCCATCGTTCGAGGTTCCGACATGTCCGACAAGAAGCCCGGCCGCGGCCGCATCTATTCCTCGATCACCGAGACGGTCGGCGACACGCCGCTGGTGCGCCTCGACAAGCTCGCCGCCAAGTACGGCGCGAAGGCCGAGATCCTCGCCAAGCTCGAGTTCTTCAACCCGCTCGCCTCGGTCAAGGATCGTATCGGCGTGGCGCTGATCGACGCGCTCGAGGCCGAGGGCAAGATCAAGGAAGGCACCACGCTGATCGAGCCGACCTCGGGCAACACCGGCATCGCGCTCGCCTTCGTGGCGGCCGCCCGCGGCTATCGCCTGATCCTCGTCATGCCGGAGACCATGTCGATCGAGCGGCGCAAGCTCCTCAAGTTCCTCGGCGCCGAACTCGTCCTGACCGAAGGGCCGAAGGGCATGAAGGGCGCCGTCGCCAAGGCCGAGGCACTCTCGGCCGAGATCCCCAACTCGGTCATTCCGCAGCAGTTCGAGAACCCGGCCAACCCGGCGATCCACCGCGCCACCACCGCGGAAGAGATCTGGAACGACACCGACGGTGGCGTCGACATCGTCGTCTCGGGCATCGGCACCGGCGGCACCATCACCGGCGTCGGCCAGGTCCTGAAGGCGAAGAAGCCGGGCGTGAAGATCGTCGCGGTCGAACCTTCGGCTTCGCCGGTCCTCTCCGGCGGTCAGCCCGGCCCGCACAAGATCCAGGGCATCGGCGCCGGCTTCGTGCCGGGCGTGCTCGACACCCACGTCTACGACGAGATCGTCACCGTCTCCAACGAAGACGCGGTGGCGACCTCGCGCGAGGTCGCCCGTCTCGAGGGCGTGCCGGTCGGCATCTCGTCGGGCGCGGCGCTGAAGGCGGCGCTGGAAGTCGGCGCACGGGCGGAGAACACCGGCAAGAAGATCGTCGTGGTGATCCCGTCCTTCGCCGAGCGCTATCTCTCGACGGTGCTGTTCGAGGGGCTCGACTGAGCGCAGACGGGACGCCCACCCGTCCCCACCGACGACACGAGGCGACGGAGCGGCCCGCTCCGTCGCCTCTTTCGTTTTGTCTTCGATGGCGCGGATGCCGTCTGCGTCGCGGCCTCGACTTCGTCGGGCCCGCCTCGGTGCCTCAGAGGCTCTCGTCGGACGGTGACGTCTGCAGGGCGACCGGGCGCTGCGGTGGCGACATGAGGCGATCGACGGCGCGGACGAAGCGGTCGAGCTCGCCGATCAGCAACCGCGAGCGCTCCTCGTTCCGTCCCTCGGCGAGCAGACGGGAACGAAAGCGTGCGATCTCCTCGAGCACCGGTTCGGCGAAGAACCCGGCGTCCTCGACGGGAAGCAGTCGCAGGTTCTCGGCAAAGCGCGCGATCCACTGCAGGAATTCGCGATCAGCCGGCGTCAGGTCGTCGAACCGCCCCGCCAGCGTGATGCCGAAAGTGACATCGTCCATCGATCCACTTCGCCCCCGAATGGATGATCGGGGCGACGGAGCGTCGCCCCGCCGTCAGGTCGCGTCTCAGACTGCGCCCCCGATGCGACCGATGGCGTCGGAGAGCGAGCGGTCGAGACTGTTCAGTTCGGCGATGCGATCACGAACGTCGCCGACCAGAGCGACCAGCAGGCCTTCGAGGCGAGCGACCACCGCGGCCTCTTCGGCACGACCGTCGATCAGATCGAGGATGGTGCGGATCGCCGGCAGCGAGGCCTCGTAGGCGCGCAGGGCGACGATGAGACGAATCCTGTGGAAATCGCGCCGCGAATAGATGCGCTGCATGCCGCGGCGACGCGGCTCGAGCAGACCGCTCTGTTCGTAGAAGCGCAGGGCGCGCAGAGTGACGCCGAAATGCGCCGCGAGCTCGGAGATCGAGGCACGGTCGACGTCGAGATCGGCCGGAATGCCGCTCCTGCCCGAGACCAGGGCCGCGATGCGGGCGAGGCGATCCTCTTCGGCCGCGGCGGCGGCAACGCCCGGACGCAGGCCCGGCGCGGGGCGCCCCCGCTCGGTTCGCGACATTCCGTTGTGGAGGTCGACGGCGGCTTCGGCCGAACCTTCCGTGTTCTGGCTGCGATACGTCATGGTGCCATCCGGAGAAAAACTCGTATGCCGCCACGAAACACGCCTTGCGTCACCCTTGTTTGCCGCGTTCGCGACGTTGCGTTACATTATGTGACGAGGGTCGGAAATTTGTGGTTGAGTCCTCGGCGCACGACAAGAACTCGACGAACCCGTTCTCGGCGGGGCGGGTGCGCAGGTGAGGGAACATCCCTCGGGGGAGGCACGGATGGCGCCCGTTTCGCCTGACGGCAGCGATCGAGGCGGCTTCGTCGGTCGGTCTGCCCGTCGGTTCGGTCGTCTCATCGGCAAGTTTCGCAAGGCGTGTTCGGACCCCGCTCTCGCCGCCTTCGTGATCTTGCTGATCGGTGTTGTCGCGACCCTCGGACGCATGGCGATCTCCGACGAGCAACCCCGCTTCATCACCTACTATCCGGCCGTCGCCTTCACCGCGCTGGTCGTCGGCATGTGGGGTGGGCTGCTGCTGACGGTGCTCTCGACCGCCATCGCGACCTGGGCCTTCATCAAGCCCTATCAGTCCTTCGTGATCGAGAACCCCAACGACTGGATCTCGATCGCCATCTTCTTCGGCACCGGCGTGATGATTTCCGTCCTGGCGGCGCTCGACCGGCTGCGCGAGGAGGCGGTACGCCGCGACGACGCGTTCGATCTCGCCTCGAGCCGGGAGCGGCAGGCGACGATCGTCGAGTCGCTGCGCGAGGGCGTGATCGAATTCTCCGCGACCGGCGCGCTGCTCGACTGCAACCCGTCGGCCGAACGGATCCTCGGGCGCAGCCGCGCGCGCCTCCTCGCCGAGAAACGCACCGTCGCCGACTGGGACGTGCGCGACGCCCGTGGCCTGCCGATGCCCGTCGCCGATCACCCGCTGACCCGGGTTCTGGCGACCGGCCAACCCTGCTGGGACACGGTGATCGGCATGGCGGTGGAGGGGCGCGTCCTGCGCCTCCTCGTCAATCTCAACCCGATCCGCCGTCCCGGCGAGGAGGAGGTCTCCGGCGTCGTCGTCTCCTTCTCCGACATCACCGACCGCATCGCCCGCGAACGCGAACTGTCGGAGAGTCGTGCCCGTTTCGTCTCGATCGTCACGTCGGCGATGGACGCCATCGTCTCGATCGACGACGAGGGTCGCATCCTGTTGTTCAACGCCGCCGCCGAGCGCCTGACCGGCTGGAGCGCCGACGAGATGATCGGCCGCACCTTCGAGGCGCTGGTCCCGGACACGGAGCGCGGCGGACACATGCTGCGTTTCCACCAGATGCGACGCGAAGAGCCGCCGGACTTCCGAAAGCGCGACCTCGCCGTCTCGATCCTCCGCAGGAACGGCGGAGAGATTCCGGTCGAGGCCTCGGTGTCGCGGGTCGAGACGGCCGGCCGGACGATGTACACGGTGATGATGCGCGACATTTCCGAGCGCCTGGCCGCCCAACAGCTCGACACGCGGCTGGCGACGGTGGTGCGCTCGTCGCCGGACGCGATCATGACGATCGATCGCGAGGGGCACATCCTGACCTGGAACGACGCGGCCGAGCGGATGTTCGGCTATTCCGAGGCCGAGGCGGTCGGCATGCCGATCGAGCGGCTGTCGTTCCCCGATCAGCCGAAGGACGGGCGCTGGGTCGTCTCGCGCATCGCCGCCGGGGAGAGCGTCAAGATCGAGGCCCTGCGGCGACGCGCCGACGGCAGCGGCATCGAGGTCCTGTCCTCCGGCGCGCCGCTGCGCGACGCCGCGGGCAACGTGATCGGCGGCGTCGCCATCATGACCGACATCTCCGAGCGCAAGCGCGGCGAGCGCCGGCTGGCCGAGCGCGACGCGGAGCTGCGCCACACGCTGTCGGCCGCCGGTCTCGGCGTGTGGTGGTGGGACGTCGCCACCGGCGAGATCCACTGCGACGAACGCAGCCGCATCCTGTTCGGCGTCGACGAGACCGCGACGGTCGAAGCGATCGCCGCGCGACTGGCCGCGCCGGGGCGCGACATCTTTCCGGCCCTCGCCCGCGACCTCGTGGACGAGACCGCGGCGCGGACGCTGGAACTCGAGATCATCGGGCCGGACGGATCGGGCGAGCGTTGGCTGGTCGCGACCGCGCGGCCGCGCCGGATCGAGGGCGACGCGCGCGAGATCTGGGGCACCGTCGCCGACGTCACCGCGCGGCGACAGGCGGAACGCGCGCTCAAGGCGGTCGAATCCAACCGCCGCCTGGAGGCGCTCGGCCGCATGACCGGCGGCATCGCCCACGACTTCAACAACCTGCTGACGATCATCTCCGGCAATCTGCAGCTGCTCGAGAGCGTCGTCGACGACGAGGCCGGCCGACGTTGGCTCGAGGAGGCGCTGCGCGCCACGACGGCGGGCACCGACCTCAATGCGCGGCTGACCACCTTCGCCCGCCAGCGCCGCCTGGAACCGGTGGTCACCGACCTGCGCGACCGGGTCGGGCAGATGATCGGCATGATCCGCCGCTCGGTCGGCAAGACCATCACCGTCGACTACGTCTCGGCCCAACCCGACTGTCTGGTGCGCATCGATGCGGCCGAGATCGAGACGGCACTGCTCAATCTGGTGTTCAACGCCCGCGATGCCCTGCCGGACGGCGGCCACGTCGCGATCGAGGTGCGCGGCGTCGACGTCGTCGACGGGCCCGACCTGCCGCTCCACGCCAAACCCGGCCGCTACGCGCGGCTGTCAGTCAGCGACGACGGCGTCGGCATGAGCGAGGACGTCCGGGCGCGGGCCTTCGAGCCCTTCTTCACCACCAAGGCGATCGGGCGCGGCACCGGCCTCGGCCTCGCCACGCTGCACGGCTTCGTGCGGCAGTCCGGTGGTTTCGTCACGCTCACGAGCGAGCAGGGGCGTGGCACGAGCGTCGCCATCCACCTGCCCTGCACGGGGTCGAGCAGCGGCACGGCGGTCGGCGGGGCAGCGGGCGGCATGGCGCGGGGCGAGGGCCTGGTGGTGCTGGCGGTCGAAGACGATGCCGGCGTGGCCAAGGTGACGCGGCATCGCCTGGAGGAACTCGGCTACGGCGTGATCCAGGCCGGCGACGCCCAGACGGCGCTGACCCGGCTGGCCGAGGGCGCGAAGGTCGACCTCGTCTTCTCCGACATCGTCATGCCCGGCGGGACGAGCGGCATCGATCTGGCGCGCCGGCTGGCGCGCGAGCGCCCCGACCTTCCGGTGCTGCTGACGACCGGCTTTGCCGAGGAACTGTCGGGGAGCGAGGGAAGCGACCTGCCGCCGGTGCTGCGCAAGCCCTATTCGCGGGTGGAACTGGCGAGCGCGCTGGCCGGTGCCGTCGCGCGACGCGACGCGCCTCAGCCGGCCGAGACCTCGGCGGTGAAGACGTAGCCGACACCGCGCACGGTCTTGATCAGGGTCGGAACCTCGGGGTCGGTCTCGATCTTCTTGCGCAGCCGGGCGATCTGGGTGTCGATCGAACGGTCGAAGGGCGACCATGCGGCGCCCTTGGTCAGATCGAGGATCATGTCGCGCGACAGAACCCGCTTCGGCCGTTCCACGAAGATCGCCAGAAGGTCGAACTCCGCCGTGGTGAGGTCGACGACCGCACCCGTCGGGTCGACGACGCGGCGCTCGGCGCGGTGGAGCATCCAGCCGTCGAAGGCGCGGCGGTCGCTGTCGGCGCGGGCGTCCTGCGCCGGCTCGGCTCGATAGCGGCGCAGCACCGCGCGGATGCGGGCGAGCACCTCGCGCAGATTGAAGGGCTTGGTGATGTAGTCGTCGGCGCCGAGTTCCAGGCCGACGATGCGGTCGACGTCGTCGGCCTTGCCGGAGATCATGACGATCGGCAGGTCGCAACGTCGGCGCACCTCGCGGGCGAGCGCCAGACCGTCCTCGCCGGCGAGGTTGAGGTCGAGCGTCATCAGCGCCACCGACCCGTCCTCGAGCGCCTCCCACATGGCCCGTCCGTCGGCCGCCTCGCGCACGTCGAAGCCCTCGCGCGTCAGGAGTTCCCTGAGCAGCGTGCGGACCTGCGATTCGTCGTCGACGACGAGGATGCGCTTGTCGTTCACCGGTCGGCTCCCATGTCGGCTCGACGGCGCGGAGTATCCGGTATCACGCTCCCGGGTGCAATCGCTCTCGAGGCGGAGGCGTCGCGCCTCTCCACTGGACAGATCGCGCCCGCCGACGGTATGTAACGGTCCTGTTGTTCGCATGACGTACGAGTATTCGACATGGCTCCCCGGATCGAAACCGTCGCCTCCTTCGCCAAGGGGCTCGACGTCATCCGCTCCTTCGGCGTCGACGCACGCCGCCAGACGATCACCGAGGTTGCCGCGCGCACGGGCATGACCCGTGCCGGTGCGCGCCGCTTCCTCCACACGCTGGTGGAGAGCGGCTACGCCCGGACCGACGGCAAGCACTTCGAACTGACCGCCCGCGTGCTCGAGCTCGGCAACTCGTATCTCTCGGGCATGAGCGAGCTCGAGACGGTGCGCGACATCCTGCAGGATCTGACGCGCGAACTCGGCGAGAGCGCCTCGGCTGCCACCCTCGACGGGCCGGACATCATCTACGTCGCCCGTTCGCCCGCCCGCCACCGGCTGATGAGCATCGGCCTCTCGGTCGGCACGCGCTTCCCCGCCCATGCGACCTCGATGGGTCAGGCGATGCTCGCCCAGCTGTCGCAGAACGAGTTCGACCGTTTCATGCGCGAGAGCCGGATGGAGGCCTTCACCCCCAACACGTTGACGACGCGGGATCAGTTGCGCGCCCGCCTCGCCGAGGTGCGGCGGCGGGGCTTCGCGCTGGTCAGCGAGGAACTCGACTACGGCGTGCTGTCGCTGGCGGTGGCGATCCCCGGCCGGCCGGCCAACGCCCGGCTGGCGATCAACCTCTCGGCCTCGGCGGCGCGCACCAGCGAGGCGACGATGATCGAGCAGTTCCTGCCGCGGCTCGAGCGGGCGGCGGCGCAGATCGCCATGGGCGGCAGCGCGCGCTGAGACGCCTCACAGCTTGCGCAGGTCGACCGAGACGATGCGGTGATCGGCGCCCTTGGTCAGCACCAGATCGGCGCGCGGGCGCGTCGGGCGGATGCTGTCGTGCAGGTTCACCAGGTTGATGTTGGTCCACAGGTCGAGCGCGGTCTTCAGCGCCTCGTCGGCGGAGATCTGTGCGTAGCGGTGGAAGTAGCTCTCCGGCTTGCGGAAGGCGGTCTCGCGCAGGCGCATGAAGCGCTCGACGTACCACGACTCGAGCAGCGCGTCGTCGGCGTCGAGATAGATCGAGAAGTCGAAGAAGTCGGAGACGAAGGGCAGGCCCTGGCCGTTCTTCGGCAGTTTCGACGTCTGCAGGACGTTGAGCCCCTCGAGGATCAGGATGTCCGGCCGATCGATCACCACGTGCTCGTCGGGCATGACGTCGTAGACCAGATGCGAATAGACCGGCGCCGGCACGCCCGCCTTGCCGGCCTTGACCGCGGCGAGGAACTCGAGCAGCGCGCCGATGTCGTAGGACTCCGGGAAGCCCTTGCGCCGCATCAGGCCTTCGCGCTGGAGCACGGCGTTGGGGTAGAGGAAGCCGTCGGTCGTCACCAGATCGACCTTGGGGCTCGACGACCAGCGCGACAGCAGCGCCTTGAGGATACGCGCCGTGGTCGACTTGCCGACGGCGACCGAACCGGCCAGCCCGATGACGAAGGGCACCTTGGAGCCCTCGCCGCCGAGGAAGCGCTCGGTGACGCGGAAGAGCTCCTGCGTCGCCTCGACGTAGTGGGACAGCAGGCGCGACAGCGGCAGGTAGATCGTCACGACCTCGTCGAGGTTGATCGGATCGTTGAGACCGCGCAACCGGACGAGGTCGGCCTCGTCGAGGGTCATGGGCGTGTCGGCGCGCAGGCCCGCCCATTCCTCGCGACCGAAGCGGCGATAGGGCGAGAAGTCGCCGGAAGACGCCTCGCCGTGATGCGAGGCCCCGCGGGAACGGGCGTTCGAACGTTGGTCCACCGAGACCTTCCCCTGCGGGGCGCGTCGAGGCCCCCGCTGTTTGCCCGGTCGGATCTCGCAAGGACCCGTCCGACGCCCTCTCGGGCGGGTCGCGTCGCGACCCGTCCGCCCTCAATCCTTCGGGCGGGAGGCCTTCTCCTCGAGGCCCGTCTGCCCGGTACGGCCCGCGAGGACCGTCATCACGTCGTCGACCGAGACGCCGCCCGCCTTGAGAACCACCAAGAGGTGGTAGAGCAGGTCGGCGGACTCGGCCGCCAGTTCCTCGCGACTGCCGACGACGGCCGCGAGCGCCGTCTCCACGGCCTCCTCGCCGAGCTTCTTGGCGCAGACGGGCATGCCCCGGCCGAGAAGCTTGCGGGTGTACGACTTGTCGTCGTCGGAGGCCGCGCGCGTCGCGATGATGGTCTCGAGGGTCGAAAGAGTGAAGTCCGACATAGGTTTGACCTCGCGGGGCACGAACGGCAAGGGATGCCGTCGGCGGCACGGCTTTCAGTGATCGAGGCGCATCGGGATGCCGGCGGCGGCCATGTGTTCCTTGGCCTCGCGGATCGTGTAGGTGCCGAAGTGGAAGATCGAGGCGGCGAGCACGGCGCTGGCGCCGCCCTTCACCACGCCGTCGACCAGATGGTCGAGATTGCCGACGCCGCCGGACGCGATCACCGGCACGGTGACGGCGTCCGACACCATGCGGGTGAGCTCGAGATCGAAGCCGATCTTGGTGCCGTCGCGGTCCATCGAGGTGAGCAGGATCTCGCCCGCCCCCAGCGCCACGACCTCGCGGGCGTAGTCGATGGCGTCGATGCCGGTGCGGTTGCGGCCGCCGTGGGTGAAGACCTCGAAGCGCGGCGCCTCGCCCGGCTCCGACACGCGCTTGGCGTCGACCGCGACGACGACCGACTGGCCGCCGACCTGACGCACCGCGTCGGCGACGAACTGGCGATCCTTCACCGCGGCGGTGTTGATCGACACCTTGTCGGCGCCCGCTTCCATCAGCCGGCGGATGTCGTCGAGCGTGCGGATGCCGCCGCCGACGGTGACCGGCATGAAGCAGACTTCCGCGGTGTGGCGGACGACGTCGAGGATGATGCCGCGGTTCTCGTGGCTCGCGGTGATGTCGAGGAAGCAGAGTTCGTCGGCGCCGGCGGCGTCGTAGGCGGCGGCCGCCTGCACGGGGTCGCCGGCGTCGATCAGATCGACGAAGTTGACGCCCTTGACGACACGGCCGTCCTTGACGTCGAGACAGGGAATGACCCGGTTCTTGAGCATGGAAGCGGCAACCCTCGTGCGACCGCGCGCGCCGCGTGGCCGATTTCGCGGCCTCTCATAGCGAAATGCGGGCGAAAGCGCCATAGGCGAGGCGGCGGGCAGCTTGCACCAAAGTGCCTGTCACAGTACAGTTAATCACTATCGCAAAACATTCGCTTCTAGTTAGCTACAAAGATTAAGCCTCTGGCATTCGCTTCAGCTAGGTCCTGAATTGATGAATAATGAATCTCGCCTAGCATGGCACCTAAAGCTGACAGGGACAACGGTTGGCCTGCCCGCAGGTCTTTTTGCCTTGGTACAATTTGCTTTTCCCGACGCCATAAATGGCAATAAGATAAATTCTATAATTTATACTGTTCTCGTAGCAATAATATTCCATATGTCATTTATAATTATAGATAAATCAAGATCTCTGATACTTTATTCACCAAGAATTATAAATGTTTTTGACGAAGGCGTAGTGTTAATGGATGGCGCACCGTGGTTTGCGCTTGGAATGCCTGTTACTTTTTTTGAAATAGATCATAAATTTGAGCGATTTATCTGTCATGGAGAAATAATTAATATTCAGCTTAACGAGCTCGTTCAAGTAAAAGTCGACAGTATATTCGTGGGCAAAATAAAATCAAATCGAAGCGACGTCATCATAAGGCCAGGAATCTCCAAATGACCGAACTCTATAAAGATCTGCCAAAGGTCGTTCGCGTTATTGACGCTTATACGATCGTCATTAACCGCGGTACCACAAATAATATCGCGCTTGGTGACGAGTTTCTAATATTCGGGCTCGGCGAATCAATCATTGACCCCGACACGGGAGATGACCTTGGGACACTCGAAATTGTAAAAGGAAAGGCGAAGGTGACACACCTGCAAGAGCGGCTAGCCACGCTCCGCAGTTCTCGCGTTGAAAACATCCCTGGATCGAAGAAAATAATTCGCAGAACAGGCGCCTTGTCTTATCAGTTTGGCGAACGAGAAGAAATTGAGGATGGTCCATCTGTAAAAATATCGACCATCAATGCTGAAGTTGGCGATCTTGCAAAGAAAATATAGATACCTAGGCTGTTTTCATTGAGGTGATCGCAAGCGATATTTTTGAATATTTAGATTTTTGACTGAATGTTGTGCGGCGGCGAGGTCACCCTCGCCGCCGCCGTATCGTCCGCCCGATCCCGTCGCCTCAGGGGGCCGGGATCGCCGTGGTGTCCTCGTCGTGGCCCTTCCGGTTGAGGAGGGCGTAGAAGAGGATGGCGCCGAAGGTGGCGGTGCCGATGCCGCCCAGCGTGAAGCCGCCGAGCTTGATCGTCAGGTCGCCGGCGCCGGCGATCACCGCCGCGGCCGTGGTGATCAGGTTCTTGGTCTTGGAGAAGTCGACCCGGTTCTCGACCCAGATGCGGCCGGCGGTCGCCGTGATCAGGCCGAAGATCACCACCGACAGGCCACCGATCACCGGCACCGGGATGGTCAGGATCAGCGCGCCGAACTTCGGCGAGAAGCCGAGCAGGATGGCGATCACCGCGGCGACCACGAAGACGATGGTCGAGTAGATCTTGGTCACCGCCATCACGCCCATGTTCTCGGCGTAGGTCGTGACGCCGGTGCCGCCGAAGAAGCCCGACAGGATGGTGGCGATGCCGTCGCCGACGAAGGCGCGGCCGACATAAGGATCGAGGTTGCGGTCGGTCATCGCGCCGATCGCCTTGATGTGACCGAGGTTCTCGGCGACCAGGATGACCGCGACCGGGGCGATCAGCGCCATGGCGCTCCACTCGAAGGCCGGCGTCACGAAATGCGGCGCGCCGAACCAGTCGGCCTTGCCGAGACCGGAGAAGTCGATCGCCTTGCCCATGCCGAAGCTGGCCGCACCGATCGCGTAGAAGAGATAGCCCGCGGCACCGCCGATCAGCACCGGGATGCGACGCAGCACGCCGGGGGCGTAGACCGCCGCCACGCCGACCGCCACGATGGTGACGAGGCCGGTCATGCGGTCGAACTCGGAGCCCGACATGTTCTTGACGGCGATGGGCGCGAGGTTGAGACCGATCGCCGCGACGATGCCGCCGGTGACCACCGGCGGCATCAGCTTCTCGATCCAGTGGTAGCCGGCCTTCATCACCGCGAGGCCGATGGCGAGATAGACCACGCCGGCCGCGACGATGCCGCCGAGCGCGACGGGAATGTTGCCGTTCGCCCCCGCGCCCGAATAGGCCGAGGCGGCGATCACCACCGCGATGAAGGAGAAGGACGAGCCGAGGTAGGAGGGCACCCGGCCGCCGACGATCACGAAGAAGATCAGCGTGCCGATGCCGGAGAACAGCACCGCGACGTTGGGGTCGAAGCCCATGATGATCGGGGCGAGGACGGTGGAGCCGAACATCGC
Source organism: Pinisolibacter sp. DMC19 (assembly GCF_056313985.1). NCBI lineage: Bacteria > Pseudomonadati > Pseudomonadota > Alphaproteobacteria > Hyphomicrobiales > Ancalomicrobiaceae > Pinisolibacter > Pinisolibacter sp. DMC19. The sequence goes on along the minus strand of NZ_JBQUZF010000003.1, from coordinate 214,213 downwards.
GACCACGTGCTGGAAGCCGGCGATCATCGTCTGCGTCCAGGGCAGGCGCTCGTCGGGGGCGACGTGGTCGGCGGTCGTCAGTGTCCACTTCGGGAACCAGCCGGTGGTGCGTTCGTCGGTCATGGGGACCTCGATCTCGTGCGGGAAGGGGCCGACTCGCCGCGCGCGACGGCCGGATCGGCGGCCACTATTCCATGCATGTCGCGGAAGAAAAGACCGCCGCCCCGGTCAGGAGGTCGCGGTGGAAAACCATGCACCGATTCTTTTCACGCCTCGGTGCCGCCGCCGCTTCGGTCGAGCTCGGCGCGGATCGCCACGGCGAGTTCGTACTGGGTGTAGGGCTTGCGCAGGACGCGGAACTCGGTCTCGCGCCGGGCTGCGGGATCGTCGATCTCGGGCGAGTGGCCGGTGGTGAGCAGGATCGGCGTCGTCCGCCCGCTCACGCGCAGACGGCGGGCGAGGTCGAGGCCCGACAGGCCGCCGGGCATCACGACGTCCGACAGCACGAGGTCGACCGCCTCGCCGGCCTCGAGCCGGGCGAGGGCGACGACCGCGTCGGCCGCCTCGACGACGTCGTAGCCGAGGGCTGCGAGGCGCTGGCGGGTGATCGCCAGGACGTCGGGATGATCCTCGACGAGGAGGATGCGCTCGCCCCGTCCGGCCGGCGGCTCGCGCGTGGCGAGCGCGTCACCGCTCGTCGTACCGATCCAGCGCGGCAGGTGGATCGACACGGTGGTGCCGTGCCCCGGTTCGCTCGTCAGCCGCACGAAGCCGCCGGACTGGCGCACGAAGCCGTGCAGCGTCGCGAGCCCCAGACCGGTGCCGCGGCCGACCTCCTTGGTGGTGAAGAACGGGTCGAAGGCGCGCGCCTGGACCTCGGGCGACATGCCGACGCCGGTGTCGGAGACGCGGATCACGACATAGTCGCCGGTGCGCGGCCGATCCTCGCCGACCACCGGCTCGTCGACCAGCGACACCACCGAGGTCTCGATCTCGATCGTGCCGCCGGCGGGCATGGCGTCGCGGGCGTTGAGCGCCAGATTGAGGATGGCGTTGTCGACCTCGGTCGGGTCGACGAGCGCGACCGCCGGTTCGCTCGGAGCGGCGACGCGGATGACGATGTCGGGGCCGACGGTGCGCTCGAGCAGCAGGGCGACCGCACCGACGCGGGCGGCGACGTCGGTCTCGGCCGGCGCCAGCCGGCGGCGGCGGGCGAAGGTGGCGAGCCGCTGGTTGAGATTGGCGCCGGCCTCGGTCGCCTTCAGCGCCGCCTCGATCAGGGCATGGGCACGATCGGAGGTCGGCGCCATCTCGAGCAGCTGGAGATTGCCGGAGATGATCGTCAGCAGGTTGTTGAAGTCGTGGGCGATGCCGCCGGTCATCCGGCCGAGCGCCTCCAGCCGGCGCGAGGCCTCGATCTGCTTGATCAGCACCTCTGCATGACGGCGCGGCGTGATGTCCTCGACGGTCGCGACCACATAGGGCGGGTCGGCGGAGCGCACCACCGAACCGGAGAGCATGATCGGCACGATCGTGCCGTCGGGCCGCAGCAGGCGTCGCTCGGCCGAGATCGTCTCGACCTCGCCGGCGGCGAGCCGCCGCAGCGAGCGCAGGACGGCCTCGGCGTCGTCGACCGGCATCACGTCGCGAATGCCGACCCGGCCGAAATCGGCCGGCGGCCGGCCGGCGATGCGCGACAGCGCCGGGTTCGAGCGCAACCAGCTGCCGTCGCAGCCGAGATGGACGATGCCGAGATCGACCGCCTCGAAGGTGGCGCGATAGAGCGTCTCGGCCGCCTGGGCACGACGGCTCTGCTCGAGTTCGGCGCGGGCGGCACGCACCGTCTGGCGCTGCCACAGGAGGAAGGCGACGACGATGCTCGTGCCGAAGGCCACCACCAGCGAGGCGCCGGCGGTGAAGAGCAGGACCTGAAGGTCGCTCGCGGCCGCCGATTCCTCGAGCGCCGCGACGGCGAGCCAGTCGGTCCCGGCGATCGGCGTCGCGGCGGCCAGCCAGAGGCGGTCGCGATAGGAGACGGTGGTGATCGCGGTCGTGCCGACGGCGGCATCGCGGTCGAAGGTCGTCCCGGTGAAGCGCTGGCCACCGCCGACCGGGATCGCCTGCTCGCGATCGAAGGCGGTCACCCACTCGTCGCCGTCGCGCCGCACCAGCAGCGTCGTTTCCTTGATGCCGGGCGACAGCAGGGTGCGCAGGAAGACGAAGAGCGTGTCGTCGAGCCGCATGTCGGCGACCACCATCGCGTCGAGCGGCTTGTCGCCGGCCTGACCGCCGGCGATGCGGGCACCGAGCGTGACGACCAGGCCGCCGTCCCGACCGACCCAGGTGATCGGCCGCACGGCGGCATCGAGAGTGTCGGGCAGCGGATCGGGCCGCGGGGCCGCCGACGAACCGCAGGGCGAGGTGCCGTCGTCGCGCAGGATGCGCATGTCGACGAAACCGAGGACGCGGGAGCCGCGTTCGCGCTGACGCATGACCTCGGCGCAAGCGCCGGCCGGCGCGTTGCCCGGGATCTGGGCGACGATGCGCACCAGCGGCAGTCCGGCGATGGTGCGCAGCGCCCCGGCGCGCCCGGAGAGCCAGGCGACGGCGGCATTGGCCTCGATGTGGGCGGCGATCCGCAGATCTTCCCGTGTCCGATCGCGAGCGCCCTCGACCTCGGCCCGGTAGACGAGATGGAAGACCGCCAGGACCGTACCGGCCACCAGCGTCACCGCGATCAGCGGCGTCCAGTACTCGCGCCTGCGGATGATCGGACGCTCGACGTCGCCGGCGACGATGCGCCTGAGCACGACCTGGAGCAACGTGCCGGTGACGGCGACGAAGAGCATGCCCTTGGCGGTGCCCGCCCAGGCGGCGTCCACCGAGGAGGGGAGGAAGCTCAACATCCGGTCGGAGAAGAAGATCCACGCGCTCGCGAAGGCCACGTAGCCGAAGACGATCGTCGCGACGCGCCCCGTGGACTTGGTCATCGATGCGTATCCGAGATCATCTGCAGTCCGGCTCCGTGGTCGCGCGCATCGTTCCGCCCGACGCGCGGCGACGGAAGACCCCTAGCAGTCCGCGCAACACGGTCCAACTGCGGCGCCGCGACGTCAAGGGCGCGATTTTCGGACATGGTGAAAAAGCGAGGCCCCGGAGGATCGCTCCTCCGGGGCCTTCGACCGTCACGTGCGGTGGATCAGGCCACCAGTTCCCAGACCTCGGGCGAACGCTCGAGACGGGCGACGAGCAACTGGCGCTCGAGTTCCATCTCCTTGGGCAGCTTGTCGCCGAACTGGGCGAAGTGCGCGATCTGCTCCTCGGCCTCGGCGAGGCCCTTGGTGCGGTCGACGCGGACGATTTCCTCGTACTTCGCCTTGGGGAAGTCGAGACCCTTCCAGTTCAGGTCCGCATAGCGCGGCACCCAGCCGTAGGGGCTCTCGACCGCGCCGGCGCGGCCCTTGACGCGGTTCACGATCCACTCGAGGGCGCGCATGTTGTCGCCGAAGCCCGGCCACATGAACTTGCCGTTCTCGTCCTTGCGGAACCAGTTGACGCGGAAGATGCCCGGCGCGTTCGGCAGCGAACGGCCGATGTTGAGCCAATGCGCCCAGTAGTCGCCCATGTTGTAGCCGCAGAACGGCAGCATGGCGAAGGGATCGCGGCGCATCGCGGCCTGGCCGACGGCGGCGGCGGTCGCCTCCGAGCCCATGGTCGCGGCGAGATAGACGCCGTGCGCCCAGTCGAAGGACTGGAACACCAGCGGGAACGCCTTGGAGACGCGACCGCCGACGATGAAGGCCGAGATCGGCACGCCGGCCGGATCTTCCCAGGCCGGGTCGATCGAGGGAACCTGCGAAGCCGGCGCGGTGAAGCGCGAGTTCGGGTGCGCGGCCGGACGACCGCAGCCCGGGGTCCACTCCTTGCCGGTCCAGTCGATGAGGTGCGACGGCGCCTCGTCGGTCAGGCCTTCCCACCACACGTCGCCGTCGTGGGTCAGCGCCACGTTGGTGAAGATGCAGTTGGCGTGCAGCGTGGCGAGCGCGTTCGGGTTGGACTTCTCGTTGGTGCCGGGGGCGACGCCGAAGAGGCCGTTCTCCGGGTTGATGGCGCGCAGCTCGCCCTTGGCGTTCGGCTTGATCCAGGCGATGTCGTCGCCGATCGTCGTGACCTTCCAGCCCTCGTAGGTCTTGGGCGGGATGATCATGGCGAAGTTGGTCTTGCCGCAGGCCGACGGGAAGGCGGCGGCGACATAGGCCTTCTCGCCCTTCGGGTTCTCGACGCCGAGGATGAGCATGTGTTCGGCGAGCCAGCCCTCGTCACGCGCCATCACCGAGGCGATGCGCAGCGCGAAGCACTTCTTGCCGAGCAGCGCATTGCCGCCGTAGCCCGAGCCGTAGGACCAGATCTCGCGGGTCTCGGGGAAGTGGACGATGTACTTGTCGTCGTTGCAGGGCCAGGTCGAGTCCTTCTCGCCGGCGGCGAGCGGCGCGCCGACCGAATGGACCGCCGGCACGAAGTCGTCGTCGCCCAGCACGTCGAGCACGGCCTGACCCATGCGGGTCATGATGCGCATGTGGACGGCGACATAGGCGCTGTCGGAGATCTCGACGCCGATGTGGGCGATCTTGGAGCCGAGCGGGCCCATCGAGAACGGAATGACGTACATGGTGCGGCCGCGCATGCAGCCGTCGAAGAGACCGTTCAGCGTCTTGCGCATCTCGGTCGGCTCGGACCAGTTGTTGGTCGGGCCGGCCTCTTCCTTGGTCTTCGAGCAGATGAAGGTGCGGTCCTCGACGCGCGCCACGTCGGACGGCGCGGAACGGGCGAGGAAGGAGTTCGGACGCTTCTCCGGATTGAGGCGGGTGAACACGCCCGCGTCGACCAGCTCCTGGCAGAGGCGATCGTATTCTTCCTGCGAACCGTCACACCAATAGATGCTGTCGGGCTTGGTCAGCGCGGCGACCTCTTCGACCCAGGCGATCAGTTTGGCGTTCTTGGTGGGAGCTCGAGACATCAAGGGTTCTCCGGTGGACGTGTCGCGCTCCTCCCGGTCCGCCCTCCGGCCGCCGGTCGCTCGCGCATGACTTTCGGTTCCGTTGTGATGCGGCGGCCGAACGGCCGCCGTCGGCGGAAGGGATCCTGCCGTGCCGATCGCTGCGGATCGGTTCGGCTCGGGGCCGGCGCCTCCCGAGGGAGGCCGTCGACCGGCGGTGGGGTTCGTTTCGCTGCGGACGCCGAAGCCCCGAGAGGCTGCCGACGACCGGTCTCGATCAAATCCGCGACTCCGCCGCATGCGAACTTCCGGCCATGCCCCCGCCTGCAACATCGTGCAGAACGGGGCACCTGTCCGGAAGGACGGTCAACTCGGGTTCCGTGCTCGTTCCCACGAGCGAGCGCAAATTACTACACGGCTACCGTTGTGAACAAGTCTGTCTAAAGTCGGATCGTGCTTGTTCTCAATATAACGATTTAAGAAATTTATTGCAGCGGGACGGATTCTTCCCAGCGAAGCAAAAACCCCATGAATTCGTCCGGCGAGGTCGCACGTTCCGGCAGGACGAGGCGGCGATAGGCGCGGATTTCCGCCCCCGTCGACGCGAGATCCAGCCCCTCGGGGTCGAGCCCGATCGCCGTCCAGCCCTCCCCTTCCCCGCCGAGCCGGCGCGCGAGCGCGGCGAGACGGGCGGAATCGGCGGCGAGCGTCTCGAGCAGGTCCGGCTCGGCGGCGAGCAGGGCCTCGCAGCCCGCGAGGTCGAGCAGGAGATCGTCGCGGCGGACGTGCATCGCCCGACCGAAGCCGGCGACGAGATGGGCCTCCTCGACGACGAGGCGGAAGAAGGCGAAATCGGCGAAGCCGGCATAGAGCGCGGCTTCCGGCAGGCGGGCGAGGTAGCGCCGGGCCGCCACCGTCGGATCGGCGATCTTCTCGACGCGGCCGACCACGGTGATGCGGCCGCCCTGCTGCGGGTCGGGCGCGGTGCGGTCCTCGAACAGCAGCGAGGCGCGCGGGTCCTCGGCGAGGTTGCGGGCGTGGGCGGCCAGCGTCGAGACCAGCAGGATCGGCGTGCCGTCGGCCTCGCAGGCGACCGAGACCATCGAGCCGAAGGGATGGCCGGTGCGCCGGGCGATGGTGGCGAGTGCGGCGGTGCGGGCCTGACGCAGCAGGCGGCGGGAACACTCCACCGGAGAGAAGTCGTCGTCCTTCGCCATGATCGCCTCCGCTGCTTCGCCGGTCGGTGCGATGGACGCCCGGCGCGCCGTCGGCGTCAACCCGGCACGGAATGCACCTTCGTCGCGGGCGGGCGACGCCGGCATCGTCGCAAGGGCGTCACGGACGACGGAATGGTCGCGGCACCCGGCGGAAATACGGGTCCACAATCGCCTCGTGAGCGGTATATGATCGCCGCCATGATTTGCGCGCAATCACCGTGCGAAAAGGCGCGGTGATCCCCCCGCGGCGATCCCCACCCGGAGACAGGCATTCCCCATGCCCACCATCGCCCTCGTCGACGACGACCGCAACATCCTCACCTCCGTCTCGATCGCTCTCGAGTCCGAAGGCTATCGCGTCCAGACCTACACCGACGGCGCCTCGGCGCTGGACGGGCTGAAGGCCAGTCCGCCGGACCTCGCGATCTTCGACATCAAGATGCCGCGCATGGACGGCATGGAGCTCCTGCGCCGCCTGCGCCAGAAGTCCGAGCTGCCGGTGATCTTCCTGACCTCGAAGGACGACGAGATCGACGAGCTCTTCGGCCTGAAGATGGGCGCCGACGACTTCATCCGGAAGCCTTTCTCGCAGCGCCTGCTGGTCGAGCGCGTCAAGGCGGTGCTGCGCCGCGTCGCGCCCAAGGGCGAGGGGCCGGCCAAGGTCACCGACGCCCAGCGCGTGCTCGAGCGCGGACCGCTGGCGATGGACCAGGAGCGTCACACCTGCACCTGGAAGGGCGAGCCGGTGACGCTGACGGTCACCGAGTTCCTGATCCTCTACGCGCTGGCGCAGCGCCCGGGCGTGGTGAAGAGCCGCAACGCCCTGATGGACGCCGCCTACGACGATCAGGTCTATGTCGACGATCGCACCATCGACAGCCACATCAAGCGGCTGCGCAAGAAGTTCAAGGCGGTCGACGACGACTTCGAGATGATCGAGACGCTCTACGGCGTCGGCTATCGCTTCAAGGAGATCTGACGCGACCGTGTCGGAGGCTTCGGACAACGACGAGGGCACCGGCCGCCCCCCGCGCGGCCGGCGCGGCAGTCGCTACCTGCGGCTCGCCGGGCGACGGCTCAATCGCCTCGCCGGCGCCACCGCCTTTTCGAGCCTGACGCGACGCATCGTGCTGCTCAATCTCGGCGGCCTCGTCACGCTGGTGCTCGCCGTCCTCTACCTCAACCAGTTCCGCGCCGGCCTCACCGACGCGCGGATCGAGAGCCTCCAGACCCAGGGCGAGATCATCGCCGCGGCGATCGGCGCCTCGACGATGAAGGAATCCGGGGCGACCGGCATCGACCTCGACGCCCTGCTCAGGGCCGAGGCCGGCGACAAGGCCGAGAAGGACCCGGACACCGGCGACGATCTGTCGACGCTCGAGTTCCCGATCGACCCGATGCGGGTGGCGCCGATCCTCAGGCTGCTCGTCTCGCCGGCCAAGACGCCGGCGCGGGTGTGGGACCGCGACGGGTTCCTCGTCCTCGACAGCCGCACGCTCTATCGCACCGGCGCCTTCTTCCCGCCCGACGCGCCGCCGACGCCGGCACCCGATCCCGGCCTGTTCCACCGGGCGATCGAGGTCGTCTCGCGGCTGATGCGCGGTGGTCACGACCTGCCGATCTATCGCGAGGTCGGCATCTCCGCCGGCAAGGACTATCCGGAAGTCGCCGCCGCGCTTTCCGGCACGACGACGCCGATCGTGCGGGTGACGCGGTCGGGCGACATGATCGTCACCGTTGCGGTGCCGATCCGACGCGGCGGCAAGGTCCTCGGCGCGCTGCAGCTCTCGACGCCGGGCGGCGACATCGACGCCATCGTGCGGGCCGAGCGCATGGCGATCCTGCGCGTCTTCCTGGTCGCCGGCGCCGTCATCATGCTGCTCTCCTTCCTGCTCGCCGGCACGATCGCAGCGCCGCTGCGCCGGCTCGCCGCCGCCGCCGACCGGGTCCGGCGCTCGGTCAAGGCGCGCGAGGAGATCCCCGACTTCTCGGACCGCTCCGACGAGATCGGCCACCTGTCGCGGGCGCTGCGCGACATGACCAACGCGCTCTACGGCCGGATGGACGCGATCGAGAGCTTCGCCGCCGACGTCGCCCACGAGCTGAAGAACCCGCTGACCTCGCTCCGCAGCGCGGTCGAGACGTTGCCGCTCGCCAAGTCCGACGCCTCGCGCGGGCGCCTGGTGGAGATCGTGCAGCACGACGTGAAGCGGCTCGATCGCCTGATCACCGACATTTCCGACGCCTCGCGGCTCGACGCCGAACTGGCGCGGCAGGATTCGGCCCCCGTCGACCTTCAGGCGCTGGTCGAGGCGGTGGTGTCGCTGCAGAACGACCTCGCGGAGAAGCGCGGCCAGACGGTGAAACTCGCAACCCGGCCGCTGGGCGCGCCGCATCTCGCCTTCGTGGTGATGGGCCACGACAGCCGGCTGGGTCAGGTGATCACCAATCTCGTCGACAATGCCCGCTCCTTCTCGGCCGAGGGCGCCGAGGTCCGGGTCGATCTCGCGAAGCTCGGCAGCTGGATCGAGATCACGGTCGACGACGACGGACCGGGCATCCGGGCCGAGAAGATCGATCGCATCTTCGAGCGCTTCTACACCGATCGGCCGGAGAGCGAGGGCTTCGGCAACAATTCCGGCCTGGGCCTCGCGATCTCGCGCCAGATCGTCGAGGCGCACGGCGGCACGCTCCATGCGGAGAACCGCAAGGCGGCCGACGGGTCGATCCTGGGTGCCCGCTTCGTCGTGTCGCTCCCGGCCGGTTCGGTGACCTGATAGGATCGCTCCGACCGAGAGGACGAACATCATGGGCCATCCCGTCACCATCCATGCTTCCGCTCTGATCTACGAGGGCCGCGGCGTCCTGGTGCGCGGGGCGACGGGAGCCGGCAAGTCGCGGCTGGTGTTCGATCTGGTCGAGGATGCCTCCGCCCACGGCCACGACGCCGCGCTGATCGCCGACGATCGGGTGACCATCGAGGCCCACCACGGCCGCCTCGTCGCCCGCACGCCGGCCACCATCGCCGGCAAGATCGAGGTCCGCGGCATCGGCATCATCGACCTGGCGCACGAGCCGGCCGGCGTCGTCGCCCTCGTCGTCGACATCGAGGAGGTCCAGCCGCCGCGGATGCCGGAGGAGGACGCCCGGTTCACCGTGATCGCCGGGGTGCGGCTCCCCGCCATCAGGCTGTGGCGGGAGGACCTGCGCGGCGTGCGCCGGGTCCGCAGCGCGTTGCGTTCCATCGCGGGAGAAGCGTGACGCAATGCAGGAATTTGCAAGTTCCACAAATTAGAGACTTGAAGTTCGTCGCGGCCACGCCCATTTTTGCGCGCTACCCACGTGGGACGCGGTCATCCGTCGCAAGAACGGACGCCGGCCCGGACGTAGGCCCGCAGGAGCATACTCGATGATCGGTCTCGTCCTCGTGACCCACGGGGATCTCGCAAAAGAGTTCGTCAAGGCTCTCGAGCACGTCGTCGGTCCCCAGCGGCAGATCGCAACGATCTGCATCGGACCGGAGGACGACATGGAAATGCGACGCGGCGACATCCTCGCCGCCGTGACCTCGGTGGATTCCGGGGAAGGCGTCGCCATTCTGACGGACATGTTCGGGGGCACCCCCTCCAACATGGCGATCTCGGTGATGAACGGCGACACGATCGAGGTCGTCGCCGGCATGAACCTGCCGCTGCTGGTCAAGCTCGCCAAGGTGCGTTCGGAGCGCAAGCTGATCGACGCCGTGATCGAGGCCAAGGAAGCCGGCCGCAAGTACATCAACGTGGCCAGTCAGGTCCTCCAGGGCTGAGAAAGGCATGGGTTTCGACGGAATGGCGAGCTTCGAACGCAATCTGCCGATCACCAACAAACGCGGCCTGCACGCCCGTGCCTCGGCCAAGTTCGTCCAGACCGTCGAGAGCTTCGACGCCGAGATCGAGGTCTCCAAGGACAACCAGACGGTCTGCGGCACCTCGATCATGGGGCTGATGATGCTGGCCGCCTCGATCGGCACCTCGATCCACGTCAAGGCTTCCGGCCCGCAGGCCGCCGAGGCGCTCCAGGCGATCACCGACCTCGTCGAGGCCCGCTTCCACGAGGAGTGAGGCCGCCCTCCCCCGGAGCGCTCGCATGTCCGGCTTCGAACTCGATTCCCGTCTCGCCGCCGACACGTTCGTCGTCGCCGATCTCGCGCTCTGCCGGATTCTGGCGATGCGGACGACCGATCACCCCTGGCTGATCCTGGTGCCGCGCCGGCCCGGTCTCGTCGAGATCCTCGACCTCGCCCCGGACGACCGTGCCCTCCTCCGCGCCGAGATCGACGCCGTCGCCGAGGCGCTGCGCGCCGAGACGAAGGCCGACAAACTCAACATCGCCGCGCTCGGCAACGTCGTCTCCCAACTCCACGTCCACGTCATCGCCCGTTTCCGCGACGATCCCGCCTGGCCCGCCCCGGTGTGGGGACGCGGAGCCCACCGCCCGATCCCGCGCACCGAGCTCGACGATCTCGCCCGCCGCCTGATCGCGCGCCTCGGTCCCGCCTGAAGGAGCCCGCGATGCCACCGCGGATCGATCTGGAACCCTCGCTCGGCTTTCGCTTCGTCGCGAACGGCCTCGACCGCGCCGCCGAGCTGCGCGAGGACCGGGAGCGGCTCGATGCGCTCGCCGCCGATCCGCGCGCCCGCTTCCTGGTGATCTGCGGCAGCCGCGTGGTCGTCGCCCATGTGGGCGACGGACGCCCCGTCGCCGCCCACGAGCGGGCGACGGCGGAGGTGCTCGCCGCGCGGGTCGAGGAACGGATCTTCCTCGGACTGGCAAAGGGCGATGCAGGCGACGAGATCGGTTGGTTCGCCTTCGCCGGCCCCGCCGATCCCGACACGCTCGCCGCCGGTTTCGAGGCGATCGAACTGCGTCCGCTGGCGATCGCCGGCTCGCTGCCGGCCGAACACTACGGCGCCATCGCGACCGCCCGCAGCCTGCTGGCCTGGCACGCGAGCCACCGCCACTGCGCCCGCTGCGGCGCGCCGGCGGACATGGCGACGGCCGGTTGGCGGCGGCTCTGCCCGGCCTGCGGCGGGGAGCATTTCCCACGCACCGACCCGGCGGTGATCATGCTGGTGCGGCGCGGCGATCGTTGTCTGCTCGGCCGTGGTCATGCCTTTCCGCCCGGCATGTGGTCGTGCCTCGCCGGTTTCGTCGAGCCCGGCGAGACGATCGAGGGGGCGGTCAGACGCGAGACCTTCGAGGAGGCCGGTATCCGCGTCGGCACGGTCGACTACGTCGCCTCCGAGCCCTGGCCCTTCCCGGGCTCGCTGATGATCGGCGTCGTCGCCGAGGCCGACGACGAGACGATCCACCGCGACCCGGCGGAGCTCGAAGACTGTCGTTGGTTCACCCGCACCGAAGTCGCGACCCTGCTCGCCGGCGATCATCCCGACGGGATCTTCGCGCCGCCGCCGATCGCGATCGCCCATCATCTGCTCTCGACCTTCGTCCGGAGCGCATGAACCCTTCCTAAACCATGCGGATCGCGCGGGTCGGCGAGGGGAAGCACGGAAAGGCCTCCTTAAAACTCGATCGCTAGAGTGTCCGGTACATTGGTCTCGGTCCGCCTCGGGCCGTGCGTGTTCGGAGTCCGCTCGATGGCAGGTCTGAAATCCGCTCTCAAGCCGAACGGTAGGCGATCGCTGACGCCTACGGGCGAGCGGATCGTCCTCTTCGGCATCATCGGCCTGTTGTTCTTCGTCGACTACCGCTTCGGCGTCCTCCACCAGACCGTGGCCCTCCTGCAGTCGGCCGATTCGACGCTGGGATCGGCGGCACTGGCGCTCGCCGTGGCGTCGTGGGTCGGCATCTTCGCCTATGCGTTCCGCCGCCGCGTCGAGGTCCGGCAGATGCGCGTCGCCAAGGCCGAGGCGGAAGAGACCGCCGAGACCGCCGCCATCATCGATCCGCTGACCGGCCTGCCCAACCGCGCCGGCCTCAAGGCAGAACTCAACCGCCGCCTCTCCGAGGACGTCTCCAAGACCGCGATCGGCGCGCTGATCGCCATCGACATCGAACGCTTCAAGTCGCTCAACGAGGTGTTCGGCCATCTGGTCGCCGATCACGTGCTGATCGAGTTCTCCGACCGTCTCGCCATGGCGGTGGGCGCCTCCGACTTCGTCGCCCGCATCGGGCCCGACGAGTTCCACGTCATCACCCAGGTGCGCGACGCCGAAGCGGCCGAGATGCGGGCGCTGCAGATCGTCCATTCGGTCGCGATGCGGCTCGAGGAATACGATCCGCCGGTGCCGATCATGGCCGACGCCGGCATCGCCATGTTCGGGCCGGAGTGCTCGGTCGGCGACGTCGACGTCATCATGCGGCACGCCGACATCGCCCTCGACGACGCCAAGAAGCGCGAAACCTCGGTCGCGCTGTTCCAGCCGTCGATGGAAGAGGCCATCCGCGAGCGCGCCGAACTGGAATCGGCTCTGGAATCGGCGATCGAGAACGGTCAGGTCATGCCGCACTTCCAGCCGGTGATGGACCTCGCCTCGGGCAAGCTGACCGGCTTCGAGGTCCTGGCGCGCTGGCGCCATCCGACCCGCGGCCAGATCCCGCCGTCGACCTTCATTCCGATCGCCGAAGAGACCGGCCTGCTGTCGCGCATGACGACGTCGCTGCTGCGTCAGGCCTGTCTGGCGGCGCGCGACTGGCCGTCGCACATCAAGATCGCCGTCAACATCTCGCCGGTCGACTTCAAGAATCCGTGGCTCGCCCAGGAGATCCTGCAGATCCTGGTCGAGGTCGGCTTCCCGCCGCAGCGCCTCGAGATCGAGATCACCGAAAGCGCCCTCGTGGTCGACCACGAACAGGCGACCCAGACGCTGATGTCGCTGAAGAACCAGGGCATCTCGATCGCCCTCGACGATTTCGGCACCGGCTATGCCTCGCTGCATCAGCTGCGCATGCTGCCGTTCGACAAGATCAAGATCGACCAGTCCTTCGTGAAGACGATGCGCGAGAACGTCGACAGCCGCATGATCGTCAAGGCGATCATCGGTCTTTCCGGCTCGCTCGGTCTGCCGACCACCGCCGAAGGCATCGAATCGGCCGGCAACGCCGACATCCTGCGCGACTTCGGCTGCACGCTCGGCCAGGGCTTCCTCTATTCGGAGGCGGTGCCGGCGGGGTCGGTGCCCGAGCTGCTGCGCGTCATCGAATCCCACACCCAGCCCCTCGCCGACGAGAACGGCCAGCGGGCGGTGATCCTCCAGCGCGGCGACATCGCCGGCCTGCTCGGTGTGGCGGACGAGGTTCCCGTGGCCGCCGAGACGGAAACGGCGGCCGAGAAGGCCGCCGCCGACGTTCCGGTCGCGGCGGAGGCGGAGCCCGCCCCCGCGCCCGAACGGCCGGCCCGTTCGCGCCGTCGCAGCGCCTGACGGCGACGCGCGCCTCAGGCGGCGCGCTTCAGCACCGCGGCGAGCTTGCCGAACAGCTCGTCGATGTCCGACTTCTCGATGATCAGCGGCGGCGACAGGGCGATGATGTCGCCGGTCGTGCGGATCAGCAGACCCTGCTCGAAGGCGTCGAGGAAGCAGGAGAAGGCCCGCTTGGTCGGCTGGCCTTCGATCGACTCCAGCTCGATCGCGCCGATCAGGCCGGTGTTGCGGATGTCGACGACGTGCGGCAGCCCCTTCAGCGAATGCAGCGCGTCCTCCCAATAGGGCGCGAGCTCGGCGGCGCGGGTGAGGAGACCCTCCTCGGCATAGGTGTCGAGCGTGGCGATGCCGGCGGCGCAGGCGATCGGATTGCCCGAATAGGTATAGCCGTGGGCGAACTCGATCATGTGCTCGGGGCCGGCCATGAAGGCGTCGTGGATCTTCTTCTGGACGAAGACGCCGCCCATCGGGATGACGCCGTTGGTCATGCCCTTGGCGATGGTGAAGAGGTCGGGGCGGACGCCGTAGAAGTCGACGGCGAAGGGCGTGCCGAGACGGCCGAAGCCGGTGATGACCTCGTCGAAGATCAGCAGGATGCCGTGCTTGTCGCAGATGGCGCGCAGCCGCTCGAGGTAGCCCTTGGGCGGCATCAGCACGCCGGTCGAACCGGCCATCGGCTCGACCATGACGGCGGCGATGGTCGAGGGATCGTGCAGCGCGCAGAGCCGCTCGAGTTCGTCGGCGAACTCCGCGCCGTGCTCGGGCTGGCCGCGGGTGAAGGCGTTGCGGGCCGGGTCGTGGGTGTGGCGCAGGTGGTCGACGTGCGGCAGGAGCTGGCCGAACATCTTGCGATTGCCGCCGATGCCACCGACCGACATGCCGCCGAAGTTGACGCCGTGATAGCCGCGCTCGCGGCCGATCAGGCGCACCCGCTGCGCCTCGCCGCGCACCCGGTGATAGGCCAGCGCCATCTTCAGCGCGGTGTCGGCGCTCTCCGAGCCGGAGTTGGTGAAGAAGACGTGGTCGAAGCCCTCGGGCGCGATGCCCACCAGCCGGTTGGCGAACTCGAAGGCCTTCGGGTGGCCCATCTGGAAGGCGGGCGCATAGTCGAGCTCGCCGGCCTGGGCGCGGATCGCCTCGACGATCTTCGGCCGGTTGTGACCGGCGTTGCAGCACCACAGACCCGCCGTACCGTCGAGCACCTTGCGGCCGTCGTCGGTGACGTAGCGCATGCGGTCGGCGGAGACGAACATGCGCGGCGTCTGCTTGAACTGCCGGTTGGCGGTGAAGGGCATCCAGAAGGAGGCGAGATCGTTGGGGCGCGGGTGGGCGGTCATCGGAGCCTCGGTGGTTCGGTTGATATTGCGAACGTTACGGCCGCAAACCCGCCACGCCAACCCCTGGACCGTGTTCGATCCGTTTCGTATTCTGAACACATGAACATGGATATCGACGTCGGCCTCAGGCTCAAGGAACTGCGCATCGCCCACGGCCTGTCCCAGCGGGCTCTGGCGCGGCGCGCGGGCGTGTCCAACGCCACGATCTCGATGATCGAGGCCAACCGGGTCAGCCCGTCGGTGGCGGCGCTGAAGCAGATCCTGGCGGGCTTCCCGATCGCGCTGTCGACCTTCTTCTCGCGCGCCGACGGCGAGCGCGAGAAGGTCGTCTGGCGCGCCTCGGAACTGACCGAGATCGCCGGCGGGCCGATCAGTTACCGGCAGGTCGGCGGCGATCTCGCCGGCCGCTCGCTGCAGATGATGCACGAGCGCTACGAGAAGGGCGCCGCCTCGGGGCGGGCGCTCCTCACCCATCAGGGCGAGGAGGCCGGCATCGTCATCCGCGGCCTGCTCGAGCTGGAAGTCGACGGCGAACGTCACGAACTGAGGCCGGGCGACGCCTATCTCTTCGACAGCCGCCGACCACACGCCTTCCGCAACGTCGGCGACGGCGAACTGGTGATGGTCTCGGCCTGTACGCCGCCGAGCTTCTGACCCGGAGGCCTACAACTTACGCTGCGTAATTTCACGTGGGCGGGATGGACTCGCCGTCATCGAGGCCTTATCGACGACACCGACAATCGGCAGTCGGTCCCTCCACCGGAAAGAGCTTCTCCATGTCGCCCCCTCCTCGCGACGCGCTGATCGCCGAGGTCCTCGCCAACCTGGCCAAACCGGTCGGTCGCCTGGCCTTCACGCCGGTGCTCGAGGAGCACTACCGTGCCTCGATCGCCCCCGACAAACGGCGTTCGATGATCATCGGCACGTTGATCGGCCTCGCGGTTCTCGCCGCCTTCGTGCTGATGCGTTCGCTGGTGCTGGAGATCGACGATCCCGAGCGTTTTTTGACCTGGCTCGGGACGATGGCGGCGATCACCGTGGTCTGCGCGGTCGGTCTGGTGATCACCGCGGCGACCCACGACCATCGGGTGATCGACGCCACGACGATGGTCGCGATCGTCGTCGTCTCGGGACTGGTGTGCTTCAGCTTCCGCATCGAGCCGGCCTCGGTGTCGACGGTCGGCATGTTCTGCTACGTGATGGTGCCGCTGGCGCCCTGCAGCCTGGCGACGCTGCACTTCCGCCAGGCGCTGGCGACGACCCTGGCGGTCTGGGTGCTCTACGTCTTCGTCGTCGCCGACATGCAGGACCTGTCGCCGGCCCTCAAGTGGCCCGCGGTCCTGCTGGTCTTCTCGGTCGGCGCGATGGCTCTGTGGGGCAACTACCGCACGGACCGCGACCATCGTGCGCTCTTCCTGTTCCTCGCCCGCGAGAAGCTGATCGGCGAGATCTCGGAGGCGCGCAACGCCGAACTGCGCGAGATGACGCGGCTCGATCCGCTGACCGGCGTCGCCAACCGCCGCGGCTTCGAGGAGCGGATGGCGACGCTGGCGACCGACGAACGGCAGACGCCCTTCGCGCTGGTGATGATCGACATCGATCACTTCAAGGCCTTCAACGACCGTTTCGGCCACCCCGAGGGCGACCGCTGCCTCACCGCCGTGGCGATGGCGCTGGCCGACGGGCTGCGCGACCACGACGACCTGCTGGCGCGGCTCGGCGGCGAGGAATTCGCCCTGCTGCTTCCGGGGGTCGATGCCCGCGCGGTCGGTCCGATCATGGAACGGCTCAGGCGGTCGATCGAGAGGCTCGCCATCCCGAGCGGGCCGGGCGAGACCATCCCGCCCGGCGTGGTGACGATCTCGCTCGGTGCCTCGATCGTCGAGGCGACCTCGGCGGCGCCGCGGCGCGAGGCGCTGGAACAGGCCGACCGGGCGCTCTACCGCGCCAAACGGGACGGCCGCAATCGTTGGCAGATCCAGGAAGCCGACGCCTTCGCTCAGACGGCGAACCCGGCCTGACGGGCGAGACCGACGAGATCGGTCTGGGAACGGGCGCCGATGTGGCCGATGATCTCGGCGGCGAGCAACCCACCGAGCTCGGCGCAGGCGGCGAGGTCGTAGTCGCGGGTCAGGCCGAAGAGGAACCCGGCGGCATAGAGATCGCCGGCGCCGGTGGTGTCGACGACGCGGGCGATCGGCGAGGCGGCGACGCGGACGGTCTCGTCGCGGGCGACCACCAACGAGCCCTCCTCGGACAGCGTCACCGCGGCCATGGCGACGTCCTCGCGCAGCGCGGCGATGCCGGTGTCGATGTCGGCGGTCTCGTAGAGCGCCTTGACCTCGGCCTGGTTGGCGAAGATCAGGTCGACCATGCCGGTGCGCATCAGATCGAGGAACTCGGCGCGCCAGCGGTCGACGCAGAAGCTGTCGGAGAGCGTCAACGCCACCTTGCGGCCGTTGGCATGGGCGATCCGCGAGGCCTCGCGGAAAGCCGCCTTGGCGGCCGGCGGATCCCACAGATAGCCTTCGAGATAGACGACCTGCGAGGCGGCGACGACCACCGGATCGACGTCGTCCGGGGTGAGATGGGTACAGGCGCCGAGGAAGGTGTTCATGGTGCGCTCGCCGTCGGGCGTCACCAGGATCATCGAGCGGGCGGTCGGCGCGTAGTCCAGGCCGATCTTGAGCAGCGGCGCCGTCTCGAAATGCACGCCGACGGCGCGGATGTCGTGGGAGAAGGTCTTGCCGAGGTGATCGTCGGCGACCTTGCCGAAATAGGCGCCGCGACCGCCGAGGCCGGCCAGCGCGGCGATGGTGTTGCCGGCGGAGCCGCCGGAGATCTCCTTGGCCGGCCCCATGCTCTCGTAGAGACGCTCGGCCTCGCCCGCGTCGATCAGGCGCATCGAGCCCTTGATCAGCCCTTCGCGCACCAGAAAGTCGTCCTCGGTGCGGGCGATCACGTCGACGATCGCATTGCCGATCGCCAGAACGTCGAAGCGGGTGTCGGTCATGACGTGGCCCTGCCGGCGTGGGTGGCTCGTCGCCCGAGGGCGCCGGCGGCGACGATCGTCCGAGCCGGAGCGACGATCGCATCTCGTCGTGGTACAAGGTGACCGTGCCCGATGCAACGGCCGGCGGGATGCGGCCGACGAAGGTGGAAGCCGGACCGTCCTCGCACCGCGAGACGTTGAGTTCGCCGCCGGACTGCCCTATCGGAGGGCGGAACGATCGAGATCCGAAGGAAGCCGATCATGGGAAGAGAGGGCTCGAGCCCCACGCCGGACCTCGCGCAGCGGTTCGTCACGCCGACCGGCCTCGCCGCCGAACTCGCCGCCCACGAGGCCGCGGGCAAGGCCATTCGCATCGGCCTCGTCGGGGTCGGCGAGATGGGGACCGACATCGTCACCCAGATCGCCCTGATGAAGGGCCTGAAGATCACCGTCATCGGCGTGCGTGATCCGGGCAAGAAACACGCGGAACACGCCTTCCTGATCGCCGGTCTCGATCCCGAGCGCATCCGCGTCTGCGAGAGCGCCCCGGCCGTCGCCCGCGCCGTCGAGGCGGGCTACACCGCGGTGACGCCCGACGTCGAGGCGCTGATCACGAGCCCCCACGTCGACGTGGTGATCGATGCCACCGGCAAGCCGGAGATGGGCGCGGTCATCGGCCTCGGCGCGATCGAGGCGGGC
Organism: Pinisolibacter sp. DMC19; assembly: GCF_056313985.1. NCBI lineage: Bacteria > Pseudomonadati > Pseudomonadota > Alphaproteobacteria > Hyphomicrobiales > Ancalomicrobiaceae > Pinisolibacter > Pinisolibacter sp. DMC19. The sequence goes on along the minus strand of NZ_JBQUZF010000003.1, from coordinate 195,548 downwards.
AAGCACGTCGTGATGATGAACGTCGAGGCCGACGTCACGATCGGCGCCCTGCTGCAGAGCCGCGCCCGCGAGGCGGGCGTGGTCTACACCGTCGGCGCCGGCGACGAGCCGTCCTCGACGATGGAGCTGATCGAGTTCGTCACCGCGCTCGGCTATCCGGTGATCGCCGCCGGCAAGGGCAAGAACAACCCACTCGACATCGACGCCACCCCCGACCAGTTCGTCGAGGAGGCGACCCGCCGCAACATGAACCCGCGCATGCTGGTGGAGTTCATCGACGGCTCGAAGACCATGGTGGAGATGGCCAACATCGCCAACGCGACCGGGCTCGTGCCCGACGTCGCCGGTATGCACGGCCCCGAGGCGACGCTCGAGAACCTCCACACCATCCTCTGCCCGAAGGCCGACGGCGGCATCCTCTCGCGCAAGGGCGTGGTCGACTACACCATCGGCAAGGGCGTGGCGCCCGGCGTCTTCGTCGTCGCCGAGCTGAGCCATCCCCGGCTGCGCGAGCGGCTGAACGACCTGAAGCTCGGACCGGGACCCTACTACACCTTCTATCGGCCCTATCACCTGACCAGCCTCGAGGTGCCGCTGTCGGCGGCGCGTGCGGTGCTGCACGGCCGCGTCGACATGCGGGCGCTGGCCCGTCCCTCGGCCGAGGTCTCGGCGGTCGCCAAGAAGGATCTGGCGGTCGGCGAACGGCTCGACGCGATCGGCGAGTACTGCTACCGCGCCTTCACCCTCGAATACGAGGCGGCACGGGCGGCCGGCGCCATGCCGATCGGTCTGATCGAGAACGGCACCGTGACGAAGCCGATCCGCAAGGGCGAACTGCTGACGAAGGCCAACGTCGCCCCGCTCGCGGGATCGAAGATCGTCGAGCTGCGCCGTCTGCAGGACGTCATGGTCCACGGGGCGGAGGCGTGACGATGGCGCGGCCCTCGGGTATCGCGCTGGTCGCGGCCTCGATCCGGGCCGGCGTCGCCGACGTCGTCTCGCCGCCCTTTCGCGGCGTGGCGCTGAAGTCGCTCGGCGCGACGCTGCTGATCGTCGTCGTCCTGTGGGCGATCGGCACGCGTTTCTTCACCCATCTGGCGGGCGATGCGGCGGGCGCCCATCCGCTCGACGTGCCGTTCTTCCTCGACGGGGTGTTCTGGATCGCCGGGATCTTCTCGGGCCTCGCCCTGATGATCGGCCTCTCCTTCCTGATCGCGCCGATCACCGCGGCGATCGCCGGCCTCTTCCTCGACGACGTGGCGAGCGCGGTGGAGACGGCGCACTATCCCACCGACCCGCCCGGCCGGGCGATCCCGCTCGGCGAGAGCCTGCGCGAGGCGCTGCGCTTCACCGCCCTGTCGCTCGTCGTCAACGTCGTCTGTCTGGTGTTGCTGCTGATCCCGGGCGTCAACATGATCGCCTTCGTGATCGGCAACGGCTGGCTGATCGGCAGGGAATATTTCGGCTTCGCCGCCCGCCGGTTGATGAGCGAAGACGAGGCGAAGCGGCTCTCGACCGCCTGGAGCGGTTCGGCGATGCTGGCCGGCGTCGCGGCGGCGGGGGTGCTGATGGTGCCCTTCGTCAACTTCCTCGCGCCGCTCTTCGCCGCAGCGACCATGGTCCATCTCGTCAAGAAGACCGCGGCGATCGGCCCGCGGGGCTGAAGGCACCGCCGCCGTCACGCGTCCGCAGTCAGGCTTTCTTATGAATTGGCGCCTAGGCTCGGTGCGCCTTCGTTCTGGGAAAGCTCGAGATGACGTGTCGTGAAAACGGTCCGCGCCGGCGTGACCTTTCGCTGCTCCTGCGGTGCGAGGGCGGCAACGTCGCCCTGATCGCTGCGCTGATCATCCTGCCGCTGATTGTCCTGGTCGGCGGCGCGCTCGACTTCTACACGATGATGGGCGTCCGCTCGCGGCTTTCCTCGGCTGCCGACGCGGCGGTGCTCGCCGCGACCGGCAAGGCGGCGATCACCATGACCACCGCCGATGCCCAGAAGCGAGCCGACGCCACCTTCCGCGCCGTGCTCTCCTCCGACATCGCCGCCGACATCAAGACCGGCACCGCCACCGTCACCGAGAGCGGCGGCGTCCGGACCGCGACCTACACCTATGACGTCGAGACCCATCCGGTGTTCCTGCCGATGGCCGGCATTGCCGCGCCGGAACTCTCCGGCACGGCGACGGCGTCGGTCCAGCTGCCGACCTACATCGACTTCTATCTGCTGCTCGACAACTCGCCGTCGATGGGCGTGGCGGCGACGACCGCGGGCATCGCCACCATGGTGGCCAACACGTCGGACCAGTGCGCCTTCGCCTGCCACGACATGTCGGCCTCGCCGAACGACTATTACGGGCTCGCCAAGAAGCTCGGCGTCGCGATGCGCATCGACGTGGTACGCACCGCGACGCAGCAGCTGATGGACAACGCGACCGCCACGCAGGCCGTCCCCAACCAGTTCCGCATGGCGATCTATTCCTTCGGCCCCAAGGCCGAGACGGCCGGCCTGACGACGGTCGCGTCGCTGACCTCGAACCTCTCGTCGGCCAAGACCTCGGCCAATGCGATCGACCTGATGACGATGCCCTACCAGGGCTACAACTCGGATCAGCAGACCAACTTCAACAGCGCGCTGACCTCGATCAATTCGGCCATTCCGACCCCCGGATCGGGAGCGTCGGCCTCGGCGGTGCCGCAGAAGGTGTTGTTCTTCGTCTCCGATGGGCTCGCCGACTACAACAACTCGTCGTCCTGCACCCAGCCCGATCTCGGTGGCGGACGTTGCCAGGAGCCGATCGACGTCGCCAAGTGCACGGCGATCAAGAACCGCGGCATTCGCATCGCGGTGCTCTACACGACCTATCTGCCGCTGCCGACCAACGATTGGTACAACAACACCGTCGCGCCCTTCGCCTCGCAGATCTCGACCAAGATGCAGGCGTGCGCTTCGCCCGACCTCTATTTCGAGGTGAGCCCGTCGGGCGGCATCGCCGAGGCGATGAACGCGCTCTTCACCAAGACCGTCCAGAGCGCTCGCCTGACGCGGTGATCGCGTCGACCTGAAAACGACGAAGGGCGCCGTGGGGCGCCCTTCGCGTTTCTCGTCGCCGTTCGAGGCCTCAGAAGGCGTCGTCGGGGAACTCCATCATCGAGCGGCCGCCGGCCATCACCATGGCGAAGCGGGCGCCGGTGTCGGGCAGCAGACGGTCCATGAAGAAGCGCGCCGTGGCGATCTTGCCCTCGTAGAAGCTGTCGCCCTCACCGCCGGCGATCTTGGCCTTGGCGACCTCGACCTGACGGCACCACAGATAGGCGAGCGCCACCAGGCCGAAGAGGCGGAGGTAGTCGACCGAAGCTGCACCCGCCTCGTCCGGCCGCGCCATGCCGACGCGCGCCACCTGGGCGGTCGCCTGCTGCAGGCGGACGAAGGCCTTGGCGAGCGGCTGGACGAATTCGCCCATCGCCTCGTCCTCGACCTTGGCGGCGATGTACTCCGAGACCGGGTGGAAGAAGCGGCGCAGCAGACGCCCCGCGCCTTCCGGCATCTTGCGGCCGACGAGATCGAGCGACTGGACGCCGTTGGTGCCCTCGTAGATCTGCGCGATGCGTGCGTCACGCACGTACTGCTCCTGCCCGTGCTCGCGGATGTAGCCGTGACCGCCGAAGACCTGGACGCCGATGTTGGCGACCTCGGAGCCGAGGTCGGTCATCAGCGCCTTGACGATCGGCGTCAGCAGCGAGACGAGATCGTCGGCCTCGGCGCGGGTCTGCGCGTCGGGGTGCTTCTTGGCGACGTCGAGCGACTTCGCCACCCACACCGCCAGCGAGCGGCAGCCTTCCATGTAGGCCTTCTGGGTCAGCAGCATGCGGCGGACGTCCGGATGGACGATGATCGGGTCGGCCGCCTTCTCCGGGTACTTGGCACCCGAGAGCGAACGCATCTGGATGCGTTCCTTGGCGTAGGTGACCGCGTTCTGGCGCGACACCTCGCCGAGGCCGAGACCCTGAACGCCGACCGCCAGACGCTCCGTGTTCATCATGGCGAACATGGCGCGCAGGCCCTTGTGGGCCTCTCCGATCAGCCAGCCCTTGGCGCCGTCGAAGTTCATGACGCAGGTGGCCGAGGCCTTGATGCCCATCTTGTGCTCGATCGAGCCGCAGGCGACCGCGTTGCGCTCACCCGGAGTGCCGTCGGCACGCGGCAGGAACTTCGGCACGAGGAAGAGCGAGATGCCCTTCACGCCCTTCGGTCCGCCGGGGATCTTGGCCAGCACCAGATGGATGATGTTCTCGGTCAGGTCGTGCTCGCCGGCCGAGATGAAGATCTTGGTGCCGGTGATGGCGTAGGACCCGTCGTCCTGCGGGATCGCGGCGGTTCGGAGCAGGCCGAGGTCGGTGCCGCAATGCGGCTCGGTCAGGCACATGGTGCCCGACCAGGTGCCGTCGACGAGCTTGGGCAGATAGGCCGCCTTCAGCTCGTCCGAGCCGTGCGAGGCCAGCGACACGTAGGCGCCGTGGCTGAGGCCGGGATACATGCCGAAGGACAGGTTGGCCGAGCAGATCATCTCCTCGACGAGGGTGTTGACCACCGCCGGCATGCCCTGACCGCCGTAGTCGGGATCGCAGGCGATCGACGTCCAGCCGCCCTCGCGGAACAGCGTATAGGCTTCCTTGAAGCCCTTGGGCGTGCGGACGACGCCGTTCTCGAAGGTGCAGCCCTCCTCGTCGCCGGAGCGGTTGAGGGGGAAGAGGACCTCCTCGCAGAGCTTGGCGGCCTCGTCGAGGACGGGGTCGATCAGATCGCGGGTGAAGTCCTCGTAGCCGGGCAGCGACGCGATGTCGTCGCCGTCGAAGACGTCGTAGAGGTTGAAGCGCATGTCGCGCAGGGGGGCCTGATAGCCGGGCATCGGTTCGTCCTCGCGATCAGTTGCGCAGCGGCTTGCCGGTCGTGAGCATGTGCTCGACGCGGGCCAGCGTGCCGGGGTGGCGGACGAGCGCCATGAAGTTCTCGCGCTCGAGGTCGTAGAGATCGTCCTCGGTGAGTTCGATCAGCATGTCGGCCCGATCACCGCCCGAAAGCACCTTGGCGACGGCGGCGGAGACGACGCGGTCGTGGTCGGTCGCCTTGCCCTGGCGCCAGAAGCCGTCGACGGCGAGGCCGAAGGCGGTGGCGGCAGTGCGGCCGGGCAGCCGGTAGACCGGCGGGGTCGGCGGCTGATAACCCTCGACCAGCGACAGCGCCTTGGCCTTGGCGTCGGCCAGCAGCCGATAGCGGTTCATGGTGATGCCGTCGGCCGGACGCAGGATCTGCATCTCCCTGGCCTCGGCGGCGGACTTCGCGACCTTGGCGGTGGAGATCATCTCGAAGACCTGCGCCAAAGCCGGCATCGGGCCCTTGGGCATCTTCGGCATCGACTGCCAGCGGGCGATCATCTCCTTGCAGCCGCCCCAGCCGGGCAGCAGGCCGACACCGACCTCGACGAGGCCGGTATAGGTCTCGGCATGGGCCTGGATGGCGTCGGAATGCAGCAGGATCTCGCAACCGCCGCCGAGCGCCATGCCCGAGGGCGCGGCGACGACCGGGAAGGGCGCATATTTCAGCGACTTGTAGACCTGCTGGCCGGAGGCGATCAGGTTCTCGATCTCGGGCCAGGCCGCGATGTTGGCGGCGAAGAGCGCGAGGCCGAGATTGGCGCCGACCGAGAACTGCGAGCCCTCGTTGTAGATCACCAGCGCCTTGTAGGACTTCTTGACCAGCGACACGGTCTTCTGGAGAAGGCCGATGATGTCGGGGTCGAGCGAGTTCATCTTGGAGGTGAACTCGAAGCAGAGAACGCCGTCGCCGATGTCCCAGACCGACGCCGAGCCGTTCTTCAGCACCGGCTGCGAGGTCAGCTTGACGTCCTCGAGCATGAGGACGCCCGCCGGGCGCTTCACTTCGCGGTATTGGCCGTCGAGGCCGAGGACCTCGCGACGGCCGTCGACCACGCGGTAGAACGGCCGGCCGGCGGCGGTCTTCAGGATCGGGGCAACCGGCAGACAGGCCTTCTCGAGACGGGCGACGAAGTCGGCCGTGCCGATCTGGTCGATCAGCTCGAAGGGACCCTTCTTCCAATTGTAGCCGAGGCGCATGGACTCGTCGAAGGCCTCGACCTCGTCGGCGGCGTCGCCGACGAGCAGCGCGGCATAGGCGAGCGTGCGGCCCATCACGGCGAAGGCGTAGCGGCCGGCTTCGCTGTCGTGGTCGAACAGCTTGGCGAGCGACTTCGCGCCGACCTTGACGGCCTCGACGTCGGCCCGCTTCTGGGCGCGGTATTCGCCGGTCGAGAGGTCGATCGCCTCCTTCGCCTTGTTCTTCTCGCGGTTGACCCGGTAGAAGCCGCCCTTGCCCTTACGACCGGTGTAGCCGTCGGCGATCATCTTCGGCACGAGCGGAACCGGACGGTTCATCTCGTGGAACATGTCGCCCTGCGGCAGCGCCGCGGCGAGGCTGGCGTTGACGTGGGGCATCAGGTCGAGACCGACGAGGTCGATCAGACCGAAGACGCCGGTCTTCGGGATGCCGAAGGGGCGGCCGATGATCTGGTCGACGTCCTCGATGTCGAGGTGCCGCTCGAAGGCCTCGACGACGGCGGCCTGCATCCACAGGACGCCGAGGCGGTTGGCGATGAAGCCGGGGCGGTCCTTGCAATGGACGACCGACTTGCCGAGCTTGACGTCGGCGAAGGCGGAAATGTCCGCGATCGCCTGTCCGCGGGTCTTCTCGCCCTTCACCACCTCGAGCAGCCGCATGTAGCGCGGCGGATTGAAGAAGTGGGTGATGCAGAAGTCGCTCGCGAAACGATCGCCCATGCCGCCGGTCAGCGTCGCCAGCGGAATGGTCGAGGTGTTCGACGACACGATCGAACCGTCCTTGCGGACCGCCTCGATCTTGGCATAGAGGCCCTGCTTGAGATCCAGACGCTCGACGATCGCCTCGACGATCCAGTCGGCATCGGCGAGAAGACCGATGTCGTCCTCGATGTTGCCGATGGTGACGAGCTTCGCCGCGGCCTTCGACATGAAGGCGGCCGGCTCGGTCTTCAGCATCTTCTCGACCGCACCGCGGGCGATGGCCGAGCGATCGCCGCCCTCCGCGAGATCGCGAGGGACGATGTCGAGGAGCACGACGGGCGTGCCCGAATTGGCGACCTGGGCGGCGATGCCCGCGCCCATCACGCCGGCGCCGATGACGGCGACCTTGCGGATCTCTCCCATCACAGCGCCTCCAGGATGGTGGCGATGCCCTGGCCGCCACCGATGCACTGGGTGGCGAGGCCGAGTTTGCCGCCCTCGCGCTTCATCAGCGAGGCCGTCTTGCCGACGATGCGGGCGCCGGTGGCGCCGAGCGGATGGCCGAGGGCGATGGCGCCGCCGTCGAGGTTGACGCGGGCCGGGTCGAGGCCGAGATCGCGGATGCAGGCGAGGGCCTGGCTGGCGAAGGCCTCGTTGAGCTCGACCACGTCGATGTTCTTGACGTCGATGCCGGCGCGCGCGGCGGCCTTGAGCGAGGCGCCGACCGGGCCGATGCCCATGATCTCGGGATCGCAGCCGGCGACGGCGAAGGACTTGATCGCGGCGAGCGGCTCGAGGCCGTTCTTCTCGGCGTATTCGAGCGAGCAGATCAGCGTCGCCGAAGCGCCGTCGGTCAGCGGCGAGGAGGTGCCGGCGGTGACGACGCCGTCCGTCTTGAAGGCGGGCTTGAGGCCGGCGAGGCCCTCGGCGGTCGTCTCCGGACGGATGCAGCCGTCCTGCGTCACCAGCTTGCCCTTGGGGTCGGTGATCGGGACGATCTCATCGACGAAACGGCCGGCCGCGCGGGCGGCGGTCGCCTTCTGGTGCGAGGCGACGGCGAAGGCCTCCTGCTCAGGCCGCGTGATGCCCCAGCGGGCGGCGACGTTCTCGGCGGTGTCGCCCATGCCGATGTAGGCGCCCGGCATGGCGGCGGCGAAGTCCGGATCGGGCAGGACGTTGTAGCCCATCATCGGCACGCGGCTCATCGACTCGATGCCGGCGCAGACGAAGACCTCGCCCGCACCCATCTGGATGGCACCGGCGGCGGCATGGATCGACTGCATCGAGGAACCGCAGAAGCGGTTGATGGTCTGGCCGCCGACCGAACGCGGCAGACCAGCCATCAGAACCACGAGACGGGCGAGGTTGAGGCCCTGCTCGCCTTCGGGGAAGGCGCAGCCGAGGATCAGGTCCTCGAGGTCGTCGACCTTGACGCCGGTCTTGGCGACGAGGCCGGAGACCACCGCGGAGGCGAGGCGATCGGGGCGGACGAACGCGAGTTCGCCCTTCTTGGCGAGCGTGAACGGCGAACGGGCATAGCCCGCGACGACGACCTTCTTCATCGACGTGTCTCCTGGAGAGAACTCGGAACTCGAGTTGTGCTCGGGGAGACGAACGTCGCGCGGCGGGGGATGCCCGCAGCCTTCAGACCGTCTCCGCCGTCAATCCGCGACCGGCCAGCGTCTCGAGGCTGAGCCGTTCGATTTCCTTCAGTTCCTGCAACGTGGTCTTGACCGCCTGGGCCTGCGCTTCCAGCTGGACGATGCGCTCGCGCGCCTTCTTCACCAGATGCTGCAACTGCTCCGACTGGGTCGTGTCGACGACGTAGAGGTCGAGGTATTCCTTGATGTCGCGCAGCGAGAAGCCCAGCTGCTTGCCGCGCAGGATGAGGATCATCCGCGCCCGGTCGCGATGGGTGTAGACCCGCGTGTTGCCGGCGCGTTGGGGCGAGATCAGCCCCTGGTCCTCGTAGAAGCGGATGGTGCGCGGGGTGACGCCGAGATCGCGGGCGAGCTCCGTGACCGAGAAGATCTTGTCCATGGAAGAAAAGCTCCGCGAGATGCAGGCGACGACATTCAGGGCCGGATATTGCCCTATACGTCACTTTGATGTCACGCGAAATCGTCATCGACGGGCTCGGGTCTTCCAAAGGCTGTGGACGGAGCGCCGTTTCCGAGGGAAACGGCGGCGAACGGTCGGGCGAACCCCGGCCGGAAGGCGGCCCCGTGGGGCCGTGGGTGGGCGGCACGCGGAGGCGTGGCCCGGGACGGATCAGCCGCGATCGGAGAGATCGACGGTCTCGATGGTGTCGCGGGCGACGATCTCCGCGACCAGTTCCTTCTTCGACAGCTTGCCGACCATGGTCTTGGGCAGCGCGTCGCGAATTTCGATCGCCTTGGGCATCTCGATCTTCGAGACCCAGGTCGAGAGGTGCTTCATCAGGTCGTCCGGGGTCGCCTCGTGGTCGGCGCGGAGCTTGACGAAGGCCATCGGCGCCTGGCCACGATAGGTGTCGGGCACGCCGATCACCGTCGCCTCCTCGACCGCCGGATGCTGGTAGAGCGCCTCTTCCAGAACCCGCGGATAGACGTTGTAGCCACCGCAGATGATGATGTCCTTGAGGCGGTCGACCAGGAAGATCGCGCCGTCGGGATCGCGCCAGCCGATGTCGCCGGTGCGCAGCCAGCCGTCGTGGAACTGCTCGGCGGTCGCCTCGGGACGGTTCCAGTAGCCGAGCATGACCTGCGGACCCTTGACGCAGATCTCGCCCTTCTCGCCTTCCGGCACTTCCGTCTCGCCGGTGACGGGAACGCGGATCGACACCTGCGTCTCGGCGACGGTGACGCCGATCGAGCCGACCTTGTCGAAGTCGACGACCGGGTTGCAGGTGACGACCGGCGAGGCCTCGGACAGGCCGTAGCCCTCGATCAGCTTGCAGCCGGTCAGTTCCTCGAAACGGGCGCGGACGTCGCCGGGCAACGGCGCGCCGCCGGAGATGCAGACCTGCATCGAGGTGAGGTCGAGCTTGCGCTCGGCGGCGGCGCGGTTGATCGCGGTGTAGATCGTCGGCACGCCGGGGAAGAGCGTCGGCTTCTTCTTCTCGATGACGTCGATCACCTGCGCCAGCTCGAAGCGCGGCAGCAGGATCAGCTCGGCGCCGATGCGGATGCCGAAGTTCATCACCGCCGTCATGGCGAAGACGTGGAAGAGCGGCAGCACGCCCAGCATGCGCTGGTCGCCCTTCAGGAAGCCGTCGGGCACGAAGGCTGCGACCTGGGTGGCGTTGGCCGTCAGGTTGGCATGGGTGAGCATCGCCCCCTTGGGCACGCCGGTGGTGCCGCCGGTGTACTGCAGCACCGCCACCGTGGTCTTCGGGTCGAAGGGCGCACGGGAAACGGGCGACTTCTGCGCCGTCAGCGCGGCGAAGGAGACGTTGGCGGCGTCGTTCGGCACCTTGGCCACGTCGCCGCGCTTGAACAGGCGGAACAGCCAGTTCTTCGGGAAGGGCAGGATCGCCGCCATCGGACAGACGACGATCGTCTTCAGGCAGGTCTTGCCGAGGAGCTTCGCCACCTTGGGATACATGACCTCGAGATCCATGGTGACCATGATCTCGCTGCCGCTGTCGTTGACCTGGTGGATCAGCTCACGCTCGACGTAGAGCGGATTGAAGTTGACGACGATGCCGCCGGCCTTCAGCACCGCGAAGTAGCAGACGACCGAATAGGGCGTGTTCGGCAGGCAGAGGCCGACGCGCGTCCCCTCGACCACACCGAGACGACGAAAGCCCGCGGCGGCACGATCGACGAGATCGCCGATCTCGCCGTATGTCCACTTGGCGCCGAGAAAATCGACGCAAGGGGCACCTGGACGACGCGCCACCGCGTCGTCCAGAAGGTCGGTCAGAGGGCGGAGTTCCACCGCCCCCCGGCCGGATGTCCCGCCGGGGTTGCCAGTCGTGTTCACGATGTCGGTTCCGTCTCAGAACTTGTAGGTGAAGCTCGTCGAGAAGATGTCGACCGAGGCCTTGAAGCTGCCGGTCAACGGCGTCGGCGTCGTCAGCGCGACGTCGGCGGAGGCGGCGAACAGATGGGCGTAGGCGAGGTTCAGGCGAAGCTTCTCCGAGTAGTCCCAGGTGTAGCCGGTCGACAGCCAGTAGCGATCCGCATCGGGAACACGCACGCCGCGATGCTGAGCATCCTTGATCGCGCCCATGTCGTAGGCGGTGCCGACGTGGATGGTGTGACCCTTGGTCCACTGGTAGTCGGCGCCGACCGAGAAGAACCAGGTGTCGCGCCAACTGAAGTCGGTGATCGGAACCGCGAGCGAGCCGTTCGTGCCGTAGACCGCGAGGTCCTTCAGGACCGACCACTGGGTCCACTGGGCGTCGGCCATGATGGCCCACTTGTCGTCGAACGCGTGATAGAACGACGCCGTCGCGGTGCCGGGCAGCGTGAAGTCGGCCGTGATGTCCGCGGTCGACAGCACAAACGGCATCGACGAGGTGCGCTGACCCTCGAGGCCGTGGCGGATGTTCGAGCGATAGGCCAGGCCGATGCGGGTCTGCGGCGAGAACTCCCACAGGGCGCCGACGTTCCAGCCGAAGCCGATGTCGCTGCCCTTCAGGCGACCGAGGAAGCCGGCCGGCGCGGCCGGGTTGCCGAAGGTCAGGTCGGCCTCGGCCCAGTCGCCGGTGATGCCGACGCCGATCGAGAGGTTCTTGTTGATGCGATAGGCGACGTTGCCGTTGATCGCGATGTCGGTGATCGCGGAAGCGACGCCGTGGGCACGGGCGTTCCAGTTGCCCGGATAGCTCGAGCGCAGACCGAAGGGCGAGACCACGGCGAGACCGAACTTGATGTCGTCGCTGACCGAATACATGGCGAAGGTCGAGCCGACCGCCGCGTCGGAGATCGCGTCGCCGGTGGAGATGGCGGCGCCGCCGAGGCCGCGACCGTCGAAGCGTGCCTGCGGGGCGATCCAGGTCAGCGAACCGGCGATCTGGTTGCCGTGCAGCATGGTCATGCCGGCCGGGTTGTACCAGATGGTGGCCGGCGAGGACGCCTTGGCGCCCGATCCGGCGAACGAGTTCCCGAGATATTCGGAGCTCTGTTCGCGCAGCATGAAGCCGGCGGCGGAAGCCTCGCCGGCGACGCCGACCAGAGCCAGACCGGCGACACCCGCCATGAGCCAATTCTTCTTCGACGCCTTCATCGTTCCCCCCGAGCCTTTTCGGCTCACTTCTCGCTTCCACGCCACTCGGTTGACCCTACGACACCCCGCCGTGGTACGGAGCACGAGCCGATTGTGGCGAAAAATTAACGAACCGTTTTGATCACGTCAACCGGACGAGATTGACGTATTGGTCAACCGTGGCACGCCGGACACACGTCGGACGTGCCGATCCGCACGTCTCACGCGATGGCGCCGACCAGCTTCATGGCGATGCCGAGCGAGCCGGCGACGCGGATCTTGCCGAGGCCGTAGGCCAGCATCGGGTCGAGCTTGCCGTCGAGCAGTTTCAACAGGTTTTCACGCGTCATCGTGATGGTGCAGTCGGCCGGCTCGTCGGATTCGGTCTCGATGACCGCCGAACCGGAGCGCGCGTCGAGAAAAGCGCCGCCGTCGGAGCCGAGATCGAAACGCACCAGAGCGCCCAGTCGCGACAGCGAGGGCAGGGTGGCGCGGAGCCGTTCTTCGAGGGTCTCGTCGATCACGTTCGTCATTCCTCCCGACGACATTCGTATTTGCACGCAATCTCGCATCGCTTTCCCAATACGTCAAGCTCATGCCGTATTAGACATGCGTCGAGTCGACGCCCTTCTCGTCACTCTCGCGGCGCGGTGCGTTTCGCGCTAGTTGTTCGGGGCGAGGAGCCGCGCATGGTCGTCAGGGTCGCCACCTTCAATGTCGAGAACCTCGTCCGCCGTATCGGCGAGACCCGCGACCGGCGCACCGGCGCCTGGGTCCCGGATCCCGCCGTCGGCCTCTGGGACCACGCCAGCGAGAGCGAGGGCCGACTGATCGAGCGGGCGCTGCAGGTGGCGATCTCCGACGACCAGCGTCAGGCTACCGCCCAGGCGATTCGCGACTGTGACGCCGACGTCGTCTGCCTGCAGGAGGTCGACGGGCTCGAGGCGCTGCGCTGGTTCCACGATCGCTACCTGAGGCGCGCCCTCGACGAGCCCTACGAGCACTTCGCGCTGCTCGAGGGCAACGACCGGCGCGGCATCGACGTCGCGGTGATGAGCCGGCGCGGCCTGCCGATCCGGGTGATGAGCAACGCCGCCCTCACCTATCGCGACCTCGACCTCTTCGACGAGGATCTGCGCCGCTGGGGCGCCCAGCCCGACGACCGGATCTTCAAGCGCGACGCGCTCGAGGTCGAGGTGGAGACGGCGGCCGGCGTCCTCACGCTGTGGATCTGTCACTTCAAGTCGATGAACGAGGGCCGCGACCGCACCATGGCGATCCGGCGCGCCGAGGCCCGTGCCGTCCGCCGGCTGGTCGAGGCGAAGTTCGGCGCGAAGACCGCGCGGGCGAACTGGGCGATCCTCGGCGACTTCAACGACCACCGCCAGCGCATCCGTCTGGTCAAGGCCGCCGACGGCATGCTCGACGCCATGGTCGAGCGGATGGAGGCTTCGGCGCTCGATCCGTTCCATGCCGACCACTTCGCCCACGACCTCGTCGAGCGCCTGCCGCCGATCGAACGCTGGACGCACTACTGGTCCGAGGGGCGCGAGCTCGCGGCGCTCGATCACGTTCTCGTCTCGCCGGCGATCGCCCGGGCCGATCCGCGTGCCGTTCCGCAGGTGATCCGCTCCGGCCTGCCCTACAGGGTGCCGGTCGAGCGGATGCGGCCGCGGCCCGCCGCCTTCGAGCGCTACCCGCGTATCGGCTTCGACCGGCCCAAGGCCTCCGACCACTGCCCGGTGGTCGTCGACATCACGCTCGCGGAGACCACACCTTGAACATCGTCCCCTCGCGTCTCGACCGGCCGCTCCGTCTCGATGCGATCGAGATCGCGGTCGGCGACCCGCTGGTCCTCGACGCCCCGCGCGAGGCGGCGGTCCGGGACCACTGGGTGGTGGCGACCGCGGCCAATCCGACACTGTGGAACGGGTCGGCATTCCTGTTCGAGGGGGCGACGGTCGCCGGCGGCGTCTTCTCGGCGACGGCGCGGCCGACCGACTATGCGACGTTGCTCCACGCGCTGCGCCGCGGCTTCGACCGCGCCGATCTGCTGCACGTCTTCCCCGTCCCGGCGGTGACCAGTGCCGACGGGGCGCTGCTCGTCGGCCGCCAGGGGGCGACCACCGCCAATGCCGGGCTCGCCTATCCGCCCTCGGGCTCGTTCGACGCCGACGATCGCGTCGGCGATCGGATCGACCCGGTCGCCAACATGACCCGCGAGCTCGCGGAAGAGGTCGGGTTGGCGATCGACGCCTTCGTCGCCGATCCCGGCTGGTGGATGATTCCGTCGGGACCGTCGCGGCTCGCGCTGGTCCGGCGGCTGCGGTCGCCCCTTCCCGCCGCGGTGCTCGCCGAACGGATCGCGGCGATCGACCACGACGATCCGCACGGGGAGATCGAACGCGTCGCCTTCCTGCCCTTCGACGCCCCCCTCGCGGGCCAGAAGACGGTGCCCTACGTACCCCGTCTGCTCGCTCTCCTCGCCGCGGAAGATCGCGGCGAGACGCTCCGTCATTTCGAGGAAACGCCATGACCCGCCGCCGCCACGTCGTGCTCGACGTCTTCACGACCCAGGCCTACGCCGGCAATCCGCTCGCCGTGGTGCTCGACGCCGAAGGGCTCGACACGGCGGCGATGCAGACGATCGCGCGCGAGTTCAACCTGTCCGAGACGGTCTTCGTGTTGCCGCCCGAAAAGCCGACGCATTCGGCGAAGCTCAGGATCTTCACGCCGACGCGCGAGTTGCCCTTCGCCGGCCATCCGACCGTCGGGGCGATCGCGCTGATCGCCGAGGAACGTTTCGGCCGTCCCGCCGGCGGGCTCGACGCCGTCGTGGTGGTCGAGGAGACGGTCGGCGTCGTCCGCGCCGCGGTGCGGCTGTCGGAGAGCGAGGCGACCTGGGTCGAGTTCGACGCGCCGCGCCTGCCGGCGCCGGTTCCCGGGGACATGCCGCCCAAGGGCGAGATCGCCGACGCGCTCGGGCTCGACGTCTCCGACATCGGTTTCGAGAACCACGTGCCCTCGCAGTTCGAGGCGGGCGTCACCTTCGCCTTCGTGCCGGTCTCCGGCCTCGACGCGATCGGCCGGGCCCGGCTCGACTCGCGCCGGTGGAGCGCCGCCTTCGGCAAGGCGGAGGCCTTCTCGGTCTTCGTCTACTGCCGCGAATGCCGGCGTCACGACGGCGACTTCCACGCCCGCATGTTCGACTACGGCTTCGGCATCGGCGAAGACCCGGCGACGGGCTCGGCGGCGGCGGCCTTCGGCGGCGTGGTCCATCGCTTCGACGCGCCGACCGACGGTACCCACCGGCTCAGGATCGAGCAGGGCTTCGAGATGGGGCGGCCGAGCCTGATCGATCTGACGCTGGAGATCGAGAAGGCCCGCCCGGTCGCCCTGCGCATCGGCGGCAGTACCGTTCGGGTGGCCGAGGGCACGCTGGTCGCCGTGCCGCGATGTTGAACGATCGGGCCCGCTCGGAGATCCCGGCCATCGTCGAGGCCGTGACGCGGAAGGCCGAGCGGCAGGCGAGACGACGGTCCCGCAGGGCGGAAAGGCGACGGTTCGCGCCGCCTGACGGCAAGAAGCACTTGCGTCTTGCCGCGGCGAACGGTATTTCGGAAGGAGCTTCGCGCATGGGTCGCGGGGCGGCGTGCGCGTATCCGGCGACGATGTCCGGAACGGCGCCGAGCGGGAACCGCCCGGGGGCGTGTTCCGAGGGACTGGACGGACGGAAATGATCGCGCGGACCGCATCATCGCCGACGATCGAAGCGCCTTTCGGCGCCACGGCCACCCGCGCCCTTCTTTCCTCGCTTCTTCTCCTTATCGGCCCCTGAGCGCCGACCGCCCTCGCATGGCCGAGGCGGGCACTCAGGGGATGAGCAGCGAACCGGCAACCGAACCCATTTCGGCGCCGAAGGCGGACATCCAACCATCGCTTCCGCCGGCGCGCCCGACCGATACCCGAGGACGAGACCCATGAACGTATCCACCCCCGCCGCCCGCGAACGCGTCAAGATCTTCGACACCACCCTGCGCGACGGCGAACAGTGCGCCGGCGCCTCGATGACCTTCGAGGAGAAGATCCAGGTCGCCGAACTGCTCGACGCGCTGGGCGTCGACATCATCGAGGCCGGCTTCCCGATCGCCTCCCAGGGCGACTTCGAGGCGGTCTCCGAGATCGCCCGCCGGCTGCACACCGCCGTGCCCTGTGGTCTGGCCCGCGCCGCCACCAAGGACATCGACCGTGCGGCGGAAGCGCTGCGCAACGCGCACGCCTTCCGCATCCACACCTTCATCTCCACCTCGCCGGTGCACATGAAGTACAAGCTGCAGATGGAGCCCGACGCGGTCCTGGAGAAGGTCTTCGCCTCGGTCGCGCGTGCCCGCAGCCACACCGACGACGTCGAGTGGTCGGCCGAGGACGCCACCCGCACCGAGTTCGACTTCCTGTGTCGCTGCGTCGAGGCCGCGATCAAGGCCGGCGCCACGACGATCAACGTGCCCGACACCGTCGGCTACACCACGCCGGAGGAATACGCCTCGCTGTTCCGCCGCCTGATCGAGGCGGTGCCGAACTCCGACAAGGCGATCTTCTCGACCCATTGCCACAACGACCTGGGCATGGCGGTCGCCAATTCGCTGGCCGGCATCACCGGCGGTGCGCGCCAGATCGAATGCACCATCAACGGCCTGGGCGAGCGCGCCGGCAACGCCGCGCTGGAGGAGGTCGTCATGGCCATCCGCACCCGCGCCGACGTGCTGCCCTTCACCACCGGCGTCAAGACGCCGATGCTGATGCAGGCCTCGAAGCTGGTCTCGACCGTCACCGGCTTCCCGGTCCAGTACAACAAGGCGATCGTCGGCAAGAACGCCTTCGCCCACGAGAGCGGCATCCATCAGGACGGCATGCTGAAGCATGTCGAGACCTACGAGATCATGCGTCCCGAGGACGTCGGCGTGCGCGAGACCAATCTGGTCATGGGCAAGCACTCCGGCCGCCACGCCTTCCGCGAGAAGCTGAAGGACCTGGGCTACGATCTGGGCGACAACGCCTTCGAACAGGCCTTCGACCGGATGAAGGCGCTCGCCGACCGCAAGAAGCACGTCTACGACGAGGACATCGAGGCGCTGGTCGAGGACGGCATCGCCGGGGCCGCCGAGGGCGCCAAGGTGATCGCGCTGACGGTCATCGCCGGCACCGGCGGTCCGCAGAAGGCGATCATCACCATGGACGTCGACGGCACCCACATCACCAAGGAAGCCAACGGCACCGGTCCGGTCGACGCCTGCTTCAACGCCATCAAGGCGATCCTGCCGCACGAGGCGCGGCTGTCGCTCTATCAGGTCCATGCGGTGACAGAGGGCACCGACGCGCAGGCCGAAGTGTCGGTGCGTCTGGAGGAGGACGACCGCGTCGCCACCGGTCGCGGCGCCGACGTCGACACGCTGGTTTCGTCCGCCAAGGCCTATGTCGCGGCCCTCAACAAGCTGTCGATCCGCCGCGAGAAGGCGAACGCTCCGGGCGTCGAGGGCTCCGAGCCGGTGCGCGTCGGCGAGCGGGTCTGAGGCGAAAAATCTGCGAAAATGCGCCGTCGGAGACCCCTCCGGCGGCGTTTTCGCGTTTATCCACAAGCCGTTGCGGCGGCGCGAAGAAATTTTGCCGCCCCTGTTGCATCTCGCGATCCGCCCCGCTATACGGATCGCACTTCGCCGACGGCGTCAGCCGCCGGAGAGAAGGGCGCTTAGCTCAGTTGGTAGAGCAGCTGACTCTTAATCAGCGGGTCACAGGTTCGAATCCTGTAGCGCCCACCACTCCTCCCTCGGGAGGCGAAAACGAAAAGGCCGCCTCCGGGCGGCCTTTTCGTTTTCGACGTCCTCGTTCATCGCTCACCGCGTCGCGGCGACCACCGCACGCCAGAAGCCGTCGTCGAAGATCTCGGCGCGGACGACACGATAGGCATGGGCGTGGTCGTCCAGCACCTCGAAGGCGGTGTTGGAACAGAGGCCGAAGAGCGCCACGCCGCCCTCGACGAGATGATCGGCCCCTTCCGCCAGGAAGCGCGAGAGGATGCGCCCGCCCGGATCGCTCAGCGACTGGCGGTCGATCGCCGCGTCGAAGGGGGCGTCGATCAGCGGATTGTTGAAGACGACGAGCCCGTGGCGGCGCCCGCGACAGGCCGAGAAGAGATCGCCGAGCGTCACCGTCACCGGCCGGCGCAGGCGATCGGCGTTGCGGGCGACGTTCGCGCGCGCGGCGACGACCGAGGCCTCGGAGATGTCGCAGGCCTCGACCGGCCGGTCGAAACGCGCGGTCATCGCCAGGGCGATGGCCCCGGTGCCGGTGCCGATCTCGAACAGCGGCGCGTCGTCGGGGATGGTCAGGTCGGCGAGTGCGGCGATGAAGAAGCGGGTGCTGGAACCCTCCGCCGGGTGGTAGACGCCGGCCGGAGCGACGATGGTGAACCCGTCGACCTCGAACGTCGCCGCCACGGTCTGTGCCGTGACATGGGCGCGGTGGGCGACGGCGATGTCGAACGGTTCGGCGGTGCCCGGCAGGCCGAGCCGACGATGAATGGCCTTGCGGCGTGCGTGGTCCATCGCCCGTCCCTCCCCTCGGCGTCGATCGAGGGTCGACGATGACGGCGATCGAGGCAAGAGGGGCCGCCCGCGTGACTTTGGTTCCAGCCTCGCGGCCGCACGCCATGGCAGGCTCGCCTCCGTCGGTCCCTTTCGGGATCATCACGCGGAGGAACCCCCATGGCCCCCCTGAAGTTCTTCATCGACACCCACGACGCGGCGAACGAGACGTTCCCGGCAGGCATCACGCCGGAGGCCTTCGCCGGCTTCCATGCGCAATACGAGGAAGCCTGCCGCGCCGAGGGCGTGGTGTCGCTGCGCATCCACGTCGGCTTCGCGGAAGGCCGCGCCTTCTGCTTCACCATGGCGCCCGACGCCGAGGCGGTGAAGCGGGTGCACCAGCGGGTCGGACTGCCCTTCGACGCGATCACCGAAGTCGTCACCTCGACGCCCGGCGATCTCTTCTTCGTCCGGGCCGCCTGAGGAGGCTGCGACATGGCGACCGTGTCGGTTCTGGCCCCGCGGCGTTACGATCGGGGCATGTCGATCACGCCTTCCGCCGACCTCTTCCCCTCGCTCGCCGAGCTCTCCGAGGAGAGCCGGCGGCTGGTCGCGGGATCGGTGAAGAAGATCGCCTGCGCCGGCGGCACGCCGCTCGTCGCCCGCGGCGATCTCGTCACCGGCGCCTATCTCGTCGAGAAGGGGGCGCTGCGCGTCTACTACGTCAGCGCCGAGGGGCGCGAGGGCACGCTCTACTGGGTCGAGCCGGGACAGTCCTGCATCCTGGCGCTCAACTGCATGTTCTCCCGCCTCGCCTATCCGGCCTGGGTGGAGAGCGAGGGCGAGACCGAGGTGTCGATCGTGCCGGGCGACGTCTACCGCCGCCTCTTCGCGGCCGAACCGGCGATCCAGAGCTTCACCTTCGAGGTGCTCTCCGGCCGCCTGTTCGAGCTGATGGCGCTGATCGAGGAGACCGCGAGCCAGGGGCTCGAGGCCCGCGTCGCCGCCTTCCTCATCCGCCGCGCCAAAGACGGGACGACGGTCGCCGTCACCCAGGAACAGATCGCCCGACACCTCGCCACGTCGCGTGAAGTCGTCTCGCGGGTGCTGCGCGGCCTCGTCGCCCGGCGGCTGGTCGCCACCACCCAGGGGCGGATCGACCTCCTCGCGCCCAAGGCCCTGCGCGCCCTCGTCGAATAATCTCCGTCGTTCGAAAGCAACCCCCATGTTCGACACTCTGTCCGTGCTCCCCGTCGGGGCGGCGGCGGTCGTGTGCGGCTTCTCGGCCGCGGCGCTGATCGTCTGGCGCGACCTCGGCCCCTTCGCCCGCCTCTCCAACGTCCAGCGCGTCGGCCTCGCCTCGGCGCTCGGCGCCGGCGTCATCGCCTTCTCCATCAAGCTGACGGTCATCGGCACCCTGTCGATGCTCGACCGGTCCACCCTGGCCCCGACCATCACCGATCCGGAGACCGATCAGGTCGACCGCTCGGTCGTGGTCGGCCGGCCGGTGTGGCAGGCGCTGCCGGAGGTCGCCCCGGATCCGGCCGACAATCCGACGACGCCGGAGAAGGTGGCGCTCGGCCGGCGGCTCTTCTTCGAAAAGGCGCTGTCGCGCGACGGCACGCTCGATTGTTCCTCCTGCCACGACCTCTCCAAGGCCGGTGGCGCCGACGCGCGCACGACGGCGGTCGGCATCGACGGGCAGGTCGGATCGCGCAACACGCCGACGGTCGTCAATGCCGCCTTCCAGGCGCGTCTGTTCTGGGACGGGCGGGCGCGCAGCCTGGAGGAACAGGCACTCGGGCCGATCGCCAACCCGATCGAGATGGGGGCGGATCTCGGCGAGGTGGTGGCCCGATTGTCGGCCCGCCCCGATTACGTGGCTGCCTTCGACCGCGTCTTCGGGGCGGGTCCGATCGACGCCGACAGGGTCGCCAAGGCGATCGCGGCCTTCGAACGCACGTTGATCACGCCCGACGCGCCGTTCGACCGCTTCCTGCGCGGCGACGTCACGGCGCTCTCGGAGCGGCAACTGCGCGGCATGGCGCTGTTCGAGGAGGTCGGCTGCATCGTCTGCCACGCCGGCCCCGGCTTCAGCCGGGCGAGCCTGCTCGCGCCGGAGGCCGGCGCCTCGGGCATCCGCCTCTTCCCGTCGTTGCCGTCGGACTACGAGAAGACCTATCGCCTGACCGAGGACCTCGGCGCCGCCAAGGGCGGACGCGCGGGGCTGTGGCGGGTGCCGTCGCTGCGCAACGTCGCGCTGACCGGGCCCTATTTTCACAACGGCTCGGTCGCGACGCTCGCCGAGGCGGTCCGGGTGATGGCGACGGTGCAGGCGGGCCGGGTGGTCGGCGACGGCCGGGTCGAGACGCGGATCGAGTGGTCGCCGGAGACCGGGCGGATCACCCGGCGCACGCCGTCGCCGCTCACTGAGGCCCAGGTCGGCGACCTCGTCGCCTTCCTCGAGAGCCTCACGGGAACCGTCCCGAACATCGTGACGGGAGAGTAGAGGCGCATCGCCCGCGCCCCACGTCGACCGAACCGTCAGGCGGAGGCGGCGCGTGGGCGAGGCGTGTCCGACAGGTCGCGACCGGTCAGCATCAGCGGCACGTCGCGGGCCGGCAGGGCGCGCGAGAAGAGCCAGCCCTGAACGGTGTCGCAGCCGAGCCGTTCGAGCACGGCGAACTGCTCGGCCGTCTCGACCCCTTCCGCCAGCACCTCGAGGCCGAGCGTGCGGGCGAGCTGGATCACGGTGGCGGCGATCGAGGCCGCCGTCTGGTCG
This sequence comes from Pinisolibacter sp. DMC19, assembly GCF_056313985.1. Taxonomy (NCBI): domain Bacteria; kingdom Pseudomonadati; phylum Pseudomonadota; class Alphaproteobacteria; order Hyphomicrobiales; family Ancalomicrobiaceae; genus Pinisolibacter; species Pinisolibacter sp. DMC19. The sequence goes on along the minus strand of NZ_JBQUZF010000003.1, from coordinate 174,161 downwards.
TCGGCGACGTCGCGAATGAAGCTGCGGTCGATCTTGAGCTTGTCGATCGGCATGCGCCGGAGATAGGCGAGCGACGACCAGCCGGTGCCGAAGTCGTCGACGGCGAGGCGGATGCCGTGGCCACGCAGGGCTGCGAGCTTCTGGTCGAGCGCCGGCCCCTGTTCCATCAGCGCGCCTTCGGTGATCTCGATCTCGAGACGGCGCGGATCGAGGCCGACCTCGGCGAGGACCGCGGCGACCCGTTCGGCGACGTCGACGCGCTGGAACTCGCGCGGCGACAGGTTGACCGCCATCAGCTCGATCGGCAGGCCGGCATCGAGCCATTGCCGCATCTGGCGGCAGGCGGTCTCGAGCACCCATTCGCCGATCTGCAGGATCAGCCCGGTCTCCTCGGCGACGGGCAGGAAGGTGTCCGGTGGGACCAGACCGCGGACGGGATCGCGCCAGCGCAGCAGCGCCTCGACGCCGGCGATCCGGCGATCGGCGACCCGGACCAGCGGCTGGTAGTGCAGCTCGAACTCGCCGTTGTCGAGGGCGCGGCGGATGCCGGCCTCGAGGTCGAGGCGGCGCGAGGCCGCCGCCGTCATGGTCTCGTCGTAGAAGCGATGGGTGCCGCCGCCGGCCGCCTTGGCCTCGTAGAGCGCGGCATCGGCATGCTGGAGGAGCGTGTCGGCGACGACGCCGTGGGTCGGGAAACAGGCGATGCCGACGCTGCCGGAGACCCAGAGCTCGCGGCCGTCGGAGAGATCGAACACCGTCTCGAGCCGCCGGACCCATTCCCGGGCGATCGCCGCGGCGTCTTCCGCGCCGGCGATCGAGGGCAGGAGACCGACGAATTCGTCGCCACCGAGCCGCGCCAGCGTCGCGCCTTCGGGCAGGGTTGCCCGCAGGCGGTGGGCGACCGCATGCAGCAACTCGTCGCCGACCGCATGGCCGAGGCTGTCGTTGACCGTCTTGAAGCGGTCGAGATCGAGGAACAGCACGGCGCCCATGCCGTCCCAGCCGACCTGCTCGATCGCGCGATCCAGCCGCTCGAGCAGGAGCAGGCGATTGGGCAGATCGGTCAGGTGGTCGTGCAGCGCCAGATGGGTCAGGCGTTCCTGCGACTTCTTCAAGGGGCCGATGTCGGTGAAGGTGCCGACGCGATGGATCACCGCGCCGGCGGCGTCGCGAACGGTGGAGATGGTCAGCCACTGCGGGAAGACCTCGCCGTCACGGCGGCGGTTCCAGACCTCGCCCTGCCAGTGGCCTTCGGCCTTCAGCTGGCTCCACATGGCACGGTAGAAGGCCGCGTCCTGGCGACCCGACTTGACGATGCTCATCGAGCGGCCGAGGACCTCGTCGCGCGGCCAGCCGGTGATGGTGGTGAAGGCGGGATTGACCTCGACGATCACGCCGCCGGGGTCGGTGATGACGATGCCCTCGCGGGTGTCGGAGAACACGGCGGCGGCGCGGCGCAGTTCGATCTCGTCTTGTTTGCGCTCGGTGATGTCGACGTGGGTACCGACCATGCGGATCGGCCGGCCGGAGGCATCACGGACGACGAAGGCGCGCGACAGGATGTGACGCCAGTCGCCCGACTTGGCCCGCATGCGGAACTCGCAGGAATAGGCGTCGGTCCGCCCTTCGATGATGTCGTGGAGACGCGCCTTGGCATTCTCGAGATCGTCGGGATGCACCAGGGCCTCGTGGCTCTCGAGCCGATCGGGGATCTCGTCGGGCTCCCAACCGAGCATGGTCTTCCAGCGCGGCGAGAAATAGACCGACCCGTCGATGAGGTTCAGGTCCCACAGGCCGTCGTTGGCGCCGCGCATGGCGAGATCGAAACGCTCTTCGGAGATCCGCAGGGCGTCCTCGATCGCCCGGCGCTCGGTGATGTCCTCGACCACGGCGACGAGATAGGCGCCGTCGTCGACCAGCGTCGCCGAGATCCGGACGAGGACGATCGTCCCGTCCTTGCGGGCGACACGCCGCTCGGCGATGCAGTTGGGGACGAGACCGGCGAAGAGCCGTTCGACGGAGGCGGCGGCGGCGGTGCGGTCGTCGCCGACGAAGATCGCCAGCGCCGGCATGCCCATGAGTTCCTCGGCGGTGTAGCCGGTGATCGCGGTGAAGGCGGGATTGAGACGCAGCCAGCGGCCTTCCTGCGACAGATGGGCGATGCCGACGGCGACGTCCTCGAAGGTGGCACGGTAGCGATCCTCGGCGGCGGCGGCGAGCTTCTGCTGGCGCAGTTCGCGCAGGCTCGCCGTGAGCGTCTGGCGCTGCCAGAGGAAATAGGCGAGGCCGACGCAGGCGAGGAAGGCGGCGGCGAGCGAGATGCCGACGGCGAGCGCGAAGTGGCGCAGACCGGCGAGCGCGATGTCCTCGTCGATGCGCGACACCAGCGTCCAGCCGGTCGAACCGATCACGTGGGACGCAGCGATGAAGGTGCGATCGGGGGCGGCGTCCCGCACGACGATGTCGGCGACCATCGCCGAGGCGAGGCTGTCGGCCTCCTCGATCTTCGACCGGTCGATCGGGCGGACGGGCGCGCGCAACAGGACCGTGGTTCCGTTCGGCGCGACGAGAAGGGTCTCGACCTCGCCGTCCGTCGCCGCCAGGAAGCGGCCGATGTCCTTTTCGAGGTAGAGGGCGAAGATGCCGACGGCACGCGTCTCGCCGTCTTCCGCGATCGGCGCGGCGACGACGGCGCCGAGCCGGCCGTCGGGCGAGCGATCGAGCGCATGGGCGGCAGGTTCACCGCCGGTGACCGCCCGCAGGACGGCCTCGCGCGCCGACGGCGAAACGATCCGCCCGACGTCGCCGAACACCGTGTGGCCGTCGGCCGCGACGACCTCGGCGGCGCCGAAGCCGTGCAGCATGCCGTGCCAGGAGACCTCCTCGACCACGCGCTCGCGCTCGTGCGGCGCGAGCGCCCCGGCGGTCCAGGCCAGTGGGCCGGTGTCGGCGAGGATGGCCCGGGCGTCGGTCTCGCGATCGCGCAGCCAGGCCGAGAGCCCCTCGGCCTCCAGCGTCGTGATCACCCGCAGCTTGGCGCCATGGTCGTCGCGCTGTGTGGCGAAGACCACGCGATAGGCGACGTGCGAGATCACCAGGAGCGCCACCAAGGCGAAGGTCAGCGCGATCAGGGGGGCGCGCGACAGGCCGACGCCGTCGGCCGTCGGGGCGACCGTCGACGCGGGGGCATTGCGCAGCACGACGTGGATCAACGCCGCCGACATGACGACGTAGAGCAGGCCCTTGAAGGTGGCGAGCTCGGTCATGGTCGCCGGATCGGCGATCCGCGCCAACATGGCATCGGAGAAGAAGATCCAGGCCGCGGACGCCAGCACGTAGCCCAACGTCGTCCGCAACGCGTAGGATCGGTTTGCCGAACACGAAGGCGTCTTGCGTTCCTCGGATGTCATGAACTCCGTCTCGACCTCGCGATGATCCCGCCGACACAACGACGACTGATTGCATGATCACGCTTTCGGCGCAGCGGTATTCCTCTCTGTGCGAGAGATAACCCGAAGTCCGTAAAGATCTGCTTTCATGACAAAGAAAAACGCGGCTCATTCGACTCCAGGGGGCAAGAGTCGGCCGTTTCATCCTCGATGAAAGACGGATCGGCTCGACCGACCGGAGGTTTCGATCCGAGCGCGACGGAACGCTGACGTGCGGACACGCGATCGATCGCCGTCTTCTTCGTGCCGTCGATACTGGAATTCTACTTTTGCGACAGGCGACGACGCGGAAGGCATGTCGAAGGGCCCGTCGTCGTGGCGCAGGCGCGATCGACCGGTCCGCCGTCGCGCCGCATCGCGCACCGCCGCGACGCAGGACCGCACGAGCGTTGTGCAATCGCGCTATATTTCGCCATTGAATTCGGCGGTCTCCTCTCCCAAGATCGCGCCGCCGCGGCGGATCGCGGCGGACAAGAGAAGGCGACGGACGGCGTGTTCGAACCACAGGAATGGACGGCCATCGGCCTGTCGCTGAAGATCGGAACGATCGCGACCGTCGTCTCGTTGCCCTTCGCCATCGCCGTCGCCTGGGTGCTGGCGCGGCGGCGCTTCCCCGGCAAGGCGCTGGTCGACGGGCTCGTCCACATGCCGCTGGTCCTGCCGCCGGTGGTCACCGGCTGGATCCTGCTGGTGGTGATGGGGCGGCGCGGCGTGGTCGGGTCGTTCCTCGCCGACTGGTTCGGCCTGGTCTTCTCCTTCCGCTGGACCGGCGCGGCGCTGGCAGCGGGCATCATGGGCTTTCCGCTGATGGTCCGCGCCATCCGTCTGTCGCTCGAGACGATCGACCCGCGGCTCGAACAGGCGGCCTCGACGCTCGGCGCCTCGCCGCTCTGGGTCTTCGCCACGGTGACGCTGCCGCTCGCCCTGCCCGGCATCGCCGCCGGCGCGGTGCTCGCCTTCGCCAAGGCGCTCGGCGAGTTCGGCGCGACGATCACCTTCGTCTCCAACATTCCGGGCGAGACCCAGACCATCCCGGCCGCCATCTATACCTACACCCAGACGCCGGGCGGCGACCTCGGGGCCCTGAAACTGTCGCTGGTGGCGGCGCTGATCGCGCTTGCCGCACTGGTCGCCTCGGAGGTCATGGTGCGGCGCGCCGGTCGCGGGGGAGGCTTCGAATGATCGAGGTCTCGGTCCAACTCGCCCGTCGCGACTTCGCCCTCGAGGCGCGCTTTGCCGGCGACGGCGGCGTCACCGCGCTGTTCGGCCCGTCGGGCTGCGGCAAGACGACGGTGATCCGCCTCGTCGCCGGTCTCGAACGTCCGGACGCCGGGCGGATCGTGCTGGGCGACCGGGTGCTGGTCGACACCGAGAAGCGGATCTTCGTCGCTCCGCATCGCCGCCGCATCGGCCTCGTCTTCCAGGACGCACAGCTCTTTCCCCATCTCTCGGTCGCCGCCAACCTCGGCTACGGCCGCTTCTTCACGGCGGAGACGTCGCGGCGGATCGAGCGCGACGCGGTGATCGCGGTGCTGGGGATCGGCCATCTGCTCGACCGGCGGCCGGCGACGCTGTCGGGCGGCGAGCGCCAGCGGGTGGCGATCGGCCGGGCGCTGCTCACCTCGCCCGACCTTCTCCTGATGGACGAACCGCTCGCCGCGCTCGACGAGGAGCGCAAACTCGAGATCCTGCCCTTCGTCGAAGGGCTGCGCGACGAGTTCGGCATTCCGATCCTCTACGTCTCCCACGCGGTGGAAGAGGTGGCGCGTCTCGCCTCGATCGTCGTCAGGATGGATCGCGGCCGCGTCACGGCGATCGGCGCGCCGGAGGACGTCATGGCGCCGGCGGCGCTCGCCCATCCGGTCGGCCGTTTCGACACGGTGTCGGTGCTGACCGGACGCATCGCCTCGACCGACCGCACCTACGGCGTCACCCATCTCGCCCATCCCGCCGGCTCCCTCGTGCTGCCGACGGTGATCGACGACCACGGCGGCCCGATCCGCCTCGCGGTGCGGGCGACCGACGTGACGCTGGCGCGCGAGGCGCCCGGCGGCATTTCCACCCGCAGCCACATCCACGGCCGCGTCGCCGCCGTCGAGGCGGGCGGCGGCGCCTTCGTCCATGTCCGGCTCGAGCTCGCGGGCGGCGAACATCTCGTCGCCTGGGTGACGCGGCTCGGCTGGGACAGTCTGAAACTCGAGACCGGCGACATGGCCGTGGCGCTGATGAAGTCGGTGTCGATCGACGAACGCGGCGTCACCGATCGCGTGCCGCGACCGGCAGGAGACATGCGATGACCACCTTTCGACCGACCTGCGAGGAAGCCGACCGGCTGGCGCTCGAGGACGTTCCCCACGCCGACCTCACCACCGAGGCGCTCGGCATCGCCGATCGACCGGCCCGCATGCGCTTTTCCGCCCGCGATGCGCTGGTGGTCGCCGGCATCGGCATCGCCGAAGCGCTGATCGCGCGTGCCGGCGGGGCCGTCACGCGCCTCGTCGGAGACGGCGACACGGCGGCGCCGGGGACGGTGCTCCTGACGGCGACCGGACCGGCGGGCGCCCTGCATCGGACGTGGAAACAGGCGCAGACCACGGTCGAGATCCTCTCCGGCGTGGCGAGCGCGGCGCGCGAGATGGTCGAGGCGGTCGCCGCGACCGGCCGGGCCGTGCCGGTCGCCTGCACCCGCAAGGCCTTTCCCGGCGGCCGGCGCATGCTCGGGGCGGCGATCCGGGCGGGCGGCTGCGTCGTCCATCGCCACGGGCTCTCCGACACCGTTCTGGTCTTCGACCAGCACCGCATCTTCATGCCCGACGAGCCGCTCGCCGGGCTCGCCGCACGGCTGAGGGCGGCGGCGCCGGAGAAGAAGCTGGTGATCGAGGTCGCGACCCCCGAGGAGGCGCTGGCGGCGGCGCGGGACGGTTTCGACGTCATCCAGACCGAGAAGTTCACCCCCGCCGACCTGGCACGGGCGGTCGCCATGGTGAAGGCCGAGCGGCCGGCGACCGTCATCGCCGCTGCCGGCGGCATCCACCCCGGCAACGTCGGTGCGCACGTGGCGGCCGGTGCCGACGTGATCGTCACGTCCTGGCCCTACGGTGCCCGGCCGCGCGACGTCGCGGTGGCGCTCGAGCCCGACTGCGACGGATGAACGACGCGTCGCGACTTCCCGGCCGCGCGTCGGTCGGATAGACTCGAACCGTTCCCTCCCGCGATTGCACCGAGCCCCCCATGACCGACGGCAAGATCGACGCCCTCCTCGCGATCCGTTCGAGCGAAGGACGACTGCTGGTCGGACGCGAGCGCATCCACCTGCTGGAGGCGGTCGTCGAGCACGGCTCGATCACCAAGGCCGCCAAGGCGACGGGCTTCTCCTACAAGACCGCCTGGGAGGCGGTCGACGCGATCAACAACCTCCTGCCCACCCCCGCCTTCGTGACGCGGGCCGGCGGCCGGGTCGGCGGCGGCGCCGAGGTGACGGAGGCGGGACGGCGGCTGATCGACACGTTCCACCGGCTCGAGGACCGGCTCGCGGCGATCTCCTCGGCGATCGCGGAGGAGGGAATCGACGGGCTCGAGGACGCGCTGCTCTGGGCGGTCGGGCGCAAGATCTCGGCGCGCAACGTCTTCCAGACCGAGGTGACGGCGCTGAAGCGCTGGCCGGTCGACGTCGAGGTGACGCTGGCGGTGTCGTCGACCGCCGCGATCCGCGCGGTCGTCACCAATGCCTCGGTGGAGGAACTCGGGCTGGCGCCGGGCCGACGCGTCGTGGCACTGGTCAAGGCCTCCTTCGTCCATCTGATCCCGCCGGAAGAGGCGACCGGGCTCCGGCGCAACGTCTTTCCCGGCACGGTGCGCGGGCGCATCGACGCGGAGGTCAATTCCGAGATCCGCATCGACATCGGCGACGGCAAGACCATGGTCGCCGTGGTGCCACGCGAGACGGCGGAGGATCTCGGCATCGCCGAGGGCGGACCGGCGGTCGCCACCTTCGACGCCGACCACGTCATCCTGGCGGTCGACTGAGCGACCGCGATCCACATCGAATCCTGATGCCGCGAGGCGGAAATCCCGATCGATCCCTGATGCGGTTCGGCGCAGACGTCGTGCGTCGCAACCGACCGAGGGATGTCGCGATGTCGGATTGGATGTGTTTCGTCGGCGCGATCGCGCTCGTCTTCATCGCGGCCCGATCGCGGGGACTGATCTGAGGCCTCAGGCCTCGGTCGACGACGGCGCGATGTCGTCGATCCACAGGCGCAGGTCGTCGCGCAGCACCTCGAGCCGTTCGATCTCGGCGCAGAGCCCGGCGTGGCGCGCCTCGAGACGGCGGGCGAGATCGGCACGGGCCGCCTCCGGCCCGACCTCGTCGCGCAGCACCAGCAGTTCCGCGATCTCCGGCACCGGCAGATCGTATTTGCGCAGCGACACGATGAAGCCGATGCGTGCCACGTCGGTCAGATCGTAGAGCCGGTAGCGCGACGCGGTGCGACGCGGCTTGATCAGCCCGAGCTGTTCGTAGAAGCGGATGGTACGCAGAGAGATGCCGAAGCGGTCGGAGATCTCGCGAATCTGATGTTCGCGGTTCTCGATTTCGCCGCTGGCCAACGAGAATTCACAATCGAGAGGACCGAGCAGCATTCGCTTCTCCCCATGTGCAACTGTCGTCGGTCGTGCCGAGATGGGATCGGGTGTCCGGATGGGACGGCGTCGCGACGCGGTGCCGGGGATGGCACCGGTCTTCCGCGAGCGGCCCGGAGGCCGCACGGAGAGGTGTGAGGTGCGGGGGGCGGTCAACCGCGCGAGCGCGCCGGCGCCTCGAGATTGGATCGGTGCTCGACGACGGTCTGGGCGATCATGCGGAGCATGTAGACGAGAAAGTCGTCGTCCAACCGCTTGGCCCGATCGATGTTCGACAGGACCTCGCGATAGAGAACGTCGAGTTCCCTGGCGCGATCGAAGGGCGGAGCGACGATCTCCGATCGCCCGTACTGTTCGGGTCCGACATTCAGCATGCGACCGCCTCCATTTCGGGTTCGTATCACACGAGCATATCGCCGCCCCCGTCACGAGCCGACAGTTGAGACGCAGCGTAACTACAACCAAATCTTCCGCCGCGAGACGCCTTCACGGTCCGGCATCCTGCCGCGATGCAACGTATGGTTTTCAATCCAATTCATAGGGTTGTCGGTAATTTCGAGAATCGCGCAAAAGCGTCACAGCCCCCCGTCACACACCATAGCCGGGAGGCGTCGATGCGGTTTCGCGGTTCGGTCGACTGCGATATCGTCCACATCCGTCGCGTGAAGTCCGAGAGGTGCGTGGAAACCGCATGAAGGCGTCGCTGGCCCTTCTGGGAAGACCCCGTCTCGAGAGGTCCGACGGCACCGCGGTGGTGCTGCCGGCCAAGGCCTTCGCCTTGGCCGCACAGATCGTGCTCGACTGCCCGAGCCGCGAGACGACGCGCGGCACGGCCGCCGCCTTCCTGTGGGAGGCCGCGGGCCAGCAACGTCGCCGCTCGGGCAATCTGCGACAGCTGATCCAGCGCATCCTGACCGCCCAGAGCGAGAGCGGCGTGCGCGTCTTCGTCTTCGAGGACGACCGTATCCGTCTCGACGGCACGGCGGTCGGGATCGATCTCGACCTCCTGCCGACCGAGAATGCGCCGATCGACGGCGACGGCGTCCACGCGCTCGGACGCCTCTACCGCGGCGAGCTGCTCGCCGGCATCGACGAGGACGGACCGGAGTTCGCGCAGTGGCTGATGGCGCGGCGCGAACGGCTGCGCGACCTCTTCGTCAGGACCGTGGCGCCGCTGGTCGACGCCGATCCGCCGCGACTCACCGACGAACAGACCGCCTATGTCGCCCATCGCCTCGCCGAGATCGATCCCTGCGAAGAGGCCGGCTATCGCGGCCTGATCCGGCTCCACGGCCGCCGCGGCGACGCCGAGGCGGTGCAGCGCACCTTCCGCCAGTTGCAGAGCGAGCTCGAGCGCATCGTCGACGCCAAGCCGTCGGAGACGACACGGGCGGTCTATCTGGCGGCGACGCGACGCCTCGTGCCGACCCGAGAGGCCGGTTCCACATTCGCCGGCATGGCGCCCGCCTTCGCGCCGCTGGTCGGTCGCATCCGGCCGCTGATGGCCGTCCACATCCGCATCGCCTCGTTCCTGAGCGACGCGGAGGCCGAACGGGCGCGATCCCACGTCGACGAATGCGTCGATCTGCTGTGGCGGTCGCATTCGGTGACGGTGATGCGGAGCGACGACGAGCCGGGCATGCCGTCACGCCCCTTCGCGGGGTGCGACTATCGCCTCGATCTCGGCGCCAGCCGCTCCGAGGACCGTCTGGTGCTGCGTTTCCAGCTGCGCGCGACGACGACCGGCGAGGTCCTGTGGTCGTCGAAGGCGGCGCCGGACCAGTCGCCGGCCGCGCTGACGCGGGCGGTCGAGGACATCCAGCGCTACGTCGAGATCGGCGAACTGGCGGCGGGCGACCACCCCGCGAGCGTCGAACGGCAGGTCCACCGCCTGACGCTGCAGGGCGAACGCTGGCTGAAGAACATCGAGCTGCCGTCGGTCCGTCGCGCCAAGTCGCTGTTCCGCAACGCGCTGAACAGCCGCGGCGAGCACGCTCCGGCGCTCGCCGGTCTGTCGCGCGCCTTCCGGATGGAATGGCTGCTGCTCACCCGCGGCGACATGACCGAACTCGAGACGGCGGAGCACTGGGCCAAGAAGGCGATCGCCGCCGACCCGGACGACGCCCGCGGCGCCCACGAGATGGGGATCTGCCAGATCTATCGCCGCCGCTTCGAGCACGGGCTCGAGCTGCTCGAGCGCGCCGCCCGGAGTGCCCCCGCCAACGTCACCATCGCCGAGGACCTCGCCGACGCACGGGTGATGAGCGGTCTGATCGACCAGGGCCTCGCCCAGTTCGATGCCCTGCTGGCCCGCCTGCCCCACCCCAGCGACCAGCTGCTGTGGTATGCGGCCGGCGGCTTCTATCTCGCGGGCCGGTACGACCGGGCGATCGACCTGCTCGATCGCATGGTGATGCCCGACACCGCCTTCCATCTGCGCGCCGCCTGCCACGCCATGCTGAACCAGCGGGCCGAGGCCGACCACTTCGTCCGGGCGATGCGCGACCGACTGCCCGACTTCAGAATCGGCTCGCGTTCCCACATGGCGCCGCTCCGGCGACCGGAAGACCGGGAGCATTTCGAGGCGGGGCTGGTGTCGGCCGGGTTCGATCGATGAGCGATCGAAGAACGAAGAGGAGAAGCCTATGGCCAATACCGTCGTACTCAAGGTGACCGGCGACGACCGCACCTTCGTGGTGGATCTCGAGACCCTCACGGTCCAGGTGGCCGACGCCGATCTCGTCGCGACGGGCGACGAAGCCACGGTCGAGGGCATCGAATGCGCCGTGGCGCTCGACGTCCGCGCCGAGGGCGCCTCGCATGCGCTCTTCGCCAATTCCCACGCGCTCTTCGCCAACTCGCATGCGCTGTTCGCCAATTCGCATGCGCTCTTCGCCAACTCGCACGCCCTCTTCGCGGCGCGCTGAGCCATGACGACCCCCGCGCGCGCCGGCGCGCCCGAGATCGCCTCGATCTTCGCCGTCGGCGCGCGCGGCTTTCCCTCCGACTACCTGGACCGGGCCCGCGATCCGGAAGAGACCGTCGCCCTGATGTGGCCGCGCGCCGCCGAGTTCGGCCTGACGCGGCTCGCCGCGGTCACCGGTCTCGACCGCATCGGCATCCCGGTCTGGGCGGCGATGCGACCCAACTCCAAGAGCCTGGCGCTGTGCCAGGGCAAGGGCGTCTCCGACGCCGCCGCCCGTGCCTCGGCGCTGATGGAGGCGGTGGAGGTCGCGACCGCCGAGCAGGCGACCGTGCCCAGCCGGATCGCCACGACGGCCGAACTCGCCGCCGAGGGCCGCGCCTTCGACACGCTCGAGACCCTCTTGCTGCACGGCGCGACGCCGCCCGCCGCCGACGAGCCGATCGCCTGGTTCGAGACCCACGATCTCACCGGCGCCGGCACGCGGCTGGTGCCGCTCGAGGCGATCCGCCTCGACGACGCGACGACCCCCAATCGCTGGTGGCAGTCGACCGACGGTCTGGCCTCGGGCAACACCGTCTGGGAGGCGACCTTCCACGGTCTGTGCGAGCGGATCGAGCGCGACGCGCTGGTGCTCTGGTCGCTCAAGGGCGACGCCGACGTCGCCGCCGCCTGTTTCGATCCGCGCGAGCTCGGCGATCCGGTCCTCGACGGTCTCGTCGACCGGATCGAGGCGGCCGACATGCGGATCCGCCTGTTCGACACGACGTCCGACCTCGGCCTGCCGACCCACATGGCGATCCTGTCGCGTCCCCCGAGCGGCCACGAGGACAAGTGGAAGCACTTCGACCTCGCCTCCGGCAGCGGCTGTCATCCCGATCCGGTGCGCGCCGCGATCCGTGCGGTGACGGAGGCGGCGCAGTCGCGCCTGACCTCGATCGCCGGAGCGCGCGACGACTTCGCCCCCGAGATCTACGGCGCCGGCATCAACCGGGCGCTGCTGCCTTACGTCCGCGCCGAGCCGCGTGCGGGTGCCGCGCGGGCGACCGGGCGGCGGCTGGCGCGCGACGCCTATCTGCCCGAGATGATCGCCCACATGGCCGAACGCGGCGTCGGCGACGTGACGGTGGCGGTGCTCGCCGACGGGTCGCAGGGCCATGCGGTCGTCAAGGTGATCGCGCCCGGGCTCGAGAACCCGCCGGGCGAACGCCGCGTGCGTTTCGGACGTCGGGCACTCTCGGCTGCGCTGTCGGCGCGGATCGCCGCGGCCAAGGCGGCAGGGGCGGCGAAGGTTCCGGAGACGGTGGCATGAAGATCCTCTTTTCCGGCCCGACCCTGCACGGCCTCGTCCGCGACGGGCGGATCGAGGCGGCACCCGATCTCGTCTGCCGCCCGCCGGCCCGCCAGGGTGACATCTTCGCCGCGGTCGAGGAGGGCGCGACGGTGATCGGCCTCGTCGACGGCCGTTTCGACGACGTCGCAGCCCCCTGGCACAAGGAGATCCTGCACGCGCTGTCGCTCGGCTGCACGGTGCTCGGCGCCGGCAGTCTCGGGGCCTTGCGCGCGGCCGAATGCGCCGCCTTCGGCATGATCGGCATCGGCCGGGTCTACGAGAGCTATGCCTCGGGCGCCCGGTTCGACGACAGCGACGTGGCGCAGGTCCACGGCCCCGACGAGATGGAGCACCTTCCACTCTCCGAGCCGCGAGTGAACGTCGAGGCGACGCTCGACGCGCTCGTCGAGGCCGGGGCGATCGACGCCGCGACCCATGCCCGCCTGACCGAGGCGGCGCGACGCATCCACTTCGCCGACCTGTCGATGGGCGCGGTCGCGGCGGCGGCGAGCGACGATGCGGCCGAGGGCCGGCGGATCGCCGACCTGCTGGTCGCGGCCCGGGTCGACCGGAAGCGGCTCGACGCGCTGGAGCTGGTCGCGGCGATGGCCGAGCTGCCGGCCCGTCGCGGCGCGGCGCCGGCCGACTGGACGCTGGCGCTGCCGCATCGCTGGCTGCAGTTCACGGCCAGGGCACGGGCGGCGGCCGGGGCGGCGTGAGATCGGCCTCGGTGCGGGACATCGTCGAGCGCCGCCACCGCTGCATACTCCTCGCCCCCACGAGGCGAAAACACCCCGCCGGACGGCCTGCGGCCCTTTGAAACTCGATTTATTCATACTTTCGTCGTATATGGCTGGCACGAGTCTTTTCCGTCCGCCCCGCAACGAAGGATGCCCGCCCCATGCGCCGCCACCGCCGCGCCAAGATCGTCGCCACCGTCGGTCCCGCCTCGTCTTCTCCCGAGATGCTGAAGAAGCTGCATCTGGCCGGCGTCGACACCTTCCGCCTCAACTTCTCGCACGGCTCCCACGCCGATCACGAGAAGGTCTTCCGCGCCATCCGGGCGCTCGAGGCCGAGGTCGGCAGCCCGATCGGCATCCTGCAGGACCTCCAGGGTCCGAAGATCCGCGTCGGCAAGATCGCCGGCGGCCGTTTCGAGACCAAGGCCGGCGACCGGCTGCGCTTCGTGCTCGGCACCACCGAGGGCGGACCGGACGCCATTCCGCTGCCGCATCCCGAGATCTTCGCCGCCGTCGCACCGGGCCACGACCTGCTGATCGACGACGGCCGCGTCCGCGTCCGCGTCACCGCGCTCGAGGCCGCGGTGATCGAGGCGGAGGTGATCGTCGGCGGCACGATCTCCGACCGCAAGGGCGTCAACCTGCCCGGCACCATGCTCGACCTGTCGCCGCTGACCGAGAAGGACCGCGCCGACCTCGCCTTCGGGCTCGAGCTCGGCGTCGACTGGGTGGCGCTGTCCTTCGTGCAGAAGCCGGCCGACGTGATCGAGGCCAAGGCGTTGATCGATCGGCGCGCCGGTCTCGTCGCCAAGATCGAGAAGCCGCAGGCGCTCGAGCATCTCGACGACATCATCCGCCTCTCCGACGCGATCATGGTGGCGCGCGGCGATCTCGGCGTCGAGATCCCGCACGAGGACGTCCCCGGCCGCCAGAAGGAACTGGTGCGCGCCTGCCGCCGCGCCGTGACGCCGGTGATCGTGGCGACCCAGATGCTCGATTCGATGGTCGCCTCGCCGACGCCCACCCGCGCCGAGGCCTCCGACGTCGCCACCGCCATCTACGACGGCGCCGATGCCGTCATGCTGTCGGCCGAATCGGCGACCGGTCAGTGGCCGGTCGAGACGGTGTCGATGATGGACCGCATCATCCGCGCTACCGAGAGCCACTCGCTCTACCGCTCGATCGTCACCGCGACGCAGCCGCCGGAGGAGGACACCCCGCCGCACGCGGTCGCCGCCGCCGCCGCCGATCTCGCCGAGGCGATCCGTTCGCCGGCGATCGTCGCCTATACCGCCTCGGGCAACACCGCCGGCCGCATCGCCCGCAAGCGTCCGGCTCTGCCGATCCTGGCCATGACGCCGTCGGAAGCGGTGTCGCGCCGGCTGACGCTGATGTGGGGGGTGCATTCGGTGCTGTCGGGCTCGGCGACGAGCGTGCAGGAGATGGTCGACCGCGCCTGCCGCGTCGCCAAGACCCTCGGCTTCGCCACCGCCGGCCAGCCGATCGTCGTGGTCTCCGGCCGTCCCGATGCGCCGGGCACCACCAACAATCTGCGCGTCGCCGAAGTCTGAGCGGCGCGACCCTCGCGAACACGAGAACGGCGGCCGAGAGGCCGCCGTTTCCATGTCCGAACCCGCGATGTTCCGCGCTCAGGGCCGGCGCCGGCGCACCGCCTGTTTCGTCCGCTCGAGCTGCAGGCGGGCGATGTCGCCCTCGAGCAGGGCGACGGCCACGGTCAGCATGTCGCCGATCACCAGATGGGCGAGGCGCGAGGCCATCGGCGCGTAGACCTCCGAATCCTCCGACACGGCGACGGCGATGGTGACGCTGGCGAGGTCGGCGAGCGGCGAGCCGTCGCGGGTGATGGCGATGACGTCGGCGCCGGCGGCGCGTGCCTCGCGCGCGGCTTCGAGCACGTCGGAGGTGCGGCCGGAGTTGGAGATCGCCACCACGGCGTCGCCGGGACGAAGCGTCAGCGCCGACATGCAGAAGACGTGGGGATCGGTATAGGCGACGGTCGGCATGCCGAGGCGGAAGAACTTGTGCTGGATGTCCTGCGCGACGATGCCGGAATTGCCCGAGCCGTAGAACTCGATCCGCCGCGCCGCGGCCAGGATGCGCGCGGCCGTCGTGACCGCCTCGGCCGGCAGGTGTCGGCGGACCTCGACCAGGGCGGCGATCGCCCCGTCGACGATCTTGCGCGCCACCACGTCGGAGGTGTCGTCCGGGTCGACGTCGGGGTGGGCGAAATGGACCGCCTGACCGCGGTCACGGGCCAGCCGCAGCTTGAAGTCGCGGAAACCCTTGCAGCCGACGGCGTTGCAGAAGCGCACGACGGTCGGGGCGCTGACCTCCGCGCGGGCGGCGATCTCGTCCATGGTCCATTCGACCGCGGCGTCGGGCGCGGCGAGGACGAGGTCGGCGAGTTTCTGCTCCGACGGGCGCATCGCCTCACGCGCGGCCTCGAGTCGGACGAGGAAGGAAGGATCGGCGATCACGGGCGTCTCCTCGGGTGACGGGTCGGGCACCGATCCGCGGGCGCGGGGGCGCGGGGGCGCGGCGACCCTGCGACGGCGCCCGACCAGCCATGTAGTTCTTATACACGATCGCCTCCGAAACGGGCGGGAAATTCGGTCGCATACGGAAAAATCCGCTTGTGGCGATCGACTTTCGGCGTAGTTGTGTAGTAAACCTACATGGGCAGCGCCGCTGGTCGATCACGCGCTCCATCCCATGTCAGGGACACGGGATATCGGCAAGCCCCGAGAGAGGGCGCCGAGATCATGGAGGACATCATGCCATCCGCAGCCGCCGTCGCGGGACCCCAGCTCCTGCTCTATGCCCTTCTCGCCATCGTCGCGCTGGTCGTCATGATCGCGCGCTACAAGGTCAATCCCTTCGTCACGCTGGTGATCGTGTCGCTCGCCATGGGCGTCGCCGCCGGCATGCCGCTCGACAAGGTCGTCGGCTCGTTCCAGTCCGGCGTCGGCGGCGTGCTCGGCTTCATCGCCGTCGTCGTGGCGCTCGGCACCATGCTCGGCAAGCTGCTCGCCGAATCGGGCGGCGCCGAACGCATCGCGCTGACGCTGATCGGCGTCTTCGGCGAGAAGCGCGTCCATTGGGCGATCATGTTCGTCGCCTTCATCGTCGGTATGCCGGTGTTCTTCCAGGTCGGCTTCGTGCTGCTGGTGCCGCTGGTCTTCGCCATCGCCAAGCGCACCGGCACCTCGCTGATCATGCTCGGCGTGCCGCTGGTCGCGGGTCTGTCGATCGTCCACGGTCTGGTGCCGCCGCATCCCGCCGCCATGCTCGCCGTCGGCGCCTTCAAGGCGGACGTCGGCCTGACCATCATCTATGCCGTGCTCGTCGGCCTTCCGGCCGCAGCCCTCGCCGGCCCGATCTACGGCAAGTGGATCTCCCCGAGGATCATCCTGCCGGATCACAATCCGCTGGCCGAGACCCTGTCGGCGACCGGCACCCGCGAGGATCTGCCGAGCTTTGCGACCTCGGTCCTCACCATCATGCTGCCGGTCTTCCTGATGATCGGCTCGTCGATCGCCGACCTGACGCTCGCCGCCGGTACGCCTTCGCGCCAGATCCTCGACTTCATCGGCAACCCGGTGATCTCGCTGCTGATCGCGCTCGTCGTGGCGTTCTGGACCTTCGGCTTCCATCGCGGCTTCGACCGCGAGAAGATCCTCGCCTTCACCACCGACTGCCTCGCCCCCACCGCCACCATCCTGTTGGTCATCGGCGCCGGCGGCGGCTTCAACCGGGTGCTGCTCGACAGCGGCGTCGGCAAGGCGATCGCCGATCTCGCGGTGCAGCTGCACGTTCCGCTGCTGGTCCTGGCCTTCGTCGTCGCCGCGGTGATCCGCGTCGCCACCGGCTCGGCCACGGTCGCACTGACCACCGCCGCGGGCATCGTCGCCCCGATCGCGGCGGCCGCGAGTGCGGGTGCCGTGCGGCCGGAACTGCTGGTGCTCGCCACCGGCGCCGGCTCGATCATCCTCAGCCACGTCAACGACTCGGGCTTCTGGTTGATCAAGGAATACTTCAACATGTCGGTGGAGCAGACGCTCAAGACCTGGACCGCGCTCGAGACCATCCTGGCGCTCGCGGCCTTCGGCCTGACGCTCCTCCTGTCCACCATCGTCTGAGGATAGATCCATGATCATCGTGCTGATGGGCGTCTGCGGCTCGGGCAAGACCACGATCGGCGAGAAGCTCGCCGAGACGCTCGGCTGCGGCTTCTCCGACGCCGACGGGTTCCACCCGGTGGAGAACGTCGAGAAGATGCGGGCCGGCATCCCGCTGACCGACGACGATCGCTGGCCCTGGCTGCGCGCCCTGCGCGCCGCCATGGAGGGCTGGCAGGCCGAGGGCAAGAGCCACGTCTTCGCCTGCTCGGCGCTGCGCGAGGTCTATCGCGAGGTGCTGTCGCCGAAGGGTGACGTCGTCTTCGTCTACCTCAAGGGCTCGCCGGAAGTGATCGGGCCGCGGCTTCGGGCGCGGCAGGGTCACTACATGAACCCGGCGCTGCTCGACAGCCAGTTCGCCACGCTGGAGGAGCCGAAGGACGCGCTCACCGTCGACATCGGCGGCACGCCGGAGGAGATCGTCACCGACATCCTCGGCCGTCTCCCGAGCGAAGGAGCGGCGGCATGAGCGTTCGCGACGCCATCTCCGCCGTCACCGAACGGATCGAGCGTCGCTCCCGCGACGCTCGATCCGCCTATCTCGACGAGATCCGCGCGGCGGCGGCCGACCGCCCGGCGCGGCGGCGACTGCCGTGCTCGAACCTCGCGCACGGCTTCGCCGCCTGTCCGTCCTCCGAGAAGGACCGGCTGGTGGCGGCAGACGCGCCGAACCTCGCGATCGTCACCACCTACAACGACATGCTGTCGGCGCATCGGCCCTACGAGCGCTATCCGGCACTGATCCGCGACGAGGCCTTCCGCCTCGGCGCGGTGGCGGAGGTCGCCGGCGGGGCGCCCGCCATGTGCGACGGCGTCACGCAGGGCCGCGCCGGCATGGAACTGTCGCTCTTCTCGCGCGACGTCATCGCCCAGTCGACCGCCATCGCCCTGTCGCACGACATGTTCGACGCGAGCCTGATGCTCGGCATCTGCGACAAGATCGTGCCCGGCCTCGTCATGGGCGCGCTCTCCTTCGGCCATCTGCCGACGGTCTTCGTGCCCTCCGGGCCGATGGGATCGGGCATGACCAATGCCGAGAAGAACGCGGTGCGCCAGGCCTTCGCGGCCGGCAAGGCGACCGAGGCGGATCTGCTCGACGCCGAATCGAAGTCCTATCATTCGGCCGGCACCTGCACCTTCTACGGCACCGCCAACACCAACCAGATGCTCATGGAGATCATGGGCCTGATGCTGCCGGGCTCGGCCTTCGTCGCCCCGGACACGCCGCTGCGCGACGCGCTGACCCGCGCCGCCGTCTCCCGTGCCATCGAGATCGCCCGGCCGGGCGCGAAACTGCCGATCGGCGAGATGCTCGACGCCCGTGTCTTCGTCAACGGCATGGTCGGGCTCTGCGCCACCGGCGGATCGACCAACCTGACGATCCATCTGATCGCCATGGCGCGGGCCGCCGGCCTCACCATCGACTGGGACGACTTCGCGGCGATCTCCGCGGTGGTGCCTCTGCTGGTGCGCGCCTATCCCAACGGTCAGGCCGACGTGAACGGCTTCCGCGATGCCGGCGGCATCCCCTTCCTGGTGCGCGAACTCATCGGCGCCGGCCTGCTGCACCCCGACGTGACGACCGTCATGGGCGAGGGGCTCGCGCCCTACGCCCTGACGCCGAAGCTCGACGAGGCCGGCGGGCTGGTCTTCGCCGAGACGACGCCGACGACGCGCGATCCGGGCGTGGTGCGGCCGGCGGCCGAGCCCTTCCGCCCGACCGGCGGTCTCGAACTGGTCACCGGCAATCTCGGCCGGGCGATCGTCAAATCGTCCGCCGTGGGCGACGCCCATCTGGTGGTCGAGGCGCCGGCGAAGGTCTTCCATTCGCAGGAAGAGCTCCTCGCCGCCTTCAAGGCCGGGGCGCTCGACGACGGCGACTTCGTCGCGATCGTCCGCTTCCAGGGGCCCAAGGCGATCGGCATGCCGGAACTCCACAAGCTGACGCCGCCGCTCGGCGTGCTGCAGGACAAGGGCCGCAAGGTGGCGCTGGTCACCGACGGCCGCATGTCCGGCGCCTCCGGCAAGGTGCCCGCCGCCATCCACGTCTCGCCGGAAGCCGCCGACGGCGGGCCGATCGCCCGCGTCCGCGACGGTGATCTCGTCCGTCTCGACGTGACCAAGGGCACGCTCGAAGTTCTGGTTCCGGCGGAAGAGTGGGCGGCGCGCCCGCTCGCCACCGCCGATCTTTCGGCGCATGCTCGCGGCACCGGGCGCGGCCTCTTCGGCATCTTCCGTCGGGCCGTCGGCTCGGCCGAGGAAGGGGCGAGCGCCATCCTCGGATGATCTTCGCCCGGCGCCCTCGGTGCCGGGCCTCTCCTCTCTCCCCCGAGCGGGCGAGACCCATCGATACGGAGCATTTCATGGCCCAGGACGTCGCCGCCATCGATCGCGTCATGACCCTCGCGCCGGTCATCCCGGTGCTGATCCTCGACGATCCGGAGACCGCGGTCTCGGTCGGCCGGGCGCTGGTCGCCGGCGGCCTGCCGGCACTCGAGGTGACGCTCCGGACGCCGCGGGCGCTCGACTGCATCGCCGCGCTCGCCGGCCTGCCGGGTGCCGTCGTCGGCGCCGGCACCATCCTCGAGGGCGCGCAGGCGGAAGCCGCCAAGCGGGCCGGCGCGACCTTCCTGGTCTCGCCGGGCGCCACCGCGAAGCTCGTCGCCGAGGTCGAGGCGCACGGCGTGCCGCTGCTTCCCGGCGTCGCCACCGCCGGCGAGGCGATGGCCATGCTGGAGCGCGGCTACGAGCGGCTGAAGTTCTTCCCGGCCGAATCGGTCGGCGGCGCCGGCCACCTGAAGTCGCTCGCCTCGCCGCTGCCGAAGATCCGCTTCTGCCCGACCGGCGGCATCGATCTCGCCAAGGCGCCGACCTATCTCGCCAGCCCGAACGTGACGTGTGTCGGCGGCTCGTGGATCGCCCCGGCGGATGCGATCAAGGCCGGCGACTGGGACCGCATCGAGCGGCTGGCCCGCGAGGCGGCGGCCCTGCCGCGCTGAAGAGCGCGGCGGTTCGCCTCAGAAGCACTCTTCCTCGAGCTTCTTCAGATCGGCCAGCGCGACCTCGTCGTCGTGGTCCTCGAAGAGCTCGACCATGTAGTAGACGTGGGAATGGAGCAGCAGCAGCCGGTCCTGGATCGAGGCGGCGCCGGCTTCCGCCGTCGCCAGCCGCGCCTCGAAACGCTGCCAGAACGGGTTGTTCTTCGCAGGATCTGCGAGATGGCGGCGCAGGTGGCCGAGCACCACCGCCATGTTGCCCTCGAAGTCGATGTCGCGGAACGTGACGTAGCGGTCCGGCCGCGCCTCTTCC
Source organism: Pinisolibacter sp. DMC19 (assembly GCF_056313985.1). Taxonomy (NCBI): domain Bacteria; kingdom Pseudomonadati; phylum Pseudomonadota; class Alphaproteobacteria; order Hyphomicrobiales; family Ancalomicrobiaceae; genus Pinisolibacter; species Pinisolibacter sp. DMC19. The sequence goes on along the minus strand of NZ_JBQUZF010000003.1, from coordinate 153,567 downwards.
TTCCCGATCGCCGTCATGGACGCCCTCCCTCGTTCGGCCCCGACATGGTCCGTGTCCGGCACGAAGGGCGCAACGCCGACCGCTCGGGCCGCGCGAACCTCGCACGAACGGCACTCCTGTTGCACGAACGGCATCACACCGCCAACCGTGCCCTGAGTTCGGCGACGACGCGGCGGCCGACCGGCACGCCCGTGCGGGCCGCGTCGTCGAGCGTCAGCATCCAGCGGCCGTCGACGCGCTCGACGGCGCGGACATGGCCGAGATTGACCAGATGGCCGCGATGGACGCGGAAGAAGCGCGCCGGATCGAGCCGCGCCTCGAGGTCGGCGAGCGAGCGCGGGCAGAACAGCCGCCCCTCGTCGGTCAGTGCCTCGGCATAGTGGCCGCGGGCGGAGAGGACGAAGACGCGATCGACGTCGACCAGGGCGATCCGCCCCTTGGCGCCGCGTTCGACCGGCAGCTTGGCGAGCGGCGCGCCCACCGGCTCCGGCCGCGCCTCGGCCGGCGGCAGCGTGAAGCCGAGCGGCACGAAGAGCAGGGCGAAGCCGGAAGCGCTGGCCTCGGCCGAGGCGAGCCGCGATGCCTTGGCGAGGAAGTTGCCCATCGGCGTCGCGACCAGGGTCGAGGCCTCGCCGTCGACGCCGCGCGCGTCGTCGATCAGGCGGCGGATGCGTTCGCGCGCGGCGGGGGGATGGAGATCGAGCAGGTCGCGGCCGAAGACCTCGCCGGAGCGCACGGCGAGCGCCCGTTCGGCGACCGCGTTGGCGGCGATCACACGACCGCCGGCATCGAGCACCGCCACGCCGACGGCGAGACGTTCCAGCCGATATTCGAAGGGCGGCTCGCGCTCCGTCTTCCGTTCCGTCACGCCGATGCTCCCGTCATCGATGTCGTCGCATCGTCATAACGCCACGCGACGGCCCGGTTCGTCGAGCCCCGATCGTCGTCGCCGAGCAGTGCCCCGGTATCGCCGTGCCACCGATGCCGAATGGCCACATCTTGCTGGATCCTGTCCGAGTTGCAGATTGAGTATATCTTCTCACCGACTTTAGTCGTATGATGACCTTTCCGGCACTCGACATGCCGGCAACGATCCGGCAACTCCGGAGCGACAGAGAGCATGAACACACTGTTGAAACCCAATTGGCGCCAGATCGACGCCGGCATCTGGAGCCGCCACGGCGGCCGAGGGCACGTCGAGATCTGTTTCGCCACCGCGGGCGACTACACGCCGATCTACGAGATCGCCGTGTATGACGAGCGTGGACGATCGATCGCGGCAGAAGGCCCGACGATCTTCCGGAGCCTCGACGAGGCCCGGCGCCACGCCGAGACGCACCACCTGCCCGCTCTCGCGAAGGCGGCCTGACACCGCCTCACGACCCGTTTCGATGACTCTCGCGACCGGCCGTCCGCGGCCGGTCGCGTCTGTGCGTCACGAAACGCGAGGTTCGCCGAGCCATTCGGCGAGCGCCTCCGCACCGCCCTCGCCGAGGCGCGGCGCGGAGCGCGGCCGCGCGGGCACGTCGCGGGAGAAGCGCGGCGCCGGTGCCGGCTGAACGCGGCCGTCGATCTCGACGAAGGTGCCGCGCGCACGGTTGTGCGGATGCTCCGGCGCCTCGTCCATCGACAGGACCGGGGCGACGCAGGCGTCCGATCCTTCGAAGACGGCGCACCATTCGTCCCGCGACCGCGCCAGGAACAGCGCGGCGAGGCGGGCGTGAAGGCGCGGCCAGACGGCGGGATCGAGATGGTTCGGCCAGTCCGCCGGATCGAGGCCCAATCGCGTGGCGAAGTCGACGAAGAACTTGCGCTCGAGCGGCGCCACCGCGACGTGGCGGCCGTCGGCACAGACATAGGTGCGATAGACCGCCGCCGCGCCGTCGAGGAGGTTCGACGCGCGTTCGTCGCGCCATTTCCCCTCCCCCTTCATCGAGTACATCATCGCCATCAGGAGCGACGCGCCGTCGGTGATGGCGGCGTCGATCACTTGACCGCGACCCGAGCTCTGGCGGGCGAAGAGCGCGGCGAGAATGCCGGTGACGAGCATCATCGAGCCGCCGCCGAAGTCGCCGACGAGGTTCAAGGGTGGCACCGGCGCCTCGGCGCCGCCGATCGCGTGCAGCGCTCCGGTCAGGGCGATGTAGCCGAGGTCGTGGCCGGCGGTGTCGGCGAGCGGGCCGGTCTGGCCCCAGCCGGTCATGCGGGCATAGACGAGGCGGGGATTGATCGCGGCGAGCGGCTCGGGACCGAGGCCGAGGCGCTCCATCACGCCGGGGCGGAAGCCTTCGACCAGCACGTCGGCGGCGCCTGCGAGATCACGGGCGGTTCGACGGCCGTCTTCCGATTTCAGATCCAGCACCAGCGAACGACGGCCGCGATCGAGCACGTCGCGGTCGAGGCCGAGGAGGCTGTCGCCGCCGGCCCGGTCGATCCGCAGCACGTCGGCGCCGAGATCGGCCAGCACCATGCAGGCGAAGGGCGCCGGGCCGAGGCCGGCGAATTCCAGCACGCGCAGACCGTCGAGCGGACCCATGGGCTTTCCTCCCTCACGCCACCGCGCGGGCGATGACCAGACGCTGTATGTCGCTGGTGCCCTCGTAGATCTGGCAGACGCGGACGTCGCGCCAGATGCGTTCGACGGGGAAGTCGCGGGTGTAGCCGACGCCGCCGTGGATCTGGATCGCGGCGGAGGCGACGCGCTCGGCCATTTCCGAGGCGAAGAGCTTGGCCATGCAGGCCTCCGTCAGGCACGGTTCGCCGGCTTCCCGCAAGCTCGCCGCATGCAGGACGAGCTGGCGCGCCGCCTCGATCTCCGTCGCCATCGAGGCCAGTCGAAAGGCGACCGCCTGATGCTCGGCGATCGGCTTGCCGAAGGTCTGGCGCTCGCGGGCATAGTCGCGCGCCGCCTCGAAGGCCGCGCGCGCCATGCCGACCGCCTGGGCGGCGATGCCGATGCGGCCGCCCTCCAAATTCGCCAGCGCGATCTTGTAGCCTTCACCCTCGGCACCCAACCGGAGGTCGGCCGGAATGCGCAGCCCCGTGAACGCCAGTTGGCAGGTGTCGGAGGCGTGCTGACCGATCTTCTCCTCGACCCGGATCACCTCGTAGCCGGGCGTGTCGGTCGGCACGATGAAGGCCGAGATGCCCTTCTTGCCGGCGGCAGGGTCGGTGACGGCGAAGAGGATGATCAGGTTCGCGTTTTTCCCTGAGGTGATGAACTGCTTCGTCCCGTCGATGACGTAAGCGTCGCCGTCGCGTCGCGCCCGGGTCTTGAGATCCGAGGCGTCGGAGCCGGCGTGCGGCTCGGTCAGGGCGAAGCCGCCGATCCATTCGCCCGACGCCAGTTTCGGCAGGAAGCGGCGTTTCTGCGCCTCGGTGCCGAACTTGACGATCGGGCCGCAGCCGACCGAATTGTGCACCGACAGGATGGTCGAACAGGCGCCGTCGCCCGCGGCGATCTCTTCGAGCACCGCGGCATAGGCGACCGCGCCGACGTCACAGCCGCCCCATTCCTCCGGCACCACCATGCCGAGGAAGCCGAGGGCACCCATCTCGCGCAGTTCGTCGCGCGGGAAGGCGTGGTCGCGATCGCGCGCCGCCGCGGTGGGGGCGAGGCGTTCGCGGGCGAAGTCGCGGGCCATGTCGCGGATCGCCGCGCGGGTCTCGTCGAGACGCATGGGAGATCTCCTTCGTCGGCTCAGAACATCAACTCGACGGCGACGGCGGTCGCCTCGCCGCCGCCGATGCAGAGCGAGGCGACGCCGCGCTTCGCACCGCGCTCGGCCAGCGCCGCCATCAGCGTCACCAGAATGCGGGCACCCGATGCGCCGATCGGGTGCCCGAGCGCGCAGGCGCCGCCGTTGACGTTGACCTTGTCGTGCGGCAGGTCGAGATCGCGCATCGCCGCCATGGCGACGACCGCGAAGGCCTCGTTGACCTCGAAGAGATCGACCTCGCCGCTGCGCCAGCCGGTCTTTTCCATCAGCTTGCGGATCGCGCCGATCGGCGCGGTGGCGAATTTCGACGGTTCCTGCGCATGAGTGGCGTGGCCGGCGATGCGGGCGAGCGGCGTCAGGCCGCGCTTCTCGGCTTCGGACGCACGCATCAGCACCAGCGCCGCGGCACCGTCGGAGATCGACGAGGAGTTCGCCGCCGTCACCGTGCCGCCGGCGCGGAAGGCGGGCTTCAGCGTCGGGATCTTGTCGAGGCGGGCCTTGCCGGGCTGCTCGTCGATCGAGACGACGCGCTCGACCTTGCCGGACTTCACCGTGACGGGAACGATCTCGCCGGCGAAGCGACCTTCTGCGATCGCCTTCTGGGCACGGGTGAGGGACGCGATGGCGTAAGCGTCCTGCTCCTCACGGGTGAACTGATAGGCCTCGGCGCAGTCCTCGGCGAAGGTGCCCATCAGGCGACCCTTGTCGTAGGCGTCCTCGAGCCCGTCGAGGAACATGTGGTCGAGCACTCGTCCATGACCGAGGCGATAGCCGCCGCGGGCGCGATCGAGGAGGTAGGGGGCGTTGGTCATGCTCTCCATGCCGCCGGCGACGACGATCGAGGCCGAGCCCGCCGCGATCAGATCGTGGGCGAACATCGTCGCCTTCATGCCCGAGCCGCACATCTTGTTGACGGTGGTGGCGCCGGCCGAGAGCGGCAGCCCGGCCTTCAGCGCCGCCTGACGCGCCGGGGCCTGGCCGAGACCGGCCGGCAGGACGCAGCCGAAGACGATCTCCTCGACGGCATCGGGCGCGAGCTTCGCCCGCTCCAGCGCGGCGCGGATGGCGGTGGCGCCGAGTTCCGGCGCCTCGACGTCGGAGAGATCGCCCTGGAAGCCGCCCATCGGCGTGCGGGCGGCGGAGACGACGACGATCGGATCGTGGTTCGACATGGGGCTTCCTCCTCGTTCTTGCTTATTCAGCGCGGCGCCATGCGCAGCGCGCCGTCGAGGCGAATGACCTCGCCGTTGAGCATGTCGTTCTCGATGATGTGGGCGACCAGAGCGGCGAACTCGTCGGGGCGGCCGAGCCGCGACGGGAAGGGCACGCCGGCGCCGAGGCTGTCCTGCACCTCCTGCGGCATGCCGGCCATCATCGGCGTGGCGAAGATGCCGGGGGCGATCGTCACGCAGCGGATGCCGGAACGCGCCAGTTCGCGGGCGACCGGCAGGGTGAGACCGGCGACGCCCGCCTTGGAGGCGGCATAGGCGGCCTGACCGATCTGGCCGTCGAAGGCGGCGATCGAGGCGGTGTTGACGATGACGCCGCGGCGGCCCTCGTCGTCGGCCGGCTGCTTCGACACGGCGTCGACGACGAGGCGCAGCATGTTGAAGGTGCCGATCAGGTTGATCGTCACGGCGCGGGCGAAGCTGTCGAGCCCGTGCGGTCCGTTGCGGCCGACGACCTTCTCGCCCGGCGCGACGCCGGCGCAATTGACGAGCCCGTCGAGCCGGCCGAAGGCGGAAAGCGCTGCGGCAACCGCGGCCTCGCCGTCGGCGGCCGAGGTCACGTCGGTCCGCTGGAAGCGCGCGGCGGCGCCGAGTTCGGCGGCGACGCGTTCACCCGCTTCCGCATTGACGTCGGCGATGAGCACGCGGGCGCCGTCGGCCACCAGCCGCTTCGCCACCGCCGCGCCGAGGCCGGAGCCGGCACCGGTGACCACGAAGACTCGATCTGCGATCTGCATCGATCGTCCTTTCTCAGGGCGCGGCCCCTCGGCGCGCGGGTATTGTTTCGTTCGCCGCCCAACAGGCGGTCTTTCGATGGAGCCCCTTCATCCTGAGGTGCCCGGCGCAGCCGGGCCTCGAAGGGCGAAGGGGCGATGGGCACGATCCGTCGGGTTCGTTCCCTCTGAAGCGCTCGTCTCCCGGCCCTTCGCCCTTCGAGGCTCGCGTTGCTCGCACCTCAGGATGAAGGACCTGCACGAAGGCCTCGGGTGAGCCCCCCTCCCTGACCCTCCCCCTCGAGGGGGGAGGGAAAAGAGAGGCCTCGCCCCGTTTGGCTCACGCCGCCGGCTTGTCCATCGCGCGGAGCACGAAGCGCTGGAGCTTGCCGGACGGGGTCTTGGGCAGTTGCTCCATGAACTGGATCTCGCGCGGATAGGCATGTGCCGACAGCCGCTTGCGGACGTGGACGCGCAGTTCCTCGGCGAGGTCGTCGCCACCGGAGACGCCCGGCTTCAGCACGACGAAGGCCTTGACGATCTCGGTGCGCTCCGGGTCGGGCTTGCCGACCACCGCCGCCTCGATCACCGCCGGGTGCTCGATCAGCGCGCTCTCGACGTCGAAGGGACCGATGCGGTAACCCGACGAGGTGATGACGTCGTCGTTGCGGCCGACGAAGGAGATGTGGCCGGAGGGCTCGAGTTCGGCGACGTCGCCGGTGCGATACCACTTCGGTCCGAGCGACGGGGTCTCCTGGTTCAGATAGCCGCCGAACCAGAAGAGCGGCGAGGCGGTCACGTCGACCGCCAGTTCGCCCGGCATGTTGGGCGGTAGCTCGGTGCCGTCGATGTCGATCACCCGGACGCGATGGCCGGGCATCGAGAAGCCGGCGGACCCGGCGCGGACGTCGTGGGCGAGGCCGTGGTGGTTGTTGACCACCATGCCGAGCTCGGTCTGGCCGTAGTGATCGGCGATCGGCGCGGCGAGCGCGGTGTCGAACCAGCGGATGACTTCCGGGTTCAACGGCTCGCCGGCCGAGGAGACGACGCGCAACTGCCCCTTGATCGAGGCCGCCGCCTCGTCGCCCGCCGCCATCAGCAGGCGATAGGCGGTCGGCGAGCCGGCGAGATTGGTGATGCCGTGCTCGCGGATGATCCTGTAGGTGCTCTCGGCGGTGAAACCGCCTTCGTAGAAGGTCGTCGCGTGGCCCAGCATCAGCGGGCCGGTGACGGCATAGTAGAGACCATAGGCCCAACCCGGATCGGCGATGTTCCAGAAGCGGTCGGAGGGGCGCAGGTCGACCGCCTGTTCCATGTAGACGCGGAAGCCGAGCAGTGCGCGGATCGGCACCGGCACGCCCTTGGGCAGGCCCGTGGTGCCGGAGGTCGACATCATCAGGAAGGCGTCGGTGCCCTTGCGCATGACGGGCGCGAAGCTCGGCGCGGCGGCGGCGAGCGCTGCGGTGAAGTCGAGATCGCCATCGGTGACGCTCTCGCCGCGGGCTGGGCGCGCCACCACGGCGATCACCGGCTTCACCGCGACGTCGTCGAGCTTCGGCCGGTTGGTCGGGTCGGTGACGACGAAATTCGCGCCCGAGGTCTGAAGGCGATGCTCGATCGCCTTGGGGCCGAAGGCGGTGAAGAGCGGCTGGTAGACACCGCCGACCCGCCACGTCGCCAGAATGGTGACGAGCAGTTCCGGGCAGCGCGGCAGCATGCCGGCGACGACGTCACCCGCCTTCACGCCGTGGGCGGAAAGGACATTGGCGAAGCGGGCGGCACGGTCGGCGAGGTCGGCGAAGGTCAGCGTCTCGCGCTCGCCGCGGGCGCCTTCCCAAACGAGGGCGACGGCGCCACCGGATGCATGCGAGTCACAACATTCGACGCAGACGTTGATGCCGGTCTCGAGGTCGCCGGCAAGCGTCTTCGCCACATCCTCGGGGCGGAAGGCGGCGTGGAACGTGGCGTAGTCGGGGCGGGTCGAGACGGATTCCGGGCGTCGATCGGTCGGGCTCATGATGGGGCATCTCCTCCGGACGAGCGCCGCGTCTTCTTGCGTGCGTGCACCCGTCGTCGTGGTGATCGAACACCCGGACGACATGGCCGTCGATGACCCGACTGGCGAGATTTCGTCGGCGGTTTTACCATGTCGCGGAAAGCGCCGCGCGAGACGGCGCCGCGGGGGCGAAGATGTCCGAGAATACCGAACGGCGGATGATCCGGCCGAGCTTCGTCGAGGAGGCGCTGGAAGCCCTCAGACGCAAGGGCCTGCCGACCGCGCCGGTTCTCGCCGCAGCCGGGCTGCCGCCCGACGTCGTCGAGCCGGTGTCGGCGGAGGCCTATGGACGGATGTGGCTGGCGCTCGCCGCCGCCATGGACGACGAGTTCTTCGGCCTCGGCGCGCGGCCGATGCGGCCGGGCAGTTTCGTCATGCTGTGCCACGCCCTGCGCGACACCGGGACGCTGGAGCGGGCGCTGCGGCGGGCTCTCCGCTTCCTCGCCGTGCTGCTCGAGGATCCGCGCGGCGAGCTCGTCGTCGCCGACGGGCTGGCGCAGGTGATCCTGCACGACGCCGGCAGCGCGCGGAGCGCCTTCGCCTATCGCACCTTCTGGATCGTGCTGCACGGCATCCTGTGCTGGCTGGTCGGGCGGCGCATTCCGCTGCGGCTCGTCGACTTCCGCTGCGCCGAGCCGGCGGGCGTCGCCGACTATCGCCAGTTCTTCGGCGCGCCGGTCGACTTCGGCCGACCGGTGAGCCGCATCGCCTTCGACGCGCGGCATCTGGCGCTGCCGATCGATCGGTCGGAGAAGGCGCTGAAACAGTTCCTGCGCGCCGCGCCCGCCAATCTGCTGGTGCGCTATCGCTACGACGCCGGCGTGGTCGCCCAGGTCCGGGCGAAGCTGCGCGCGCTGCCGCCGAGCGCCTGGCCGGATTTCGAGGCGACGGCGCGGGCGATGCGGATGTCGCCGTCGACGCTGCGCCATCGGCTGCGGCAGGAGGGGCAGAGCTGGAACACGGTGCGCGACGACATTCGCCGCGAACGGGCGATCGCGGCGCTGACGACGACGGGCCGCGGCGTCGTCGAGATCGCCGGCGATCTGGGCTTCGCCGAGCCGAGCGCCTTCCACCGCGCCTTCCGCAAGTGGACGGGCAAGAGCCCCGGCGCCTTCCGCCGCGAGGTCGCGGGGCGGGCGCCGGGGTGAGACGTCCGGGGGGAGACGTCGGGCGTTCGGCGGGCGCCGATCAGCCGCGGGTGGTGGTCGGCACCGGCACCGAGGCGCGGATGGCGTTGGAATAGGGGCAGATGCCGTGCGTCACCTCGACCAGCTTCGCCGCCTCGTCCGCCGGCATGCCGGGGAGAAGCACGTCGAGCGCGGCGGTGATGCCGAAGCCGCCTTCCGAGCGCGGGCCGATGCCGATGGTGGCGGTGACCGTGGTGCCTTCCGGCAGCTTGGTCTTCAGCTGCTGCGCGCCGACGCGGAGCGCGCCGAGGAAGCAGGCGGAATAGCCCAGCGCGAAGAGCTTCTCCGGGTTGGCGCCGTCGCCGCCGGGGCCGCCGAGTTCCTTCGGCACCACCAGATCGAAGGCCAGCGTGCCGTCGGCCAGCACCGTCCTGCCGTCGCGGCCGCCGCCGCTCGCCGTGGCCGTGGTGGTGTACTTCGCATCGACGGACATGGGTCTTCTCCTCTTTCGTCGGGATCGGTTCGGGTGCCCGCCCGTCCGATGTCGAACGGATGCGGGCGGGGACAAGGGGCGACGACGTCACGCTCGCGTGTCCCGTCGTCGGTTTCGATTTCCATCGTCAGCGATTTTATCGCGCACGATATTTATCCGAGATAGACCTGCCGCGACGAGATGTCAAGCTTGCGATCATATCGCGTGCGATTTATATTGAAGCCATGACCGAACGCACCGTTTCCGCCACCGACGCCGCCTGCGCCCGCCTGCCGGGTCTCGACGACTTCCTCTGCTTCGCCGTCTATGCGACGGGGCTGGCCTTCAACCGCGCCTACAAGCGGCCGCTGGAGCGCCTGGGGCTGACCTATCCGCAGTATCTCGTCATGGTGGCGCTGTGGGAGGAGGACGGCGTCGGCGTCGGCCGGCTCGGCGAGCGGCTGTCGCTCGACACCAACACGCTGACGCCACTCCTGAAGCGGCTCGAGGCGATGGATCTGGTGGTGCGCCGCCGGGCGGTCGAGGACGAACGCCGCGTGCTGGTGTCGCTCTCCGACAAGGGCCGCGCCCTCGCGGAGGCCCGCGGCGAGGTGATGCGCTGCATCGTCGAGGCGACGGGCATGAGCCTCGAGGAGATCGAACGCATCGCCGGCGACATGCGCCGCCTGCGCGCCAATCTCGAGCGGGCGACGGAGACGGCCTGAGCCGGGCGCGGAAGGCGGTCGAAGGCCGAGGTCACGTGTCCGGCCGGGATACGGGGATACGGGGATACGGCGGTCACACGCCGGACCACATGGCACAACTCCGTTCGCGCCGCCGGACCGCCCGCTTCGTGCCCCCTCTCTGCACGCCGCGCGCCCACACGTCTCCTCCCCAGCCCCGCCGAGCCGCTACACGCCCCCCTCCCCGTCCCCGTCCCCGACGAAACGGTCGCCCTCTCCCCCTGCCATGCGTCTCGAACTATTGCGAGTCAGTCGCATTTGCAATATTGCTCACGAGATCATGCACGGGGACGGCCGGGGGGCCGCTCGTTGCGTCGCACGAGGAGGGGGGCATGCAGGCACCACCGGACACCGAAGACGAACGCCGCACCGCACCGCCGGTCTGGCCGATCGAAAAACTGGTCGGGACGGGCCGTGAGGCGCTGATCCGCCACGACGAACAGCTCTACCGCTTGCGGATCACCGCGCAGAACCGCCTGATCCTCACCAAGTGAGGTCGCGCGGTCGCGGCCTCGCAGGCCGGTCGAGAGGTCGGTCGGGCGAGACGAGAGGAAGGCGCCTCCTTGCCGGGCGGACCTCCTCGATGCATCGCACACGGCCTCGACGCGCTTCCTCGACGTCGACCGGAGGTCTCCGCCGGCAGGGGCGGCGTGCCTTGACCGACCGGTCGAATTCGCAAGTGCGAAGAGTCGCTTGACATGTATTTGCGACTGATTATCATTACTATCACTCGACCAGGCAGCCCAAAGGACGGTCCGTCCAGCCACCCAAGATCGAGCATCGTCGGCGGAGCCCGTTGTCGCGCCTCCGCCTCCGATCGATCGAAGGGTCGGGTGCCTCGTGCCGCCCGACCCATGGACGGCGAGCCACGTGCTCGCGCCTTTGGGGGGCTGCATCGCAATCATGAGCAACACCGTTCTTTCTCCCGCGTCCCTGAGGGCGCGGCTGGCGGCGCCGCGCGCCGTCTCGCGACCCGAGATCGCGGTACCGGTCGCCGTCGCCACGATGGTGGCGATCGCCGGCGGCGCGCAGGCGCAGAGCGCGCCGCAGGAACTGCCGGCCCTGACCGTCGAGGCGTCGAAGGAGACGAAGAAGGCGCCGTCGAAGAAGCGGGCCGCCACCACCCGTCCGGCACCGGCCGCGCCACAGGCCGCGGCGCCGACGCCGGCCGCTCCGGCGCCGATCCCGGTGGCGGGCGCCGGTGGCAGCAATCCCAATGCCGAGCCGGGCGCGCCCTGGAAGATCAACACCTCGACCAACTCCAAGTTGGTCCGGCCGATCGCCGAGACGCCGCGCACCATCGTCGCCATCCCCAAGGAGGTGATGGAGGACAAGGCGGCGACCTCGTTCCGCGAACTGGTCCGCACCACCGCCGGCATCACGCTGGGGTCGGGCGAGGGCGGCAATCCCTTCGGCGACCGTATCTTCATCCGCGGCTTCGACGCCCGCAACGACGTCTTCGTCGACGGCCAGCGCGACGCCGGCGTGGCGGTGCGCGAGAACTTCGCCACCGAGCAGATGGAGATCCTCAAGGCTCCCTCGGCGACCGTCGCCGGCCGCGGCACCGCCGGCGGCGCCGTCAACGTCGAGACCAAGAAGCCGTTCTTCGCCGACCACTACGAGGCGACGACGACGGTCGGCACCGATCAGACCCGGCGCGTCGAGGTCGACGTCAACAAGAAGATCTCCGACGCCTTCGCCATCCGCGCGAACGGCATGTGGCAGAAGGCGGAGGTCGCCGGCCGCAAGTACGGTCGCGACGATCGCTGGGGCGGCCTGATCGCCGCGACCATCCGGCCGAACGACACGTTCAAGACGACGATCGACTGGTATCACCTCGACATCGACCAGCTGCCGGACTACGGCGTGCCCTTCATGGCCGGCACCAACAAGCCGGTGACCGAGCTCGGCGTGAACCGGGACACCTATTTCGGCCTGCCCGACCGTGACTGGCTGAAGAACCGTCAGGACATCGTCTCGGCCAAGACCGAGGTGCAGATCTCCGACAGCGTGCTATGGACCAACCGTCTGCGCGCCGCGACCTCGGAATATTCGCTGGTGGTCGCCAAGCCCGGCTCGACCAACGCCACGACGCTCGCCGGCAACTCGTCGACCGCGACCTCCTATCGCGAGAACGAGTCGGTCGCGATGACCAACGATCTCAAGGTGACCTTCGACGCCTTCGGCATGAAGCACACCGTGGTCGCCGGCACCGAGATCTCGCGCGAGCATCTCTTCATGGGCACGGTCGGCTGCACCATCGGCTCGACCGGCGTGACGACGACCTGCGCCGGCCGGACGGAAGGCATCAACCAGTTCTCCTACGGCAACGTCAACACCGTCGACTTCTCGGGCATCGTCCCGGCGATCGGTTATCCGGTGACCCGGCAGGGCGTCGTGGCGATCGACACGCGCAGCCTCTATCTCTCGGATGCGATCGACCTGACCGACCGCTGGAAGCTCGATCTCGGCGCCCGCATCGACGACTATTCGGTCGATCGCGACGGCACGATCTCGCGGCACGACACGCTGCTCAACTGGAACGCCGGCCTCACCTGGCAGTTCTGGTCGAACGCCAACGTCTATGCCGCCTTCGGCACCTCGTCGAACCCGATCGGCGCCGAACTCGACGTGTCGTCGGCCTCCTACGGCGGCATCGACGCGGCGACCTCGGTGCTGCCGCCGGAGCTCAACCGTTCCTATGAGATCGGCACCAAGTGGCAGTTCTTCGACAAGAAGCTGCTCGCCACCGCCGCGCTCTTTCGCACCGACAAGGACAACGCGCGCGAATCCGTCTCCGGTCGCTGGGCGAGTTCCGGCGCCTACACGGTCCAGGGCGTCGAGTTCAACGTCGCCGGCAACGTCACGGAGCGCTGGTCGATCTTCGGCGGTGCGGTCTTCATGAACTCGGAAGTGACCAGGTCGGCGAACCCGTCGAACGTCGGCAAGCGGCTCGGCCGCAACGCCCACCAGACCTTCAACGTGCTCTCCAAGTACGAGATCTTCGACGGCGTCTCCGTCGGCGGCGGCGCCACCTACAAGAGCGCGGTCTACGGCGGAACGCTGGCGGAGGCGGCGTGGTCGGTGCCGGGCGGCTGGCGCTTCGACCTGATGGCGGAGTGGAAGATCCGCCCGAACATCCTGCTCAAGGCCAACGTCAACAACGTCTTCGACACGGTGCTCTACGAGACGCCCTACGAGAACGCGGCGCAATACGCCCACATCGCGCCGGGTCGTGCCGCCTATCTGTCGCTCAACGTCAAATATTGAGCGCCCCCGGATGACGGCGGGCCGCCCCGCTCGCCGTCATCCCCTCTCTTCACCCACGGGCCGCACCGACGGCCCCAGGCAGGATGGAAGACGATGCTGATCACCATTCCCGATCTGCTTACGCCAGACGAGGTCGCGTGGTGTCGCGACCGCCTCGCCAAGGCGACGTGGGCCGACGGGCTGACCACGGCCGGGCCGATCTCGGCGATCGTGAAGAACAATCGCCAGCTCGATCCGACCTCGGTCGACGCGATCGAGATCGGCGAGGTGGTGCTCGCCGCGCTGCATCGTTCGCCGACCTTCCTCTCGGCGGCGCTGCCGCTGCGCATCCTGCCGCCGATGTTCAACGCCTATCGCGGCGGCGAGCACTTCGGCATCCATGTCGACAACGCCATCCGCAACGCGCCGGGCAGCGCCACGCGCATCCGCACCGACGTGTCGACCACCGTCTTCTTCTCCGAGCCGGACGAATACGAAGGCGGCGAACTGACGATCGAGACGCCGTTCGGTGCGCAGGCCGCCAAGCTGCCGGCCGGCTCGGCGATCGTCTACCCCTCGACCTCGCTGCACGAGGTGACGCCGGTGACGGCGGGCGAGCGCGTCTGTTCCTTCTTCTGGACCCAGAGCCTGGTGCGCGACGAGGGCGAGCGGACGCTGCTCTACGACCTCGATCAGGTGATCCAGGATCTGCGCGAGACCCACGGCGAGGGAGATCCCCATGCGCTCAGGCTGTCCTTCGTCTACCACAACCTCGTGCGCCGCTGGGCCGAGACCTGAGGAGGCACCCATGACGCTCATCCCCCGCCTGCCGCTGTTCGGCGCCGTCGCCGCGCTGATCGGCGTCTTCGCCGGCCCCGCCTCGGCGGCGACCGGCACGGCCGATCTGTCGCCGCTCGCCATGTTCCTCGGCGCCGACTGGGTGGTGAAGACGGTGATGGGCGTGCTCTTCGCCGCCTCGTTGCTCTCCTGGACCATCTTCGTCGCCAAGATGCTGGAGCTGCGCGCCGCCAATGCCCATGTCGCCGAGACGATCGAGGCGCTGACCCGCGCGCCGCGTCTCGCCGATGCCGCCGCCGCACTCGGCGCCGATCGCGGACCGGGCCGCGCCATGCTCGACGCGGTCGCCCGCGAGATCGAGCTCTCGGGCGAGACGGTCGATCGCGCCGGGCTCGAGGAGCGCGTCGCCTCGCGGCTCGCCCGTATCGAGGCGGCGGTCGCGGCGCGGATCTCCTCGGGCGTCGGCCTCGTCGGCACGGTCGGCTCGACCGCCCCCTTCGTCGGCCTGTTCGGCACGGTCTGGGGCATCATGAATTCCTTCGTCGGCATCGCCAAGGCGCAGACCACCAATCTCGCGGTCGTCGCCCCGGGCATCGCCGAGGCGCTCTTCGCCACGGCGATCGGCCTCGTCGCGGCGATCCCGGCGGTCGTGCTCTACAATCGACTGGTGCGCGCCGTCGGCCTCCACCGCAACGCCGTCGCCGATGCCGGGGCCGCGGTGCGCCGCATCCTGTCGCGCGAACTCGACCGCGGCGCGGCCGCGTGCCCGCTGGCGCGGGCGGCGGAGTGACGGCGATGGCGGGCGGGCTCCTTCCTTCCGGCGGCGACGATCATCTCGGCGAGATGTCGGAGATCAACGTCACGCCCTTCATCGACGTGATGCTGGTGCTGCTGATCATCTTCATGGTGGCGGCGCCGCTCTCGACGGTCGACGCCCCGGTCGATCTCCCGGTCTCGACCGCCAAGCCCGAGCCGCGACCCGACAAGCCGGTCTTCGTGACGATGAAGACCGACCTCTCTGTGCTGATCGGCGAGGAGACCGTCTCGGCCGACGGCTTCGAACTGGCGCTCGGCCGGGCGACCGGCTTCGACCACGGAAAACGCATCTTCGTGCGCGCCGACAAGGCGGTGCCCTACGGCGAGGTGACGCGGCTGATGAACATGCTGCGCGCCGCAGGCTTCCTCAAGCTGGCGCTGGTCGGCACCGAAGGCAGTTCGGTCGCGGCGCCGCCGGCCGTGCCGCCGAACGGAGGGCCGACGCCGTGAGCGAGACGCTGCTCTCCGATCCCGACCATCGGCGCCGCCTGATCCTCGGCGCGCTGGCGGCGATCGCGCTCCACGTCGCCCCCGCCGGGGCGAGCCTCGCGGTCTTCGGCCGCGCCGAACAGGTCTTCGAGGACGAGGGCGTACCGATGATCGCCGAATTCGCCGACACGGTCGCCGCCGCCGAGCGCTCCGACAGCGAGGCCGAGGCGGCGGAGGCGGAGGCCGCGCAATCGACGCCGGAGGTGAAGGAATCGCTCTCCGCCAAGTCGACCGACGATCTGCCCGAGACCGACGCCTCGACCGCCCGGCCCGACGATCCCGAACTGCTCCTCGCCGAGAAGAAGACCGTCGAACGCACCGAGGACGCCGCCGAGCAGCAGACGACGGAGGCGATGAAACCCACCGAGAGCGCCGCCGACAGCGCCGCCTCGCAGGCCGCCGCGGCGCCTTCCGCCATGGACCAGACCGCCTCGGTGACCGCCGCGCCGGCGGAAGGCAGCGTGCGCGAGGCACCGCCGACGCCGGCCTCCTGGACCAAGGCGGTGATGGCGCATCTCGGCCGTCACAAGAGCTATCCGCGCGAGGCGCGCGCCGCCGGCGACGAAGGCGACGTGCAGGTGGCGATCACCATCGGCCGCGACGGCCGGGTGGTGGCGCGGCGGCTGCACCGCTCCGGCGGCACGGCGACGCTCGACCGCGCCGCGCTCGATCTGGTGGATCGCGCCGCCCCCCTGCCCGCATTGCCGGCGAACTTCCTGATGGATCGGATCGAGGTGGTCGTGCCGATCCGCTATCGGCTGAAATCGTGAGCGGCGCGGCCTCCCCCGCCGCTCCGCCTGCGCCCTCCGACGCCGACGCCTTCGGGCGGGTACCGGAGGGCGTCGCGGCGCTCGACGACTGGACGGACCACGCCCGCGCCGCTCTACCGCCGGATCGCTGGGCCTATCTCGCGGGACACGCCGGCGACGGCCACGCCGCACGACGCAACCGCGAGGCCTTCGCCCGCGCCGAGATCGTGCCGCGCCTGCTCCTCGACGACCACGCCGCCGACACCGGAACGACGCTCTTCGGCCGGCCGATCGCCCTTCCTGTCCTGGTGGCGCCTGTCGCCCATCAGGGCCTCTTCCACCCGCTCGCCGAACGCGCCACGGCGATGGCGGCGGCGGCGGTCGACACGATCTTCACGGCCTCGACGCTGGCGACGCTGAGCCTCGAGGACATCGCGGACGTGCGCGACGTCGGCGGGCAGTGGTTCCAGCTCTATGTCCAGCCGGATCGCGGTCTCACCGACGAACTCGTCGCCCGCGCCGAGGCGGCGGGATACGAGGCGTTGATGATCACCGTCGACGCGCCGGTCTTCGGCATTCGCAACGTCGAGCAGCGCTCCGGCTTCCGCCTGCCGGAGGCCCTGACGCCGGCCAATCTCGCCGGCCATGTGCCGCCCGATACGTCGGGCACCGACGGGATCGCCGCGCTGCTCGCGCACAGACCCACCTGGGTCGACGTCGAGCGGATCGCCGCGCGGACGCGGCTTCCGGTGATCCTCAAGGGTATTCTGCACGCGGACGATGCCGCGCGGGCCATGGCGTCGGGGGCCGTGGGCGTCGTCGTCTCCAACCACGGCGGCCGGGTGCTCGACGCCGCACCCGCCGCGCTCGACCGGGTGGCGCCGATCCGTGAAAGGCTCGGCGACGGCGCGACCGTCCTGATGGACGGCGGCATCCGCCGCGGCTCGGACGTCTGGTCGGCGCTGGCGCGCGGCGCCGACGCGGTGATGGTCGGCCGACCGATCGCCGAGGCCCTGGCGGCGGGCGGGCCGCTCGGCGTCGCTCATGCGCTGAAGACGCTGGGCGAGGAATATGCCGTGACGATCGCGCTGGCGGGACGGCCGCGGACCTGATCAGGCGAAGCGCTTCCAGAACACCACGGCGACGATCACCGCGTTGAGGCAGGTGATGACGATGCGCGCCACGGCGGGATCGAGGCGGCGGCCGAAATGGCCGGTCACCCAGCCGCCGACCGTCGCGCCGATCAGCAGCGCCGCCATCTCGTGCCAGTGGACGAGGCCGGTCGCCACGAAGAGGATCGAGGCGGTGGCGTTCATCGAGGCGTTGAGGATGTGGCGGGTCGCCTGCATCGTGTTGATCGAGGCGGTCGTCAGCACCGACCAGGTCGCCAGCATCATCACCCCGACGGCGCCGCCGAAATAGCCGCCGTAGACGCCGAGGAAGAACTGGGCGACCGGCAGGGCGTGCGGGTGGACGTCGATCCGGGTGCGCAGCCAGTCGCCGAGCTTGCGGCCGAAGGCGAAGACGGTGACGCCGAAGAGCAGCAGGAAGGGGAAGATCGCATCGAAGAAGCGCTGCGACGTCACCGTCAGCAGCACCGCGCCGATGATGCCGCCGACGATCGACACGGCGATCATCGTCTTCATCGACACGCTCTCGAAGCCCAGCCGATCGCCGCGATAAGCGTAGGCGGTGGCGAGCGCCGAAGGCACCAGGGCGACCGTCGAAGTGGCGTTGGCCTGCAGCGCCGGCACGCCGACGGCGACCAGCGCCGGCAGGGTGACGAAGGAGCCGCCTCCGGCGATGGCGTTCATGGCACCGCCGAGGAGGCCGGCGGCGGCGACGATCACGAGGTCGTTCATGGGTCGACGGGTGCCCCGAAGTGACGACGGGACGTTTGCCCGCAGGAGCGTCGAAACTATCGGACGCGAAGGCCGGGTCAAGCGGAGCGGAAGCGTCGCGACGACGATGTTCGCGGCACGACGAGGGTCACCCACCTCCCCGCGAGGGGAGACGGGTGGACCACCGCCCTCTGCCCCTCAGAGGGACCCGAGGAAATGCTCCGCCGGCAGCGCCCGCAGGCGTTCGGCGGCGGCTTCCGCGGTGATGTCGCGCTGGGGCGAGCCGAGCATCTCGAAGCCGACCATGAACTTCTTCACCGTCGCCGAGCGCAGCAGCGGCGGGTAGAAATGGGCATGCATCACCCATTCCGGATGATCCCGCCCGTCGAGCGGCTTCTGGTGGAAGCCCATCGAATAGGGGAAGGAGGTCAGGAAGAGATTGTCGTAGCGCACGGTGATCGCCCGCAAGGCGTCCGCGAGTGCCTCGGCATCGCCCGGCTCGAAGTCGTCGAAGCCGGCGATCGGCCGGCGCGGCAGGACCATGGTCTCGAAGGGCCAGACCGCCCAGAACGGCACCAGCACGACGAAGCGATCGTTCTCGTGGACGATGCGGGTGCCCTCGGCGAGTTCGCGCGCGAGATAGTCCGAGAGCAGCGGCCGACCGCGTTCGGCGAACCACGCCCGCTGGCGCTCGTCCTCCTTGGCCGGCTCGTTGGGCAGATGCCGGCTCGCCCATATCTGGCCGTGGGGATGCGGGTTGGAACAGCCCATCACCGCGCCGCGGTTCTCGAAGATCTGCACCGAGGCGATGTCGTCGCGGGCGCCGAGTTCGGCGACCTGGGCCTGCCAGGTCTCGACCACGCGGGTGATGTCGGCGACCGACATGCGCGCCAGCGTCACGTCGTGGCGCGGCGAGAAACAGACGACGCGGCAGAGGCCGCTCTCGGGCTCGGCGATCAGGAGATCGTCGCTCGAGGCGGGGCCGGCCGCGGTGTCGGGCAGCAGCGCGGCGAAGTCGTTGTCGAAGACGAAGGTGCCGTCGTAGGCCGGATTGGCGACGCCGCCGGCCCGCGTGTTGCCGGGGCAGAGGTAGCAGGTCGGGTCGTGGGCCGGCATGGCGTCGACCGCCACCGCCTCCATCTGGCCCTGCCACGGCCGCTGGGTGCGATGGGGCGAGACCAGGACCCAGTCGCCGGTCAGCGGATTGAAGCGGCGATGCGGCGCGTCGGGCTTGGTCACGCGAGGCCTCCCTCGAGGATCTCGCCGGCACCGGCGCCCGGCGCGCAGGCGAAGACGTCGCAAGTGATGCCGGTCGCCGCGCGATAGGCCGTCTTCAGCGTCGCGGCGAAGGCCTCGACCGCTTCCACAGCGACCAGCGACACGGTGCAGCCGCCGAAGCCGCCGCCGGTCATGCGGGCGCCGTGGACGCCGGGAAGGGCACGGGCGAGATCGACCATCACGTCGACCTCGGCGCAGGAGATCTCGAAGTCGTCGCGCATCGAGACGTGCGAGGCATCCATCAACGCGCCGAAGCGGGCGACGTTGCCGGCCTTGGCGGCGGCCTCGGCCGCGAGCACGCGGTCGTTCTCGGTGACGATGTGGCGGCAGCGGCGGTAGGTCTCGTCGTCGAAGAGGCCACGGTGCGCCTCGAGCTCGGCGATCGTCACGTCGCGCAGCGCCGTGACCGGATGGCCGAGGACGGGGGCGAGCAGGCGCACGCCGGCCTCGCAGGAGGCGCGGCGGGCGTTGTATTCGCCGCCGCCGGCGAGCACGTGATGGACCATCGAGTTGGCGATGACGATGCGGCTCGCGGAATCGATCGCGACGGGCCGCGCCTCGAGGCTGCGGCAATCGATGAGGAGCGCGTGACCGGCGACGCCGCAGCTCGCGGCATATTGGTCCATGATGCCGCAACGCATGCCGACGTGCTCGTTCTCGGCCTTCTGACCGATCTTCGCTGCCTCGATCTTGCCGATCTCCAGGCCCGAGACGGCGGCGAGCGCGCGGACGGTCGCGACCTCCAACGCGGCGGAGGACGAAAGCCCCGAACCGATCGGCACGGTCGAGGTCAGCGTCAGGTCGCAGCCGGTCAGCCGATGGCCGGCCTCCTCCAGCATGCGAGCGACGCCGAAGACGTAGTCCGACCAGTCGCGACGCGGGCGGATCGGGCCGGCGTCGAGATCGAGCGTCGCGGTCTCGCCGTTGAGGCGCGAATGGACGACGATGGTGCGATCGGCGCGCGGGGCGACGGCGACGGCGGTCGCGTGCTCCAGCGCCGCCGGCATGACGAAGCCGTCGTTGTAGTCGGTGTGCTCGCCGATCAGGTTGACCCGGCCGGGGGCGCGGAAGACGCGCGGGGGGCGGCCGAAACGGGCGGCGAAGTCGGCGGCGATCTCGCCGAAGACGATCATGGGCGGTCTCCCGGCGGAAGAACCCCGCGCGGGATGGTCCGCGCGGGGTGTGACAGGGGCTGGCCGAGGCGGGAGGCCTCAGCGCTTGACCTTGTTGTAGACGTCGAAGAACACGGCGGCGAGGAGCACGAGGCCCTTGATGACCTGCTGCCAGTCGATGCCGATGCCGAGGATCGACATGCCGTTGTTCATCACGCCCATGATGAAGGCGCCGATCACCGCGCCCGTCACCTTGCCGACGCCGCCGGTCGCCGAGGCGCCGCCGATGAAGCAGGCCGCGATGACGTCGAGCTCGAAGGAGACGCCGCCCTTCGGCGTCGCGGTGTTGAGGCGCGCGGCGAAGACGAGACCGGCGAGGCCCGCCAGCATGCCCATGTTGACGAAGGTGTAGAAGGTCAGCCTGCGGGTATCGATGCCCGACAGGCGCGCCGCCTTCTCGTTGCCGCCGAGCGCGTAGATGCGGCGACCGATCGTCGTGTGCTGGGTGACGAAGGCATAGAAGACGATCAGCACGAACATCACGATGAGGACGTTCGGCAGACCCTTGTAGGTCGACATCTGCCAGCCGATGGCGATCAGCGCGGCGGCGAGCGCCGCCTGCTTGGCCCAGAACACCACGCCCGGTTCGACCTCGACGCCGAAGTGCCGGCGCTTGGCGCGGTCACGGATGGCGTTGAAGACGAGGATCGCCGCGGTCGCCACCGCCAGCACGATCGTCAGGACATGGAGGCCCGGCACGCTGAAGACGTCCGGGATGAAGCCCGACGACAGGCGCTGGAAGGCGACCGGGAAGGGGCCGACCGACTGACCGGCGAGCAGCGCCAGACACAGACCGCGGAACACCAGCATGCCCGCCAGCGTCACGATGAAGGACGGGATGTGCATGTAGGCGACGAACCAGCCCTGCGCCGCGCCGATCAGCGCGCCGGCGGCGAGGCTGACGATGGTGGTCGTCACCGGATCGAAGCCCCAGGTCACCATCATGGTGGCGGCGAGGGCGCCGATGAAGCCGACGACCGAGCCGACCGACAGGTCGATGTGGCCGGCGACGATCACCAGCAGCATGCCCAGCGCCATGATGATGACGTAGGAATTCTGCAGCACCAGGTTGGTGAGGTTCAGCGGCTGGAACAGCGTGCCGTTGGTCATCCACTGGAAGAAGACCATGATGAACACGAGCGACATCAGGATGCCGTACTCACGCATGTTCCTCGAGATGAAGGTCAGGAGCGAGGTGCCCTCGGGGGCATGATGGGGCTCCTGCGGGCGGTCGAGGGTTTCGGTGCTCATCGGGCCAACTCCCGGGACGACATGATCGCCCTCATGATCTTTTCTTGTGAAGCGTCTCGGGCCGGCATCTCGGCCACCACCGCGCCCTCGTCCATGACGTAGATGCGATCGGCGACGCCGAGCAGTTCCGGCATCTCCGAAGAGATGAGCAGAACACCACGGCCTTCGGCAACCAGCTTGTTGATGATGCCGTAGATCTCGTACTTGGCGCCGACGTCGATGCCGCGGGTCGGCTCGTCGAGGATGAGGATCTGCGGATCGGCGAAGAGCCACTTGGCGAGCACCACCTTCTGCTGGTTGCCGCCCGACAGGTCGAGCGTCTCCTGGAAGATGTTGCGGCAGCGGATGCGCATCGACTTGCGATAGTCCTCGGCGACGCCGATCGAGGCCACCGCATCGAGGACGCCGCGGCTCGACACACCCTTCATGTTGGCCATGACGGTGTTCTCGCGGATGTCCTGCCCCAGCACCAGACCGTAGGTCTTGCGGTCCTCGGTGGCATAGGCGATGCCGGCTTCGACGGCGCGGCGCACCGACGAGACGTCGATCTCGCGGCCGTCGAGCCTGGCCTTGCCCTTGACCCAACGGCCGTAGGAACGGCCGAACAGGCTCATGGCGAACTCGGTGCGCCCGGCGCCCATCAGGCCGGCGATGCCGACCACCTCGCCCTTGCGGACCTCGATCGACACCGACTTGGAGATCCGCCGGTTCGGGATGATCGGATCGTCGACGGTCCAGTCGGAGACCTCGAGCAGGACCTCGCCGACGTGCGAGGTGCGCTTGGGATAGCGGTCGGTGATCTCGCGCCCGACCATGCCGCGGATGATGCGGTCCTCGTCGGCGCGGCCGCCGGAGCAGTCGAGTGTCTCCACCGTGGTGCCGTCGCGCAGGATGGTGATGCGGTCGGCGACGCGGGAGACCTCGTTGAGCTTGTGGCTGATCAGGATCGAGGCGATGCCCTGTTGCTTGAACTCGAGCAGGAGGTCGAGCAGCGCGTCGGAATCGGCCTCGTTGAGGCTCGCCGTCGGCTCGTCGAGGATGAGGAGGCGGACCTCCTTCGACAGCGCCTTGGCGATCTCGACCAGCTGCTGCTTGCCGACACCGAGGTCGCCGACGATGCGCGAGGCATGTTCGCGCAGGCCCACTTTCTTCAGCAGTTCGGTGGTACGGCGGGCGGCCTCGAAATGGTCGACGATGCCGAAACGCCCGGGCTCGGCGCCGAGGAAGATGTTCTCGGCGATCGAGAGGAGCGGCACCAGCGCCAGTTCCTGATGGATGATGATGATGCCGACCTTCTCGCTGTCGGCGATCGAGTCGAAACGGCGGACCTCGCCTTCGTAGACGATGTCGCCCTCGTAGGTGCCGTGAGGATAGACCCCCGACAGGACCTTCATGAGGGTCGACTTGCCGGCGCCGTTCTCACCGACCAGAGCATGGATCTCGCCCGGCATCACCTCGAGATTGACGTCGGAGAGCGCCTTCACGCCCGGAAACGTCTTGGTGATGTGGCGCATCTCGAGAATGGGGGTCATCGGCGACCTCCTCGTCGAAACCCGGGACCGACGGTGCCGGCGGGGGCGTTGCTCGCCCTCTCGTCCCGGCACCTTCGGGACGAACGCCCCGCCTTCGACGAGCGCGGCGGCGGCGGAAGACCGGCCGGGGGCTGGCCCCGGCCGGTCGATCGGGAGCCGATCACTTGATCTGGCTTTCCTTGTAGTAGCCGCTGTCGACCAGGATCTGCTTCCAGTTGGTCGCATCGACGCTGACCGGCTTCAGCAGATAGGAGGGAACCACCTTCTTGCCGTTGTCGTAGGTCTTGGTGTCGTTGATCTGCGGCTGGGCGCCACCGAGCACGGCATCGACCATCGAGACGGTGACCTTGGCGAGTTCGCGCGTGTCCTTGAACACCGTCGAACGCTGCTCACCGGCGAGGATCGACTTCATCGACTGCACTTCGGCATCCTGACCGGTCACGACCGGAAGAGGCATGTCCTTGGTGCCGTAGCCGACGCCCTTGAGCGACGACAGGATGCCGATCGACAGGCCGTCATAGGGCGACAGGACCGCATCGACGCGCTTCTTGGTGTAGAAGGCGGAGAGCAGGTTGTCCATGCGGGCCTGGGCGACGGCGCCGTCCCAACGCAGGGTCGAGACCTTGTCCATGCCCATCTGGCCGGACTGCACGACGAGCTTCTTGGAGTCGATGTAGGGCTTCAGCACCGACATCGCGCCGTTGTAGAAGAAGTAGGCGTTGTTGTCGTCCGGCGAACCGCCGAACAGCTCGATGTTGAACGGACCCTTGCCTTCCTTGAGGCCGAGCGCCTGTTCGATGTAGCCGCCCTGGATGACGCCCACCTGGAAGTTGTCGAAGGTCGCGTAGTAGTCGACGTCCGGCGAGTTCCGGATGAGGCGGTCGTAGGCGATGATCTTGACGCCCTTCTCGTGCGCCTTGTGCAGAGCGTCGGTCAGGGTCGTGCCGTCGATGGCGGCGATGACGAGGACGTTGACGCCCTTGGTCACCATGTTCTCGATCTGAGCGAGCTGGTTGGGGATGTCGTCGTCGGCGTACTGGAGATCGGCCTTGTAGCCCTTGGCCTCCAGATACTTGACCATGTTGTTGCCGTCGTCGATCCAACGGGCCGAGGACTTGGTCGGCATGGACACGCCGACGTACTTGTCGGCCGCGGAAGCGCCAAAGGCGGCGAGGCCCATGGCCGCGGCAACGGCGGTGCCGATCACGTATTTCGCGAGCTTTTGCATCGCGTCGTCTCCCTGACTGCGGTGCCTTCGACCGGGTCCGTCTGTCGCGTCGTTCCGGGTCTCGTTGCGGGTGAGCGCCCGTGAAGGCGATGACCCAGACCGTTGCGCACGCGCCGGTTCCGGCGAGACGTTCTTGCTTGCAGGCCGAACCTCAATCCGATTGCCAATACAGTCAAGTTCCATGTTCCATAAAATCCATATCGAAAACGATATGCCTCAGAGATCGGTACGAAACATTACAACGTAATGACGTCATATAACAACGTATCTACACCTCATCGCTCGCGATCGGATCGTGATTCTTTCGTTTCTTTTTTGTTTATCGAATGCACACGATCCACATACACACAAAATATCGAAATAAGACGATCCAATCATATGCGCTTCATCGGACATTCTACGCTTCAAGCAAGCCATTATATGCGAACTTTGCATGGAACATCATGCGAACGAAAGATATCGTCTCCTGCATTTTGTCGAGCGGTAGCGCGTTCCCGACGAAGCCCTTGCGGTTTTGACATGTAACCGTGATCGTGCCATTCGATATGCGGGAGTATTGGACCCGGTCGAAACTGCGCCACCCATGTCATATGCGGCATCGGTCGGCGCCGACAAGGCCGACGCGGGGGACGGATCGCGCGGCGACGCGTGGATCGGAGGTTCGGGTCATGACCGACGTGAACGGGATCGACAGGGCGATCGTCGGACGCAGGGCGACGCGCGGACCTTCGCTCGAACAGCTCGTGACGATGCGGCTGAAGCTGCGCCATCTGCGCCTGATCGTCGCCCTCGACGACCACCGCAAGCTCAATCGCGCGGCGCAGGAGATGGGTCTGTCCCAGCCCGCCGCCTCCAAGATGCTCTCCGAGATCGAGAAGACCGTCGGCGTGCCGCTGTTCGAGCGCCGCCCGCGCGGCATCGAGCCGACCCGCTACGGCGAGGCGCTGGTCAGGCGCACCCGTGCCATGCTCGCCGAACTCGGCCATGCCGGCGAGGAGATCGAGGCGCTGCGCTCCGAGACCGGCGGCGCAGCCTCGGTCGGGGCGCTGATGGCGCCGGCGGCGGAGTTCCTCGCCGAGGCCGTCGGCGTGGCGCGGCGGCGGCTGGCCCGTCTCCAGGTTTCCGTCGACGTCGACACGTCGGACACGCTGATCGCCCGCCTGCTCGCCGCCAAGCTCGACTTCGCCATCGCCCGCATTCCCGAGGGCGTCGACCCGGGGCCGTTCGAATACGAGGAGATCGGTCGGGAGAGCGTCGAACTGCTGGTGCGCCGCGGCCATCCGCTGGCCGGGGCGGGCACCGTCGCGCCGGCGGATCTCGCCGAACGCGAATGGGTTCTGCCGCCGCGCGGGTCGCTGGTCCGGCGCTCGATCGAAGCGCTGTTGCGGCGCCATGGCCTGCCGCCGGCCGACCGGGTGTTGAACTCCGGTTCGGTGCTGATGTCGCTGGTGATGGCGGGCCGCACCGACGCGATCGCGCCGCTCGCCGCGCCCGTCGCCGAACTCTTCGCCCGTTCCGGCGATCTCGTCCGCCTCGAACTCGCCGAGCCGCTGACGGTCGAGCCCTACGGCCTGATCTCGGTGCGCGGCCGGCCGATGTCGCCGGCGGCGCGCATTCTCTACGACGTCGTGCGCGGGCGCGAATACGTGCCCTCGGCGATCGGCGCGACGGTGCGCACCGCCGGGACGGTCCATTCGCCCCGTTCGTGACGCCGGCCGTGCTCGCCGCGGAAGGCGCGCGGGCTGCAGCCGGTGTAGCGGCGGAAGACCCGGCTGAAATAGAGCGGATCCTCGAATCCGACCTGAGCGGCGATCTGCTTGACCGGGCTCGGCGAGACCAGCAGCAGCTGGCAGGCGAACTGGATCATCTGCTCTTCCCGCCACTTCAGGATCGAGCGCCCGAGCGTCTGGGTGAAGAGATGGGCGAGGCGCGACGGCGACAGGCAGACCTTCTGCGCGATCTCGGCGACGCTGAGCGGGCGATGCAGATTGTCGGTGATGAACTTGCAGGCCATCAGCAGCCGTTCGTCGAAGCGGTTGGCCGGCGCTTCGGCGCGATCGTTGCGGGCGATCAGCAGGATGATCCTCTCGAGATCGTTCATCGCCAGTTCCATCGACAACAGGTCGTTGTTGACGGACCAGGCGGCGACCTCGGCGAAGAGGCGGTCGAGTTCGGCGAGGCGGCGAGGCTCGGAGCCGCGCTGGAGGAAGAGGGGGCCGCGCACCTCCTTCCAGGAAAGCCATGTCGTCCATGACGCGCGCGGCTGGAAATAGATCCAGCGGTGCCACCACGCGTCGGCATCGGCGGCGCGATTGTAGTCGTGGATCGCACCCGGCGGGAACAGCACGAGATCGCCGGTTTCGACGCGGAAATGGCTGGTTCCGTCGAAGACCTCGCCGGCGCCGCGCACCGTCAGGTTGACGATCCAGCCGCGCATGCCGTCGTCGCGGACGATGGGGAAGTCGAGCGGACCGTCGCGTTCGATCGGCGTGATGCCGGCGACCAGACGGGTGTCGAAGCGATAGCCCGGAAACAGCGGCGCCATCTGCGGATCGACGCTGCCGTCGCCGGCCGCGCGCAGCAGGGAGAGGCGTCGAATGATGCTGTCGACTTCCGCGGAAGTGGACGAGGACGTAGCAGAATCATCCATGTAAAAAGCCGTATCAGCCCTGTGGGTCCCATGCTGGCGCCACTATAATCCATGCTACCAACTCGAACAACAACAACGGCCATAAACGGCCGCTGCGGGAGGATGCGACGACGGGCCGACGGCTTGCCCCGGCCGAACGGTCGACGGTCGATCGCGCTCTCCCGCCGACCGGGAGATCGGTCTCATGTCCATGTCGAATCCTCGTCGCGTCGTCGGTCTCGACTTCGGCTCCGACAGCGTCCGTGCCGTCCTCTTCTCGGCCGACGACGGCTCGGAACTGGGTCGCTCGGTCGTCGCCTATCCGCGCTGGGAGACCGGTGCGTGGTGCGACCCCGTCACAAGCCGTTACCGCCAGCATCCGCTCGACCATCTCGAGGCGATGACCGAGGCCGTGCGCGGCCTGTTCCGCGCCGCGCCGGAGGAAGCCTCGCGCGTCGTCGGCATCGGCGTCGACACCACCGGCTCGAGCCCGCTGCCGCTCGCCGCCGACGGCCGGGCACTTGGGCTCCATCCCGAGTTCGCCGACAATCCCAACGCGCTCTGCGTGCTGTGGAAGGACCACACCGCGATCGCCGAGGCCGAGGAGATCAACACCCTCTGCCATTCCGGCGCGATCACCGACTACACCCGCTACGTCGGCGGCATCTACTCGTCGGAATGGTTCTGGGCGAAGATCCTCCACGTCCATCGCGCCGATCCGGAAGTGGCCAAAGCTGCCGCGACCTGGGTCGAGTTCTGCGACTGGATCCCGGCGGTGCTCGCCGGCGTCACCGACCACACCAAGATCGTGCGCGGCCGCTGCGCCGCCGGTCACAAGGCGCTGTGGCATCCGAGCTGGGGCGGCCTGCCGGGTCGCGAGTTCCTGGAGAAGCTCGATCCGCTGCTGCTGTCCCTGCCCTATCCGCTGTTCGAGAACCCGCTTCCCGCCGACGCGGAAGCCGGCCGGCTGTCGGCCGAATGGGCCGAGCGGCTGGGCCTGACGGCGGGCATCGCCGTCGCGGTCGGCGCCTTCGACTGCCACATGGGCGCGGTCGGTGCCGGCGTCGAGCCCTACGATCTCGCCCGCGTCATGGGCACCTCGACCTGCGACATCCTCGTCGCCCCGCCCGGCGAGGTCGGCAACATCCTGGTCGACGGCATCTGCGGCCAGGTGCCCGACAGCGTGCTGCCGGGGCTCACCGGCTTCGAGGCGGGACAGTCGTCCTTCGGCGACGTCTTCGCCTGGTTCAAGCGCCTGCTCACCTGGGGCGACGACGATCCGGCGCGTGCCGCGCATCTCCTGGCCTCGCTCGAGAAGGCGGCGGCCGAACTGCCGCCCGGCGGATCGGGCGAGATCGCCCTCGACTGGTTCAACGGCCGGCGCACGCCGGACGCCGACCAGCGGGTCAAGGCGATCCTCGGCGGCCTGCATCTCGGCTCCTCGGCGCCGGCGGTCTATCGCGCGCTGGTCGAGGCGGTCGCCTTCGGCACCCGCGCCATCGTCGATCGCTTCGAGAGCCGCGGCATCGAGGTTCGTCGCATCGTCGCCCTCGGCGGCATTCCGCAGAAGTCGCCGCTGGTCGTCCAGACCTGCGCCGACGTGCTGAACCGGCCGATCTCGGTGGTCGCCTCCGAGGAATGCTGCGCCCGTGGCGCCGCGGTCTTCGCCGCCACCGCCGCCGGCTGCCACGGCTCGGCGGAAGCCGCCAAGCAGGCGATGAAGAGCGGCATCCTGCGCGACTACACGCCGAACCCGGAGGCGGTCGCCGCCTACGCCCGGCTCTACGAGCGGCGCGAGCGCTTCGCCCGCTTCGGCGAAACCGACATCCGGTCCTGAGGAGGCCAACCGTGCTCGAAGAGCTGAAGAAGGCCGTCTGCGAGGCCAATCTCGAACTGGATCGACGCGGAATCGTCGTCCACACCTGGGGCAACGTCTCCGGCATCGACCGGGCGCGCGGCCTGGTGGCGATCAAGCCGTCGGGCGTCTCCTACGACGAGCTGACGCCCGACAAGATCGTCATCGTCGATCTCGACGGCAATCGCGTCGAGGGTGATCTCAATCCGTCGACCGACACCCGCACCCATCTGGTGCTCTATCGGGCCTTCCCGACGATCGCCGGCGTCGCCCACACCCATTCGGCCAACGCGGTCGCCTGGGCACAGGCGCGGCGCGAGATCCCGTGCTTCGGCACGACCCATGCCGACTACTGCCACGGTTCGGTGCCGCTGACCGCGGCGCTGACGCCGGACGAGGTGGCGCGCGACTACGAGGGCGAGACCGGCCATGCCATCGTCCGCCGCCTCGGCAACGACGATCCGCTCGCCCGGCCGATGGCGCTCGTCGCCGGCCACGGGCCGTTCACCTGGGGCAAGAGCCCGAAGGACGCGGTGCTCAACGCCGTCTTCCTCGAGGAGATCGCCCGCATCGCCACGGCGACGGTGACCATCGATCCCGCCGCCCGCCCGGTCGAAGAATACGTCTCCGACTATCACTACCAGCGAAAACACGGCCCCGGCGCCTGGTACGGCCAGGGCAAGAAGGGTTCGTGATCCCCCATCCGCCAGCACGAGGAAACACGCGATGTCTCTCGACGTGGTCACCCGCAAGCCGAAGATCGGCCTGCTCGGCATCATGCAGGAACTCTACGACAAGATGCTGCCCGGCATCACCGAGCGGCAGGAGGCCTATGGCCGTGACGTCGCCGGCCGGCTCTCGGACGTCGCCGACGTCGTCTTCCCCGGCGCCGTGCGCTGCCGCGACGACATCGAACGCACCATGGCGGGCTTCGCCGCCGAGGGCGTCGACGGTGTCCTGATCGTCATGCTGACCTACGGGCCGGGCCTGCGGCTGGTCAACGCCTTCCGCGACTGCTCGCTGCCGCTGATGCTCGCCAACATCCAGCCCGAGCCGCAGGTGACGACCGCCTGGGACATGGGCGACCTGACCTACAATCAGGGCGTCCACGGCGCGCAGGACACGGCCAACACGCTGATCCGCCTCGGCAAGAAGTTCACCGTCTTCTCCGGCGACTGGAAGAGCGACGCCTTCGTCGCGGCGGTCGAGACCTTCGCGGTCGCCGCCCACACCGTCACCGCGATGAAGCAGGCGAAGGTCGCCGTCTTCGGCCGCATGCCGGGCATGGGCGACATCCTGACCGACCCGCACACCTTCATGCGCAAGCTCGGTCCGCAGATCGACCACATCGGCATGGGCTCGATCGTCTGGCACATGAACCAGACCACCCAGGCCGAAGTGGACGCCGTGCTCGACTTCTGCAAGGCCAACTTCGAGATGGATCCGCGCCTGAAGCCGGCCCAGCTCGAGGAGGCCGCGAAGATCCAGATCGGCATCACCAAGCTGCTCGAGGCCGGCGGCTACGACGCCTTCTCGCTCTACTTCAACGAGATCGGCTTCGACGGGCGCTTCAGCCAGATCCACATGATGGCGGCGTCGAACCTGATGGCGGCCGGCTACGGCTATTCCGCCGAAGGCGACACCAACTGCGCCTCGCTGATGGTGGCGGCGCGGTCGATCGCGCCCGATCCGCACTTCACCGAGATGTACGCCATGGACTTCGAGCGCGACGCCGCGCTGCAGAGCCACATGGGCGAGGGCAACTGGAAGGTCGCGCGCAAGGACCGCAAGCCGAAGCTGATCGATCGCCCGCTCGGCATCGGCGGCCTCGACAACCCGCCGACCGTGCTCTTCATGGCCGAGCCGGGTCCGGCGACGCTGGTCAGCCTGCTCGATCCGGGCGAGGGCAAGTATCGCCTCGTCGTCGCCCAGGGCACGATCCTCGACACCGAGGAACTGCCGACGGTCGAGATGCCCTACTTCTTCTTCAAGCCCGACACCGGCGTCGCCGAGTGCCTGAACGGCTGGCTGAGGAACGGCGGTACCCACCATCAGGTCCTGCACCTGGGCGACGTGCGTCCGCGCTGGAAGGCGTGGTGCGACCTCGCCGGCGTGGAATACGTCGAGGTCTGAGCGGGAGCGGCGGCGCTGCGCCGAGGGTCGGCCTCCTGTCCCCTCCTGCGCGCGCCGTCCGTCGACCGGCGGGCGAGACCGAAAGGTCTCGCCCGTTTTTTTGTGTCTGCAGCGTTCGGACGCGGGTGCGCGATGCTTCGAGACGGCGCGCGGACCGCGCGCCTCCTCAGCATGAGGCGTATGTATTCGTATCGACTATGAAAAGCGCCTCATGCTGAGGAGGGCGTCGAAGACGCCCGTCTCGAAGCATCGCGCACCGAGCCGAATCCACCGACGCGAATCGACGGTACCATTCGGACGGACGAGCGCCGCCGAGCCCCTCGCGAGACCCGGCAGCGCAAAGAAGACACCCGCTCAGAGCGCCGCGGCGATCGTGCCGAGATGGGCGACGAGCTTCTCGGTGTCGGCGTGGAAGAGGCGCAGGCCTTCGGCGAGCTTCTCGTTGGCCATCGGGTCGGTGGCGAGCGCCCAGCGGAACGACGCCTCGTCGACGGCGATGCGCGCGACGTCCGACTTCGCCGCCTCGGCCGCATCGAGGCGACGCGGCACCTCGCCTTCGGCCGCCGAGAGCTCGGCGAGCAGGGCCGGCGACACCGTCAGGCGGTCGCAACCGGCCAGCGCCTCGACCTCGCCGGCCGAGCGGAAGCTCGCGCCCATGACGACGGTCGAATAGCCGAACTTCTTGAAATAGCTCCAGATGCGGCGGACCGACAGGACGCCCGGATCGTTCTCCGGCGCGAAGGTCCGGCCCTCGGCCTTGACGTACCAGTCGAGGATGCGGCCGACGAAGGGCGAGATCAGGAAGGCGCCGGCCTCGGCGGCGGCGACGGCCTGGGGCAGACCGAAGACCAGCGTGACGTTGGTCTGAATGCCGCGCTTCTCCAGGATCTCGGCGGCGCGGATGCCTTCCCAGGTGGCGGCGAGCTTGATCAGGATGCGGCCGCGCGGCACGCCGGCGGCCTCGTAGAGGGCGATCAGACGCTCGGCGGCGGCGACGGAGGCCGTCGTGTCGAAGGAGAGGCGCGCAGGCACCTCGGTCGAGACGCGGCCGGGGACGATCGCGGAGAGTTCGCGGCCGATGGCGACGGTCAGATACTCGACGGCGCGCTCGAGCGGCGCATCGCCGCCCTCGGCGACGGCACGGGCGACGGCGTCGCGCACCAGTTCGGCATTGGTCGGCAGCAGAGCCGCCTTGAGCACCAGCGAGGGATTGGTGGTGCAGTCTTGCGGCGCGTGGGCGCGGATCGCCTCGACGTCGCCGCTGTCGGCGACGATGACGGTGGAACGGCGCAGGGATTCGAGCTTGGTCACGGGTCTTGCTCTTCTCTTCGGGTTCTTCTTCTTGTCGGGCTCGCATCGCCGCCGGCGACGCGGGAACCGTGCGTGGCCCTCGCCACGGCCGGTTCGACCCTTCGGCGAGAGCATAACCACGAAAACGGAAAGGACACCCCTCCCGATGATGTCCGAGTTTCGTGCAATTTCTTTCGCGACGCTATCCGGAGAACCCCTCCCACGGGTTCGACGATCGGTACTTTGTCGCATATCCACTCGGAATCATTCGAAGGCATGGCCGGACGATAAATCAGAAATTTCTTGCAGTCACGCTGCGATTCCTGCTTTTCCATGGACCATCCTGCTGATCGCCCCGCGCGGGCGAGCCTCGCGTCGGGACGTCTCGACGCCGGCCGCACGACATGCGACTTTCGTCCAATGGGGCGCCGACGATTGGGGAAGGACGAGACTTCATGACGGGTAAGACGATCAGGTTGGTGGCGCTCGATCTCGACGGCACCTCGCTCGACGGCACCGGACAGTTCCGCGACAGCACGCGTGAAGCCGTGGCACGGGCGCGCGCGGCGGGCGTCGAGGTGGTGGTGGTGACCGGCCGCCATCACGTGCTGACGCGGCCGCTCCATGCCGAACTCGGGCTCGACAATCCGGCGATCTGCTGCAACGGCACCTATGTCTGGGACTTCGCCGAGGGCCGGCCGGTGGTCGGCGAGCCGATGGCCAAGGATCAGGCGCGGCGGATGGTGGCACTGTGCCGTCGCCACGGCGTCCACATGCTGGTCTATCTGCGCGACGCCATGACCTACGAGGTGGCGACGCCGCATCTCGACGGGCTCTCGGCCTGGGCCTCCAGCTTCCCCGAGCCGATCCGGCCGCGGCTCGAGCAGATCCCCGACTTCGAGGCGGCGATCACCGCGGCGCCGCTCGTCTGGAAGGTCGTCGTCTCGTCCGAGGACCCGACGCAGCTCGCCGCGTGGCGCGCCGAGGCCGGGACCTTCGACGGCTTCAACATCGAGGCGTCGTGGATCGACCGCTACGACGTGATGGTGTCGGGCGCCTCCAAGGGGCCGCGGCTGATCGAATGGGCCGCCGCCAAGGGCATCGCCGCCGACGAGATCCTCGCCTTCGGCGACAATCTCAACGACGTGACGATGATCTCGGCCGTCGGCCACGGCGTCGCCATGGGCAATGCCGCGCCGGGCCTGAAGGCCGTCGCCGACGAGATCATCGGCGACAACGACGGCGACGACATCGCCGCGGTGATGAGGCGGATGATCGCCTGAAGCTCAGAGCTTCGTGCGCTTGAAGATCGGCTCGGGCAGGGCGCGGATGATGGTCATCACCCAGCGCCAGACGCCCTTGACCCAGACGACGTCGCGCTTCTTCTCGACCGCCGCGAGGATCGCCGCCCCGACCATGTCGGGCTCGGCGGTCAGTGCGCCGGGCAACTCCAGATGCGCCGTCATCTTGGTGCGCACGAATCCGGGCTGGACCGAGACGACGTGGACGCCCGCCTTGAAGCAGCGGTTGCGGAGCCCGGAGAGGAAGGCGGTGAAGCCCGCCTTCGCCGCGCCGTAGACGTAGTTCGAGGCGCGCCCCCGCTCGCCGGCGACCGAGGACACGCCGACGATCGTGCCCGAGCCGCGCGCGATCATGCGCTCGGCGAAGAGGCCGAGGATCAGCGCCGGGCCTTCGAAATTCGTCCGCAGCACCAGGCTCGCGTGGTCGAGATCGGTCTCGGCGCGGCGCTGGTCGCCGAGCAGACCGACGGTCGAGACGACGGCGTCGGGCAGGGACGCGAGGGCGTCGACGAAGCCGGCGAAGGATCCGGTGTCGAGCGCGTCGAAGCGAAGC
Organism: Pinisolibacter sp. DMC19; assembly: GCF_056313985.1. Taxonomy (NCBI): domain Bacteria; kingdom Pseudomonadati; phylum Pseudomonadota; class Alphaproteobacteria; order Hyphomicrobiales; family Ancalomicrobiaceae; genus Pinisolibacter; species Pinisolibacter sp. DMC19. Next base: position 119,344 of record NZ_JBQUZF010000003.1, on the reverse strand, counting down.
GTCGCAATCTCCGTTCCGGTCCGCGTGGCGACGTCGGCGGCGTCGCGGGCGAGCGCCTGGGCATCGCGAGCGGCGAGCGTCACGCGCCAGCCGGCGCGGGCGAAGGCGATCGCCGCGGCGCGGCCGATGTCGGAGGTGCCGCCGAGGATCAGGACGGATTGCGGTTCGGTCATGGCGGGTCTCACAGGCCGAGGCGGAGGGATTGGCGCGACGCGACGCGGCCGGTCGGGTCGAGGCTGCGCCGGAGCGCGCGGAAACGATCGACGGCCGCGCCATAGCCGGCCTCGAAGGTGGCGCGCGACTGGCGGGCGTCCTTGGCGAGATAGAGCCGGCCACCGGCCTTCACCACGATCGCGTCCAGCTCCTCGAGGAAATCGAGGAGGCCGGGCGTCACGGGGAAGTCGAGCGCCAGCGTCCAGCCTTCGAGCGGGAAGGAGAGCAGACCGTTCGCCCGGCCGAGCTTCTTCAGCACGGCGAGGAAGGAGGCGTCGCCGCGCGCCGCGATGCGGTCGAGCATCTCGGCTAGGGCGGCAGGGCCGGTCGCCGTCGGCAGCACGCACTGGTGCTGGACGAAGCCGCGGCGGCCGTAGATGCGGTTCCAGTCTCCGACGCCGTCGAGCGGGAAGAAATAGGGGCCGGCCGCCACGGTGAAGGGCGCCCCCGCCTTGCGGGCGCCGAGGCGGAAATAGGCCTCGTTGAAGGCGGCGACGCTCCAATGCGCCAAGGCGAAGCCGGGCGCGTCGATCGGCACGGCGAGACGCGGGCCCGGGATCGGCGGGAAGGGGTTGCGCGCCGCCGAGGCGTCGAGATCGGCGCGGGTCGCGTGCTCGCCGAGGAAGACGAGCGAGCGGCCGAGCGCCGCGCCGCGGGCGACGCAGTCGATCCAGGCGACCGAATAGGTCGTGGCGTCGGCGGCATCCAGCGCGGCGATCGCGGCGGCGAGATCCTTCGCCACCACCGTCGTCTGGCGAATCCAGCCGGTCTCGACGCGGCGCAGGCGGATCGTCGCCTCGAGGATGGTGCCGGTCAGCCCCATGCCGCCGATGGTCGCGGCGAAGAGCTCGGCGTTCTCCTCGCGCGAACAGGTCAGGACGTCGCCGCCGGCCGTCGCCAACACCAGCGAGACGAGGTGATCGCCGAAGCCGCCGTCGCGGTGATGGTTCTTGCCGTGGACGTCGGCGGCAATCGCCCCGCCGATGGTGACGAGGCGGGTGCCGGGCACCACGGCGGGAAAGAAGCCGCGTGGGCCGAAGGCGTCGACGACGTCGGCGAGCAGGACGCCGGCCTCGAGCGTCAGCAGCCCGGTCGCGGCATCGAAGGCGATCATGCGGTCGAGACCGCGGGTCGAGAGCGTCGCCCGGGCGCCGATCGCGGCATCGCCGTAGGCGCGACCGTTGCCGCGCGCCACCACGCCCTCGGTCGCGGCAAAGGCGGCGCGGGCATCCTCGCGGCGGGCGGGGGCGAGCCATTCGCTCTCCACCATCGGCCAGCGGCCCCAACCGGCGAGGCGGCGCATCATGACGACCTCCCGAAGACCCAATGCTTGTCCATCAGGTACTTGATCCAGTTGCCCAGCGCGAGGCCGACGGCGGCGCCGACGTATTTCGCCTCGACGGTCCGCCACAGATGCCAGGCGCCGAGTTCGATCGCCCAGAAGAGCAGGGTCGTGCCGACGCCGAAGAGACCGTAGACGGTGATCTTGCGCAGCTCGGCGGCGTGGCTCTCCCAAGCGTCGAAGAAGATGAAGCGCTTCTCGAGCAGGTATTTGACGAAGAAGCCGGTGCCGGTGCCGGCGAGGACCGAGACCATCAGCGGCCAGGCAGGACCGATCCGGACCGTCGCCTCCTGGGCGCCGAGATTGGCGAGGCCGGCGATCACGGCGAAGAGCACGTAGCGGACGAAGACGGCGTGGGCGGCGAGGAAGGGGCGGGTCGCCGCCTCTCCGGCTTCGATCGTCTCGCGCTCGGTCGCTTCGCTCATGTCCGCCACCTCACACCACTGCCACGGCGACGATCGCGCCGGCGAGCGCGAAGGCGAAGAGGCTGTTGCGATCCTTCAGGGCGAAGAGGATCGGGTCGTCGGCCATCTCGCGGCGATGGGCGAGCATCAGGGCGCGGCCGAGCCAATACACCAGGATCGGGCAGACGAGCCAGAGCAGCGCGGGTTGGCGATAGAGCCGATGCGCCGTCTCGGAAGAGACCCAGAGGGCGAACACCGTGACGGCATTGAAGGCGGCGGCGGCGGCGAGCGCCGAGACGACGGGCAGATCGGCCTTGCGCCAGTCGCGGTTCTCCGGGTCCGGCAGGTCGCCGTCGATGCGGGCGGCGAGTTCGACATAGCGCTTGATCAGGGCGAGCGATGTGAAGACGAACATCGAGAAACCGAGCAGCCATTCCGACACCGGCACGCCGATCGCCACCGCGCCGCCGATGACGCGGAAGGTGTAGAGCCCGGCGAGCACCAGCACATCGACCAGCATCTTGCGCTTGAGCCAGAAGGAATAGGCCGTGGTCGCCGCCAGATAGATCGCGACGACGCCGGAAAAGAACGGCGAGACCGCCAACCCCGTCAGGAGCGCCGCGACGACGAGCAGGGCCGCGACCGGCGGCGCGGCGAGGATCGGCACGCGGCCGGCGGCGAGCGGCCGGCGCTTCTTGGTCGGATGCTCGCGATCGGCGGCGAGGTCGACGAGGTCGTTGACGACATAGACGGCGGAGGCGGCGAGCGAGAAGGCGACGAAGGCGAGAACCGCCTCGGCGAGCGCCGCGGCGGCGAACTTCTGCGCCGTGATCAACGGCAGGAAGACCAGCGTGTTCTTCACCCACTGGTGCGGCCGGAAGAGGTCGATCCAGGCCTTCGCCCGGCCGGGCAGCGGCGGCACGATCGTCACGTCGGGGCGCGTCGCGGCGAGGCGGGCGCGGGTCCGGCGCGACGGCTCGACGGCGATGCCGCGGCGACAGACCGCCCAGACCGGCAGGTCGACCGCACCGTCGCCGACATAGTCGAAGCCCTTCTCGCCGAAGGTCTCGACCAGCCGGCGCGCCTTGGCCTCACCGGTCAGGTTGACCCTGTCGTCGGAGGCGAGCCAGCCGTCGAGGCCGAGATGGGCGGCGACCGCGGCGACGTGACGCTCGTTCGAACCGGAGGCGAGCCAGACCGGCCGGCCGGCGTCGCGCGCCGCCTCGATCATCGCCAGCACGCGGACGTCCCAGGGCAGACGCGTCGGATCGACCGGGGTGGCGGCGGCGATCGTCGCCTTCAACGCCGCCTTGCCGCGACGGGCGGCGGCGATCAGGCCACCGACGCCGAACGGATGGGCGGCGACGTGGGCGATCGCGGCCTCGACCAGGAGATCGGAGGCGACGAGCGTGCCGTCGAGATCGAGGACCAGCGGGATCGGCCCGGTGGCCGTCACGGGGTCTTCGACTGGGTCGCTCATGCGGATCTCCGGGAAACGATGCGGCGGGCCGCGATGCGGGCGCCGCAGCCGATTCGTGATCCTAACACCGGCTCCGACGGGAGACACCTCGACGCGGTGACGCCCACCGAAGGACGACTGTCGCGCGCACGGCGTTCGTGACAATGTGGCGCCGCCGGCGCGACCCGGGCCGGTCGACGGAGCCACCCCATGACCACCACCCACCGTATCGCCATCGGCAGCATCGTCGTCGGCGTCTTGGTGCTCGCACTGAAGCTCGTCGCCTGGGCGGTCACGGGGTCGGTGGCGCTGCTCTCCGACGGTCTCGAGAGCATCGTCAACGTCGCCACCGCGATCGCCGCTCTGGTGGCGATCCGCATCGCCGCGCGGCCCGCCGACGCCCGCCACCCCTACGGCCACCACAAGGCCGAGTTCTTCTCCGCCGCGCTCGAAGGGGCGATGATCGTCGTCGCCGCCGTCCTGATCTTCCGCGAGGCCTGGGCCGGGATCCTGGCGCCGCGCGCCATCGACGCGCCGTTCGAAGGTCTGGCGATCAACGGTCTGGCGAGCGTGATCAACGCGGCCTGGTGTCGGGTGCTGATCGTGCGCGGTCGACGACTTCGCTCGCCGGCGCTGGTGGCCGACGGACACCACCTCCTCTCCGACGTCGTCTCCTCGGTCGGCGTGGCGGCCGGCGTCGGACTGGCTGTCGTGACCGGCTGGATGATCCTCGATCCGCTGCTCGCCGCCGCGGTGGCGGTCAACATCCTGTGGGCGGGCTGGAAGGTGATGCGCGATTCGCTCTCCGGCCTGATGGACGAGGCGGTCGGCAGCGACATCCTGGCGAAGATCTCCGAGATCATCGCCGCCGAGGCGACCGGCGCGCTCGAGGCCCATGCCCTGCGCACGCGCCATGCCGGCCGCGCCGTCTTCGTCGACTTCCATCTGGTGGTGCCGGGCGACATGGCGGTGCGCGAGGCGCACGCCATCTGCGACCGCATCGAGGCGGCGCTGGCGGCGGCGATCGAAGACGCGATCGTCACCATCCACCTCGAGCCGGAGGGCGAGGCCGAACACCGCGGCGTCCTTGTCCTATGACAAGCGGCGGCGCCACGGCGCCTCGTCACTCCGTCGTACGTAGATCAACCCCGATTGACTCTCCCCGGCTGAAATGTCGTCTGTGACGTGGGGCAAGGGGAGCGTATTCTTGCGAAGGTTGCGCAACACCTTCGAAGCACTTCTGATCGTACTGGCGCTGATCGTGCAGATCCTGGCGCCGGTCGGCTCCAGCGCGGCCAGCGTCCGCCTCGCCTTCGATCCCCTCGTCGACATCATCGTCTGCGCCCAGGACCAGGACGTCGTCGATCGACGCGACGCGACGAACCCGGCCGCACTCCATCACGACGACGCCTGCGGCCTGTGTCGCCTCGCCGCGCCCGGCGGCTTCGCCCCGCCGGTCGAGATCGGCCTCGCCCCGCCGCCGATCGAACGGTTCCGGCCGGCCGAATGGCGCATCGCCGTCGAGGCGATCGTCCTGCCGCGGCTCCTCGACCGCATCCGCGCCCGTGCGCCCCCTTCCCTCTCCCGAGACGACGTCCGAACCGGCGCGATCCCCGTCGCCGCCTGATCTCGTCCACGAGGCGCCTCGACGCGCTTTCGGGAGAAGAAACCATGCAATCCATCCCCACCCTCGCGAGGGGCCCCGGCCTCGTCGCGCTCGCGCTCGTGCTCGCGTCCTCGACGGCGCTGGCCGAGCCGGCCAAGAAGCAGAAGAAGGCGAAGACGCCGCCGCAGGAACAGGGCCAGACGGTCGACGCGCCGCTGCCGGAGGTCGTGGTCTCGGCCGACCGGCCGCAGAAGAACGCCGCCACCACCGACGGCACCGGCTCCTACACCTCCGGCGCCGTGACCACCGCCGGCAAGATCCCATTGAGGCGCATCGACGTGCCGAATTCGGTCTCGGTGATGACGCGCCAGCAGATCGAGGATCAGAACCTGACGACGGTCGATCAGGTCCTCGCCCGCACGCCGGGCGTGACGATGATCTCGAACGACTCGTCGCAGAGCCAGTACTACATCCGTGGCTATTCCCCCGAGTCCATGGTCGACGGCGCGCCGGCGCTGAACGGCTTCGGCGGCTGGCAGCAGTTCGACACGGCGATCTACGACCGTATCGAGGTGCTCAAGGGACCGACCGGCCTGCTGATGGGTCAGGGCAGCCCGGGCGGCGTGGTGAACCTCGTCAAGAAGACGCCGAAGGACGTCTTCGGTGCCTCGCTCATCACCAGCTACGGCTCGTGGGCCAACAAGCGCGCCGAACTCGACGTGACCGGTCCGCTCGGCGAGGAGAAGCGCATCCGCTGGCGCGGCGTGCTCGCCGGCACCGACCGCGACTACTATTACGACCGCGCCCACGACACGAAGTGGGTCGGCTTCGGCACGGTCGAGATCGATCTGACCGACAAGACGTTGCTGACGGTCTCGGCCGTCCATCAGGACGACCACGCGCCGTCCTTCTCCGGCCTTCCGGCCGACAAGGCGACCGGCGCCTTCATCGACGTGCCGCGCTCGACCAATCCCTACCCGTCGTGGTCGCGCTATCTGTGGCTGACCGACGAATATGCCGCCTCGCTCGAGCACCGTTTCGACAACGGCTGGGTGGCCAAGGCCTCCTACACCACGCGGCGCCAGCACTTCGACTTCAAGGACGCCTATCCTTGGGAGGGCATCGATGCCGCCGGAAACGTCGAGTACGTGCGCCGCTGGTGGCTCTACGACTACGAGCGCAACTCGGCCGATGCCTTCGTGCGCGGGCCGATCGAGCTGTTCGGCCGCACGCACGAGATCCTGCTCGGCACCAACTACGCCTTCTGGGGCAACGAGGGCGTCGGCCAGAACTTCAACGGTGCACTCGGCTCGGCGACGCCGCGCGTCACCGGCAACATCTTCAATCCCGACGCCACCGTTCCCGAACCGGCCTTCGTCTTCAACTCCGGTTCGCGGAGCGAGCAGAAGCAGATCGGCATCTACGGCCAGGGCAAGATCAAGATCCTCGATCCGCTGACGCTGATCGTCGGGTCGCGCGTCTCCTGGTACGATTCGCGCTCGCGCACCATACCGCCGGGGGCCGAGACCGGCTGGTCGCCGGGCTCCAAGGCCGACGGGCGGCTGTCGCCCTATGCCGGTCTCGTCTACGAGATCGTCAAGGGCATCAACGTCTACGCCAGCTACGCCGACATCTTCGTGCCGACGACGTCGAAGATGTGGGACGGCGGCGCCGGCACGATCCTCGATCCGCGCACCGGCGCGCAATACGAGGTCGGCCTCAAGGGCGAGTTCTTCGGCGGCAAACTGCAGACCTCGGCGGCGGCCTTCTACATCGACGACTACAATCGGACGATGTCGGACCTCAACCACCCGGGCTTCTACCTCCCCGCCGGCAAGGCCAAGAGCGAGGGTGTCGAACTCGAGGTGACCGGCGAGGCGCTGCCCGGCTGGCAGATCGCCACCGGCTACACCTACAACCACACCAAGGTCCTGACGGCGGCCCCGAACACCGGCAATCCGATCACCACCTGGCAGCCGAAGCATTCGTTCAAACTGTGGACCCAGTACACCGTCCTCGACGGGCGTTGGGCCGGCGTCTTCGGCGGTCTCGGCCTGCAGGCCTATTCGGATTCCGGCAACGGCAATCCGCCGGTACGCGTGCAGAACCCCTACACGGTCGTCGATCTCCAGGCCGGCTACGCGATCAACAAGCACCTGAAGGCGACGTTCGCCGTCAACAACGTGTTCGACACGGTCTATCGCACCCGCATCGGCGGCACGAACACCTACAACACCTACGGCGACCCGAGGAACTTCCTCGTGACGCTGAAGGCGACGTTCTGAGCCTCGTCGGGAGGGCCCCGGCCCTCCCGCCTTCCCTCCTTCTTCCGAGGACATCATGACGACATCTCCCGATCGCCGCGCCGTGCTCGGCGCCGCAGCCCTCGCCGCGCTCTTCGCCGCCCGCCCCGCGAGTGCCGAGGACAAGCCTGCCGCCCCTCCGGCCCCGGCGCCCGCCCCGGCCACCCAGACGCCGTGGGAATGGACGGCCGCCAACGGGCCGCTGCGCGGTCTGCCCAAGGATCCAGATCCGCAGACCAACGAGTTCGAAAAGCAGCCGCGGTGCCGATACTGCGGCATGGACCGGCGCAAGTTCTCGCACAGCCGCCATCTCGTCTCCTACGAGGACGACGGCATGGACGGCACCTGCTCGCTGCGCTGTCTGGCGGTCGGCCTGTCGCTCGGCATCAATGCCGACATCCGCGGGATGTGGGTCGGCGATGCCGGGTCGGACGACGAGGTCAAGCCGCTGGTTCCCGTCGACAAGGCCTTCTACGTGCTCGATCCCTCGCGGCCCGGCACGATGACGCGGGTCTCCAACTTCGCCTATGCCGATCGCGCCAAGGCCGATGCCGCCGCTTCGACCGAACTCGCCAAGACCGCCGGCGCCCGTGTCGTGCGCTTCGAGGAGGCGCTGAAGAACGCCCATCTGGTGATGGCCGAGGACAACGCGACGAACCGTCGCTGGCGGGCCGAAATGCGGCGCAGATCGGAGAAACTGAAGCAGGAACTGACCGGCCAGCCCGCAACCGCGAAGCCGTGACGGCACGATCCTCCCGCCGTCATTGACCATGATCAAGGCGCAGATATCAGCAAAGCGCGATGGATCGACCGTCGACACGTCCCTTGTGGGAGATCGCATGACCGAACACCGAGCCTCATCGTCGCGCGCGTTTCGGAACGCTCGTCCGACGCTGTGGCTCGCCGTCTTCGCCATGCTGTTCCAGGTCCTCCTGACCGCGGACCATCTCGGCGCCACGGCGGCCGCCTCGGTCTCCTCGGACGTCGCCGCCACCGGCATCCTGGAGCTCTGCCACGGCGAGGCCGGCGATCGCACGTCGCCGATCGACGCCGTCGACGACCCCTGCGTGCTCTGCGCCTCGGCGGCGGTGACCGGCAACGGCCCCGTGCCGCAGGGGCCGGTCGTCGTCGGACCGGCGGTCGTCGCCGAAGCCCCGGCGCCCGAAGTCGTCGTCGCCTTCCTCGTTTCGCGGCCGATCCATCGCTTCGGCGTCGTCCGCGGACCTCCGCTCGCCCTTCCTGCCTGATCGACCGAAGACCGGCGCCGCCCGCGAAGACCGGGAGCGTCGCGTCGACGAACTCACGCACGAAGGAAGCAATCCATGACCGATTTCCCGATCGATCGCCGCGCGCTGGTCGCCGGCGCCGCCCTCGCCTCGCTCTTCGCCACGCAGGCGGGCGCCCAGGACCAGCCGATGGCGCCCTGGGCCTGGACCGACGCCAACGGCCTGATCAAGGACCTGCCGAAGGACAAGGACCCGACCACCGACGACACCAAGAAGTTCCCGCGCTGCCGCTACTGCGGCATGGTGCGGGCCAAGTTCTCGGCGACCCGCCACCTCATCCACTACGAGGACGACGCGGTCGACGGCACCTGCTCGCTGCACTGCGCGGCGATCGGCCTGTCGCTCAACATGGACAAGGGCCCGAAGGCGATCTGGGCGGGCGACGCCGGCGGCGACGGCGAGATCAAGCCGCTCGTCAACGTCGACAAGGCCTTCTACGTGATCGATCCGTCGAAGCCCGGCACCATGACCCGCGTCTCGAACGCGGCCTATGCCGACAAGGCGAAGGCGGAGGCCGCCGCCAAGGCGGAAGCCTCGGCCAAGGCCGGCGCCGAGGTCGTCGACTTCAACGGCGCGCTGCGCAAGGCCTATCTGGTGATGGCCGACGACACGATCATGCTGCGCAGCCGCCGCGGCGAGATGCGCAAGAAGGCCGCCAATCCGCAGTGATCGGCCACGGCATCCCGGTCGGGCACGCGCCCGGCCGGGATCGCCCGGAGACATGCCATGATCCGACATCGCCGTCCCGCCCGCCTCGACCGCCGCGCCTTCGTCGCCGGCCTCTCGGCCTTCGCCTGCCTGCCCGTCGCAGAGGCCGCCGCAGAGGCCGACAAGGCCGCCGCCGTCGCTCTGCCCAAGCCCGGCGAACGCGACGTCTGCCCGGTCTGCGGCATGTTCGTCGCCAAATACCCCTATTGGATCGCCTCGGCTCGCTTCCGCGACGGCCACATGGAGCATTTCGACGGGGCGAAGGACCTCTTCAAATATCTCCGCGACGTCGGCCACTGGTCGCCCGGCCGCAAGGCGGAGGAGATCGAGGCGGTCGGCGTCACCGCCTATTACGAGGGCAGCCTCGTCGCCGCCGAGACCGCCTGGTACGTGATCGGCTCGGACGTGCTCGGGCCGATGGGCCACGAGCTGGTGCCCCTCGCGACCAAGGCCGACGCCGAGGAGTTCCTCGCCGACCACAAGGGCAAGCGCGTCCTGAAGGCGCCCGAGGCGACGCTCGCGCTGCTCGCCGCCCTCGACGACGGACGCTTCGAATGACGCCGTCTCCTCCCCGCCCGCCGCGGCGCCCGCGCGGCTCGACGATGGCGGCCCTCCTCTTCGGCGGGCTCCTCCTCGTCGGCGCGGCGCTGGTGGCGGCGGTCGTCGTCCCCGACGATCCGGCGGGGCGACGGGCGCGGGCCTCGGCGATCGCCGCGGAACTCGCCCTGTCGGACCCGGCGCTCTTCACCGAGGCGCGCTACACCCGCCACCCTTCCCTCGCCGACCTCCATTCGGCGTTCCAGGACGGGCCGGCGAGCCTCGATCATTTCCCCACCGCCTCGCTCGTCGTCGCGCCGCGCGCCTTCCCCGCCGGCCGGCTCGAAGCCGGGCAGGAGTGACCCATGCGCGCCGCCTTCGAACGTCGCCGCCAACTCCTCGACTTCGCCGTGCGCTCGCTGATGCGCCGACCGACCAAGAACATCGGCCTCGTGGCGATCTACGCGCTGGTCGTCTTCCTGCTCGGCTCGGTGATGCTCTTCGGCTCGGCGGTGCGCCGCGAGGCCTCCGCACAGCTTTCGAGCGGGCCGGAGATCACCGCCCAGGCGATGGTGATGGGCCGCCATGATCTGACGCGGACGGACGAGGTCGCCGCACTCGGCACGCTGCGCGGCGTCCGCCGCATCGAGCCGCGGCTGTGGGGTCATCTCTGGGACAGCGCCGGCGCCGCCAACTACACGCTGATGGTGCCGCCACGATCCGACGGCGCGCTGAAGGTCGGCAAGGGCGAGACGATCGTCGGCGAGGGCGTGGCGCGGGCGCGCCGGCTCGACGTCGGCAAGCCGCTCTTCCTCGTCTCGCCGGCCGGCAAGTTCCTGCGCAGCCGGGTCAAGGCGATCCTGCCGTCGGATTCGGCACTCGTCTCCTCCGATCTGGTGCTGGTGGAGGAGAGCGACTTCCGCGCCTTCTTCGAACTGCCCCCCGACGTGTGGACCGACGTGGCGATCACCGTCACCAACCCGCGCGAGGTCAAGACCATCGCCGAGAAGGCCGGGATCAAGCTGCCGCGCCATCGCTTCGTCACCCGCGACGACATGGGCCGCAGCGTCGAGGCGCTGTTCTCCTGGCGCGAAGGGCTGACGCTGGCGCTGCTCGCCGGCGCCCTGATCGCCTTCGCGCTGCTCGCCTTCGACCGCGCCTCCGGCCTCTCGGCGGAGGAGAAGCGCGAGATCGGCATCCTCAAGGCGATCGGCTGGGAGACGCGCGACGTCGTCGCCGTGCGGCTGACGGAAGGCGCGCTGATCTCCGGCCTCGCCTTCGTCCTCGGGCTGATCGGGGCGTGGCTGCACGTCTTCTTCTTCTCGGCCGGGCTCTTCGCCCCGGTCCTGACCGGCTGGGCGACGCTCTACCCGCGCTTTCCCCTGTCGCCGAACGTCGACGCGCTCGAGGTCTTCACCCTCGCGATGCTGACGGTGGTGCCCTACATGGCGGCGATTCTGGTTCCGGTGTGGAAGACGGCGTCGGCCGATCCCGACGCGGTCATGCGGTGAGGCGGCGATGATCCAGCTCGAAGACGTCACCAAGCTGCACAACCAGGGTCGTCACGACGAGGTCGTCGCCGTCGGCGGTGTCGACCTCACCATCGACGACGGTCGCATCACCGTCCTGCGCGGGCCGTCGGGCTCGGGCAAGACGACGCTTCTCACCGTGATCGGTTGCCTCGCCCGGCCGACCACCGGTCGCGTCCGCATCGACGGCGAGGTGGTCTCGGGCTTGCCCGAGCGCTTCCTGACGGAAGTTCGCCGGCGAACCTTCGGCTTCGTCTTCCAGCGCTTCAATCTGGTGCGCGGGCTCTCGGCACTCGACAACGTCGTGCTGCCGGCGGTGCCGATGGGGTTGCCCCATCGCGCCCTCGAAGAGCGCGCCTTCGGACTGCTCGACCAGTTCGGCCTCGCCGACCGGGCGCGGCTGTCGGTCGAGCATCTCTCGGGCGGCGAGGCGCAGCGCGTCGCCATCGCCCGGGCGCTGATCAACGACCCCGCCGTGATCGTCGCCGACGAGCCGACCGCCAGCCTCGACGCCGAACGGGTGGCGCAGTTCCTCGTCATCGCCGAGGCGCTGAAGCGGGCCGGCAAGACGGTGCTGATCACCAGCCACGACCCGCGCATCACCGAGGCGGCGGTCGTCGACCGGCTGGTGACGATGATCGACGGGCGGATCGACGAGGACGAGGAAGACCTCCCATGATCTTCCACCCGCCGATCCTGGCGCTGATCCTCGCCTCGACGCTCGCCGGTCTGGTGCTGCTCGGCGCGGGCGTCTTCGCGCTGCGGCTCCTCGCCCATTGGGACGCGGAGAGCGGCTCGCAGCGCCAGATCGGGCTCGAGAAGACGACCGGCCTCGTCTCCACCGTCGTCGCCTTCGTGCTGGCGCTGGAGGCGGCGAGCCTGATCCTCTTCGCCTTCAACGCCGACCGCATGGCGCCGCTCTTCGTCGGGGCGATGTGCGCGGTGGGCACGCTCAACGCCAGTGTCTGGGGCTTCCCCGCGCTGTGGGCGAAGATCGTGGTGTTCTTCGCCGCCTTCGTCTGGCTCGCCGTCGACCGCGCCGACGCCGCGACCCGCGACCGGGCGCTGGTGAAGCAGAAGCACGTCGGCCTCTTGGTTCTGGCACCGCTGGTGCTGGCGGAAGGCGGCATCGAACTCGCTTATTTCCTCGATCTGAAGGCCGACACGATCACCTCCTGCTGCGGCAAGCTCTTCGGCGAGGGAAAGGCCGACGTCGGCGGCGATCTCGCCTCGCTGCCGCCGCTCGACGCGATGATCGCGCTCGGCATCGGCCTCGCGGTCTCAGTCGTGGTCGGGCTCGCGGCACTCAGGTGGCGGCGTGCGGCCCTCCTCCTCGGGCCGGTGTCGCTCGCGGTCTTCGGACTGGCGCTGGCGGCGATCGTCTCGGCGATCGCGCCGTGGGTCTACGAGCAGCCGCACCACCACTGCCCCTTCTGCATCCTGAAGCGGGAATACGGCCACGTCGGCTTCGCGCTCTATCTGCCGCTCTTCGCGGCGACCGGGGCGGGGCTTTCGGCGAGCGTGCTCGCGGCCTTCCGCAGACGGCTCGAACGGACGGGGCCGGCCGATCCGGCGCGATGGGCGATCGTCACGATGCTCGTCGGCGATCTCCTCTTCGCGACGGTCGCGACAGTGCTGGTGGCGCGGTCGCATCTCGTGCTGATCGGCTGAAGATGTCGGCCGAGGATGGGCGTTTTCGGCTTGCCGCGACCGGAGGGGCGTGCGACAGACGCCGCTTCTCCAGCCGGAAACCGCCCGCCCCATGATCCGCATCGACTCCGTCTCCAAGCAGAACAGCCACCAGCTCCTCTTCGTCGAGGCCTCCGCCGCGCTCCTGAGGGGCGAGAAGGTCGGCCTCGTCGGACCGAACGGGGCGGGCAAGTCGACGCTCTTCCGCATGATGACCGGCCGCGAGATCCCCGACGAGGGCCAGGTTCTGGTCGATCGCGGCATCACCATCGGCTATTTCGATCAGGACGTCGGCGAGATGTCCGGCCATTCGGCCGTCGCCGAGGTGATGAACGGCGCCGGCCCGGTCAGCGAGATCGCCGCCGAGCTCCATGCGCTCGAGCAGGCGATGGCCGATCCCGATCGGCTCGACGAGATCGACGCGCTGGTCGAGGCCTATGGCGAGGTGCAGCACCGCTTCGAGGAACTCGACGGCTATGCGCTCGAGGGCCGGGCGCGCGAGGTGCTCGCCGGTCTCTCGTTCAGCCAGGAGATGATGGACGGCGACGTCGGCCGGCTCTCGGGCGGCTGGAAGATGCGCGTGGCGCTCGCCCGCATCCTGCTGATGAAGCCCGACGTGATGTTGCTCGACGAGCCGTCGAACCATCTCGACATCGAGAGCCTGATCTGGCTCGAGCAGTTCCTGCGCGGCTACGAAGGCGCGCTGATGATGACGTCGCACGACCGCGCCTTCATGAACCGGATCGTCAACCGCATCCTCGAGATCGACGGCGGCCAGCTCACCTCCTATTCCGGCGACTACGAGTTCTACGAGACGCAGCGCGCGCTGTCGGAGAAGCAGCAGCAGGCGCGTTTCGAACGCCAGCAGGCGATGCTCGCCAAGGAACTCGCCTTCATCGAGCGCTTCAAGGCGCGCGCCTCCCATGCCGCCCAGGTGCAGAGCCGGGTGAAGAAGCTCGACAAGATCGACCGGGTCGAGCCGCCGCGCCGCCGCCAGACGGTCCGCTTCGACTTCCCGCCGGCCCCGCGCTGCGGCGAGGACGTCGTCTCGCTCGAGGGCGTCGACAAGGCCTATGGCGCCAAGGTGATCTATCAGGGCTTCGACTTCGCCGTCCGCCGGCGCGAGCGCTGGTGCGTGATGGGCGTCAACGGCGCCGGCAAGTCGACGCTCTTGAAGCTCGTCGCCGGCGCCTCGACGCCCGACACCGGCACGGTGAAGACCGGTGCCAGCGTCAAGATGGGCTATTTCGCCCAGCATGCCATGGACCTGCTCGACGGCGACGCGACCATCTTCGAATGGCTCGACGCCAAGTTCCCGCAGGCAGGCCAAGGGGCGCTGCGCGCGTTGGCCGGTGCCTTCGGCTTCTCGGGCGACGACGTCGAGAAGCGCTGCCGAGTGCTGTCGGGCGGCGAAAAGGCGCGGCTCGTCATGGCGGCGATGCTCTTCGATCCGCCGAATTTCCTCGTCCTCGACGAGCCGACCAACCACCTCGATCTCGCCACCAAGGAGATGCTGATCGAGGCGCTCGGCGACTACGAGGGCGCCATGCTCTTCGTCAGCCACGATCGCCACTTCCTGTCGGAACTGTCGAACCGGGTGCTGGAACTGACCCCCGACGGCATCCACGCCTTCGGCGGCGGCTACAAGGAATATGTCGCGCGCACCGGCCACGAGGCGCCGGGTGTCGGCGGCTGAGGGCGCGAGCGCTCGGGATCAGCCGCGTTTCTCCGGCGGCTTCTTCGCCGTGTCGCCATGGCGCCGCATGTAGTCGCGATCCGCGTCGAACACGCTGTCGTCGATGAATTCGGCGGGGCGCTCCGCCCCGCTGCGATAGACCGCGGCCCGCGCACCCCAGCGCAGGATCCCGAGTTTGGCGAGGAGATCGAGGACCTTCATGGCACCCCTCCCTGCCGCTTCGAACCCGCGGCCGGGAGGCCGGGGGGAAGCGCAGGCCGATCATGAGCCGATCGCGAGATCCCGCCATGACCCGCGTCAATCGCGCGACGAAGCCGCGCCTCAGCCTTCGGGAAAGACGAAGGCCTGGGTGCGGTCGATGCCGACGGCAACGCGGGCGCCGATCTCGATCGGGTGACGGGCGTCGACATGGGTGTCGATCGGCCGCGCGAGCCCGTCGATCGCCAGCCGCACGGTGCGGTGCTCGCCGATGAAACGGGTCGAGACCACGGTCGCGGCGAATTCCGCGTCTTCCGCAGCGAGATCGAAGGCGTCGCGCCGCAGGCAGACCAGCGCCGGCCCGTCGACGAGCCCGTGAGCGGCGAAGGAGCCGAGCGGGGTCTCGGCGCGGCCGTGACGCACCACCGCATGCATCTCCTCGAGATCGGCGAAGAACGCCGCCGCCCAACGGTCGACCGGGCGATGCCAGACCTCCTCCGGCGTGCCGATCTGGACGATGCGGCCTCCGCGCATCAGCGCGATGCGATCGGCGACCGCCATGGCGTCGTCGGGGTCGTGGGTGACCATCAGCGCCGCCGCCCCCGAGGCGCGCAGCAGGCCGACGGTCTCGGCCCGCATGCCGCGACGCAGGCGCTGGTCGAGGTTGGAGAAGGGTTCGTCCATCAGGAGGACCGCCGGGCGCGGAGCGAGCGCGCGGGCGAGCGCGATGCGCTGTTGCTCGCCACCCGACAGCATGTGCGGATAGGCGCCGCCGCGGCCCGAGAGGCCGACGCGGGCGAGGAGATCGGCGACGGTCGCGCGTGCCTCCGCCGCCGGCCGGCCGGCGAGGCCGAAGGCGACGTTGGCGGCGACGTCGAGATGGGGGAAGAGCGCGTAGTCCTGGAACATCAGGCCGATGCCGCGCTGCTCCGGCTCGACGAAGAGCCCGTCGGCGACGAGGCGGCGCTCGCCCGCGCTCACCGTGCCGGCGAGCGGGCGTTCGAGGCCGGCGGCGATGCGCAGCAACGTGGTCTTGCCGCAGCCGGAGGGGCCGAGCAGGGCGACGACCTCGCCGGGCTCGAGCGCCAGCGACACGCCGTCGAGCGCCAGGGTGCGGCCATAGGCATGGCGGATGCCGTCGAAAGAGAGGGCGGGGGTCGCGGTCACGCGCGGTCTCCTTCGAGGACGGGGACGGGGACGGGAGCGGAAACGAGGGCGTCGGTGGCGATCGGCTCTTCCGGCGCGGTCTCGCCCGGTGTCGCGGTGAAGCGGCCGACCCGCGTCATCAGGACGATCGGCAAGAGGCCGAAGGCGACGATGAGACAGGCGGCGAGTGCGCCGTTCTCATAAGTTCCGCGCGCCGCCTCGCCGTAGAGCCGGGTCGACAGCGTCTCGAACCCCATCGGGCGCAAGAGCAGCGTCGCCGGCAGTTCCTTCATGCAGTCGACGAAGAAGAGCAGCGCGGCAGCAGCGTAGGCCGGCGCCAGCAGCGGCCAGTGGACGGCCCGCATCGCGCCGAAGGGCGTGCGACCAAGCATGCGGGCGGACTGTTCGAGCGACGGCGACAGGCGTTCGAGCCCGGCCTCGATCTTCGAAGCGCCGAGGCGGAAGAAGCGCAGGACGAGGGCTATCACCAAGCCGCCGAAGGAGGCCGACAGCACCAGCCCCGGCGGGGTGAAGCCGAGGCCGGCGACGAGGGCGCGCAAGCCGCCGTCGAAGGCGCCGTAGGTCACCAGCAGACCGATCGCCAGCACCGTGCCGGGCACGGCATAGCCGACCGAGGCGATGCGCGGAGCAATTGCGTGGAGCCGCGAGCCGGGATGGAGCCGGCGGCCGGAGGCGAGCACCGCCGCCAGCGCGACGCCGATGATCGTGGCCGTGGCCGCCAGCCGAATGGTGTCGATCGTCTCGGCGACGATCTCCTCGGCGAGGCCGGCGAAGGCGAGGCGCATCCAGGCCTGACGGACGAGATGGGCGGCCGGCAGGACGAAGCCGATCAGCGCCGGCAGGGCGCAGAGGAGGAAGAGGCCGATGCCGCGCAGGCCCGTCGAGGGCCGCGGCGCCAGACGCCGGCTCGCCCGACCGAAGACGGCATAGCCGCGCCCGCCGCGCGCCAGCCGCTCGAGCAGCAAGAGGCCGAGGACGAAGGCGAGCATGGCGATGGCGATCTGCGCCGCGCCGGGGAGATCCGAACGGTTGACCCAGGTCGACCACACGGCGGCGGTCAACGTGTTGACCGACAGGAACTCGGCGGCGCCGACGTCGTTGAGCGTCTCCATGATGGCGAGCGCCGCGCCGCCTGCGATCGCCGGTCGGGCGAGCGGCAGGGCGACGCGGAAGAAGACGCGGGCCCGCGAGGCGCCGAGCATCCGCGCCGCCTCGATCATCGTCGTGGTCTGGGCGAGGAAGACGGCGCGGGTGGCGACGTAGACGTAAGGGTAGAGCGCGAAGCCGAAGACGAGGATGGCGCCGGGCAGACTGCGCAGCTCGGGCAGGCGGAAGTCGGCGGGGCGGGCGTAGCCGAGCGCGGCGCGGAGCGCGTTCTGGATCGGTCCGAGCGGATGGGTGAGGTCGAGCCAGGAATAGGCCAGCACATAGGCCGGGAAGGCGAGCGGCAACAGCAGCAGCACCTCGACGAAACGCCTTCCGGGGAAGTCGCGGGTGGCGACGATCCAGGCGGTGCCGGTGCCGACCACCACGACGAAGACGGTGACGCCGCAGGCCAGGATCGCGGTCTCGACCGCGGCGCGCGGCACCACGGTCGAGAACAGGTGATGCCACAGCGCGCCGTCGCCGCTCGCCGCGATGGCGAGGAGGGCGACGATCGGCGCCAGCGCGGCGAGCGCGGTGACGACACCGAGGAGGCCGAAGCCCCCCGGCAGCAGGATTGAACGCCGTCCACGCACTGCGTACCGCCCTCCGCGGACCGGCCCGTCGGCCGGTCCCTCGCCTCGTTCCGACCGATGTTACTGGTCGAAGCCGACCTCGTCGACGACGAGGCTCGCGTCCTTGCGGTGCTTGGCGATCTCGGCGATCGGCAGGGTGTCGACCGTCAGCTTGCCGAGACCGGCGATGGTCGGTTCGGCCGCGGCGCCGGGGACGACCGGGTATTCGAAGTTCTGCTCGGCATAGACCTTCTGGCCTTCCGGCGAGACGAGGTACTCGACCAGCTTGCGGGCGGCCTCGGCATGGGGGGCGTTCTTGGCCAGCGCCGCGCCGGTGATGTTCACGTGAGTGCCGCCGCCGGCGAAGGTCGGCAGGAGGACGTCGACGCCGTCGCCCCAGACCTTCTGCTCCGGCCCGCCCTTGCCCGAGCGCATCAGGCCGACATAGTAGGAGTTGCCGACGCCGATCTTGCAGAGGCCGCCGAGGATGTCGCGGGCGACGTCGCGATCGCCGCCCGAGGGCTTCTTGGCGAGGTTGGCCTTGACGCCGGCGACCCAGGCCTTGGCCTTGTCGCGGCCGTCATGGGCGATCGTCGCGGCGATCAGCGCGGTGTTGTAGGGGTGCTGACCCGAGCGGATGCAGAGCTGGCCCTTCCACTTCGGATCGGCGAGGTCGGCATAGGAGATCGACTTCAGCCCGAGCGACTTGTCGGCCCAGACGAGACGGGCGCGCAGCGACAGCGCCGTCCACGAACCGTCGGCGGCGCGCAGGTTGGCCGGCACCGCCTTCTCGGCGGCTTCCGACTTCAGAGGCTGCGTCACGCCCTTGTCGACCAGTTCGGCGAGAACGCCGACGTCGACGGTCATCAGGAGATCGGCCGGCGAGGCGGCCCCTTCGGCGGCGACGCGCTCGGCGAGGCCGTCCTTGACGAAGACGGTGTTGACCTTGATCCCGGTCTTTTCGGTGAAGGCCTTGGCGAGCGGCGCGAAGAGGCCGGGCTCGCGGGTGGTGTAGACGTTGACCTCCTCGGCGGCGAACGCGGGCGCGGCCATGAGGCCGAAGGCGGCGGTGGCGAGAAGGGTCTTCATCTTCCGGGAGAGCGTCATCGATGGGTCCTCGGTGGGCGACGGGTCGCATCCATCCGAGCCGATATTGCGAGTGATTGTCAATCTCGTTTTTCCGACGACGGCCGGTCCGGCGTGGTGCTCGCGCCGTCGGGCGACACCCGGGATGCCCCTCTGTCGCGGCATGACGCTCGCAGACCGGCGGGGTCGACCACGTGTCGCACCGGTCGGTCGCACGGTTCGAATTTCAACCGAAGATTATGTGCGTATTTATTGATATTTCAATCGAACGTTAACCATGGCCGCAGATCCTTCGGTCGACGCATGTCGGCAGGATCTCCCATGACAGTCGAAGCCCTGAGCGCCCAATACGCCTTCATCCGCTCCGCTGCTTCCGCCGAGGAGCGGGCCGACGCGGTGTTCCCGGTCTTCGACGCGGAGATCGAGCGACGGCTCGATCGCTTCTACGACCTGATCGCGAAGACCCCCGAACTCGCCGCCCACGTCGCCGCGCCGGGGCTGATCGAACAGCTGAAGAAGGCGCAACGCGATCACTGGTCGCGGGTCTTCGCCGAGCGGATGCCGCCGGATCTCGCCGAAAAGTCCGCGACCATCGGCGCCACCCATGCCGAATTCGGCCTGCCGTCGGGCTGGTACACCAGCGCCTATGCCTGGATGCTGATCGGCCTGATCGAGCCGCTGGTCGCCGCCCATCGCTTCCGACCGGGCAAGCTGGTGGCGGCGCTGGAGACACTGCTCGCCCGCGCCTTCCACGACATGATCGCCTCGACGACGGCCTGCGACGCGGCGCTCAGCCGCATCGCAGGCGAAGACACGACGCGCGAGAACAACCTGAAGAACCTCCGCAACCTCTCCGGCACGGTGGCGGACGTGAACGAGGTGGCGGTGGAACTCGCCTTCCTCGCCCGCAACTCCCGCGAGCTCAACAGCTCGGCCCAGACGATCGCCTCGGCGGTCGCCGAGATGGTCGCCTCGGTCGACGAGATCGCCCGCTCGAGCGAGGGCGCCGTCGCCGACACGCGCGAGAGCGACGGCGCCGTCTCCAAGGGGCGGGCAGCGGTCGATCAGGTCGAGGCGGCGATCGGCAACATCGCCCGCGCCGTCGAGGAGACGGCGGCGAGCGTCGACGAACTGTCGCGGGCGTCGGAGCAGATCGGCCAGATCCTCGGCGTGATCGAGACCATCGCCTCGCAGACCAACCTCCTGGCGCTCAACGCGACGATCGAGGCGGCGCGCGCCGGCGAGGTCGGCCGCGGCTTCGCCGTCGTCGCCGCCGAGGTCAAGGGCCTGTCGAACCAGACGTCGCGGGCGACCGAAGACATCACCACCCGTATCGGCTCGCTGCGCGAGGGCATGACCGCGATCCTGACGACGATGCAGCATTCCAAGAATGCCGTCGTCGAAGGTCAGCACTCGATCGTCGAGGCCGGGCGGACGATGGACGACATCTCGGCGAAGATCGCCGGCGTCGGCACCAAGATGCGCGCCATCGCCTCGGTGCTCGGCCATCAGACCGCCGCCACCGGCGAGATCGGCCGCTCGGTCGGTCAGGTCGCCGCGGCGGCGGAAGCGAACGAAACTCTGCTCGGGCGGATGTCGAACAAGCTGCACGAGAGCAACGACCGCGTCTCCGACAGCGCCAAGACCTGGTTCGAGGCCGACAGTCACCGCGCGCTCGTCGAAATGGCCAAGATCGACCACGTCCTCTTCAAGAAGCGCGTCGTCGACGTACTGATGGGGCGCGGAACGTGGCAGGCCGCCGAAGTGCCCGACCATCACGCCTGCCGCCTCGGCAAGTGGTACGACGGGCTGACGATCCCGGAGATCCGCAACGATCCCGCCTTCACCGCGCTGGTCGCACCGCACGAGGCGGTCCACGCCGAGGCCCGCCGCACTCTCGCCCTGCATGCCGCAGGCCGCGTCGACGAGGCCGCCGAGGCGCTGGCGGCGATGAACACGGCGAGCGAACAGGTGCTCGCCCGGCTCGGCGAGCTCTCCGACAATCTCTTCCGCGATCTCGCCGCGATCGACCGCCGCCGTCAGGAACGCCGCCGCGCCCGCGGCCGCATCCGCGCCAAGGTCGGCGGCGCCGAACGCGTGCTCGAGGTCAAGGACATCTCGCCCGGCGGTGCCCGGCTCGACGGCCTGACCCGGCACGACCTCGGCAAGGAAGTGCAGTTCCTCGACGACGGCGTCGACTGCTGTTCGGGAACCGCCGTCTGGGCGAACGACCGCGAGGGCGGCATGAAGTTCTCGACCCGCCCGACCGCGAGCAAGATCCGCCGCTTCGTCGCCGACTGACGCGGGGCCGGGCGGTCCGTTCACTGCGAATGAACACGACGACGCGCAAGCGGGTCCCCCGGCCGCGCGTTCGACGTCGCGTCACGCACCCGTCGCCCCACCGCGAGGCGCGTGAAGCGACGCGCGAACGGCGCATTTCCAAGTCGGAGCGACCGTATTCCGAAGCCCCGCGCCCTCCCCCGCGACCGCTCGTCGCGCATATCATGAGCGGAAATTAAATTTCTCCCCGGTTGATTCGATTTCGCACATGCCGTATTTCTCGACATGGTCAATCAACAGGCACAGGGGTGCCGGGCAGCAGGGGTTCGAACATGTCCGTCGATCTCGCCGACGTCGCCGCCGAGCGTGGCATCAAGTATTTCCTGATCTCCTTCGTCGACCTCTTCGGGCACCTGCGGGCCAAGCTGGTTCCGGCCGCGGCAATCTCGGGCATGCAGAAGAACGGCGCCGGGTTCGCCGGCTTCGCCACCCACATCGACCACACCCCCGCCCATCCCGACACACTGGCCCGGCCCGACCCCGCGAGCCTGATCCAGCTGCCGTGGAAGAAGGAAGTGGGCTGGCTCGCCGCCGATCTCTACTGCGCCGGCGAACCGGTCGCGGACGCGCCGCGCAACGTGCTGAAGGCGCAGATCGCCAAGGCGAAGGCGCTGGGTCTGCAGATGAAGACCGGCGTCGAGTGCGAGTTCTTCCTGCTGACCCGCGACGGCAAGGCGCTGGCGGACGGTGCCGACGAATATCCCAAGCCCTGCTACGACCAGATGGCGCTGATGCGCCAATACGATCTGATTTCGAAGATCTGTGATTCGATGCTGGAGATGGGCTGGAAGCCCTACCAGAACGACCACGAGGACGCGAACGGCCAGTTCGAGATGAACTGGGAATACGACGACGTCCTCCTCTCGGCCGATCGCCACGTCTTCTTCAAATACATGACCAAGGCGTTGGCGGAAGAGGCGGGCTACCGCGCCACCTTCATGCCCAAGCCGTTCAACGACCTGACCGGCAGCGGCTGCCACATGCACGTCTCGGTCTGGCGCGACGGCGTCAACCTGTTCGACGATCCGGCCGGCGAACTGGGGATGAGCGCGCTCTCCTACGAATTCCTCGGCGGCGTGCTGCATTCGGCCGCCGACCTCTGCGCGATCTTCAATCCGACGGTGAACTCGTTCAAGCGGATCAACGCCGCGATCACCGCCTCGGGCGCGACGTGGTCGCCCAACACCATCACCTACACCGGCAACAACCGTACCCACATGGTGCGCATCCCGGAGGCGGGGCGCTTCGAGTTCCGCCTGATGGACGGCGCGACCAACCCCTATCTCGCCCCCGCCGCCATCCTGATGGCCGGCCTCGACGGCATCGCCGGCAAGCGCGATCCGGGCAAGCGGCTGGACATCAACATGTACACCGACGGCCACAAGGTGAAGAACGTCAAGCGCCTACCGCTCAACCTGCTCGACGCGCTGCGGCTGTTCTCGGCCTCCAAGGTGGCGCGCGCCGGCTTCGGCGACGCCGTGGTCGACAGCTACGTCAAACTGAAGATGGAGAGCTGGAACCAGTTCATGTCCCATGCCTCGGCCTGGGAACGCCTGCACACGCTCGACGTCTGACGCCTCCCCTCCTCCCCCGCACGCCCCGACCCGCCGTCGCCCGACGGCGGGACCGGCGGCGCTTCGCCGATCGACGGTCCATGCCATGTCCGAGACCAAGAAGACCTACGTCCTGACGATCTCCTGCGCCGACACCGTCGGCATCGTCGCCGCCGTCGCCGGCTTCCTTTCCGGGCTCGGTCTCTTCATCACCGAGTCCTCGCACTACGGCGACACCGAGACCGACCGCTTCTTCATGCGCACGGTCTTCGAGGTGGCGCCGGGTGGGCCGACCAAGGCGGCGCTCGAGGCGGCCTTCGCCGAGATCGCCGGCCGCTTCGGCATGGACTGGCGGATGCACGACACGAGCGTCAAGCCGCGGGTGCTGATCCTCGTCTCGAAGTTCGATCACTGCCTCAACGATCTGCTCTACCGCTATCGCACCGGCGGGCTCGCCATCGACATTCCGGCGGTCGTCTCCAACCATCCCGACCTGCAGCGCGTGGTCGAATGGCACGGCATCCCCTACCACCACCTGCCGGTGACGAAGGAGACCAAGGCCGAGCAGGAGGGGAAGATCCTGGAGATGGTCGATCGGCTGGGGATCGATCTGGTCGTGCTCGCCCGCTACATGCAGGTGCTGTCGCAGGACCTGTGCGCGGCGCTCGCTTGGCGGACGATCAACATCCACCACTCGTTCCTGCCGAGCTTCAAGGGTGCCAAGCCCTATCATCAGGCGCACCGGCGCGGCGTGAAGATCATCGGCGCGACGGCGCACTACGTGACGACCGATCTCGACGAGGGCCCGATCATCGAGCAGGGCGTCGAGCGGGTCGATCACACACTGACGGCGGAAGACTTCGTCGCCATGGGTCGCGACATCGAGAACGTCGTGCTCGCCCGCGCCGTCCAGGCCCATGTCGAGCATCGCGTCGTGCCGAACGGTTCGAAGACCGTCGTCTTCCGCCGCTGAGGCGCCCATTCGCGGGCTTCGGGGGAGCATTTCCATCGGCACGTTGATCCGGACGGCCGTTCCCTCGTAACGTCGCGCGAGAAGACACGGATCGCGGAGCCAGACGTCGCCATGAAGGCCGACCAGCAGAACCCCCACGCCACCACCGGAGCCCGGGAGAACCGGCTCGAGGTGGCGATCGGCCGCCAGGTTCACGAATATCGCCAGAAGCTCGGCACGACGGTCGCGGATCTGGCGCGCCAGGCGGGGCTTTCCGCCGGCATGCTGTCGAAGATCGAGAACGGCCAGACCTCGCCGTCTCTCGCCACGCTGCAGGCGCTGTCGGGCGCGCTCAACGTGCCGGTCACCGCCTTCTTCCGCAAGTTCGAGGAACAGCGCGACGCCACCTACGTCAAGGCGGGCGAGGGTCTGGCGATCGAGCGGCGCGGCACCCGTGCCGGCCACCAGTATCACCTGCTCGGCCATTCGATCGGCAAGTCGCTGGTGGTCGAGCCCTACATGGTGACGCTGACGGAGACCGCCGACGTCTTCCCGATCTTCCAGCACGCGGGGCAGGAGTTCATCTACATCGTCGAGGGCGAGGTCGGCTATCGCCACGGCGACAAGCTCTACGACATGCACCCCGGCGACAGCCTGTTCTTCGACGCCGACGCCCCCCACGGGCCGGAAGAGCTGCGCAAACTGCCGATCCGCCTGCTGTCGGTGATCGTCTACAACCGCAACGGCGAGGTGTGAGCGGGCTCGTCCGCCCTCTCGAATCGTTCCCCTCGTTCGGCTTCATGCTGAGGTGCCCGACCGCAGGTCGGGCCTCGAAGCACGAAACCGTCGACGGGCCGTGCCACTCGGCCCTTCGCACTTCGAGGCCCGGCCGTTGGCCGGGCACCTCAGTATGAAGGGCCTCCGCGAGAGGCTGGAGAGCCAACCCTCAGGCGATCTTCTTCCGCCCCGCCATGACGATGCCGAAGGCGGACTGGGCGCGCAGCGAGATCGTCCGCAGATCCTCGGGCTCGAGGTTGTGGACGTTGGTCTTGCCGGTGCAGCGGGCCATCATCTTGGCCTCCGACACCGCCGCCTCGAGGAAGCGGGCGAGCGACGTCTCGGCGTCCGCCGGGTCGATCCCGTCGAAGTCCGGGCCGTCGACGCCGAGCCCCGCACCCATGGCGAGCGCGGCGGCGATCTCGATGGCGCCGGCATTGGCGCCGAGCGCCAGCGTCTTGGCGAGGTCGGTGCCGGAACGAAGACCGCCGAACCAGATGAGCGGGAAGCGCTCCTCGGCGCCCAGCCGCCGCAGTTCGGCGACGACGCGCGGCAGCAGCGTCGGATCGGGGGCACCGGAGAGGTCGCCCCAGCTCTCGCCGAGATGGCCGGAGCCGTCGAGCACGAGAAGATCGACACCGAGGGCGACGATCTCGGCGAGTGCCGACGTCGGCACTTCCGGCGTCATGACGAAGCCGCGGAGCCGGCCGGGTTCGACCTTCGGCAGCACGAGCGGGCTCGTCGCCGTCAGACGGGCGAGCGCCGCCTGTGCCGACGGATCGGCCGTCTCGCCGGGTTCGACCACCGCGATCCACGGCACGCCGGCACCGAGGGCGGCGCGGCCGATATGGGCACCGCCCGCCGCCTCGACGGCGGAGGCGGCAGCGGTCCGGATCGCCGCCGGTGCGCGTTCGAAACCGGCCAGCAGCATCGGCTGGGCGAGCTCGAGGCCGGCGCCGAGATCGGTCTTGGCCTTGCAGTCCTCGCGATAGGGGTCGATCACGAGGCGCGTCAAATTAGCCGGCAAAAAGACCAGCTCGTCGAAACTCGCGGGGCCCGGCACGGCCCCGTGCGGGCGCGCGGCGAGGCGCTCGCGGGTGATGCGCATCAGGTCGATCGGCGTCGCATCCGGCCGGGCCATGGCGAAGATCGCCTCGCGGGCCTTGACCGAATAGTCGACGGACCCCGTCTCGGTGTCGCAGCGGTAGCAGCGGGCGGCCTGCTGCTTCGCCGTCAGGTCGTCGTAGTTCGCCTCCGCGTCGGCGAAGGGCGCCTTGCCGATGCCGAGGAAGGCCGGCTCGACATGGGGGAGCTTCTCCCAGGCCGGGTCCTGCGCCACCGCCACCGAACGGGTGCGATAGGGCGTGCGATAGGGCACCGGCCGGGCCTCGCCACGAAGCGCCGCCAGCACGTAATAGGCCGCCTTGTGGCCCTGGAACATCGCCTGGACGATGGTCGACGAGCCGAAGGCGGCGTCGCCGGCGGCGAAGACGCGATCCATCCGCGTGCCCATGTCGGAGGCGCGGGTGGCGATCTTGTCGCCGTCCATCAGGCCGTGCTCGGCGAGCTCGAGGCTGACCGACTTCTGACCGACCGCCGCGATGACGAGACCGCAGGGGATGTCGAAGTCGGAGCCGGCGATGGTCGAGAAGGCCCTGCGGCCGTCGGCGCCGGGGGCGCCGAGCGCGGTCTTCACCGCCTTCATGACGAGGCCGCTCGCGGCCTCGACGACGGCGGTCGGGGCGACGTTGTAGACGATCTCGATTCCTTCGGCGATCGCCGCCTCGAGCTCGTATTTCCGGGCCGGGATCTCGTCGGGACCGCGGCGGTAGACCACCGTCACCTTATCGACGCCGGGCAGGCGACGGGCGGTGCGGCAGGCGTCCATGGCGACGTCGCCGCCGCCGACCACCACGACATGGGCCGGCAGGATCGGCCGTTCACCGCCGTTGACGCGGTTGAGGAAGCTCACGCCGTCCATGACGCGGGAGAGATCGTCGCCGGGCACGCCGAGGTTCTTGCCGGCCGAGGCGCCGATCGCCAGCAGCACGGCGTCGTGGCTCTTCGCGAGATCGGCGAGGCGGACGCCGTCACGGCCGAGCGGGGTTTCGAGATGCAGCGTGATGCCGGGGCAGCGCTTCAGGATGCGGGCGACGTCCTCTTCGACCACCGCGGAGGGCAGGCGAAAGTCGGGGATGCCCCAGAGCGCCATGCCGCCGGGCTTCGACTGGGCCTCGTAGAGATCGACGGCGTAGCCGGCGAGCGCGATGTCCTGCGCCGCCGTCAGGCCGGCGGGGCCGGCGCCGATGATCGCCACGCGCTTCGTCTCGGTGACGGGCACGGGCGGCAGCTCGAAGGTCGGGCCGAGGGCGTCGAGCACCCAGCGCTTCAGCGCGCGGATGGCGACCGGGCCGTCGGAGGCGGCGCGGCGGCAGGCGGGTTCGCAGGGCGCGTCGCAGACGCGACCGCAGATCGCCGAGAGCGGGTTGGTGGCGGTGATCGCCTCGAGCGCGGCGTCCTTGTTGCCCTCCCAGATCAGGCCGACATAGGAGGCGACGTCTGTGCCGATCGGGCAGGCGACCTGACAGGGCGGCGGCTCGTAGTGCGGCAGATCGGACTGATCGGCGGCGAGATCGAGCGAGAAGGGCTTGCAAGCGGCCATGATCACGCCACCTCGGTCAGGAGCTGTTCGACCTCGGGAACCCAGGTCGGATCGTAGGGAAGGCCGGTGACGGCGGCGGCTTCCGGCGTCAGGGCGACGAGGTCGTCGCGCGAGAGCGCCCGGTAGTCGTCGTGGCCGAGGGCCTTGGTCAGCGTGGCGATCTGCCAGCGCACCACCTCGAAGAAGCGACCGATGGCGGCGGCCTGGAGGTCGATCTTGTAGCGGGCCTCGTGCTCGGGATCCTGGGTGGCGATGCCGACGACGCAGTTGCCGACGTGGCACTGCATGCAGGAGATGCAGCCACCGGCGATGATCGCCGCCGTGCCCATGGCGACGGCGGAGGCGCCGAGCGCCAGCGCCTTGACCGCGTCGACGCCGTCCTTGATGCCGCCCATCAGGACGATCGGCATGTCGGGGCCGGCGTCGATTTCCTTGAGACCGTCGAGCGCCTCCTGGATGGCGGCGAGCGTCGGGATGCCGACGTTCTCCAGCACCTCGGTCGAGGCGGCGCCGGTCGAGCCCTGCAGGCCGTCGAGCTGGACGAAGTCGAAGCCGTCCTTGTAGGCGATCTTGATGTCGTCGCGGACGCGGCCGGCGCCCATCTTGATCGAGATCGGCTTCTGGTAGGCGGTCGCCTCGCGGAATTCCTCGACCTTGATGACGAGGTCGTCGGCACCCATGATGTCGGGGTGGCGTGAGGGCGAGCGCAGGTCGATGCCCTCGGGAATGCCGCGGACGCGCGCCAGTTCCTTCGTCACCTTCTTGGCCATCAGCTGGCCGCCGAGGCCGGGCTTGGCGCCCTGGGAGATGTAGATCTCCAGCGCATCTGCCCGCTTCATGTCGTGGATGTTCCAGCCGAGACGGCCGGAGAGGCACTGGTAGATCAGCTGGCCGGCCTCGGCGCGCTGCTCGTCGAGCATGCCGCCCTCGCCGGTGTTCTCGACGATGCCGGCGAGCTTCGAGGCCCGCGCCAGCGCGATCTTGGTCGACTTCGACAGGGCGCCGTAGCTCATCGGCGCGACCAGCACCGGCATGGAGAGCGAGAGCGGCTTCGCCCCGTGGCGGTCGCCGAGCGTGGTGGCGAGCTTCACCGTCGCCAGCGCGTCCTTGACCGCGGCGAGGCGGGCGGGATCGATCTTCAGCGCGATGTCGCCGAAATGCGGCACGGGCTTGGAGGCGCCGTAGCCGCGGATGCGATAACGGCCGATCAGGCTCTTGGCGCGGATGTCCTCGGCGACCTTGGCGTTCCACCAAGTGCCGCCTTCGGAGAAGACCGTGTGCGGCAGCGGCCGGGAGACCGGTTCGTTGACGCCGTAGCGCAGCTTCGTGCCGGCGTTGACGATCTTCTTGAAGGTGCCCGAGAAGGCTATGCCCTGCTCGGCGAGGAAGGCCTGGACGGAAGCGATGTCCTCCGCCGTCGGCTCGACCAGCTTGGCGTCGGAGCCGAGGCTCTGAACCTCGCCGCCGACGAAGATCTCGCCGGCCGACATGTCCTCGCCGACCCGTTCGCCGGAATTGCCGAGGATGACGATGCGGCCGCCGTACATCATGTAGCCGGCGAGGAACCCGGCCGAGCCGCAGCACAGCAACGTGCCCGCCTTCATCACCTGACCGGCGCGCGAGCCGAGGTTACCCTTGACGATCACCGTGCCGCCGCGCAGGCCGACGCCGGCGATGGCGCCGGCATTGCCGCCGACCACCACAGTGCCCGCGTAGAGGCTGTCGCCGACGCCCCAGCCGACGTTCGAGTCGATCTCGAAGCGGGCGCCGTGGGAGAGGCCGGCGCAGAAATAGCCGGCCGAGCCGCGCACCTTGACGGTGACGGGGGCGACGAGGCCGACGCCGATGTGGTGACGGGCATCGGGGTTCACCACCTCGATGTCCTCGCCGCGCTCGGCGGCGGCGCGCAACGCCGTGTTGCCTTCGCGGACGGAAAGCCGGCTCAGATCGATCGTGACCACGTGCGGAACGTCCCCGGCGCAGGCTCGGTGGTGGAAAGGGGGCGGCCCGGGAAGAGCCGGTTGAGCGACACTTCTTCGGACGCGATGGCGACCAGGGTGTCGTCCTCGTACATGACCATCGGCTTGGCGGCGAGGCGGTCCTTTGCGAAGCCGATGCCGTCGCGGGTCGAGACGAGGAAGGAGAAAGTGCCGTCGAGATCGTCGACCGATTCCTCGAGCGCCGCCTCGAGCTTCACGCCCTTGGCCAGCTTGTCGGCGACATAGACGGCGATCAGCTCGCTGTCGTTGTCGGTGCGGAACTCGAAGCCGCGCGCCTCGAGGCGGCGGCGCATCTTCCAATAGTTGGTGATCTGGCCGTTGTGGACGATCGCCACGTCGGCGAAGCCGGTCGCCCAGAACGGGTGCGCCGCCTCGGGCTTCACCTCGGATTCGGTCGCGAGCCGGACATGGCCGATGCCGTGGGAGCCGCGGATCTCGCCGATGCGATAGGTGGCGTCGAGATCGTGGGAGGTGCCGACGTCCTTGACGATGTCGAGCGCCGTGCCGATCGAGACCAGCTTGGCGGCATGTTCCATCGCGTAGGCGAAGGGGCGGATCTCGCCGTCGTAGGCCACGTCGACGACATAGGTCGCGCCCTCGCGGCTCTCCTTGGCGATCGTCGCGCCCTTGTCGGCGAGCGCCGCCTTGACCCGGGCGACCTGGGCGTCCGGATCGTCGCCGTCGACGATGAAGCGCAGGCGCAGGCCGGCGATGTCGTCCTCGTAGAGGGCGAAGCCGGTCGAATCCGGCCCGCGATGCTGGCAGCCGTCGAGCATGTCGACCAGCGCCTTGCCCAGGACCTGATTGGAGCCCTGCGTCTTGAAGAAGATCCCGGCGATGCCGCACATCGGGCGCGTCTCCCCTGTCCGCGGTGAATGTCCGAGGACTCTAGGCAGGGGGGTGGCCCCTCGTCAACAAGGGGAATGAAAATTTCCTTTCATTAAATTTCCACTGCCAGACGAGGCCGGCGGCCAGATGGGTGAATGAGTGCGGATTTCCGCCGTTTTCGAGGTGGCGGCACCGCCTGCATGGGTCCCATTCCGGCGCGCAAGCGTGACGGCGTCGGCTCGCCGGCGCCTGCCCAAGGGTCGATCGCCCGCCGATCCGTTCCCGTCAGGAAACGCCGACTGCTCTCCGTTCAACGCGGCGAAGTCCCTCAGACAGCCCCGTCGCCGCCCCTCTCGCGGGCGCGCTCGGCGCGCGGCGGCAGACCGAAGCGGGCGCGGTAGAGGCGGGAGAAGTGGCTCGACGTGGCGAAGCCGCAGGCCATGGCGACCTCGACCACCGGCAGGCCGGTCTGGCGCAGGAGCTTGCGGGCACGGTCGAGGCGGAGGTCGCGATAGTGGTCGGCGAGCGAGCGCCCCATGTGGCGGGCGAAGAGCCGTTCGAGCTGGCGCAGGGTGACGCCGGCGGCCTCGGCCAGCGCCTCGCGGGCGAGCGGCTCTTCCAGCCGTTCCTCCATCAGCGCCAGCACCTTGAGGACGCGCGGGTTGGCGACGCGGCTGCGTTCGCGCAGCGCGATGCGCTGGTCGTCCTCGCCGGAGCGGGTGCGGGTGGCGAGGTACCATTCGCCGACTGCGAGCGCCAAGGCCGCGCCGTGGCGGCGGCCGATCAGGTCGACCATCATGTCGAAGGCGGCGAGGCCGCCGGCGCAGGTGGCGCGGTCGCCGTCGAAGACATAGAGCGAGCGCTCGAGCATCAGCTCGGGGAACTCCTCGACCAGCGCCGGAATGTGCTCCCAGTGGATGGTGCAGCGCCGCCGTTCGAGCAGGCCGGCGCGTGCCAGGACATAGGCGCCACCCGACATGCCGCCGACCGCGACGCCGGCCGCCGCGAGGGCCCGCAGGCGCGCGAAGGTCGGCCGGTGGTCGAAGGCGGCCGGATTGCCACCGGCGCAGACGAAGAGCTGGTCGAGCCCGACCGCCGCGTCGAGCGTGCCGTCCGCCGGCACCACGACGCCGACCGAGGCGCGGGCGGGCGCGCCGTCGAGGGTGAAGTGGCTCCAGCGGTAGAGCGTGCGGCCGGCGATGACGTTCGCGGCGCGCAAGGGCTCGACCGCCGAGGCGTAGGACATCAGCGGGAAGTCGGGCAGCAGCAGGAAGCCGACGTGGCGGGGGGCGGTGTCGTCGCTCATGGGTCTTCGTGTCGCATTTCGATCCATAATGGTCGTGAATGGACATGAAGTCGAGGGCGGCGCGAGCGCATCCTTTCCCTCGGCGGCGTTCGGCCGCGTCGAGACGGAAACCATGCGCTATTCTCTCTTCAAGGTGATCCTCGACGGGCTGACGAAGAACCGCTTCGCCGAACCCGCCTGGCGCGATCCCGATCCCAAGCCCGAATACGACGTGGTGATCGTCGGCGGCGGCGGCCATGGGCTGGCCACCGCCCATTACCTCGCCGAGAACCACGGCATCCGCGACGTCGCCGTGGTCGAGAAGGGCTGGATCGGCTCCGGCAACGCCGGGCGCAACACGACGATCGTCCGCTCCAACTATCTGCTGCCGGGCAACGAGCCGTTCTACGAGTGGTCGATGAAGCTCTGGGAGAACCTGGAGCAGGCGCTGAACTACAACGTGATGGTGAGCCAGCGCGGCATCGTCAATCTGATCCACTCCGACGCCCAGCGC
This sequence comes from Pinisolibacter sp. DMC19, assembly GCF_056313985.1. Lineage (NCBI taxonomy): Bacteria > Pseudomonadati > Pseudomonadota > Alphaproteobacteria > Hyphomicrobiales > Ancalomicrobiaceae > Pinisolibacter > Pinisolibacter sp. DMC19. The sequence continues at coordinate 87,492 of NZ_JBQUZF010000003.1, read as the reverse complement.
GATGCCTATGCGCGGCGCGGCAACGCGATGAAGCTCGCCGGCGCCGACGCCGAGCTGATCGACCGCGACAAGGTCAAGGCGCTCGCCCCCTTCCTCGATCTCGACAACTCGCGCTTCCCGGTGAAGGGCGGCCTCCTTCAGGCGCGGGCCGGCACCGCGCGACACGACGCGGTCGTCTGGGGCTATGCGAGGGGCGCCGACGCGCGCGGCGTCGACATCCTGCAGAACTGCGAGGTGACCGGCTTCCTGCGCGATGCCTCCGGCGGCGTGACCGGCGTCGAGACCACGCGCGGCACGATCCGGGCGAAGAAGGTGGCTCTCGCCGTGGCGGGTTCGACCTCCAAGCTCGCCGGCAAGCTCGGCCTTCGCCTGCCGATCGAGAGCTTCGCGCTGCAGGCCTTCGTCTCGGAGGCGATCAAGCCGCTCGTCCCCGGCGTCGTCACCTTCGGCGCGGGGCATTTCTACATCTCGCAGTCCGACAAGGGCGGCCTCGTCTTCGGCGGCGACATCGACGCCTACAATTCCTACGCCCAGCGCGGCAACCTGCCGGTGATCGAGGACGTGCTCGAGGGCGGCATGGCGGTGATGCCGATGCTCGGCCGCCTGCGCCTGCTGCGCCAGTGGGCCGGACTCTGCGACATGACGATGGACGGCTCGCCGATCTTCGAGATCGGGCCACTGCCGGGCCTCTATCTCAACGCCGGCTGGAACTACGGGGGCTTCAAGGCGACGCCCGCGTCGGGCTGGTGCTTCGCCCACATGATCGCCCGCGACGAGATCCATCCGCTCGTCGCCGCCCTGCGGCTCGACCGTTTCCGCTCCGGCCGGATCGTCGACGAGAAGGGAGTCGGCGCCCAGCCGAATCTGCACTGATGCTGATCACCTGTCCCTATTGCGGCGCCCGCGACGCCCAGGAATTCGCCTATCGCGGCGATGCGACGAGCCGCCGGCCCGACCCGGCCGCGCCCGACGCGCTCGACCGGTTCCACGAGCACGTCCACCTGCGCGACAACCCGGCGGGCGTCCATCGCGAGCTCTGGTACCACGCCGCCGGCTGCCGCCGCTGGATCGAGGTCGAACGCGACACGACCAACCACGCGATCACCGCCACACGCTTCGCCGCCGACCGGGAGGACGTCGCATGAGCCGCCTCGCCAGCTCCGGTCTCGTCGACCGCTCGCGCCCGTTGTTCTTTTACTTCGACGGCAAACCTTATGCCGGTTTTCAGGGCGACACGCTCGCCTCGGCGCTGCTCGCCAACGACGTGAAGCTGGTCGGTCGGTCCTTCAAGTACCACCGCCCGCGCGGCATCGTCGGCATCGGCACGGAGGAGCCCAACGCGCTGGTCGAACTGCGCTCCGGCGCGCGGCGTGAGCCGAACAGCCGCGCCACGACGACCGAACTCTTCGACGGGCTGGAAGCACGGAGCCAGAACCGGTTCCCCTCGCTCGCCTTCGATCTGATGGCGGTCAACGGGCTCCTGTCGCCCTTCTTCGGCGCCGCCTTCTACTACAAGACCTTCATGTGGCCGAAGGCCTTCTGGGAGAAGCTCTACGAACCGGCGATCCGCGAGGCCGCCGGCCTCGGCCGGGCGGCGGAGGGCGGCGATCCCGACACCTACGACAAGGCCCACGCCTTCTGCGACGTGCTGGTGGTCGGCTCGGGTCCCGCCGGCCTTTCGGCGGCGCTGGCGGCGGGGCGTTCGGGTGCCCGCGTCATCCTCGCCGACGAGGATTTCCGCTTCGGCGGACGGCTGCTCAGCGAGAAGACCGCGATCGACGACGACGATCCGCTCGCCTTCGTCGAAAAGGCGCTCGCCGAGCTTCTGCCGATGCCCAACGTGCGGCTGATGCCGCGGACTTCGGTCTTCGGCGTCTATGACGACTGCATCGCCGCCGTCGAGCGCGTCGGCGACCATCTCGCCACCCCGGCGCCGTTCCAGCCGCGGCAGATCCTGTGGCGGATCGCGGCGAAGCGCACGGTGCTCGCCGCCGGCGCGCTCGATCGGCCGATCGTCTTCGGCGGCAACGACCGCCCCGGCGTGATGCTCGCCACCGCCTTCCAGGCCTACGTCAACCGCTTCGCGGTGGCGCCGGCCAGGGCCACCGCCTTCTTCGGCAATCACGACGCGCTGTGGCAGGCGGCCTTCGACGCCACTGATGCCGGCGCCGGCGTCGCGGCGATCGTCGACACGCGCGGTGCGGTCTCGGCCGAGCTGGCGGCCGGCGCACGCGACCGCGGGCTCCGCACCATTCTCGGCGGCGAGATCTTCGCCACCCGGGGCAAGGTGCTGAAGGCGGTCGACGTCTTCGCCGACGGCAGGGTCGAACGGCTCGCGGTCGACGGCGTCGCCATGTCGAGCGGCTTCTCGCCCAACGTCCACCTCACCTGCCATCACGGCGGCCGCCCCGTCTGGCGCGACGACATCGCCGCCTTCGTGCCGGGCAAGTGCCCGCCGGGCATGGGCGTGGTCGGCGCGGCGGCGGGGTCCTATGGGCTCTCGGCCTGCCTTGCCGAAGGCGCCGCGGAAGGCGCACGGGCGGCGAGCGATCTCGGCTTCGCCGTGCCCGCGCTCGACGTGCGGCACGCCGCCGATGCGCCCTTCTCGATCACGCCCTTCTGGTTCGTGAAGCGGTCGAAGGGCATGGCCTTCCTCGACTTCCAGAACGACGTCGCCGCCAAGGACGTGGCGCTGTCGGTCAAGGAAGGTTTCCGCTCGGTCGAGCATCTGAAGCGCTATACGACACTCGGCATGGCGACCGATCAGGGCAAGCTCGCCAACGTGCCGGCGATCGCGCTCTTGGCAGAGGCGAGCGGTCGCACCATCGCCGAGACCGGCACCACGATCTTCCGCCCGCCGTGGTCGCCGGTGGCGCTCGGCGCCTTCGCCGGCCATCACCGGGGCAAGGACTTCCGTCCGGCCCGCATCACGCCGACGCATGCGCTGGCGGAAGAGCTCGGCGCGGTCTTCGTCGAGACCGGGGCTTGGCTGCGCGCCTCCTACTTCCCGCGGGCGGGCGAGACCGACTGGTTCGAGAGCGTGACGCGCGAGGTGACGACCGTGCGCTCCGCCGTCGGCATCATCGACGTCTCGACCTTCGGCAAGATCGAACTCGCCGGCCCCGACGTCGGGCGCCTGCTCGACCGCGTCTACGTCAACACCTTCTCGACGCTCGCCGTCGGCAAGGCGCGTTACGGCGTGATGCAGCGCGAGGACGGGTTCGTCATGGACGACGGCACGACGAGCCGGCTCTCCGACGATCGCTGGATCATGACGACCACCACCGCCAATGCCGGCAAGGTCTACGAACACCTCGAACACTGCCTGCAGGTGACCTGGCCCGATCTCGACGTGCGGATGGCCTCGGTCTCCGAACAGTGGGCGCAGATCGCGGTCGCCGGCCCCCGCGCCCGCGATCTCCTCGCCCGCGTGCTCGACGATCCGTCGCGCGCGACGAACGAAGCGTTGCCCTTCATGGGAGCGATCGAGACATCCGTCCTCGGCGGCACGGCGGCGCGGGTCTTCCGCCTCTCCTTCTCCGGCGAACTCGGCTACGAGATCGCGGTGCCGGCCTCTGACGGTGAGGCACTGGCGCGAGCGTTGATGGCGCGCGGCGAAGATCTCGGCGTCGCCTTCTACGGGCTCGAGGCGCTCGCCGTGATGCGGATCGAGAAGGGCCACGTCTCCGGCCCGGAACTCGACGGCCGCACCACCGCCGCCGATCTCGGCTTCGGCCGCATGGTCTCGACCAAGAAGGACCACGTCGGTGCCGTCCTGGCACGGCGGCCGGCGCTGCAGGAGGCGAGCCGTCACGGCTTCGTCGGCTTCCGCCCGGTCGACCGGACGCAGATCCTGCGCTCCGGTGCCCACATCCTCGAGAAGGGGGCGGCGGCGGTGACCGAGAACGACATCGGCCACGTCTCCTCCGTCACCCGCTCGCCGACGCTCGGCCATGCGATCGGCCTCGGCTTCATCGCCGGCGGCACCGCCCGCATCGGCGAGATCGTCAGGGCCTGGGACGGCCTGCGCGGCGCCGACATCGAGGTCGAAATCTGCGCGCCCGTGTTCCTCGATCCGGAAGGAGCCCGTCTCCGTGGCTGACATGCTCGCAAACCTGCCACTCGGCACGCCCCTCCCCCTCGGCCATCATGGGAAGCCGGGGACGGCCGGGATCGTCCTCGAGACCATCGCCTGCCATGCCGCGACGCTGGTCGCCGGACGCGATGCCGCCGCCGCCGTGGCGGCGCTCTCGGCCGCCTTCGGCGCCGCAGTCGTCGATGCGCCCGCCCGGGTCGAAGCCGGCGACGTCGCCTTCGTCGGCATAGGGCCGGGGCGCTGGCTGGTCACGTCGACGACGGACGGCCTCGCCGCCCGCCTCGCGGCGGCGGTCGGAGCGACGGCTTCGGTCTTCGAACAGAGCGGGGGAACGGTGGTGATGCGGGCGAGCGGGCCGGCGCTGCCGGATTTCCTCGCCCGTCTGGTGCCGCTCGACCTCGACGCGGCGGTCTTCCCCACCGGCAGGGCGGCGACGACGACGCTCGCGCATGTCAACGCGACGCTGTGGCGGGAGGCGGACGGCGCCTTCGTCTTCGCGGTCGGGCGATCGTATGCGCCCGCCTTCCTGCGCACGGCAGCGCACATGGCCGCGCCGTTCGGTCTCGATCGGCGCGGCTGAAGGCTCGTGGGAGCGGAGCTGAGCGGTTCGGTCGGCCTCAGGCCGACCGTTTCACCGACTTGATCACCGGCATCGGCCGACCGGAACGGTCGGCGATCTCGCGGTCCTGCTCTTCGAGGTAGGGGCGCGCGGGATCGTCACCGTCGAGCCCGTCCAGGAGCTCGCGCGGCACGCGACGATTGGAGCGGCGGCTGTCGTCGTCGTAGAACACGTCGAAGAGCACGAACTCGCTCTTGGTCGCGGGCTTGCGGGCCATGGGGGCCTCCTGGGCAACGCATCGCGAGGTCGGAGCGTGTCCGACCCTTCCGATCACTCGGCGGCGGCGGGCGCCACGACGGGAGCCGGACGCGGACGCGCGACGCGTTCCTTGCGCTTCGGAGCCGGCAGCAGACCTTCGCGCTGCGCCTGCTTGCGGGCGAGCTTGCGGGCGCGACGAACGGCCTCGGCCTTCTCGCGGACGCGCTTCTCCGAGGGCTTCTCGTAGGCGCTGCGCTGCTTCATTTCACGGAAGACGCCTTCACGCTGCATCTTCTTCTTCAGGACGCGGAGCGCCTGATCGACATTGTTGTCGCGGACCAAGACCTGCACGGATTATCCGATCACAAGAGAGAGGACACCCTCCCGCGCGGCTTCCGGCCTGCGGGAGGAAGGGTACGACCGCCTTCGGCCTCGACGGCGCGAGCCACGAGGCCGAAGACTCGAATGCATGGGATCGCGGGCTGACGCCCGAGCGAACTCGCGCCCCTCTGTAGGGCATCACGGCCCGCAACGCCAGTGTCGAAACGCGGTTTGATCACTTTCGTCGCCGGAAAAGGCCGCAGCGATCGGCCGAAACGGCCTCTTTCCGACGACGATCGCGTCAGGCCTTGTTTCGAACACGATTTGCCTGTATCTCACTTGCTATCGAGTTTTGGCCGAATTGGCCGGCACCGCACGGCGTGATCGAGCGCAGCGGTCCGTTTCTGACCTCCACGACATCGATGACAACCGGCGGAGCGCCTCGTTGCGCTCGCCTCTACACTCGCGTCCACGAAAGGACTACACCCATGAACACCGGCACCGTCAAGTGGTTCAACGCCACCAAGGGCTTCGGCTTCATCGCTCCCGACGCCGGCGGCCCCGACGTCTTCGTTCACATCTCCGCCGTCGAGCGTTCGGGCCTGATGGGCCTCAGCGACGGTCAGAAGGTGACCTACGACGTCGTCGCCGACCGTCGTTCGGGCAAGAGCTCGGCCGAGAACCTGCGCGCGGCGTGATCGCCCGCGATCGCGACGCGGGGCCCCGCGTCGCGGTTCTCGCCATTTCGGACGATGAGACCCTTTCTCCACGCCGACCGCGGATGTACCGGCGTGTGTGGGGATGGGGCTCGGACCGAATGTGAAGACCCCGGTCACGAGGTTCGACCTCGTGGCCGGGGTCTTTCTTTCATCGCCCGCCGCCACCGGCCGGCCATCGGGGCCGCCGACACGCCGGCGCGGAACCTCCCGGGGAAGTCGACATGTCCATGATCCACACGTTCTCGTCGACCAGCGGCTCCGGTCTCTTCGCCTTCGCCGGCGATGCCGACGGCGCACGCCTGCCCGCCCGCCACGGCCCCTGGCAGCACGTCGGCCGCGTCGCCGCCGGCGAGGCGATGCCGCACGGCATCGACCGTGCCGCAGTCGAGACGGCGATCGAATCTCAGGGCTTCCAGATGTGGCGCCGCCGCGAAGCCCAGGGCTGATCGCCCGCTCCGCCACCCGCGGCCGCCGCGCCGAGACGCGGCGGCGCATGGCTCAGAAGCTGACGCGCAGACGCGCCGAACCGGTGACGCGACGCGCGTTGGCGGCGAACTCGCCGTCGAAGGCCGTCGTCAGCGTGACGTTCTCCATCAGCTTGGTGTCGAGGCCGAGGGCGACGATCGCCGCGTCGGGCTTCGCCTTGGCGCCGCCGATTTCGAAATCGGAACCGGAGACGTCGGTCAGCGACACCGCGATCGACGAGCCCTGCGCATAGGCATGGGCCCAGCCCGCCCGGGCGAAGCCGTTCACCGCGAAGCCCCACAGATCGACACCGCCGCGCAGATCGACGCCGACGACCGAGCGGGTGTTCAGCACGCCCGAACGCCCGGTGACGGTGAGACCGCCGGAGGCGGCGTCGCCGGCCAGCGTCTCGCGCTCGACGAAGCCGGGCGTGTTCATGCTCTGCGCCTCGAAGGCGGCGAAGGGCGAGACGCCGACGTCGGCGAAGCGCACCGCCTCGAAGGCCGCCTCGATGCGGCCGCTCCACAGCGTCGGGCGATAGCGCGCCGCGACGTCGGGCATGTCGAGGATCGCGATGGAGCGGTGGGTCGTGACGTCCATCCAGGAGAAGGCCGCGGCACCGGCGAGCGACAGGGCCCCCGACCGGATCGCCGCGTAGGTGCCGGCCTGGACCACGTCGGCCGACGCCGAGCCGAGACCGTCGGAGAGACGGCCGCCGGCGTTGCCGGCCGACAGCGCGACGCCGAAGAGCATCGCCGGGTTCAGCCGCACGTCGAAGCCGGTGACCACCTGCGAGGCATGGGTGGTGGCGCGGCTGGTGCCGACCTCGGCATCGCCGTCGATGCTGCCGAGCGAGCCGAGCAGGCTCCCCCACACCGAATAGACCGGCCCGGCGGCCGACGGCGCGACGACGCCCTTGCCGGCGAGGGTGCGGCCGGCGCGGTGGATGTCGGTCATGGCTCCGAGGAAGAGCCGCGAGGACTGCACGCCCATCTCGTCGACCGTCGTGTGGATCTCGCCGACCAGCTGCTCGAGATCGTCGCCGATGTCGTCGGCAGCGGCATTGAAGACCTTGAAGACCGGCGTGGCACTGGCGCCGCCGGCGACAGCGTTGTCGATCGCGGTGGCGACCCGCACCCGGTCGGAACGATCGCCGACGCCGGGCGTGGTCGGGGCCGTCACGGTCGTCGTGGTCGAGCCGCCGGTGGTGGTCGTGGTGACCGAGGCGGCAGAGGGGTTCTCCGCGAGGCCGGCGAGCTTGCCGGGGGTCAGCACCAGTTCCACCGTGTTGCCGGAATAGCTGACGGTGGTGACGAGACCGGCGCCGACCAGCGAGCGGTCGAAGGTGGCGAAGGTGCCGATGATGCCGGCAGCCGCGTTGAGAATGGTGTGCGGCGTATTGAACGTATAGGTGCCGCCGAGCGTCTGCGGCCGCAGCGTGCCGTCGAGCGTCGCGCTGCCGGTAACCTCGATCCGATCGGCGACCGGGCCGCGGATGCCGGCGCGGTAGACGCCTGTCGAGGCGAAGACGAGGTTGCCGTCGACGGTCAGGGTCTGCGGCGTGCCGAGACCGAGGGTGCCTTCGACCGTCGTCGAGCCGACCCGGCCCGAGCCGCCCAGAGCGCCGCCGGCGCCGACGAGGACCTGCGACACGATCGAGCCGGTGACGGCGAGGGCGCCGCCGTTGATCGTCGTGGTGCCGGTGTAGCTGTTGGTGCCGGCCAGCGTCAGCATGCCGGCACCGGTCTTGATCAGACCGCCGGGGCCGTAGATGTCGTTGGAGAAGGTCGAGCTCCAGCCGAGCGTGTCGAGCGTCGTCGCACCGACGAAGGCGCCGTAGCCGCGCACCGCCCGCCCGGCATTGACCAGACCCCAGCCGTAGATCGCGTCGGGCGTGATCGAGCCGGCGGTGCGGCTGCCGAGCGGCGTCGCGGTCGTCAGCAGGGTCTGCTGCAGATCGTAGTTGGTGAACCAGGGAAAGGCCTGTTTGGCCAGCGCCGCCACGCCGGCGGCGACCGGCGAGGCATAGGACGTGCCCTGGCCGGAGGTGTAGTTGCCGCCGCCGTCACCGGCACCGACCGTCACCGTCGAGACGTCCTCGCCGGGGGCGACGAGACACCACTGGGCGGCGACGCCGCAGCGGTTGGAGAAGCTCGAGATGACGTTCGAGGAATCGACCGAGGCGACCGCCAGCCAGCCGCGCTGCAGATCCGAGACGCGATAGGGCAGACCGGCCCAATAGTCGGGATTGGCCTGGGTCTCGTTGCCGGTGGCGAAGACCAGCAGCGTGTTGGCCTGGACCGCCTTGCGGGCGGCGGTGATGCCTTCGGGATAGGTCGCGATGGCGCTGGCCGTGGTGTAGTCGACGATCGAACACTGCGGCGTCGGGTCCGTCTTGCCTGGCCGGCAGTCGTTGAGGCCGAAGCTGTTGTTGATGATCGGAATGCCCATGCCGACCATCGCGTTCCAGCTCTCCGCGATGTAGGCCAGCGTCGTCATCGAGACGATGCCCGCGTCGTAGGCGACGCCGTGCATGCCGACGCCGTCGCGCGAGGCCGCCGCCAGACCGGCGACGAAGGTGCCGTGGTGGAAGACCGTGTCGGTCTCGCCGTTCTGTCCGGCCAGGATCTGCTGCTTGGTGGCGAAGTTGTAGCCGCCGAGGAACTTGCCCGGCGCCGTGAACTCCGGATTGCGCGCGTCGATGCCGCTGTCGACGATGCCGATCACCACGCCGCGTCCGGTGTAGCCCAGGGCATAGGCCGTCGCCGCATCGATCGGGCCGAGAGCGCCGGAGGCGTCGTACTCGGGCGTCCGGAAGGAGGCCGCCGTCTGGGCCTGCGCCTGCGCCGCCGTCGCCACGCACAGGGCGCCGACCAGACCCGACAGGGCCGTGGAGGCCCGCAACCACCGGCGAGACCGCTTCGCCGTCGAAAACTCACGCATCATCTCTCCGTCCCCTCGGGCACGTTCTCTCGTCACGTCGATGAAAGGCAGGGCTCCCCCGCGGGCGGCCTATTTCGCCGCCATCGCCTCGGCCAGCGCCCGCGCCTGGGCGGTGGCGGCGACGTAGCCCGGCTGGGTGGCCGAGCGGGTGGCGAAACAGGTGCGGAAGGCCGTCGCCGTCTGATGGCGCAGCGTCCGCAGGGCGGCGCCGATCTTGGCGTCCTTGCGGCCGCTCGCGGCGTAGGCGTCGTCCTTGGCGGCGATCTTGGCGTCGCCGGCCTTGCGGATGCGCGAGCACTCGGCGACGGCGGGGATCGCGGTGCGCAGCGGCACCTCGGCGATCATCGTCCGGCCGTCGACGTCGAGCGACACGATCAGTTCGCTCGGGCTGGTCGGCGTCTCGTCCTGGCTGCGCGCCACGAGCAGGGCGACGGCGGAGGTCCCCCGCGGCGGCGCGGCGAGCGGCATTTCCGAGATCACGCTCAGCGCCGCGTCGGAGGAAAAGCCGACGGCGCGGAAATAGTAGCCCTCCGAGCGCAGCATCGCCTCGCGGCCGGCCGCGGCGCCGTCGGGCAACTCGTCCGCCCAGGCGTCGGTGTTGGCGGCGGCCCAGCGGCGGGCGAGCGATTCGGTCGTGACGACGAGCGCGGACCTGTTGTCGGCCGAGAGGAAGCTCAGCGCGTCGAGCGATCCCGCCCCCTGGTCGCCGGCGACGAGGCTCTCGGTGTTGAGCGTCGCGGCGCCGGTGAAGCCCGCGACCTTGACCGGGCCGACCAGAGCCGACAGCCGCTTCACCAGATCGGCCTTGGCCTGATCGTGAGGCACGGAGAAGGCCTCGCCGGCCGCCTGATCGACCTCGACCAGCCGCGTGATCTTCTTCACGGCGGCATCGCGCGCGGCGATGTAGTCGTCCTCGGGCGAAGCGGCAAGCGCGGCGGTCGACGACAGGAGGAGGGCGGCGGCGAACAGGGACTTCATGGGTTCCTCGCGGAAGCTGCAGCGGTCGGCCGGGGGGCCTGCGCGGCGCCGACGATCCCGGGGGGGGGAGACCGGCGGCACCGCATCCTCCTAGGTAATATCTCGGATGATCGCGTGTTTCTCGGGAAACACGGCCAGTTTCGGCCAACATCAACGGTGGTTGATGATCGCGCCCGCGGGGCGGCCCGACGACGAAGGCCGCCGCCTTGCGAGGTCGGGGCGCGGACCTATACTGGCGCCGTCGAGCCGGGCGATCGTGCCCGGTGCCAGAAGGATCGTCGCCCCGCAGATGTCGGAACCCGGACCCTCGGCCGTCGACGACCGCGCTCCGATGGACTTCGTCGGCGAGTTCCGCGACCCGCGGACCGAGGCGGCGTTCTCGGCGGCGACCCGCCGGCAGACAAACGCGAACGCGACGATCTGCATCGTCGCCACGACCTTCGCCGGTCTGTCCTTCGCGCCGCTCGACGTGATGCTGATCGCCCCGCCGGAGCTCTTCGTCTTCCTCGGCGTCCGGGCGCTGCTGGCGATCGTCTGCGTCGTCGCCATGGTGGTGCTCGGCCGACGGCGGACCAGCCGCGGCATCGTCGTGACGACGCATGTCCAGCAGTTCCTGTTCTTCACGCTCAACGCGCTGATCTTCGATCATCCGTCGCTGCCGCGTCACGGCGGGCTGCTCCTGCCTTTGATCGCCATCGCGCTACCGATGTTCCTGCCCGGCCGGTTCCGCGCCGTGGCGCTGATGAGCGCCTATGCGCCGACGATCAGCCTGCTGTTCTGGGGCGTGCTGAGGCCGCAACCGGAAGCGCCGCTCGATCTGGCGGTGATCGTCCTCGTCACCACGATGGCCTTCGTCGTCGGGCTCGCCGCGCGGCGCCAGTGGAACCTCATGCGGCGTGAGGAATTCCTGCGGATCGCCCGCGAGCGGCGCACCAACCGGGCGCTGCGCGAGGCCAAGGAGGCGGCCGAGGCCGGCGCCCGCGCCAAGGCCGACTTCCTCGCGGTGATGAGCCACGAGATCCGCACGCCGATGAACGGCATCCTCGGCATGGTCCGCCTGGTGCTCGACGACGTCGCGGCGCCGCGGACGCGCGAACGCCTCGACGTGGTGCTGCATTCGGCCGAGGTGCTGCGGACCATCCTCGACGACGTGCTCGACCTGTCGCAGCTGGAACTGGGGCGGCAGCAGTACGAGCGCGTGCCGGTCGATCTCGCCGGCGTGGTCGGCGACGTCGTCGACCTCGTCCGACCGCAGGTCGACGAGAAGGGCATCGCGCTGGTCGTCGAGATCGCCGAGGACGTGCCCGAGCGGGTCTCCGGCGATCCGGCGCGGCTGCGCCAGATCCTGATCAATCTCGTCGGCAACGCGGTGAAGTTCACCCAGGCCGGGCGGGTCGCGATCGCCGTCCGACGTGTCGACGCCGCCTCCGACCGGCTCGAATTCTCCGTCTCCGACAGCGGCATCGGCATCGCGCCGGCCGACGTCGAGCGGCTCTTCGCCCCCTTCACCCAGGCCGACGCCTCGATCCGCCGCCGCTTCGGCGGCACCGGGCTCGGCCTCGCCATCTCGCGGCGGCTCGTCGAGGGCATGGGCGGCGACATCGGCGTCGAGAGCCTGCCGGGGGTCGGCAGCCGCTTCCATTTCCGCCTCGCCGCCCCGGCCGTTGCCGCGCCGGAACCGGTCGCCGCCGAGACGATCCGGCCGACGCGGTCGCTGCGGCTGCTCCTCGTCGAGGACAATCCGATCAACCGGCTGGTGGCGCAGGGCCTGCTCGAACGGGCCGGCCACGTCGTCACCGCGGCGGCGAGCGGCGAGGAGGCGCTGGCGCTGATCGAAGGCGCGGCCTTCGACGCGGTGCTGATGGACCTGCAGATGCCGGGGCTCGACGGGTTCGAGACGGCGCGGCGCATCAGGGCGCTGGCGGGGGCGGTCGGCTCGGTGCCGATCGTCGCGCTCTCCGCCAACGTGCTGGAAGTCGACGTCGCCCGGGCGCGCGAAGCCGGCATGAACGGGCACGTGGCCAAGCCGATCGACCCCGCCCGGCTGGAAGCGATGCTGGCGGAGGCGACCGGCGCCGATCGACCGCTGCGCCGGCCACCCGCCCCCGGCGACGACGTGCTGCTGGTCGCGGCGCGCGACGAGGGGACGGCGGGGCGGCTCGCCGCGGCCGGCCTCCGGGTGTTTCCGACGCGCAATCTCGCGGCGGCGGCCAACATGCTCGAGGCGCGCGCCTTCGCCGGTCTCGTCGTCGTCGCACCCGATCCCGCCGATCACCCGCGGCTGCGCGCGCTCGCCGGCCGGGTGCCCTTCGTGATGGCGATCGGGACGGCGGCCCGCGACGACGGCATCGCCGACGTCTGCCTTCCCATCGATGCCGACGAGGCGGCGGTGATCGGCGCCCTCACGGCGATGCCGACGGGCGACGGCGGCGAGCGACCGCCGCTCGAGACGCTGTTCGCACCGGATGTCCTTCGTCGGCTCAGAAATGAATTCGTCGAGCATCTCGGCCGGCAGGCCGAGCGCCTGCGGAACGGCGTGCCGACACCCGACGAACTCCGGGCGATCGCCCACGCGATCAAGGGGAGCGCCGCCAACATGGGCCGCGAGGACCTCGCGGCGATCGCCGATGCCGTCGGGAGCGACGCCGACGAAGACACCGCCGGTGCGGCGGCGCGGCTGGCAGTGGCGATCGAGGCGACGGCGGCGGATTTCGCGCAGGCGGCGGCCGAGGAAGGAGAGCGTCGATGACGGCGACGGTGCTGGTGGTCGAGGACGCGCCGGAGAGCCTGGCGATGATCGCCGAGTTCCTGGAGAGCCAGGGCCTGCGCGTCGTCCGCGCCGCCTCGGCGGCGGAGATGCGGGCGAGGCTGGAGACGGTCAGGCCGGAGATCGTGCTGCTCGACGTCGACCTGCCCGACGCCGACGGCATCGCCCTGGCGCGCGACCTGCGGCTCGGCGAACGCCACGGACTGATCTTCGTCACGGCGCGCGATTCCGACGCCGACGTGCTCGCCGGGCTCGAAGCCGGCGGTGACGACTATGTCGCCAAGCCGATCAATCTCGTCACCCTGCTCGCCCGCATCCGTTCGGTGCTGCGACGGACGCGCGAACCGGTCGTCACCTTCGACGGTTGGATCCTCGACATGGTCAGACGCGAGCTCTTCCGCCCCGACGGTCGGCTGCAGGAACTGACCAGCGGCGAGTTCAACATCCTCGCCGCACTCGCCGCGCACCAGCGCCAGCCGCTGTCGCGCGACTTCCTGCTCGACGTGATCTCCAATCGCGACCCGCGCTCGATCAGCGGCCACACGGTCGACAATCTGATCGTCCGCCTGCGCCGCAAGATGATCCACGACGGTCGCCCCGCCCCGATCGTCACGGTGCGGGGCGAGGGCTACGTCCTGATGCCGACGCGCTGAGCGCGTCGGGCGTCGAGGTTCAGGTCGCCTCGTACCAGCCCTTCGAGCGGTTGACGATCCACACGACCGACAGCATCACCGGCACTTCGATGAGCACGCCGACGACGGTGGCGAGCGCCGCGCCCGACTGGAAGCCGAAGAGCGAGATCGCCGCGGCGACCGCCAGCTCGAAGAAGTTCGAGGCACCGATCAGCGCCGAGGGGCCGGCGACGCAATGCGCCTCGCCGGTCGCCCGGTTGAGCAGATAGGCGAAGCCGGCATTGAAATAGACCTGGATCAGGATCGGCACGGCGAGAAGCGCGATCACCATCGGCTGCGCCAGGATCTCGTTGCCCTGGAAGCCGAAGAGCAGGACGAGGGTGACCAGCAACGCCACCAGCGACAGCGGCTGCAGGGTCTCGAGCAGACGGGCGAGCGCCGCCTCGCCGCCGGTCGCCAGCAGACGACGACGCAGCAGTTGCGCCACGATCACCGGCACGACGATGTAGAGCACCACCGACAGCACCAGCGTCGCCCAGGGCACGGTGATCGCCGAGAGCCCGAGCAGGAAGCCGACGATGGGAGCGAAGGCGAAGACCATGATCGTGTCGTTGAGCGCCACCTGGGAGAGCGTGAAGTGCGGCTCGCCCTTGGTCAGGTTCGACCAGACGAAGACCATCGCGGTGCAGGGGGCGGCGGCGAGGATGATCAGGCCGGCGATGTAACCGTCGATCTGGTCGGCCGGCAGATAGGGCCGGAACAGGTGGCCGATGAAGAACCAGCCGAGCGCCGCCATCGAGAAGGGCTTCACCGCCCAGTTGATGAAGAGCGTCACGCCGATGCCGCGCCAGTGTTCCTTGACGCGGCCCAGCGCCGCGAAGTCGATCTTGATCAGCATCGGCACGATCATCAGCCAGATCAACGCCGCCATCGGCAGGTTGACCTTGGCGACCTCGGCCGCGCCGATCAGGTGGAAGACGCCCGGCACGACATGGCCGAGGGCGATGCCGACGACGATGCAGAGTGCGACCCAGAGGGTCAGCCAACGTTCGAAGAGCGACATGGGGGGTACCTCAGAGCTTCAGTTTGCGCGCGAGGAGCGCGGCGGAGGACGGGCAGAGGCTCGCCGCCTGTCGCGTCGCTAGGATGGCCGCCGAGGCGTCGGCGCGCGCGACGCGGGCAAAGCCCTTCTTCTCCAGCCAGTCGGCGACGGTCGTCGTCAGCACCCAGGCCCGGCGCGCGCCGGCGTCGAAGGCACGACGCGACAGCCGCGCGAGGATCGCCGCGCCGTAGCCCTGCCCGCGCGTTTCCGGCAGTACGACGAGCGAGCGCAGCAGCGCCTCCTCACCGTGGCATTCGAAGCCGGCAAAGCCGACGACGTCGCCCGAGAGCGTGACGAAGGCAAAGAAGTTGCGGTTCGGCTCGGCGAGATCGTCGGTCGGGAGGTTCGCCGCGGCGAGTGCCGCGACGAGTGCGGGATCGTCGCCGGCGATCGGCCGATCGCGCAGCGCCGGTTCGCCGTCGGTCTTGACGAAGTCGGGAAGGGGCGCGTCGGGCAGGAGATCGAGCACGACGTCGGAGGGCCGGCAGAGCTTCACGCCGGCCGGCGTCACCACGATCGGCCGGTTCATCAGGATCGGATGGGCGGCGATCGCGTCGAGGATCTCGGCGTCGGTCTTGGCCGGATCGGCGAGCCCGAGTTCGGCGAAGGGCGTGCCCTTCTCGCGCAAGATCGTGCGGAGGGACACACCCATGCGGGCGACGAGAGCGACGATCTCGTCGCGCGACGGTGGTGTCTTCAGATATTCGACGACCGTCGGCTGGATCCCGGCATGGCGGATCAGCGCGAGTGCGTTGCGCGAGGTGCCGCAGGCGGGGTTGTGGAAGATGGTGACGTCCATGACCGGCCTCACTTCGAACCGCCGAGCGGCGAGGCGCCGTCGAGGCGGCCGATCTCGCGCAGGCTGTTGCCGAGCGCCATCTTGTCGATGCTCGCCATCGGCAGGGCGGCGAAGGCGGCGATGCGGTTCTTCATGAAGCGCAGCGCGGTGACGAAGGCCGCTTCTTTCTGGATGTCGCTGCCTTCGACGGCCGCCGGATCCTCGATGCCCCAATGGGCGGTCATCGGCTGCCCCGGCCAGACCGGGCAGGCCTCGCCGGCGGCGTTGTCGCAGACGGTGAAGACGAAATCCATCACCGGCGCGCCGGGGGCGGCGAACTCCTCCCAGCTCTTCGATCGGAAGCCTTCGGTCGGATAGCCGGCCCTCTCGAGCACCTTCAGCGCGAAGGGATTGACGACGCCCTTGGGCCGGCTTCCGGCCGAGAAGGCGCGGAATCGTCCGGCGCCGTCCTTCGTCAGAAGGCTCTCGGCGAGGATCGAGCGAGCGGTGTTGCCGGTGCACAGGAAGAGCACGTTGTAGACGCGATCAGGCATGGGGGACCTCGGTGGAACAGGTTTCGTGCACGCAACCTTCGGGTGAGGCCTCCGCCGCGCAGGCTTCCGGATGACCGCCGCAGCAGTCGCGCATGAGATAGTCGGCGAGCGCCCGGACGCTCTCGGGCTGCGCCCGGTAGATGATCGAGCGGCTGCGCCGTTCCGCCTCGATCAACCCGGCCCGCGTCAGGATGGCCAGATGGGTCGACAGAGTGTTCTGCGGCACGTCGAGGCAGCGGGCGACTTCGCCGGCGGGAAGTCCCGTCGGCTCGTGGGTGATCAACAGCCGGAAGACCGCCAGGCGGGTCGGTTGGGAGAGCGCCGCGAAGGCGAGGAGGGCTTCTTTCTCATCCATATATCGACGAATATCGAAATGTTGACATGAGCGCAAGTGGCAACGGGTGCGGCACGGTGGCCGTGGCGTGGCGGGAAGCGGGGGGGCGGGGGAGCGAGGACGGCCGCGGGCCTGTCGGGGAGGACGGGGCCGGTATGACGATCGCGTCCGTCGCGAAGGACCAGCGCACGCCGGGCGGTGGCCAGTCCCTCCCCGCAGCGGCTCGCCCCCTCCCCGCCCCACCTCCTTGACCCACGCTCGCGCCCGTCATATTATGCGCATGTCCGCATTTGCATATTTGAGGATGAGTTCGCGATGCACCCGACGAATCTCATGGCCGCACTCTCCGATCCGACGCGTCTCGAGGCGCTGCGGCTGCTGTGGGACGGCGAGGAGCACTGCGTCTGCGAGTTGATGCGCAAGCTCGGGGCGAGCCAGTCGCGAATGTCGCGCCACATGGGCGCGCTGAAGATCGCCGGACTGGTGACCGATCGGCGCGATGCCCAATGGGTGCGCTACCGCCGCCGGCCGCGGCTCGATGCCGGCATCGTCGCCGTGGTCGACGCCGTGCTCGCGCTGCCGGTTCCGGCTCTCGAAGAGGAGGAAGCGGCATGACCGCCTGTTGCACCGCTCAGAAGGTCGCGCCGCGGCCGAAGCCGAACACCGCGCTCTGGCTCGCCGGGACGGCCGTCTTCGTCGCGGTGTGGTTCGTCGTCTACGGACTGCTGCCGACCTTCGCCGACGCGGTGACGGCACTCGCCCCGGTCGAACCGGGCAGTCATGCCGCCGACGCCCTCGCCTTCTTCGTCTACGACACGCCGAAGGTCCTGATGCTGCTGACCCTCGTGGTCTTCGCCATGGGCATCGTGCGCAGCTTCTTCTCGGCCGAGCGCACGCGTGCCCTTCTCGCCGGGCGGCGCGAGGGGATCGGCAACGTCGCCGCCGCGAGCCTCGGCATCGTCACGCCCTTCTGCTCGTGCTCGGCGGTGCCGCTCTTCATCGGCTTCGTCTCGGCCGGCGTGCCGCTCGGCGTGACCTTCTCGTTCCTGATCGCCGCGCCGATGGTCAACGAGGTGGCGCTCGGCCTGCTCTTCGCCCTGGTCGGGTGGAAGGTCGCGCTCGCCTATCTCGTCTTCGGGCTGGTGATCGCGATCGTCTCGGGCTGGGTGATCGGCCGCCTCCATCTCGAAGGCTGGCTGCAGGACTGGGTCCGCAACGTCCGCGCCGGGGCGATCGATCTGCTGGTCGAGACCGTCACGGTCGTCGACCGCATCCGTGCCGGCATCGAGGCGGTGAAGGACATCGTCGGCAAGGTGTGGATGTGGATCATCCTCGGCATCGCCGCCGGCGCCGCCATCCACGGCTGGGTGCCGGTCGATCTGATCGCCTCGATCATGGGGCGCGAGGCGTGGTGGTCGGTGCCGGCCGCCGTGGCGATCGGCATCCCGATGTATTCCAACGCCGCCGGCATCATTCCGGTCGTCGAGGCGCTTCTCGCCAAGGGCGCGGCGCTCGGCACCGTGCTCGCCTTCATGATGAGCGTGATCGCGCTCTCGGCGCCCGAGATGATCATCCTGCGCAAGGTTCTGACGGGGCGGTTGATCGCCGTCTTCATCGCCGTGGTGGGGCTCGGCATCCTCGCCGTCGGCTTCCTCTTCAACGCGCTCTTCGCGTGAAGCATCGACAGAAGGACAGATCCCATGAAGGACGTGAAGATCCTCGGCCCCGGCTGCAAACGCTGCCAGACGACCGCCGAGATGGTCCAGGCGGAGGCCGATCGCCTCGGCGTCGCCATCGCGCTGGAGAAGGTCACGGACTATGCCGCGATCGCCGGATGGGGCATCGCGGCGACGCCCGGCATCGTCGTCGACGGCAAGGTGGTCCACGCCGGCGGCCTGCCGAAGAGCGAGGACATTCCCGGCTGGCTCGGTCGGCCGTGAGGCCGACGGCCCGGCCGTCTCGCTCGGCCGTGAAATCGACGACGCGGCGGATCGCCCGGCCTCGCGGCCGGCGATCCGCCGCGGTCGCGATCACAGGAACGAGGGGAAGGGCAGATCCGGCTCGTTGGTGAAGACGTCGTCGAAGCCGCGCGGGTAGTGATAGTCGATCACGTCCTTGTCGGCCGGATAGACGAACTTGCCGCCGACCTGCCAGATGAAGGGCGTGAAGCCGTAGCGCAGGCGCCGGCGCCGCATCTCCCACAGCGCGACGATCTCGTTGGCATCCGCCTGGAAGTTAGACCAGATGTCGTGGTGGAACGGGATGATCACCTTGGTGTTCAGGCACTCGGCCATGCGGAGGATGTCGCAGGCGGTCATCTTGTCGGTGACGCCGCGCGGGTTCTCGCCGAAGGAGCCGAGCGCCACGTCGATCGTGTGCTCGTTGCCGTGCTTGGCGTACATGTTCGCATAGTGCGAATCGCCCGAGTGGTAGATGTTCCCGCCCGGCGTCTTGATCAGATAGTTGACGGCGACGTCGTCCATCTCCTGCGGCAGCTTGCCCTTGGCGGTCTCGCCGTCCTTGAGCGTCACCGCCATGGTGCGGTCGAAGGATTCCAGCGCCAGGATCTCGGCATCGCCGATCTTCACCGACTGGCCGGGGCGCATGGTGATGCAGCGCTCGGCCGGGACGCCCCACTTCTTCCACAGATCGGTGCAGCTCTTCGGGCCGATGAAGGGCACCGACGGGTCGCAGTTCTTCAGCACGGCCGCGGCGACGTTGATGTCGATGTGGTCGTTGTGGGTGTGGGTGGAGACGATGGCGTCGACCTTACGGATGGCGAAGGGGTCGATGACGAAGGGCGAGACGCGCAGGTTCTGCTGCAGCTTGCGGCAGCCGGTCATGCGGGCCATCTGATGGCCCTCGGCCATCAGGCCGTTGCCGTGGCTGCGCTTGCCGGTGCCGACCCACAGGTCGATGCAGAGGTTGGTCGCGCCCTCGGTCTTGATCCAGATGCCGGTGCAGGCGAGCCACCACATGGCGAAGGTGCCCGGCGCCACCACCTCGGCCTCGATCTCCTCGTTCAGCCAGGTGCCCCACTGCGGGAAGGTGCCGAGGATCCAGGACTCGCGGGTGATTTGGTCGATCTGGCTCATGGTTCGATCCTTTCGATGATCCGTCCGCCCGCCGCGGCACGCGATCGGCCCGGCGCGGTCGCCGGCCTCGCGGCGGCGGTGATCGATCTCGGCGACTTGGGCCCTGCGATCGATCGTTCGGCGAACAATATGGACGTCAATTTTGCTCGTGTCGATCTTTTTTCGAACACATAAGCAACATTACCGAAGATAAAACAAACAAAACGAACATGATCGTGGCCGAAACGCCGCGGACCCGAGCGGCACGCGCCGGTTCGGGTTCCGCGGCCGTCGGTCGACGCCGGATCAGGCGAAGAAGACGCGCTCGATGGCTTCGGCGACGCCGTCGGCGTCGTTGCCGGCGACGATCAGGTCGGCGACCGCCTTGACCTCGTCCTCGGCGTTGCCCATGGCGATGCCGAGGCCGGCGCCCTCGATCATCGAGAGGTCGTTGTGGTTGTCGCCGACGGCGACGATGCGGGCGGCCGGGATGCCGCGCTCCGCCGCCCATTCGATCAGCCGCCGCCCCTTGGTGTTGCCGGCGGCGACGACGTCGAGCCGGTTGCGCCAGGAGAACTCGACCGAGAGCCCGCCCTCGGCCTCAGCTTCCGCGGTCCAGGCGCTGAGCACCGCCGGATCGTCGTGCGAGACGACGAACTTCCACAGCACCGGTACCGCCTCGATCACCGCGCCGAGGTCGTCGACCCGCTCGATCGTCGGGCGGATCGGCTCGGCGATGCCGGCGGCCCAGGCGGTGAGCGCCTTCATGTGGGCGTTCTCGACCTCGTAGTTCATCGCCCGGTCGCAATAGACCAGCGTGTGGACGCCGTGGCGGCGGCAGAGTGAGAGCAGCGTGCGGGCGCGTTCGCGAGAGAGCGGCGCGCCTTCGATCACCCGGTCGCCGGCATAGTCGTAGACATAGGTGCCGTTGCAGCAGATCGCCGGCGTGTCGAGCCCGAGCTGGGCATGGAACGGGCGGGCGGCGACGTGGTGGCGGCCGGTGACCAGCACGACCTCGACGCCGCGGGCACGGACGGACTGTATCGCCTCGGCCGTGCGCGGCGAGACGAGGCCGGCGCGGTCGAGCGTGGTGCCGTCGAGATCGAGGGCGAGGATGTCGTAGGGCATGGATGTCTCCTCGGAGCGGGCGACGGCGTCGCCCCTCCCGAGGGCGCGACGACGAGGGCGTCAGGCGAGCCCGGCGTCCTTCACCTTGGTCTCGATCTCCTGTTCGGAGAGCAGGTTCCTCAGCCCGATGATCTTGGTCTTGGGGGTGGCCTTGAAGGTCCCCGCGAGCGAATCCGAGCAGAAGACCACGTCGTAGTTCTGCGCCTGGCCGAGCGCCTCGCCGACCGACATGTGGCCGACTTCGACGGGAATGCCGAGCTTCTTGAACACGTTGCCGATCTTCATCTTGATGATCTGCGAGGTGCCCATGCCGTTGCCGCAGGCCGCGATCACTTTCAACATCGTCGTTCTCCCTGTCTTCGGATCGGAGCCGTCGGTGCGGCCCCCGTCGTCCGGAAGGGGCCACGGTCGCGGTCCCCCTATGGCTGCGAGCCGACCTCCGCCCGGACGATCACGTCCGGGCGGAGGCGGTGTTCCTCATTCGGCCGGCTGGCCGTGGGTGAAGTAGGTGTCGCGCGAGCGGCGATACTGGAACTGCGGGATGGCCAGCATGGCGAGGGTCAGCACCACGATCGCCGGCAGGCCGAAGGTCTGGAACGCCCAGGCGTTGAACGTCCACAGCGTGTCCCAGTCGATGTTGCCGTGATAGCCGCCGAACTCGTAGAGGCCGGTGAGGCTGGCGGCGAGGGCGCCACCCAGGACCTGCAGGATACCGCAAGAGAAGCAGATGATCACCAGAGCCCTGAGACCGCCGAAGCGATTGGCGAAGACGCCGAGGGTCGCGTTGTCGAAGAACACGGGCACGAAGCCGGTGATGATCATGATCGGCGAATGGAAGACCAGCAGGCCCATGATGGCGACGAACTGGCCGATGGCGCCGCAGACGAAGCCGAACAGCACCGAGTTGCCGCCCGCCTTGTCGAAGCCGTAGGTCGCGGCACAGTCGATCGCCGGCAGCGAGCCCTTGAGCAGGCGCTCGGAGATGCCCTGGAAGGAGGTCGCGAGTTCGGCGACGAACATGCGGACGCCCGACTGCAGGATGAACAGGTAGACCGCGAAGTGGATGGTCGTCTTGAAGACGTACTTCAGGAACCACTCGCCCGAGGCCGGATTGTAGAACTTCTTGGCGGCCAGATATTCCGGTCCGAGGATGAACAGGATGGTGCCGAAGAAGACGAGCATCAGCGTCGAGGCGGCGACGACGTTGTCGTTGAAGACGTTGAGGAAGCCGGGGAGCTTGAGGTGCTCGACGCTCTTCTCGCGGTTGCCGATCACCGGCGCGATCTTGGAGGCGACCCAGATGGCGCCCATCTGCTGGTGGCCGACGGCGAAGCCGGCACCTTCGGTGAGTTCCTGGGTCGGCTCGAGCGTCAGGTTGGAGAAGACCGCCCAATAGGTGCCGAGCATGATGCCGCAGGCGACGATGCCCCAGACGTTGTTCTGCAGCGCCGGGACGGCGATGAAGATCATCCAGAGGCTGGTGTTGGCCTGCTGGATCATCACGTGGCCGGTCAGGAACAGCGTGCGCACCTTGGTGAAGCGGCTGAAGGCGACCAGGATGATGTTCCACAGGAAGGCGATCAGCAGCGCCATCATGATCAGCGAGGTGGTCCAGCCCGCCTTGGTGAAGGCCGCGGTGACGGCGTTCCAGCCGAAGTAGGGGTCGATCACCGCCGCCTTGATCTGGAAGCGCTCGGCGAGGCCGGCGAGAATCGGACGGAAGTTGTTCACCAATCCGCCGGAGCCGACCAGCAGGATGTAGAAACCGACCACCGTCTTGATGAAGCCGGCGAAGCACTCGTGCGCCGGTCGACGCAGGAGGATGTAGCCGACGAGCGAGACCAGGCCGATGAAGAGGGCCGGCTCGGCCATGATGTTGTTGAAGAACCCTTTCCAGATCTCCAACAGTGAGGTGATCAGCGTCTGGTCCATGGGGACTCCTCCGTGGGCGAACATTCCCGCCGCGGCACAGGCCGGTTGGTCGAGCAGTCGGTCGCGATCGTCAAGTCGATTCGTACCGATCGGGCGGCGTTCCGCGCCGTCCGGCATCAGCGCCGGGACATCTCCGTTCCGGGCGCATCGACCTCCTCCGGGCCGCAACCGTCACAGGACTTCGAGATCGAACATCACGGTCGCTCGAATGGAGGGATTGATGTTCTTATTGATCTCACAATACCGTATCCTATGTCTGTTTAGCCGCAAAGCAATCGGTATTAGACCCTATTTCGGCCATTTTTCGCACATTAACTTGTTCGTTATGTTCTTTTAGAATGGATTGTGCGTTTCGTCACATCGGGCTAATAGTGAGTCCGAGAGCATTCGCGCGGGAGTCGTCGGAGCGACCCCGCCGCCGGTACGCCCGCGTGGGCGCCGGCCGACGACGGAGCCGGCATCGCGGCTCCGCATGGAGATGAGGATGGCCAAGACCGGTCGTATTTCGGCATCACGCCACCAGAAGCTCCTCGAACTGCTGGCCTCCCGCGACTTCGTCCGCGTCGCCGATCTCGCCGAGACGTTCCGCGTCGCCGAGATCACCATCCGGCGCGACCTCGACGAGCTCGCCGAACAGGGCGTGGTCGAGCGCTTCCACGGCGGCGCGCGGCTCGTCGCCCCGCCGTTGCCGATGGCCTTCGCCGAGACCTCGCTCGGGCGCGACGCCGAGAAGCAGCGCATCGCCCAGATCGCCGCCGGCTACGTGCGGCCCGGCGACACCGTCCTGCTGTCGGGCGGCACGACGACGCTCGCCGTCTTCCGCCAGATCGCCCACATGGACGTGCGCATCATCACCAACAACGCGATGATCATCGGCGAGCTCGACGACGACACCACCGCCGAGCTCTTCGTGCTGGGCGGCGAGTACAATCGCCGCACGAGGGCGCTCAACGGCGATCTGACCAATCTGACGCTGAACCAGATCCACGGAACGATCTCGTTCCTCGGCACCAATGCGATGAGCCAGACAAACGGGCTGACCTCGTCGATCTATGCGGCGGCGTCGATCAACCGGCTGATGGCGGCGCAGAGCAACGGCAACGTCGTCGTCGTCGCCGACGGCTCGAAGATCGGCCGCACGTCGCATTTCGTCAGCCTGGCGCTGTCGCAGGTCCGCACCCTCGTCACCGACGAGAGCGCCGATCCGGCCGAACTCGCGGCCTATCGGTCGATCGGCATGGACGTGGAGATCGCGCCGACGCCGTGAAACCGGCGCCGTGAGGACGGCGCCGGGAGATCGGTGCGCGCTGCCTCACGCCTCGGCGAGCGCCGCGGTGAGGGCGCGGGTGGCGATCGCATGGGCGGCCTCGGCGGTGGCGGCCGCCAGCATCTCCGTGGCGACGGCCTTCGCGGTCGCGACGTCGGTCGCCCTGAGGATGCGCTTGATGCGCGGCAGCGACGGCGCCGACATCGAATATTCGTCGAGGCCGAGACCGACGAGCGGGATCGCCGCCTCCTCGATGCCGGCGAGTTCGCCGCACATGCCGACCGGGATGCCGTGGGCATGCGCCGCCTCGATCACCATGGCGACGAGCTTCCAAACCGCCGGATGGAACGGCTGGTAGATCCGCGACACCCGCTCGTTGCCGCGATCGGCGGCGAGCGTGTACTGGGTCAGGTCGTTCGAGCCGATCGAGAAGAAGTCGACCGTCTCGGCGAGCCGATCGGCGATCAGCGCGGCGCCGGGCGTCTCGATCATCACGCCGATCTTCGGCGAGCCGAAGGGCCTGCCCTCGCGCGCGAGGCGCTGCTTCTCCTCCTCGACGATGCCGGCGAGGACGTCGACCTCCTCGGCGCAGGCGATCATCGGATACATCATCCAGACGTCGCCTTCGGCAGACGCGCGCAGGATCGCGCCGATCTGGGCGCGGACGTGCTCGGTGACCTCCGGCTCACGGTTCGGCGCCGTGCCGTTCGGGCCGTAGACGAAGATGCGGGCGCCGCGCCAACCGAGGAAGGGGTTCTCCTCGGCGGAAAAGCCGAGGCCTGCGACCGGTTTGTCGCCGCCGACGTCGAGCGTGCGGATGATCACCGGCTTGCCCGCCATCCGGCGGACGACCGAGAGATAGGCGCGATACTGCTCTTCCTCGCCCGGCAGGTTCGGCCGGTTCATGAAGAGGAATTCGGTGCGGTAGAGACCCACCCCGTCGGGGTTCCAGGGCAGGGCCGCCTCGGCGTCGGCCGGGGTGCCGATGTTGACGCCGAGGGCGACCGCGTGACCGTCGCGGGTCACCGCCGGCAGCGGCGCCAGCGCCCGCATCGCCTCGACTTCCGCCGCATAGGCGGCGCGGCGACGGTCGAAGTCGGCATGGGTCTCGGCGTCGGGATCGATCACGACGCGGCCGGTCGCGCCGTCGAGCGCCAGTTCGGCGACGCCGGCGACCGCCTCGAGGATGCCGGGGCAGCCGACCACGGCGGGGATTTCCAGCGTCCGCGCCATGATGGCGACGTGGCTGGTACGGCCACCGCAGGCGACGACGAAGCCGCCGACGCGGGAGGGATCGAGCCGGGCCGTGTCGGACGGGGTCAGGTCGTCCGCCACGATGATCGCACCCTGCGGCGCGGTCTCGAGGCATGTTTCCTCGATCCCGGCCATCGCCAGCATGAGACGGCGGGCGATGTCTTCGATGTCGTCGGCGCGCTGACGCATGTAGTCGTCTTCGAGCGCCAGGAATTCCGCCTTCTGCGCCGCCATGACGTCGCGGGCGGCGGCGAGCGCGGGCAGTCCGTCGTCGCGGATCGCCGCTTCGATCGCGGCGCCCAGGTCGTCGTCCATCAGGATCTCGGCATGGCCTTCGAAGACCTCGGCGAGATCGTCGCCCTTGGTGGCGCGCACCGTTTCGGCCAGTTCCTCGAGGCCGAGGCGGGCGCGTTCGCGGCCCCCGCGGAAGACCTCGATCTCGGCGTCGCGGCGGTCGTCGGCGATGCGCCCCTCGGGGATCGCCAGACGCGCCGGGACATGGACGTGGACCGGGCCGACGGCGATGCCCGGCGAGGCGGCGATGCCGGTGAGCGTGGACATGGCGTCAGTCCTCGAGGGTTGCGACGAAGGCGGCGAGCCCTTCGCAGGCGGCGACCTCGTCGGTGCCGGTGGCCTCGATCACGACGCGGTCGCCCATCGAGCAGCCGACCTTCATCAGCGACAGGAGGCTCTTGGCATTGGCGCGCTTGTCGCCCTTCACCACGACGACGTCGGCGGCGAATTCCTTCGCCTTCTTGACGAAGGCGTTGCCGGGGCGGGTGTGGAGGCCGGTGGGGTTGACGATTTCGACTTCGACGGTGTGCATGGCGTCCTCCCGGACAATCCTGCTTCAGTGATCGGTTCCCTGGCCGTAATAGGCGCCGGGACCGTGTTTCCGTTTGAAGTGACGATCGAGCAGATCCTGCGAGATCGGCTTCGGATCGGCCACCACGCGCGACAGGATGGCGATGCGCGCCACCTCCTCGAGCACGACGGCGTTGTGGACGGCGGCACCCGCGCTCGCCCCCCAGGTGAAGGGTCCGTGCCCGTGTACCAGAGCGGCGGGCATCGACAAGGGCGCAATATTCCGGGTCTTCAGCGTCTCGACCACCACCGCGCCGGTCTCGTGCTCGTAGGCGCCGCCGATCTCGGCCTTCGTCAGCAGCCGGGTGCAGGGCACGGCGCCGTCGAAATAGTCGGCGTGGGTCGTTCCCTCGCAAGGAAGGTCGACGCCGCTCTGCGCCCAGGCGGTCGCGTGGGTCGAATGGGTGTGGACGACGCCGCCGATCTCGTCGAAGGCGCGGTAGAGCGCGAGATGCGTCGCGAGATCCGACGAGGGCTTGAAGCGGCCCTCGACCGTCCGGCCGTCGAGGTCGACGACGACCATGTCGTCGGCGGTCATGACGTCGTAGGCGACGCCCGAGGGCTTGATCACCACGAGCCCCTTCGCCCGATCGATCGCCGAGGCGTTGCCCCAGGTGAAGAGGGCGAGGTGGTAGCGGGCGAGATCGAGATTGGCGGAAAGAACATCGCGCTTCAGGGCGTCGAGCGTCATGCGAGGCCTCCCTCGGCCATCTTGTCGAGAACGAAGCGGCGGGCGGCGGCGACCTCGGCGAGCGGGTCGGCGGCCTCGCCGCTCCACATCTCGACCAGGAAGGAACCGGAATAGCCGAGCCGCTTCAGGGCATGGAAACAGCGGACGAAGTCGACGCAACCGGTGCCGAAGGGCACGCCCTTGAACTTGCCGGGGAAGTCGGGCGTCACGGCGAGCGTGTCCTTGACGTGGACGGCGACGATGCGATCGATGCCGAGCGCGAGTTCCGCCTCGACGTCGCCGCCCCAGGCCGAGAGGTTGCCCAGATCCGGATAGACCTGGAACCACGGGCTGTGGATGCGGTCGGCCCAGCACTTCCACTTGGAGATCGAGCCCATCAGGGGCGTGTCCATGATCTCCACCGCCAGCATCACCTGCGCGGCGGCGGCACGATCCGTCGCCCAAGCGAGGCCTTCGGCGAAGCGCTCGAGGCTCTCGGGCGTCGACGGCTCGTAATAGACGTCGTAGCCGGCGAGCTGCAGCGTGCGGACGCCGGTGTCGACGGCGAGATCGATCGCCTTCTCCATGATCGCCTGCGCCTCGGCGCGGACACCGGCATCGGCGCTGCCGAAGGGGTAGCGCCGGTGACCGGAGAGGCAGATCGACGGCACTTCGACGCCGCTCGCAGCCACCGCCGTGCGGAAGTCCGCGCGCTCGGCCTTCGACCAGTCGAGCCGGGCGAGCCGGTCGTCGGTCTCGTCGATCGACATCTCGACGAAGTCGAAGCCGAGCGCACCGGCGACCGAGAGACGGCGCGTCCAGTCCCAGGGGGCGGGCAGCGCCTTCTCGTAGAGGCCGAGACGGGGGTGGGTCCGCGCGGTCATGCTCAGCCCCAGAGTTCGGCGATCTTGGCCTTGAAGGCGCGGGCGGCGGCGGCCGGATCGGCGGCGTCGCGGATGGCGCGGCCGGCGATGAAGACCTTGACCGGCAGACCGGCGAAGAGCGGCAGATCCTCGATGGTCAGGCCACCGGTGATCGACAGTTCGAAGCCCATCTCGGCGAGGCGACGGATCTTCGACAGGTCGTCGTCCGACCACGACTGGCCGGCGGCCTGGGCATCACGGCCGCGATGGTAGACGACCTGCGTCAGGCCCGCCGCGCGCCAGGCTTCCGCCTCTTCCCACGACCACGAACCGGTGAGCTCGATCTGGACGTCGCGGTCGCCGCGCTTCTTCGCCTCGGCGAGCGCCGTCTGCACCGTGGCGATCGGGGCGCAGCAGATGACGGTCATCCAGTCGGCGCCGTTGGAGAAACACATGTCGGCGAGGATCGAGCCGGCGTCGGCGGCCTTGATGTCGGCGAGCACGATGCGATCGGGATAGAGCGCCTTGAGGCAGCGCACCGCCTGCATGCCCTCGGCGCAGACGAGGATGGTACCGGCTTCGAGCACGTCGACCTCGGCCGCCAGGATGCGCGTCGCCTCGAGGGCGGAGGGAAGCGAGCGATTGTCGAGCGCGAGCTGAAGGAGGGGGAGAGCCATCTTCGAAAACCTCTGGACTTTGGCGGCCGGGCACGACGGGGCGATCCGAGGGCATGCGCCGTCGGTTGCCCGCTCCGTCGAGCGGGGGCGGTCTCGGGAAAGGGCGGGGCGACGAAGCGTCCCGCGGGAGGGACGTCAGATCTCGGCGAAGATCGCTTCGAGATCGGCGCGGGTCTTCGCCGCGCGGATGCGGTCGATGCGGGCCTCGTCGTCGAAGAGCGTCGCGACCTGGACGATCGATTCCTCGTTCATCGTCTTGGCGTCGGTCGCCGCCAGCGTGATCAGGATGTCGATCGGGTCGTTGTCCTCGGAACCGAAGGCGACCGGCGTCTTCAGCGTCACGAGGGCGAAGCCGTCGCGCTTGACGCCTTCTTCGGGGCGGGCGTGCGGCATGGCGAGGCCGGGGGCGAGCACGTACCAGGGGCCGAGCTCTTCCGTCATCGAGACGACGGCGTCATAGTAGCGCGGCTCGACCAGATCGGCGCCGATCAGCAGGTCGACGCCGAGTTTGACGGCTTCGCGCCAGTCGGCCGCCTCGGCCCCCAGCCGGATGGTGTTCGCCGTCAGCAGATGCTCCGTGAGCTTCATCGCGCCGTTCCTCCGACGATCGTTTTGTCCGTCTCTATTGCGCGTATTGTGCTTTTATGTTCATTTCAATGCAAGGGCTCTCTTGCCGATCCGGGTTCGCCCCTATGCGAAGAGGCGGGACGGACGGACGATCGGTTCACACCATAGCCGTTTTCCGTTGTAAATCATGGATCTCATGGAACTCATGGGACGACCATCGGTCGACGATCGATCGGACATCGGGACACTGACCGCATCGAAAAACGATCAAAAAGAACAAATTCGATCCCCTCCACGCCGTCGAACGGCCATCACCGACATCGGGAGACACCATGGATTCGCTCGCCTGCCTGATCTTCGACGTCGACGGAACGCTCGCCGAGACCGAGGAGCAACATCGCATCGCCTTCAACGAGGTCTTCGCCGCGGAAGGACTCGACTGGTCGTGGGACCGCGACCTCTATCGCCGCCTGCTCGGCGTGACCGGCGGGCGCGAACGGATCCGTTACTGGCTGGAGCTGTCGGGCGAAGGGCAGGCCGCCTTCGACGACGGCCGCCTCGAGACGCTGCACGCCGCCAAGAACCGGCGGTTCGCCGAGCGGATCGTCGCCGGGCACTGCCCGCTGCGACCGGGCGTCGCCCGGCTGATCGAGGCGGCCCGCGCGAGTGGCCTGCGTCTGGCCGTCGCCACGACGACGTCGCGGGTCAACATCGCGACGCTGGTGCGCACCGCCTTCGGGCACGAGGCGAACGCGTTCTTCGACACGCTGGTGACGGGCGAGGACGTCCGCGCCAAGAAGCCCGATCCGGAAGCCTATCTGAGCGTGCTCGAGCGGCTGTCGCTGAGGCCGGAGCAGTGCCTCGTCTTCGAGGACTCGGCGATCGGCCTCGCGGCGGCGCGGGCGGCCGGGCTGGCGACGATCGTCACCCCGAGCGCCTACACGCTCGACGAGGACTTCGCGGGCGCACAGGTCGTGCTCGACGATCTGACCGCGGTCTCGCTCGACGATCTCCGCGCCTTCCACGCGGCCGCGAGGACCGGTGCGTGAAGGCCGGCGCCGGATCGACGGCGAACGACCGGCTCAGGCCTCGCGGGGCGATGCCGCGATCGCCGTGAGACAGGGCTCGTCGTCGGCGAACCGGGGTTCGTCGGCGGACTTGCCGCGCGCCATCCAGTCACGCTTGACGCGCAGATAGTCGAGCATTCTCGCCAGATCGGCCGCCTTCCGTTCGAGCCCGGCGATCTGCGTGTCGATGATCTCGAGTTCGCGCTCGGGCGACAACCCGTCGCGACGGAGTTCGCCGGCGATCGCCGCGATCTCCTTGAGCGGCATGCCGATCGACTGTGCGAACCGGATCATCACGGCGGTGGAGACGTCCTGCTCGTCGAAGATCTGGTAGGGATTGCGGCCGCCCCGCGCACCGGTTCGCGGTGCCAGGAGGCCTTTTCGGACATAGAAGCGGACCGTATCCGGGCTGAGGCCGGTGCGACGCGCGAACGCTCCGATCAACATCGACGGGCTCCTTGACCATGGACCATGGTCCAGCCGTATAGATCCGGCTCCCTCGATTGTGGAGCGCGATCATGACGGACACGGCAGACCATCGGACCCAGGCCCCCCTCGCCTTCGTGACGGGCGCGACCGGGCTCCTCGGCAGCAATCTCGTGCGCGAGCCGATCGCCGCCGGCTGGCGGGTGCGGGCGCTGGTGCGCTCTCCCGACAAGGCGCGGCGGCAGTTCGACGGGCTCGACGTGGACGTCGTGCGCGGCGACATGCTCGACGTCGCGGGCTTCGCGACGGCACTCGCAGGCGTCGACACGGTGTTCCACACCGCCGCCTATTTCCGCGATTCCTACAAGGGCGGCCGGCATCGCGAGGCGCTGCTGGCGACCAATGTCGAGGGCACGCGCCGTCTGCTCGAGCATGCCCACGACGCCGGCGTTCGGCGCTTCGTCCACGCCAGTTCGATCGCCGTGCTCCGCGGCCCGCGCGGCGCCGTCATCGACGAGACCATGCTCAGGGACGAGCGCGACGCCGACGACTACTACCGCAGCAAGATCCTGTCGGATCGCGTCGTGCTCGCCTTTCTCGACCGGCATCCGGACTTCTGGGCGGCCATGGTGCTGCCCGGCTGGATGCACGGGCCGGGCGACGGCGGACCGACCGCGGCGGGGCAGACGGTGATCGACACGGCGCTCGGACGGTTGCCGGGGGTGCCGCCCGGCTCCTTCTCGGTGGTCGACGCGCGCGACGTCGCACGGGCGATGATCCTGGCGGCCGAACGGGGACGGCGGGGCGAACGCTATCTGGCGGCCGGGCGTCACATGACGATGGCCGACCTCCTGCCGTTGATCGCGCGCGCGGCGGGTGTGAATCCGCCGCGTCGTCGCGTCCCGTCGTGGCTGATCCACCTCCTGGCCGCCGGCTACGAGCTCCGGGCACGGCTCACCAGACGCCCCGTGCTGCTGAGTTGGGCGACGGCACGCGCGATCGCCACCGAGAACGATCGCTCGCGCTACGATCCCACCAAGAGCGAACGCGAACTCGGCCTGCGCTTCCGTCCGATCGAGGAGACGCTGCACGACGCGGTCGCCTGGTTCCGCACCCGAGGCCTTCTTCCGGGGTGAGCGACGGCGGCGCGGAGCACTTCGCCCTCCCCTCCCGGGCTCCCGTCACGGCTCGCCGAAGAACAGGCGGAAGAACTCGGTCCTGGCGGCGGCGATCTCCGCGGCGCCCTGGTCGGGCGTCTGATAGAGGACCGCGTGGACCCAGGTCAGGCCGAGCAGGCGGGTGAAGAGCGGCGGCTTGTCGATCCAGCCGCCCATGTCGACCGGTGCGACGTGGACGCGACCCTCGGCGACCGCCTTGACCACCTGCCAGCGCGGGTCGGAGCGGACGGACTCGGCGAAGGCCTTGTCGGTCGCGAAGATCACGTCGGGTTGCAGGGCGATGACCTCGTCGAGCGCGATCGCGCGCCGCCCCTTGCGTCCCGGACCGACGCCGCAGGGAACCACCGGGACGCCGCCGGCGCGCACCGTCACCTCGAGCTGTGTGCCTTCGGCGCAGACCGTCTCGAGGCCGTCCGAGCCCTGGGCATAGTAGACCCGGGGCCGGTGCTCGTGCGGAATGGCCGCGACGCGGGCGTCGATCGCAGTCAATCGGCTCTCGGCCCAGGTGGCGAGCGCCTCGCCGCGTTCGGTGCGGTCGGTCAGGCGGCCGAGGAAGCGGAAGAGCGGCGCGATGTCGTCGAGCCGGTCGTAGCGGACGTGGGCGGCGGCGATGCCGAGCGTCGCCAGTTCGCTCTCGGCCTGCTTGGCGACCGATCCCTTGGGCTCGATCAGCACCACGTCGGGGCGCAGCGCGACCAGCGCCTCCTTGTTCATCCGGTCGAACCAGCTGCCGATCACCGGCAGGGCGAGGAGCCGTTCGGACAGGTGGCGCCGCTCGTCGGCGGTCGGATCGCGGTTGAGCGCCACCAGCGCGTCGGGCGCGACGACCGCGACGAAATAGGAGATCGGCGGATTGTAGCCGACGACGCGGAGCGGACCGTCGGGAAGGGTGACGGTCGCGCCCGCCATGTCCGTCACCTGGCGCGCGGAGGCCGGGCCGCCGCCCGCAATGGACAGGGCCACGCAGGCGGCCGCGACGACACTCCTCAGGCGCACCATCTCGTCACTCCCGCCGCGTCGCGTTCGTTTCCGTCAGAAGGTCGCCTTCATGCTCAGCATGATGGTGCGTCCGGGCGAAATGTTGCCGCTGGTCAGCGCATACTCCCGATCGAAGATGTTGTTGACCGCGGCGTCGATCTCCAGATTCTTCGAGAACTCGTACTTGGCCATGACGTTCGTCAGCGTGTAGGCGCCGGTCTGGACGTAGGCCGACGAGACCTGATCCCAGCGATTGGCGGCGAACTCGACGCTCGGAACCAGCGTCACCTTCTCCATCGGCACCCAGCTGGCGTAGACCATGCCCTTGTAGTTGGGGACGCCGGTCGGCTTGATGTTCGGATCCGACGGCACCGTCAGGTGATTGTCGATGAGCGAGAGATTGCCGCCGACCGCGAGACCCTCGCGGAGCATGTAGTCGATGCCGAGATCGACGCCGACGCGATAGCCGTCGCCGACGTTCTGGTTCCAGTTGTTGCCGGTCGCCGGATTGACCACCGTCTGCATCATGTCCTGGACGGACGAGTAGTAGACGTCGATCGAGACCTGGCTCTTGGGCGCGAACTCGTTCGACCAACCGATCTGCACCGAGGTGGCGCGCTCGGGCCGCAGCGTCGGGTTGGGATCGGAGGAGCCGAACTTGCTGCCGTAGAGGTCCCAGAGCGTCGCGAAGCGCGAGCGATGCGAGATGTCCGCGTGGACCTTGCCGGTGTCCGAATAGCGCCAGATCGCGGCGCCCTGCCAATCGAAGCTGGAGCGATCGTTGAGCGCGTAGTCGATCAGCCTGTACCGGCCGCCGGTGACGACATAGTCCTGCGCCTTGATCTGGTGCTGCCAGTTGTAGGCGATGCCCTGGACGAGATCGACGGACGGCGTCAGGTGGTAGGTGTTCTCGAGCGCCAGCGAGTAGAGGTCCTGCGCCGCGCCCTGGTGGGGTTCGGTGAGGCAGACGACGTTGTTGCGGCAGCCCGAGGTCGTGCCGGAGGCGTTGACGAAGAGGTCGCGCCACTCGACGTGGTTGTTGCGCTGATAGTGGAACCACCCCTTCAGCGTGTCCTTCGACCCGAAGTCGTGACCGACCTCGAGGGCGCCGCCGGGAGCCCAGTCGTGGGCGTAGGTGTTGAAGGAGTTCTTACCCGTCTTCTGCAGCGTCCGCGCCGCGTCCTCGTAGGCGCTCATGGCTTCGTCGAAGCTCTGGATGAAGGCCTGCGTCTTGACGTAGGTGGCGTCGTCGATCGCCGTCCGCGACGAGAAGGACAGCGTCTGCGTCCGCCATTCCGACCACGAGTAGTTCTTGGACGAGATCCCGGTCGTGGTCGGCGGGGTGTATTTGTCGCGGCCCTGGATCGAATAGCTGACGACGTATTCGTCGCCGCCGTTCGGGGTGAAGCCGGCCTTCACCGTGCCGTTGGCATTCCAGAACTTCGACCAGTCGCGGCGCCCGCCGTTCTCGGTCGCCGTCGGCCGGTAGGAGTCCGGCAGCTCCCAGCCCTCGAACTTCGCGAAGGTGCCGCTCGCCTGGAGGAAATAGTTCTCCTGCTTCGTCCCGACGCGCAGATGGGTCTGGGCGCCGTCGTAGCGGCCGCCGTTGCCGAACTGGAACGTCGTGCGGGCTTCCGCCTCGAAGGCCTTCGTCGGACGCTTGCTCACCAGATTGATCGCGCCGCCGAGCCCGTCCGGTCCGTCGAGGACGGAGACGTAGCCCTTGGCGATCTGGATCGCCGCGTAGTCGTCGGTGAGCAGCGAGGGGAAGGCGAGCTGATTGCTCGCGGGATAGTAGGAGCGGATGCCGTCGACGTAGAGCGGCACCTGATAACGGTTGAAGCCGTGGACGTAGATCTCCTGCTCGTTGCGCGAGCCGCCGTCCGGCGCCGAGACGACGCCGGGCGCCAGGTTGACGGCGCGGTCGAGCGTCAGGGCGGTGAAGGTCTCGATCTGGCTCGAGGAGACCGCGCTGCCGCTGAAGGAGTTGAACGTCCTGGTGATGGCGTCGGCCGCCAGGATGTGGATCTCGCCGAGATCGTAGACGGTCTCCTTGCCGGCCGCGCATGCCGAAGACACGTGCGCGATGACGGCCGTTCCGGTCGCCAGCCTCGCGATCAGCTTGATCATGTCTTGCCCTCGGCCACTCGACGCCGATCGCCGGGCGTCCGACCCGAGGCGATGCGACTGATTTCACCCGGGCGACGGACTGGAACAGTCATGTCCGTCGCCACACAACGGCCAAAAACTAGCCGTGCGTGTCGGGTCGGTCCATCCGTGCGGTATTGGCCTAAGGAACAATATTCACACCGTTTTCCCGCAGGCCGTCGCGGCATTTTGCCTCGAATTCGGGCAGAACCACTTCGACTCCGTAGAGTTCCCAAAGGTTCTTCGGCGTCATGACAATCGACGGTTGTCCGGCCGCGAGGACCCGATTCCGCGCCAGCAGGATCGTCGCGTCGGCATAGCGCAGCGCGTTGTCGGGGAAGTGCGACGACAGCAGGATCGTGCGGCCGTCGTCGGCGAGACGACGCAGGAGATCCATCAGGCGTTGGCGATGGCCGACGTCGAGGCCGGTCTCCGGCTCGTCGAGGATCAGGATCCGCGCTTCCTGCGCGAGCGCCCGGGCGATCAAGACGAGCTGTCGCTCGCCGCCGCTGAGTTTGGTGTAGGGCCGGTCGGCCAGAGCCTCGGCCCCGACCAGCCGCAACATGTCGAACGAGGCCGATCGATCCGCCTCGCCGTAGCCCCGCAACGGCGAGGAATGCGGCCAGCGCCCCATCAGAACCACCTCGTGGGCGGGAAAGGGAAAGACCGGCCGGTGGGACTGCGGGAGATAGGCGATGCGCCGTGCCCGCATCCGGTCGGAGAACCCGTCGAGGGGGAGGCCGTCGACGGCGATCGATCCGGCCTCCACCGGCATCAGCCCGGCGCAGGCCTTGAGCAGCGTGGTCTTGCCGGCGCCGTTGGCCCCGAGCAGCACGGCGAGGCTGCCCGCGGGCAGGTCGAGATCGACGGCCTCGACCACGGTTCGCCGTCCGAGGCGGAGCGTCAGGCCGCGTGTCGCGAGGGCGGGGGGCAGATCGGTCATCAGTGCCATCCTCGCCCGACGCCCCAGCGCATCAGCACCGCCAGAAACGGAATGCCGATCAGCGCCGTCGCGATGCCGAGGGGGATCTCGGCCGACAGCAGGCTCCGGCAGATCGTGTCGACCACCATCAGGAAGACCGCCCCCAGCGCGGCGGATGCCGGCAGGACGCGCCGGTTCGTCGCGCCGAAGAGGCCGCGCGCGACGTGGGGGACGATCAGGCCGACCCAGCCGACGATGCCGGCGAGCGACACCGACAGCGAACCCGCCAGTGTGGCGAGCAGGATGGCGACGATCCGCAGCCGCTTCACCCGGAGGCCCAGCGACGCGGCCTCCTCGTCGCCCATGGCGAGGAGATCGAGCGAGCGGCCGTACATCGCCAGCGCGAGGATCGCCGCCAGCATGAAGGGCGCGGCGATCGCCAGCGATCCGACGGTGACGTGGCTCAGGCTGCCCATCAGCCAGAACACGATGGCCGGGAGCTGGCTGGTCGGATCGGCGACCATCTTGACCAGCGAGACCAGCGCCGTGAACAGCGCGCCGGAGACGATGCCGCCGAGGACCAGTGCCAACACGCCGTTGCCGGCGACGCCGCGCGCCAGCAGCAGGGCGAAGCCGCTGGCGGCGATGCCGAAGGCGAAGGACGAGGCCTGCACCATCGGCCAGGCGAGATCGTTGAGGATCGCCAGAGCCGCGCCGAAGGCAGCACCCGCGAGCACGCCGAGGATGCCCGGCGAGACGAGCGGATTGGCGAAGACCGCCTGGAACGCCGCGCCGGACGTCGACAGCGCCGCGCCGACGATCGCCGCCGCCATCATCCGCGGCAGGCGGATGTCGAGGATCACGACGGCCGCCGTGGTGCCGCGCACGTCGGTCGCCGCCGCGCCGGTCAGCCGGAGCCGGATCGCCTCGAACACGTCCGCCGGCGAGAGGTTCATCGGGCCGATGGTCAGGCCGAACACGAGGACGAGCAGGCCCGAGACGAGCAGGCCGACGAGCGCGAGGCGCGAGCGACGCGCCGCCGCGCGCAGCACGTCGCGCGGCGAGCGCTCGGTCGACGGCGCCGGATCGCCGGATTCCGCCGCGGTGGCGGGTCGTTCGGGACTGGCGGACAAGGACGGCTCCTCCCGGAGGGTTTCCTGCGGCGGGGCATGACGGACGGGACCGAACGCGCGGCGAGATCGGGCGCACTGTCGGCGATCGTCGGGCGATCGACAACCTCTCGTCCTTCAGTCGGAAGACGGCGCAGCATGCGGTTCCGCCGGATGGACAGGTCTCGGACCGCGTGACATGTCTCGCCCGAGGCCCATCGCGCCCCGGTCAGGAGAGATCCATGAAGGTAATTCTCGGCTTCGACGACACGGATGTCCTCGGCTCGGAAATCGGAACCGGCAAGCTGGTCCGGATGTTCGACAAGAAGTTGCCGGCCGGCGTCCGCCCCTGGGGCGTGTTGCGGCATCAGCTTCTGGTCGATCCGCGTATTCCCTATACTTCGCACAACAGTCCGGCCTGCTCGGTCGTCGAGATCGACGACCCGGATCGGCTTCCCGAACTGGTCGAGACGGCGGCCCGGCACCTCGAGGCTCTTTCGAGCGTCGGCAGCGATCCGGGCCTCTGCGTCGCCCGTGAGGACGCCGATTTCGCCGGCTTGATCGACTTCGCCCTGAAGTGCACGCGCGACATCTGTACGCAGTCGGAGGCGATCGCCGCCGCGGCCGGCGCGGGTGTGCACCTCTCCGGTCACGGCGGCACCAACGACGGGATCATCGGCGCGGCGGCGGCCGTCGGCCTGACCGTCTACGGCTGGTCCGGGCGCTTCCTCGAGTTCGGCGGCCTCCGCGAGTTGCCCTCGACGGTCAGCGTCGGCCGGCTCGCCGAACAGGGCATCCTCGCCGTGCCGCTCGATCACGATGCCAGCGTTCTCGCACCCGACGTCGACATCCACACCGGCAGCTGGGTGAGCCCGCGGCTGTGGGGCGGTCGTCCGGTCGTGTTCGTGACCAAGGACGGCGACCGCTGGGTCGCCCCGGCCAAGCGCGCCCGCGACGCCGACGTCGCCGAGTGACACGCCGGGTCGCCCGTCGAGGGCGACCCGCAACGTGGTGGAACGGCGGCCGCGGGCTCGATCGTCTTCGCGGACCGCCTCCGGATCAGGTGGCCGATGACGAGAGCTGCCCTTCGGACCGCACCGGACCCGCTCGGCGTCGAACCGACGGTCGACGAGGCCGTCTCGGCCTTCGGGCGCGACCCGAGGCCGAGACGATCGTCGCTGCGGTGGGTCCCGATCGTCGCCTCCGTCGTCGCGGTGCACCTGGCGATCCTGTCCGATTGGCACGTCCTCCTGCCCTGCGGTGACGAAGCACCACGATCGATCACGGTGGAGGTCGTTCGCGCGGACGACGATTCGCCCGTCACGGTCGCCGCCGAGGTCGCGTCGCCCACCGCGAGCGGCGAGACCGACATGCGCGACCGCGCAGCAGCGGATCGGGGCACCGACCGGGCCGACACAGCCGAACCGACGCCGCCTCTGCCGGAGAACCCTCCCCCCGCGATCGAGCCGCCGTCGCCCGAGACGGCATCGCCGAGCGCCGTCGCACGACCGTCCCCGACGGGCGAGGCGACCACCGCATCGACCGCTTCGCAGGCCGACCGCCGGAACGGTTCGACGCGGCGTCGGGCGAGAGACGGGGTGGCGCACGCCCCGGCCACGCGACACGAGACGGCACGCGACCATGCACGATCGCCCGTCGCCGCGGCGACGGCCGACGGGCGCGGCAACCGGACGACAGCGGCGACCCGCGCCGGCGCCTCGGACGGGCAGGGTGAGGTCTCGCGCGCGTCGGCGGCGTCCTACGCCGCCCTGGTCGTCGCCGAGCTCGCGCGTCGCAAGCACTATCCGGAGGCCGCTCGAAAGCAGCGCATCCAGGGGACCGTCGGCGTCTCCTTCAGGGTCGACGCCGGCGGCCGGATCGCGAGCCACACGATCACGCAGTCCTCGGGACACGACGTGCTCGACGCCGCCGTCCACGACATGATGGCGGCGACCCGCCTGCCGCCGCCACCCGCAGGATCGTTTTCGGGACGCTATTCGGCGGTCTTCTCGATGAGATGATTCCGCCTCCGGACGAGCGGTCGGATCGTTCCGCCGCCCGACCGGACGTCCGCAGGCCGACGTCTCCCTCCGCGTATCCGCGAAGAGAGACGTCGATCGGCGTTCACTTCGGCCGGACGAAGCAGCGCGGCGGTACGGCCTCGCCCTTCAGCAGGGCGACCACGTTGCGGCAGGTCATCAGCGAGACCTCGCGGCGAGCCTCCTCGGTGACGCCGCCGACATGCGGGCTGACGATGACGTTGGGCAGAGCCCACAGCGGGTTGTCGGCGGCCGGCGGCTCCGGCGCGAAGCTGTCGAGACCGGCGGCGGCGATGGTGCCGGAGGTCAGGGCCTCGGCCAGCGCCGGCTCGTCGACGACCTCGCCGCGCGCCGTGTTGATCAGCACCGCGGTCTTCTTCATCAGCCCGAGGGCGCGGGCGTCGATCAGCTTCTCGGTCGCGGGCGTCAGCGGACAGTGGAGCGAGACGACGTCGGCCGTGCAGAGCAGGGCGTCGAGCTCGTCGACGCGGGTCGCGTGCGGGCCGAAGGCGTCGCCGGGGGCGAAGGGATCGTAGGCGATCGTCTTCATGCCGAGCGGCTCGACCATGGCGGCGAAGGCACGGCCGATGGCACCGATGCCGACGAGGCCGAGGGTGCGGCCGCGCAGTTCGTGGCCGCGATAGACCTTCTTCTCCCAGCCGCCGCCGCGCACGAAGGCGTCCTGGTTGCGCAGGTCCTTGGCGAGCGCCAGGAGCAGCGCGAGGGCGTGTTCGGCAACCGAATGGGCATTGGCGCCGACGGCGGCGAGGACCGGGATGCCCAGCGCGGCGGCCGCTGCGACGTCGATGTCGTTGGTGCCGGCGCCGTGCTTGGCGACGACCTTCAGGTTCGGCGAAGCCTTCATGATGTCGGCGTCGACGCGCTCGACGAGGCGGACGACCAGGGCATCGGGTTTCTTCTCGGCGAGCAGCGCCAGAAGGTCGGTCTTGGCGGGATAGGGGCCGGTGGCGAGCGAGGTGACGCCGGCGGCGCGGAAGATTTCTTCGCCTTCGGCGGCGACCGGGCCGCCCAGGCTGATGACGGTGAAGGACATGACGAGGCTCCGTCGAGGCCGACCGGCGTGCCGATGGGCCGGGATGAGGCCGGCGCACCGTCACGGCGCGCCGGCAGGGTTCGGTTCACACGGACTGGATCGGCTCGACGCGGCCCAGCAGGAACAGGTAGTTGAGGATGCCCAGCACGCCGAGGAAGGCGGAGAAGAGCAGCGCGGCGGTGAAGGAACCGGTCGCGGCGACGATGAAGCCGGTGACGATCGGGCCGATCACGCCGCCGAAGTTCGACACCATGTTCTGCAGGCCGGCGACGGTGCCGGTCATGTTCTTCGGTGCGACGTCGCCGGGCAGCGCCCAGACCTGCGACGCGGCGACCGTGGTGCCGGCCTTGGCGATGCAGAGCAGCGCCACGGTGAAGACCACCGACTTGGCGAGCGGCGCCAGACCGATGCACAGCGCCATGGTCAGACCGGTGACGAGGAAGATCTTGCGGGTGGTCGTCAGGCTGAAACGGCCGGAGCGCACGACGCGGTCGGACAGGAAGCCGGCGAGGATCTCGGCGACGAGGCCGGAGATCAGCGGCAGTGAGGCGACGAAGCCCATCTTCAGCATGCCCATCCCCTGTTCCTTGACCAGATAGGTCGGCAGCCAGGTGATGAAGAAATACGAGATGTAGTTGATGGTGAAGAAGCCGAGGCACATCGCCCAGATGTTGCGATAGCGCAGCAGCTCGTACCAGCGCATCGGCATCTCGGCGTCGGTACCGTGCTTGCGCACCTGACCGTCGCGGATGTAGGCGACTTCGGCCGCGTTGGCGCCGTCATGGCTCTCCGGGGTGTCGGAGAAGTACCACCACCACACGATCGCCCAGACCACGCCGACGAGACCGATCGCGACGAAGGTCATGCGCCAGCCCATCATCGCGATCATCCAGACGATCAGCGGCATGGCGACGGCACCACCGAACTTCGAGGCGCTGTCGAAGAGGCCGGAGACCGTGGCGCGCTCCCTGTCGGGGAACCACTTCGAGGCGATGCCGGCGTTCGAGGGATAGGCACCGGCCTCGCCGACGCCGAGGGCGACGCGCAGACCGAAGAGCGAAAGGAAGCCTGTGGCGAGACCGGTCGCCGAGGTCGCGACCGACCACCACAGCACCGAGGCGCCGAGGCCGATCTTCTGACCGAAGCGGTCCGCGAACCAGCCGGCCGGGATCTGCAGCATGGCGTAGGACCAGAAGAAGGCCGACATGATCAGACCCATCTCGGCGACGGGAATGTCGAGTTCCTTCTGCAGGAAGGGAGCGGCGGCCGAAAGCACGGTGCGATCGACGTAGTTGATCGCGATGGCGAGCCACATCAGGCCGGCGATGATCCAGCGGACGTTGCTCCGAGGCGCCGCGGTCACGGCCGCGGCATCGGTGATGGTGGACATGTCTTCTCTCCCTGAGGCGACTTCGCGTCGCTCTGATGGCCCCGGCCGCGCCCCCGCCGCCGATCGACCGATAGTCCGGGGCGGGAAGCCCCGCCGAGACAGGGGCCTCGCGACCCCTGCCGGTGGAGGGGCGTCCGACGGACGCCCACCCGATCTCACGCCGTGGCTTCGGCGAAGGTCTTCGACACGACCGCGACCTTGTCGTTGACCTCATCGGAGACGAGCGCCGGGCCGCGGCTCTTGCCCACGTCCGGCATCGCGAGGTAGAGCGCGCGCTTCACCATGGTCGGCGGGAAGCCGTGGGCATAGAGCGCCTTGCGCAGCTCGCCGTAATGCGTCTGGGCAGCCTCGGCGGCGGCGGCATCGCCGGCGACGTGCGAGGCGTGGATCTTGTTCAGCGTCACCGGGGCGATGTTGCCGAGACCGGAGATGCAGCCGGCCGCACCGTTCTTCAGTCCGTGCAGGATGAGATGGTCGGGGCCGACGAGGACGTCGAAGTCGTCGCGGGCCCGGGCGATCTCGAGGAAGCCGTCGAGGCTCTCCTGCGAACCGGCGCTGTCCTTGATGCCGATGATGTTGGGATGATCGGCGAGGATGGCGGCGGTCGCCGGCTCGATCTTGTTCCCGGTGCGGGCCGGGATGTTGTAGAGGTAGACCGGTACCGAGAGCGCGTCGGCGACGCGGGTGTAGTAGACGATCAGCTCCTCCTGC
Organism: Pinisolibacter sp. DMC19; assembly: GCF_056313985.1. Taxonomy (NCBI): domain Bacteria; kingdom Pseudomonadati; phylum Pseudomonadota; class Alphaproteobacteria; order Hyphomicrobiales; family Ancalomicrobiaceae; genus Pinisolibacter; species Pinisolibacter sp. DMC19. The sequence continues at coordinate 45,668 of NZ_JBQUZF010000003.1, read as the reverse complement.
GAGCAGGCGATGAAGGACGGGGTCACGACCGACACCGCCTTGACGCCGAGCGTCTCGATCGCCTTGCCGAGCGCGATGGTCTGATGGGTCGAGATCTCACCGATATGGGCGAGGACCGGGACCTTGCCGGCGGCCGCCTCGACGCAGGTCTTCGCCACGGCGACCTTCTCGTCGAAGGACAGCGTGTAGAACTCGCCGTTGGTGCCGGCGCAGAAGATGCCGTTGCCGGCGCCCGCCTGGCGCTTCACCTGACGGGCGAGGGCTGCGAGGTTCAGTTCTTCGTTCGCATCGAAGGGCGTGACGATGGCGACGAAGGGTCCGGTGATCTTGGCCATGGGAAGTTCCCCATCTGGGTTGAGTGCCACGAGGCGTCATTGCCCCGTGGCCTGCGTGGGAAGAGGACGGCGTCGCGGTCAGGCCGCGGCGCGATAGATCGCGAGGATGTCGGCTTCCGACAGGTCGCGCGGGTTGTTGTCGAGCAGGCGGCGGATGGCGTGGGCCTCCTTCGCCATGATCGCCATGTCGGCTTCTCCGACCCCGTGGGCGGAGAGGCGCATCTCGCAGCCGAGGTCGACGCACCAGCGATGGGCGGCGTCGAACACGGCGACCGGATCGGAGGAAGCCGGCAGACCCAGCGCCTCGAGCACGATCGCGGTGCGTTCCGGCACAGCGGGCGCGTTGAAGGCGAGGACATGCGGGAAGATCAGCGCGTTGGCGGCGCCGTGCGGCACGTGGAAGCGCGAGCCGAGCGGATAGGCGACGGCGTGACCGGCGGCGGTGTTGACCGGGCCGAGGCAGTAGCCGCCCCACAGCGAGGCGAGCGCCATGCCGGCACGGGCCTCGCGGTCGTCGCCGTCGGCGGCGGCGCGGGCGAGCCAGCGGCCGACGAGGCGGATGCCGTCGAGGGCGTAGGTGTCGATCAGCGGATGGGCCTTGCGGTTGGTGAAGGCCTCGACGCAGTGCGCCAGCGCATCGACACCGGTCGCGACCGTGATCGCCCGCGGCATGCCGAGCGCCAGGTCGGGATCGACCACGGCGAGATCGGCCAAGAGATGGATGCTCTGCACCGCGCATTTGGCAGACGTCGCCTCGTCGGTGACCAGCGCCCGGATGCCGGCCTCCGAGCCGGTGCCGGCGGTCGTCGGCACCTGCACCAGATAGGCGCCCTTGCGGGCCACCTTGTCCGGGCCGATCACCTCGGCGAAGCGCTGGCCGCTGCCCGGCAGGACGGCGGCGAGCTTGGCGAGATCCATCGCCGAACCACCGCCGAAGCCGATCACCACCTCGGCGTCGGCCGCCTCGGCGGCCGCGAGCAGACGGGCGAGATCGGCGGTGTTCGGTTCGCCGGCGAAGTCGCCCCAGACGGTCGGGGCGACCGCGAGGCCGAGACGATCGACGCGGGTGGCGTTGAACGGGTCGGTGACGACGAGGACGCGCGACAGGCCGCGCTCGGCGAGGAGCCTGCCGACCTGAGGCGCGGTCGCCGAACCGAAGATCAGGCGGCCGGGCTGCGGCAGGTCGATGGGCGTCGAAAGCGGATTCATCGAAATTCTCCCTCAGGCCGCGGCGACGCGCGAGGCGGCGAGCTTCTCGGCATAGTCGATCGCCTCGAGCAAGCTCAGCTCGTTGGCGATCCCCTTGCCGGCGATGTCGAAGGCGGTGCCGTGATCGACCGAGGTGCGGATGATCGGCAGGCCGAGCGTGATGTTGACGCCGGAGAGCGATTCCCACGTTCCGGTCTTCGGGTCGACGTTGAAGCCGAGCAGCTTCACCGGGATGTGGCCCTGGTCGTGATACATGGCGACGACCGCGTCGTACTGACCGGCGTGCAGCTTGACGAAGACGGTGTCGCCCGGCACCGGGCCGACGACGTCGCGGCCGGCGGCGACGCATTCGGCGATCACCGGGGTCGACACCTCGATGTCCTCGCGGCCGAACAGGCCGCCCTCGCCGGCATGCGGGTTCAGCGCCGCCACGGCGATGCGGCGACGCTCGAGGCCGAGACCGGCGAGCGTCTCCTCGGTCAGGTCGAGGACGTAGCGCAGGCGCTCCTTCGTCAGCTTCTTCGGCACGTCGGCGAGCGCGATGTGGGTGGTGACGTGGCTGACGCGCATGCCGCCGTGGGCAAGCATCATCACCGAGCCCTTGGCGCCGGTGAGATGGGCCAGCATGTCGGTGTGGCCGGCGAAGTGGAATCCGGCCTTGTTCAGCGCCTCCTTGTTGAGCGGCGCGGTGACGATGCCGTGGATGCGACCGGCGAGCGCCAGGCGCACGCCGACCTCGACCGCGTGATAGGCGAAGCGGCCGCCGTCGGTCGACAGAACGCCGGGCAGGATCGGCGCGCCCTCGTCGCAGGCCTGGAGGGCGGCGAGCGCCGGCCAGTCGCCGGCCTCCTCGACGCCGGGGATGGCGAGATCGGGGGCGAAGGCGCGGCGGGCTTCTTCCAGCGCGGCGTTGGAGCCGATGATCAGCAGGCGCAGCGCGCCCGCATCGATGCGCGGCTTCAGCGCCTTGCAGGCCTTGACGATGATCTCCGGACCGACGCCGGCCGGGTCGCCCATGGTGATGGCGAGTTGGGGTATCATGACGGAACCTCGCGGAAGAGGGGTGGCGGAAGCGCGACCGAACAGCCGCAGGAGGAAGTCGGGCTCGCCGAAGGCGCCGGACTTGGAAACGACGCGCAGGCCATCGAAACGACCGCCGCGGAAGCGCGAGACCGGAACGCCGGGGACGATCTGGCCCTCGAGCGCCAGCCCTTCGGCGCCGAGCGCCTCGCAGAGGCCGCGCAGGGTCTCGCCGCCGGCGACGACCAGCGTGCCGGGGCGGTCGAGCCGCTGGACGAGTTCGGTGAAGACGGCGTCGATCCGCCGCGCCGCCGCGTCGCGGGCGATCCCTTCGGGCAGTTCGACGCGGACCGGCACGGCGCCGCGCTCGGCGAGACGGCGGGTGATCGCCTCGGCGCTCTCGACGCCGCCGTCGCGGATCGCGAGGGCGGCCTCGCCGCAGCGGTCGATCTGTTCGGCGGTGACCGGATGGTCGGTGCCGAAGAGGCCGAGGACCGGCCCGTCGAGGCGTGGCAGCACGTCGCTCGTCGTGCGAGTGGCGTCGGCGAGCATCGCGGCGAGGCCGCCGCTGCCGCACCACAGCACTGTGCCGGAAAAGGCGCGGCCGGCGGCGACGATCGCGGCGAGGTCGTCGTCGGTCGCGGCGTCGAACATCGTCACGCCCGGACGAACGGCCTCGCCGGGACGGGCGCGGGTGACGGCGATGCCGAGGCCCTCGAGTTCGCCGACGAGGTCGCAGGCGACCGGGACGGGACGGCCGTCGACGACGCGATGTTGACGGCCACCGATGGTGACGCGGCCCTGGAAGGGGAAGGCGGGCGCAATGATGCAGGCATCGGGCGCGAGCGCCTCGAGCCAGGTGGCGATCTCGACGGCGGCTTGACCACGCAGCAGGCTGTCGAGCTTGGCGTAGAACAGCGTCTCGCCGACCGGCGGCAGATGGCGCAGGCGTTCGGCGAGGGCGGCGCGCGCCTCGGCGGGCGAGACTTCGCGGGTGCCGGAATCGAGGGCGAGGGCGCGGGCCGGCACGCCGACCGGCGCGCTCCAGGCCACGGCGACGGGGGCCGCGGGCGAGGCGAAACGCGCCGCCGCATCGAGCGCCCCGGTGAGATCGTCGGCGACGAGGAACAGGCGATCGCGATCGCCTCCGCCGCGCTCGACGATGGATTCACTTCGACCGGTGACCGCCATGGTCCGGCGTCCTTCTCGGTTCCCTGGCCGCGCCGTTGATCGGCGTCGTTCCTTCGATGGACCGCACCCTAAGCGACCCCAAACCAATTAGTCAATATGTTGTAAGTTAGATTCTTCAAGAACCCTCGCTGAGAGCAACCCGGAGTCACGCCGAGGCGTTCGGCAATCTATGATTTTCTATAATGAATACAGAATATTGTGCGGACGTCTCGCGCGCTGGCGCGCCACTTCCCATCGCCGGCATCCGCTGTATACCGGATCAAATTCTGACTTATATGAACATATAATGCTGACAAGTTGACAACTTATGCCGAATGGTGTCTGGTGCCGTCGACCGGCCCCGGAATGGCCGTGAGTCGAAGGGAAGGCACGATCATGGCGACGGACGCTGCGGCGAACGACACGGCGTTCGTGGACGACACGAGCGACGAGGACCGGCCGAGGGCGGGCCTCGGACCGCTGGCCGAGCGCGTCTGGCGGCGGCTGTCGTCGGACATCGAGACCGGGCGCCTCGCGGTGGGGCAGCGGCTGCCGAGCGAGGTCGAACTGGCGACCCGATTCATGGTGTCGCGACCGGTGGTGCGCGATGCGTTGCAGCGGCTGCGCGACGAGGGGACGATCTATTCCCGCCGCGGCTCCGGCAGCTACGTCGCCGCGGCGCCGAAGCGCGAGCAGGCGAGCGGCGTGCTGAGCTTCGCGCCGGTCGAATCGATCGCCGACGTCCAGCGCTGCTACGAATTCCGCCTGACCATCGAACCCGAGGCGGCCGCCTGGGCGGCGCGGCGCCACGATGCCGAACGCCTGCGGGTGATCGAGGCGGCGCTCGAGGAGATGCACGCGGCGACGCTCGACCATCAGCACCGCGAGGACGCCGACTTCAACTTCCACCTCGCCATCGCCGAGGCCGCCAACAACCACTACTACGCCTCGTCGATGCAGGCGCTGAAGGAACACATCGGCGTCGGCATGAAGTTCCACGGCCAGTCGCTGATGGGACCGGGCGGGCATCTCGAAGACGTCTATGCCGAGCACGTCGGCATCTGGACGGCGATCCGCAGCCGTGATCCCGAACGGGCGAGCCGCCTGATGCAGCTCCATCTCGAAGGCTCGCGCGATCGCATCTTCGGCGGCCGGACGCTCGATCTCTCCTATTGAGGGGCGACCGCGGCGCGTCGGAGCTCTTCGGGCGTGGCTACCCGGTTGCGGAGGTGGCTGCGCGGCCGGGGATCGGCAAGGACTCGCTCCATGAATGGATGAAGCGGCAGGCCGCGTGACTGTCGCCAGGGATGCGAAGTGACCTGTGCGTTCATCGCCGAGCATCGCCGGCTGTCTTCGATCCGCGCCATGTCGGTGCCTCTGTGTCCAGACCAGCGGCGTCTACGCCCGACTGAAGCACCCGCCGAGCAAGCGGGCGCAGGAAGACCCCACCCAGAAGCACACACGGAACGGGATGCCGTCGCCAATCGAGTTCGAACGGCAGCACAGAGCGAACCCCGAAGGCGTCCAGAAAATTCCGAGCGGTTCGTCTCCTCGAAAAGGGGGTCGGATCTTCGTCCGGGCGAAGAATGGGGGCGCCTCGTCGGCGCCCCCCCTCGTCTCGTCGCTCGGTGGGCGACGTCATTCGATCACTTGCATGATCCGACGGGACGACGGATCGACCAGGACCGTGCGGTCGTTGACGACCGTGTAGCGGTAGGTGCTGACGCCGTATTCGCTCGGGACCTCGTAGTAGGTCACGCCGCTCTCGGGCAGCACGGTTCCGACCACCACCGGGCGATCGTAGCGATAGGAAGCGCGGTGCTCGTGGACGACGTATTCGCGAAAGCGCGGGCGCTGGTCGAGGCCGAGAAGGCCGACGACACCGCCCTCGACGGCGCCGACGGCACCACCGACCACGCCACCGACCGGACCGGCGGCATCGCTGCCGTTCTCGACGCCCTGGGCGGCACCACCGACGATGCCCTGAGAGGAAGCGACGGTCGGTATGCCGATCATCACGACGGCTGCGAGGAGGATGTGTTTCATGGACATGGAGGTTCTCCTGAGGCATGGCCTCGGTTGCTTCCGCCCCCGTCACCGGACCGCGAGTGACGTCGATCGCATCAACGCGCGGGCCGGATCGGGAAACGGGTCGTCGGCGGCGTCGCCGCCTCTGCCGTGAAGGCCGCAGTTCATCTCGCCGGGGGGAGTTCGGCGCCCCCGATCGAATTGCGATGTCCGGCGGACGGGATCGTCACGCCGACCGAAGTCGCGGAGGTGACCTGCGACACGGCCTGTTCGAAGGTCGGACGGCCGAAGGCGACGAAGACGATGGTGGCGGCGGCGGCAGCCGAACCGGCCACGAGACCGATGATGCCCGTCATGGGAAATTCCTTCGATCGAGGCCGCTTCGATCACCGCCCGGGACGGCGGAGCGACCACCGAGATCTCCCGCCGCGAGTGGAGGGAGAAAAAAGCCGTCGGACGGTTGCCGGGGGGGATGGAACCGTCCAACGGAGGGACCGCGAGGTCCGAGATGAACGCTCGACGTCCGAACGGAACGAGACCGGGGCCGATCTCTGCCGTTCATCGAGAGAACAACCGAACAATAGACACGGATCTTCAACGATCATCAGCCTCGGAATGTACTCGAGACGAAGGGTGGCCCGAATTCTCGACTTCGAACCGGACGGGGGTCTCGTCTGAAATACATCGGCTCGGATCTTCTCCACAGAGAGCCCGATGAGACGGGCGCGCCGGGCCGTGAGCCGGTGAAGGGCCGTCGGAGCAACCTCGAGTACATTCCGAAGCTGGCGACGACTGCCCCGCCGTCCCTAGTCTCTGCGCTGCCGGCCGGACCACGCGCCGGCCGAACGCCGCCTTCGTCGTCTCGGGCGTACCCGCCGCGATCCGCTGCTTCGAGGCGCCTCGGTCCGGAGACAATTCCATGGGCATCGCCGCCGACCGTCTCGACGATGCCGTGGACCGCCCGGCGCAGGACCTCGTCCACGGCGGCTGGGTCACGCGGGCCGATCTGGTGTTCCTCGCGGCGTTGTTCGTGATCGGGCGTGGATTGATGGCCGCCTGCGCGATCCTCGGCGCCGCGAATGCCCCTGTCGCCGAAGGCACGAGCTTCTCGCAGATGCTCTGCACCTGGGACTGCAACTGGTACATCGGACTGGTCGAGAACGGCTATTCCGCCCCGGGGGACCTCGATGCCGCCGGTGCGGCCAATTGGGCCTTCTTCCCGGCGCTGCCTCTGATGATCCGCGGCTTGGTGGCGGTGACCGGCTGGGAGGCCGTCGATGCCGGTCTCGTCCTCGCCGAAGGGTTCTACGCCGCCGGTCTGGTGTTGTTCTTCCTCTATGCCGGCGATCTCCACGGTCGCCACTTCGCCCGGTTCGCCGCGGTGATCTTCGCCGCATGGCCCTTCGCCGTCCACGCGTCGGTGCCGATGTCGGAAGCGGTGTTCGTGCCGCTGTCGCTTGCGACGTTTCTGGCGGCACGACGGGGCGCCTGGATCACGGCCGGTCTCGCCGCGGCGGTCCTCGGCGCGACGCGCGCCGTCGGCGTGTTGGTGGTGCTGCCGCTCTTCATGATCGCGGTGAGCCGCTTCGGCTTCGTCCGCCTCGTCACCCTGCGTCCGGGAACGGAACGGGCGGTGCTGGCACTCGCCCTCTCGGGGGTCGGTCTCGGCCTCTTCATGATCTTCCTGCACAGTGAGATCGGCGATGCGCTCGCCTTTTCCCACGACCAGACCGCATGGAACCGCCGTTTCCTGTGGCCGTGGATGATGATGCTCGACGAGCTCCATCCCCTGACCCAGACCCTCGACGCCATCCTCACCAACGCAGGCATTCTGGCGACGCTGGCGGTCGGCCTGGCCGCGGCGGTGCCGGCGTGGCGGCGCGGGCTCGGCCCCGAGGCGGTCTTCATCGCCGCTCCGCTCCTCGTGGCGCTGTACAGCGGTTCGGTGATGAGCCTGCCGCGCTTCGTCGGCGGTCTGTTTCCGATCATCCTCGTGCTCGCGCTCCTCGCCGATCGGCCGAGCCGGCGCATCCCGGTCGTGGCGGTGTCGCTCCTGTCGCAGATGGCGGTCACCGTCGGCTGGGTCCGGGAGATGTTCTATGTCATGTGACCCCGAGGTCGGGCGCAGCCGGACAGGGCAGCTGGCGCTCGCGGGGCTGGCGCTGGTGGTGCCCTTTCATCTCGTCGTCTTTGCGATGATCGCCTCGCCCAACGTCGACGAGACCTATCGACGGACCTGGGTCACCGGCGAGTTCTCGATCTATCCCGGGGCCGCGCCCTTCGGTGACGGCGACGGGCTCGACTATCGCCCCGGCCGGGCCGTGTCGCTCGGCCCCGAGGAGGGGCGCAAATATCTCGCACGCTTCGAATGGCGGCGCTGGGACAGCCCCGTTCCGAATCTCGGCGCCTTCTCCGGCCGCCTGTTTCTCCACGTGACGGCGGGACTGCCCGCCGGTCGACGCGCCCATCGGCTGCGTCTCGGCTTCACCTGTCGCCAGCCGCCGGGCGAAGAGGTGCGGCTCGAGACGTCGCTGAACGGGGTGGCCCTCGGGTCGGTGCTCTGCGGCCGAGGGACGGTCGAGGTGGAATTCGTGGTCCCGGCGGGGTTGTTGGGATCGCGCCGCTACGACGAGATCGCCGTCTCCCGCCCGTCGACGGGGCTGCTCGATACGATCGGGACCCGGCTGGCGCTCCATCACGACGCCGTCGGCCTCGACTGGTTCGGCATCGACGTCGCCGGTCGCGACCCGGTCGCGCGCGACGACGCGGTCGCGGTGTCGGATCGGGCCGCCCCGAAATAGAGCGGCCTCGCTGCGGCTCCGACATCGCCCCGGCCCACGTGGGCCGGGGCGCACGAAGGGACATCGCATGGTGCCGCGTCGGCTGGTTCCGCTCACCTCTCGCCGGGTGCTCTCCGCGACGATCGCCTGAAATCTCCTGGTCGCCGCCTTCGTCAAACCGCAGAGCGCAGCGGGCCATGCCGCGGCGCTCTGCCGTCGCTACGGGGCGCCGCACGAGCCGTGATCGCCGTGCCTCGCGACGACGGGCAGGCAGACATGAAGAGGACCCCTTCCGGGGCCCTCTCCAGTTCGAGCGTCGGCTCGTCCCGCCTCGGACGGCGCGTCTGCCGGATGAGGCGGTGCCCGACCGGTCGGGTCAGAACCGGTAGTTCAGGCCGACGCGAACCGTGTGGTCCGTGATCTTCTCGGAGGCCGCGCCGGTGTTCTGATGGCCGTAGTCGGCATAGAGGTACTCGCCCTTGATCGACACGTTGCGGGTCAGCCCGTATTCGAGGCCGCCGCCGACGGTCCAACCGATCCGGGTCCGGTCGTTGGTCGTGGTGACGAGGAGAACCGTGTCGTCGACCCGGCTCTTGAAGTTGGCCCAGGCGAGGCCGCCGGTGCCGTAGACGAGGAGATTGTCGAAGGCGTAGCCGGCGCGGGCGCGCACGGTGCCGGCCCAGTTCCTCTCGGTCGTCAGACCATAGGTTCCGATGGCGGCGGTCTTGGAGATCTTGCCGTAGCCGGCATCGGCTTCGAGGCCGAGGACCCACGGGCCGGTCTGGAAATTGTAGCCGATCTGGAGGCCGCCGAAGACGGTGGAGCCGTCGAGGTCGGTCCCGAATCCGGGTACCGACACCGCGTCGTAGCCCCATCGGCCGCCGAGATGGGCGCCGAGATAGATGCCCGTCCAATTGTAGAGCGGGGTCGCCTGAGCAGCGACATAGGTGCGTTCGCCACGGCTCAGATCGGCGGCCTGAGCGATGCCGGCGGCGCCGAGGAGAAGCACGCCGGCGGCGGCCGCACGAAGGAAGGAGGCGTTCATGGAGTACCCTTTCTGTCGATCTTCGTATTCTTTGTCGATTATTCGTATTCGAGACGCCGTAGAGCATAATTCATTCGGCACTTGAATGTTATTTATTGTGTTTTCCGATAAAATCGGCATGAACGTGTTGCCATAATGCCGATCTGTTCGTTTATATATTCAATTCTCGTGCTTTTATTCGAGACATTATTTGGTTTTGTTCGGACGTGCGGAAGCGTCTCCGGCGCGACACCTCGGAGATCGGCGTCGTTACCGTAGGCAACGACGCCGATCTCCGGACAGGTTCGGAATCTACTCGAGGGCGATCGGAGTGGTCCGCTCATGCCGGCCACCGGGTCTTCCCGGCCTCCGCCGGTGTCGGCGACGAGCCGGTCCGGCTCGCCTCGGATCATGACGACGATGCCGAGGATCGGGGGGCGACAAAGTCGCGGCGCCGGGGCTCGAGTAGATTCCGACGGTGTCCCCCCGACGAAACCGCAGCCTACGGTCGGCGACTTGCCCGCACATGCCCGTATCGACGGCCCCGAGCCGCGTCGGAGCAGTGTGGTGGCCACGCGAGGAGCACGCCGACATGATGGATTCGATCCCGGCCACGGTGCGAACCGAACGAGGCGACACCGGCGGCGCACATTCGAGAGCTCGGACGCCCGAGAGTTTTCCCTTTGCCCGTCTCGTGCCCGATACGCCTTCGTCTCGTGCCTCGAACGCCACCCCCGAGGAACACGCGATCCCGCTCGGCGACGATCGCGACGAGATCCTGCGCTGGGCGCTGGATCGGTCGCGGGCCGGTCGAGGCGTCGCCCTCGCCACGGTGGTCGAGACCTGGGGATCGGCGCCGCGTCGGGCGGGCAGCCAGATGGCGATCGACGGCGACGGCGATTTCGTCGGCTCGGTCTCGGGCGGTTGCGTCGAAGCCGCCGTGCTGACGGAGGCCGCCGACTTGATCGCCGACGGCCGTGCCTCGGTCCTCGACTTCGGCGTCTCGACGGCGAGGGCATGGACGGTCGGTCTGGCCTGCGGCGGGCGCATTCGCATTCTGGTCGAGCCGTTCGGCCGGATCGTGCAAGGGCGGGACGGCGCCCTCGGGCCGGCGTCGCCGTCCGATCTCGACGTCGTCGAGCGGTTGCTGGAGGCGCGGTCGCAACGACGCGCGGTCGTCCATGCGACGAGCCTCGACGGCGGCAGCCATCGCCTGATCCATTCGGGCGGTTCCGATCCGTTGTCGAGCGAGGTCGAGGCCGCGCTGGCCACCGACCGCGCCTGCCTCGTCGCGACCGACGAGGGCCCGGTCCTGCTCAATCCGTTCTCTCCGGCGCTGCGCCTCGTGGTCGTCGGGGCCGTCCACATCGCCGAACCACTGGTTCGCCTCGCCACACTGCTCGGTTTCACCGTGACGGTGATCGATCCACGCGAGGTCTTCCTGCGACCCGATCGTTTTCGGGGCGCCGAACTGATCGGGGCCTGGCCGGAGGAGGCCTTCGCCGTGATCGGGCTCGATGCCCGCACGGCCGTCGTCGCTCTCACCCACGATCCCAAGATCGACGACGTCGCATTGGCGGTCGCCTCGGTGTCCCCGGCCTTCTACGTCGGGGCACTCGGCTCGCACCGCAGCCACTCCGGACGTCTGGAGCGGCTCGCCGCCGCCGGGATCCACGGGCCGGCACTCGACCGGATCGACGGACCGATCGGCCTCGCCATCGGTGCCGAAGGTCCGGCGGAGATCGCCGTCGCCATCGCCGCCGGGATCGTCGTCAGCCTTCGTGGGGGCAGGCCATGAGACGCCGGTCACCTCTTCGCCTCGGTGCGGTCGTGCTCGCCGCCGGAAGGTCCAGCCGCATGGGCGACGTCAACAAGCTCGCCCTGGTGTGGGGCGACAAGGCGATGGTCTGTCATCCCATCGATGCGGCGTGCGCCGCGGGTTACGACCCGGTGGTCGTGGTGACCGGCTTCGAGGCCGAGCGCATCACTGCCTGGGTCGGCCATCGCCCGGTGATCTTCGTCACCAATCCCGACTTCGCCACCGGTATGGCGGGGTCGATCGCCGCCGGCCTCGCGGCACTCCCCGGCGACGTCGACGGTGCGGTGATCCTGCTCGGCGACATGCCCGGGGTCCGAGCCGAGCATCTGCGCCATCTCGCAGCCGTCTTCGCTCACGCCGAGGCGGGCGCCATCGTCGTGCCGACCCGGCGCGGTCATTGGGGCAATCCCATGCTGTGGCCGCGGCGCTTCTTCTCGGCGATCGCGGGGCTCGGCGGAGATCAGGGAGCGAGGTCGCTCGCCGAGCGCAATCGCACCTCGGTGATCGAAGTCGCCATGGCCGACGACGCGGTGGTCACCGACTTCGATACGCCCGAAGCGATCGCCGCCGCCGCTCGAGTGGCTTCCGACGCCGCCGAGGCGAAGTGGTCCATGCCGAGGCTCGGGCACGACGGAACCACGTGAACGTGTTCGGCGGCGCGATGTCCCGATCGAGGAGATGATCATGGAAACCATCCACAGAGTCGGTGTCGTCGTCGGCAGCCTGCGCAAGCGTGCCTACAGCCGCCGGGTCGCCGAAACCCTGATCGGCCTCGCACCACCGTCGTTGGCCCTGGAGGTCATCGAGATCGGGGGCCTGCCGCTCTACGACCCGGACCTCGACGACGGCGTCACACCCTACGCCTGGGCGCAGTTCCGCAGTGCGGTCGCGCGGGTCGGCGCCCTTCTCTTCGTCACGCCCGAATACAATCGCTCGATGCCGGCGCCACTGAAGAATGCCCTCGACGTCGGATCGCGGCCCTACGGGGAGAACGTCTGGGGAGGCAAGCCCGGCGCGATCGTCAGCATCTCGCCCGGCGGGATCGGCGGCTTCGGCGCCAATCATCACCTGCGCCAGTCGCTGGTGTTCCTCGACGTGCCGGCGATGCAGCAGCCCGAGGCCTATCTCGGCCACGTCGACACGTTGCTCGGCGCCACGGGCTCGCCGATCGACGAACACACACGCCTCTCTCTGGGGAAGTTCATGGAGAGCTTCGCCCATTGGGTCGCGACCAACGCCAGATCATGACGCGACGGACGCCGGTCCCTCGGGGGCCACGAATGCCCGATCGCCGGCAGGGAGTACCCAGCGTGCTGAAACGTCTCGTCATCGGTCTCGCGGTGGTGCTCTTCGTCGGCCTCGGCGGTTTCGCCGTCGTCGCCTGGCGTCCATCGATCGCCGCCATCGCGCCGCCGGTGCCGACCGCCTTCGCGCCGGACCTGGTCGCCGCCGGCGCGCAACTCGCCGCCGCCGGCAACTGTGCCGGTTGCCACACGGTGGCTGGAGGCCCGCCCTTCGGCGGTGGCCTCGCCATCGTCACCGACTTCGGCATCATCCATTCCACCAACATCTCGCCCGACCCGGAGACCGGGATCGGCACATGGTCGGAGGCGGCCTTCCGCCGCGCCCTGCGGGAGGGCGTGTCGCAGGACGGCACCCATCTCTTCCCGGCCTTTCCCTACGACCATTTCACCAAGCTGACCGACGCCGAAGTAGCCGCGCTCTACGCCTTCTTCATGACCCGGGCGCCGGTGGTGGCCGAGGACGAGGAGAACACACTGCCCTTCCCGCTGAACGTGCGTGCGCTTCAGGCCGGATGGAAGCTGCTGTTCTTCCGTTCCGGCCCTCTCGCCGAGCGGAGCGATCGCAGCGCCGCCTGGAACCGTGGCGCCCATCTCGCCGAGAGCCTCGTCCATTGCAGCGCCTGTCACAGCCCGCGCAACCGTCTGGGCGCCGAGATCAAGGCCAGGGCCTATGCCGGCGGCATGCTCGACGGGAGCCCCGTTCCGGCCTTGACGGTGGCCAACGAAGCCCCCGTGCCGTGGAGCGAGGACGAGTTGCGCGCCTATTTCCGTGATGTCCCGCGCTACCATGCGCGTGCCGGTGGGGCGATGCGCTCGGTCGTGCGCGACGGACTCGCCAAACTCCCCGACGGCGACATTGCCGCGCTGGCGGTCTATTTCGCCGACATCGGTGAGACCGCGCCGCGTGCCGCCGAGACCGAACGGGCCATCGCCCGCGCCCAAGACGCCGATCGGCTCGATCTCGCATCGATGAACGACGCCGATGCGCAGCTCTACACGGCCGCCTGCGCCGCCTGTCACTACAACGCGCCCGGCCGGTCCGATCCGCATCGGCCGGAGCTCTCCTTCGTCACCAGCCTCAATGCCGCCGACCCGACGGCGTTGATCCGGGTGATCCTCCAGGGGCGCGGTTCGCAGATGCCGTCCTATGCGGCAGCCTTCGGTGACGCCGACGTCGCCCGTATCGCCGCCCATCTGCGCGCCACCCGCACCGGCTCGCCGCCCTGGCCCGATCTGGAGCGACGGGTCGCCGCCGTCCGCGCCGCTCCCCCCGCCCCCGCAGCCCCTCCGTCGTCGGGAGCCTCCAAGCCATGATCCGTTTCACGCTCAACGGCCGTCCGGTCGAAGTCGAGGTCGACGCCGAAACGCCGCTTCTGTGGGTGGTTCGCGACGATCTCGGGCTGACGGGCACCAAATTCGCCTGCGGCATCGGCCTGTGCGGTGCCTGCACCGTCCATGTCGAGGGACGTTCGATCCGCTCCTGCGTCACGTCGGTCGGTGCCGTCACCGGAAAACACGTGATCACCATCGAGGGACTGGAGCCACACGGTTCGCACCCGGTGCAACGGGCCTGGGCCGAGTTGCAGGTGCCGCAATGCGGCTACTGCCAGTCCGGCCAGATCATGCAGGCGGTGACGCTCCTCGTCGACTTCCCCGACCCGACCGATGCCGACATCGACGCGGTCATGTCCGGCAATCTCTGCCGTTGCATGACCTACGTGCGCATTCGCGCCGCGATCAAGCGCGCAGCCGAGCTGACGAGAAACGCGGTGACCCATGGCTAGACCCCTGTTTGCGATCGACCCTGCCGAACGTGTCTCGCCGCTGTCGCGTCGCGCGTTCATCGTCTCCACGCTGGCTGCGGGGGCCGCCTTCGGCTTTTCGCGCGCGGCCGTCGCCGCCATGGATCCGGCCCGCCCCGACGGCGTGCCGGCTCCGTCGACACCGCCGTCGTTCGAGCCGAGCCTGTGGTTCTCGATCGACGGGGACGGGCTCGTCACCGTCAACATCATCCGCGCCGAGATGGGCCAACACGTGGGGACGGCGCTGGCGCGCATTCTGGCCGAGGAGCTCGAGGCCGATTGGTCACGGGTGCGCATCGTTCAGGTCGACACCGATGCCAAGTGGGGCCTGATGGTCACCGGCGGCAGTTGGTCGGTGTGGCAGACGTGGCCGATCTTCAGCCGCGCCGGTGCCGCAGGGCGCATCACCCTGATCGAAGCCGCTGCGAAGCTGATGGGGGTCGAGATCGCCTCCTGCACCGCCCGCAACGGTCGAGTGATCTCGGGCGGCAGGGCCCTCGACTATGGCGAGATCGTTCGCCGAGGCGGCCTCGATCGCCGTTTCACGCCGGAGGAACTGGCGGCCCTGCCGCTGAAACCGGCCGCCGAGCGCCGCCTCGTGGGCAAGGCCGTCGAAGCGCTCGACATTCCCGGCAAGCTGGACGGCACGGCCCGCTACGGCATCGACGCCAAGATCGAGGGCATGGTCTGGGCGCGGCCGAAACTGCCGCCGACCCGCAACGGCTCACGCGTGCTGCACATCGACGACGCAGCGGCGCGTGGGGTCGCGGGCTATTTGAAGTCCTTCGCCCTCGACGACCCCTCCGACACCGTGCCCGGCTGGGTGATGGTGGTGGCCACGTCCTACCCGGCGGCGATCCGCGCCGCCGATCTGGTGATGGTGGAATGGTCGCCGGGTCCCGGTGCCACCGTCTCCGAGGCCGACCTCCAGGATCACGCCCGGATACTCATCGCCGACCCGTCCGTCGGTGCGATCCTCGAGACCGGCACCGGCGACACCGCTCCCGCCATGGCGGCGGCGGCCACCCGCCTCGAACGGACCTATACGACGGCGACGGTGCTGCATTTCCAGATGGAGCCAGTCAATGCGCTCGCCTTCGAGCACGACGGGATCTTCGAGATCCATACCGGCAATCAGTGGCAGTCCCTGATCCTGCCGACGCTGGCCAAGGCGCTGGGGCGACCGGAGGCGAGCATCGTCATGCGGACGCATCTGATCGGCGGCGGCTTCGGGCGGCGGCTCAACGGCGACTACGCGGTGCCGGCCGCACTCGCCGCCAAGGCGCTGGGCAAGCCGGTGAAGATGATCCTGACCCGTGCCGACGATGCCCGCTTCGATTCCGTCCGCTCGCCCTCGGTGCAGACCCTGAGGATGAGCTTCGCCGCCGACGGGACCGTCACGGCGATGGAACACCACGCGGCGGCGGGGTGGCCGACCCAGGTGATGGCGCCGAGCTTCATGCCCAAGGGCCGGAACGGGGCGCCCTACGACCCCTTCGCCATCTCCGGTGCCGACCACTGGTACGAGGTCGGCGCCCACATGGTGCGGGCGGTGTCGAACGACCTCGCCAATGTGACCTTCCGTCCCGGCTGGCTGCGCTCGGTCGGGCCGGGCTGGACCAACTGGGCGGTGGAGAGCTTCGTCGACGAGGCCGCCCATCACCTGAACCTCGATCCGGTCGCCTTCCGTCTGAAACTGCTGAGGGCCGCGGGCGGCAATGCCGGCTCGTCGCCGAACGCCGTCGGCGGGGCTGCCCGTCAGGCCGCAGTGGTGCGGCAGGTCGCGGCCATGGCCGGATGGGGTGGGGCGCAGCCGACCGACGTCGGCCTCGGCGTCGCCACCAGCTTCGGTCAGGAACGGACCATGCCGACCTGGGTCGCCGCGGTGGCGCGGGTCCATGTCGATCGCGGGACCGGCATCGTGACGGTGCAGAAACTCTCGCTCGTCGTCGATGCGGGAACCGTGGTCGACCCCGACGGCGCGCGCGCCCAGACGGAAGGGGCGGCGCTGTGGGGCCTGAGCATGGCGCTGTGGGAGGGGACGGGCTTCGAAAAAGGTCAGGTCCGTGATCGCAACCTCGACACCTATCGCCCGCTGCGCATCGCCATGGTGCCGGATCTCGACATCGCCTTCGTCCCCAGCACCGAGGTGCCGGTGGGCCTCGGCGAGCCGCCGACCACGGTGATCGCCCCGGCGATCGCCAACGCGATCTTCGCCGCCGTCGGCATCCGCCTGCGCCACATCCCGATGCGTCCCGAGGACGTTCTGACGGCGCTGAAGGCGGGGTGACGGACCGGCGGTTCACCCCGTCCCGCCGCCGGGGCCGCGCTCTCCGTCTCGGACCTCCGGAGACGATGCGGTTTCACCGGCGCAATCGGGGCTGGGTATTTCCCGAGCCCTCCGGTGGTCGAAGGGTGTGCCGACTTTCTCTGTCGAAAGACAGAAACCGTGTGGTGGAAACGGCCATCGGTGCAGTTCCGCCAGAATACTCAGGAGACGGGTCATGAATGTTTCTGCCAGGAAGATCGTGGACATCGGGCCGCGTCCGCAAGTCTTCGACATGGAACGCGCGACGAAAGACAATACGAACTATCGTTCGGTCGCCTGGAGCGGTCGCTATCTGCAGGTGACGCTGATGTCGATCCCGGTCGGTGGCGACATCGGCCTGGAAGCGCATCCGGAGACCGATCAGTTCCTGCGTCTCGATGCCGGCACCGGCCGTGTGCAGATGGGAGCGGCGAAGGACGCGTTGACGTTCGTACAGGACGTCGCGGACGGGTGGTGCGTCCTCGTTCCGGCCGGAACCTGGCACAACATCACCAATACCGGATCGTCGCCGATGCAGGTCTATGCGATCTACGCGCCCGCCCACCACACCCCCGGAAAGGTGCAGGCGACGGCGGCGACGGCCGAGGCGGACAAGGGCGACGAGCCCGCGGACTGGTCGGTGCAGACGAAGCACGGGCGCGATCAACACGGGTGAGCCCCGGTCTCGGGCAGCGCTCGAGTAGATTCCGACGCTGCCGCCGACATTCCGCCCGAGCCTAGTCTTCGCCCCGATCGTGATTTCCGGACGCCGCATGCTCCGCCGAAGAGCGGTGGTCGGTGCGGAGACGGTGCAGCGTCGACCAACGAGGTGCGCGATGAAGAAGACTGCGAGAGCCGTCTGGCAAGGCGGTATGAAGGACGGCAAGGGCGCGATCTCCACGGAAAGCGGCGTCCTCGAGGATGCGCCCTATGGTTTCGCGAGCCGGTTCGAGGGCCGACCGGGCACCAACCCGGAGGAACTGATCGGCGCGGCCCATGCCGGCTGCTTCACCATGGCGCTGTCGGGCATTCTCGGCGAGGCGGGACTGACCGCCGAACGCCTGGAGACGATCGCGGACGTGACGCTGGTGAAACGCGACGACGGTTTCGTCATTTCCGCGATTCATCTCGCGCTGCGGGCAAAGGTGCCCGGCGCCGCAGCCGATGCGGTCCTGGCCTTGGCGACCAAGGCCAAGAACAACTGTCCGGTTTCGAAGCTCATGAAGGCCGACATCACCCTCGACGTCGAAGTCGTCGCCTGAGCCTGCGGCTCGCGGAGGCGATCCGTCGGCGCCTGCGGACGCGTCCCGGCGTCCGCTCCCCAGTCGTCCCGCGTCCAACGTCAGGAGCCCCCATGTCCCCGTCGGTCAAGCTCGTTTCCGTCTCCACGGCGGTTCCGCCCCATCTCCTGTTGCAACGCGACGCGGCGGCCGCCGCACACGCGGGGTTCTCCACCCGTTTCGCCGACTTCGAGAAACTGGCCCGGGTCTTCGCCAGTTCCGGCATCCTGCGACGCCATACGGTCCAGCCGATCGAATGGTATTTCGAACCGCTGGGCTGGCCGGAACGCAGCAAGGCCTATCTCGAGGGGGCGGCACTGCTCTTCGTCTATGCCGCCACCAGCGCCCTCGATGCCGCCGGGATCACGGCGGCCGAGGTCGACACCGTCGTCACGGTCTCCTCCACCGGCATCGCGACACCCAGCCTCGAGGCGCATGTCGCCGGTCGCATGGGGTTCCGCGCCGACATCGAACGGGTGCCGGTCTTCGGTCTCGGCTGCGCCGGCGGCGTGTCCGGCGTATCGATCGCCGCACGCCTGGCGCAGTCGCGCCCGGGCAGCGTCGTGTTGTTGGTCGCCGTCGAGACCTGCAGCCTGTCGTTCCGGCTCGACGAACCGACCAAGGCGAACATCGTCGCCACCGCGCTGTTCGGCGACGGCGCCGCGGCTTGCGTGTTCCGCACCGGGGAGACCGGCATCGCATCCGTCGAACTGAGCGGACAGCACCTGTGGCCGGACACGCTCGGCATCATGGGCTGGTCGGTCGACGCCCCCGGCTTCGGCGTGATCTTCGACCGCGCCATCCCGCCGTTTGCCGAGGCCAACATGGAACCCGCCGTCGCGGCGATCCTGCAACGCTCGGGTCTTGCGATCGCCGACGTCGATCGCTTCGTGTTCCACCCGGGTGGTGCCAAGGTGATCACGGCCCTGGAGCGCGCCTTTTCGTTGAAGCAGGGGGCGTTGGATCACGAGCGTGCGGTGCTCACCGACCACGGCAACATGTCGGCGCCGACCGCGCTCTTCGTTCTCGAACGCGTCATCCGGGCCGGTCTTCCGTCGCGATCGCTGCTGACCGCCATGGGGCCGGGCTTCACCGCCAGTTGCGTCTCACTCCAGAGGGCCGCATGACACCCGCCGTTCTCCTGTTGGCGCTCGTCACCGCAGAGCGACTGGCCGAGCTCGGGCTCGCCCGTCGCAACACCGCGGATCTCCTGGCGCGCGGCGGGTTCGAGGTCGGTGCGGCGCACTACCCTTTCGTCGTCCTCGTCCATGCGACCTGGCTCGGCGGCCTGTGGTGGCTCGGATGGGACCGTTCGATCGATCTCGTCTGGCTGGCGATCTTCCTCGGGCTCCAGGGGCTGAGGGTCTGGACCTTGGCGACGCTCGGCCGACGTTGGACGACGCGCATCATCGTCGTCCCGGGGGAACGGCTGGTGACCGGCGGCCCCTATCGGTTCATGGCGCATCCGAACTATCTGGTGGTGGTCGGCGAGATCGCGGTCCTGCCGCTCTGCCTCGGCCTGCCGTGGTTCGCCGTGGCCTTTTCCGTGGCCAACGGCATCGTTCTCGCGATCCGTATCCGAGCGGAGACGGCGGCGTTGATCGGGGGGCGCCATGTCGGTGCTCCCTGACGACGCCCGGCCCCGCGTGGTGAACGTCGCCACGTGGGTCGGCTTCGCCACCATCTGCCTCGGCACGGCCATGTCGAACAGCGCGAGGTCGCGGCGCGATCCATCCATCTCCGATCGCACGCGGATCGACCATCCGTGCTCGGACCGAAGAGGGCGCTTCTGTTCGACGAGAACGCCCTTGTTCCAAGGACCGGTGGGTCTGGAGTTGCCGGCGAGTTCGGGCATGGCGTGGCCTCCGTCCCGTCCTCGATCGGGTTCCAGCGCCGATCCGTCGAGAGCGGCACCATCGCCAGGCGCCCCTGCGACCCGAAGCGGACGTTCGGGCCGCCGAGGTTCCGACCGATACGGAGCGGCCCGCCGTTCGGCCGCCGGGATTGTCCGATGCGGTCACGTCAGTCCTTCAGCAACTCGGACTTTCCCTCTTCGAGATAGGCGGCTTCCGCCTTCGACAACGGGATCGTGTCGTAGCCGGTGATCATCGTCCGGATGTAGTGGAACGGCGTCTTGCCTGTGGTCGTCATGTAGATGTGGATGACCACGAAGATGCTGATCAGATAGGCGCCGGCGGTATGGACGAAGGCGATGATCGGCAGGGCAATGGTGCCCGCCGCGAGCTTCGCCCACAACGGATAGGCGAGATAGACGACACCGGTCGACCACAACGCCGGGCCGATGATCACCATGAACGACAGATAGGCCAGGGACTGGAGCGCATTCTGCTTGCGCTTCAGCGACTTGGTGTAGGGATGCGGTGCACCGGCGAGGATGCCCCAGGCGTAGAACTTGATGATCGCCGGCAGGCTCGCGAGTTTCGGCAGATAGTGCTTCCACTGCCCGGTCGTGAACTGCCAGAAGGTGGTGAAGGCCCAGAGCACGATCAGTGCGGTGGCCGCCCAGGTGTGAACCTGGACCGCCATGCGCCAGTCGAGCGGCAGCAGCCCGTGGACGGTGAAGCCCGTGAGGGCCAGCATGAAGATGAGGGCCGCCTGCGACCAGTGCCAGAACCGCTCGTAGCGGCTGTAGATCATCACGGTGCGCTTGGGTTCGTCCTCGATGTCGAGGCTCGTCGCGATCGCGTCGGTCATGAGCCGTCCTCCCTCAGTGCTTCTTGCCGATGGCGATGCGCAGACCGCCGTGGATCAGAACGCCGAACAACGTGAGCGCCAGAGCGCCGACGCCGAGGATGTCCATCCAGCCGAACCGGGTGAAGCCCGGCATGTAGATGCCGGCGACCTTGGCCAGACGGCTGTCGCGCGCATGACACTCCGCGCAGCGCACGGCCTCGCCCTTGGGCGCGACCATGTGGGTGATCGGCCAGTTCGAGACGGTCGGCAGAAAGCCGATATCGCCGGAGAAGGGCCGCTTGGCGATCTCCATGCCCGCCGCGATCGACTTCCTGAGATCGAAGTTGCCCCAGAAGGCGGTGTCGTCGGCGCCCCAGAGGTGGTTGTAGACCAGCGTCTTGTTGGTCGCGTCGTAGGGAATGCGGGTGTGCATCTCCTTGAAGGGCCAGATGCGGGCCTTCGGATCGGAGGGCGAGCCGAGCGGGTCGTTGATCGGGGTCTGAGGCCGCGCCACGTCCACCTTGTCGTCGGGCAGGGTGTAGTGCATGCCGCCGTCGAACCACTTGTAGGTCGGCGTCAGGTTCTCGCCCCAGGCGAAGTCGCCCTTGATCGACCAGTAGGTGTGGCGCTTCTCGCCGTTGCCCTGCCTGTACTCCTCCTCGTAGTAGCCCTTGCCGTCGAGGGTCTTGCCGGCCGTCTCCCAGTTCCAGTCGGTCATGGTGGCGACGCCGCCACGCGCAATCTTCGGGATGTGGCAGGTCTGACAGGCGACCCGCTCGGCATGGGCGTCGAGCTGCCAGCCGATCAGGCTCGGCTTGGGATGCGGTTTGGCACCGTGGCAGGATTCGCAGGTGGCGGTCGCGCGCCGCTCACCCGGCTTGCCGGTGCCCGCCTCGTCCTTGGCCACCATGTCGTAGCGGCTTCCCGCCATCTGATGATCGGTGGTGACGTGGCAACTGGTGCAGGCGAAGTTGGCGCCGTCGGCCGCCATGTGGACGTCGAGCGCCTTCGCCGGCTTGTTCAGCGACGAATCGAGATCGCCGTGCTTCACGCCGTCGCCGCCGCCACCGTTGTAGTGGCAGGAGCCGCAGTTCTCGCGGCCCGGCAGGCCGACGTGCTGGGCGACCTTGGCATAGTCGATCGGCGGCAGACCTTCGAACATCGTCCCGCAGGCCGCATTGCCGCGCGTCGGCGGTGCCCGATAGTAGGACGCCGTCCGGTCGTGGCAGACCAGACAGTCGACGCTGCTCTCCTTCTGGAAGGAATAGTCCTCGCCGGCCTTCACACCGTTGCCGATGTGGCAGACGGCGCACATGCCCTCGTTGTCCTTCGCATTGGTGCAGAAGTTGTTGATGAGGTTCTCTTTGCCGAGATGCTGTCCGGTGCGCGGACTGGTGTAGTCCCACGTCCAGTGGATCGTCTTCTTGACGTGCGCCTCCGCCTCGGTGTGGCAGGTCAGACAGGCCTTCGTCACTTCGAAGTTGTCGGCGAAGGGGCCCTTGAGGGCCTCGAACTTCGCGTGATCCGCCGTGCGCCCGACCAGCGGACCCGACCGCTGGTTCTCGACCGGCGGCGGTGGCGGCTTCGGTGGCTCCGGTGTCTGGAACTTCTCGGCACCGCCGGCACCGCTGACGGGAAGTTCCGGCGCGCCGAAACGTTCCGATGCGGTGGCCACGCCGAAGGCGAGAATGCAGACCAGCGCCGACCACGCGCCGAAGGCGACCTTGCGCGCCATCATCAACCCTCCCTGAATGCGGGGCGCCTTGGACGACGCTCCCGTTCCGCCCTTCGAGAGGACGAAAACTTTCATCGATGATGGAAGTTTCCGGAAAACATTGATAGGGGGTGTATGTTTTGTCGCGGTGCGACATTTTGTTCGCACCCATGCCCCGCACCCGGCGTTGGTCGCGCGCCCGATTCCTGCGACGTCGATGCCGCCCGTTTGGTCGCGATGGGCCCATGTTCGAGCCCGGCACGTCGTTCGAGCGCTCCCCGGGTCGACGCCTCCGATTTCCGCTTCCGCGCCACCCGCCCGATGCCCTTCGACACGAAGCCGGCGCCGAGGTGCACATTCCTCCGGCGATCCTGCGACCGTTCACGCGGGCGCATGCCGTGACTTTCCGGTTTGCCGTCAGTGGTCATGGCCGCCGCAGCACCCCGAGCCGTCGCCGCAGGTCTTCGCCGACACGAAGGCGGGCAACGCACCCGCGGCGAAGGCGCGGGCGGCTGCAGCGCGGCACGGCCGAACTGCGGGCATGCCCATGCGCGTCTGGTGATCGGAGAGGTGACGGCGAACGACCGAGAAATCCTGATCGGCGGATCGAAGGCGGTCCTCGCCCGATGCGCAGCCGAGCCTCGGAGCGAAGCTCCGACCGCGGTTCTCTCTCGTGTTCAGGAATGGCGCGCCCGAAAGGATTCGAACCTCTGACCCCCAGATTCGTAGTCTGGTGCTCTATCCAGCTGAGCTACGGGCGCCTGCCTGTCGGCGCAAGGAGCGTGCCCCCCGCGTCGGAGGCGTTCTCTAAACGGTTCCGACGCAGGGGGCAAGCCCCCTCGTCGTCGATCGACGCGATTTTTCCCCAGGGGCGAAAAAAGACGGCGGAACAAAGCCGTCCTCGCCCGCCCGTGCCGTCGCCGGCGACGGCACGGGCGGGCGGCGAACATCGGCGCGACGCAGACGAGATCGGCTTTCCCTGCACTGGGCGCGACGAAACGGCACGGCTATACAGGGGCGCTCCGACGGAAGGATTCCACGGGTCCGATCGGCGCCCCTCCCCGACACGCGAAAGACCCTCGATGCCGGCCCTTCTCGGCCCCTTCTTCAAGATCCTCTCGACCCTCGCCTTCGCGGCGATGCTCGTCGGGGTGAAGATGCTCGGCCAACGCGTGCCGGCCGGCGAGGTGGTGTTCTTCCGCTCGTTCTTCGCTCTGGTGCCGGTGCTCGCCATGGTCTCGTGGCAGGGGCAGCTGCGCCACGGGCTGAAGACCGACCGGCCCGGCGGCCATCTGATCCGCTCGGTCGTCGGCGTCACCGCCATGGGTTTCTGGTTCGCCGGCGTGCAGCGCGTGTCGCTCGCCGACAGCCTCGCCATCACCTATGCCGCACCGCTCCTCACCGTGGCGCTCGCCGCGCTCGTCCTGGGCGAAGTGGTGCGCATCCATCGTTGGATGGCGGTGGCGGTCGGCTTCGTCGGCGTGCTGGTGGTGCTGTCGCCCCACCTCGGCGATCTCGACCATCTGACGGACGGCGGGGCGGCGACCGGCGCGGCCTTCTGTTTCGTCTCGGCGATCTTCATGGCCTTCGCCCAGATCCAGATCCGCAACCTCGCCGGCACCGAGAAGCCGGGCGCCATCGTCGTCTATTTCTCGCTCGGCAGCGCCGTCGCCTCGCTCGCCACCGTGTCGTGGTGGGTGATGCCGACGCCCTTCGAACTGGTGATGCTGATCACCGTCGGCCTGTTCGGCGGCATCGGCCAGATCTTCCTGACGCTCGGCTATCGCCATGCCGACGCCTCGGTGATCGCGCCGCTGGAATATTCGTCCATGCTGTGGGCGATCGGCACCGGATGGTGGTTCTTCGACGAGTGGCCGAGCGTGATCGTCCTGGTCGGCTCGGCGATCATCGTCGCCTCGGGCATCGCCATCGTGCTGCGCGAACGCGCCCTCGGGCTGAAGCGCCCGGAGGCCTGAGCCCCCCCGAAGGGCGCGGCCTCACTCCACCCGCACTTCCACGCTCGCCGAGGCCCCGGTCGCGTCGATGACCGAAAGCCGCGAGAAGCCGCGCCCCGAAGGAAGCCACAGGCTCCTGCGGCGGCCGTCGGCGTCGGCGAGCGGGCGGCCGTCGACCAGCCAGACGAAGGGCGGCACGCCGCCGTGCGCCTCGAGCGACACCGGATCGGCGCCCGCTCCATCCGCGAATCCGACGTCGAGCCGGGCCCCGTCGGGCGGGAAGGTGATCTCGAGCCGCGGCCGCGTCACCGCGGCGAGGGTCTTGGGCACGTCGCGGCGCAGATGGCGCAGGGGCGGCGGCAGGGTCGCCGTCGTCGCCTGGAGCACGCCGCGGGGCTTCGGGATGCCCTCGGGCTGGCCGCCCATGCGCTGCCAGGCGTCGAAGAGCAGCGGCGCCGCCACCATGCGGCCGACGAGGCCGGGCACCGGGCGGCCGTCGGGGCGTCCGACCCAGACGGCGATCACTCGGCGGCGGTCGAAGCCGACCGCCCAGGCGTCGCGGTAGCCCCAGGAAGTGCCGGTCTTGAAGGCGAGCCGGCCCTGCAGAGCATTGGGCGGCGGCGGGGCGCCGCGCAGCACGTCGGCGACGTACCAGGCGGCGACCGGATCGGTCAGACGGCGGCGAACAGGGGCGGACTTCACGTCCTCGAGCCGGCGAACGACCGGCGCGGTCGCGCCGCCGTGCGAGAAGCCGCCATAGAGCAGAGCGAGGTCTTCGAGCCGGATGCCGACGCCGCCGAGGCCGACGGCGAGGCCGGCCGGTCCGTCGCGACCGGTCACCAGATCGGCGCCGGCCGAGCGCAGACGCGAGATCAACGCCTGCGGGCCGATCGCCTCGAGCAGTTCCACCGCCGGCATGTTGAGCGACTGTTGCAGCGCGCGACGCGCCGTCACCGTGCCGACCCAGCCCTGATCGAAATTCTCCGGTGCCCAGGCGCCCCAGCGGGCGGGGCGATCCTCGAGGATGGTCTCGGGATGGGCGATGCCGTCCTCGAAGGCGCGGGCATAGACGAAGGGTTTCAGGGCCGAGCCGGGCGAGCGCACGGCGCGCGTCAGATCGACCGCACCGGCGCGGTCCTTGGCGAAATAGTCGGGGCCGCCGACCGAGGCGAGCAACGCGCCGGTCGCGGTGTCGAGCACAACGATCGCCGCCGACTGGTCCGGCCCCCAGGTCTCGACCCGCTCGCGCACCAGGGTCTCGAGCGTCTTCTGGAGGGCTGCATCGATCGTCGCGCGGATGATGCCGGCATCGGGCGTCTCGGCGACGAGATCGTCGGCGACATGGGGGGCGAGCGTCGGGAAGGGGCGACGCCCGTTCGGGATCGGCTCGGCGCGGGCGTGTTCGACGTCCGCGGCGGAGGCGATGCCGGCGGAGAGCGCCCGGGCGAGCACCCGGTCGCGCGCCTTGCGCAGCACCTCGGGGAAACGGTCGGGCCGCCGCGTCTCGGGCGACTGCGGCAGGGCGACGAGGGCGGCGGCCTCGCCCAGCGACAGGCGCCTCGGCTCCTTGCCGAACCAGGCGAGCGAGGCAGCGCGCACGCCCTCGAGATTGCCGCCGTAGGGGGCGAGCGCGAGATAGAGCTCGAGGATCTCGCGCTTGGAGAAGCGGCGCTCGAGATCGAGGGCGCGCAGCGCCTGCGTCGCCTTGGCGGCGAGATCGCGGGTCTCGCGCGGTTCGAGCAGGCGGGCGACCTGCATCGTCAGCGTCGAGGCGCCGGAGACGACGCGGCGACTGACGAGTGCCTGGCCGGCGGCGCGCAGCACCGCGCGGGCGTCGACGCCGCCGTGGCTCTCGAAACGGCGATCCTCGAAGGCGAAGAGCAGCTTCACGAAGCGCGGATCGACGTCGTCGAGGCCGACCGGCAGGCGCCAGCGGCCGTCGGCGGTGAGATAGGGGCGCAGGAGGCGTCCCTCGCGATCGACGACGACGGTCGAGCGGCCGTGGAGGAGGCGGGCATCGAGCGGCGGCAGCCGGTCGAGCGTCGTCCTCAGCGCGCCGAGGCCCCAGCCGACGAGGGCGAGGACGAAGGCGGCAGCGAAGAGGACGCGCGCGACGAGGGGTTGGGCGTCGCGACGCCCAGCCCCGTCACCGCTCTTTCCGCCCGCGCGTGTCACCGGCCGAGCCTCCTGGCCATCGCCCCGCGCCGTCACTTGCGCGGCGCCACCTCGATCGTGCCGAAGCCTGTGCGGCCGAAGCGCTCGGGCCGGTACATGTCCTCGACCACCGCCGGCGGCTGGACGAAGCGGCCGGGCGAGACGGCGCGCACCGCGTAGGCCACCTCGAACACCGCCTGCTGATCGGGCGAGCGATCGAAGGCGGCGACGAAACGATCGTCGCGGAACTCGGTCGTCGTGGCGGCGGGCGCCTCGGCGAGCCAGGCGAAGGCGTCGGTGTCGCCGCTCGCCACCAACTTGGGATCGGCGATCTCGAAGCCGGCGGGCAGGCGGTCGGTGACGACGATGCGGGCGTTCTCGGCCTTGGGCTCCGTGATCCTCAGCACCACCACCAGCCGGTCGGTCTGGCGGATCTTGGCGAGATCCGCCTTGGCGCCGTCGGGCGTGTGGAGGGTGCGGGTGATCGTGTAGCCGCTCGAGGCCGGGCCGTCCTGGGTGATCGGGTGGCCCGAGGTCGTCACCACGACGCGGGTCGGCACCTTGGCCTCGCCGGTCGTCGCGGCGGCGATCTTGACCGGGCCGGCGGCGAGTTCCTCGGCGCGGAAGGTGCGGAAGAAGGGACCGGTGGTCTCCTTCGTCGCCCCGCGCGCCTCGATGCTCACCTTCTGACCCTTGGCCTGATCGGCAACCGCGGAGGCCGCCAGCACCGCCCAGGCCTGTTCCTGGGTCGAGGTCTGCGGCCGGGCATCGCGCATGCGCTCGATCGCCGCCGCCACGTCGGCCCATTCGGCCGGCGGACGGCGGCTCTCGGCCATCAGCGCCAGCGTCATCGCGCCGTCGCGGAAGGGCGTGCCGTAGTCGGTGCGCCAGACGCGGGTCTTCTCGTCGGCCGTGAGCTTGGCCACCGCCGCCTTGAACAGCGGTTCGGCCCGCGTCGTGTCGCCGAGCAGCGCCAGACCGGCGGCGAGCTGGGCGCGCGCGGAAGCCGTCTGGAACAGGTCGAGCTTCTGGTCGGAGAGCCAGCGCAGGTCGCCCATCACCGGGCGGCCGTTGCGGGCCAGCACATAGAGCGCATAGGCGGTCTCGGGTGCGTCCTTGGCCTGCGGCTCGTTGGAGCCGGTGACCGAGTTGCGCAGGCGGTCGAGCGCCTGGTCGAAGGCCTTCTGCGGCACGGCGTGACCGGCCTCGCGGGCCCGGGTCAGGAAGTCCGTGACATAGGCGTCGAGCCAGAGATCGTCGTCACCGGCGGCACTCCACAGACCGAAGCCGCCGGTCGAGGTCTGGCGCGCCAGTAGACGGTCGATCGAGGTGTCGATCCGTGCCTTGGCGTCCTCGTCGAGGGCGAGGGCGTCGGAGGTGGCCAACTTGTCGACATAGAGCAGCGGCAGGGCGCGGCTGACGACCTGTTCGGAGCAGCCGTAGGGGTAGCGATCGAGCGCCCGGAGCAGCGCCGGCACGTCGAGCGCCGACCACGGCGACACCGCCACCGACACCGCGCCGGTCCCCGGCAGGAAGTCGGTGAGCAGCGCGTCCGAGATCTCGACCGAACCGCCTGCGGGCAACTGCCTGACGCTGCGGCGATAGACCTCGGTCGTCGGCGGGGCGACGGGGAAGCTCGCCGTCTGGGTGGCGTCGATGCCGGGGCCGGTCAGGCGCACGGCGACCGAGGCCGGGCCGATGCCGGCGGCCGTCACCGGCACGGTGAAGGCGGCGCGGCCCTTCTCGGCGAGTTTCACCGTGGTGGCGAGGCTCTCGGCCGGAACGATCAGCGAGCCGCGCAGGTCGAGCTCGACCCGGTAGTCGCCCGCCTTGCCCTCGACGTTGTCGAGCGCGAAGTGGAACTGCGAGCGGTCGCCGAGCGCCAGGAAACGCGGCACGGTCGGCTGGATCACCACCGCGTCGCGCACGATCACCTCGCGATCGGCGTGGCCGGTCTTCTCCGCCGTCCAGGCCATGGCCATGACGCGGACGGTGCCGTTGAAGGCGGGCACGTCGAAGGCGACCTCCGCCTTGCCGTCGGGGCCGACCTCGACCACGCCCGAGTAACGCGCGAAGGGGGCTTCGCGCGGCGGCGCGGTGAAGTCGCCGGCCCCGCCGTCGCCACCGACGCGGATCTCGCCGCGGGTGCCCTGCATGCCGTCGATCAGGAAGCCGTAGAGGTCGCGCAGATCGACCGGTAGCTGACGCTGGCCGGAGAACCAGCGATCGGGGTTCGGCGTCTCGAAATGCGTGAGATTGAGGATGCCGACGTCGACCGCGGCGACGACGACGCGGGCGGACTTGCCCTCGGCGCCCTTGATCGTCAGCGGGATCTTCAGGCTCCCGCGCGGCCGGATCATCGCCTCGGTGCCGATTTCGACGCCGAGCACATGGGCGGCGGGCTCGACCTGGAACCACGCCACGCCGACGGCACGGCCGGGCATGCGACGGGCCTTGGTGTCCATCGGCCGATGGGCGATCGCCACGACATGGGCACCGGAGCCCCAGGCCTTGTCGGCCTGGAAGGTCACGGTGGTGCCGGCGGGATCGGCGTCGACCACCTTCATCGCCTCGACCCGATCGGTGACGATCGCGACGGTGGCTGTGCCGGCGAAGCGCGGTTTCAGATGCACCGACACGGTCTCGCCGGCGCCGAAGGCGGTCTTGTCGAGCGCGACGTCGAGAACATCCGGGCTGTCGGCCTTGTCGGCACCGGACCAGCCGACGGAAAAGCCGAGCGAGGTACGGGCGCCGTCGGCGGTCTTCAGTTCCAGTCGATAGGAGCCCCAGTCGACCGGGAGCGAGAGGCGGGCGGGGTCGCCGATGCCGACGTCGATCGCGCCGTCGGCGATACGGCGGTGGGTCTTGACCACCTGCGACGACCACTTGCCTTCCGACATGAACCACTGCCAGCGGCGATCCTCGGCGAGGAGCTCCCACTTCACGCCCTTCGCGTCACGGCGGGCGCCGTCGGGCAGGGCGTAGGCGAGGTCGAACTCGGCCTTGGAACCGGCGGAGAGACCGCCGGAGGCGAAGCGGGGCTTGGCCGCGATGACCGGCCCGGCGGGCAGGATCGGCAGCGTCACGACGCGTTCGACCTGACGGCCGCCGGCTTCGGCGACGGCGATGTCGATCTTGGCCTGGAGCGGCCGCGAAACGGTCGTCGGCGGGATCGGCACGGTGATGCGCGCCTCGCCCTTCTCGTCGGTCGAGCCGGTCTCCTCGAGCTCCTTGGAGACGGCCTCGAAGCTCTCGTCGTCGAGACCGACGGTATAGCCTTCGAGACCGGGAACGGTGGTGGACGGGGCGAGCTCCACCGAGACGTCGCCCTTGACCTCGAGATCGGCACCGGGGGCGCCGTAGAGGTGATCGGCGCGCACCGCGACGACCGCCGGCTCACCGGCGGCGAGCAGTGGCTTCGCCGGCGTCAGCGTCACGTCGATGCGCTCGGGCACGTAGTCGGCGACGAGGAAGGTCGTCTCGCCGATCGGCGGGCGCTTCGGGTCGGCATGGACGCGGATGCGCCAGGTGCCCGTCTGGAGGCCCGAGAGCAGCGGCAGCGACCACGCCCGGCCGCCCTCGCCCTGATCGGCGACGGAGGCGCGACGATATTCGACGCCGTCGGGGCGCTGGACCACCAGCGTCAGCGGCACGTTCGGCACGGCGACGCCGCGGGTGTCGCGCAGGAGCGTCGTGACGTTGACGGTCTCGCCGGTGCGATAGACGCCGCGCTCGGTCGAGACGAAGGCGTCGAGCCCCTTGGGCGGCAGACGGCCCTTCACGCCGCGATCGGTCAGGTCGAAGGGTTCGCGGACGAGATCGAGGAAGCCGTAGTCGCCCTTGCCGTCCTCGGCCACCACCACGCCGGGGGCGAGGCCGCCGGAGCCGCGGGCGAGGCCGGCGTCGAAGTTGGCGCGGCCGTCGGCTTCCGTCGTCGCGGTCGCCAGCACGTCGTTGTTCTTGGCCAGCAGCCGTACCGTCAGGCCGGCGACGGGCTTGGCCGTGCCGAGCGAGCGGGCGAGCACGACGAGGCCCTCGTCGCCGGAGAAGGCGGTGAGGCCGAGATCGGAGACGACGAACCACTGGGTGGCGCGGTTCTCGTAGGCGTCCGCATCGTCCTCGCCGTCGGGGGTCTTCGGCCCGGGCAGGCGGGCGGTCATGACATAGAGACCGGGCTCCATCTTGCCGACGGCCTGGGTGACCGGGAAGGCGGTGACCGTGTCCTTGTTGAGCTCGGTCTTGACGTCGAGCGTGCCGGTCCAGATCAGACGGCCCTTCTCGTCGGTCAGCTTGCGGGTCTGGTAGCCGTCGAGCGACCCGAGGAAGGTCTCCTCGCGGATCGCCGCACCCAGCGAACGGTCGCCGATGCGATGGATCGCGATGTCGACCGAGGGCGTGTTGACGGAGACGACCGGCAGGCCTTCCTGACCGGTCGAGGGCAGGACGTAGTTGCGGCCGGTGAAGCGCACCTGCGGCGAGCGATCGCGGACATAGATGTCCCAGTCGAGCGACTTCGGCAGATCCTCGCCGACGGTCGAGGGCAGACCGGCGCGCAGCACGACACCGTAACGCTTGCCGTGTTCGAGCCCGTCGACGCAGAGCTGGCGGGTCTCGACCGTCACGGCGGGATTGGCTAGGCCGGCGACGGCGACGAAGGGCGTGTAATCGACCTTGCCGCCGGTCTTCAGGTCCTCGGTGAAGGTGAAGCAGACGCGCGGGCTCGCGGCGTCGTTGTCGACCTTGTACTCGTCGACCTTGAAGCCGAATTCCGGGCGCAGGCGATCGTAGAGCGCCACCGCCTCCGGGATCTGCGAGATGCGCACGGCGCGGCGGACGACCTCGATGGCGGCACGCGGTTCCTCGGCGCGGACGTAGGTCTCGGCCAGCGTGGTCAGCGCCACCGCCTCCTCGCGCGGGCCGGGCGCCAGACGATAGGCCTGATAGGCGGCGGCATGGGCGTTGCGGCGCGCCTCGAACTTCGCCTGCCAGTCGGCGGGTTGCAGAGAGGCCAGTGCGATCGAGTAGCGCTGCCAGGCCTGCCAGTCCTTGGGCAGCACGGCGACGAGGCGGGCGGTCACCTCTTCGAGCAGGACGGTGTTCTTGGCGGCGAAGGCGGCGTCGGCCTCCTTGCGCAGTTGGGCGGGGTCGGAGGTGGTGCGCGGTCGGGCCTTGACCGTGGCCTCGAGACGGACGGCGTCGCTCGCCAGTTCGTCGCGGACGAAGGTCTTCTCGGCGGCGAGGCTCGAAGGGGCGCCGGCCACGAGGGACAGGCAGAGCGCGGCGGCGATCGCGAAGGTCTCGAGGAAGTGACGCACGGCTTGTCCTCCCACCCGTCGGGCGCCCGCGGTCGCGGGGCCTTGCAGATCGCGGTCGAGGGCGATCCGGGGGCGGGATCATAACACCGGCCCGTGACGGCGGCGCGAGCGAAATGAGGATGAGACGGCGTGCGAAAGCGTCATCGAAGCGTGATCTTCGCGGCCGATCGCCTCTGCCGTCGGTCCGCCCCCTCGACGCGGCGGCGGCCGTCTGAGAAGATCGCGCCGACCGATCGCCGGATCGAGGAAGGACGCCGCGCCATGACCCCCGCCAGGACCCAGAGACCGCGCCGCGCGCAGGCCGCCGCCCCGTTCCTCGCCGCCGCGCTCACCCTGACCGCCCTCCCCGCCTTCGCCCAGGATGCGCAGAACACGCCGAAGGCCACGACGGCGGCGGCTCCCGCCGCGACCGAGCTCGAGACCGCGCGCGCCGGCTGGGACGCACGGCCGGAAGCCGAGCGCCGGGCGATCCAGTCGGGTCTGCTGTGGACCGGCGACTACACCGGTGCGATCGACGGCACCTTCGGCCGCATGACCTTCGAGGCGATCCGCGCCTTCCAGGCCCGCCACGGCTTCGTCGCCGACGGCATGCCGACGCCGCCGGCGATCGCCCGGCTCGCCGAGACCGAGAAGAAGAAGCGCGAGGCGGTCGGCTTCGCCCTCGTCGACGATGCCGCGACCGGTGTCCGCCTCGGCATGCCGGTGAAGCTCCTCGGCAAGGGCGCCAAGGCGGAGGGCGGCACGCGCTGGACCTCGAAGGACGGCAAGATCGACTATCGCGCCTATGCCGTGGCGAAACAGGACCTCGCCCAGCTCTTCGAGCGGCTGAAGCAGGAAGGGCCGACCCACAAGGTCGGCTATGCCGTGCTCAGGCCCGACTGGTTCGTCATCACCGACACCGTCGGCTCCAAGCGCGGCTATGCCCGCTTCGAACGCTTCGGCGACGGGGTGCGCGGCTTCATCGTCTATTCCGACCCGTCGGTCGGCGCCGAGTTCGACCGCGTCGTGCTGGCGACCGCCTCGTCCTTCCGCCCCGACTTCAAGACGCCGGATCCGCGCGACACGATCGCCACCCCGACCGCGAAGCCGGCGCAGGTCTCCACGCCCGAAACGGCCAAGACCGCCCCGCCCATCGCCGTTCCCACAGCCCTCTCGGCAACCGGCCTCCTGGTCGCGCCGGGCCGCGCCATCGTCGCGGCCGCCGCGGTCGCGGCCTGTCGCGAGGTCAAGGTCGCCGGACGGGCCGTCGCCGTCGCCGGCCTCGACGACGCCAAGACGCTGGCGCTCGTCTCCTGGGCCGAGACCGGGACCGTGCCGCCGATCCGGCTCGCCGAAGCGCCGCCGGCGCCGGGCGAACCGGAGATCGTGGTGATGCGTGGCGCCGCGGGCACGACGGTCGTCTCCGGCCGGGCGACCGCAACCGGCGTCGGCGCCGCGCTGCAGCCGGGCGGCTTCTCGGCGCCGGTGCTCGACGCCTCCGGCCGTCTCGTCGGCCTCGTCGCCGACCGGCCGGACGAGAGCCGGTCGATCGCCGGCATCCTGCCGTCGGCCGACTACCGGCTGATCCCTGCGGCGGCGCTGACGGACTTCGTCGGCAAGGCCGGCGGCGGCATCGAACCGCCGGGGCCGACCCAGACGCTCACCAGCGCCGGCGCGGTCGCGACGCTCGGCGCCAGACTGGTCGCCGTCGTCTGCGAGAAGTGACGAGCGACCCCGAGGAGACGCGATGCCCGAACTGCCCGAGGTGGAAACCGTCCGGCGCGGTCTCGCGCCGGTGATGGAAGGCGCGCGGATCGTCGGCGTCGAACAGCGCCGCGCCAATCTGCGCACCCCCTTCCCGCCCCGTTTCGTCGAACGGCTCGAAGGCACCACCGTCACGGCGCTCGGGCGGCGGGCGAAGTATCTCTTGGCCGATCTCTCCTCCGGCGAGGTGCTGATCGCCCATCTCGGCATGTCGGGCTCGTTCCGCATCCGCGGGGGCGACGACGAGGCGGTGCCCGGCGTCTTCCACCACGGCCGCGACAAGGCGGCGGCGCACGACCACGTGGTCTTCCATCTCGAAGGGCCGCATCTGCCGAAGGGGGCGAGCGTCACCTACAACGACCCGCGCCGCTTCGGCTTCATGGATCTCGTGCCCCGTGCCGACCTTCCCGCCCATCCCTCGATCGCCGGGCTCGGCATCGAGCCGCTCGGCAACGAACTCGACGGCGACCTGCTCGGACGATTGTTCGCCGGCAAAGCGACGCCATTGAAGGCGGCGCTGCTCGACCAGAAGCTGATCGCCGGCCTCGGCAACATCTATGTCTGCGAGGCGCTGTGGCGGGCAAAGCTCGATCCGCGGCGGCAGGCGGGCACGACCGTCACCGCGAAGGGTGGGGCGACGGCGCAGCTCGTCACGCTCGCCGAAGCCATCCGCGCGGTGCTCGGCGAGGCCATCGAGGCGGGCGGCTCCTCCTTGCGCGATCATCGCCAGGCGAACGGCGAGCTCGGCTACTTCCAGCACGCCTTCGCCGTCTACGACCGCGAGGGCGAGCCCTGCCCGCGGCCCTCCTGCGACGGCGTCGTCGAACGCGTGGTGCAGTCGGGCCGGTCGACCTTCTTCTGCCCGCGCTGCCAGCGCGCGGGCGGCCGGGGGCGTTGACGCGGGCCCCACGCGGATTTCCGCAGAGGGGTCGTGCGAAAGAGGGCGTTGCCCGTCGTCGCCCGCTCCGTTAGCCCTTGGGACGACGAGGCGGCCGCGACGCGCCGCCCGACGGGAAAGGACGCCCCATGGCCTACGAGAACATCCTGGTGGAGACCCGCGGTCGGGTCGGCCTGATCACGCTCAACCGCCCGAAGGCGCTCAACGCGCTCAATTCCGCCCTGATGGCGGAGGTCGGCGCGGCGCTCGACGTGTTCGAGGCGGACGCCGGGATCGGCGCGATCGTCATCACCGGATCGGAGAAGGCCTTCGCGGCCGGCGCCGACATCAGGGAGATGCAGCCGCTCACCTACCCCGAGACCTATGTCGACGACTTCATCACCTCGTGGGACCGCGTGGCGCGCGCCCGCAAGCCGGTGATCGCCGGTGTCGCCGGCTTCGCGCTCGGCGGCGGCTGCGAGCTCGCCATGATGTGCGCGACGATCTATGCCGCCGAGACCGCCAAGTTCGGCCAGCCCGAGATCAAGCTCGGCGTGCTGCCGGGTGCCGGGGGCACCCAGCGGCTGACTCGCGCCGTCGGCAAGGCCAAGGCGATGGATCTCTGCCTCACCGGCCGGCTGATGGATGCGAAGGAGGCCGAGGCCTCCGGTCTCGTCGCCCGCGTGCTGCCGGCGGAAGGCTTCGTCGACGCCGTGGTGGCGATCGCCACCGAGATCGCCGAGTTCGCGCTGCCGTCGGTGATGCTGACCAAGGAGTGCATCGATCGCGCCTTCGAGACGACGCTCTCGGAAGGCCTGCGCTTCGAACGGCGGGTGTTCCAGGGCGTCTTCGCCACCCCCGACCAGAAGGAGGGCATGGCGGCCTTCCTGGAGAAGCGCAAGCCGAACTTCCGCCCCTGAGGCGCCTCGGCGCCGATCGCTCGCCGTCCTCGAGGGGCGTCGGCGCCGATCCTTCGCCGACAGGGCGAGAAACCCGACGCGTTCCCGGCCGAATTGGCCTTCGCGCCCGTTGACGGGCCGGGACGCCGCGGTTATAAGCTCGCCCACTCGGTGGCGGCTCGTTCCGCCGCCCACATGTTCCATATTACGTGTCGGCCCGCCCGCGGCCGCTCTCCCCGCGGGGAGATCGGTCAGGCTCTTGAGGTCGGGCACGGTCGAGATCCAGGAGAGGCTCGTCCATGGCCAATACGCCGTCCGCCAAGAAGGCGGCCCGCAAGATCGCGCGTCGCACCGCGGTCAACAAGTCCCGTCGTTCGCGCGTCCGCACCTTCGTGCGCAAGGTCGAGGAAGCCATCGCTTCGGGCGACCAGGCCGCCGCCGCCGCCGCCCTCAAGGCGGCCCAGCCGGAGCTGCAGCGCGCCGCTTCCAAGGGCATCGTCCATCGCAACACGGCCTCCCGCAAGATCTCGCGTCTGGCCAGCCGCGTGAAGTCGCTCGGCGCCTGATCGGCCCCTCGCGACCGCGTGTGAAATGCTCTGAACCCGGGTCTCGCGACCCGGGTTTTTTGTTTCTACCTGCGGTTGGACGACGTCCAGACGCGGTACCCGATCTCGTCCGAAAGCGCTTTCCGGACGGCTTCGACAGCTTTTCCGCCTGCCAAGAAATACCACGATAATTCAATGACTTGATGGCAGGTCATCACGACCCCTCGCGAGCATCGACGATTCTTCGCCGTCTCGCGTGAAACGTGACGTGGCGTCCTTGATGGAATGTCGCAGATCGGGGTTTTCCGAATCCGGCGCCGAACTCGATTGAGTCGGAAGGACTTGTCGGAGGTCGGCGGGCGGTGGGGTGTTGCATGCATGCGTCGAGGGGCCGCGACGGCGTTTTGAGACGTTGCGTCGGTCGCGGGGGGTGTGTACATATTGGCCATCGGGGCACGGGGACCCCGCTCTCACGAGAAGAACGGAGGGTATCTTTCGCGACACGACGTCGTTTCGAAGCCGCAACAAGCAGAGAAGCGAAAAGTTCGCGTAAAAAGAGATACCCTTTCGGGCTTTGCGTGCAGATCTACTTCTGTGTGACGGGCGATAGTCGGTCACAGGAAGAAACTCCACGAACATCAGCTGGAAATTTTCGGGGCCTTCCGGGCGAAGACCGGAAGCTTGGGGGTTTTTTGTCATGTCGATTTCGGACACGGGAGGCTACGCCGGTGACGTGGCGCCCGAGGAGGCTTGGGCGTCGCTGTCTTCGGACCCGCGCGCCGTCCTCGTCGACGTCCGTACGACGGCGGAATGGTCCTTCGTGGGCCTGCCCGACCTGAGGGACATCGGCAAGCGGCCGGTCACCATCGAGTGGCAGGTCTTCCCCTCCATGGCGGCCGACCCGAACTTCGTCGCGAAGCTCTCCGAGCTTTTCGCCGGAGACGGCGTCGAGACCGATGCGCCGATCTATTTCCTCTGCCGTTCGGGCGTTCGCAGCAAATATGCCGCGATCGCCATGACCGAAGCCGGATGGAGCCGTTGTCTCAACGTCTCCGGCGGTTTCGAGGGTCCGCCGGACCGGTCCGCCCATCGCGGTACCGTCGCCGGCTGGAAGGCCCGCGGGTTGCCCTGGACCCAATCCTGATTGCGTGCGACCGGCTTCGGCCGGAACGAGTGGACCTCCGGAGGGCACTCCGGGGGACGGCGTTTCGTCGCCTCGTCACGGACGAGCGAGGCACCGGGACCCTCCGGAATCGGCAGGCGCCGGTTTCGACAGAAGAGCAGAGAGGCGGACGACGATGGAGGCACGTGCGATGACCCGGGAGACCGATCCTCGCGACGAATGGGACCGCATCAAGGTGCGTCTCAGGGTCGAGCTGGGCGAGGACGTGTTCACCAGCTGGTTCGCCCGCGTCGAATTCGAGGCGCTCGCCGGCGACACGGTGCACCTGTCGGTGCCCACCCGCTTTCTGAAGAACTGGCTGCAGGGCCGCTATCGCGACCGCCTGCTGGCGCTCTTCCGCGAGAGCTTCGGCCAGGTCACGCAGATCGACTTCGCCGTCCGCTCCGCCATGCGTCCGACCGCCGGGGCCCGCGAGGCCGCCGAGGCGCCGAAGCGTCCGGCACCGACGCTGGTCGCCTCCAACGCGTCCGAACCCCGTCCCGCCGCCCGTTCTGCGACCGCCTCCGCCGCGCGGTCCGACGACGAGCTCGCCGGCAGCCCGCTCGATGCGCGTCACACCTTCGACAGCTTCGTCGAGGGCCGCTCCAATTCGCTGGCGCTCGCCGCCGCCCGCCGCGTCGCCGACGTGCGTCCGGGCGAGACCGTGCCCTTCAATCCGCTCTACATCCACGCCTCGGTCGGGCTGGGCAAGACGCATCTCCTCCAGGCCGTGGCGAACGCCGCCCGCGCCCAGGGCCGCAAGGTGCTCTATCTCACCGCCGAGCACTTCATGTACCGCTTCGTGCAGGCGCTGATGGCCCAGTCGGCGATCGCCTTCAAGGAAGCGCTGCGCGGCATCGACCTGCTGCTGATCGACGACATGCAGTTCCTGCAGGGCAAGCAGGTGCAGCAGGAGTTCTGCCATACGCTGAACTCGCTGATCGACGGTGCCCGTCAGGTGGTGATCGCCGCCGATCGCCCGGCCGCCGACCTCGAGACGCTCGACGAGCGGGTGCGCTCGCGCCTCGCCGGCGGTCTGCTGGTCGAGATCGCCGCGCCGGACGTGGAACTTCGCCGGCGTATCGTCGCCCACCGGGTCGACGCCGCCAAGCGCGCCAATCCGGGCCTCGAGATCTCGGCCGCCGTCGTCGACTGGGTCGCCGAGAACGTCGCCTCGTCGGGCCGTGACCTCGACGGTGCGGTCAACCGTCTCGTCGCCCACAACCAGCTCACCGGCCGTCAGGTCGATCTCGAGATGGCCGAGGCCGCGCTGCGCGACCTGCTCAGAGCCCGCGAACCGCGCAAGATCAAGATCGAAGACATCCAGCGGGTCGTCTCCAAGCACTTCAACGTGACCAAGGCCGACCTCCTCTCGGCCCGTCGCACCCGCACGGTGGTGCGTCCGCGCCAGATCGCGATGTATCTCGCCAAATCGCTGACGCCGCGCTCGCTGCCCGAGATCGGCCGCCGCTTCGGCAATCGCGACCACACCACGGTTCTCCACGCGGTCCGCAAGATCGAGGAGATGGCCGGCGCCGATCGTGCCTTCGCCGACGAGATCGAAATGCTGAAGCGCCTGCTCGACGTCTGATCGGGCACGCGAATTTCCATTCGGCGAGGGGCTGCGGGCGACCGCGGCCCTTCGTCGTCTCACGCCCTCCCCCACCCGCTCATGCATCCGGGGGAGCGCTGATCGACCTTTCCGGTGCTTGCACGCGCCGGGCGTGTGACGTATCCGAGGCTCGGGATCGCCGGTACGGCGGCGCGGGGCGCGCGCGGAGCGGCCGGAGCGATCACGGGAGATTTGTTCATGGCGGACATGCGTCTCGTCGTGGTCGGTGCGTCCGGCCGCATGGGCCGGACCCTGATTCGGGCGGTGACCGAGACCGAGGGCACGATGCTCTCGGGCGCGATCGAGCGCGCCGGGTCACCCGACATCGGCCGGGATGCCGGCGAGATCGCCGGCATCGACAAGCTCGGCGTCCAGATCACCGACGACGCGCTCTCCGCCTTCGCCCATGCCGACGGCGTGCTCGACTTCACTGTGCCGGCGGCGACCGTGCATTTCGCCGAACTGGCGGCCCAGGCGCGGATCGTCCACGTGGTCGGCACCACCGGCTGCTCGGCCGCCGAGGACGCCAAGCTCGCCGCCGCCGCCCGCCACGCGGTGCTGGTGAAGTCCGGCAACATGAGCCTCGGCGTCAATCTGCTGGCCCAGCTGGTGCGCGAGGCCGCCCGGGCGCTCGGGCCGGAATACGACGTCGAAATCGTCGAGATGCATCATCGCGCCAAGGTCGACGCGCCCTCGGGCACGGCGCTCCTCCTCGGCCAGGCGGCGGCGGAAGGCCGTCGCGTCGACCTTTCCGCGCATTCGGTCCGCTCGCGCGACGGCCACACCGGCCCTCGCCGCATGGGCGACATCGGATTCGCGACGCTCCGGGGCGGCACCGTCGTCGGCGACCACATGGTGGTGCTGGCCGGCCCGCACGAGCGCATCGAGCTCACGCATCGCGCGGAGGATCGTTCGATCTTCGCGCGCGGCGCCGTCAAGGCGGCGTTGTGGGGCATGGGGCGAAAACCCGGCCTCTATTCCATGGCCGACGTACTGGGCCTTTCTCCGAAGGCCTGACATCCTTTCCAGGGAGCCATACGCATGGAACGACTGCTCGTCCTCTGCCGCCACGGCGAGAGTGAATGGAACAAGCTGAACCTCTTCACCGGTTGGAAGAACCCCGACCTGACCGAGAAGGGTGTCGCCGAGGCCAAGGCCGCCGGCCAGAAGCTCAAGGCCAAGGGCCTGGTCTTCGACCTCGCCTACACCTCGGCGCTGACGCGCGCCCAGCACACGCTCGACCTGATCCTGACCGAGCTCGGCCAGACCGATCTGCCGATCACCCGTGATCAGGCGCTGAACGAGCGCGACTACGGCGATCTCTCCGGCCTCAACAAGGACGAGGCCCGTGTGAAGTGGGGCGAGGAACAGGTCCACATCTGGCGCCGCTCCTTCGACGTTCCCCCGCCCGGCGGCGAGAGCCTGAAGGACACCGCGGCCCGCGTGCTGCCCTATTGGGACGCCCACATCCTGCCGGACCTCAAGGCCGGCAAGCGGGTGATCGTCGCCGCCCACGGCAACTCGCT
This sequence comes from Pinisolibacter sp. DMC19, assembly GCF_056313985.1. Taxonomy (NCBI): domain Bacteria; kingdom Pseudomonadati; phylum Pseudomonadota; class Alphaproteobacteria; order Hyphomicrobiales; family Ancalomicrobiaceae; genus Pinisolibacter; species Pinisolibacter sp. DMC19. The sequence goes on along the minus strand of NZ_JBQUZF010000003.1, from coordinate 5,393 downwards.
GCGGGCGCTGATCATGAAGCTCGAGAAGCTCACGCCCGAGCAGATCCTCAAGCGCGAACTGGCGACCGGCGCGCCGATCGTCTATCGCCTCGACGCGAACGGCGAAGTGATCTCGGGCGAAGACCTCGCCTGAGGCGACGCCCGATCCGAAGAAGCGAACGGCGGCCGGAGCGATCCGGCCGCCGTTTTCGTGTCTGCCCGTGAGCGACGTCAGACCCGGACGGACGAGCCGCGCACCACCAGCCGGCCGGAAAGAACGATCTTGCGCGGCGCCATCTCCGGCGTGCGCAGGCGTTCGAAGAGCAGTTCCATCGCGGTGCGGCCGATCTCGGAGACCGGCTGTTCCATCACGGTGAGGCCGGGGCCGACCAGTTCCGTCCAGGTCTCGTTGTCGAAGCCGGCGAGCGCCAGATCGCGCGGCGTCTCGAGGCCGGCGGCGCGGATGGCGCGATAGGCGCCGAGCAGCATCAGGCCGTTGGAGACGACGACCGCGTCGGGACGCAGGCCGCTCGCCAGCCGCTCGGTGAGCGCCGCGGCGGCGGCCTGGTCGTTCGGGGCTACGAAGACGGCATCGGGCTCGAGGCCGCGGGCGGCCATGGCGGCGCGATAGCCGTCGTGGCGCTCGACGGCGGTCGAGGAGGTGTTGCCGAAGAGACCGAGGATGCGGCGATGGCCCTGGTCGGAGAGGTGGCCGACCAACTGTCCGGCGGCGCCGGCATTGTCGATCACCACGGCGTCGTGGGCATCGAGCGGGCCGGCGCGGTCGACGAGCACCACGGGGAAGTCGAAGTCGAGCGACCCGAGCGTGCCGGCGGCGGCGCGAGTCGGGGCGTAGATCAGGCCGGTGATCCGCTCCTCCTGCATCAGACGCAGATACATCGCCTCGCGCTGCGGATTCTCGTCCGTGTTGCAGAGCACCACGCGCATCTCGGCGCGGTAGGCGGCGTCCTCCACCGCCCGCGACAGGGTGGTGAAGAACGGATTGCGGATGTCCGAGACGATCAGGCCGATGGTGCGGGAATGCTGCGAGCGAAGGCGCCGGGCCGAGAGGTTCGGGCGATAACCGGTTGCCCGCACGGCCGCTTCGACCTTCTCGCGCAGGTCGGCGCTGACCGGGCCGTTGCCGAGCACCCGTGACACGGTGGCGGCCGACACGCCGGCGGCCTTGGCGACATCCTTGATCCCGACCGACATACGTGAAATCGTTCCTGTGGCGTTTCCTGAAACGCACCTGAATCATGGTGCAGCGCAGCATATATATTTGCAGAAAAGTTGCGAAATTGCAATGCATTGCCTGTTGACGAATGATGTGAAAACGTTTTCAATACACATCAAGAACCCGGGAGGAAGGGATCCGAAAATGACCAATGCGCCGTCGCTCATCACGTCCGAGTTGGTCCGCCTCGGCGCGACCCCGGCCACCAAGGAAGCCGCCATTCGCGAGGCGGCGCAGATGCTGGTCGCGACCGGCCGGATCGATCCGGCCTATGTCGAATCGATGCTCCGCCGCGAGACCGTCGCCGAGACCTATCTCGGCCACGGCGTGGCGATCCCCCACGGCATGGTCGAGGACCGCGGCCTGATCCGCGACAACGGCCTCGCCGTGTTGCAGATCCCCAACGGCGTCACCTGGAACGACGGCCAGACCGTTCGCCTGCTGGTCGCCATCGCCGCCCAGTCCGATGCCCACATCGCCATGCTTCGGCGGCTGACCCGCCTGTTGCAGGACGATGCGGCGCTCTCGGCGCTGACCACCACGACCGATGCCGGCGCCATCCTGCGCGCCCTCGACGAGAACGCCGTCGTCACGCCCGTTGCCGCGGCCGAGCCGGCGACCGACCTCGCCGAGCGCTTCACCTGGGTCTGCGACTATCCCAACGGGCTCCACGCCCGCCCGGCGGCCCATTGGGTCGACATTTCGCGCCGCACCCCGGCGCGGCTGCGCATCCGCGTCGCCGATCGGGTCGCCGATCCGAAGAACCTCGTGTCGCTGCTCCAGCTCGGCCTGATGGCGGGCGAGACCGTCGTGGTCTCGGCCGAAGGCACCGAGGCGAGCGCCGCTCTCGCTTCCCTCCAGTCGGCGATCACCGGCCTCACCGCCCAGGAGAAGGCCGACGCCGCCAAGGCCGCGGCCAAGGCGGCCGTGGCGCAGGGCTGGACGCCGCCGTCGGCGCTGCCGTCGATCCTCGGCATCTCGGCCTCGCCCGGTCTGGCGCTCGGCCGCGTCCATGTTCTGAAGCCGGCCGAACTCGTTGTTCCCGACGTGCCGGTCGGCCTGATCGAAGGCGGTGCCGCGCTCGACGCGGCGATCACCGAGACCCGTCAGGCACTCGCCGCACTCGCCGACGACACCCGCCGCCGCATCGGCGGCTCCGAGGGCGGCATCTTCGAGGCGCAGGCCGAGTTCCTCGCCGACACCGATCTCGTCACGCTCGCCTGCCAGCTGATGGTCGAAGGCCATGGGCCGGCCTGGGCCTGGCACGAAGCGGTCGAGCGCACCGCCGCGTCGCTCTCGGCACTGGGCAATCCGCTGCTCGCCGCCCGCGCCGTCGATCTGCGCGACGTCGGCCGCCGCGTGCTCGCCCGCCTCGCGCCGGAGACCGCCGACGGCGGCATCTCGCTGCCCGAAGGCCGCATCGTCCTCGTCGCCCCCGACCTGACGCCGTCCGACACCGCCGGCCTCGACACCGCCAAGGTCGTCGGCCTCGCCACCGCCCAGGGCGGGCCGACCTCGCACACCGCGATCCTCGCCCGCACCTTGGGCCTGCCGGCGCTGGTTGCCGGCGGCAATGCCCTGCTCGATCTCGCCGACGGCACCGAGGTGATCGTCGACGGCAGCGCCGGCCGGCTGTGGATCGGACCGGACGACGCCGCCAAGGCGGCGCTCGAGGCCCGTCTCGCCGAAGATCATGCCCGCGCCGACCGCGAGGCGGCCGATCGCGCCGCCCCGGCGGTGACGACCGACGGCCATCGCGTCGAGATCGGCGCCAATGCCAACACGCCCGAGCAGGTGGCGCTGGCGCTCGACATGGGCGCCGAGGGCGTCGGCCTGATGCGGACCGAGTTCCTGTTCCTCGAGCGTTCGGCGAGCCCGAGCGAGGACGAACAGGCCGAGATCTATTCCGCCATGGCCGGTGCACTCGGCGGTCGCCCGCTGATCGTCCGCCTGCTCGACATCGGCGGCGACAAGCAGGTCGCCCATCTCGACCTGCCGCACGAGGAGAACCCGTTCCTCGGCGTCCGCGGTGCCCGTCTGCTGCTGCGTCGCCCCGATCTGCTCGAGCCGCAGCTGCGTGCGATCTATCGCGCCGCCAAGGCCGGCGGCCGCCTGTCGATCATGGCGCCGATGATCACCTCGCTCGGCGAGGTGCTGCAGCTGCGCGCCGCCTGCGAACGCATCCGCGCCGAGCTCGACGCCCCCGTGGTGCCGGTCGGCATCATGGTCGAGGTGCCCGCCGCAGCGCTGATGGCCGACGCGCTCGCGGCTCACGTCGACTTCTTCTCGATCGGCACCAACGATCTGACCCAATACGCCCTGGCGATCGATCGCCAGCATCCCGACCTCGCGGCCGAGGCCGACGCGCTGCATCCCGCCGTACTGCGGCTGATCGAGCGCACCGTCGCCGGTGCCGCGGCGCACGACCGTTGGGTCGGCGTCTGCGGCGGCATCGCCGGCGATCCCTTCGGCGCGGCGCTGCTCGCCGGTCTCGGGGTCGACGAGGTGTCGATGACGCCGCGCGACGTGCCGGCGGTCAAGGCGCGGCTTCGCTCGGCGAGCCGGGCCGATCTCCGGGCGCTCGCCGAAAGGGCGTTGGCGTGCGAGAGCGCCGATCAGGTCCGCGCGCTCGACGGAGGCCGGTCATGACCCGTCCCGCCATCGTCACCGTGACGCTCAACCCGGCGATCGATCTGACGATCACCGTCGACCGGCTCGAACTCGGCCACGTCCAGCGCGCCCGCACCGCCCAGTCCAACGCCGGCGGCAAGGGCGTCAACGTCGCCGGCTGCCTCGCCGACTGGGGCGCGGCCGTCACCGCGACCGGCGTGCTCGGCCGCACCAACGACGACGTCTTCGCCGAGTTCTTCGCCGCCAAGGGCATCGCCGACCGTTTCGTGCGCGCGCCCGGCGAGACCCGCACCAACATCAAGATCGCCGAGACCGGCGTCGGCGAGACGACCGACGTCAACCTGCCCGGCCTCGTCGTCGATGCCGGCCTCGTCCATGCGGTCTGGGCGGCGGCGCTGCGCGATCTCGAGCCCGGCGCGCCGGTCGTCCTCGCCGGCTCGCTGCCGGAGGGGCTTGCCGCCGACACCTGGGCGCAGATGGTCGCCGACCTTGCGGGCGAAGACGCCCGCGTCGTGCTCGACACCTCGGGCGAACCGCTCGCTGCGGCGCTGGCGCCTGCCGTCACACGCCTGCCGCATGCGATCAAGCCCAATCGGGCGGAACTCGAGGCGTTGCTCGATCGCGCCCTGCCGACGACGGCCGATCTCGTCGCGGCGGCGCGCGAGCTGGTCACGCGCGGCATCGCGCTCGTCGTCGTCTCGCTCGGCGCCGAGGGCGCGCTCTTCGTCGACGCGACCGCGGCACTCGCCGCCCGCGTCGCGCCGAAGACCCCGGTTTCGACCGTCGGCGCCGGCGACGCCATGGTCGCCGGCATGGTCGCAGCCCTCGCCGAAGGCGGGTCGCTCGACCGCATCGCCAGACTTTCGGTCGCCTTTGCGACCGCCAAGCTCGACCGCATCGGTCCCCATCTCGGGGATCCGGCCGCGGTGGAAGACATCGCCCGGCGGGTGGACATCCGCCGGTTCGACTGAACGGACGATCCGCATTCATCGAGAAGCGGGGGCGAGCCCCGACAGGAGGAAGGCATGACGAAGCTCATCGCAGTCGTCGCGGCGGAAGGCCGCGGCACCCAGACGCTGCTGGCGATCGAGGCGCTGAAGAAGGCCGCGGTCGCGGCCGGCGCCACGCTCGTGGTCGAGACCCGCACGGGCGGCCAGTCGGCCCAGCCGCTCTCGGCCGAGGACATCGCGGACGCGAGTGGCGTCCTGATGGTCGGCGACGGCGATGCCGGCGCGGATCGTTTCGCGGGCAAGAAGACCGTCGCGGTCAGCCTCGATGCGGCGCTGGCGGATGCCGCCGGTGCGCTCGCCGGCCTCGGCCTCGCCACTGCTGCGCCCGCCGCAGCACCGGCCGCGAAGTTCATCGTCGCCGTCACCTCCTGCCCGACCGGCATCGCCCACACGTTCATGGCGGCCGAAGGCGTGGAGAACGGCGCCAAGGCGCTGGGTCATGCGGTCAAAGTCGAGACTCAAGGGTCGGTCGGTTCGCAGAACGCGCTGACGGCCGAGGAGATCGCCCGCGCCGACCTCGTCATCATCGCCGCCGA
>NZ_JBQUZF010000002.1:0-803135 GCF_056313985.1 Pinisolibacter sp. DMC19 | reverse complement strand
ATCCGCTCGAAATCGTCGTCGGCCAGCAGCCGGCGCACCTCGGAGGCCGAGATCGGCACCGAGCCGTGCTCGGTGCGCGCGATCTCCACCACCTGGAGGGCGGGAGCCGCCGACAGATCGGCCTGGAGCCAGTACTTCATGTCGGCGTTGTACTTGTTGGTCGTGCGGCAGAACGGTTCGGTACCGACGAAGCGATGGGTGATGCCCAGCGCCGGGGCGATCCATTCGCGGAAGATCAGCAGGTCGACGGCGGTGAAACAGTCGCCGACGACGTTCTTCTCCTTGAAGAAGTAGCTGGAGAAGGTCGCCCGCGAGATCATGTATTCCGATCCCGGATGCAGCACGACGCGCGGGATGCCGGCGATGCCGGCCTTCACCAGTTCGAAGCGCTCGGCATAGGGGAAGAAGGACGCGTCTTCGGCGACGACGAAGAGATGCAGCACGTCGCAGCGCGCCGCCGCCTGCTCGACCAGATAGCGATGGCCGAGGGTGAAGGGATTGGCGTTGACGACGACCGAGCCGATCACCTCGCCCGGCTGCCGCAGCTTCTTCAGCCCGTCGCGATAGGCGCGGATGCCGATCGGGGTGTTCTCCATCAGCGTCACGAGGCCGGGGACCTCGACGATCGGGTAGAAGCCGCAGCCGGCGAAGAAGGCGATGTTGTGCGGCCGGGTATAGAGAAAGAGATGGTCGTGGCCGAGATCGTGGGCGGCGTGGATCACCTCCGACACGACCTTCAAGGCGATGCTCTCGCCGCGCGCCAGCGGATCGGTCGCCACGCATTTCACCACATTGGCGTCGATCCCGGCACAGGCCACCAGCCGACCGCGATGCCGACAGGTCACGAAGGTCTCGACACCTTCCTCCAGCGAAAGGCCGCACATGGCGAGCAACTGGACGATCTCGTCGCGAACCTTCGGGAGGGTCTGCAGTTCGATCGTGTCGAATTGCAGTTCTTCGCAATCTTCGGTCATGACGGTCGCCGTTTTCGGATGAGCGCTGTCTCGGTCGGAGAGCGGGAACCGCACCCGGAGGCGCGGTTCCCTCCTCGATCAGGCCGCCTTCGCGAGGCGGTTCAGGACGCGGGTGATCACGATGCCGCCGGCGAGGAGCGAGATCACGAAGGTCGTCAGGCCGACCCAATCGAACCGCACGAAGACCAGTCCGTTGAGGTAACCGACCACCGAGCCGCCCAGGTAGTAGAAGAACAGGTACAGGGCGGTCGCCTGACCCTTGGCCTGCACGGCGTTCTTCGACACCCAGCCGAGGCCGAGCGAATGGCAGCCGAAGAAGGCCGCGGTGAAGATCACGACGCCGACGATGAAGACGGTGGCGTTGGGGGCGACGACGGTCACCAGCATGCCGACGATCATCGTGGTGAGCAGGACGCCGAGGACGTTCATGCTGCCGTAACGGGTGGCGAGCCTGCCGGCGCGCGGCGCAGTGAAGAAGCTCAGCAGGAAGCAGGTCGAGATCAGACCGGCGCTCGCATGGCTGACGTTGAAGGGCTCGCGATGGAGGTTGAACGCCAGGAAGTTGTAGAGCGAGGTGAAGGTGCCGAAGATCACGAAGCTGATCACGAAGGCGAGCGACACCTTGGGATCGGCGAAGTGATGGGCGCCGCCGCGGATCACCGAGGTTGCGTTGAAGCTCGGAGACGGCTTGAAGTTCTTCGAGGCCGGAAGCGCCGTGATGACCAGAGCGGCGACGGTCAGCAGGATCGCGCCGAAGATGAAGAAGATGTACTGGACCGGAATGCGATCCATCAGCTGGGACGCGATGACGCGACCCGACATGCCGCCGATCGAATTACCGAACACGAAGTAGCCGGTGACGACGCCCGCGATCTTGGAGTCGACTTCCTCGCTGATGTAGGCGGTCGCCGCGGCGGCGATGCCCGACAGGAAGAGACCGGCGAGAGCCCGCATGGTCACGAGCATGGTCCAGGACGTGGCGAAGGGCGCCATGATGGTCATCATGCCGCCGAGGACCAGCGACACCGAGATCAACTGCTTGCGGCCGAAGCGATCGGCGAGCGAGCCGGTGAAGAGAAGGCCGAATGCGAGAAGCCCCGTCTCTGCCGACAGGATGATGCTGACCTGGCCGACCGGGATGCCGTATTCGGCCGCCAACTTCGGCAGCAGGGGCTGCACGAAGAACAGCGAAGCCAGTTCGGCACAACCCGCCAAGGCGAGGCAGAGCGTGATGATCAGCAGTTTCGCACCCTTTTCCGAGACACGGGCGACGCTTTCGGGTGTCGACCCGACGGCGGCGGGGGCTGTCGATGAGGCTAGGCTCGTCATGGTTCATTCTCCCTGATGATGCGCACGCGGCAACCCCGGTCGATCTGATGATCGCTTGTTTTTCCGGAGGGCCGAGATCGATGACGGGGTCAGGCCGCGCAGGCCGGAACCTCCACGCTGGCGTAGGCGGCACCTTCGAAGATCCGCCTCGCCGTCCGCAGCACGGACACGTCCGGCGATTTGCCGTCGGCCGCGCGGTCGAGATTGAGGTCGAGCTTGCCCGACGGATGCTCGATGGTGAGGGTGCAGGGCGGCTCGAGCGTGCTGACGAAGGCACTGGCCACCGTGCCGGGCGTGACGCAGGCGGTCGCGATCCCGACGCCACCGGTGATGGCGAGGGCCTTGTGACACGAGTGCGGCATGAAATAGCGGGCGACGATCGAACCGGGGGCCACGCCGCGTCCGAGCAGAACCGGCTTCGGCACCACGAGGCCGGACACGTCGCCGAGGCCCATGGCGAGGCCCGCCGCGCGGCGAATCCGCTCGAGCCGATCCATGAAGGCGCGATCGGCATCGAGATCGGCCGGTTTCTCGTGGCCGGTCTTCCCGAAGTCTTCGGCCCGCAGGATGACGAGCGGCATGGCGGCGTCGACGCAGCTCGCCTCGATGCCGTCGAACGTGTCGCGCGCCTTGCCCGTGGGCAGCAGCTTGCCGGTCTTGGCGCCGGCGACGTCGAGGAAGGTCAGATAGATCGGCGCCGCGGTGCCGGGAACGCCGTCGATCGTCGCCTCGCCGTCGTAGGTGACGTGACCGTCGGGCGTCTGCACGCGGGCGACGATGATCTTGCCGGTGTTGACGTTGTGGATGCGCAGCGTCGTCTCGCCGGCCGTCGCCGCGACCAGGCCGCGCTCGATGGCGAAGGGACCGACCGCCGACAGCATGTTGCCGCAGTTCGGCGAGGTGTCGACCACGCGCTCGGTGACTTTGACCTGCGCGAAGAGATAGTCGACGTCGGCATCGGGCCGCGTGGCCGGACCGACGATCGCGACTTTGCTGGTCAGCGGATTGCCGCCCCCGATGCCGTCGACCTGAAGCTCGTGACCCGCTCCGAGGACCGACAGCAGAATGGCGTCGCGTTCGCTCGGCGACCGGGGCAGATCTGAGCGCAGAAAGAACGGGCCGCGAGAGGTACCCCCCCGCATGAGAGAACAAGGGATCTTCACCGCGTGGAACACTTTCGTTCCCCTTCGCTGGTCTTCAGTGGCTCAAATGTTTACTTGTTCGGGATACGCCACGTTCCATTGCGCGTGAAATGCAAAGAAACCGATCATTGATGTGCAAAACGGAATAATATGGCGGCGAGGTTCGTCTCTCGGGGCGGAATTCTCATCCCGGAGTTGCGTTCCCCACCCCCGTGCCGAGTCCGGTCCGCCCGGATGGCACTGAGATCAAGACAAGGAATTCAAAAGTAAAATCGAACTGCGCAACGAATGGATGGCCAAGAAGTGCCGACGATTGCATCGATTGAGCGCATCTCTGGTCGACGACGAGGAGCGCGAGGGCCGAGTGGTGGCTGCGTCGATCTTCGTTTCCGGCTTCTACCGATCGGGACGAATACGGATCGTCGAGCGGGCGACCAACCGACGGCACGATGCCGAATGCCGCGCAACTCCGGGGCCGTTTCGGAGCGATGACGACACCGGCTCCGGCTCCGGCATCGGCTCCGGCATCGGCTCCGGCCGCGGCGACGCGACGGCCGACAGGGACACCCCGATCGAGCTCCGTGGAGGTCGATTCCACGCTCGGAAGGCGCCGACGCTCTCGGCTCAGCGGAGCGTCATGCCGAGGCGGACCCGCAGCGCTTCACGGATATGGCCGCGCGCCTCGCTTTCGGCGCGGTCGGCATCGCGGGCGGCAATCGCTTCGATCAATGCGTCGTGCTCGGCCACCGCCGACGACGGGCGTCCGGAAACGGAAAACGTGGTCGGTCCCAAGAGCGCGATCGAGTTCTGAAGATCGTCCAACGCACTGTCGAGATAGCGATTGCGCGCGGCACGGAAGATCGTGCCGTGGAGCAGACGATTGACCCGCGCCATTTCCTTCGCATCCGTCGCCGCCGCGAAACGCTTCTGAGCATCCCGCAGGGCATCGACTTCGGGGGGCGTCGCGTACTGAGCTGCCAACCGCGCGGCCGCCCCCTCCAGGATTTCGCGCATCGCATAGAGTTCCAGGACCTCACCGGCATCCAGACACCGCACGACGAGACCTCGTCCACCCGCCGACTGCAGCAGTCCCTTGGACAAGAGGCGGCCGAAGGCTTCGCGGACCGGGGTGCGACTGACGTCCAGGCGCGTGGCCACCTCGTCCTCGCGAAGGCGGTCGCCGGGGCGATAGATGCCGTCCTCGAAGGCTTTGCACAGGGCCCGGAACACCGCTTCTCCGAGCGGAACGTTGTCGCGATCGATCGCGTTCGGAAACGGCGACGAGGCCATGACTCCCTCCATTGATCGCCCCCAGCCTACCGCCTCGGTAGACGAATTGATACGACATTGCACGATTGTACTCGTTCGTATACAGAAGCATACAAACATATGCGGACGCTGCGACGACAACCGGTCGGCGGAAGGCGCGAAACCGCGAGCAGGCGCTTCTGGGAGGAGCACCATGACGGCAATCGAGATGAAACGGTCGAAATTGGGCGCGATACTGCGCTCGACGAGCGGCAACTTCCTGGAACAGTTCGACTTCTTCCTGTTCGGCTTCTACGCCACGAGCATCTCGAAGGCGTTCTTTCCGACCGACAACGAAGTCACGTCGCTGATGCTGACCTTCGCGACGTTCTGGCTGGGCGCGCTGATGCGCCCGATCGGGGCCGTCGTTCTCGGCGCCTATCTCGACCGTGTCGGTCGCCGAAAGGGTCTCATCGTCACTCTCTCGATCATGGCTCTGGGCACGATCCTGATCGCCGTGTCGCCGACCTACGCCACGATCGGCCTCGCCGCGCCGACGATCGTCCTGCTCGGGCGACTGTTGCAGGGCTTCTCGGCCGGCGTCGAACTCGGCGGCGTTTCCATCTATCTCTTCGAGATCGCCACCCCCGGCCGGAAGGGCTTCTACACCTCGTTCCAATCGGCCAGCCAGCAGGTTGCGATCCTCGTGGCGGCGCTGATCGGCTACGGCCTGAACCACACCCTCGCGGCATCGGCGATCACCGATTGGGGATGGCGCATCCCGTTCTTCATCGGTTGCTCCATCATCCCCTTCATCTTCTTCATTCGCCGGACCCTCGAGGAAACCCCCGAGTTTCTTGCGCGCAAGCAGCATCCCACGACGGGTGAGGTCTACACCTCGATGCTGGCCAATTGGCGCATCGTCCTGCTCGGGATGATGTTGACGGCCATGACGACCGTCACCTTCTATTTCATAACGGTCTACACGCCGACCTTCGGCAAGAGCGTCCTGAAACTCGGCGAAGTCGACAGTCTGCTCGTCACCGTGTGTGTCGCCATATCGAACTTCCTGTGGCTTCCGATCGGTGGCGCCCTCTCCGATCGTATCGGCAGAAAGCCGATCCTCCTGAGCATCTCGCTGCTGGGGCTCGTGACCGCCTACCCGTTGCTGGCGTGGCTCACCGCCGGGCCGACCTTCGGGAAGATGCTCGGGGTGGAACTGATCCTGTCCTTCTACTTCGGCACCTACAACGGCGCGATGGTGGTCACGCTGTCGGAAGTGGTGCCCCCTCACGTGCGCGCGACCTGTTTCTCGCTCGCCTTCTCGCTCGCGACGGCTGTGTTCGGCACCTTCACGCCCCTGGTCTCGACCTGGCTCATCGACCAGACCGGCGATCGGGCCGCTCCCGCGGGATGGCTGATGTGGGCTGCCGCCTGGTCGCTCGCCGCGGTCTTCATCCTGTTTCGCAAGGGAAATCCGAAGGGATACCAATCATGATCGAACCGGGTCGATCCGTGGTCGACGATCTCGAAACCTACGACGTTCTCGTGGTGGGGGGCGGCAATGCCGCCCTCTGCTCGGCCATTGCCGCCGCGAGAGGCGGTGCTTCGGTCCTCGTGCTCGAGGCGGCACCGAAGTTCTATCGCGGCGGCAACACGCGGCACACCCGCAACATGCGCTGCGCCCATGACACGGCGACCGAGATCCTGACCGGCCCCTATACCGAGGACGAGTTCTTCGAAGACCTGCTGCGTGTCACCGGCGGCGATACCGACGAGGATCTCGCCCGTCACATGATCCGGCAGTCGAAGGACATGCTCCATTGGATCGTCGAGCAGGGTGTTCGCTTCCAGCCGTCGATCGGTGGAACCCTGTCGCTCGGCCGCACCAACTCGTTCTTCCTCGGCGGCGGCAGGGCCATGCTCAATGCGCTCTATCTGACCGCGGAGAAGCTGGGAGTCTCCGTGCTCTACGATGCCGAGGTCGTCGAACTGGAGATCGACGACGGGACGTTCCGTTCGGCCGTCTATTCTCGCGACGGCGCGCTGCGGCGCGTGAAGGCCAAGGCGCTGGTGGCCGCCGCGGGGGGCTTCGAGGCCAACATCGACAAGCTGGCGGAGGGCTGGGGCGAGATCGCTCGCAACTTCCTCATCCGCGGCACGCGCTACAATCGTGGCACGGTTCTCGACATGCTGTCGGCGGCCGGTGTCGATCGCGTCGGCGACCCGACCCAGTGTCACGCGGTCGCCATCGACGCCCGCGCCCCGAAGTTCGACGGCGGGATCATCACCCGCCTGGACTGCGTGGTCTTCGGCATCGTCGTCAACAGGCACGCCGAGCGCTTCTACGACGAAGGCGAGGACGTCTGGCCCAAGCGCTACGCCATCTGGGGCCGCCTCGTCGCCGCGCAGCCGGATCAGATCGCCTACATCGTCTTCGATGCCAAGTCGCTGAGCCTCTTCATGCCGTCGCTCTATCCGCCGATCACGGCGGGATCCGTCGCGGAGTTGGCCGAAAAGCTGGGCATCGACGCAGCGGCGCTGACGGCCACCGTGTCGACCTTCAATGCGGCGACCCGCCCCGGCAACTTCGATCACACCGGTCTGGACGACTGCCGCACCGAAGGTATCACGCCCCCCAAGACGCATTGGGCACGGCCGATCGATACCGCTCCCTTCTATGCCTATCCGGTGCGGCCGGGCATCACCTTCACCTATCTGGGCTGCAGGGTCGATCGAGAGGCGCGTCTACTCATGGGCGGCAAGCCTTCCAGGAACATGTTCGCCGCCGGTGAGATCATGGCCGGCAACGTCCTGCGCCGCGGCTATGCCGCCGGCATCGGAATGACCATCGGCAGCGTCTTCGGACGCATTGCCGGAGAGGGGGCCGCCCGCCATGCACGCGACTGATGCGCTCGCCGAAGCCGATCGGCTGATGACCATCTGCAATTCCTGCCGATACTGCGAAGGTCTCTGCGCGGTTTTCCCGGCGATGGAGATGCGGCGGGCCTTCACCGACGGCGATCTCAACTACCTCGCCAATCTCTGCCATTCCTGTGGCGCCTGCCACGTCGATTGCCAGTTCGCGCCGCCCCACGAGTTCGACGTGAAGGTTCCCGCGACGCTGGCGCGGGTCCGCACCGAATCCTACGCCGCCTATGCCTGGCCGCGTCCGGCGGCGGTCTTCTTTCGCGACAATGCCAAGGCGGTCACGATCGCGGCGGTCGTCGGCGTCTTCGCCTTCATCGTCGCCTTCGTCGCCATGCATCGCCCCGAAGCGCTGTTCACCGCCTGGGCCGGACCCGCATCCTTCTATGCGTTCCTGCCCCACGATGCCTTGGCCGTCGTCTTCGGCGCGGTCTTCCTCTGGGCGATCGTCTCCCTCGTCATGGGCGCGCGCGCCTTCTGGCGCGACATCGGTGAGCCGGCCGCCACGCTCGTCGAGCCGCCCTCGCTGTGGGCGGCGATCGTCGATGCCGGCAGTCTGCGTTACCTCGACGGTGGCGGCGTCGGTTGCTACGGCGCCGACGAGCGACCGACCGATCGGCGGCGGCTCTATCACCACATGACCTTCTGGGGCTTCGTCCTGTGCTTCGCGGCGACCGGCTTCGCCACGCTCTGGCACTACCTGCTGGCGCGCGAGGCACCCTATCCCTGGTGGGACCTGCCGGTAGTCCTCGGCACGCTCGGAGGTGTGGGCATCGTCGTCGGCCCGATCGGGCTCTATTTCGAAAAGAAGAAGCGCGACCCGGTTCTGCTCGAAGGGTCGGATCGAGGCATGGACGTCGCCTTTCTGGCGATGCTGGCGCTCACCGGCATCACCGGTCTGGCTCTTCTCGTCCTGCGATCGACGTCCGTCATGGGGATCCTGCTGGCTCTCCACCTCGGGATCGTCTTCGCGCTGTTCCTGACCATGCCCTACGGCAAGTTCGTACACGGCATATACCGGTTTCTCGCGCTCGTTCGTTACGCCCGCGAGAAGCGGATGCTCGCGTCGAGCGAAGCCGATGGCGATCAATAGACCGCCACCCGAGAACGCCGCGACCGCGACGCTTCCTCCCGTTCGAAGGAAACGCCGCGGTCACGCCGGTCGGTGGAAGCGGTCGGCTTCGACCGGTCGCGACTTCGATCAGGTGGCGACGAGGCCCGGCTCTCCCGTCGCAACGGGCGAAACCGGTTCGCTCGCCTGACCTCGGTTCAACTCCGCTCTGAGCGTGTCGAGATCGCACTCGCCTTCCCAGATCGCGATGACGATGCAGGCGACGGCATTCGAGACGAGACTGGTCAACGCCCGCGCTTCCGACATGAAGCGGTCGATGCCGGCGATGATCACGACGCCCGCCACCGGAACGGCATCCGGCATCGCCGCCAGGGTGGCGACGAGGGCGGCGAATCCCGAGCCCGTGACGCCGGCGGCGCCCTTGGACGTGAGAAGCATCACGAAGATCATCGACGCGATCTGCCAACCCGTCATCGGAATATCCATTGCCTGAGCAAGGAACAAGGACGCGAGGGTGAGGTAGATGGCCGTTCCGTCGAGATTGAACGAATAGCCGAGCGGCAACGTCAGCCCGACCGAGCCCTTGGAGCAGCCGAGCCGCTCGAGCTTGAACAGCATGGAGGGCAGCACCGGTTCGGTCGAGGACGTCCCCAGAACGACCAGCAACTCCTCACGGATGTAACGGATCAGCTTCAGCAGGCTGAACCCGTGGAGCCGCGCGAGCAGTCCCAGCACGACGAACACGAAGAAGCCGCAGGCCACATAGAGCGTGGCGATGAGCATCCCCAGATTGCCGATCGTCTTGATGCCGTTCTTGGCGACGATGAAGGCGATGGCGCCGAACGCGCCGATCGGGGCGAGCTTCATCAGCGAGCCGAAGGCGAGAAAGAGCGCCGCCGAGAAGGATTCGATGCCGCGGATGAACGGCTCTCCGGCAGGACCGGCCTTGCGCAGACCGAAACCGGCGATGATGGCGATGAACAGGACCGGCAGCACCTCGCCTTCCGCGAAGGGCGTGAAGAAGCTCTTCGGGATGACATGGAGAAGCATGTCGACGGTGTCGAGGGGCTTGGCCTGAGCGGCATATCTCGCCGCCTCCTTCGGATCGATCGCATGGACGTCGATGTGCATGCCGAAGCCGGGCTGAATGGTCTCGACGGAAACGAGGCCGGTCAGGAGCGCGACGATCGTCAGTGCATAGAAGAGCCCCATCGCCTTGACGATGGACTTGCCGATGCTCCGATCCGCGTGAACGCCGGCGATGCCGGTCACGATCGTGCAGAAGACCACCGGCACGATCATCATCTTGACGATCTTGATGAACGCGTCGCCCAGGGGCTTCGCCGCCGGCGCGATCTGTGGCCAGAAATGTCCGAGTGCGATGCCGGCTACGACACCGACGAGAACCTGGAAATAGAGCGCCCGATAGAAGGGCTTGCGCTCTCGTGCTTTCGCATCGAGCAGGCGTGGTTCGACCGTGGTGTGCATGTCGTCCTCCCCAACATGTTGTTCGTCTTGGGTATCGTTCGCATTCCAATTCAGGCGGCGCAGGTCGTGACCCCGGGGTTCTTCACATGGACGAACCCGTCGAAGATCCGCCGCGCGGTTCGGACCACCGAGACGACGGGAGCGTCCTCGTCCCCCAGTCGATCGAGGCGCATGTCGAGCCGCCCCGAAGGATGCTCGATGGTGAGACGCGTCGGCATCGGATCGATCATGCCGTCGGGCGCGGCGATGGTGCCGGCGATGGCACAGGCCGACGCCAGACCGACGGCGCCGGTCACGGCGAAGGCCTTGTGGCAACTGTGGGGCATGAAATAGCGGGCGGTGATGGAACCACCACGGGCCGGCCCCTCGATGAGAACCGGCTTCGGTATGACGAGGTTGCTCACGTCACCGAGCCCCATGAGCCGTCCCGCTTCCCTGCGAACCGCCTCGAGGCGTTCGAGCAGATCGACGGAGGCATCGAGCGCCGACGGGGTCTCACGGCCCGTCATCCCGAAATCGCGCGCATTCATGATCACCAGCGGCATCGCTGCGTCGATGCAGGTGACGTCGATTCCGCCGATCCGGTCGCGCGTGTTGCCGGTCGGGAAGAGCCGCCCGGTCTTGGACCCCGCCGAGTCGATGAACGATAGGTAGATCGGAGCAGCCGTCCCGGGCACGCCGTCGATGTGCGCGTCGCCTTCGTATTCGACGCGACGTCCCGGTGTCTGAACGACCGCGTCGATCAGCTTGCCCGTGTTGACGTTGTGAATTCGAACCCTCGTCGTCGGGTCGGAAGCCCTCACGATGCCCTTCTCGATGGCGAACGGGGCCACGGCCGACAGCATGTTTCCGCAATTGGGTGAGGTGTCGACCAGTTGCTGGATGACGTTGACTTGCGCAAAGAGGTAGTCGACGTCCGCGTCGGGCCGCGACGCGGGACCCACCATCGCCACCTTGCTCGTCAACGGATTGCCTCCGCCGATCCCGTCGACCTGAAGCTCGTGACCGGATCCGAGCGCGGAGAGCAGGACGCGGTCCCGCAGATCGCGATCGAGCGGAAGGTCGTCGACCAGGAAGAATGGCCCACGCGAAGTACCGCCGCGCATCAGGACGCACGGCACACGGATGGAGCGATCCATACGTAGTCCTCCCGGATGATTGATGTTGCTTTTGACGAGTTCATCCTCTTTGATGCGATAACCGCATTTCAACCGATTGTTAAATGCAAATAAACGGCGGATTATTCCGATATGCATATCAATTTCGAGCTGCTCGACCTGCGAGCGTTCCTTGCGGTTCTCGATCTCGGGGGCTTCCACCGGGCGGCCGAGGTCCTCAACCTGTCGCAACCGGCGCTGACCCGCAGGATCCAGGCGCTCGAGGCATCGATCGGCGCACCGCTTCTGGAACGAACCACGCGTCGCGTCGCGCCGACCACCGTCGGGCGTTCGTTCGCGCCGTTGGCGCGGCGCCTTCTGGACGAGTTCGAGGATCGGCTGCTCGGCATCACCGGGTTGGGTGACCGCATGGGTGGCCAGGTGACCCTCGCCTGTGTCCCAACCGCGGCCTTCTACTTCCTGCCCCGAGCCATCGAGCGGTTTGCGGTTCAGTTTCCGAAGATCCGCTTTCGGATACTCGATCTCTCGGCGAATGACGGTCTCGAGGCGGTGAGGCGGGGAGAGGCCGAGTTCGGCATCAACCTGACGGGAAGTTCCGATCCCGACCTGACCTTCACGCCCCTGATCGACGATCCCTTCGTCCTCGCCTGCCGCCGCGATCATCGTCTCGCCGAACGCGAGGCGCTCACCTGGAAGGATCTCGAAGGAGAGGCACTCATCGGCGTCAGCCGCTCGTCGGGCAATCGCATGACGTTGGAAAACGCCCTCTCCCGGGAGAGCGTCCATCTCGACTTCCAATATGTCGTCAATCACTTGACCACGTCACTCGGCCTCGTCGAACGCGGCCTCGGCATATCCGTACTGCCGAGATTGGCGACCCCTCCGGGCGACCATCCGCTGATCGTGACGAAAGCCATCGGAGAGCCGGTCGTTCAGAGGACGATCGGCCTGATCGAACGCCGCACGGCGAGACTGGCGCCGGCGGCACAACGTTTTCGAGACATGCTGTTCGAGACCTGGCGCACGTTCGAGAGGAAGACGTCTTCTTGATGCGACTACGTCATTCCTTCGGCAAAAGACCTTGCGCCATCGAATTCCGATTGCCCCTCGAGAGGGAGCCGAGACTGGGCGAATACACGGTCGGGAAAGGGCATTGAGTATGAGGGCGAGGTGACCGTCGGTGGCTGGACGCAACGGCTGACGAGACGGCGCCGTCCTTGGCCCGCTCCCCGTCACACCGGCACCCGCGTCGTCCGCTTCACCGTGCGGAGTGTCAGCTGCGACTGCACCCGCACCACGCCGGGTAGCCGCGTCAGCACTTCCGAATGCAGGCGCTCGAGGTCGGCCATGTCGCGGAAGATCACGCGCAGCAGATAATCCGACTGGCCGGCGAGCAGGTGGCACTCCTGGATCTGCGAGACGAGCCGCACCTTCGCCTCGAAGGCGTCGAGGCGGGCGCGGTCCTGGCTGTCGAGGGTGATCGAGACATAGGCGGTGCCGGCGAAACCCGCCGTCTTCTGGTCGATCACCAGATGGGTGCCCGCCACCAGCCCGCTCCCCATCAGCAGGTTCACCCGCCTCAGACAGGCGGATTGCGACAGGTGCACGCGCTCGGCCAGCTCGGCATTGGTCAGCCGGCCGTCGCCTTGCAGCTCGCTCAGAATCTGGCGGTCACGATCGTCCAACAACATGGACGCATGATATTCGACGATTTCCTTAATTAAAACAATTTCCTGTCTTATCGAATGGATTGAAATCCAAAGTCAGGCGAAAAATTGCGTGGGATCGCGCGCATCATCGACAGATTATTCGGCGCGGGAAGGCCGGTGCCGATCGGTTCGGGAGATGGACAATGCGCATCGGAGTTCCTCGCGAGATCAAAGACCATGAAGACCGCGTCGGTCTGGTGCCGGCGTCGGTCGCCGAACTGGTGGCGCACGGTCATTCCGTGCTGATCGAAAAGGGTGCCGGCAAGGGTGCCGGTATCGCCGATCGCGACTACGTCAAGGCAGGCGCCAAGATCGTCGACGACGTCGACGCGGTCTGGGGCGAGGCCGAAATGATCGTCAAGGTCAAGGAGCCGCTGGCCGTCGAGCGCAAGAAGCTGCGCGCCGATCACCTGCTCTTCACCTACCTCCACCTCGCGCCCGATCCGGAGCAGACCCGTGATCTCGTCGATTCGGGTGCCACCTGCATCGCCTACGAGACCGTGACCTCGCCGACCGGCGGCCTGCCGCTGCTGATGCCGATGTCGGAAGTCGCCGGCCGCATGGCCGCCCAGGTCGGCGCCCATGCGCTCGAGAACGCTTCCAAGGGCCGCGGCATCCTGATGGGCGGCGTCCCCGGCGTCGCGCCGGCCAAGGTCGTCGTCCTCGGCGGTGGTGTCTCCGGCACGCATGCCACCACGATCGCGCTCGGCATGGGCGCCGACGTCACCGTGGTCGACCGCTCGCTCGACGTGCTGCGTCGCCTGACCCAGCAGTTCGGCGCCCGCGTCAAGACCGCCGCCTCGACCCGTGACACCGTCGCCGAACTCGTCGCCGGCGCCGACCTCGTCATCGGCACCGTGCTGATCCCCGGCGCCGCCGCGCCGAAGCTGATCACCCGGCCGATGCTCAAGACCATGAAGCGCGGTTCGGTCATCGTCGACGTGGCGATCGACCAGGGCGGCTGCGCCGAGACCTCGCGGGCCACGACCCATTCCAAGCCGACCTACGTGGTCGACGGCGTCGTGCACTACTGCGTCGCCAACATGCCGGGCGGCGTCGCCCGCACCTCGACCTTCGCGCTCAACAACGCGACGCTGCCCTTCGCTCTGGCGCTCGCCGACAAGGGTTGGAAGAAGGCGATCGCCGAGGACCCGCATCTGGCCAACGGCCTCAACGTCTGCGCCGGCCGCGTCACCTACGCCGCCGTCGCCGAGGCGCTCGGCTACGACCTGCTGCCGCTGAACAAGGCGCTCGCCGCCTGATCGAGACCTTCGATCGGTCCGGAAAGACAGACCCCCGCGTCGGCGACGGCGCGGGGGTTTTCCTGTGTCGGGCTCGTCAGCCGGCGATGCGCTCGAGGAGATCGATCGTCCGGCCGTGCCGCAGGGCCTCGCCGTAACGGCGGTAGCCGAGGCGGGTGGCAAGCGCCAGCGAGGCGGCGTTGTCCGGCTCGATCATGCAGACGCTGCGCGATGCGGCTCCCCGGCGGTCGAGGTCGGCGACGGCCGCCGCCATCGCCTCGTGGGCGAGGCCGCGGCCTCGATGTTCGGGACGCAACGTCCACATCGCCTCGGCGGCGTCGTCGAAGCCGGGGCCGATGCCGCGTTCGAAACGGGCGAAGCCGGCTTCGCCGAGAATGGCGCCGCTCGCGGCCTCCGTCACCAGCCAGGGCGCGAAGCCGAAGACGGTGCGATGGCCGACGAGCCGCAGCAGGCGCGCCCAGGCGCCCTCGCGGTCGAGCACCGGCACGCGGGCCGGCCCTTCGGTCGGCGGCAGCCACAGGACCGCGTAGCCGTCGAGATCGTCCGGGCGATGGGGACGCAGGATCAGGCGTTCGGTCGTGATCGTCTCGGGTCCGGTCATGTCAGCCGCGCGAGCAGCTTCGGCACGGCCTCCCACAGGGTGGAGATCGCGAAGAGGCAGAAGAGCCCGCCGGTCACCCGCACGATGGTCACCGCGTGCGAGAGATACAGCCGCCGCATGAAGCCGGTGCCGACCACCCAGGCGAGGATGGCATCGCCGGCGAGGAACCCGACGAAGGACGCCGCGAAGAGCCAGGGCATGGCGGCGAAGGTCAGCGCCTCGGTGCGCCCGGCGAAGAGTGCCGTGTACATGGCGAGCGCCACCGGATAGCTCTTCGGATTGGTGAGGCCGAAGGCGATGCCGCGCATCCACGGCCGATCGCCGATCAGATCGTCGGCGCCCTCGGCCGAGCGCGAACGTACGCCCTTGAGGCCGAGATGGCCGAGATAGAGGCCGCAGGCGAGCGCCACCAGTTCGAACAGCAGCGGATCGAACACCTTGGCCCCGACCAGCGCGGTGATGGCGAGCGTGCACCACAGCGTGTCGCCGGCGAGATGGCCGAAGAGGAACTGCAGCGCCGGCCGCCGCCCCTTGGCCGCACCGATGCCGACCAGCGCCAGCACGGCGGGTCCGGGCGAGACGACGTAGAGACAACCGGCGACGGCGGCGGAGAGCAGGGCGGCGAGATCCATCGTCACGGCATCGCCAGCAGACGGCGGATCTTCACGAGCGCCTTCGCCGCCTCTTCCTGGTAGTTGATCATGCCGACGAAGCGGCCGTGGGCGTCGAGCAGGTAGACCGCGGCGGTGTGGTCCATCGTGTATTCGCCGTCCTTGCCGTCGACCTTACGGGCGAAGACGCGGTAGGCCTTGATGATGCGGTCGATCTCGGGCCGCGGGCCCGACAGGCCGACGAAGCGCGGGTCGAAGCTCTTGAGATAGTCCTCGAGTTTCGCCGGCGTGTCGCGCTCGGGATCGACGGTGACGAAGACCACCTTGATCTTGTCGGCGTCGGCGCCGAGTTCCTTCATCCAGCCCTCGGCCTCGATCAGCGTGGTCGGGCAGACGTCGGGGCAGAAGGTGTAGCCGAAGAACAGCAGCGTCGGATGGCCCTGCAGCGACGCCTGGGTGTAGGGCTGGCCCTTCTGGTCGACGAGGTCGAAGGGCCCGCCGATGCCGGCGATCGGTTCGAGCTTCGCGGCGTCGCCCGCCGACTTGGTGGCGACCGGTTCGCGCAGCGCGACGAAGACGCCGAGACCGATCACCAGCACGGCGATCAGCACCCACAGGGCGTGACGCAGGACACGCAGCAATGTCGTCTGGTCCTCAGGCGAGGCGGGCCGGTTCGCCGCCCGCGACTTCCGCCCGTCCGAGCGCTTCGAAGGCCCGCCGGACGATGCCGGAGGCGTCGATTCCGATCGCGGCATAGGTCTTCTCCGGGTCGCCGTGGTCGAGGAACTGGTCGGGCATGGTCAGGGCACGAACGCGCAGGCCGCCGTCGAGCAGGCCCTCTTCGGCGAGGAAGTGCAGCACGTGGCTGCCGAAGCCGCCGACGGCGCCCTCCTCGACGGTGATCAGCACCCGGTGGCCGAGCGCCAGGCGGCGGACGAGGTCGCGGTCGAGCGGCTTCATGAAGCGCGCGTCGGCGACGGTGGTCGACAGCCCCTGCGCCTCGAGCCGTTCGGCCGCCTCGAGCGCGGCGGAAAGGCGGGTGCCGAGCGACAGGATGGCGACCTTGTCGCCCTCGCGCAGGATCCGCCCCTTGCCGATCTCCAGCACCTCGCCGCGGCTCGGCAGTTCGACGCCGACGCCCTCGCCGCGCGGGAAGCGGAAGGCCGAGGGTCGGTCGTCGATCGAGGCGGCGGTCGCCACCATGTGGACGAGTTCGGCCTCGTCGGCCGGCGCCATCACCACCATGTTGGGCAGGCAGCCGAGGAAGGCGAGGTCGTAGGACCCGGCATGGGTCGCCCCGTCGGCGCCGACGAAACCGGCGCGGTCGATGGCGAAGCGCACCGGCAGCGACTGCAGCGCCACGTCGTGCGCCACTTGGTCGAACCCACGCTGCAGGAAGGTCGAATAGATGGCGCAGAACGGCTTGTAGCCGCCGGCGGCGAGACCGGCCGCGAAGGTCACGGCATGCTGCTCGGCGATGCCGACGTCGAACATGCGGTGCGGGAAGGCCTCGCCGAAGACGTCGAGCCCGGTGCCCGAGGGCATGGCGGCGGTGATGCCGAGGATCTTGTCGTCGCGGCCGCCCTCGTCGACCAGCGCGTTGGCGAAGACCTTGGTGTAGGACGGCGCGTTGGCCTTGGGCTTGTCCTGCTTGCCGGTGACGACGTCGAAACGGCCGACGCCGTGATACTTGTCGGCCGCGGCTTCCGCCGGGCCATAGCCCTTGCCCTTGCGGGTGACGACGTGGATGAGGATCGGCCCCTCCTTGGCGTCGCGCACGTTGCGCAGCACCGGCAGGAGGTGATCGAGATTGTGCCCGTCGATCGGCCCGACGTAGTAGAAGCCCATCTCCTCGAACAGCGTGCCGCCCATGGCGAGACCGCGGGCGAACTCTTCCGCTCGCTTGGCGCCCACTTCCATGAACTTGGGCAGACGACGGGTGATCTGCTTGCCGATGTCGCGCAGCTGCATGAAGGTCCGCGACGAGACGAGCCGCGCCAGATAGGCGCTCATCGCGCCGGTCGGCGGGGCGATCGACATGTCGTTGTCGTTGAGCACGACGATCAGCCGTTCGTCGCGCGCGCCGGCGTTGTTCATCGCCTCGTAGGCCATGCCCGCCGACATCGAGCCGTCGCCGATCACGGCGATGACGGCATTGTCGCGCCCGTCGAGGTCGCGCGCCGCGGCGAAGCCGAGCGCCGCCGAGATCGAGGTCGAGGAATGGGCCGCGCCGAACGGGTCGTAGGGGCTCTCCTCGCGCTTGGTGAAGCCGGAGAGGCCGCCGGGCTGGCGCAGCGTGCGGATGCGGTCGCGCCGCCCCGTCAGGATCTTGTGCGGGTAGGTCTGGTGGCCGACGTCCCAGATCAGCACGTCGCGCGGCGTGTCGAAGACGTGATGCAGCGCCACCGTCAGCTCGACCACGCCGAGGCCGGCGCCGAGATGGCCACCGGTCTGCGACACCGCGTCGATGGTCTCGGCACGCACCTCGTCGGCCAGCTGCTTCAGCTTGGCGTCGGGGAGCTTGCGGAGATCCTCGGGGGTGGCGATCGTGTCGAGGAGCGGGGTCAGGGGGGGCTGCGGCAAAATCGAGTCTCTCGAAATCGAAACCACCTGCGCGGGTTCGCCGTCTCGGCCGTCACGCGTCCGGCCCTCGGGTCGAGGGTCTCCGGTCATCGATACATGAGCCGCCGCCGGGCTGCAAATCACCCTTTCGCGGGGGCGGTGCCCGTTTCGTGCCGGGCGGGCGGGGCGTCGCCGTCCCCCGCATGGGGTCCGATCGCCGCCCGCGCCGCCATCAGAACCGCGTCCGAGCGCGCCGGATCGGCCGTCGCGAGCGCCCGCGCGATCACCTGGGCGCCGACCGCGAGAGCGGCGAGCCGCAGCGCTTCCGCCGCTCGAGCAGCCGGCTCGAGGCCGTCGTCGAGCCCCGCCGCGATCGTGTCGATCAGGCTCGCCGCTCCTGCCGCCAGCGCATCGCGCACCTCGTCGGCGCCGGCGAGCGAGGTTCCGGCGAAGGCGACCAGCGCGCAGCCGTCCTCCGGCCGGTCGCGGTGGGCGCGCGAAAGATAGCCGCGCAAATATCCGTGAAGACCATTCGCCGCGATCCGCGCGCGGCCCTCCGCGAAGGCGGCCGTCACCGCTTCCGCCGCCAGCGCCTCCTTCGAGGCGAAGTGACCGTAGAAGCCGCCGTGGGTCAGCCCCGCCGCCCGGGTGATCTCGCCGACCCCGACGGCCGCCAGTCCGCGTGCCCGGAACAGCCGGCTCGCCGCCGCCACGATCGCCGCGCGATGGGACGCCGCCGTCTCCCGCGATACCCGCGCCATGCCCGCCTCCGTCGCGAAGGGCTATTGATGATGACAATCATCAATGCTTGAATAGATGACAGCGATCATCATAAGCCGGGTCGACCGGCGCGAAAAGGGAGAAGGCCGTGAACGACCATTATCTGGAGGATTGCGCCGTCGGTCAGACCTGGACGACCGGGTCGGTCACCCTCGACGCCGAGGCGATCAAGGCCTTTGCCCGCGCCTACGACATGCAGCCCTTCCATCTCGACGAGGAGGCGGCGAAGGCGACCTTCTTCCGCGGGCTGGCGGCCTCGGGCTGGCAGGTGGCGGCGCTGTCGATGCGGCTCCTCACCGAAGACGGCGTCCCCTTCGCCTGGGGCATCGTCGGCGCCGGCGGCGAGATCTCCTGGCCGCGCCCGACCCGTCCGGGTGACACGCTGACGGTCCATACGGAGATCGTCGAGGTGACGCGCTCGAAGTCGCGCCCCGACCGTGGCATCGTCACGGTCCGCAACGAGACCCGCAATCAGGCGGGCGACGTGGTGCAGATCCTGAAGGCCAATCTGGTCGTCCCGGCCCGGGAAGGGCAGGGGTGACGTCGCCTCACGCGTCCGGGTCGAGCGGCTCGGTGCCGACGGCGCGGCCGTCGCTGCCGACGCGGATCTTCTCCACCCGCTTCTCGGCGACGTCGAGCAGATCGGCGCAGCGCTTCTTCAGGGCCTCGCCGCGTTCGTAGGCCGCGATCGATTCCTCGAGCGGCACGTTGCCGCTCTCCAGCCGCTGCACCAGCGTCTCGAGTTCGGCGAGCGCCTGCTCGAAGGTGAGGGTCGCGGGTTCCGAAAGCGCGGTCGACGTCACGGGTGAGAGGCTCCATCGGGGCAGGACGAGAGGCGTCGAGACGCACGACGCCGCGGCCCGACTCGTCGGGCGCGGCGCCAGTGTGCCACGTTTCGCGTGGAATGGGACTCAGCGGTCCTCGAGCAGACCCGACGACTTCCCCGCCGGGAGCTTCTTGGCATAGACGATCTCGATCTCGTAGGTCGTCACCTCGCCGGTGCTCTCCTGCGCCCGGATCACCGCGCCGTCGGTGCCCTCGGCCTTGCTCGGCGAAGGGATCTTCACCACGGTCCAGTTGAACGGCTTGCCGTTGCAGGCGGCGTAGGGGCCGTTCGGGTCGGTCTTGCCCGGCGCCTTGGTCTTGGAGACCGTCATCTTGCCGAAGGCCGGCTGCTGGGTGACCGTCACCCCCGGCGCGGGGGCGAGCGAGCAGTCCTCGCGCATCTCGCGGAAACTGTCGACCGTCACGGTCTTGCCCGTGCC
Source organism: Pinisolibacter sp. DMC19 (assembly GCF_056313985.1). Lineage (NCBI taxonomy): Bacteria > Pseudomonadati > Pseudomonadota > Alphaproteobacteria > Hyphomicrobiales > Ancalomicrobiaceae > Pinisolibacter > Pinisolibacter sp. DMC19. The sequence continues at coordinate 783,046 of NZ_JBQUZF010000002.1, read as the reverse complement.
CGAGGCGAGCCACAGCCGCTTGGCGATGGTGTCGTCGGCATGGGCCGAGGGAACGGCGAGACAAGTGGCGAGAGTGAAACCGGCGATCAGGCTGAAACGACCCGACATCGAAACCTCCGAACAACGACTGAACGCGCCGCCGGACGACGGCGACGATCGGCGGCCACACGCGCCGCCCGGACCACGATGGTAGCGCCTCCGTCGTCGCGACGGAACCGCGTCAATTCTTCATCAGGGTCATCACGTGGGCGGCGACCGAACGCGCCAGACCCTCGAGATCGTAGCCGCCCTCGAGCACCGAGACGAGGCGCGACTCGCAACACCGGTCGGCGATGTCCATCAGCCGCGACGTCGCCCAGGCGAAATCCGCCTCGACGAGGTTGATCTGGCTCATCGGGTCGCGGGTATGGGCGTCGAAACCGGCCGAGATGATCACGATGTCGGGCTTGAAGGCCTCGATGCGCGGCAGCACCGCGATGTCCATCGCCTCGCGGAAGTCGGCGCCGCCGGCACCCGCCCACAAGGGCGCGTTGACGACGTTGTCGGCGATGCCGGTCTCCGAGACCTCGCCGGTGCCGGGATAGAACGGCATCTGGTGGGTCGAGGCGTACATCAGGTTCGGATCGTTCCAGAAGATGTCCTGGGTGCCGTTGCCGTGGTGGACGTCGAAGTCCATCACCGCGACCCGCTCGGCGCCGTGCGTCACCCGCGCCCAATGGGCGGCGATGGCGACGTTGTTGAACAGGCAGAAGCCCATGGCGCGCTTCGATTCGGCGTGATGCCCCGGCGGGCGCACGGTGACGAAGGCGTTCTTGACCTTCTTCTCGAAGACCTCGTCGACCGCCTGGCAGGCGCCGCCGACGGCGCGCAGCGCCGCCTCGAGGCTGCCGGGCGAGATCGTCGTGTCGTCGTCGAGACGCAGCAGGCCTTCTTCGGGAACCGCTTCGGCGATCTCGTCGAAATAGGTGCCGGGATGGGCCATCTCGACCATGGCGCGGGTGCCGCGCGGCGCGGCCTCGCGCTCCAGCGGTTGGAAGCGTTCGTGTTCGAGAATGCGATCGATCACCCGCATCCGATCGGCGCGCTCGGGATGGCCGAGCGGCGTCGCGTGACCGAGACAGGCCGGGTGATGAATGAGCAGCGTCGACATCGAAGAGTCCGTCCTTCCTCCCTCGACCGGGCCGCGGATTCTCCGCGGCCGTCGCCTTTCCGGCGACTTTTCCGGCCGTTCGATCGCGCATGCGGATCGATCGCTTCGGTATTCCGACTTTCGGTGGTCCGAAGGGCAAACGAGAACAGGCCCCGTCCACGCCTTGGACACGGTCTCACCTTGACCGATCGTGCGCGGCTCGTCACGCCGAGACCGTGACCGAAATCAATGTTGCCGTCATACCTTCGTCGGTCGCACCGCCGCGTCATGCGCAGAGCGCATGGCGGTGCGGTTCGAAGGCGTGCGTTTCGGGTCGGGCGAAATGTCAGGGCTTCGCGGGACCGGCGGCCGGGCGCGGGGCGGCGGCGCGGCGCAGGCGGTCGACGATCGCCTCGCCGAGCCCGTCCTCCGGGATCGACACGACGGCGATGGTCGCGGCGCCACAGGCGTCGAGATCGCGCAGCGCCCGGAAGAGCCGGCTGGCGGCTTCGGCGATGTCGCCGGATGGGCTGAGATCGATGATCGCGACCGCGGCGTCGCAGCCGTCCGGCCGCGCGCCGGCGAAGGTCAACAGTGCCTCGCCCGGCCGCACATCGACGGCCCCGAGCCGCACCCTTGCGTTCGGCGCATAGTGCGAAGTCAGGAGGCCCGGCGAGAGCGGCGCGGCATCCGTCGCCGCCTCGTCGACCGTGAGGGCGGTCTCGTCCGTCCCGTCGAGCGGCCGGCCGATCGCCGCCTCGATCGCGGCGCGCGCCACGCCGCCGGGGCGCAGCAGCCGCACCGTGCCGTCGAGCACGGCGACGATGGTCGATTCCACCCCGACCGGCGACGGCCCGTCGTCGACGATCACCGCGACCTTGTCGCCGAGATCGGCGGCGACGTCGGCGGCGCTGGTCGGGCTGATCCGGCCGGAGCGATTGGCGCTGGGGGCGGCCACCGGCCGGCCGAGCCGGGCGAGAATGGCGCGGGTCGTCGCCGGCGCCGGCACGCGCAGGCCGACGCTGTCGAGACCGGCGGTGACGAGATCGGCGATCGGGCTCTCCGCCCGTTTCGGCACGACCAGCGTCAGCGGTCCCGGCCAGAAGGCCTCGGCCAGCCGCCGCGCGTCGGCGTCGAACACCCCGTGCGCCTCGGCGCTGGCGAGGTCGGGCACATGGGCGATCAGCGGGTTGAAGCTCGGTCGCCCCTTGGCGGCATAGATCGCCGCGACGGCGCGTCCGTCGGTCGCGTCCGCCCCGAGGCCGTAGACCGTCTCGGTCGGCAGCGCCACCAGCCGGCCGGCCGCCAATGCCGCGACCGCGCCCGCGATCGCGGCTTCCCGTTCCTCGTCCGTCGTCGTCGCCAGGATCTCCATGGCGCCTTCTCTAGCCGAGAAGCGGCCGCGATGGCACCCCTTCCCGTGCGGATCGGGCGTGCCGACGCGACGGGGTTGCCGTTGGGTGCCGAGATCTGCACAATGCGGCCGAAACATCACGATACCGTCGAAACGACGAGGGGAGAGACGACCATGGCCGACGAGACCGAGATCGCCGCGGCGCCGGTGACGAGCGAGCGCGACGGCGCCGTCGCCGTCATGCGCATGACGCGTGCCGACAAGAAGAACGCCCTGACCGGCGCCATGTACGCCGCCATGACCGCGGCGTGGCAGGCGGCGGAGGCCGACGATTCGGTCGCCGTCCACCTCTGGCTCGGCGTGCCCGGCGCCTTCTCGGCCGGCAACGACATCGAGGACTTCGTCGCCGCGGCGCGCTCCGGCACGCTCGGTGGCGCGATCCTCACCTTCCTCCACACGCTGGCGAGCCTCGACAAGCCGCTGGTGATCGGCGTCGACGGTCTGGCGATCGGCGTCGGCACCACGGCGCTGCTCCATGCCGACTATGTCGTCGCCTCGCAGACCTCGCTCTTCCGCACCCCCTTCACCGACCTCGGTCTGGTACCGGAGGCGGCGTCGAGCCTGCTCGGCCCCCGCCGCCTCGGCGATGCGGTCGCCTTCGAACTGCTGGCGATGGGCCGTCCCTTCGACGCCGCCCGCGCCCTGAAGGTCGGCCTCGTCAACGACACGGTGCCGACCGACGAGCTCGAGGCGGCGGCGCTGGCGGTGGCGAAGGATCTGGCGAAGAAGCCGCGTGCCGCGCTCGCCGCCTCGCGTCGCCTGCTGCGCGACGTCCCCGGCTTCGGCCGCGCCGAGATCATCGCCCGGATCGAGGCGGAAGCGGCGGAGTTCGCCCGTCGCCTGAAGTCGGCCGAGGCGCAGGCGGCCTTCGCCGCCTTCGTGTCGAAGAAGAAGTGAAGGGGGCGCGGCGCATGTGGCGCCCTCGTCATCCGACGAAGCGGAAATAGAGCTCTTCGAGATCCCGCCCGTAGCCGCGGTCGCCGTCGATCTCGCGGCGATGCTGGACCCAGGGGCGGAAGGTGCGCCAGATCCGTTTGACGTCGATCGAGATCGATCGTTCGACGATGTCGCCGTCGCACACCGAGGCCGCGAGGCAGCGGGTGAACGTGTCGAACGAGCCGATCAGCAGGTCGACCTTCGCAGCGATCTTCCTGTCCTGGATGAAGGTGACCAGCGAGGCGTCGCGTTCGGCGATCAACCGGTCGCGGTCCTCGTCGCCGGTCGCGGCCTGAAGGCGCTGCTGCAGACCGTCGATGGCGCTCCACCACGGCTTCATGTCGGCGGCGAGCTCGACATAGGCCTTGTGGGCGGGGGTGTCGTCGAAGCGGTCGACGAGATCGAGCGCGAAGGCGACGCGGGCGGTGTTCGCCGCCGCCGGTACCGCGACGAAATGCTCCCAGGCCGCGAGACCCCAGCCGACCGCGCCGATCAGTGCGACCGCGGCCACCGCGAGGGGACCCGCGGGCGCACGGAAGGTCGGTCGGATGGACGGAGCATCGTCGTCGCTGGCTCTCTCCACGTGTCGCCTCTCACCGGCCGGGGCGCGGCTTGCAGCACGGCCCGCCGCAGCACACGTCCTGCCACGGCGGACGGCTGGGCTGGGGTGGCCGCGTCTGCGCCTCCGCCTGGATCGTCCAGAGGAGGGCTGCGACCGAAACGGCATGGACGATGGTGCGTATCATGGCCTCGTTCCCGAAGTCGCGTCTTTCCCGACGCGCCATGAGAGTATCGCTGAAACCACATGAACGGCGGCAGAACGGATCCGCCGCCCTCCCTCATCGCGCCCGACGGGCCTTCAGGAAGGCCTCGAGCTCGGCATCGCCGCCCTCCGGCAGGACGATGCGCGGCTTGACGTAGAGATTGCCGTGGCCGCCCGCCTTGGTCGGCAGGCCCTTGCCCTTGAGGCGCAGCTCCTTGCCCCCGGTGGTACCGGCGGGAAGATTGAGCTCGACCGCACCCGACAGCGTCGGCACGCGGATGCGGCCGCCGAGCACGGCGTCTTCGAGGCTGATCTGCGCATCGGTCTCGAGATCGTGGCCGACGCAGCGGAACTGCGGATGGCGCTCGAACACCACGGTGACGATCGCATCGCCCGCCGGCGCGCCGGGATGGCCCTGGCCCTCGAGCCGGATCTTCTGGCGGTCGGAGACGCCCTCCGGCAACGCCACGTCGAGCGTCTTGCCGGTCGGCAGGTCCACCCGGATCTTGGCGCGCTCGGCGACCTGTTCGAGGCTGATGCGGACGTCGATCTCGACGTCGTCGCCGCGGGCGCGTGCGCCGGCACCCGGACCGGCTCCGCGCGGGCCACCGCCCATGCCGCCGCCCATACCGCCCATGCCGCCGCCGAAGGGCCCGCCGCCGGCACCGGCGCTACGAGCGCGGCCGCCGAAGGCCTGGCCGAGGATGTCGGTGAGGAAGTCGTCGAACTCCGGCCCGCCGCCGTGCGCCGTCCGCCCGCCGCCGCCGCGACCGCCGAAGGGGCCGCCGCCGGCACCGAAGGGATTGCCGGTGAAGCGCGGCTTGCCCTCGGCGTCGATCTCGCCCCGGTCGAACTGGCCGCGCTTCGCCGCGTCGCCGAGGATCTCGTAGGCGGCGTTGACCTCGGCGAAGGCTTCCTTCGCCTTGGGGTCGTCGCGGTTCTGGTCGGGATGGTGCTTCTTCGCCAGCCGCCGGAATGCCTTCTTGATCTCGTCGGCATTGGCCGTCTTGCCGACGCCGAGAACGTCGTAGGGGTTGCGCATCGTCGTCTCCCGCTCTCCGGTTCCCGCATCCGCGTCTCGCGCGGTCGGCCCGTCGGAGATTGTCTTCGTCTCGTCGCATGATTTGGGGTGCGACGCGATGGATTTGAAGAGGGAATGACGGCTCGATGTGCCGCCGTCAACCGCCGACGCGTTCGAACCGCAGCACTTCCCAGCCGCCGGTGAAGCCCTGGCAGATCCGACCGGAATGCAGATCGACGCCGGAGACGGTGGTCAGCGTCGTCTCGAAGTCGCGGCAGGGGGCGCCGTTGGGCGCGCGGGCGGCATGCGAGGCGGTGACGGTGCCGGTGTGGCCGTTCGTCTCGTTCTTCCAGGCGATCGGCGCCTCGACGCCGCGTGCCACCGAAATCTCGATCGCCCGACGCACCGAATCGGCGTCGCCGTCGGGGAGGGCGGGTGCGGACGCGGCGGTCGCGGGGATCGAGCCTGTGACCTCGGCCGACGACGGCGGCGGCTCGCTCGACGACGACATCAGCGACGACAGCGGCACGACGATACCGCAGCCGCCGAGCGCGACGAGCCCTGAGACGACGACCGATGCCGTGATCGCACGGCCGATCCGCGCCGAAGCGCGTTGGCCATGACGACGAAGCTCGGTTAGGGTTGGGGACCGAAGACCGGCCAAGGGTTCCTCCGAAAGCGATGACCGACCAATTTCAGAACGATCTCCCATCGGAGTTAACGACGGGTGACTTTTCCGGCGCCGAAGAGCCGTTTCGTCTTTTCGCGCAATGGCTGAAGGACGCCGAGGCGAAGGAGCCGAACGACCCGAACGCCATGGCGCTCGCCTCGGTCGACGACACCGGCCTGCCCGACGTCCGCATGGTCCTGCTCAAGGGATTCGACGAGAAGGGCTTCGTCTTCTACACGAATTTCGAATCCAAGAAGGGCGTCGAGCTGCTCGCCTCGCGCAAGGCGGCGCTGCTCTTCCACTGGAAGACGCTGCGCCGGCAGATCCGCATCCGCGGCGCCGTCGAGATCGTCACCGACGCCGAGGCCGACGCCTATTTCGCCTCGCGCGCCCGCGCCAGCCGCATCGGCGCCTGGGCGTCGAAGCAGTCGCGTCCGCTCGAGAGCCGCTTCGCGCTGGAGAAGGCGGTGGCCGAATACGGTCTGCGCCACGCCGTCGGCGAGGTGCCGCGCCCGCCCCACTGGTCGGGCTTCCGCGTGGTGCCGCAGACGATCGAGTTCTGGCACGACCGTCCCTTCCGTCTCCACGACCGTATCGAGTTCACCCGCCCCGCGCCCGCCGCGCCCTGGGACAAGGTGCGGCTCTATCCCTGAGCCGCACGCCGATCGAACGGCCATGGGTCGCATGAGGAACGGTGGTCACAGCCACCGCTTCCACTTGAAGACGGCGAAGGTCGTGCCGACGGACGCCAGCATCAGCCCGAGCGCCATGGGATAGCCCCAGGGCAGCTCGAGTTCGGGCATGGCGTGGAAGTTCATGCCGTAGATCGAGGCGATCAGCGTCGGCGGCATGAAGACGACGGCGAGAATCGAGAAGATCTTGACGATCGTGTTCTGCTCGACGCCGACGAGGCCGAGCGTCGCCGACAACAGGAAGTTCACTCGCGCGTCGATCGACTTGACGTGTTCGGCGAGTGAGCGGGCGTCGAGCTCGAGCGTCGCCAGCCGCGCGCGGCCGTCGCGGTCGAGCCGGTCGTGGCCGTTCTCCTCGCCGAGATAGTGGAAGAGCCGCGACAGCGAGACGATGCTCGCGTCGACCCGCGCCAGCGTGGCGCCGCTGCGGCCGATCGCGGTGATCGCGTCCTCGAGCCCCTTCTCGCGTTCGAGGCGAGGGCGGAAGACGTCGTTCGACAGCCGCTCGATGTCGCCGCCGATCCGCTCCAGCGCGTCGGCGAGCCGGTCGATCACGGTCTCGAGCAGGCCGATCAGCACCGAACGGCCGTCGGCGAGCACGACCGCGCCGCGTTCGGCACGCTGGCGGAAGATCTCGAAGGAACGGGGCTTCTCGTAGCGGACGGTGACCAGCCGGTCGGCCGTCAGCACGAAGGTCACCGGCGTGACGCGCGGCGTGTCCGTGTCGGACATCAGCGGCACCAACGCCGTCATGTAGAGCACGCCGCTCTCTTCGTAGAGGCGGCTCGATTCCTCGATCTCGACCATCTCGTCGCGCGTCGGCACGGCGATGCCGAGTTCGTCCTCGACCTGCCGGTCCTCCTCTTCGGAGGGCTCGATCAGATCGTACCAGACGACACGGCCCTCCGGCGGCGGCGCGGAAGAAATCGCGGCCGTCACGAGGCGGGATTCGACGAGACCGTGGATCGTCAGCATGGCGGGACCGTGGGATGAGGAGACGAAGGCATGTCCGGATGGACGGTTGCCTTCGATATCCGTTTCCCTGCGTCGCGTCGACGTGCTTCGACGATGACCCCCGAAGGAACGATCAGCCCATCTGGCCGTCGTCGATCTTCCGGTGAGACGGCTGCAGCGCGGCCGTCACGGCGGAGATGCCGATCGGCTTGTACTGAGCGTCGAGGCTGTCGGCCTGGGGACGGACCGGAGCCTGTTGAGTGTATTGCTGGGTCTGCGGCTTCTCGTTGGACATCGTGGGACCTCGATTGCATTTCTCCCGCGTCGACACGTTCGGCTCTTCGGCCGTCGCCGCGGGTGCGGGGCGTCTTTGGTTGCGCCCTCGCTTCCTCCCGGTTGCTACCGGATTGCGGCACTTCGGTGTCTGTCGCAAGCCGGAAAATACATACTCGAATGAATTCGTCGGACCGCCCAGCGAAATCTTGCGCGATATTTGTCACGCACAACAGATTTCCCCGGAGAGACGCAAGCATGCCACACCGACATGCGTGCATGATGGTTGGGACGGGCTTGCATTTGTTGCATGACTCTACGTGAAATGCCGGTCGCGGGGTGTCGCCGGCGACGACTGCTTCGTCCTGCCGGCTCGATCCTGCCCACGGCGGCGCGTTGCCGGCCGCGGCGTGGCGTGGCACGCTGGCCCTTCCGGACGGCGCCGGTCGCGGCGCTTCCTCCGGGATCGGACCGCCTCGGGAGTGGATCCATGCGTCGTCTGGCGATCGTCGCGCTCGTACCCTGCCTCGCGGGCTTCGGCCTGACCGTGCCGGTCGAGGGCGCGTCGGAGGCCGGCGACGAGACCTTCGTCGGCACTGCCACCGGTCATTGGGACGGCGAGGGCACGGTCGCGGTCGTCACCGATCGCGGCACCCGCTGCTCGGGCAGCTTTTCTTTCGTCCTCGAAGGACCGGGCCACGGCACGGTCGACTGCTCGAACGGTCAGAGCGGCACCTTCGCCTTCCGCCTGCACGGCTTCTCCGGCCACGGCGAAGGCATACTCGGGCGCAGGCGCTTCCGCCTCCGCTTCGGCTGAGGCACGGCGAGGGTGGATCGACGAATCGAGGGAACTGGATGGGGCGACAGGATTCGAACCTGTGAATGGCGGAATCAAAATCCGCTGCCTTACCACTTGGCGACGCCCCAGGACGGCTGCCGGCCGGGCCGGCGCGTCGGGCTCCCTATAGCGATTCCCGCAACGCCCGGCAACCGACGCGGTGTGCGGCGGTCGAAATCGTCGGATCGACATTTCTGTCCACAGGGGTGCGATTGGCCCCTTGCGGCGACCGGCCGAGGTCTATATACAGCGCCTCGCGGTCACGGAGTGTAGCGCAGTCTGGTAGCGCACCTCGTTCGGGACGAGGGGGTCGCAGGTTCAAATCCTGCCACTCCGACCACCGCTCAGCCTGTTCCCGGCAGGCTCCTTCATCCGACGGACGAATTGAGAACGTGCTCCTGCGAGCGCGTCGTCGCGCGTCTGCGGCGTCGTGGCGATGCCATGACCGCGTCTCGTCCTTGGAGCCGGGCGGCAAACCGGATAGAATTCCTGCAAGTCGAAGGTGCGCGGGTCGCGCCGCCGTCGGCGAACGAGTCGAAGGCGGGGCAATCGACGGGAAGACCCGCGACCCTCGCGGCGCAGACGGCCGATCAACGGCCGCGTCGGACGGGGCGAGAGAAGCATGTGCACCGATCAACAGGGACCGGGGGTGGCGACCGCGTTCGATCCGACGCGCTGCCCGCTGTTGCAGGGCCTGAGCGTCGAGGAAGCGGACCGGATCATGGCGTCCGACCCGCGGATCAACGCCTGCCGCGCGGCGATCGAGGCGGGGCGTCCCGACACGTTGGAGCCCTGCGTCGCCAAGATGGTGCGCGCCCACGACGCCTCTCCGCGCCGGACCAGCCGCAAGCGGGTCGCCTGAACCTCAGGAAAAACGTGCCAACCGCTCGATCAACGCCTTGCGGTCGGCGCTCGCCTCGGCGTTCCAGCGCGCGACGTTGGCCATGGCATCGGCCGCCGCCTGGACGAAGATGCCCGGCGTCGTCACCATCGCGTCGATGATCGCCGCGGCGTGGCGCGGATCGGCGGTGTCGACCAGCCGTCCCGACGACCCCAGCACCTCGCGGAACACCGCCTTGTCCGGCGCCACCACCGGCAGACCGGCATGCTGTGCCTCGAGCAGCGGCAGGCCGAGGCCCTCGTCGTGCGAGGTCGACAGGAAGACGTGGGCGGAGGCGAGCAGCTCGCGCACCCGCGCCGGCTCGGCATAGCCGTGCATCACCACGCCCTCGCGACCGGCGAGCTTCTCGGCTTCGCCGCCCCAGCCGGCCCGGCCGACCAGATTGAGTCGCGCGTCCCAGCCGTGGATCCGCCTGAGCGCCTCGACGATGTCGGCGGCGGCGGCGAGGTTCTTGCGCGGCTCGATGGTGCCGAGCGCGATCAGGTCGAGCCGGCCGCCCTTCTCCGCCCGCCGCGCGTTGGCGGCCCGCGCCGAGGCCTCGGCGCCGATGGCGAAGATGTCGCGCACGTTGGGACGATAGAGCGTGATCTCGGCGTCGGGGCGGGTGAAGGCCGAAAGCTCGCCCGCCGTCGTCTGCGAGTTCACCAGGAACCACGGCAGCGTCGCCACCGCCCGGCGGAAGGCCGGCGCCATGTAGAGCGCGGCGCGTCGGTTGAGGTCCTGCGGCCGGGTCAGAAGGAAACAGTCGTGGATGTAGGGCACGACGCGGGCGCCGAAGAGGCTCGCCGGGATCGACGGCGGAAAGCCCGGTGCGAGCAGGATCGACCCCGGGTTCAGCGCCAGCCGCGCCGGAATGCCGATCTGCTGGGCGAGGATCAGCCCCAGCGTGCCCCTGGAGCGGATCGGACGGATCGCCAGCGGCGCCAGCGCCTCCGGGCCGAACAGCTCCAGCGTGATCCGCTCGAGGCCGGTGACGTGGCGTCCGAGATGCGTGTGGTCGACGTAGATCATCACGCCTCCGTCGGTACGGCACGGCGGCGTCGCGCGGCCCGCCGCAACACCGCGTCTTCGCTCGTGTCGCGCCCGAGCACCACCATGCCGTCGAAATGTGGCAGCAGCGACTTCGTCACCGCGATCTCGTCGACGGTGCGGCGATCGTCGAGATCGGTGGCGTCGGCGACGAGGAAGACATGGTCGGCGACCTCGGCCGCCTCGAAGAGAAGCGCCGCCGTCGGTTGCCGCCCGAGATGGACGATCGCCCGGTCGCCGTGGCGCCGCAGCGCCGCGAGGAAGGCGCCGAGCCCTTCGGGATGGCTCTCGCCGTCGCCCTCGATCGGCGGATCGAGCGGGCGCAGCAGCGTCGCCGACGTGTCGCCGACGCGCTCCCAGTCGGCTTCGCCGGGCAGCCCGATCGGCGCCACGGCACGTCCGCGCTCGAACAGCGCGTCGAAGGGTGCCGCCTCGAGGGCGAGGTCGACGAGGTGATTGGTCGCCGCCTCCGGCGCGCCAGAACGCGCCAGCCCGAGGCAGAGCGAGGCGGTGATCAACGTCGGTACGGTGTTGGAGAAGACGACGCAGACACCGGCGCGATCGGCCGCTCCGAGCGTGTGGGCGAGCCCGTCGAGACGGTCGAGTGCCGCCTCGTCGGCATGGCCGTCTGTCGCCTCGCAGAGCGCGCCGATGCCCTCGCCGGGGCCGTCGCCGGCACCGAGCCGGGCGATGGCGTCGAGGCCGATGGCGAAGGTCGCCTCACGGAAGCCGCCGCTCACCCGCCGGGCGCGACGTCGGGCGGGGCGGTCGGTCGTGGCGTCGTCGGTCGAGCGGGTGCGGCGGGCGGCCCGGGGGGGCTCCGTCGGTGCGTCCACCACCGGCGGAACTGGGGGGACCGCCGCGACGGCGGCCGATGGGGATGCGGGCGCCACCGGTTCGGGTTCGGCGACCGGGACGTCCTCCGCCTCGTCGGGCGCGACCTCGGCGACGACCGGCGCGATCACGGGCACGGCTTCGATCGTCGGGTTCGGCGTCGCCGATGCCGCGGCGAGCACCGACCGGCCGCGATAGAGGGCCAGCGAGATGCCGAGACCGAGACCGGCGACGCCGGCCAGCGCCAGCGCCAGCGTGGTGCGCGGCGAGAAGGGCTTCAGCGGGATCTGCGCCGGCGAGACGACGCGAGCGTCGGAGACCTGGGTGTTGCGCTGGAGGGTGGTCTCCTCCATCCGCGAGACGAAGTTCTTGTAGAGCTCGCGACGGGCATTGGCCTCGTTCTCGAGTTCCTGCATGCCGACGGTCGCCTGTGAGGCGTCGGCGAGATGGGCCTGCGCCCGTTCCAGCGCCTTGCGGGCATTGTCCTCGTTGGCGCGGGCGACCTGATAGTCGAGCGCCGCGGTGGCGGCGAGCGACTTGACCTCGTCGGCGACCTGCTGGCGGGCGCGATCGACTTCCGCCGTGGCGGCGGCGACGCGCGGGTGACGCGGGCCGAGCGTCTGCTCGAGCTCCGACTTGCGGCGCATGGCGTTGGCCGCCTCGATCTTCAGGCGCGAAATGACCGCCGAGCCGATCGAGTCGGTCTGCGACAGCACGGTCGGATCGCCACTCTTGAGGAGCTGGGCGAGCCGCTCGGAGCGCTCGCGCGCCTCCTGCGTCTTCGTCCGGGCGGCGATCAGCATCTCGTTCGACTGGCGCATCGTCTCTTCTTCGACGAGGTTGCCGCGGGTCATCGCGATGCCGTTGTTGCGCTTGTATTCCTCGACGCGGGCCTCGGCCTCGAGCATCTTGGAGCGCATCTCGTCGATCTGCCGCGACAGGAGGTCGTTGGCATGCTCGACCTGATCGACCTTGGCGCGGGCGAGCCCTTCGACGAAGGCCTGGGCGACGGCATTGGCCAGTCGCGCCGCCTTGTCCGGCGTCTTCGACGACACCGTGACGTCGATCAGATTGTTCTCCTTCGGCCGCTCGACCAGCACCCGCTCGGCGAGATTGCGCACCGCGGCGGCGACCGGATCGGCCGAGGCGCGTTCGCCGGCCGACAGGATCTCGTCGTCGTCGACGAGCTTCTCCTTGGCGACGGCGGCGGCGAGCGTGTCGTAGGACTTCACCAGCTCGAGGCGGGTCTCGACCCAGCCGAGCTCGGTGCCCTGCGTCTGGCGGGAGACGTCGTTGCCGACGATCTGCTTGTCGCGCTGTTCGAGCAGCACGCGGGCCGAGGCGCGCCAGACTTTGGGCGACAACACCGAATAGGCCATGGCCGCGCCGAGGAAGACGGCGAGGCAGAGGGCGACGATCGCCCACTGCGACCTGAGGATGCGCAGCACCATCGCCAGGTCGACCTGATCGGCTCCCTCCGCTCGTGCGGCGACGGTCGTGCCGCCGTCGTTCGTCGTCGTGCTGGTCGTCGTCCTGGACATCGTGCCCCACCCTCGACGGCCCGTTTCGGGCCGATCTCACGGGCTCGCGCGACGCCGTTCGAAACGCCGTCGAGCCCGTCTGTCAGAAGACGTGAAAGCGTTTAACGAACGATAAATCATGTTTCGAAAAGGGCCGCGGCCGGTCGCGCCGTCCCGATCGGCGTCAGAGCGGCGTCAGATCCAGTCGTCGCGACGCTCCGAAGTCTTCCGCACGGGCGAAGACGTCCATCACCTCGAGGAGACCGTTCGCCCCGGCGAGCCGGTTCCAGGTGTGGAGCCCGGAAAGCGGCGCCGGCGTGGCGAAACGGGCGAGCGTCGTCTCGGCGAAGCCTTGGCCGTCGAGCCGGTCGATCCGGGTCAGCGCCAGACCGCAGCCGTAGCCGCGCGTCGAATCCTGCACCGGCCGGAGGAGGCCGTCGGCATGGGCGATCGGCCGCCCCGCCGGCCGTGCCGTCGCCGGATCGACCACCACGGGGCCGTTGCCGACCGGCGTCCACGGTCCCTCGAGCGTCGGCGCATGCCAGATGCAGAGCGCGTCCCAGCTCGAGCACCAGCGCTCGCGCACCGTACCGAACAGGAACCAGCCGTCGACGGTCCGGACCGGCGTCGCGTCGCCGACGTCGATGTCGGCGAGCAGCACCGCTTGTTTCTCGAAACGGTGGGGCAGCTCGACCGCCCGCCACAGCTCGACGGTGCGACGCCCCGAGGTCTCCGGGATCATCCAGACCGTGCCGTCGGCCTCGAAGATCTGCGGCCAGGAGAGGTGGCAATCCTGTTCGAGGAAGGGTCGCGGCGTGCCGATCGGCCCGTCGGCGCCGATCTCGACCGCCGACAGGATGCCTTTGCCCGTCGCGTAGGGAAACTCTTCGAGGAAGAGGACATCGCGCCCGCCGACCGACCACAGGAACGGGTCGGCATAGAAGCGCGCGCCGTCGTCCGCGAGAAGATGGAAGGGCGCGTCGTCCGCCTGCGGCCGGACGGGATCGCTGCCCGGCGTCCGCCGCCGCCAGATCGTGCGCCAGTCGGCGGGCCGGCGCACCAGCCGCTCGAGTTTTCCGGCGATCCGCGCCTCGAGCGAACGCAGGAAGAGCCGCGCCGGGGCGAGCGGGGAGAGCGTCGCGTCTTGCGGATCGGCCGGGGCGATCGCGAGCGTCTCGCCGCGCGCGGCGGCGGTCACCGCCAGCGCCGCCATATGGGCGAGCCGGCCGAGGATCTGCGACACCGCGGCGAGCGTCGAGCGGTCGTCCTCGACCGCGACGCGCCAGCGCCCGACGAGGCGCGGCGCCTCGCCCACGGCGTGGCGGGTGATCTCCAGCACCGGCACGCGCTTCTCCAGTACCGCCGTCACGGCGCCGTCGAGCGGCGGCAGGCCCAGACAGGTTGCGACGAGCACCGGCGTCGTGCCGGCTGCGACGGTGGAGCCGTCGAGATCGAGGATCAGATCGGGGACCGAGCCGGCTTCGGCGAGATCGAGCGCGGCGACCCGATCGGCCGCCGTCTCGCCGAGCGACCGGCCGACGGCGCGGTCGAAGGCGAAGAGCGCCTCGAGCCCGGCCGGCACCGGGGCGGGCGCCCCATCGATGCGGCCGACGACGATGCCGCCGCGCCCCGCGAGCCGGTCCGCCACCACGGCCTGCCAACGACGCGTACCGCCTGCGGCGATGCGTAGACCCAGCCGCAAATTGTCATCGCTCGCCATGGTGGTCTATCCTCGCGCGGCTGCGTCGGGCCTCTCGTCCGGGGCGACGGTCGATCGGCAGTGTTCACGGGCTCATGTCCTATTCGAAAAGTCTCAATCTTCTGCTGACGACGCGTGCGGTCGGCGACGGCGGCGCCGAGAAGGTGTGGGTGTCGATCGCCCGGGGCTTCGCCGCGCGCGGCGACCGCGTCACTCTCGCCGTCGACGAGGCCCCGCCGCCCGGCTTCGACCTCGACGCGACGACCAATCCGCGGCTGGTGGTGCTCGGCTGCGCGCATGCGGTCTCGCTCGTCCGGCTGGTGCGTCTGGTGAGGGCCGATCCGCCCGACGTGGCGCTCGCCGCCGTCTCCGGCTCCTGCGTCAAACTCGCCGCCGCCGTGGCGATGTCGGCGCGCCCGATCCCGACCATCGTCTCCTATCACGGCTTCGAGGAGTGGCGGACCGGCCGTCTCTCGGCCTGCGCCTATTTCGGCATGCCCTTCCTCGACCGCTTCGCCGATCACATCGTCGGCGTCTCCGACGGACTGGTCGAGGATCTGATCGCCCAGTGGGGCGCCGATCCGGCGCGCACGCGGCGGATCTACAACCCCGTCGTCGTCGACTTCGCGGCGGCCCGCGCGCGCGCCGCCGATCTCGCGATGCGCCCGCCGCTGGTGCTCGCGGTCGGTCGCCTCGGCGTCGAGAAGGGGATGATCGACCTCGTCCATGCCTTCGCCCGTGTCACCCGCCCCGATGCCCGGCTGGCGATCGCCGGCGAAGGGCCGGAACGCGGCCGGCTCGAGGCGCGCATCGCCGATCTCGGCCTCTCCGATCGGGTCGAACTGCTCGGCCGGATCGATCCCGAGCCGTGGTACGGCCGCGCCCGCGTCGTCGCGGTGCCCTCGCGCACGGAAGCCTTCGGCCTGGTGCTGGTGGAAGCGCTCGCCCACGGCCTGCCGATCGTCGCCACCGCCTGCCGCGGTCCGCGCGAGATCCTCGACGAGGGGCGCTGGGGTCGGATCGTGCCGATCGGCGATGCCGATGCGATGGCCCGCGGCATCGAGGCGGCGCTCGATCTGCCCGGCGATCCGGTCGAGCGATCGGAACGCGCCGAGGTCTTCGGCTTCGACGTGGGGATGGCGGAATGGGCGCGTCTGGTCGACGCCGCGGCGGCCGGTCGGGCGTGACGCCTCAGCCGCGCGGTGGGCGTCGCGTGCCGAGGAGCAGGGCGGCGAGGTGGCTCGCCAGCCAGCCGGCATTCTCGAGATAGCGCGGCAGCAGCCGGCGCGGCTCCTGGAAGGCGCGCCATGCCCATTCCAGGCCGACGCGCTGGAAGAACTTCGGCGCCCGGGTGCGATGGCCGGCGATGAAGTCGAGCGCCGCACCGACGCCGATCCACGAACCCTTGGCCGTGGTCTCCACCGCGAAGTCGGCGAAGACCTCCTGCTTCGGAGCGCCGAGCGCCAGGAAGCAGATGCCGGCGCCCGACGCGACGATCCGACCGGCCGCCTCGGCGGCGGCGGGGCCGCGCGGGTCGAAGCCCATCGGCGGCGCTTCCGCTCCGGCGACGACGAGACCGGGGGCGAGCGTCTTCAGCCGCTCCACCGCCACCTCGAGCACATCGGGCGACGTGCCGAACAAATAGACCGCGATGCCGGCCGCGGCGGCTGCGCGGGCGAGCGGCACGACCAGATCGGCACCGGTGACGCGGTCGATCTTCACCCCCTCGGCACGCGCCAGCAGCACGACGGGGAAGCCGTCGGCCGAGACGTGGCGCGCCCGGCCGTAGGCGGTGCGGAAGGCCTCGTCGCGCCGCAGCTTGGAGAGATGATCGAGATTGATGGTGAAGACCGTGCCGGCGATGCCGCCGCGGACGTCGGCGACGACGCGCGCGACCAGGTCTTCCTGGGTCGCCACGTTGATCCGCCAGGAATCGATGTCGATCACCGTCGCCGGGCGCTCGGACGTCGATTCATACGCGCTGTGACAGGCGGCCATGATCACGAAAACGACCTCGCGGCGATCGATCGGCGACGGGCGGATCCCGTCTCCCTCGTCGACACCGGTCCCATCCATAGCGCGCCTGTGTTTTCGAAAGGTAAAACACGGATGGACCGGGACGATCCATCCGTGGCCGCCAACCGCGCGTTAACCCTGTTTCGCCACCATGGAGGACCGATCGCGGCCGACCCGGCCGCCGTCGCCGTGGCGGCAAGCCGTCGCGAGAGGGAGTTCGACGCCGTGGCGCATCCGATCGCCGAGACCATCGCAGCGGGCCGCCACGTCGGCACGTCGCGCCGCCGCGTCGCGGTGGCGGCGACCTTCGCGCTGGTGCTCGTCGTGCTGCTCGTCTCGGCCCTGCTTCTGACCGCGGTCGGCATTCCCTATGCCGTCGCCGGTGGTTCGGCGCTCGCCAAGATCCATCCGGCGACCTTCCTGTCGCTGGTCGTGGTGCTGATATGGGGCTGGGCGAACGGCGGCATCGGCCGCCTCTTCGGCCGCGTCGCGACGCGCCGTCCGGGTCTCGTCGCCTTCGGTCTGGGCATCGTGCTGTTGCTGTTCCAGGCGGCGGTGATCGTCAAGCTGCCGCTGGCGGCGACGCTCGACACCTTCCTCCTGCCGCTGATGCTCTTCGTCGCGATCGGCGAACTCGACGCGGCCGAGCGCGCCCGGCTGGAGACGCTGCTGCATCTGATCGTCGCGGCCAACTCGCTGATGGCGCTGTGGGAATATGCCGGCGGCCGGCGGCTGACGCCGATGTACGAGGCCGACGGCACGCTCATCACCTACGAATGGCGCGCCACCGCGCTCTTCGGCCATCCGCTGATCGACGCCTATGTCACCGGCAACTACATCGTAGCGCTCGCCTTCGGTGCCGCGCCGCGCCTGACGCTGCCTTGGCGTTTCGCGGCGATGGGGCTCGCTTCGCTGTCGATGATCGCCTTCGGCGGCCGCGTCGCCATGGTGTTGGCGTTGGTCATGGTCGGGCTCGCCGCGGTGATCGGCGCGGGCCGCCTGCTGATCGGCGGACGCTTCTCGATCGGTCATGCGATCTTCGCGGTCGCGGCCCTGTCGGTGGCGACGATCTTCGTGGTGATCTTCGTCGACGGCGGCGGTGCCGACCGTTTCCTCGAGCGCTTCAGCCAGGATCACGGCTCGGCCCAGACGCGCCTGTCGATGTTCCGCATCTTCGGCGATCTGACCGGCGAGCAGTTCTGGCTCTGGCCCGATCCGGAGATCATCGCCAAGGCGCAGCGCGAATATTCGATCCGCCTCGGCATCGAGAGTTCCGAGGTCGGCTTCGCCGCCGCCTACGGCATCCTCGTCTCGGCCGTCTTCTTCGCCTCGCTCGCCGCCTTCATGCGCGAAGTGGTGCGCGAGACGTCGCTCCAGGCGCTGTGGACGGTCGCCTATTTCGTCGCGGTGATGTCGTCGTCGCTCGGCGTGGCCGCCAAGAGCTCGGTTCTGGCGATGTGGGTGATCTTCACCCTCGTCCTGACACCGCGCCGCGCCGCCGACTGATCAGCGTCGCGCGATCTCGTCGAGGAAGGCGACGAGCCGGGTGTGGAGCTTTCGGCGCGGATCGCGTTGCGAGAAGTTGTGGTCGGCACCCGTGTGGATCTCGAGGCTCGCCGTGGCGGCGATGTCTTCGAGCGCCGCCTCCTTGCCGACATGGGCGGCGAACTCGTCGCGCCCGCCGTCGTCCTCGCCGAAGACGAAGAGCACCCGCGTCCGACGCGCAGCGAGCACCTTCAATTCGCGCACCGCCGGATCGGTGGTGACCAGCCGCCGGATCTTGCCGGCGATCCGCCCGAGGATGCGCCGGCCGAGTTCGCGCGCGATCGCCACGACGTGGATCTGGCCGGAGAACAGCCGCTTCCAGGTGTCGGCCCGCAGCGCCATGGCGCGATAGGCCCCGGTCGAGCGCATCTGGTTGCGCATCGCGATCTCGAGGCTGTCGCCCTCCTTCCAGACGAAGCGCTGTAGGTTGATCATCGCCACGCCGACGACGCGCGGGTCGCGGATTGCCGCGTGCCAGGCGAAATGCGCCCCCGAACAGGTGCCGATCGTCACGAAGCCGACCGGCGCCTCGCTCGCGAGCCGATCGAAGGCGGCGATCACGTCGTCGACGGCCTCCTTCGAATAGAGCACTTCGGCCGGCCCGTCGGGCATGGCGTCGCTGTCGCCGATGCCGGCCGGGTCCATCCGGAGCACGAGATGGCCGGCGGCGGCGAGGCGCCGCGCCAGTTCCACCGCGCCGCGCCCCCAACCGACGTGCGACACCCGCCCGGCGTCGAGTATCACCACCGCCGGCCGTGCGCCCACGTCGCGTTTCGGCCGGGAGAGGATACCGAAGAGCCGGCCGTCGCGGCCGAAGCACAACGGTTCCTCGACCCAGGTCTCGTCTTCGAGTCGCGGCGCCTCGTCGAGCGGCGCGGGCAGGGCGGCGCGCGGTTCCCCGGCGCCGGAAAGGACATGGGCGACGATCGCCTCCCAACGCGCCACGGGAATGCGGCTGCGCGTCGGGTTCTCGATCAGATTGTCGAGTTCGGGGAAGGGGTGTTCCTCGACCGCGGCACCGAGGTCGCGCAGCCGCATGGCGAGCGCGTCGCAGGCGGCGTCGTTCTCGCGGGCGAGAATCATCACGCGCGGGGCCGGCCGTGCCTCCGCCTTGCGCAGGTCGATCGCCCGGATCGTTTCGGCGGTCTCCTCGGACACGAAGAAGCCGTTGAGCGCATGGCCGCCGATCTCGTCGGCATCCGGCGGATCGTCGTCGCCGCGCACCCGCAGCATGCGGGCGAAGCTCTGTTGCTCGCGCATCAGGAGACGGCCGGAGACGACCGGGCCACACGCGACGAGGAGGGCGACGTCGTCGCGCATCGTGGCGACACGGGCGGCGATCGTCGCGCCGAGACGCAGGCCGACGAGGGCGACCTCGTCGACACAGGCCTCCTCCTTCAGCCGTTCGATTGCCGCGACGAGGCTCGCCTCCCAGGCGGCGAGGCGGTCGGGATCGCGGTCGTCGCCGAGCCCGTCGCCGGTGCCGGCCCAGTCGAAACGCAGGGTCGGCAGGCCGGCATCGGCGAGGCGTTCGGCGAGGTCGCGCCAGGCGCGGTGGGCGGCGACACCCTCGAAGCCGAGGGCGGAACACAGCACGACGCCGCGCGGGCGGGTACCCGCATGGATCCAGCCGAAGCAACCGTCGAACACGATCGGACGTCGATCCGCCAAGCCGTTCCCCCTGTTCGCGAACTTTCTCGAGGCGAAAGGCTAGCCGCGATCGGTGAAGGATCCGTTGCCCGCTCTGGACCAAGACGGGCGGAGCCTGCATCATCGCGCGCGAACAGGGGGGCGAGGGCGCCGCATGCCGTTTTCATCGACCCTCGGGCGTCTCGTCCGGGTCTTCGCCGCGAGCGTGCTCGCCGCACTCCTCGCCGCCCCGCTCGCGGCGGCCGAGGCGCCCGCCTTCCGGCGCGGCATCAACTTCGAACTCTGGCAGACCTGGACCGGCCGCGACGCCTTCCTCGCGCCGGGCTACGACCGCGCGAACTTCCCCGACTGGTCGAAGGCGGTCCCCGACGATCGCCTCGTCGCTCTGCGCCGCCAGGGATTCGACTTCGTCCGCCTCAACGTCGATCCCTCGCCCTTCTTCTGGGACGACCTCGAGACCGAACTGCTCCTCGACGGTGTGCTGCGGGCGACGAAGCGGCTGCTGGCCGCCGACTTCCGGGTGATCGTCGATCTCCATCTGGTGCCGGAGACGAACGACAGGCCGCAGGGCCTGCACTGGGTGCTCGGCACCGGCGGCATGCGGGCGGGCGAGGGCTTCTCCCGCCATCTCGGGCTGGTGCGCACCGTCGCCAACCGGCTGAAGACCCTGCCGGGCGACCGTGTCGCCCTCGAACTCCTGAACGAGCCCGATCAGGACTGGAACTCGCACCTCGCCCTGACCGACCGTTGGCCGGGCCAGCTCGTGGCTCTGTACGGTGCCGCCCGCCGCGTCGCCCCCGATCTGGCGCTGGTGCTCTCGGGCGCCCGCGGCGGCGGCGTCGAGGGGCTGCTCAGGCTCGATCCGTCGCGCTTCGCCGGCGACGAGCGGGTGATCTGGAGCGTCCACGCCTACGAGCCGATGGCGCTGACCCATGCCGGTCTGCCGTGGGAGACCGGGCCGGCGCATTTCCTGCCCGGCATGCCCTTCCCGGCGGCCAAGATCGACGCCGCCGCCCGCACGGCGATCCTCACCGACGCGAAGGCGCGCATCGACGCCGAGATCGCCGACCCGCAGGCCCGCGCGGCGATGGAGACCGCGGTCGCCGCCCATCTCGACAAATACGTCGCCTCCGGCGCGAGCGCCGCGACGATCGAGGCGGAGTTCGCCAAGGTCGCGGACTGGGCGAAGGTCCACGGCATCCCGCCGCGCCGCGTGCTGCTCGGCGAATTCGGCGGCTACGGTCCCGGCATGGCGCCGGGCGTGCGCGCCGAAGTCGTCGGCATCGCTCGCCGGGCGGCGGAGAAGGCCGGTTTCGCCTGGGCGATCTACACAGCCGAATTGACCCGAGCGAATCATTCCTTCGGCATCGTCGACGACCCCGCGACGCTGCGCGTCGAAGCCGGCATGGCGCGAGCGTTGGGCTTGAAGTGACGCAACGGAATATTTTTGCGCGAGGGAGTGTGCGACAACCAATTCGCAATACCCTCGGACGATGATCGACCCCGCGTGCGATGCCACACCGGGGGAGGTCTTTCGCGCCGGTCATTGGTTCCGCTGCCGTCGCCGGACGGCCGCTCGGGAGATCGCATTGTCCATCGTTCGCTCGCTCGTCGGCTATGCGCCTGCCGTGGTCCTGCCGCGGATCGTGTCGCTGGTCCTCGTCCTGATCCTGACGCGTCTGATCTCCAAGGAGGAGTACGGCCTCTTCGTCCTGGTGATGACGGTGGCGGAGGCGATCGACGGCACGATCAGCAACTGGGTCCGGCTGGCACTCGCCCGCTTCGCCTCCGGTCGTCCGGAGGCCTTCGGCCACGAGGCCGTCCGCAGCTTCTGGATCTACGTCGCCACGCTGGTTCCCGCCTTCGCCCTCGCCGCGATCACCGGCATCGTCATGCGCGACGACGCCGACGAGGCGATCTTCGTCGTCGCGGTGGTGCTCTATCTGGCGGCGACCGGCGTCATGCGCTTTCCCTCGACGCTGATGTCGGTCCAGAACGATCGCAACGGCATCGTCGCCATGGAGGCGATCCGCGCCCTCGGCCTGCTCGTCGTCGGCATCGCGGCGGCCTGGATCTGGCCGTCCTTCTTCACCCAGACGCTGGTCTACGTGGCGATCACCGCGGTGGTCGGCCTGTGGGGCGCGCGCCGCGCCTTCGCCCGGCTCGACCTCCACGCCGGTGCGCTGGAGCCGCTGAAGTCCTATCTCGCATACGGCCTGCCGATCATCCCGGCGGCGATCGTCGCGGCGGTCGCCAATTCCTCCGACCGGATTTTCCTCGATCAGGCGGTCGGTGCCGAGGCGGTGGCGGTCTATGCTGCCGGCGTGATGCTGGCGCGCCAGCCGCTCGACTTTCTCTTCAGCCTGGTCGGCGTGCGCACCTTCCCGCTGCTGATGGAGGCCTACGAGCGCGACGGCGACGCCGCCGCCCGTGGCCGCATGTCGGAACTGGTCTCCGGCGTCTCCTTCATCGCCCTGCCGGCCGCCGTCGGCATCGTCATGGTGGCCGATCCGATGAGCCGCCTGCTGCTGTCGCCCGACTATGCCGCCGCCGCGGTTCGGGTGCTGCCGCCGGCGGTGCTGGCCGCCGTCTTCATCGGCTACAAGACCTTCGTTCTCGAGCAGGTCTATCACATGAAGAAGCGCACCGGCCTCGGCGGGCTGGTGACGCTGCCGGCCGCCCTCGTCGGCCTCGCCGCCATGGCGGTGCTGGTGCCGACCTGGGGCGTGTGGGGCTGCGCGATCGCCTATCTGATCCAGAACTTCGCGCTCTTCGCGGTGAACTTCGTCGTCGCCCGCCGTCTGATGGCCTTCGCCATCCCGTGGAACGATCTCGCCCGCACCGCCGCCGCGACGCTCGCCATGGCGGCCGTGTTGGCTCTCGCCGCTCGGCCGCTGTCGCTGCTGCCGTTGCCGCTCGAACTGGTCGGCTCGATCGTTCTCGGCGTCGTCGTCTTCGGCTCCGTCGCCTGGGTGGTGCGTCCGGCACCGCTCGACGAGCTCCTGCCGACCCGCTTCCGCCGCCCGCGTTGAGCCGCACCCGCGTCGTTCGCATCGCGCACGAACACCTCGCCGCCCACGGCCGAAGGCGGTCGCGCACGCTCATGTGACGACAGGATTGCGCCTCGCATGTTAGAGGCGAGGTTCGACCGTCGGCGAGGGGCCTGCGGGGACGGAGAGATCCATGGCCGAAGCGGCTTCCGCGCCCGCTCCCCGCCACGGCGGACTGGCCGCGCTCGGCCACCGCGACTTCCGCCTCTTCATGGCGGCCCGTTTCCTCAGCGGGCTGGCGATCCAGGCCTACAACGTCGGTCTCGGCTGGCACGTCTGGGACGTCACCCGCTCGGCGCTGGCGCTCGGTCTGGTCGGGCTCGCGGTCTTCGTGCCCAATCTCGTCTTCGCGCTGGCGAGCGGCGAGGTCGCCGATCGCTTCGACCGCCGCCTCGTCTCTTCGATCGCCTTCGCCACGATGGGAACGGCGGCGCTCGGCGTGCTCGTCTGCGTCGTCCTCGACGTCCGCTCGGCGACGCCGATCTATGCCTTCGCCGCCCTGCTCGGCACCGCGCGCGCCTTCGGCAATCCCTCGACGCAGGCGCTCCTGCCGACGCTGGTGCCGCGCGAGCTCTTCGCCAATGCGGTGGCGCTCGGGTCGTCGGCCTGGCAGGTCTCCACCATCGCGGGCCCGGCGCTCGGCGGCATCCTCTATGCGATCGGCCCGGAGGCCGCCTTCGGCTCGGCGGTCGCCGCCTTCGCCGTCGCCTCCGCCTCGATCTTCCGCGTGACGCCGCGCCCGCGGGCCGTGCCGCCGGAGAAACCGTCGCTCGACCGGCTGTTCGCCGGCATCCGCTTCATCCGCTCGCGCCCGGCGATCTTCGGGGCGATCTCGCTCGATCTCTTCGCCGTGCTGCTCGGCGGGGCGACGGCGCTCCTGCCGATCTATGCCCGCGAGATCCTGGCGACCGGCCCCTGGGGCCTCGGCCTCTTGCGCTCCGCGCCGGCGCTGGGGGCGGCGGCGACCGCGATCTTCCTCGCCCACCGGCCACTGCGTCGGCGCTCCGGCATCACCATGTTCACCGCCATCGCGGTCTTCGGGCTGGCCACCATCGGCTTCGGCCTGTCGACCGCGCTGGCGCCGGCGGTCGGCTTCCTGACGGTGCTCGGCGCCTCCGACATGGTGTCGGTCTTCGTGCGCCAGACCCTGGTACAACACGACACGCCCGACGAAATGCGTGGTCGCGTTTCGGCGGTGAATTCGGTCTTCATCGGGGCCTCCAACGAACTCGGCGAGTTCGAGTCGGGGTTGCTCGCCGCGTTTCTCGGGCCGGTCGGCGCGGTGGTGGTCGGCGGCGTCGGCACGCTTCTCGTCGCCGGTCTCTGGGCCGGGCTCTTCCCCGAGCTGCGCCGGCGCGACAAACTCGCCGAATGAACGACGAAACCGAGGGCACGTGATGGGTGGAATCGGCATGATGGAATGGGCGGAATTGGCGGGCGTGCTGCTCGGCGCCGGTGCCCTCTCCGGCCTGCTCGCCGGCCTCTTCGGGGTCGGCGGCGGCGCCGTCATGGTGCCGGTGCTCTATCAGCTCTTCGGCGTCGTCGGCGTGCCCGAGGAGCTGAAGATGCAGCTGGCGGTCGGCACCTCGCTCGCCGTCATCGTGCCGACCTCGATCCGCTCCTTCCTCGCCCACCGCGCCCGCGGTGCCGTCGACGAGGCGCTGCTGCGCGCCTGGGTGCTGCCGATCGTCGGCGGCGTGGTGATCGGCTCGTGGCTCGCCTCCTTCGCCCCGCCGGCGGTCTTCAAGCTGGTCTTCGTCCTCGTCGCCTGGGTGACGGCGGCGAAGCTCGGCTTCGGCAAGGCCTCGTGGAAGCTCGCCGACGACGTGCCCGGGGAGCCGTGGCGTGCCGTGATCGGCGTCGTCACCGGCGTGCTCTCGGCGCTGATGGGCATCGGCGGCGGTTCGATCGTCAATCTGGTGATGAGCTTCTGCAACCGGCCGATCCTCCAGTCGGTCGCCACCGCCTCGGGCGTCGGCGTGCTGATCTCGATCCCCGGCGCGATCGGCTTCATGGCGGCGGGCTGGTCGCGCGCCGCCCTGCTGCCGCCGCTGTCGATCGGCTTCGTCAGCCTGATCGGCGCGGCGCTGATCATGCCGACCAGCATCTTCGTCGCACCCGTCGGCGCGCGTCTCGCCCACCGGCTCGACAAGCGCACGCTCGAGATCGCCTTCGCGCTGTTCCTGGGCGTGATGGGGCTGCGCTTCGTCGTCTCGCTCGTCTGAGAGGTCCCGCATGGCCGACACGCCGCTCGTCTTCGACCGCAGCTTCGATCCGCGTCACGGCGAGGCGGTGCGCCTGTCGCCGCTCGTCCGCCGCGTGGTGGCGAAGAACCCGGGTCCCTTCACCTTCCACGGCACCAACACCTTCCTCGTCGGCGAGGACGAGGTGGCGGTGATCGATCCCGGTCCCGACGATCCGGCCCATGTCGCGGCGATCCTGGCGGCTGTCGGCAAGGCCCGCATCGGGGCGGTCTTCGTCACCCACACCCATCGCGACCATTCCCCGGCCGCCGCCGCGCTGAAGGCGGCGACCGGCGCGACGGTCTTCGGCGAAGGCCCGCATCGCCCGGCCCGTCCGCTCGACATCGGCGAGATCAACCCGCTCGATGCCTCCTCGCAGACCGATTTCATGCCCGACGTGACGCTTACCGACGGCGCCGTCGTCACGGGCGCCGGCTGGACGCTCGAGGCGGTGGCGACGCCCGGCCACACGGCGAACCATCTTTGCTTCGCGCTCGTCGAGGAGGCGGCGCTCTTCACCGGCGATCACGTCATGGCGTGGTCGACCACCATCGTCGCTCCGCCCGACGGCGCCATGGCCGACTTCATGGCCTCGCTGCGCCGGCTGATGGCGCGCGACGACCGCGTGCTCCATCCCGGCCACGGGGCCTCGATCGAGGATCCGCTGCCGTTCCTGCGCGGGCTCGAGGCGCATCGGCTCGGGCGCGAGGCGTCGCTTCTCGCCGAACTCGGCGACGGCGAGAAGACGATTCCGGAAATGGTCGCGACGATCTATGCCGCGGTCGATCGCAGCCTGCACGGCGCGGCGGCGCTGTCGCTGCTCGCCCATGCCGAGGATCTGGCGGCGCGCGGCGTCATCGCCGCGGTCGACGGACCGGTGCGGCTCGCCGCGCGGCTGAAGCGGATCTGACGGCTCAGCGGCCGTAGGTGTCGATCACCGCCTGATCGAGATCGTCGAGGAAGGCGCGGATACGCGCCGCGCCGCGGCCGAAGTCGAGCCCGCCCCAGCGCGGCGAGGTCCGCATGTCGATGCGCGCGCCCGAGGGTTCCGGCAGGACGCGGATCACCACGTCGTCGGGCAGGCCGAGGACGAGCGAACGCGCGACCGCCTCGATGCGGCCGCGGTCGCCGTCGCCGGCGGGGGCCGACTGATCGAGGATGGTCCAGCCCGCCGCCTCGACGCGCTTGCGCGCCACGCTCCACAGGAGGTCCGAGCCGATCGAATAGCGCCGCGGCCCGATCTCCGGCGTCAGCGCGCGGATGCGGGTGCGTTCTTCGAGCGACGGCGGGGTCGGCGTGTTCCAGCGGCCGACGCGGGCGAAGGCGGCGGCGCGGAACATCGGCGGATCGGTCGCGTCGGTCGAGACGTCGAGCACCACCGGATGGGCGAAGGCCTCGAAGGCGAGCCAGCCGGCGGGGGCCAGCGTGACGCAGGCCCAGATCATGCCGCCGACCGCCTGGCGCGCACCGAGTCGCCCGTCGTGCCAGATGACCGCGGCAGCGGCCGCACCGCCGACGAGCGCCAGCGCGGCGAAGCCGAAGGCGGCGAGCATGATCGCCACCGCGTGCTCCGTCTCCATCCAGCCGAGCCGGTGGCCGGCGACGGCGATGATCAGCAACGGCAGCGCGAAGCCGCCCAGGATCCGGCTCCATCCGGCGAGGCGGGATCGGCGCAGGGGCGGGCGGTGGAGCATGGTCGGGATCGGGTCCGTCGGATCGGCGGTTCGCGGGAAACGCCCACCTCTAGCACGCCCGGTCCCGGTCGGGGAGGGGCGACGGGTTTGACCCGTCGCGCGAAACGGTGCATGTCGTGGCGACCGTTTCGGCGCGGCCCTCGCGGACGCGCCCATCATCCGCCGAGGACGACCATGACCGAAGAGACCACGCCCGCCGCCGCCCCCGCGCTCCCCGATCGCCTGTCGATCGATCCGTCGAGCCCCTATTTCGACGGCGACATCCTGCAGCGCGGCATCGGCGTGCGCTTCAAGGGCGTCGAGAAGTTCAACGTCGAGGAATACTGCATCTCCGAGAGCTGGATCCGCGTGCCGGCCGGCCGTTCGCTCGACCGTCACGGCCGTCCGCTGACGATCAAGCTGACCGGCGAGGTCGAGGTCTGGATCAAGGACTGAGGTCCGGCTCCGCGGTTCGGCCCCGTCACGACGGGGCCGACTGCACCGCCGTGATGGCGATGGCGGCGACGATGTCGTCGACCGAGCAGCCGCGCGACAGATCGTTCGCCGGTCGGGCCAGCCCCTGCAGCAACGGGCCGATCGCCGCGAGACCGCCGATCCGCTCGGCGATCTTGTAGCCGATGTTGCCGGCGGCGAGGTCGGGGAAGACCAGCACGTTGGCGGGCCCCGTCAGACGGCTCAGCGGCATCTTGCGGGCGCGGATCGCCCCGTCGAGGGCGGCGTCGATCTGGATCTCACCGTCGATCTCGAGGTCCGGCGCCTTCTCGCGCACGAGTCTCAGCGCCGTGCGGACGCGGTCGAGGCTCGGGTGTTCCGCCGATCCCGCCGTCGAGAACGACAGCAGCGCGACGCGCGGCGTCTCGCGGAGCAGCGTGCGGCAGGAGCCCGCCGCCGCGATGGCGATGCCGGCGAGTTCCTCCGCATTCGGCGCGATCACCAGTCCGCAGTCGGCGAAGATCATGCCGTGGGCGATCGGCGCGTCCGCCGACTTCGGCTGCATCAGGAAGAAGCTCGAGACCAGATCGGCATCCGCCGCCCGGCCGATGATCCGCAGTGCCGCGCGCACCGTGTCGGCCGTCGTCGCCACCGCGCCGCCGACCGTGCCGTCGGCGCGGCCGAGCCGCACCCGCATGGCGGCCTGACCGATCGGATCGCGCATCGTGTCGCGTGCCGCCTCGGCCGTCACGCCGCGATGGCCGCGCAAGGAATGATAGGCGGCGGCGAGATCGTCGAGGTCCGGCGCCGTCGCGGTTGCGAGCGTCGTCGCACCGGCGGCCTCGCCGTCCATCAGCGTGATCCGGGCGAAGCCTTCGCGGACGGCGATCTCGGCCGCCGCCGCGACGCGCGGATCGCCGCCTTCCGGCAGGACGATGTGGCGGCGGAGGTCGCGCGCCCGGTCGAAGAGATGGTCGAGCGCCCGCATCACCGCACCACGACGGGAGGGCAGGGGGAGAGGCTCGGGTCTGCGATGCCGGATGGAAGCGTCACGGGGAGGCCCTCGTCTGTCTTCGTTGGACGCGTTCGCCCGCCCGGCGCCCGCGAGGGCGCCGGGGGACTTCGTCACTTGTGGGAAGCGCCGCTTCCGTCTCAGACGGCGCCCTGCTGCGGGCGCATGTCGGCGGGGTCGATGCCGGCGACCACGACGGGCTTCTTCATCGCGTCGCGACGGAAGGGCTCGCCGAGTTCCTGGTTGAGCAGGACCTCGATGAAGGTGGTCTTCTTCTCCTTCATCTGCCGCTCGACCGCCTTCTCCAGCGCGTCGGAGAGTTCCTCCATCGACTTGACCACCACGCCCTCGGCGCCGCAGGCCCGGGCGATGCCGGCATAGGTCGTCTCGCGGTCGAGCTCGGTGCCGACGAAGTTGTTGTCGTACCAGAGCGTCGTGTTCCGCTTCTCCGCGCCCCACTGATAGTTGCGGAAGATCACCATGGTGATCGCCGGCCACCAGTCACGGCCGCAGGCCGTCATCTCGTTCATCGAGATGCCGAAGGCGCCGTCGCCCGAAAAGCCGATCACCGGCGTCGTGGGATTGCCGATCTTCGCCCCGAGGATCGAGGGGAAGCCGTAGCCGCAGGGACCGAAGAGGCCCGGCGCCAGGTACTTCCGCCCCGTCTCGAAGCTCGGATAGGCATTGCCGATGGCGCAGTTGTTGCCGATGTCGGAGGAGACGATCGCGTCCTTCGGCACCGAGCGCATGATGGCGCGCCAGGCCTGACGCGGGCTCATGAGATCGGCATCGCGGCTGCGCGCATCGGCGTTCCAGACGGTGCCCGGATCGTCGTCCTCGTGGTCGAGGCTGGAGAGCTCCTGCGCCCAGCGCGACTTGGTCAGCGAGACGAGTGCCTTGCGGTCGTCACGGCCGACGTTGCCGGCCGCCGGCGAGAGCCGGGCGAGGATGCCGCGCGCCACCTTGCCGGCGTCGCCCTCGATGCCGACGTCGACCTTCTTGGTGAGGCCGATGCGGTCGGGGTTGATGTCGACCTGGATGATCCGGGCGTTCTTCGGCCAATAGTCGATGCCGTAGCCCGGCAGGGTCGAGAACGGGTTCAGCCGGGTGCCGAGCGCCAGTACGACGTCGGCCTTGGCGATGATCTCCATGCCGGCCTTCGAGCCGTTGTAGCCGAGCGGGCCCATGGCGAGACGATGCGAGCCGGGGAAACTGTCGTTGTGCTGGTAGTTGGAGCAGACCGGGGCGTCGAGCCGTTCGGCGAGCGCCACCACGTCGGCGATGGCCCCCGAGAGCACGACGCCGGCGCCCGACAGGATGACCGGGAAGGCGGCACCGCTGAGGAGCTTGGCGGCTTCCGCCAGCGCCTCTTCGCCGCCGCCGGGACGCTCGAACCGGACGATCTGCGGCAGCTCGATGTCGATCACCTGGGTCCAGAAGTCGCGCGGCACGTTGATCTGGGCGGGCGCGCTGGCGCGGCGGGCCTTCAGGATGACGCGGTTCAGCACCTCGGCGACGCGAGAGGGGTCGCGGACCTCTTCCTGATAGCAGACGCAGTCGGCGAAGAGCCGCATCTGCTCCATCTCCTGGAAGCCGCCCTGACCGATGGTGCGGTTGGCGGCCTGCGGCGTGACCAGCAGCAGCGGCGTGTGGTTCCAGTAGGCGGTCTTGATCGGCGTGACGAAGCCGGTGACGCCCGGTCCGTTCTGGGCGATCGCCATCGACATCTTGCCGGTGGAACGGGTGAAGCCGTCGGCCATCAGACCGGCATTGGTCTCGTGTGCGCAGTCCCAGAAGGTGATACCCGCCTTCGGAAAGAGATCGGAGACGGGCATCATGGCCGAACCGATGATGCCGAAGGCGTGTTCGATACCGTGCATCTGAAGAACCTTCACGAAGGCTTCTTCGGTCGTCA
Organism: Pinisolibacter sp. DMC19; assembly: GCF_056313985.1. Lineage (NCBI taxonomy): Bacteria > Pseudomonadati > Pseudomonadota > Alphaproteobacteria > Hyphomicrobiales > Ancalomicrobiaceae > Pinisolibacter > Pinisolibacter sp. DMC19. The sequence goes on along the minus strand of NZ_JBQUZF010000002.1, from coordinate 752,816 downwards.
TCTTCATCGTCGTGTTCTCCTGGCAGCGGGGACGCCGCGCCTTCGCGCGACGCCGATCCCGGCGCGGCCTTCCGTGGGCGGCCGCTCGTGGTCTGGTCGGGACGAGCCCGAAATCGAGGGGTGGACGTGGGGCCGGCCATGGCCTGCGCCCCACGTCCCGGGGGGCTCAGGTCGCCCGTTGCAGCTGGCCGTAGCCGACCGTCTGCCGCTTGAGGATCGCCAGCGCCGAGAGCATCGAGACGATGGCGGCGAAGACCACGTAGCCGATCAGGTACCAGGGCTGCTTGCCGTTGGCCTCGATCAGATAGGTGGCGATGATCGGCGTCAGTCCCGAGGCGAAGATGCCGGAGAACTGATAGACGAAGGAGATGCCGCTGTAGCGCACGCGCGGATCGAAGAGATCGGCGAAGAGCGCGGCTTCCGGGCCGTAGCACATCGCGTAGATCACGCCGAAGGGGATGATCAGGGCGGCGAAGATCGTCACCGGATCGCCCGAGCCGAGCAGCACGAAGGCGGGATAGGCCGAGAGGGCCAGCAGTGCCGAACCGATCGCGTAGGTCTTCGGGCGCCCGAGCTTGTCGGAGACCCAGCCGAAGAACGGGATCGTCGCGATCATCACCAACGCCGAGGCCGAAACGCCCCACAGTGCCACCTCGCGCGACACCTTCACCGGCGCGAGCTGGGTCAGGTAGGCGATCGAGAAGACGGCGAAGGCGTTGAAGAACACGCCGTCGATGTAGCGCGCGCCCATGCCCAGCATGATGTTGCCGGGATAGAGCCGCATCATCTCGGCGGCAGGGACCTTCACCTCGGCGTTCTGCTCCTTGACCTTCCGGAACTCCGGGGTCTCGACGATCTTCATGCGGATGTAGAGACCGACCAGCACCAGCAGGAACGACGCGATGAAGGCGACGCGCCAGCCCCAGGCGAGGAAGTCCTTGTCGGGCAGACGCGACAGCAGCGCCACCACGCCGGACGACAGGCACAGGCCGATCGCCAGGCCGATCTGCGGGATCGAGGCATAGAAGCCGCGCTTGCCCGGTTCGGCGTATTCGTAGGTCATCAGCACCGCGCCGCCCCACTCGCCGCCCAGCCCGATGCCCTGCGCCAGACGCAGGACGACCAGCAGGGTCGGCGCGAGGATGCCGATCTGTTCGTAGGTCGGCAGGAAGCCGACGAGCATGGTGGCGATGCCCATGATCATCAGCGTCGCCACGAGGACGCTCTTGCGCCCCGTCTTGTCGCCGAGATGGCCGAAGACGAGACCGCCGAGCGGTCGCGCCACGAAGCCGATGGCGAAGGTCGTGTAGGCCAGCAGAATCGACACCACCGGGTCGCTCGTCGGGAAGAAGAGTTTGTTGAAGACGATGCCTGCGACCGCCCCGTAGAGGAAGAAGTCGTACCACTCGATCGTCGCACCGATCAGACTGGCAAAGACTACCTTCCTCATTTCCCCCTTGTCTGGTTTCGTCGACATGTTTCCTCCCTCCGTGTTTTTATGAGTTCAGGTCTTCCAGGATCATGTCGGATGCCTTTTCCGCGATCATCACCGCGGGAAGGTTGGTGTTGCCCGAGACGAGTTCGGGCATGATCGAACAATCGACGACGCGCAGCCCGGCGACGCCGCGCACCCTGAGGCGCGGGTCGACGACGGCGTCGGCATCGACGCCCATCCGGCAGGTGCCGCTCGGGTGGAAGATCGTCGCGCCGTATTCGCGGGCGAATTCGAGCAGATCGTCGTCGGTGACCGCGGTGGGACCGGGCAGATGCTCGCGCACCAGCTCGCCGGCGAGCGGCTCGGTCGACGCGAGTTTGCGGGCGAAGGCGAGGGCCGCCTTGGCGCAGCGCCGATCGGTCTCGGTCGAGAGATAGTTGGCATACATCAGCGGCGCCGCGAGCGGATCGGCCGACGCCAGCTTCACCTCGCCGCGGCTCTCCGGCCGCAACTGGCAGACCGACAGCGTGCAGCCCGAGAACGGGTGCGGCGTGCCGCCCGCCATGTCGGCGGAAAGCGTGGCGACGTGGAACTGCACGTCCGGCCGCGTCGATTCCGGCAGCACTCTCGTGAAGATGCCGCCCTGGTTGATGCCGACCGCGAGCGGCCCGGTGCGGGTGAGCAGCCATTGCAGGCCGATCGACACCCGCCCGACGAGGCTGCGGAGCTGGTCGTTGGTGGTGATCGGCCGTTTCACCTCGTAGATCAGCCGGAGCTGGAGGTGGTCCTGTAGGTTCTTGCCGACCGCCGGGCGGTCGACGCGGACCGGAATGCCGTGGCGGGCGAGTTCGGCGCCGTCGCCGATGCCGGAGAGCATCAGCAACTGCGGCGACAGCAGCGCGCCGGCCGACAGGATCACCTCGCGCCGCGCGCCGATCTCGAAGCGTCGGCCGCCCGAGGAACAGACGACGCCGACGGCGCGGCCGTCTTCGATCAGCACCCGTTCGGCCCGCGTCTCGGTGACGACACGCAGGTTGGCGCGGCGGCGGGCGGGCTTGAGATAGGCCTGCGCGGTGGAACAGCGCCGGCCGTTGCGGGTGGTCAGCTGATAGTAGCCGACGCCCTCCTGCTTCACGCCGTTGAAGTCGCGGGTCCGCGGGATGCCGAGCTTCTCACCGGCGCCGATGACGGCCTCGATCAGCTCGTGGCGGGCGCCGATGCTCGACACGCTGAGCGGACCGTCGGGGCCGTGGCCGGGCTCGCTGGCGGCGAGGTCGTTGCTCTCGAGGCGGATGAAATGGCGCTCGACGTCGGCGAAGGACCAGCCCTCGTTGCCGAGTTCGGCCCAGCGGTCGTAGTCCTCGCGCTGGCCGCGGATGGCGATCAGGCCGTTGATCGACGACGAGCCGCCGAGGACCTTGCCGCGCGGCCAGTAGATGCGGCGATCGTGCATGCCCGGATCGGGTTCGGTGCGGAAGCACCAGTTCACCCGCTCGTTCCACATCGTCTTGGCGTAGCCGATCGGAACGTGGATCCACGGATTGGTGTCGCGCGGCCCGGCCTCGAGCAGGGCGACGGTGTGGCGTCCGTTCTCGCTCAGGCGCGCGGCGAGCGCACAGCCGGACGATCCGGCGCCGACGACGACGAAATCGTAAACCTCTCGATCCACGAGGACCTCCCCAGCGGGGTCGCTTCGATCGGCGACCTCTCGATGCGTAGAATTACGATCAACCATCTACGAGTCAATCGATTAAACGCAATTATCTGTTCCGTTCAACGGAAAAACATGCAATTATGACGACGAATCTCGATCCGAGATCGAAAATTCGAGGCGCGCAGTGGAGGGTGGCGAGGTGGATGATCTCGACGTGGTTGCAGGCACCGATGATCAGCGCGAGCAGGCGGGGCGGGCGAAGCGACCGGCGGTTGCTCGTGCCCTCGAAGTGCTCGAGTTCCTGGTGGAGAACGGCGGTTCGGCGACGGTGACGGACGTCGCGCTGGAGATCGGCCTGCCCAAGGCGACGGCGCATCGCCTCTGCCACCGGCTGGAGGAGGAGGGCTTCGTCCAACGCGAGGGCGGTTCGAAGAAATTCACCCTCTCCCCCCGCATGCAGCGCCTCGGTCTCGGCATCGTGCGTCAGTCCGGCGCCTCGGCGGCGCGTCACCGCATCCTAGCCGATCTGGTCGAGCGGGTCGGCGAGACCTGCAATCTGACCGTCCTGTCGGGGCAGGGCGTGGTCTATCTCGACCGCGTCGAGACCCATTGGCCGCTGCGTCTGTCGCTGGAGCCGGGTTCGCGCGTGCCGCTCCATTGTACCGCCAGCGGCAAGCTGCTGCTCGCCACCCAGCCCAAGGCCAAACGCGACCGCATCCTCGACGCTCTGTCGCTGACGCGGGAGACGCCGAAGTCGATCGTCGACCGCGCGGTGCTCGAACGCGAGCTGCAGACGATCGCCCGCCAGGGCTACGCCGTCGACGACGAGGAGTTCCTGAGCGGCCTGGTGGCGGTCGCTGTGCCGGTGCGCGATCCGCGTGGACGGGTCTTCGCCGCCATCGCCTGCCACGCGCTGACGGCGCGGATGAGCCTCGACAAGGCGGTGTCGCTGGTGCCGGTCTTCGTCGCCGCCGCGGCCGAGATGGCGGCGACCTTCGGGGAGTGACGGCGGTCGGTCAGTTGCCCGACTGCAGCATCGGCGCCGCCGTGTCCCAGGCGTGCTGCCACAGGGCGGCCGCCTCGGGGGTGATGCGCGGGGCGGGCGGTGCCGTTCGTCCGGGGTGGCTCATCAGCACGACGGCGATCGTCACCGCCATCAGCGGGCCGATCATCATGCGGAGCGTGTCGTCGAAGTCCATGGTCTTCACTCGGGGGGCTGTTCCAAGACGGCACACTCTTACCGGTATCGCGCAGCCGAGGCCATGTCGTCGGACTCCTTACGTATCGTGCCGTGCCGCCGCGGCCCGCGCCGGACGCGATCACGGGCCCCTTCGCTGCCGAAGGGACCCGTGACGTCTCATCGTTGGCGATCGATGCATCGCCGTTTCGGTCGCGTCACTCCCAGGTGTCGGAGCCGACCGGCACGGTCGAGTGATGCACCGCGGGCTGGGCCTCGATCTGGCGCAGCTCGGTCTCGCTCTCCCGGATCGCGGCTTCTTCCGTCGTCCGGTCGATGCCGCGGGTCAGCAGCCAGTAGACGCCGCCGGCGACGACCAGACCGACCAGCCAGCCGATGTCGACGCCGCCCAACGCCTCCGCCGCCGGGCCGGTGAAGAAGCCGGCGAGGACGAAGAACGGGATGGTCGAGGCGAAGCCGACCGCATAGGCGACGAGCCCGTGCCATTCCCAGCTGCCGTAGACGCCGCCGGGGGTGAACATGTGGGTGATGGCATAGCGACCGCGCCGGACGACGAAATAGTCGACGAGGTTGATCGCCGTCCACGGCACCAGCAGGTAGAGCATCACCGTCAGCATGGCGAAGAGCAGCGCGATGGCGTCGGAGCTGACGGCCAGCGACAGCGCGGTCCACAGCACCGCCGCCGCGACGATGGTGACGATGCGCGAGGAGCGGGTCGGATGGACCTTCCGCAGCGCGTCGACGCCGGTCAGGATGGTGAGCATGGCGCTGTAGGCGTTGAGCCCCATGGTGGCGACCAGCGCGGCGATCGAAGCGAGTGCGATCACCGAGCCGAAGCCGGGAAGGACCGCGCCGCCGGCCTGATGCAGCGCGACGAGCCCGTCGGAGGCGCCGAGACGGGTGGCGAGCCAGGCGCCGAGCGCGATCAGCCAGATCGCCGAGGACGACGCCCCGACCATCACCGCGGCGATGATCGACGACGGCTTGGTGTCGCGCGGCAGATAGCGCGAATAGTCCGAGACGTAGGGTGCGTAGGTGATGTTGTAGCTGGCGCCGGCTGCGATCTGGGCGACGAAGGCGACCCAGGTGAAGCTCGATTCGGCCGGGGCCTGCCCGCCGGCATGGCCCGTCAGGATCGCTCCGGTCAGCACCAGATAGAGCGGCAGCGACACCACGAAGCAGATCTTGAAGATCAGATGCAGCCAGTCGTGGCCGTAGATCGCCAGCAGCGTCGCGATCACCGTGATCGCCAGCATCACCGTCGTGGCGTTCCAGCCGAAGATGCCGTTGAGGCCGGTCGAGATCAGCACGGAATCGACGACGTTGAAGCCGACGAAGGTGACGAGCGTGCCGATCAGCACCACGACGACGCCGCGGTAACCGAACTGCGCCCGCGACTGGATCATCTGCGGCAGGCCGAGCTCGGCGCCCTGCGAGGCGTGGAACGCCATGAACAGCGTGCCGAACAGGATGCCGATCGCCCCGGCGAGCGCGGTGTGGGCGAGCGACAGACCCATCGACGGGCCGACGAAGCCGATGGCGATGGTGAAGAACTGGAAGTTGCCGAGGAACCAGAACGGTCCCTGGTCGGCCACCTTGCCGTGCCGTTCGCTCGCCGGAACGTAGTCGATCGAACGTCGCTCGATCCCCGTCGCTCGGGTCTCCCGACCCGCCTCGATCATTGCCTCGCCAACCGCCATGATGCCCTCCGTCGATGTCCCGTGATGATGCGTTCAGCGTGTCGGCACGGCCGATACGACATGTTTGACTTCCTGGAAGGCGTAAAGCCCCCAGGGTCCGAGTTCGCGGCCGATGCCGCTCTGCCGGAACCCGCCCCAGGCGGTGGCGGGGAAGATCACCTGCGGGGCGTTGACCCAGACCATGCCGACGCCGAGCGTCTCGGCGATCCGGTCGGCGCGTGCCGCGTCGCTGGTCACGACGCTCGCGACCAGCCCGTAGATCGTGTCCTCGGCGAGCACCGTCGCCTCCGCCTCGTCGTCGAAGACACGGACGCAGGCGACCGGTCCGAAGATCTCGTCGCGCCACGGCGCGCTCGTCTCGGCGACGTCGGTCAGGATCGTCGGCTGCCAGAACCAGCCCGGCCCCGGCCGACGGCGACCGCCGGTGAGAAGGCGTGCGCCCTCGGCGATCCCGCGTTCGACCATCGCCTCGACCCGGTCGCGCTGCGCCCGGCCGATCAGCGGGCCGACGTCGGCGCCCTCCGACGGTCCGCCGACGACGAGCGCCTCGGTCGCGGCGACGAAGCGCGCGGCGAAGCGATCGGCGAGACCACGCTGGACGAGGACGCGCGAGGTCGCCGAGCACATCTGTCCGGCGTTGAAGAAGGCGCCCTTGACCGCCAGATCGACGGCGAGATCGAGGTCGGCGTCGTCGAAGACGATCAGCGACGACTTGCCGCCGAGTTCGAGGCCGACGCGGCGGATGTCGGCCGCGGCCGTCGCCATGATCGAGCGCCCGACCGCCGTCGAGCCGGTGAAGGAGACCTTGTCGACCAGCGGATGGGCCGCCAGCGCCGCCCCGACCTCCGCGCCGGTGCCGATCACCATCTGCACCACGCCGGTGGGGACGCCGGCGGCGTGGAGGATGCGCAGGAGTTCGCTCTCCGCCAGCGGCGTCAGTTCCGACGGCTTCAGCACCACGGTGCAGCCTGCGGCCAGGGCCGGGGCGAGCTTCCAGGCGGTCGTGACCAGCGGGAAGTTCCACGGCACGATCAGGCCGACGACGCCGACCGGTTCCATCACCACGCGGGCGGTGAAGGCCGGGTCGGGCAGGGCGACCGGTGCCCCGGCGAGGCCGGGCTCGGCGGCGCAGAGATCGGCGTAGTAGTCCCAGGTGGCGACGGCGTCGGCGATGTCGAACTCGACCTCGCCGCGCGGCTTGCCGTTGTTGGCGCACTGGATGGCAGCGAGCGTCTCGGCCGAGGCCTCGATCGCCCGAGCGACCGACCGCAGGACCGCCGCGCGATCGCCGGGGGCGGTCCGCCGCCAGGCCGGCGCCGCCCGCTTCGCCGCCCGCACGGCGCGATCGACCGCTGCCGCGTCGGCGGCGGCGACCCGCGCCAGCAGCGCCTCGGTCGACGGATCGACGATGTCGATGACCGGGCCTTCGCCCGGCTCCCAGACCCCGTCGATGCAGAGACCGGGCAGCAGCCGGGCGGCGGGTTGCGACGTCATGGGCAGGTCCTCGTTCGTGGTCGATGCGATCCTCGGGCGAGGATCAGGCGGCGGTGACGGTCGAGAGATGTTCGTGCACGGCGAGCCAGCGGCCGTCGACGCAACGATGGAAGACGATGGTCTCGCGCTCGCTCGCCGTCTGTTCGTCGGCGCCGAAGGCGAGGCGGGTCTCGACCCGGTGGACGAAGATCGCCGTATCGCCGAGGAGCCGGACGCTCGGATCGATCGACCGGCAGGCGAGAACGCGCAGGCCCTCGGCCTCCCAACGCGACCACAGGGCGTGATAGGCGGCCCGGTTCGGCAGCATCTCCGGCGTCGTGTGGAAGACGAAGTCGGCGTCGTCGGCGAAGGCGGCGAAATAGCCCTCGGTGTCGTGCGAGCCGAAGTGGGCGACGAGTTCGGCCGCGGCTTCGAGCACCGCCCGCCGGTCGGCCTCGAGGGCCGCAACCGGATCCGGTCCGAGGCTCGCGTCGAAACCGGTAGATGCGGATCGCGTCGTTTTCATCAATCTCCCCCGAGATGGCGTTCGGCCCCGATATCGAGACGATCGCGCATCTCGTTGACATCGCAAATTTCCAAAATAAAACATTCACATCGATTTCCGTCGATATGAGGGGCCTCCGCATGCTGGGCAATCTGAGCGACCTCGATCTGCGTCTGGTGCGCGTCTTCCTGGCGGTGGTCGAGGCCGGCGGCGTGTCGCTCGCCCAGACCACGCTCAACGTCGGCCAGTCGACGATCAGCACCCAACTCGCGACGCTGGAGACGCGGCTGGGGTTCCGCCTGTGCGAACGCGGCCGCGGCGGTTTCCGCCTGACCCCCAAGGGCGAGGCCTTCACCGACCTCGCCCGGGCGCTGATGAGTTCGGTCGCCGACTTCGGCATGGCGGCGCGCAACCTCGACCGCAAGCTGGTCGGCAATCTGCGCATCGGCATGATCGGCCAGACACCCTTCGATCAGATCAATCGGGTGAGCGAGGCGATCGCCCTCTTCCGTGGTCGTGACGAGGCGGTGAAGATCTCGATCATCGTCCGCTCGCCGCAGGAGCTCGAGGAACGCCTGCTCGCCGGCCAGATCGACGTGGCGATCGGTTATTTCTGGCATCGCGCCCCGACGCTGCAGTTCACGCCGCTGCTGATCGAACGGCAGGTGGCCTATTGCGGCAGCGCCCATCCGCTGTTCGGGCGGGCCGGCAACCTGACGCCGGCCGAGGTGCACGACCACGACTGGGCCTGGCGCAGCTATCCGTTGCCGGAGACCGGGCTCACCGAGATCCCGCGCCACATCGGTGCCGTCGCCGACAACATGGAGGCGATGGCGATGCTCGTGCTCTCCGGCCACCACCTCGGTTACCTGCCGCAGCACTTCGCCGCGCCGCTGGTCGAGAAGGGACTGCTCGCCGCGCTCAACCCCGCGATGCTGCGCTACGAGGTGACGTTCCACCTCGTCACCCGCCAGCGCCGCCATCTGACCGAGATCGCCCGCGCCTTCGTCGACGATCTGCGCACGGTGCATCTCTCGGGCGAGATGCATCGCTGAACATCGATGTTCGCATCTCCTCTCGCGGCTTGTTCGTCGATGGGAACGACGGTCATCTCGACCGATGTCTCGCGAACGGGTCGAGGGAGAGCGATGTCGACGGCGGCCTATTGGAACTATCCGACCGAGATCGTCTGCGGCGCGGGTGTGGCCGCCGATCTCGCCGCCCTCGGTCTCGACGAGACGGAAGCTGCCCGGGTCGGCGAGACGGCGGTCGAGGACATCTCCTCGTCGGAGACCACGCCCGGCCGCTGACGGTCGACGAGGGCCGCGCTGCGGCCGCGACGCCCCCCCATGGCATTCGGAGACTGCGACGATGTTCACTCCCGACGATCTCGAACGGCTGCGCGCGAAATACGGCGATGCCGCCGGCGGCGCGATCCACGACCCGGCCTTCGCCCGCGTCGCCGCCATGGTGTTCGATGCCGCCGGTACCCGCTCGGCGCCCTATGCCGGTCTCTCGACCCTGTGCGCAGCGCCGTACCGTGCCGTCGATCCCGGGACGCCCGACCTCGCCGGCCTGCAGGTGGCGCTCTACGGCATCCCGATGGATCTCGGCGTCTCCAACCGCTCCGGTGCCCGGTTCGGACCGCGCGCCATGCGCACGATCGAGCGGATCGGACCCTACGAGCACGTGCTGAAATGCGTCCCGACCCGCGACCTGAAGGTCGCCGACATCGGCGACGTGCCCTTCCGCTCGCGTTTCGATCTCGCCATGGCGCACGAGGACATCGAGACCCATGTGGCCAAGATCGTCGCCGCCGGCGTCGCGCCGTTGGGGGCGGGCGGCGATCATTCGGTGACCCTGCCGATCCTGCGGGCGCTCGGGCGGGAACGCCCGGTCGGGCTGATCCATTTCGATGCCCATTGCGACACCGGCGGGCCCTTCGACTGCACCAAGTTCCACCACGGCGGCCCGTTCCGTCAGGCGGTGCTCGACGGCGTGCTCGACCCGACGCGGACGATCCAGATCGGCATCCGCGGCGCGTCGGAATATCTCTGGGAATTCTCCCGCGACAGCGGCATGACGGTGATCCATGCCGAGGAGATCTCGACCCTCGGCCTCGAGGCGATCGTCGCCCGGGCGCGCGCCGTGGTCGGCGACGGCCCGACCTATCTCTCCTTCGACGTCGACTGCCTCGACCCCGCCTTCGCGCCCGGCACCGGCACGCCGGAGATCGGCGGCATGACCACCCGCGAGGCGCTCGACCTGCTGCGTGGGCTTGCCGGGGTGAACCTGATCGGCGGCGACGTCGTCGAAGTGGCGCCGCAATACGACGGCACCACCAACACCGCCCAGGTCGCCGCCCAGATCATGCTGGAAATCCTCGCCCTGATGACCTTCTCGCCTTCGATCGTCGGTCGTTGACGGCCGTCGCGACGGCGGCGCTCACCGCGCTGGGCGGTCGCAGTCGATCGCCCAGAGATAGACGACGGGGTCACCGTCGCGGGTCGCCGAATTGTCGAAGAGGTCGGGTCGCTTCAGGACGAAGACCTCGTTCGCCTTCCGTGCGCGGTAGGTCGACGAGCGATAGCCGGAGAGCTCCGGCCGGATCGCCGGGATGTCGCGCTCGCGATAGTCGCCGAGGTCGCGCTGGTACGAGATCACGTGGTGGACGCCGAGGCCGCACAGCCGGGCCTCGAGGTCGGCGCCCGGCCGCAGCGCGGCGAGATGGGCCTTGTCGGAGACGAGGCCCTCGAGCTGGACCACCGGCCCGCGATGGATCGCCGCGAAGGAGCCGGCACGGTCGCCCATGGCGATCGGCACCGGGCCGAGCCGCCGCATCACCTCCTCCGCTGCGAATGCGTTCATCCGTTGGAAGTCGGTGTCGAGGCCCGGACCGGTCCGCCAGGCACCGCGATGGGCGGTCGCTCCGACGAAGCCGGCGAGCCCGACGGCGAGGACGATCTCGCCGAGGCGTGCGAAACGAGCGATGGGACCCGGCAGCGCCTGGAGACGGGACGCGATCCTGTCGACCGTCACCACCAGCAGGAGGAGGACGATGATCGTCGGGAACTCGTACCAGGGCCAGACCTGCCACGACGAGAAGAAGAAGAGTTTGCTCCAGTAGACGACGAGGCCGAGGCCGACCGACGCGACCATCGCCCCGAGCAGCCGATCGCGACGGGCGAAGACGAAGAGCGCGGCGGCGACGACGTAGGGTGGCAGTTGTCGTCCGACATGTTGCGCCTGGATGATCTTCTTCGGGCTGACACCGAAGGGGAAGAGCTGCTCGGCGAGCGCCGCGTTCCACTGCAGTCCGCCGAGCGACTTCACCGCGCCCGAGATCGGCATCGGCAGGCCGAAGAGCGCCATGTTGATCGCGCCGTAGAGGCCGACGACCGCGACGATCTCGGCGAGGAGCACAGCGCGCGCCCGGTTCGACCGCACCAGGAGCAGTGCCCCCGGTGCGACGAAGACGATCGCCTCGATCCGCGCCAGGAAGCAGAACGCGACCGTCGCCCCGAGCCAATGGACGGAGCCGCCGTCGCGCCCCTCGGCATGGCGCGCCATCGCCACGAACCACGTCGCGGCGGCGAGGAAGACGAGATCGACTTCCATGCCGTGGGCGAGAATGCCCTGGATCTGCCGCGGCATGTAGAGCGCGACGAGGGCGAGGTGCAGCGGGCCGATCCGGCGTAGCGCGCCGAGGAAGATCCAGACCGCCGCGGCGAGCAGAACGAGCTGCAACAGGATCACGCCGCGGGCGCCGACGTCGAAGAGGAGGACCGCGCCGGCCATCACCATCTGCCAGAGCGGATGATAGCCGTTGGTGGCGACCAGCCCGTCGAACGAGCTGTAGCCGTGGCGGGCGATGTTGAGCGCGATCCGGTGGTAGTACCAGGCGTCGTCTTCCAGGAAGGAGAACCCGCGCGGATCGACCAGCCGGCGGACCACCATCACCATGACGAGGAAGACGACGACCGCGCCCACCCGGACGAGCGGACGGGCGGCGAGCTCAGTCCATCGCCCCCGTGGGCCGTCGGCGTCGGTGGTCCTGCCCGGCGCGGCGAACGTCATGAAGGCAACTCCGCGCGCCGCCGGCGACCGGCGGCGCCTGCGATTTTCGATCCACCGGAGCCTGCACCGGTCGCTCGCGGCTGTCGACGACTATCTCGGAGCGTTCCCTGCGCGCCTACGATCGGCGGGTAGGCGCCCGATCACGCGCTCGGCAGCCTGTAATCCCGGAAGCGTTCACGCAGTGTCATCTTCTGGATCTTGCCGGTGGCGGTATGCGGGATCTCGTCGACGAAGACGACGTCGTCGGGCATCCACCACTTGGCGATCCGGCCCTCGTAATGGGCGAGCAATCCCTCCCGCGTCGGCGAGGTGCCGGGTTTCGGCACCACCACCAGCAGCGGCCGCTCGTCCCACTTCGGGTGGGCGACGCCGATCACGGCCGCCTCCAGCACGTCGGGGTGCGAGATGGCGAGGTTCTCGAGATCGATCGTCGAGATCCACTCGCCGCCAGACTTGATGACGTCCTTGGAGCGGTCGGTGATCTGCATGTAGCCGTTCGGGTCGATCGTCGCGACGTCGCCGGTGTCGAAGAAACCGTCGGCGTCGAAGGCCTCCTTGCCCGCGCCCTTGAAGTAGCCACCGGCGATCGCCGGGCCGCGCACCTTGAGGCGACCGAAGGAACGGCTGTCGCGCGGGCGTTCGTTGTTCGCGTCGTCGGTGATCTTCATCTCGACGCCGAAGGGCGGAATGCCCTGCTTGACCTGGAGATCGAGCCGCGCCTCGACGTCGAGATCGGCGGTCTCGGGCTTCAGCGAGCAGATCGTGCCGAGCGGGCTGGTCTCGGTCATGCCCCAGGCATGGGCGACGCGGACGTCGTAGACCTTCTCGAACTTCTCGGTCATGGCGCGCGGACAGGCGGCGCCGCCGATGATCACCCGCTTCAGGGTGGAGAGGCGGACCTGCTTCGCCTCCATGTGCTGCAACAGCATCTGCCAGACGGTCGGCACGGCGGCGGTCAGCGTCACCTTGCCGACCTCCAGCATCTCGTGGATCGAGGCGCCGTCGAGCTTCGGCCCCGGCATGACGAGGCTCGCACCGACCATCGGCGCGGTGAAGGCGAGCGACCAGCAATTGGCGTGGAACATCGGCACGACCGGCATGATCGTGTCGTGCGAGCCGCAGCCGAACATGTCGACCTGCGCCGCCTGGAAGGCGTGGATCACGTTGGAACGGTGCGAATAGACGACGCCCTTCGGGTTGCCGGTGGTGCCCGAGGTGTAGCAGAGGCCGGCGGCGGTGTTCTCGTCGAAGGCCTTCCAGGCGAAGTCCTCGTCGACCTCGGCGATCCAGTCCTCGTAAGGAACCGCGTTGGGGATCGTCGTCGCCGGCATGTGCGCGGCGTCGGTCAGCACGATCACCCGCTCGAGCGTCGGCATCTGGCCGATGTATTTCTCGATGATCGGCAGGAAGGTCAGGTCGACGAACAGCAGCCGGTCGGCGGCGTCGTTGACGATCCAGACGATCTGGTCGTGGAAGAGCCGCGGATTGACCGTGTGGTAGATCGCGCCGATGCCGAGCAGGCCGTACCACACCTCGAGATGGCGCCAGGTGTTCCAGGCGAGCGTCGCGACCCGGTCACCCAGACGAATGCCGTGCTTCTCAAGCCGCTTGGCGACCTTGAGCGAGCGCCGGCGGATCTCGGCATAGGTCGTCTCGTGCATCGGCCCCTCGACCGAGCGCGACAGCACCGTCCGACCCGGGTGCAGCAGCGCCGCGTGGTCGATGATCTTGGTGCACAGCAGCGGCCAATCCTGCATCGATCCGAGCATCGTGTCCTCCCACGGCCCTCTGAGATTGACCTCGAGGGCTCCTTCTTGACGTATTGGTTCGGATGTTGAGCCGAAGGGAAGGGGGATGTCCAGTCGATCCTTCGACGGTGCGACGTCGGTCGATCGCGGCAGCCGCGGGCCGTCGCGTCAAGCCGCGGACGGCACGGCCGAACCGTGCGGCACACGTCGGCAGAGGATGTCAGTACGCGTCGCCCGGCCGGTCTCAGTGCCGCCGGCCGCCGTGGATCGCGGCGATGCCGAAGGAGAGATCCTGCCACTGCACGTCGGCGAAGCCGGCGGCCTCGATCGCGCCGGCGAAGGTCGGCTGGTCGGGGAAGCGGCCGATCGATTCGACGAGGTAGCGATAGGCCTCGACCCGGCCGGAGACGGCGGCGCCGAGCGCCGGGATCGCGGTGCGCGACCACAGGCCGTAGAAGGGGGCGAGCCAACGGCGCGGCGTCGAGAACTCGAGACAGAGGAAACGCCCCTCGGGGCGCAGCACGCGGTGGATCTCGGCGAGTGTCGCGTCCATCCGCGTCGCGTTGCGGATGCCGAAGGCGATGGTGACGAGATCGAACGAGGCGTCGGCGAAGGGCAGGGCCTCGGCCTCCGCCTCGACCCAGGCGATCGCCTCGCCGCCGGGCCGCTGCATGCCCACCGTCATCATCGCGATCGAGGGATCGGCCACCGTCACGATCGCGCCGGCCCGCGCCAGCGCGAAGGCGACGTCGCCGGTTCCGCCGGCGAGGTCGAGTGCCCGCTCGCCCGGCCGTGGTGTCGCGAGCGAGACGAAGCGCCGCTTCCACAGGCGGTGGATGCCGAGGCTCATCAGGTCGTTCATCAGGTCGTAGCGCGGCGCCACGGCCTCGAAGGTCGAGCGGACCAGCTGCCGTCGTTCGTCCTCGGAGACGACACGGCGGCCGAAATGTGTGGCGAGCGGATCGCCCTGACCGGTCTCGCCCGTCAACTGCGTGCCTCCATCGCGGTGCGGATCCGTTCGGCGGAACGCGCGCCGCCGAGATCGTGGGAGAGCCGCCCGGCCGCTTCGCCCGCCGGATCGGCGAGGAGCAGGCTGGCGGTGTGGTCCATCAGATAGGGGCGGCCCTCGCCGACCTCCACCTTGGCATATTTCACCCGCCACGCCTTGCCCATCACCCGGAGTTCCTCCTCGCTCGGCGTGATGCCGACGAGGCGGGGATGGAAGAAGCCGACGTAGTCGGCCATCACCGCCGGCGTGTCGCGGGCGGGATCGACGGTGACGAAGACCGGCGAGACGTGGGCGCCGAGCGGCCCCAGCGCCTCGATCGCGTCGGCCATGGTCTGGAGGCCGAGCGGACAGACGTCGGGGCAGTGGGTGTAGCCGAAATAGACCAGCCGCCATTCGGGGAAGTCTTCCGGCCGAGCGTCGCGCCCGTCGTGACGGCGTCCGAGGATCGGCAGGCCCGCGGCCCGCGCCGGCAGCGTCGCGGAAACGAACGCGAGGCCGGCGAGGAGCGAGAGGGCGGTACGGCGGGTGATCATCGCGAGGCTCCGGCGGATCGGGAGCCGGCATTCTCGCGCCGAACCGGGCCAATGTCCTTGACCGATTACGCCTGCGCGTCCGTGGGCTCGATCGAAATGCGACGCAGAGGCATGGAACGCGGCGCATCCTCCGCTATAACGAACGCGGTCTTCGGTCCGCGAGGGGCTCCACCCGCGGACGAGGCGACGATGGAGACACCGTTTGACCGGCCACCCCCGTCCCCCGTTTCAGATCGACGCGGCCGACCTCGCGCGCATTCGCGAGGTGCCGATGTTCCGCCACATGGACCCGGAGGTCGCCGCCGCGGTCCTCGCCGGTGCCGTGCCGCGGCGCTGGGATCGCGGCGCGAGCGTCGTGCGCCAGGGCGATCCGGCCGATGCCTTCTGGGTCATCCTCGACGGCTGGGTGAAGCTCTGTCGCCTGCTGCCCGACGGGTCGGAGGCGGTGGTCTCGGTGATGACCGCCGGCGAGAGCTTCGCCGAGGCGGTGATGTTCATGGGCGGCCGCTTCCCCGTCGCCGCCGACACGGTGACCGAGGCGCGGCTCCTGCGCATCGAGGCGGCGACGCTGCGGGCCGCCATGCGCGCCGACGGCCGCGTCGCCACCGCGCTCCTCGCCTCGATCGCCCACCACACCACGACGCTGTCGGAACAGGTGAGGGTGATGAAGGCGCATGCCGCACCCCAGCGCGTCGCCGACTTCCTCGTCACCTGCGCCCGGCGCGTCCAAGGCGACGGCGCGTCCGGTCGCCTGCGGATGCGGCTGCCATACGACAAGGCTCTGATCGCCCGCCGCCTCGGCATGACGCCCGAGAGCTTCTCGCGTGCGCTCGCCACGTTGCGTGCCGAGGGCGTCGCCGTCGAACGCGACAGCGTCGAGATCGCCTCGCTCTCCCGCCTCGCCCAGTTCGCCCGCGAGGCGAGCGACCGCCTCTGAGGATGCCGCCATGGATGCCGCCGATTTCGCCGTCGTTCGCCGCAACATGCTGTTCCGCGCCATCGACGAGGCGCTCGCCCGCGACATCGTCGGCGACCGCACGCCGCGTGCCTTCGCCAAGGGCCAGGTACTGTTCCTCGAGGGCGACCGGATCGACACGCTGTTCCTCGTCGTCTCCGGCTGGGTGAAGCTGATGCGCACCTCCGAGGACGGCGTCGACACCGTCGTCGCCATCAACGGCGCCGGCGACAGCTTCGGCGAGGCCGCCGCCCTCCTCGGCATCCCGACCCACGCCGGCGCCGAGGCCGCCGGGCCCTGCCGCGTGCTGGTGCTCGATGCCGATCGTCTGCGCTCGCGCCTCACCGCCGATCCCGACCTGGCCTTCCCGATGCTCGCTTCCGCCTCCGCCCACCTGCGCGTCATGGTGGAGGAACTGGAGCGGCTGAAGAGCCTGCCGGCCACCCGCCGCATCGCCGGCTTCCTCGCCGATCTCGCCGGCGGCGCCCGTGGTGGTGCGACGCTCGAATTTCCCTACGAGAAGACGCTGATCGCCGGCCGCCTCGGCATGACGCCGGAGAGCTTCTCGCGCGGTCTCGCCAAGCTGCGCGGGCACGGCGTCAGGGTCGATCGCGAAAAGGTCGAGATCACCCGTGTCGAAGCGCTGCGTGCCTTGGCGCGCGGCGACGTCTGACGGCGATGCGCGACGATGCCGCAACGTCATCGGCCGCGCGGCTCGGAACAATTTGAAACGATGGACGTTTCGATCGCATCCTGTTGTTCGTGACATCGACCGGAAACAAAAATTCCGAACGCGAATCGTCCCTTCCGTGGCAAGAGGGGGTCATGTATCCGACGCCTCACATTCTGGTCGTCGAGGACGACCGCGAAATCAGCACGTTGGTCGCGCGCTACCTGCGCGCCAACGACTGTCGGGTGACGGTCGTGGCCGACGGCGGCGAGATGGATCGCTGCCTCGCCGACGAGACCGTCGACCTGATCGTCCTCGACCTGATGCTGCCGGGGGAGGACGGTCTGTCGATCTGCCGCCGCCTCCGGCGCAGTAGTCGCATCCCGATCGTCATCCTGACGGCCCGCTCCGACGAGGGCGATCGGATCGCCGGGCTGGAGCTCGGCGCCGACGACTATCTCGGCAAGCCCTTCTCCCCGCGCGAACTGCTCGCCCGCATCCGAGCCGTGCTGCGGCGGACCGCGGGCGAAGGTCCGAGCGAGACCGCCCGTTTCGCCGTCCACGTCTTCGAAGGTCACCGCCTCGAGGTCGCGGCGCGCCGGCTGGTCAATGCCGACGGTGCCGAGGTCGCCCTGACCGGGGCCGAGTTCGACCTCCTGCGCGTGCTGGTCGAGCGCCCCGGCCGCGTGCTGTCGCGCGACCGCCTGCTCGAACTGACGCAAGGCCGCGTCGCCGGTCCCTTCGAACGTTCGGTCGACATCCTGATCAGCCGCATTCGCCGCAAGATCGAGACGAGCCCGCACCATCCCGAGATCATCCGCACGGTCCGCGCCGGCGGCTATCTCTTCGCCGCGGAGGTCGAGAGTTCCTGATGCGGGGTTCCTGGCACTTCTGGCCCCGACGGCTCGCCGGGCAGTTGGTGCTGGTGGCGATCGCCTCGGCGATCCTGGTGCAGATCATCGTCGTGGCCGGCTCGCTGATCTTTCAGCCGCCGCCGCGCATCGTCCGCGTCCATATCGATGCCATCGTCCGCTACATCGCCGGCCTGCCGCCGGGTGAGACGCGCGAGGCCCGCATCGACGAGATGGCGGCGATCTTTCCCGAGCTGGGGCTCGATCTCGATCGCAATCCGCCGCCCGACGCCGAGCCGGCGGGCACCAACACGCTCGCGGGCCGTTACCTCGGTCCCTTGATCGACGACATCAGCCCCTGGGTCCAGGCGATCCGGATCGTGCCGGCGGCGCCCTCGGGCGAGGGCATGCGCCTCGCCGTCGGTCTGACCGGCGACGAGTGGCTGATCATGACGCCGCGCCTGCCGCCGCCGATGCCGCCCAAGATCGCGGTTCCGGCCGTGGTGGTCGGCTTCGCGCTGGTGACGTCGCTCCTGCTGGCGCTGTGGGCCGCGGTCGCGCTGGTCCGGCCTCTGCGCGATCTCGCCGCCGCCGCGCGTGCCTTCGACGTCGAGAAGGAGGGATCGCCCCTGACGCTCGAGGGGCCGGAGGAGGTGCGTGTCGCCGCCCGCTCCTTCGACGCCATGCGCCGCCGCATCCGCGACCTCGTTGCCGACCGCACCGGCATGCTCGCCGCCATGGGCCACGACCTGCGCACGCCGATCACCCGCATGCGCCTGCGCACCGAGTTCGTCGAGGACGAGGCGCTGCAGACGGAGTTCCGCCGCGATCTCGACCTGATGGGCGAGATGATCGAGGGGGCGCTGACCTATCTGCGCGAGGGGCGCCATGCCGAGGAGCCGACGCTGGTCGACCTCGCGGCGCTGATCGAGACGATCTGCGACAATGCCGTCGATCTCGGCGGTGACGTCGCCTACGAAGGCCCGAACCATCTGTCGCGCCGCCTGCGCTCCCAGTCGACCACCCGCGCGCTGACCAATCTCGTCGAGAACGCCGTGAAATACGGCCAGCGCGCCCGCGTGCGCCTCTCGTTGCGCGAGGAGACCGCGGTGATCGAGATCGAGGACGACGGCCCGGGCATTCCCGAAGCCGAGCGCGAGGTGATGACCCGCCCCTTCGTACGCGGCGACGTGTCGCGCAATCTCAATGCCGGATCGGGCTTCGGCCTCGGTCTGGCGATCGCGCGGGCGGTGGTGGAGGGGCAGGGTGGGCGCCTGGTCCTCGGCGATGCACCGTCGGGCGGCCTCGCCGTGACGATCGAACTGCCGCCGTTGCAGGCGTGACGGGAGCGCGTCAGGCGCCGGTCGGACGCGAGGCTTCGCCGCGCCGATCGTGCGCGCCGGCGTGCTCGCCGGCCGGAGCCGGGGTCTCCGCGAGCCGCATGGCGCCGATCACCAGGGCGACGAAATAGCCGACCTGCAGGGCGACCAGCGAGACCAGGGTCGTCAGCACCGTGCGTCCGGGCGCGGCGTAGCCGGACATGCCTGCGGCGAGACCACAGATCATCATCGCCAGGCAGAGCCAGACCAGCATTCGGACGTTGAAGCGCAGCCCGGTCACCAGACCGACGAGGACCGCGAGGCAGACCAGCAGCGACACGAATCCATCTCCCTGCATCATTCCCGTGATCCTCGCGCCGTGATCGTTACCGAAAGGTTGACGCGTACTTCGCATCGGCCTCGTCGACCGGCCGCGTCCGCTGCGCGATCTACCGGTTCGGCTCACGAGAATCGACCCCGTCTCCTAAGGAAGTCTCGAGATCATCTTACGTTCCACGGGCTTCGAGGAGAAGCGTGAACGATTGTCGCGAGCGAATCGGGAGATTTGTCTCGAATACGAAAAAGGAGGCCGAGCGGCCTCCTTTCGTCGCGGGGGTCGCCGATCGGCTTCAGCCGTAGACCACCAGCAGGTCCTTGGCGTCGATCGGCGAGCCGGCATGGACCAGCACTTCGGCGATCTTGCCGTCGCGCTCGGCGTGCAGCGCCGTCTCCATCTTCATCGCCTCGATCGAGAGGAGCACGTCGCCGGCCTTGACCTCCTGACCGGCCTTGACCGCCACGGTCGAGACCACGCCCGGCATCGGCGCGCCGACATGGGCGTCGTTGCCGTCCTCCGCCTTGCGGCGGGCGACGATCTTGGCGGAGGCGGCGCGGTTCGGCACCTTGACGATGCGCGGCTGGCCGTTGAGCTCGAAGAAGACCTTGACCTGACCGGTCTCGTCGGTCTCGCCGATCGCCTGCGCCAGAATGACCAGCGTCTTGCCCTTCTCGATGTCGACGGCGACCTCCTCGCCCGGCTGCATGCCGTAGAAGTAGGTCGGCGTCGGCAGCGCCGAGGTGGGCCCATAGAGGTCCTGCATGCGGAAGAAGTCGGTGGTGACCTTGGGGTACATCAGGTAGCTGGCGAGATCGGTGTCGGAGATCGCCGAAGCTTCCCGGCCGGTCTTCTTCGCCGCATCGGCGCGGACGGCCTCGAGGTCGGCCGCCGCCATCTTGGAGCCGGGACGGTCGGTGTAGGCGGGCGCCCCCTTGAGGATCTTCGCCTGCAGCGCCTTCGGCCAGCCGCCCGGCGGCTGACCGAGGTCGCCGCGGAAGAGCTGGACGACCGAGTCGGGGAAGGCGACGTCCTTCGCCGGATCGGCGACCTCTTCCGCCGTGATCCCGGCCGCGACCATGGCCAGCGCCATGTCGCCGACCACCTTGGAGGTCGGCGTCACCTTGACGATGTCGCCGAAGAGGCGGTTGACGTCGGCATAGGCCTGGGCGACGTCGTGCCACTTGGCCTCGAGCCCCAGCCCGCGCGCCTGTTCCTTGAGGTTGGTGAACTGGCCGCCCGGCATCTCGTGGAGATAGACCTCCGACGCCCCCGAGCGCAGATCGCTCTCGAAGGCGCGATACTGGGCGCGCACCGCCTCCCAATAGAACGACAGCTTGCGGATGGTCGCCGCGTCGAGGCCCGGGTCGCGCTCGCTGCCCTTCAACGCCGCGACGATCGAGCCGAGGCAGGGCTGCGAGGTGAGGCCGGAGAAGGCGTCCATCGCCGCGTCGACCGCATCGACGCCCGCGTCCACCGCCGCCAGCACGGAAGCCGCCGCGATGCCCGAGGTGTCGTGGGTGTGGAAATGGATCGGGATCTGGATCTCCTCGCGCAGCGCCTTGAAGAGGACGCGCGCGGCGGCGGGCTTGAGGAGGCCGGCCATGTCCTTGACGCCGAGGACGTGGGCGCCCGCCTTCTCCATCTCCTTGGCCAGTTCGACGTAGTACTTCAGCGAGTACTTCGCCCGATCCGGATCGAGGATGTCGCCGGTGTAGCAGACGGCGGCCTCGGCCACCTTGTTCTCGGACGCGACGGCGTCGATCGCCGGGCGGATGTTCTCCATCCAGTTGAGCGCGTCGAAGATGCGGAAGACGTCGACGCCGCCCTTCGCCGCCTCGCGGATGAAGAACTTCACGACGTTGTCGGGATAGTTGGCGTAGCCGACGCCGTTCGCCCCGCGCAGCAGCATCTGGAGGAGGATGTTCGGCGCCTTCTCGCGCACCTGGGCGAGACGCTCCCACGGGTCTTCGGTCAGGAAGCGCATGGCGACGTCGAAGGTCGCGCCGCCCCAGCATTCGAGCGAGAACAGCTGCGGCAGGCCGGTGGCATAGGCCTCGGCGATGCGGACGATGTCGTGGCTGCGCATGCGGGTGGCGAGCAGCGACTGGTGGCCGTCGCGCATGGTCGTGTCGGTGACGAGCACGCGCTTTTCGCCGAGCATCCAGTTCGCCAGCCCCTTCGGGCCGCGTTCGTCGAGGATCTGCTTGGTGCCCGGTACGATCGCGCGATCGAACACCGGCACGATCGGCTTGGCGGCGTCGGTCGGCGGCGTGGCGCGGCCGCGCACCTCGGGGTGACCGTTGACGGTGACGTCGGCGATGAAGGTCAGGAGCTTGGTCGCCCGGTCCTTGCGACGGGCGCCGCGGAAGAGCTCCGGCGTCTCGTCGATGAAGCGGGTGGTGTAGCTGCAGTCGCGGAACTTCGGATGGGAGACGACGTTCTCCACGAAGGTCAGGTTGGTGGCGACGCCGCGGATGCGGAATTCGCGCAGCGCGCGGTCCATGCGGGCGATCGCCTCGCCCGGCGTCGGTGCCCAGGCGGTGATCTTCTCCAGCATCGGGTCGTAGAAGCGGGTGATGACCGCACCCGAATAGGCCGTGCCGCCGTCGAGACGGATGCCGAAGCCCATGGCGCCGCGATAGGCGGTGATGCGACCGTAGTCGGGAACGAAGTTGTTCTCCGGGTCCTCGGTGGTGATGCGGCACTGCAGCGCGTGGCCGTTCAGCCGGATCGCCCCCTGCGGCGGCACGCCCGAACCGGGGACGCCGATCTTCTCGCCTTCGATCAGATGGATCTGCGCCTTGACGATGTCGATGCCGGTCACCTGCTCGGTGACGGTGTGCTCGACCTGGATGCGCGGGTTCACCTCGATGAAGTAGAACTTGCCGGTGTCGGCATCCATCAGGAACTCGACGGTGCCGGCGGCGACGTAGTTCGTCGCTTGGGCGATCTTCACCGCATGGCCGCAGAGCTCGGCGCGTTCGGCGTCGGAGAGATAGGGCGCCGGCGCCCGTTCCACGACCTTCTGGTGGCGGCGCTGGACGGTGCAGTCGCGCTCGAAGAGATGGACGACGTTGCCGTGGGTGTCGCCGAGGATCTGCACCTCGACGTGACGGGCGCGCTCGACGAGCTTCTCGAGATAGACCTCGTCCTTGCCGAAGGCGGCCTTGGCCTCACGCTTGGCGGCGACGACGTCGCGCATCAGCTGGGCCTCGTCGCGGATGACGCGCATGCCGCGTCCGCCGCCGCCCCACGACGCCTTGAGCATCACCGGGTAGCCGATCGCGAGCGCGGCCTTCTTCACCAGATCCATGTCGTCCGGCAGCGGCTCGGTCGCCGGCATGACCGGTACACCGACCGAGATGGCGAGATTGCGCGCCGCCACCTTGTTGCCGAGCCGGCGCATCGTGTCCGACGACGGGCCGACGAAGGTGATGCCGGCCTCGCGACAAGCGTCTGCGAATTCCGGGCTCTCCGACAGGAAGCCGTAGCCGGGATGGATCGCGTCGGCGCCCGAGAGCTTCGCCACGCGGATGATCTCGGGAATCGAAAGGTAAGCCTCGATCGGCCCCAGCCCCTTGCCCACCTGATAGGCTTCGTCGGCCTTGAAGCGATGGAGCGCCAGCTTGTCTTCTTCGGCGAAGACGGCGACGGTGGCGAGCCCCAGTTCATTGGCCGCCCGGAAGACGCGAATGGCGATTTCCGAACGGTTGGCGACGAGCAACTTCTTGATCTTCGGCACGGACGAGGGCCCCCTACAGGCAATCGAAACGATTAGAATTCGTCGCAAACCCACTCCGGAGGGCGTTGCGGCGGACGCCCGTTCCGTGATGTCACGGTGAATTAGACGAACGTCGTCAGCACAATGACCGAGATGGTGGCGCCGGAAAAGCACTTTCGCTGCACTGCGACAGAAAACTGCACGCAATGCGAAAGGACGGGCGACGGCGAAAGGTCTTGCGCTTCGCCCGCCGTTTTCCGCCGTCGCGCGGGTTGATCGGACCGGACGAATGGGGGAAGGATCGCGCTCCGGCCGCCGAGGGGGCGTGCTGCGAAGACATCGCGAGGATGGACGCGTGACGGCAACGATCGAAGTGGTGCGGGGCGGTTTCGTCGAGAGCCGGCATCCGGTCGACTGGGTGGTGGCGGATGCCGCGGGGGCGATCGTCGCCCATGCCGGCGATCCGACCCGTGTGATCTATCCGCGGTCGTCGATCAAGGTGATCCAGGCGCTGCCGCTGGTCGAGAGCGGCGCGGCCGACGCCCTCGGCTTCGGCGTCCGCGAACTGGCGCTCGCCACCGCGTCGCATTCCGGCGAGACGGTCCATGTCGAAACCGCCCGCGCCATGCTCGCCGCCGCCGGCCGCGACGAGACCTGCCTCGCCTGCGGCCCGCAGTGGCCCGGCCGCGAGACCGACCGCGGCGCGCTCCATCGTGCCGGCCTCGGCCCGACGCGGCTCCACAACAACTGCTCTGGCAAGCACGCCGGCTTCGTCTGCGCCGCCTGCCATCAGGGCATGGACCCCGCCGGCTACGAACAGATCGACCACCCGCTCCACCGCCAGATCGCCGCCGCGCTCGAGGACGTCACCGGCACCGACCTCGCCGTCATGCCGCGCGGCATCGACGGCTGTTCGATCCCGGTCTGGGGCATTCCGCTGGCGGCGATCGCCCACGGCTTCGCCCGGCTCGAGACCGGCGTCGGCCTCGCGCCCGAACGGGCCAAGGCGGCGCGTCGGCTGCTCGAGGCCGCCCGCGCCGAGCCCTTCATGATCGCCGGCACCGGCCGGCTCTGCACCGACCTGTCGCGGGCGCTCGACGGCGCGGCCTACGTCAAGATCGGCGCCGAGGGCGTCTATGTCGCGACCCTGCCGACGCTCGGTCTGGCGCTCGCGCTGAAGTGCCTCGACGGCACCGCCCGCGCCGCGGAAGTGGCGGTCGCGACCCTGGTCGCCGAGCTCCTCGGCCGCACGGAAGACCCGGCGCTCGCGGGGTTCCTGCATCAGGAGATCAAGGACTGGAACGGGCAGGTGGTCGGCGAGGTCAGGGCCGGGGAGGGGTTCCGCCCCCTCACGCCCTGACTCGTATCGTCGCCCAGACGCTGCCGAGCACCAGGACCATGCCGACGGCCTGGATCGCCGTCGGGATCTGGCCGAGCACGAGGCTGCCGAGCAGCACCGCGGTCAGCGGGCTGAGGAAGCCGAGCGGCGCCACCGCCGCCGGCTCCAGCCGGGCGAGGCCGCGGAACCACAGCCAATAGGTGAAGGCCCCGCCGATCAGGCCGAGGTGGACGAAGCCGAGGAGGTTCCACGCCGTCGGCATCGGCAGCGTCGGCTCTAGGAGAAGCGCCGGCACCGCCAGCGTCAGGCCGCCGGCGAGCAACTGCCAGCCGGTGAAGGCGAGCGCCGAGACCGGCGGCTGCCAGCGCTTGGTCAGCACCGTGCCGAGCGCCATCGACAGCGCGCCGCCGAGCGTCGCGACGATGCCGACCCCGTCGAGCGCCGCCTTCGGCCCGAGCACCAGCAGGCCGACGCCGAGAATGCCGACGACGCCGATCGCCACCCGCGCCGGACTGATCGCCGTGCCCGCGATCACGCGTCGCAACACGATCACCACGAGCGGCTGCACCGCTCCGAGCGTCGCGGCGACGCCGCCGGGCAGGCGATAGGCGCCGACGAAGAGGCAGGCCCAGAAGATCGTGAAGTTCAGCGCGCCGAGCACGAAGACGCGCCCCCACCAGACGCCGAACGGCAGTCGCCGCGTCAGCGCCAGCACCATCAGCCCGGCGGGAAGCGCGCGGAGAAAGGCAAGCGTCAGCGGCCGATCCGGCGGCAGCCATTCGGTGGTGACGAGATAGGTGCTGCCCCAGATCGCGGGGGCAAGGGCCGTCGTCGCGAGGTCGCCGAGTTTCATGGTCGCTCCATTTATCTTGACGTCAAGATAGATGAAAATATCTCGATGTCGAGACATCTCGACGCTTGACCCGACCGGGGCTTCGTTGTCACGTCGCGCCATGGACCATGTCGACGCGATCCTCGCCCAATGGCGGCGCGAAAGGCCCGACCTCGACGTCGAGCCGATGGGGCTGCTCGGACGCATGACGCGTCTGACCACCCATCTGCGCCACGCCATCGAGAGCACGCTCGCCCGTCACGACCTGTCGCCGTCGAGTTTCGACATCCTGGCGACGCTGCGCCGCGCCGGTGCGCCCCATCGCCTGTCGCCCGGCGATCTCCTCGCCACGACCATGGTCACGTCGGGAACGATGACCAACCGCATCGATCAGCTCGAGCGTGCCGGTCTGGTCGAGCGTCTGGCCAATCCGCAGGACGGTCGCGGCGTGCTGGTGGCGCTGACGCCGGCCGGGCTCGAGCGGGTCGAGGCGGCGGTGACCGATCACGTGGCGACGCAGGTCGCGCTCGTCGGCGCGCTCTCCGGCGACGAACGTCGCGCCCTCGACGCGCTGCTCGCCCGCTTCCTCGCCGCCTTCGAGTGATCTGGCGTGCCGGGGAATCAGATCCCCAGCGCCCCAGCGATCTCGTCGACCGCCAATGAGGCGGAGACCGTGCCGTCGCGCACGCCGGCCTCGAGCGTCGTCAGGCGGCCGGCGACGCGGGTGTCGTGACGCAGTGCCTGCATCACCCGCTCTTCCAGCATCGACCACATCCAGGCGACCTGCTGGACGCAGCGGCGTTCGGCGTGTTCGCCGGTCGCCTCGAGCTTGGTGCGATGCGTCTCGACCTGCTCCCACATGGCGTCGAGGCCCTGGTTGGCGAGGCCTGAGATCAGCACCACCGGCGGCGTCCAGGCGGCCGACTTGGCGGCCATGATGTTGAGCGCGGCGCGGTACTCCGACGCCGCCTGACGGGCGCGCACCGCATTGTCGCCGTCCGACTTGTTGACGGCGATCATGTCGGCGATCTCGAGCACGCCCTTCTTGATGCCCTGCAACTCGTCGCCGGCACCCGGCAGCATCAGCACGAGGAAGAAGTCGACCATGCCGGCGACCGTCGTCTCCGACTGGCCGACGCCGACGGTCTCGACCAGGATGACGTCGAAGCCCGCCGCCTCGCAGAGCAGCATCGTCTCGCGCGTCTTGGCGGCGACGCCGCCGAGCGTGCCGGAGGAGGGCGAGGGGCGGATGAAGGCGTTGCGATCGACCGCCAGCCGCGCCATCCGCGTCTTGTCGCCGAGGATCGAGCCGCCGGTCCGCGTCGACGACGGGTCGACCGCCAGCACCGCCACCTTGTGGCCGCTCGCGGTCAGATTGGCGCCGAGCTGATCGATGGTGGTCGACTTGCCGACGCCGGGCACGCCGGTGATGCCGACGCGATGCGCCTTGCCGGTATGCGGCAGCAGTGCCTGGACGAGCAGACGCGCCTTCGCCTGATGCTCGGGCTTGCGGCTCTCCACCAGCGTGATGGCACGGGCGAGCGTCGAGCGGTCGCCGGCGACGATTCGGGCGGCGAGTTCCTCGACCGGCACGTCGCGCGCGGCATGGACCGGAGCCGGCTTCGCTTCGGGCGGCGTCATCGAGACGTCACCGGCGGCATCGACCGAGACATGGGCGAGGCCCGCCGTCGGCGGGGCGAAGGAAGAGGTGGACATCGGCGACACTCGTCTGGGCGCTCGCGCGCGTCCGGCAAGGTCTGCCCCGTCGCGACGCGAGAGTCCAGACGTCGCGACCAATTGCCGAGTGCCGCCGCCGGAGCGGTGTGCCAGAGCGTTCACATGTGCTTGCGGTCGCCTGCAGGAAGAGGCGCGGCATCGTCGTTCCGATCGAGACCACGGGGCACTCGCTCGCAGGCGGGTCACTCCGCACCACGAGGTGCGACGCAGCGGAATTATCCGCCGCTCCGCATGTCTCCGCTCCGCCGTCGCGAGCCTCGTCCCGGGCGCGATCGAAGAGGACAGACAGTAAATTGTTAACAGGAATTTGGCATAATCTCGGAAAGATGCCGTCGACTACACGGGGGCAGGGCGTCGGGAAGCAGCTTCCTCGGACGAGGCAATCGTAGTCTTGTTTCTCGTTTAATCTCTCATTGGTTGTGGTGGCGACGATGGCCGCCAGGGCCGACGAGCCGGTGTTTGATTGCACTCACGGTAGGGGGTGAGAGCTGATCGGGTTCGGGTTGCAGGCTCTCGCTCGGCGAGGGTCCCTGTAGCGGGTGTCTGCACGATGGGCCACGGCGATCTCCGTCCTGCGGAGCGAGCGGGCATTCGGGCGAGCCGAACGACGAGGATGCCTCGATCTCTTCGGGACAACGGGCTGTGAGGACGAGAGTTCATGCAAGCGCCACTCCCCCATTCCTCCGCCCTGGAGGCTTGCGGAGCGCGTCTCGTCGAACTGGCGCGAGGCCTGGCGCGTAACGCCGACGGTGGGGTCGCGATCATGGCGGCGGCCTTCATCGCCGCGATGCTGCTGGTCGCCTCGTTCACGATCGACCTTTCCCTCGTCTATGTGGCGAAGCAGCGCTCCCAGATGGTCGCCGACGTGGCCAATCTGGCGGCGTCGAACACCACGTCCGCCATTTCCAACGGTGCCGCCACCGCAACGGCCGTGGCGACGGCGAAGAACGTCGCCGAGATCAACGGTTTCGGCTCGGCGACGATCACCGTCACGGCCGGCAACTCCCCGCGCGGCGACGGCAGCACGGCCCTGCAGACCGTCATCGACAAGGACGTCCCGTTCGGCTTGGGCCTGCTCTCGACCGACACGTCGATCGGGACCGAGACGACGTCCTGGACATCGGTCGCCGGCGGCGGCGACTGCGTCACGTCGCTGGTCGGCCCCGTCAACATCTACAACTATGCGGTCGTGAAGGGCTCGACCTGTACGGTCAAGGCGAAGACCTATCTCTATGGCTGCGGTACTGCGAAGATAGACGTCTCCGCGGTGAAGGTCGGCTACATCCAGCTCTTCGAGGCGCTCTACATCTGTTCGACCGCAGCGGTGACGCCCTCGCTCGGCTCGTTCACCTTCGGCGCGTCGATCTCCGACATCTATGCCAGCGACACGCGCCTCTCCACCCTCAAGAGCAAGCTGCTCGGCATGATGCTCGGCTGGGACTACGGGCTGCTGCCGCCGGTGAACCCCACCGTCTGGTGGGGCGGCGACAAGACCTACACCAACACCTCGGCCACCCTGCCACAGTCGACGCTCTACGGAACGATCCAGTCGACCGGGTCGACCCTGACCTTCCCCGGTACCGGCAGCGCCGATCCGAACTGCACCTCGCCCACGACGATCTCGGGCAGCTTCATCTTCAACGGCGCCAACACCCTGACCTTCGGTTCGGGGTGCTACGTCGTCGGCGGGTCGATCACCGTCAACTCCGGCGGCAGCGCCGCGTTCAACGTCGCCGCCGGCGCCAAGGTCACCTTCGTCTTCAAGGGCAGCCTGTTCAACAACGGCAACGCGTCGGTCTCCTTCGGTAACGCCACCTACTATTTCAACTATGGGTCGATCTACAACAATGCCGGATCGACCATGACCTTCGGCAACGGCTCGTTCTATCTCTGGGGTGGCAGCATCTACAACAATTCGTCGACGGCGAATTTGATCTTCGGAACCGGACCGTTCTATTTCTACGGCGGAACCATCTACAACAACGGAGCGATGGCATTCGGTGACGGCCCCTACTATTTCCAGGGCGGTTCCCTCATCCTGAACTCCGGTTCGAGCACGACCTTCGGCGTCGGCGACGTCTATTTCTACGGCGGCTCGATCACCGCCAACGGCAATGCGCTGACCTTCGGCAACGGCGGCTCGGCCTCGACCGGCAGCGGCACGGTCTACATGTACGGCGGGTCGTTCTGGCTCACGTCGAAGGCCTTCACCGCGACCGGGACGACCTTCGCGCTCTACGGCGGAACCGTCAGTCTCCTGGGGAGCGGCACGTTCAGCGCGATCGCACCGACCGCGTCCTCGCCCACGCGCGGCTACCGCGACGTGCTCTTCGCCATCTGGGGTGGGACGTTCAATCTCTACCAGTCGGGATCGGTGTCCGACACGCTGTCGGGGATGATCTACGTGCCGATCTCCAACGTGTCGATCTACAACAGCCAGACGGTCACGGTGCCGTCGAACGGCTGTTTCCAGATCGTCGGCGGCGTCGTCGACATCTATCAGAGCACCAACCTCTCCGTCGCGCCGTGCCGCGGCTTCGCGGGGTCGACGGCGACATCGTCCTCGTCGGGGGTGCTCATCCAATGAGATCCGCACCGCGCCGGGCAGCGCGTTCCGATCTGTGGCGTTCGGAACGGGGGATCGCCGCCGTCGAGTTCGCGCTGCTCGCGCCCGTCGTGTCTCTGATCCTGATGCTGGTCGTCGATTTCGGCTTCGCCTTCAACACCCAGCTCCGCCTGATCTCGGCCGCCGCAGCCGGCGCGCAATACATCCAGAAGAACGGAGCGTCCCTGACGTCGTCCAACTTCTCCGCTTTCGCGACCTCGGTCACCTCGGTGGTGACGACGGTCTCCGGCTTGAGCCCGGCGCCGACCGTGACCGTCAAGATCAACAACACCACCGACGGCTCGGGAGCGGGGAAGTACTACTGCGTCTCGGGATCGCCGCCGAGCTGGACGCAGGTGTCGTCGTCGTCGTCGTCCTGCGCGTCGAACCTCTACGGCGGTCAGTACGTGACGTTGACCGTCTCGACGACTCTGACGAACATATTTCCGACGGATCCCATCGTCAGTTCGGTGTTTCCGCTCCAGGAGACGATCATCGTGCGGGTGCAATGAAGAAGTTGTTTCGACGCGACGACGGGGCTGCGGCGGTCGAGTTTTCTCTGATCGCGCCGGTCCTCCTCGTTCTGGCCATCGGTTCGCTCGACGCCGGTATCGTCTTCTGGAAGTGGAACGTGATCCAGGGGGTCGCCAGGACGACGGCGCGCTGCGTGGCGATCGGCTCGAATTCCTGCAGCACGATCACCTCGGGCTGCGGGTCGTCGGATGCCGGCGTGTGTTTCGCCCTCGCCCAAGCGAGCGCGTCCGGCGTGTCGGAACTCGCCGCCTCGAACATCACCGTCCAGCGTTCGGTCAGCGTCGCCGGCGGCCTCTTCACCAAGGTCGCCATCGCCTTGGACACGACGATCCTCGCCGTGCCGATCACGCTCTCGATCGAGGCGTCCTACCCGAACAACTGATACCACCCGCCGCCGCGCCGCTCTCGCGTCAGCTCGGCGGCGTCCAGATGATCCGCTGGAGCATGCCGGTGTCGAGCACCTGACGGGAGGGGAGTTGCGAACTCATCGCCGCCTCGCCCTGGAACGAGAAGGTCAGCGTCACGTTCGGCGCCCCGCGCGACTTGCAGATCGCCATGCCGAGCCACAGGTCGGTGCCGATGCGGCAGGTCGAGGGATCGGTGCCGGTCTCGCGGAAGGTCATGCCGGCACGCTCGCCGGCCGGGCCGACGACGTGATGGGTGACGCCGTGGATCTGGGCGATCCGGCCGCCCTGGCCGAGGATGTGCAGCACCTGGATGCGGCCGCCGTAGGCGTCCTTGAACAGCACCATGGCTTCCGGCGTCGAGGTCTCGAGACCGATGGTGACGGTGCCGGTCGAATAGCCCGGAAGCTGCGCGGTGATCGCCTTGGAGGAGAAGGGCGTCGCCGCGCCGATCGGTCCGGCGCCCTGCGCCGTGATCTGCATGAACGTGTCGCCGGTCGCCTGGAAGGCGGGGCGGGAGGGGCCGGTGCCGAAGCTGTCGCCGGTCGGGGCACAGGCGGCGAGGGACGCCATGGTCGCGGTGAGAACCAAGGCTGCGCCGAGGCGCGCGCCGCTCCGATCGACAGGCTGGGTCGCCATTCGATACCCTTTCGAATCAACGTTCGTTCTGCTCTGCATGTCGAATAAGGCGACGCGGCGGCGCTGTCACGCCCGCGCCTTCGGACACGCCCGCGAGATCCGCGCCGCGGTCCGTCTCGTTCGAGAGGACGTCCCATGGCCGCCTACCTGATCGCCGACACCGCCCTGACCGACCCGGAAGCCTACGAGGACTACAAGCGCCTCGCCCGCCCGCTCGCCGAGAAATGGGGCGGCGAATACCTCGCCCGCGGCGGCGCTCTCTTCGTCAAGGAGAACGATCTGTGGGACCCGTCGCGGCTGGTCATCATCCGCTTCCCCTCGGCGGAGGCGGCGAACGGCTTCTACGATTCGGCCGAATATGCCGAAGTCTTGAAGATCGGCCGCGCATCGGCGAAGCGGACCATCGTCATCGTCGACGGGATGTGATCGCCCCGAAGACGACGAAGGCCCGCCGGGCGCACCCGACGGGCCTGATGTCTCGTCCGCGAGGCCGATGCCTCGATCACTCCGCCGCGGCGGCCGGGCCGTAGCCGAGCTTGGCGTTGAGGTCGGCGATCAGCTTCACCGCGGCGTCGGCGATGACCGTGCCGGGCGGGAAGATCGCCGCGGCGCCGAAGTCGATCAGCGCCTGGAAGTCCTGCGGCGGTATCACGCCGCCGACGACGATCATGATGTCGCCGCGGCCTTCCGCCTCCAGCGCCGCCTTGAGCGCAGGAACCAGCGTCAGATGGCCGGCGGCGAGCGACGAAACGCCGACGATGTGGACGTCGTTCTCCACCGCCTGACGGGCGGCCTCTTCCGGCGTCGCGAACAGCGGTCCGATGTCGACGTCGAAGCCGAGGTCGGCGAAGGCGGACGCGATCACCTTCTGGCCGCGGTCGTGGCCGTCCTGGCCCATCTTGGCGACCAGGATGCGCGGACGACGACCGTCGTTCGTCTCGAACTCGGCGACGAGCTGCTGCACCTTCTCGACGGCATCGCTCATGCGGGAGACCTCGCGCTTGTAGACGCCCTGGATCGACTTGATCTCGGCCTTGTGCCGGCCGAACACCTGCTCGAGCGCCATCGAGATCTCGCCGACGGTCGCCTTGGCGCGTGCCGCCTTGATCGCGAGGTCGAGCAGGTTGCCCTCACCCGACGCCGCCGAGGCGGTCAGCGCCGCCAGCGCCGCCTGGGTGTCGGCCTCGACGCGCTCGGCCTTGAGGCGCTTCAGCTTCTCGATCTGCGCCGCGCGGACGGCCGAGTTGTCGACCTTGAGCACGTCGATCGCGGCTTCGCTCTCGGGCTTGTACTTGTTGACGCCGACGACGGTCTGCGAGCCGCTGTCGATGCGCGCCTGGGTCTTGGCGGCGGCTTCCTCGATGCGCAGCTTCGGGATGCCGGCCTCGATCGCCTTGGCCATGCCGCCGAGTTCCTCGACCTCGGCGATGTGGGCCATCGCCTTTTCGGCGAGCTCGGCCGTCAGCCGTTCGACATAGGCCGAGCCGCCCCACGGGTCGATCGTCTTGCAGGTGCCGCTCTCCTGCTGCAGCAGGATCTGGGTGTTGCGGGCGATGCGGGCCGAGAAGTCGGTCGGCAGCGCCAGCGCTTCGTCGAGCGCATTGGTGTGGAGCGACTGGGTGTGACCCTGCGTCGCCGCCATCGCCTCGATCGCGGTGCGCACCACGTTGTTGAAGACGTCCTGCGCCGTCAGCGACCAGCCCGAGGTCTGGGAGTGCGTCCGCAGCGACAGCGACTTGTCCGACTTCGGCTGGAAGTTCTGCTGCACGAGCTTCGCCCAGATCAGGCGGGCGGCGCGCAGCTTCGCCACTTCCATGAAGAAGTTCATGCCGATCGCCCAGAAGAACGACAGGCGGGGGGCGAAGGCGTCGACATCGAGACCCGCGGCGCGGCCGGCGCGGATGTATTCGATGCCGTCGGCGATCGTGTAGGCCAGCTCGAGGTCCGCCGTCGCGCCCGCTTCCTGCATGTGATAGCCGGAAATCGAGATCGAGTTGAACTTCGGCATGTTCTGTGAAGTGTAGGCGAAGATGTCCGCGATGATCCGCATCGAGGGAATAGGCGGATAGATGTAGGTGTTGCGGACCATGAACTCCTTCAGAATGTCGTTCTGAATGGTGCCCGAGAGCTTCGACTGGTCGACGCCCTGTTCCTCGGCCGCCACCACGAAGAGCGCCAGGATCGGCAGCACCGCGCCGTTCATCGTCATCGACACGCTCATCTGGTCGAGCGGGATGCCCGAGAAGAGGGTGCGCATGTCGTAGATCGAATCGATCGCCACGCCCGCCATACCGACGTCGCCGGTGACGCGCGGATGGTCGCTGTCGTAGCCGCGGTGGGTCGCGAGGTCGAAGGCGACCGACAGGCCCTTCTGACCGGCCGCGAGGTTGCGGCGATAGAAGGCGTTGGAATCCTCGGCTGTGGAGAAGCCGGCGTACTGACGGATCGTCCAGGGCTGATTGACGTACATGGTCGGGTAGGGGCCACGCAGGAACGGCGGCAGACCCGGCCAGGTCTTGAGAAAATCGAGGCCCTCGAGGTCGCTCGCGCCGTAGACCGGCTTGACGTCGATGCCTTCCGGCGTCGTCCACACCTCGGCGCCTTCGGCGGAGGCCGGCACGGCGACGGTGGAGAAGGGAACGCTGCTGAAGTCAGGGATGCGGCTCATCGGCCTCTCCTCGGTCTCCGGTGCCGGGTCGCGCTGCGCGCCCTCGGCCCCGCGGGGAAGAATTCCCGTCGATCACGCTTCGCGCAAGATCGACGATCGGAAGACGAGGGGCGTCGTCCGCCCCTCGGGGTCGATCAGGCGCCGAGCTTGTCGAGCGCGTCGGAGAGCGTCGCCACCACGTCGATGCCGACATGGACGAAGCCGGTGACACCGGCCTTGGCGTAGGCCGCCTTCTTCTCCGCGTCGACGGGCTTGCCGGCGAGATAGAGGATCTCGCAGCCGGCATCCGCCAGTGCGGTCGCCGCCTTCACCGCCTGCTCGTCGTAGACGGCATCGGAGGAGGCGATCACCGCGACCTGGGCGCCGGACGCCTTGTAGGCCGCCGACAGCGCCTCGATCGAGGCGAAGCCGTCGTTGGTCAGCGCCTGGATGCCGCCCGCCTCGAAGACGTTCTTGGCCCAGGTCGACCGCGCCGTGAAGTCGGCGATGCGGCCGAGATTGGCGAGGAAGACCGTCGGGCGGATGCCGGCGGCGTCGGCGCGGTCACGAAGCGCCTCGAAGGCCTCGCCCAGCGCATGGGGCACGAAGGCGGTGACGTGTTCGACCGGCGGCACGGTACGGGGCGTCGGCGCGGGCGTCTCCATCACGGCGACGGCGCCCTCGGCGATGTTGGGGAACTCGGAGACGCCGGTCACCGGCTCACGGCGCTTGGCGATGGCATCGATACGGGTCTTGGCGACGCCGGCGACCTTGGCATGGAGCGAGCCGGAGCGCAGCGCCGCGACGATGCCGCCTTCCGCCTCGATCACCTGGAACAGCGCCCAGGCGCGCTCGGCCATCTCGGCCGTCTCGGTGTCGACGAGGCCCGAGCCCGCCGCCGGGTCGGCGACGCGGTGGAGGTTCGATTCCTCGATCAGTACCGACTGGGTGTTGCGGGCGACGCGCCGGGCGAAGGCGTCCGGCAGGCCGATCGCCTGGGTGAAGGGCAGCACCGTCACCGAGGTCGCCCCGGCGACGCCGGCGGCGAAGGTGGCGATGGTGGTGCGCAGCATGTTGGTGAAGGAGTCGCGCCGCGCCATCATCCGGCGGGCCGTCTCGACATGGATGCGCGGCGCCCTGGTGGCGACGCCGCAGGCCTCGAGCACGCGCGCCCACAGGAGCGTCAGCGCCCGGAGCTTGGCGATCGAGCGGAACTGGTTCTGGTCGGCGACCGCGGTGAAGCCGATCTTCGACGCGGCATCCGCGAGGTCGAAGCCGGCCGCCTCGAGCGCGCGCAGATAGGTCACGGCCGTGGCGATCAGCGCGGCGAGCTCCTGCACCTCGGAGGCGCCGGCGCCGTGCCAGACGCGGCCGTCGGCCTCGAGCGCGGTGCCGGGGAAACGCTTGGCGGCCTCCGCGGCGGCGGCGATGGCGTCTTCCGCCTTGGCGCCGAGCCTGCCGGTGGCGGCGAGGAGGCCGATGGGATCGTTGATGACGGAGAGATCGACCGTCTTACCCTGCTCGCGCGCCACGCCGAGGAGGATGTCGGCGACGTCGGCGCTGCGATGGCCGGCGTCGAGCCGGATCGGGATCAGGTCGAGATGCACCCCGCCGAGCAGCGTCTTGACGCAGCCGTCGCAGGAGATCGTCAGGCCGTGGCCGTAGGCGTTCGGGCTCTCGGCGCAGACGAGGTCGAGGCCGGAGGCGCCGCCGACGAGATCGTCGAGCACCTGGGCGTTGGCGGTCTTGTTGCCGGGGATGTCGATGCGGGCCATGACGGTCCAGGGCTTGCCCGCCGTGCGCGCGCCGAGCGGCGCCGGGGTCGGGTTGCCCTCGTAGATCGGCTCGATCGTGATGCCGTCGGCGGTCGAGGACTTCAGCCGATCGAACGGCACCGTCTTCAAGGCCTTGGTCGCCACGCCGACCCAGTCGTCCCAGCCGCGCGGGTCGAAAGACCCCATCAGTCCCGTAGCCTTCGCGCTCACCGTCGTCTCCCACGTCTGACGCGGCCCCTCGAGAGGGACGCGGCGTCTTCCTCGGAACTCTCGTCCGTCGACGACGAACGATGGTTCCCCGGCGCGATCGTCGGTATCCGTAGCGTCACGGAAGGACGAAGGTCGCCCCCTGCGAGCGCTTCCGCCCGCGCGACAGTGTCGCGCCTCGATCGCCGCCCCGATAGGGGGGATTTCCGCGGAATCTGGAATTAGACGATGGTAGGGAGGCGCGAAAACGGCCCTTTCCGGCCTGAAACCTTCGTAGGGTGACGCTTACGTCATCCCTCGTAAAACCGACAATTGAACGATTTGGGGAACGGTCTCAGTGTCCCTTGAAGGGGGAGACCAGAGGAATGGGCAGGGGAGAGTGTGGAGGGCTCTACGGAGAGGCGGCGCGCTTCTCCGTGGAATGCGACGGCGGTCGGGTGTTGGAGGCGCTCGAGAGCCGTCTGCGACGACTGGGCGCCACCCACGTGCTGATCACCGGACTGCCCCTGCCGCGGCGGGGCATGGCGAAGCTCGTCGTCCGCGTGAACTGGCCGGATCTGCGCTCCGGCGGCCATCTTCTCGACGTCTCGTCCGGCGACCCGTTGCTGTCGTGCTGTCTGACGCGCGACCGTCCCTTCGCCGTCCGTGACGGGGGGCTCTACCCGCTCAGCCCCGATGACGCCGCGGTCCCTCCGCCGGCCCTCGCGGGGTCGGACCTGCTCGCCGCGGCGGGCGGTGCCGACGCCTCGGTGGTGGTGCTGCCGATGCGCGAGCCGCGTCCCTGGCAGGGCTGCGTGATACTGGCCGGAGGCGCTCTCGCCACAACGCCCGACGCCCTCGACGAGCTCTCCTATTTCTGCAGGGCGGCCCTGCGGGGGCTTGCACGCGTCGGTTGGCTGGAGCGTGCCCGCCCCGGCGACCTCTCCGATCGCGAACGTCATGTCCTGTCGCTGACG
The DNA here is from genome assembly GCF_056313985.1 of Pinisolibacter sp. DMC19. Taxonomy (NCBI): domain Bacteria; kingdom Pseudomonadati; phylum Pseudomonadota; class Alphaproteobacteria; order Hyphomicrobiales; family Ancalomicrobiaceae; genus Pinisolibacter; species Pinisolibacter sp. DMC19. The sequence continues at coordinate 715,956 of NZ_JBQUZF010000002.1, read as the reverse complement.
GCGATCGGCAAGACCGCCGGCGAGATCGCCGAACTTCTGGCGATCTCCCAGCGCACCGTCCACGCCCATCTCCAGAACGCCGCCGACAAGATGAACGCCTCGAACAAGACCCACACGGTCATCGAGGCATTGCGCCACGGCCAGATCACCCTTTGAACGCCCGCGGGCGGATCCATGAGGCGAGAACCGGGAAACGCGAACGGGCCGAATCGGTCGCCCGATCCGGCCCGTATGTCGCGCGCGTCGGCGGCCCGAGGGCCGCGCCCGCGTCGAACCTCAGTAGGTGAGCATCGGCGGAAGCGTCTTGGCCTCCTCGATCCAGGCCGCGACCTGGTTCTCGCCGGGGATGTGGTTCACGAGGTTCTTGGCCGCGTTCACTTCCACCATCTTGGCATGGAGGTTGGCGGCGTTGCGGTGCTTGAGCTCCTTGACGGTGTCGACGCCGGCGGCCTCGAGCAGGTCGGAGAGCTGGGAGGCGACGCCCTTGATGCGGAAGAGGTCGGCCTTGTTGGCCCAGGCCAGCACCAGCTTGTCGGAGATGCCGGTCTTCTCGGCGATGTCCTTGCGGCCCTTCGGGTCCTTGGCGGCCTCGAGATAGGCCTCCACGGTCTTCAGGCCGATCGCCGTCAGCTTGGCGGCGTAGGCCGGGCCGATGCCTTCGATGTCCACGATGTTGGTCATTGCGCGGTTCCTCGCTGGATCGCCGCGCCGGACTGAAACCGGCGTCGGCTCGAGAGATTATGGTCGGGGATTTGATCCCGAAAACCGTGATTCCACAATCCCCCCGAGCGGAAGTCCGGGAGATCGGGCGCGATATTGTCCGGACGGACGCCGTCAGCCGATCAGATGCGACGCGCCGGGAATGTTGGCGAGCAGTTTGTCGACGTTCTCGTCGCCGGCGACCTGCTTCAGCTGGCCGACGAGACTGCCGCCGATCTCCTTGATCTGGCCGATGTCGAGCCCCTCCTTCTGGAGGTTGCCGAGCAGCGCCAGGCCCGCGCCCATGCCGCCGCCTTCCGAGCCGCCCATCAGGCTGCCGAGCGCACCGGCGATGCCGCCGCCGCCCATCAGACCGCCGAGCGCGCCCATCAGGCCGCCGCCGGCGGCACCCGTCTCGGTCGCCGCGGCTTCCGCGTGGGCCGCACCCGCGGCCGCCATCTGGTCGAAGCCGGGAACGTACTGCTTGACCATGTCGACATATTGGGTCGGGGCATGGGCCGAGATGAAGTCGATGATCATCGCCACGGCCTTTTCGGCGGTGGCGGGGTCGATGCCGACCTGGGCGGCGATCTTGTCGATGATTTCCTGCATGGGACCTGTCCTCGAAGGCCGCGGCGTCGGATGACGCCGGTCGAATGTCGTTCGGAGGGGTGCCTCGTGGTCTCCTCCCCCCTTCCGCGACCGGGCGGTCGCGGCGTGGCTGCCGGAGGTTCCATTCCCGCCCCGCACGATCCCGATCGCGCGCCTTGCGGGAACCACCCGGAAATCCGTCGGCGGCCGAACCTGCCACAAGGTAAGGTGGTCGAACAAGGGCCTCGGCGCGCCGACGACGAGGACCCCGCCGACGGGTGTGACGGGGCCCGCCCGTGTTCCCAAGCGGACGCGCGCGAGCTATGGAAGGGCATACTGATTTCCGGGGAGAATCCGATGCACATCGAGGGCGGCGTCTATCTGGGCAAGAGCGTCGAGGACGAATGGCTGGAGCTGAAGCTCGCCAATCGCCACGGCCTCGTCACCGGCGCCACCGGCACCGGCAAGACCGTCTCGCTGCAGGTGCTCGCCGAAGGCTTGGCCGAGGCCGGCGTCTCGGTCTTCGCCGCCGACATCAAGGGCGATCTCTCCGGCATCGGCGCCAAGGGCGAGGAGAAGGACTGGATCGCCAAGCGCTGCGCCGACATCGGCTTCACCGAGTGGGAACCGAAGAAGTTCACCACCGTCTACTGGGACGTCTTCGGCGTCCAGGGCCACCCGGTCCGCGCCACCATCACCGAGATGGGGCCACTGCTGCTCTCGCGCCTGATGGGCCTCAACGACGTGCAGGAAGGCGTGCTCAACATCGTCTTCAAGCTCGCCGACGAGGAGGGGTTGCTGCTCCTCGACCTCAAGGACCTGCGCGCCGTCCTCGCCCATGTCGCCGAGCGCGCCGACGAGCTGACGGTCGACTACGGCAACGTCTCCAAGGCCTCGGTCGGCGCCATCCAGCGCCAACTGCTGGTGCTGGAACAGCAGGGCGGCGACGCCTTCTTCGGCGAACCGGCTCTGGCGATCGCCGACCTGATGGCGACCGATGCGCAGGGTCGTGGCCGCATCAACGTGCTGGCCGCCGACGACCTGATGTCGAACCCGCGGCTCTACGCGACCTTCCTGCTGTGGCTGCTCTCCGAACTGTTCGAGAAGCTGCCCGAGGTCGGCGACCTCGATCGACCCAAGCTCGTCTTCTTCTTCGACGAGGCGCATCTCCTCTTCGACGAGGCGCCGCCGGCGCTGATCCAGAAGGTCGAGCAGGTCGTCCGCCTGATCCGTTCCAAGGGCGTCGGCGTCTATTTCGTCACGCAGAACCCGCTCGACGTGCCGGACAGCGTCTCCGCCCAGCTCGGCAACCGCGTCCAGCACGCGCTGCGCGCCTTCACGCCGCGCGAGCAGAAGGCGGTGCGTGCCGCCGCCGAGACCTTCCGCCAGAACCCGGCCTTCAAGACCGAGACCGCGATCACCGAGCTGGCGGTCGGCGAGGCGCTGGTCTCGATGCTGCACGGCAAGGGCGTGCCCTCGATCGTCCAGCGCACCTTCGTCCGCCCGCCCGAGGCCCGCGTCGGCCCGCTGAAGCCGGAGGAACGCGCCACCCTCGTCAACACCTCGCCGCTCGCCGGCAAGTACGAGGAGGCGGTCGACCGCCCCTCGGCCTACGAGAAGCTGCGCGGCAAGATCGAGGCGAGCCCGTCGCAACCCGGTGGCGACAACCCTGCTCCCTCCGGCGGGGGCTTCTTCGACGGCGTCCTCGGGGGCATCCTGTCGACCGTCGGCGGCGTCGCCTCCATGAAGACCGGCGGTCCGCGCTCGCAGACGCTGGGCGAGGCGATCGTCAAGTCGGCCGCCCGTTCCGCCGCCTCGACCGCCGGCCGCCAGATCACCAACGCCATCGTGCGCGGTGTGCTCGGTTCGCTCCTCAAGTGAGATTGGAAGCCATGTCCATCGATCCCGTTCTCGCCCGCGTCGACGCCGATCTCGACGCGAGCCTCGCTCGTCTGTTCGATCTCGTCCGGCTGAAGTCGATCTCCGCCGATCCGGCCTTCGCGGCCGACGTGCGCGCGACCGGCGAGCACTGCGTGAAGCTCCTCGCCGATCTCGGCTTCGAGGCTTCTCTGCGCGAGACGCCGTTCCACCCGATCGTCGTCGCCCACTGGAAGGGCGCGGTCGAGAACGACGCCCGCCACGTCCTCTTCTACGGCCACTACGACGTCCAGCCGGTCGATCCGCTGGAGCTGTGGCACGCCGATCCCTTCGACCCGAAGGTCGAGGAGCGCGACGGGGTGAAGGTCATCACCGGCCGCGGCTCGGCCGACGACAAGGGCCAGTTGCTGATCTTCATCGAGGCAATGCGGGCGCTGTTGGCCGAGGAGGGCCGCCTGCCGGTCCGCGTCACGGTGCTGCTCGAAGGTGAAGAGGAGAGCGGTTCGCCCTCGCTCGAGCCCTTCCTCGAGGCCCATGCCGCCGAGCTCTCGCATGATCTCGCGCTGGTCTGCGACACCAACATGTGGGCGCGCGGCCGCCCGGCGATCACGACGAGCCTGCGCGGTCTCGTCGGCGAGGAGGCGAAGATCGCCTGCGCCGATCGCGACCTCCATTCCGGCCTCTTCGGCGGCCCGGCCTGGAACCCGATCCGCGTCCTGACCAGGATCCTCGCCAGCCTCCACGACGACACCGGCCGCGTCACGCTGCCCGGCTTCTACGACGGGGTCGACGATCTGCCGGCCGAGGTCGACGCCTCCTGGCGGGCGCTCGGGGCGACCGAGGAGAGCTTCCTCGGCCCGGTCGGGCTGAAGACGGCGGCCGGCGAAGAGGGTCGTTCGGTGCTGGAGCAGATCTGGGCGCGGCCGACCTGCGAGTTCAACGGCGTCACCGGCGGCTACACCGGCGACGGCTTCAAGACCGTGCTGCCGGCAAAGGCCTCGGCCAAGGTCTCCTTCCGCCTCGTCGGCGGTCAGGACCCCGAGAAGATCCGCGCCGCCTTCCGCGCCCGCGTCACCGAGATGCTGCCGCCCGACGCGACCGTGACCTTCCACGCTCACGGCGGCTCGGCCGGCTTCACCATGCCCTTCGACAGCCCGGTCCTCGACGCCGCCCGTCGCGCGCTCGGCGACGAATGGAACGTCCCGGCGCTGATGACCGGCATGGGCGGCACGATCCCGGTCGGCAACGCCTTCGCCAAGTATCTCGGCATGCCGACGCTCTTCGTCGGCTTCGGCCTCGACGACGACCGTATCCACTCGCCCAACGAGAAATACGACCTCGAGAGCTTCCACAAGGGCATCCGCTCCTGGGCGCGGATCCTGAAGAACCTGGCGTGAGGGGAGGGGGAGATGTATAGTTATCCTGTTACAAAAGTTATCGAGTGTATTTCGGACGAGCCCTTTTTATCAAAAAATCAGAACGATGTTATTGTCCACGTCGGAAAGGTTAATGCATTTTTCGATGCATTTTCAAGAAGAATATTCCAAGAGAGTGCGGAATTACAAAGAAGACTCATGAATTTTTTGAGGAGCCAAGTTGAATTTAACGGCAACTCTCATCGAGAGATGGCTAAAATATTCATAAGATACACAGATCCCCTTGGTGGGATATTTACATCGAATAAGAGTATCGAACGAGCATTTTTTATGTATTATATTTTTTTGGAATTCAGTGATTCAATTTCGATTGACGAAAGCTTAGTTGCGACAATGCGAGGCATTATTTCGAATTGGCCAGATAGGGATGCTATTCATCTATATGAGATATTCTTTGCGCTCTATGGCGGCGGTGCGCTTGGAAAGAAAGCTGCTATTATTGATCAAAAGATAATTGATGTATCGAACTCGATCAAATCAATTGATGAATATCGCGATGAAATAAAAAATAACTTGAATTTGGAGGTAATAAATGGACGTCGCCTTCTGGACGAGTTGAAGGAGTCGACGGTCGTTGATATTCAGCATATAAAAGAGGCGGCGATTGAGGTTGCCAATTTGACCTCAGCAGAGGGGATTTGGCGTAAAAAATCATTTTCCCATAAAATTTTCGGCTATGCATATCTATGTATAGCAGTATTTACATTATTGGCGGTGGTATCTCTATTCTTCTTCGAGTGGTCTTTGCTCAAAGTTGAATTACTTGAAATGTTTAAGGCTTCCGGCGGCTACCCTTTCATTCCAGTTGTTATTGTGCCGATTGTAGCTGTTCTTTGGATTGTTCGGATTTTTTCGAGGCTATCAGCAGCTGAATTTGTATTGCGTGACGATGCTGAACAGAGAAGGGCGCTTGTTTTAACTTATTATATTATGGTTTCCGATGAAAAAGCAAAAATGCAACCAAATGATCGTATTTTAATTCTGAATTCTTTGTTCCGCGCACTTCCCGGCCACCAAAATGAAGAGATCACGCCTCCGAGCTTTGCCGATATCGTCAAAGAAATGATGGGCTCAAAACCATCATGACGGATCGATCCGGATGACGCTTTCCCGCCCGATCGCGCCCTGCGCCGCCGTGCTCGACGCCTCCGACGAGGCGGGGGCGCGGGCGGTGCTCGACGCGATCCTCGCCCCTCGGGGCGTCGAGATCGTCCGCTCCGGCGCCGCGCCCTATCGCAAGCTCGGCGATCACACCCGCATCTGGTTCTGGTGGCGTCTGCCGGAGGGCGCGCCGGCGGACCATCGCGCCCGGCTCGAGGCGCTCGCCGCGGCGCTGGTCGCGCCCGCCGATCGCGAGCGGCTCTTCACCCGCTTCGAAGAGACCGAGGGCGAGGGGATGGAGTTCGAGATCGTCGTCGCCGCCAACGTCGTGCCCGTCACGGCCGTGGGGCTCCTCTGGCTCGATCTCGAGTTCGACCTCGAGCCGGCCGTGCAGGCCGATCTCGAGGCGGCGCTCACTTCATGATGCCGAGCCGGCGCAGGATCAGATAGACCGCGCCCGAGCCCATCAGCGCCACGAGACAGGCGAGGAAGAAGCCGGTCTCGTCGTCGCCGAAGGGGAGCCCCTTGGTGTTCATGCCGAAGGCGCCGGTCACCAGCGTCGCCGGCAGGAACAGGGCGGTCAGCGCGGAGAGGGTCGACAGCTGCCGGTTCATGTGGTCGGCCGCCTTGGCGGAGGCTTCTTCCTGGATGATCCGCGCCCGTTCCTGAATCGCCTCGACATCGCGCGCCACCGAGGCGAGGCGCAGCGCCACCCGTTCGGCCATGGCGAAGACGTCCTCGGGCAGATCGCGTTCGCGGTCGTCGACGAGGGCGGCGAAGTGGATGCGCAGCGCGCCGACCTGACGCGACAGCCTGAGCGCCATGCGCCGGATCGGTCCGACGCGGAGATCCTCCGGATCGACCCGGTCCTCGACCACGCGCTCCTCGATCACCTCGAGCTTCTCGGCCTGTTCGCGCGCGGTGGCGGTCACTTCGTCGGCGAAGGTATCGAATACCCACTCGAGCAGCGCTTCGCCGCTCTCGAAGGCCTCGCCGCGAACGATCGCCCGCCGCACGCCTTCGATCGAGCGCAGCGACTGGCGCCGGCCGGTGACGAGCAGCCGGCCGTGCAGGGCGAACTTCAGATGGGCGATGTCGCCGCGGGTGTCGCGGGCGAACTCGCGGCGGAAGTCGGCAAAGACACCGAAGAGGGCCGAGTCCTCGGCGGCGAGCCGGAGGTGGTCGTCGGGATCGAGCAGCAGATCGCGCGCCGTCTCCGGCAGGCTCGAATGGCCGATCCATTCGCCGGCCCGGACGTCGACGAGATTGAAGTGGAGCCACACCCAGCCGTCGCGGGCGGCGAGCGCCGCGCCGATCGCCTCGGCGTCGGCGAGGACATGCGCATGGCCGGCCTCGTCGAAGGCGTGAGCGAAGACCAGCCCCGGCATCGGCTCGGCGAGCCCTTCGAGGGCGGAGTGGGCGCGGGTCCGGTCGGCGACGGTCATGGTTCCCTCGGGCAGAGAGGCGCGGGCGGGGCGGCCGGCCCCGTTTCGCTCCACCCTTGGGGGTTCCGTGCGACGGTTCGATGACAGGGTGTCGTATCAGCCCAGCGTCAGCAGTCCCGTGAGGCTCGGCAGCACGGCGGCCGGGCGGAACTCGTTGTATTCCTCCGGCAGGTCGTTGCGGTTGACCCAGACCGAGCGGAAGCCGAAGGCAGTGGCGCCGGCCGCGTCCCAGCGGTTCGACGACTGGAACGACACGGCCTCGGGGAAGCAGCGGTAACGCGTGGTGACGAGGTCGTAGACGCGCGGGTCGGGCTTGTAGATCTTGATCTCGTCGACCGAGACGATGTCGTCGACCACCTCGTCGATGCCGCCGGAGCGGCAGGCCGCCGCGAGCATCTTCGGCGTGCCGTTCGACAGGATGACGATCTTGGCGCCGCGCATCTTCAACTGCTTCAGCACTTCCGGCACGTCCGGGTGGACGTCGCAGGTGAGATAGCTGTCGAGCAGCGCCGCCCGCGAGGCGCGATTGGCCTGCGGCACCCGGGCGAAGGCATAGTCGAGCGCCTCCTCGGTCAGCGTCCAGAAGTCCTTGTAGCGGCCCATCATGGTCAGCATCCACGAATATTCGAGCTGCTTGGCGCGCCACAGGGCCGACAGGAGCTGTCCTTCGGGTCCCACCTCGTCGGCATGACGGCGCACCGCCGCGTGGACGTCGAACAGGGTTCCATAGGCATCGAAGACGTAGATCGCGTGGGACATGCGTCGCTCCGTGGATCGGGAGAGGCGACAATGGACCGAACCGACCGCCGAGGAAAAGGGGCAATCGCCGTGCCCCTCCGCCGTTCGCCCGACGCACCGCGTCACACGCGGATCGGCCGTCGCCGCCGCCGATCCTTGCATTGCTTGCTGTACGGTCGTATCGGTGGGGTTCCCACTCATCACCCGAAAGGCGGCATCATGGCGCACGGCATCGAGAACCCGAAGACCTGGACGTGGTTCGACGGCGAATGGCTGGAGGGCAATCCGCCCCTGATCGGGCCGCGCAGCCATGCCTTCTGGCTCGGCACCTCGGTGTTCGACGGCGCCCGCGCCTTCGAGGGCGTGACGCCCGACCTCGATCGCCATTGCGCCCGCACCAACCGTTCGGCCCGCGCCGTCGGCCTCGAGCCGACGATGCGCGACGAGGAGATCCTCGAACTCGCCAAGGACGGCCTCACGCGCTTTTCCCGCGACGCCGAGCTCTACATCCGCCCGAGCTACTGGGGCGAGCACGATCATCCCAATCTCGTGATCGGCGCCGATCCGGCCTCCACCCGCTTCGCACTGACGCTGTGGGAGGCGCCGATGCTGCCGCCGACCGGCATCACCGTGACGCTGTCTCGCTTCCGCCGGCCGACGCTCGAATGCATGCCGACCGATGCCAAGGCGAGCTGCCTCTATCCCAACAACGCGCGCGCCGCCCGCGAGGCACGCGAAAAGGGCTTCGACAACGCCCTCGTCCTCGACATGCTCGGAAACGTCGCGGAACTGGCCTCCGCCAACGTCTTCATGGTCAAGGATGGCGTCGCCATGACGCCGATCGCCAACGGCACCTTCCTCGCCGGCATCACGCGCGCCCGCACCATCGACCTCCTGCGCAAGGCGGGCACGCCGGTCGTCGAGAAGACGCTGCGCTACGAGGATTTCCTCGGCGCCGACGAGATGTTCTCGACCGGCAACTACACCAAGGTGATGCCGATCGTCCGCTTCGAGAATCGCGAACTGGAGCCCGGCCCGGTCTATCGTCTGGCCCGCCGACTCTATTGGGATTTCGCCCACGCATAATGGGGCGTAGGGTGCTTCGAACTGGAAGAATTCGGGCGCGGCGGTTGCCGAGGTCCGTAGTCCTCCCTATGTTGCACGTGGCCCTTCCCGGTCGCCGCTCACCCGAGACGCCGGCGACCGCCATTCCGCAGGAGTCCTTCCGATGGCTTTCGAACTCGCCCCGCTGCCCTATGCCTACGACGCGCTCGCCCCGTATTTCTCGGTCGAGCAGCTCGAGTTCCACCACGACAAGCATCACGCGACCTACGTCACCAACCTGAACAATCTGGTGAAGGGGACGGAGTTCGAGGGCAAGTCGCTCGAGGAGATCATCGTCGCTTCGGCCGGCAAGAACGTCGCGGTGTTCAACAACTCCGCCCAGCACTTCAACCACGCCGAATTCTGGAAGTTCATGAAGAAGGACGGCGGCGGCAAGAAGATCCCGGCCAAGCTCCAGGCCGCGATCGACTCCGACCTCGGCGGCTACGACAAGTTCCGCGCCGACTTCGTGCAGGCCGGCGTCACCCAGTTCGGCTCCGGCTGGGCCTGGCTTTCGGTCAAGGACGGCAAGCTCGTCATCTCCAAGACCGGCAATGCCGACAATCCGCTGACCGTCGGCGCCAAGCCGATCCTGACCGCGGACGTGTGGGAGCACTGCTACTACATCGACTACCGCAACCTGCGCCTGAAGTTCCTGGAGACCTTCGTCGACAGCCTGATCAACTGGGACTACGTCCTGGAGTGCTACGAGAAGGCCGTCTGATCGGCGCTCGCGATCGACGACACATCGAACGGCCGGACCTCGTGTCCGGCCGTTTTGCGTTTCCGCGTGAACGCTTTCTCAACCGGCCGGGGTGGACAGTCGGCCCGACGAGATTGACGCAAGGGAAAGGAGGCGTCCGATGTTCGCCGCCGATTCCTTTGCCGAGGCCCGTGTCGTCGTCCTCGACCCCAACCGCACCTTCCAGTCGATGATGCGCGCCATGCTGCGCCATCTCGGCTTCCGTCGCGTCGAGGTCTTCGGCGATGCCGACGAGGCGCTGGCGCGGGTCATGGACACGCCGATCGACCTCGTCTTCGTCGAACAGACCCTGACCGGCATTTCCGGCATCGACTGGGTCAAGTCGGTTCGCCGTGGCATCCGCATCGCCAATCCCGACATGGCGGTGGTGATGATGTCGTCCTGCGTCGTCCGCTCGACGTTGGAGCCGGCGGTCGGCGCCGGCATCGACAGTCTGCTGGTGCGCCCCTTCGCGCCCGAGACGGTCGCCCGTCACGCCCGCCGCGCGCTCGGCGCCCGCCATACCTATGTCTCCGGCCCCGGCGGCTACTGGGGGCCCGACCAGTTGCGCACCCGCCTGCGCATGAACTTCGCCAAGGGCGCCGCCGCGCGCCGTCTGGCAGCCGTCGCGCCGGCCTCCGAACGCCCGCGTCTGCCGCGTGGCCTTCCCGGTTTCGACGTCGGCATCACGCTCCGAAAGACACCGAAGGACGGCGACGACACCGCCTTCGTCGATTGATCCCGGCCACCGGCGGGGAGTAGCCTGTCGCCGTCCGCCCGCCCGGGCGGTTTGCGACGATCGGGGGCATGACGTGGCTGCGAGCGACTGGACCGCACGGTTTCCCGGCCTCGGTGACCTCGGCTCCGAGGATCGCGCGGCGCTCGTCGCCGGCGCCCGCGCGGTCGACCTCCCGACCGGCACCGTGGTCTTCTCGCCCGGCCGGGTCTGTACCGCCTATCTGCTGGTGCTCGACGGCTCGGTCCGCGTCCAGATGATCGCCGATACCGGCCGCGAGATCGTGCTCTACCGCGTCCGCCGCGGCGAGACCTGCGTGCTGACGACCGCCTGCCTGCTCGCCGGCGACGCCTATGCTGCCGACGGCATCGTCGAGGAACCGACCGCCGGCGTCGCCGTGCCGACGGCGCTCTTCGATGCGCTGATGGCGCGCTCCGATGCCTTCCGTCGCTTCGTCTTCACCGGCTACGGTCGTCGCGTCGCCGATCTCCTGGCGACGCTCCAGTCGGCGGTCTTCCACCGGGTCGACGCGCGCCTCGCCCGCCATCTCGTCGGCCGCGGCGGCGACGTCCTCGCCGTCACCCATCGCGATCTCGCCGCCGAACTCGGCACCGCCCGCGAGGTGGTGAGCCGCCATCTCTCCGCCTTCGAGAAGCGCGGCCTCGTCCGCCTCGGCCGCGGAACCGTCGAGGTCGTCGATCGGCTCGGGCTCGACCGGCTCGCCGAGGCGGTCGAGGGCGCGTCTTTAGGATGAGCCCCGCGTGTGACTAGGTCACCGACGCCGCCCTACCGTTGCGTTATGGTGACTGCGATCGGAGACGGGGCGTGCCCCCCCGCGTCCCCTCCGCCCGCGACACACACGAGGAGAATTCCCATGAACGCCAACGTCGGTGGCATCGACAAGATCCTGCGCATCGTGGTCGGTCTGGCCCTGATCGCCTTCGCCCTGCTCGGCCCGGCGACGATCTCCTGGAAGTGGATCGGCTGGATCGGCGTCGTGCCGCTCGCCACCGCGCTTCTCGGCTTCTGCCCGGCCTACACCCTTCTCGGCATCAACACCTGCCCGATGAAGAAGTGATCGCCGCGCCCGGCACGATCGTCGGAGCATGAATAGAGAAGGCCGGAGGCGGTGACGCCTCCGGCCTTCGGTTTATTGGGCCTGCGCAATGCTCCGCCTCACGGCAGGTCGGGCGTCCCCGTGACGGCGATGGCGAAGGCCTGGACCTTGGCGACTTCCTTCAGCCGGTCGAAGCGACCGGAGGCACCGCCGTGGCCGGCGTCCATGTTGGTCTCGACGAGGAACGGCCCGCCGCTCGCCTTCGCCCGGAGCCGGGCGATCCACTTCGCCGGCTCCCAATAGGTCACCCGCGGATCGGTGAGCCCCGCCAAGGCGAGGATCGGCGGATAGGCCTTGGCCTCGACGTTGTCGTAAGGCGAGTAGGAGAGGATGGTGCGGAACGCCGCCTCGTCCTCGATCGGGTTACCCCATTCCGGCCATTCCGGCGGGGTCAGCGGCAGGTCGGGGTCGCACATCGTGGCGAGCACGTCGACGAAGGGCACCTCGGCGACGATGCCGGCGAAGAGCTCGCCCGCCCGATTGGCGACCGCCCCCATCAGCATGCCGCCGGCCGATCCACCCTGCGCGACCAGCCGATCCGGTGCCGAGAAGCCTTCCGCCACCAGATGGCGGGCGGCGGCGACGAAGTCGTCGAACGTGTTGGTCTTGAACTCGCGCCGGCCTCGAGCATACCAGCGGAAGCCTTTGTCCTTGCCGCCGCGGATATGGGCGATGGCATAGACGAAGCCGCGATCGACCAGCGACAGGATCGAGGTCGAGAAGGCCGCCGGAATGGTGATGCCGTAGGCGCCGTAGCCGTAGAGCAGGCAGGGCGCGCTGCCGTCGATGGGTGTCGCACGGGCGTGGATCAGCGTCACCGGCACCGTCTCGCCGTCGGCCGCCGGGGCGAAGATCCGCCGCGCCACGTAGGCCGCCGGATCGTGGCCGCTGGGCACTTCCTGTTCCTTGCGCAAGGTCCGCGAGCGGCTCTCCATGTCGTAGTCGAAGACCCGCGCCGGCGTCGTCGGCGACGAATAGGAGAAGCGCAGGCTCGTCGTGTCGTGCTCGTAGCCGCCGAGGAGACCGAGCGAATAGGCCTCTTCGTCGAAGGCGACGTCGTGCTCGGCACCGTCGGCGAGGCGTCGCACGACGATGCGCGGCAGACCCTCGACCCGTTCGAGCCGGACGAGGTGATGCTTCGTCGCCGTCTGCGACAGGATCAGCCGGCCGGCGACATGGGGGACGAGCGTCGTCCAGTTCTCCCGCCCCGGCGCTTCGATCGGCGCCGTGACGATGCGGAAGTCCTCCGCCCCGCCGTTGTTGGTCAGGATGGTGAAGCGGTCGCCGGCATCCTCGACGTCGTATTCCTCGCCGGTGACACGGGGCGCGACGAGCCGCGGCGGGGTGGTCGGGCGGCCCGCGTCGATCAGACGCACCTCGGAGGTTTCGTGGTCGTGGATGGCGATCACCACGAAGCGGCCGGACTGCGTCTTGCCGAGCCCGACGAAGAATCCGGCGTCGGCCTCCTCGTAGACCAGCACGTCTTCGAGCGCCGGCGAGCCGATGCGGTGCAGGAAGACCTTCGATGGGCGATGGTTGTCGTCGAGCCGGACGTAGAAGAAGCTCTCGCCGTCGGCGGAAAAGACAGCCTCGCCGCCGGTCGCCTCGACCCTGTCCTCGAGATCGATGCCGCGGGTCAGGTCGCGGACACGCAGCGTGAAATATTCCGAGCCGTTCTCGTCGGCGCCCCAGACGATCCGTCGGTGGTCGGGCGAATGGACGACGCCGGAGAGGCGGAAGTAGGAGAGCCCCGCCGCCCGTTCGTCGCCGTCGAGCAGCACCTCCTCGTCGCCGCCGTCGCGCGGCGTCCGCACGTGGATCGGGTGCTGGCCGCCGGGGCGGTGGCGCGCGGCGTAGGCGTAGGGACCGTCCTTGGCGGGAACGGACGAATCGTCCTGCTTGATCCGCGCCTTCATCTCCTCGAAGAGGCGGGCCTGCAGCGCCGTCGTCGGCGCCATCACGGCGCGGGCATGGGCGTTGTCGGCCTCGAGCACGGCACGGATGGCGGGATCGAGCACGCCCGGATCGCGCATCACCGCCTGCCAGTTCTCGGCACGCAGCCAGCCGAAGTCGTCGACGATCTCGACGCCGTGGAGGGTTCGGGAAACCGGTCGGGCCTCGATGGTCGGGGCGGGATGGGCGGCGAGAAGCGACTTGCGGGAAACTGTCATGCTTTCGGTTCTTCGTCCGGTTGGAAGTCGAGGGCGTTGCCGTTGAGGCAGTAGCGCAGGCCGGTCGGCTGCGGTCCGTCGTCGAAGACGTGGCCGAGATGGGCCTCGCATTCGGCACAACGGATTTCGGTGCGGACCATGCCGTGGGTGACGTCTCGGTGCTCGGCGATGCCGGCCTCGGCGATCGGCGCCCAGAAGCTCGGCCAGCCACTGCCGGAATCGTATTTCGTCGCCGCGTCGAACAGCGGTCGGCCACAGCAGACGCAGGCGTAGGTGCCGGGGCGCTTCTCGTTCCAATACGGACCGGAGAAGGCGCGTTCGGTGCCGGCGCAGCGGGTGATGCGGTACTGTTCCGGGGTCAGGCGCCGCTTCAGGGTGTCGTCGTCCATCGTCTCGTCCTCCTCGCGTCGCCGCGCCGATCATGGGCGGCGGCGAGGAGGAAAGCTAGTGCGGCCTCGATCGCCGACAATCGGGGTCTCCGCCGTGGTCGCGCACCCCGTCGCCGCCGGATGCTCGAGAACTCGCGCGATCTCGGAACTCTTCCAGAAGGCGTTCGAACTGCCATGATGCCGCAGCATGTTCACCACGTCGTCACGGTTGCTCGCGAGAGGCCCTTCTCCGCGACGTTTCTGCGAACGTGACGAAGTTTGCAACTCGCGTCGACTGCCTGACGAAGATGAAAGTTGCAGACGAGATCTTGTGCATCTCGCAAACTCTGCCTATAGGAAGATGTCGATTGGGGGTCGAAGTGATTCAAGCGACATTTGTCAGAGATGAATCCGTCGCGATTCGAATCTCGGCAATGACTCGATCGTTCCTCGAGTGACCGAAATCCGAGGGGTTCCCCTCCGGCAAGACAGGTGAAAAATGACCGATTCCAGCACCAACCTCATCGAACTGGCCACCGAGATCGTCTCGGCCTACGTGAGCAACAACACCGTGCCCGCGGCCGAGCTCTCCGGCCTGATCGCCGAGGTCTACGCCGCCCTGCAGCGCACCTCCGCCGGTGTCGCGCCGGAGCCGGCGCCCGAGCCGCTGAAGCCGGCGGTTCCGGTGAAGAAGTCGGTCAACCCGGACTTCATCGTCTGCCTCGAGGACGGCAAGAAGTTCAAGTCGCTGAAGCGCCACCTGCGCACCCAGTACAACATGACCCCGGAAGAGTACCGCGAGAAGTGGGGCCTGCCGGCCGACTACCCGATGGTCGCCCCGAACTACGCGCAGGCTCGCTCCGACCTCGCCAAGAAGATGGGCCTCGGCCAGCAGCGTCGCCGCGGCGCCCGCTGATCCCGTCCCGACCGCATTCGACGCCGCCGCGAACTCAGCGTTCGCGGCGGCGTTCGCTTTTCTTGCTCTCGGCGCCGAGCCGATCTTCGGCCGCCAGCGCCTCGATCAGGCCGACGTGGCGGGCGAGGCTGTAGCTCCAGTGTCGCGCCCGCGCCCGCCGCCGTTCGCCGGCCAGCGCCCGTTCCAGGACGGCGCGCATGCGTACGAGGCCGGCGGGCGAGTGGTCCGCCAGATCGGCCGGCGTCACCGGCACCAGCCGCGGCAGGATTCGATCGCGCTCCCCCGGTCTCCAGGGTTCGGCGGTAGGCGGCGGGGCGTGGTGGCGTCGGTCGTCGGGCATGTCTGGGGTCCTTCGTCGAGACCCCCCATCGTCGCCCGGGCCCAGCGGTCCGGGGACAACTCGCGACATTTCAGACGCAACGAAAAATTGGTCAAGTTCACCATATATATCACAAGTTATCCCCACTCCCTCACTCGCCCCCATAATCGAGAGGTATTTATTCCTATCGACGGGTCGGGATCGCGGGGGATCGAAGGATGCTCGAGCATGTCACACACAACGGGATCGTGAAGGGGTACGCCGGCGTGGCGACCGGCAGAACGGGCGCGATCGAGCGACGGCGAACGGTGTTGTTGCATCGCCGCCGTCGCGGTGACCGCGACCACGTCACCGCGGATTGCCGTTGCCTCGAGACGGTGGTCGCCCGCGCCTTCGGTGCCGATCTGACGGAACTCCGCGGCGCCTCGCGCGGCCATGCGCCGATCGCCTTCGCCCGGCAGGTGGCGATGTATGTCGCCCACGTCTGGCTCGGCCTGTCGCTGAGCGAGGTCGGCCGCCGCTTCGGCCGCGACCGCACCACCGTCTCCCACGCCTGCCGCGTCGTCGAGGAACGCCGCGACGATCCCTCCGTCGACCGTGTCGTTGCCGCCGTCGAGGCCGCCGCCGATCTGTGGATCGACTTCGCCTGCGATCTGGAGGTGGGGCGATGAGCGAGGCCGCCGAACTGCGCCTCCTGCGCCTTCTCGCCGTTGCCGAGGGGGCCCTCGACGACCGCGGCGTCCTGCGCGTCGTCGGCCCCGACGGCCTGCGCCGGCTGAAGCCCGACGGCGACACCCTGCGCGCGCTCGCCGAACGCGGCGAGATCGAAGCACGCGGCGACGCCCGCGATCGTCTCGCCGTCACTGCCGCCGGCCGCGCCCGCCTCGCCCGGCGGGAACGTCTCGGCGATCTCGACGGCTTCCGCCTGCAGCACGGTGAAGTCGCGCACATGCGCGTCGGCGAGGGCGAGACGGCGATCGTCGACGGTGCCGAGAGCCCGCTCGCCTGGCTCGCCCGCCGCCGCGACCGCGACGGCAGGGCCTATCTCTCGCCCGCCCGCGTCGCCGCCGGCGAACGGCTGCGCGGCGACTTCACCCTCGCCCGGATGATGCCGACGGTGACCTCCAACTGGTCGACCGGCCGGATCGGCGGTGGCTCCGGCACGGGCGGCCTCGCCGACCTGACCGACCGGTCGATCGCCGCGCGCGACCGTGTCCAGGCGGCACTCGCCGCGACCGGATCGGACCTCGGCGGCCTGCTGGTCGACGTCTGTTGCTTTCTGAAGGGGCTCGAGCAGGTGGAGAGCGAACGCCGCTGGCCGGCGCGCTCCGCCAAGGTGGTGCTCGACATCGCGCTCGGCCGGCTCGCCGATCACTACGGCCTCGCCGACGAGGCGCGCGGGCGGGAGACGCCCGGCCGGCTGCGTCACTGGGGCACGCCCGATCATCGCCCGGACGAGCGCCGCTCACCGCCGTGAGCGCTGGTGGTGATCAGCCTTCGAGCGCCTTGCGGGCCTCGGCACGGATGCGCTCGATCATCGAGTTGACGCCGTTGGCGCGCTGCGGGGTGATGTGGTCGCGCAACGAGATGGCGGAGAAGATCGGCTCGGGATCGAGCGTCAGGATCTCCTTCGCCGTGCGGCCGGAGAAGATCGCCAGCATCACTGCGACCAGGCCCTTGACGATATGGGCGTCCGAATCGCCGGTGAAGAACAGCCGGGGCCCGTCGGGGCCGGGTTCGACGCGGGTGACGAGCCAGACCTGCGAGGCGCAGCCGCGGACCTTGTTGGCTTCGGTGCGATCGGCCTCGTCGATCGGCGCCAGCGCCTTGCCGAGTTCGATCACGTAGCGATAGCGCTCTTCCCAGTCGTCGATGACGTCGAAGTCCGCGATGATGTCGTCGATGGTCGCCAAGGGTTCGGCCTCCTGCTCGCGACCGTTCTAGCGCGTGCGTCGCGGCATCGCAAAACCCAACCGACGGCGTCTTGTCGCGTGCGGCTGTCAGGAGACGGGGCGGGCGTGCGGCAGGGGGACGATCTGGGCGCGACGGCGCTCGGGATCGGCGACACGCGGCGCGGTCGCAGCCGGGGCGACGGTCGAGGCAGTGGTGGCGGGCGCCTCGAACTTCTCCTGCACCCAGCGACCGGCCTGCGCCGTGGCGCCGTCGACGGCAACGCGCCCGGCGGCACAGGCGATCGCATTGTCGGCGCACCAGGCATCGGCCTCACGGATGGTCGCTCGCGCCGTGCCGACGGCGGTCTCGACGATGCGATCGCCGTGGTCGGCGACGGACCGCGACGCGAGGGTCGGCGTCCCGAGCGAATCGACCGCCTTGCGCCAGTCGGCCGGCACCAGCAGCAGCGCCAGCGAGATCCAGAACACGGCACGGAAAATGAAGAACATCGAAGCCTCCCCGAGAGCTTCGTCCGACGAACGTCCCACTGTCGTCGGATCTGTCGAGGATCATGGCATGCCCGGTTGAAGGTCGGGTTCAGTGGGGCGTTCGAATTGCGCGATTTCCGTTAGCCCTCCGTTCACCATGAAAGCGATTGGCCGGGCACGATCGCACGAAATCCGAGGAAACCCGCATTTCGCGCGCGTTTTCAGAGGCTTCCGCGCTGCGTGCATCGCCCGCTCTTCAACAGCCTGTTAAGTCGCCGCTGCCATCATGTCCCCGTCGCCGAGCGTTCGTGGCGGCCCACATCGGTGGTGAGTTGATCGAGTGTCCGAGTTTCGTCATCAAGGCCCGCTAGCGCCGATCGGTCGGTTCGTCGACGGTCTCGTCCCGGAAGGGATGGCCGGCGATCGGCTCGAATGGAGCCGCCACCGGACCTTCATCGCCGCCAATCTCGCCGCCGGCCTCGCCGTGCTCGGTCTGGTGCCGCCGTGGTGGGTGCTGGTCGGTCCGACCGGCCTCGTCGAGACGGTCGCCCTGATCGGTCTCGTCGCCCCCGCGCCGATCGCGCTGTGGGTCTCCCACGGCGGCGACATCGGCCGTGCTCAGATCGCGGCTTCGGCGATCGCCGCCTTCGTCATCGGCTGGATCGCCCTCTTCACCGGCGGCGTCGCCTCGCCGGCGCTGCTCGCCCTCGGCATCGTGCCGATGGAGGCTGCGCTGATCGGCCGTCGCCTGGTCACCCGCATCGCCCTCGGCCTCGCCGCGTTCGCCTTCGTCGCGGTGGTTGCGACCGGATTGGCCGGTCGCCTGCCGGTGGTCGATGCCGCCCGCCTCGGTCCGGCACTCGCCTTCGCCGTGCCGGCGCTCGCCATTCTCTATGCCGGCGGTCTCGCCATGCGGATGGAACTGGTCACCCGCGCCGGCGACGCCATCGCCCGGCGCCGCGGCGATCACTTCCGGCTGGTGGCCGAGAACATCACCGACATCGTCACCGGCCACGGCGCCGACGGCGACATCGTCTTCGTCACCCCGGCGGTCGAGCGCGTGCTCGGCATCTCGGCCGAGGCGGCGAGCGGCGACGGTCTCTTCCGCATGATCCACGTCGGCGATCGCCCGGCCTACCTGACCGCCCTGTCGGACGCCGCCGCCTTCGGCCGCTCGGCGTCGGTCGAGTTCCGCGTCCGTGTCGACGAGGCCGACGGCCGTCATCGCTGGCTGTGGCTCGAGCTGCGCTGCCGTCCGCTCGACGACGGCGATCCGATGATCCGGTCCGCCAAGGTCGTCGCCGTCACCCGCGACATCACCCTGCGCAAGGCGCAGGAGGACGAGCTGATGCGCGCCCGTGAGATCGCCGAGGAGGCGAGCCTCGCCAAGACCCGCTTCCTCGCCAACGTCAGCCACGAGCTGCGCACGCCGCTGAACGCCATCATCGGCTTCTCCGACATGCTCGGCGCCGAGATCTTCGGACCGCTCGGCGATCCGCGTCAGCGCGAATACGTCGAGCTGATCAACGAATCGGGCAAGCACCTGCTGCAGGTGGTCAACGACATCCTCGACATGTCGAAGATCGAGGCCGGCTCCTTCGACGTCGTCGCCGAGCCCTTCGACCCGGCGGCGCTGATCGAGAGCATCCGTAGCCTGATGGCGCTGCAGGCCGAGGAGCGCGGGCTCGCGTTCCGCCTGGATCTGCCGCCGCGCCTGCCCGAGCTCGTCGCCGATCGCCGCGCCTGCAAGCAGATCCTGATCAATCTCGTCTCCAACGCCGTGAAGTTCACCGACCGCTTCGGCACGGTGACGCTGGGCGCCCGCGTCGAGGGTGGCGACATCGCCATCTTCGTTCGCGACACCGGCATCGGCATCGCCGAGAAGGACATCGAGCGCCTCGGCACGCCCTTCGTCCAGGCCGACTGCGGTTACGACCGCCGCCACGAGGGCACCGGTCTCGGCCTGTCGGTGGTCAAGGGCTTGACGCGCCTGCACGGTGGCACGATGAAGATCGAGAGTCGGCTGGGCGAGGGGACCTGCGTCACCGTCCGTCTGCCGCTCGATCCCGAGGCGCCGCGCGCCGCCCGTCCCGAAACCCGTGCCGACACTCGCGTCGTCGAACTCGCCGCCGCCGAACCGCGGCTCCGGCTCGAGCAGAAGCGTGCCTGACATGACCCGATCCGACCGCTCCACCGCTCGCAATCGTCCAGAGGAGGTCCGGGACCGCCCGGCCCCGCCCGGCAGCCTGCCGATTCGCCTCGCCGAGACGGCCCTGCGCCATCCGGTGACCTCGGCCGGTGCCTTCCTGTCGCTGGCGATGATCGGCGTGATCTTCGGCAACGCGCTGGGCAATCAGCCGGCGCGCCATCCGCACCCGTTCTTCCAGACCCGTTCGACGGCCGAGGCCGCGCGCCCCGCCGCCGTGCCGCTGCCGCAGCCGGCGCCGCAGAATCCGGCAGCCGCCGCCGCGCCGCAGGCCGTCCCCGCCGCCGCTCCCACGGCGACGCCCGTGCCGCGTCCGCGCCCGATCGGCGCGCTCGAGCAACCCACCGGCCTCGCCGAGCTGCAGGTGGCGCTGCGCGACCACGGTCTCTATTCCGGCCCGCTCGACGGCATCCTCGGACCGGCGACGGTCGAGGCGATCCGCGCCTTCGAACGCCGCATCGGCGCGCCGCAGACCGGCGAGCCGAGCGAGCTGCTGCTCGCCTCCGCCCGCGCGCTGCGCACCCCCGACACCACGGCGACCGGTTCGCTCAAGGCCCAGGCCGCCGCCCGTCGTGCCGACCCCGCGTCCGCCGCCCAAGTGGCTCCGGCCCCGGCTCCGGTCGCGGCCGCGCCGGCCAACACGCCGGTCGCCGCTTCGCCCGCCCGCATGGCCGCGGTCGAGACCGTCGCCGCCCCGGTCGGCGCCGACGAGGCCGCCAACGTGCCGATGGTCGAGGAGGTGAGCGCCGTCGTTCCGACCGGTGCGATCCGGCGCGCCCTGCGCGAACCGCTCGCCCAGGGCGGCGATCTCCGCATCCAGCGCGCCCAGCGCGGCCTCGTCGCCGCCGGCTACGGCCCGCTCAAGGCCGACGGCCGCTTCGACGACAAGACCGGCACGGCGATCCGCCGCTTCGAGATCGATCACGGCTGGATCGCCAGCGGTCGTGTCTCCGAGCGCCTGCTCGCCAATCTCGGCGATCCCGGCGCCACGCGACAGTGATCGCCGAAAGGGCCTGCCCATGAGCGCGGCGGGACGTCCGACCTCGGAATTCTGGGTCTCGGCGCTGCTGCGTCGCGCGCGAGCCGAAGGCGCGATGGCTGTCCTGCGTCGCCGCGGCGACGACATGGCGGGTGCGATCTTCGTCGTCGTCGACCGGCTCGACGGCACCGCCGATCTCCACGCCCCCCTGCCGCAGAGCGACGTCGCCGAAGGCGAGGCGGGAACACGCCGCTTCGAGACCGTGCTCGCCGGCGTCGCGCCCGCGGCGATCGACGCGCGCATCGCCTCCGAGAGCCGGTTCGATCCGGACGTCTGGGTGATCGAGATCGAGGACCGCGCCGGCCGCTCCTTCATCGAGCCGCCGCCGCGCGATCCGAACGCGCCGGAAAAGATCCAGCCGGTCTGGCCGCCGAAGTTCTGAGCGCGTCTCTCCGAGACCTCAGGCGCGCCGCGTCGTCGTGGTCGCGGGGCGCCGTGCCTCGCCGGTGCCCATGTCGCGCGCCCGACCCGCCGCCTCGCGCCGCTCGGCCGCATCGGTCTGACGCAGCACGGTCTTCGTCCGCGAACGCGCCTCGTCGTCGCGCCAGGCGGTGACCAGCCGTTCGGCGGTCCGCCGCGGCGTCCGTTCGAGCAGGGCGACGAGGTCCTGCAACTGGCCGACGTCGGCCTGGATACCGAGATGGTGGAGCAGGATCGACGTGGCGCGGATCTCGCCGACACCACCGGCGAGCAGCAGGATCGCCAGAGTCTCGCAGGTCGGATCGTCGAGGGCGGCCGCGACCACGTCGGGCGCCAGCGCGAGATGCTCGGCGAAGGCTGCCGCCAGGAAGGTCCGATCGCCCGCCACTGCACCCGACAACAGCCGATCGGCGAGCATCGCCGGATCGTGGCTGCTCGAACGCGCCGGTGCCGGTCTCAGTGCCGCCTCGATCGTCGCCGCCTGGAGCGCCCGCCAGCGTGCGGCCGCGTCGAGGCGAAGCCAGATCGAGAGCTCGGGAAGCCCTTCGTCGCGGCGGGCCGGTGCGTCGAGGGAGGCCACGGCGGGCATGACCGGCCCCGTCGGCGCCATGGGGAATGTCGGCATCTTCGGCACCGTAGGCGTCGCGGGCTGTGGTGCGGCCGGGCGGGGCGCGGCGGGCCGGGGGGCGACGTCGAACAGCGGCGGCGGTAGGTGGCGAGGCGTGAGCACCGGCGGCGCGATCCGCGGCGCCGTTTCCGTCGCCGGCTCGGCCGGACGCGGTGGCAGTATCGGTCGAGCGGCTTCGGTCCGCGTCGCGGCGACCGGCATCGTCGCCTCGGGATCGGTCCGACGGCGCCGCGCCTCGACGTGGGGCGCCGCCGAGGGCGGCACGACGGCGGCGTCGATCAGCACGGCGGCGACGTCCGGGGCGAGGTCGAGACGACGCCCGACACACCGCACGTGATCGGGGCCGCGGCGCATGATGACGATGAGATCGCTCGAGGTCAGCACCGGCGAATGCAGGATCATCGGCCCGGCGATCTCGATGTCGTCGAGCGCCAGCCGCCGTGCGATCTCCGGCGGCGTGTCCGGACGGCGGGCGAGGAGCCCGGCGACCTGACGACGGCGTTCGGCGTCGGCGACGTCGAGCAGGCCGCCGACCAGCGCCGCGAAGGCGGCGATCTCGCCGCGGTCGTGGGAGGGTGCGACGAGATAGAGATCGACGGCGTCGTTCAGGACGTCGCGGGCGGAACGGGGTTGCAGCACGATCGGGTCCTTCGTGGAGGCATTCGGCTCGGGTCGTTCCATCGTCGTCTCTTCGCAACCGCCGGCACTGCGTTTCGTTCAGTATCGACCCGACCGGTTAAGGCTCCGTTAACCATGTTGGCGCAAGGCTCGGTCGCGAGCGGTCTGTCGGAGCCGCTCGAGTCATCGTTTCGGATCGCATGCCGCGATCCCCGCGTTCCGCTCTCGGCCCGGAGGCACGAGGAGAGATCGATGGGTGACGTCGTGTTCCTGACGACCGTCCGCCGCCGGGCACCGAAACGGCCCGCGGAGGACGGTGAGCGGCGCGGAGAGATCGCGCTCTTCACCGGCGTTCGGGTCGAACGCTGGAACGAGCCGTCGCCGACCGAACACGACGCTCCGCGGCCCTCCCGTCCCGGGCGTCCGCGTCGACGCGGCAAGTGAAGACACCTCGGTCGCGGAAGGAAACGCGCACCCATGATTTCGAACCGGGTTCGCGCCGTCGCCACGCTCCTCGTCCTCGCGACGGCTCTGACCGGCTGCGGCCGCGAGACCGGCGACTTCGGCCGTGCCAAGCCGAATGCCTGGAACGACGGTGTCCTACCCTTCGTCGGCGACAAGATCGCCGCCCACGGCCGCGACGAACTCGTCTCCGACTTCAATCGCACCGACAGCGAGGGCACCCTGCGCGACCGCGCCTGGGGCATCGTCCGGGCGCCGCACGCCGACGACTGGTTCGGCAACATGCTGATCGAGGGCCAGCGCACCCGGATCCTGCCGGAGATCGATTCGCGCTTCGATCCCGCCGGCTACTACGCCCGGCTGCGCCGCGATCCCTATCGCTCCAGCGAGACCCGTTGGGCCCGCCTGATCCTCGACATGCACACCGACGCCGAACTGGTCGGCCCCTTCTGGCGCGAGGCCCGCAAGGTGCGCGACGACGACGCGCTGCGCCTGCGCGCCGCCGACGGCCGCGCCGATCTCGCCGCACACGAGTTGAAGGACGCCTACGCCCGCATCGACGAGAACGCCCGCGTCGTCGACTGGGCGTGGCGGATGATGCGCTTCCGCCTCTCCGCCTATCGCATGGCGATCGACCGGATGCAGGTCGAGACGCCGTCGGAGCGGATCTGGGAGGCCAATCAGGCCTGGAGCGCGCTGAAGTCGGCGATCGACATCGCCGAGGCCGACTTCCCGGCCGGCACGCGCCGCGGCACGCCGTCGAACGGCCGCCGCTCGCGTTACGGCGAGGCCGGCTCGATCAACATCCCGGTTCCACAGAAGTGACGCGCCTCACTGCAGCGGCGTCGCCTTGCACTCGGCCGCCTCGAGCGCAGCCTTGATCTCTCCGTCGAGCGAGGGCTGCTGGCGGAAGATCTGGAACAGCGCGATACCCTGGCGGCCCTTCCAGTCGACGATCACCACGTCTTCGAGCTGTTCGGGCGGGTTCTCGCGCAGCTGCGCCACGTGGACGTCGCCGGCCACCAGCACGTCCGCCGCCTTCTGGCCCGAGCCGCGGTTGTCGAGCCCCCAGACGTGGAGCCCCTGGCGGTCGTAGAGCGACAGCGACCAGTAGACGTCGGGGGCGGCGACGCGGATGCGTACCGGCGCGGCGTCGAGCTCGAAGCGGCAGGTCGCCTGCGCCATCGCCGGGTCGAGACCGGGCAGCGACGGCGTGCCGGCCGTCGGGCGCGGCAGGACGACGAAGGTGCCGGTCGGCCCGAGCCGTGCGATCGCGTTCCACGAATCGTTGACGGAGTGGCCGGGCACACCGAGCACGACGACGATGTGGACGATGCCGGCGAGCATGGCGACGCCGAGCGCCCAGACGGCGAGACGCGCGATCATCGGCAGGCCCCCCGCGTGATGGTCGGAAGCTCCGGCTGCATGCCCGTGCCGAGGGCGAGCGGCGTGTCGTAGAGGCGGAGCGTCAGGGTGAAGTCCTCGCCGGCGGGAAGCGGCAACCAGTTGCCGGCCCGCGCCCGCGTCGCCGCGACGATCTCGAACCGCCCGGAGGCCTCGCGCACCAGATTGTGGCTGTCGACGTCGGCGCGGCCTTCGGGCGTCACGCCGGAACGGCCGTCGCGGGTGGCGGCGGTCAGCGTCCACAGCCGTGCCTGAAGTCCCTTGCCGGCGATCACGTAGTCGCAGGTCGCCGAAAGGCCGCGACCGTTCGAATCGTTCGCCGCGACGAAGGTCAGGCCGGTGCCGGTGCCCATGCCGAACTCGCCGCTGCGGGCGACACGGGCGCGCAGATAGGGATCCGCGGTGGCCGCGTCGCTCGGCGGGAAGGCGCGCCAGGTGCCGACCTCGACCGTGTTGGTCCGTGGCGCCGTCACCATGTACCACGCCGAGCCGAGCCCCAACGCGAGGCTCGCGACCATGGCGGCGAGGAGGGCAAGCAGGAAGCGCAATTCACACCTACGAAAGACGGTACCGCCCGGGCATCGGAGCGGCCGGAGCGACCGCCGGACGCGGACGGACACTTCGGATTCGCCCCGTCCGATCGAGGCGGATCCTGTTCGTGCGAGGCCCCCGCGTCAATGCCGCCGGCGGGCCGAACGGAGTTTCGGACGCGTCAGCGTCCGATCGGCAGGAGCCCGCCCGCGGCGAGCCCGGTCGCCGGCGCGGCGAGGCGGATACGGCCCCCGCCGGAGAGCGGCAGGAGCGCGCCCGAACGAGCCGGGGGCTTGGTCATCGCGTCGACGGGGGCGGCGTTGCGCAGTCGGTCGGCGAGACCGCCGATGGTGTTGGTGGCCTTGGCGGAGAGCACCTTCTGGCGCGCCGCCTCCTGCGACACCGGCACCGGCTGGAGCCCCTTGGCCGGATCGGTCGCCGCGACCTTGGCAGCGGAACCGACGCCGCGCGGCGGCGGGAAGCCCGGCGCCTGCTTCAGCTCGATGCCCTTGTGGGCGAATTCCATGACGTCGTGCCAGATGGGCGCCGGCACCATGCCGCCGGTGACCCGCTCCATCGGCCGATAGTCGTCGTTGCCGACCCAGACGACGCCGACGAGATTGCCGGTAAAGCCGCAGAACCAGGCGTCACGCGACGACTGGGTGGTTCCGGTCTTGCCGCCGGCGGGGATGCCGTCGAGCTTGGCGCGGGCGCCGGTGCCGGTCTCCACCGCGTTGTTCAGCATCGAATTCAGTTCGGCGACCTTGTCGGGCGGGAAGATGCGCTGCGGCGGCGGGGCGTCGCGCGACCGGTCGTAGAGCACCCGTCCGTCGCTCGAGGCGATGACCTGATCGATCGGTGTCGGATGCACCCTGTAACCGCCGTTGGCGAAGGCGGCATAGCCGGCGGCATGGTCGATCATGTGGACTTCGGACGAGCCGATGACGAAGGGCCAGTCGGGTTTGACCGGCAGGTCGATGCCGACGGCACGGGCGACCGCGGCGACCTTCTCGCGGCCGAGCTGTTCGGTGAGCTGCACGGGGATCGAGTTCAGCGACCGGGCGATCGCCTCCAGCAGCGTGACGCGGCCGTAGTAGCTGCCGCCGTAGTTCTTCGGGCACCAGTTGCCGATGCAGACCGGCTGGTCGGTGACGAACGAGGTCGGTTTCTTGCCGCCGATCAGCGCCGCCAGATAGACGTAGGGCTTGAACGACGAGCCCGGTTGGCGCGCCGCGTCGGTCGCCCGGTTGAACTGGCTGGCGCCGTACTCGCGGCCGCCGACCATGGCACGCACCGCGCCGTCCGGCGTCATGAAGACGGCGGCGGCCTGCGAGATGTCGAGCTCCTCGCCGTTCTGGCGCAGCGCGTTCTCGACGACCTCTTCCGCCTTCTTCTGGACCTCCGGATCGATGGTGGTGCGGACGATCAGCGTGTGTTCGGCCGGCGCCATGTCGCGGATGGCGTTGAAGGCGTAGTCGAGGAAGTAGTCGGCCTGCTCGTTGGTGCGGGCGCGATCGACCGGGGTGGCGGGGTGGCGCCGGGCGCCCAGTACCTGGCCCTCGGTCATGAAGCCGGCCGCCACCATGTTGGAGAGCACGTCGTTGGCCCGCGCGCGCGCCGCCGGCAGGTTGACGTGGGGCGCGTAGCTCGTCGGCGCCTTGAACAGGCCGGCGAGCATCGCCGCCTCGGCGAGATCGATGTCGCGCACCGACTTGCCGAAATAGAACTGGCTCGCCGCGGCCACGCCGTGGGTGCCGCCGCCCATGTAGGCGCGGTCGAGATAGAGCTTGAGGATCTCCTGCTTGGTCATGTGCGTCTCGAGCCAGACCGCCAGGAAGGCCTCCTTGATCTTGCGCTCGAGCGTGCGTTCGTTGGTCAGGAAGAGGTTCTTGGCGAGCTGTTGCGACAGCGACGAGCCGCCCTGGCGCACCTTCTGCTGTCGCATGTTGGCGACGATGGCGCGCACCGTACCCAGCACGTCGATGCCGAAATGTTCGAAGAAGCGCCGGTCCTCGGTGGCGATCAGTGCCTTGATCAGGTGATCGGGGAACTCGGTCAGCGGCACCGAATCGTTGAGCATCAGGCCGCGCCGTCCGACCTCGTTGCCCCAGCGGTCGAGGAAGGTGACGGAATAGTCCGCCTTCGCCCGCCAGTCGGTCTTGGTCGCCTCCAGCGCCGGAATGGCGAGCGCCAGCAACAGCACGACGCCGCCCGCACCGAGATTGACGGCATCGCCGACGAGTTCGAAGAAGCCGCGCGCCGGCCCGCGCACCCGGAACACCCGGAGAGCGGTCGCGTAGCGGCGCCAGGATTCGATTGCCCAGTTGAAGCTCTTCCACAGGGTCGTGTCGAGCCAGGCGTCGACCGCCATGGCGCGATCGGCGAAGCGACGGCGCCGTCCGCCGGTCGATTCGGGGGCGGGCGGTGGAGACGCGGGAGCGTCCTGTCCGTCCGGAGTGGGCGTTTCGTCGGTGGCCAAGGCTCGGTCCGTCTCGTTCGGTCCCGCGTCGATCGCGTCGCCGCGTCCCGGCTCGGGACGTGCGAAAGGGTTGACGAGACATTAAGCAATCGCCATGCCTCGGTCGAGGGGCGATCGACGCTCCTCCCGCGTCGGCGTCGACGCCGGCACGGAGAGAGACGGTCGTGAGCGAGCCCTTCTGGAAGACCAAACGCCTCGAGGAGATGAGCCGCGAGGAGTGGGAGAGCCTCTGCGACTGCTGCGGCCGCTGCTGCCTCAACAAGCTCGAGGACGAGGAGACCGGCGAGATCTACTGGACCAACGTCTCCTGTCGCCTGCTCGATCCCGAGAGCTGCCGCTGCTCGTCCTATCCGAACCGTCACGATTTCGTGCCCGACTGCGTCGAACTCGACCTCGACGAGGTGGTGTCGCAGACCTACACGTGGCTGCCGCCGACCTGCGCCTATCGGCTGCTGGCCAAGGGCGAAGAGCTGCGCTGGTGGCACCCGCTGGTCTCCGGCGATCCCGACACGGTGCACGCCGCCGGCATCTCCGTCCGCCGCCGTGTGATATCCGACGAGGATATCCCCCCCGACAGCTACGAGGACCACCTCTGCGACTGGCCGGGCGAGGATCCGCGGCCGCGTCCGCCCCGCCAACCGCGGGCGAAGGTCTAATCCGATCAGCGACTTGGCCTGTCTTTCGGGTCGTGGATAGGAAAATTTTCACAAAATCGTCGATTGCATGCTTGACGGCGTCACGCTCGGCGGGCAGTCTTTTCCCATGATCGAACACGTGTCGATGGCGCCACCGCGCCGGACACGGCAGGGGCTTCGGCCCCGCGATCACCTGACATCGTTTTCGCAACATCGCCCCGGATCGGACCGCCTCGCCGCGGTGTCGCCGCGCGCCCTCCGCCGCGGGACACCGACGCGGGCGTTCGGCCGTGGCCGACCGATGGAGCGCGCGTGCCCCTCTCGCCGAGCGACGAACCCCTGCCGCCGACCGCCGATCGCGCGGCCGGCGATCCGCCCTGGACCGAGATCCGCGCCGCCTACGAAGGCTCCGACCTCGCGGTCGCCGCCATCGCCCGGGCCTACGGCATCGCCACCGACCGGATCTGGCGCCGCGCCCGCCGTGACGGTTGGCTGAAGCGCCGCGACACGACCGGCACCCGCGCCGAGGCGCCGCTCGATCGCTCGACCCTGGTCGCCCGCCTCTTCCGGGCGGTCGAACGCCAGATCGCCGAGGTCGAGCGCCGCTTCGAGGGTTCGGCGCCGCCGAGCCTCGAGGAGAAGGACGCCCGCACGCTGGGCGCGCTCGCCCGTACACTCGAACTGCTCATCGGCCTCGAGAAACAGGCCGGCCGCGAGACCGCCGAACCGGAGGGCGACATCGATGAGTTCCGCCTCGATCTCGCCCGCCGCCTCGAAAGCCTGCGCCGTGCCGACGGCGGCGCCGACCTCGGCTAGGGCAGGGGAGGCGGCCTCCACCGCCGCCTCCCTGCGCGCCGCGCTCCGGGCGGCCGATGAAGCCGGAACGCTCGATCGCCTCGCCCTTGCGTTGACCGCGGAGGAGCGGGAACGTCTTCGGGACGACTGGTCGCTCTGGGCGCGGGCCGATCAGATGCCGCCCGCCGGCGACTGGACGACCTGGCTGTTGATGGGCGGCCGCGGCGCCGGCAAGACCCGCGCCGGGGCGGAATGGGTGAAGGCGACGGCGCTCGGCCGTCCGCCTTTCGCCGATGCCCCCGCCGGGCGGATCGCGCTGGTCGGCGAGACCTTCGCCGACGTCCGCGACGTGATGATCGAGGGCGTCTCCGGCCTGCTGCGCATTCACCGCAGGTCGGAACGCCCGACCTGGAAACCCTCGCTGCGCCGGCTCGAATGGCCGAACGGCGCGGTGGCGCAGGCCTTCTCGTCGGAAGATCCGGAGGCGCTGCGCGGGCCGCAGTTCGAGATCGCCTGGGCCGACGAGATCGCCAAGTGGCGCCATGCCGAGGAGGTCTGGGACATGCTGCAGTTCGGCCTGCGCCTCGGCGACCGGCCGCGTCAGGTGGCGACGACGACGCCGCGCCCGGTGCCGCTGGTCAAGCGCCTCGTCGCCGATCCGGCCTGCCGGGTGGCGCGGGCCTCGACGCGGGCCAACGCCTTCAATCTGGCGCCGCGCTTCCTCGACGCCGTGGTCGGCCGTTATGCCGGCACCCGGCTCGGCCGGCAGGAACTCGAGGGCGAGCTGATCGAGGATCGCGACGACGCGCTGTGGCGGCGCGAAGAGATCGACCGATCGCGGATCGACGTCGCTCCGGACCTCGTCCGCATCGTCGTCGCGGTCGATCCGCCGGCGACCTCGGGCGCCACCGCGGATGCCTGCGGTATCGTCGCGGCGGGGATCTCTGAGACCGGCATCGGCCACGTGTTGGCGGATGCCTCGTGCCGCGGCCTGCGCCCCAACGAATGGGCGGCGCGCGCCGTCGCCCTCTTCGAGGGGCTCGAGGCCGACGCGCTGGTGGTCGAGGTCAACCAGGGCGGCGAGATGGTCGAGACCGTGCTCAGGCAGGTCGCGCCCGATCTGCCGGTGAAGCCCGTGCGGGCGAGCCGGGGCAAGTGGACCCGCGCCGAGCCCGTCGCAGCGCTCTATGCGCAGGGGCGGGTGCGCCACGTCGGTTCGTTTCCCGAGCTCGAGGACGAGCTCTGCGACTTCGGCCCGGAAGGGCTGTCGTCGGGCCGTTCGCCCGACCGCATGGACGCGCTCGTCTGGGCGCTCGCCGCGCTGATGCTCGAGGGTCGCGGGCGGCCCAAAGTGCGTAATTTCTGAGGGGCGGACGCCCCGATCGCGAGGATCCCATGTCTCTCTTCGATCGTCTCCGGCGACGGGCCACCCCCGTCGGCGGCCCCGTTCGGCCGACCGCCGCGCCCGAGACGCGCGCCTCGGCGACCGGCGCCTTCGTCGCCTGGCAGAGCTTCGGCCGGCCGGTGTGGACGGCGCGCGACTATGCGACGCTCGCCCGCGCCGGCTATCTGCGCAACCCGATCGTCCACCGCGCCGTGCGTCTGGTCGGCGAGGCGGCCGCCTCGGTGCCGTGGCTGCTGTGGGATCACGACCGCGATCTCGCCACCCATCCGCTGCTCGATCTCCTCGGCCGCCCCAACCCGCGACAGGCCGGCCGCGCCTTCATGGAGGAGGTCTATGGCCACCTCTCGGTGTCGGGCAACGCATATGTCGAACTGGTCGCCGTCGACGGGACCCCACGCGAGCTCCATGCGCTCAGACCCGACCGCATGCGCATCCGCGTCGGCGTCGACGGCTGGCCGGAGGGCTGGGACTACGGCACCGGCGTGGGCGCGGTGCGCTTCCGCGTCGACCCCGACCGGCCGAGCCCGATCCTGCATCTGAAGACCTTCCACCCGCTCGACGACCACTACGGTCTCGCCCCCCTCGAGGCAGCGCAGACCGCGCTCGACGTCCACAATCAGGCCTCGGCCTGGACCAAGGCGCTGCTCGACAATTCGGCGCGGCCCTCCGGTGCGCTGGTCTATCGCGCCGACACCGGTGGCAACCTGTCGGACGAACAGTTCGACCGGCTGAAGAAGGAACTGGAGGAGGGCTTCCAGGGCGCCGCCAACGCCGGCCGGCCGCTGCTGCTCGAGGGCGGGCTCGACTGGAAGGCGATGGGCTACAGCCCCAAGGACATGGATTTCGTCGAGGCGAAACGCGAGGCGGCGCGCGAGATCGCGCTCGCCTTCGGCGTGCCGCCGATGTTGCTCGGCATCCCCGGCGACAACACCTATTCCAACTATGCC
The DNA here is from genome assembly GCF_056313985.1 of Pinisolibacter sp. DMC19. Taxonomy (NCBI): domain Bacteria; kingdom Pseudomonadati; phylum Pseudomonadota; class Alphaproteobacteria; order Hyphomicrobiales; family Ancalomicrobiaceae; genus Pinisolibacter; species Pinisolibacter sp. DMC19. Next base: position 684,645 of record NZ_JBQUZF010000002.1, on the reverse strand, counting down.
GAGGCCAACCGCGCCTTCTGGCGGCTGACGGTGATGCCGCTGGTCGCCCGCACCGCGGCGGCGCTCGAGGCCTGGCTCGCGCCGCTCTTCGGCGACGGGCTGCGCCTCGACGTCGATACCGACCGGGTCGACGCCCTGGCGCTCGAACGCGAGGCGCTGTGGAACCGCATCGGCACCGCCTCCTTCCTCACCGAGGACGAGAAGCGCGCCGCCGCCGGCTACGGCCCGCGCGCTTCGGCCGATCCGGGCCTGCCGGCATGACCGACCTCGCCACCACCTTCGCCGAACGCGGCGACCTCGGCCATCTCGCGCTCTTCCTCTGGGCGAGCGGCGCCTCGGCGCTGCTGGTCTGGGCGCTGAAGGAGATCGCCGCCTCCAACCGCCGCTTCGAGGACTTCGTCACCGAGATCGCCCGGCTGGAACGGCTCTTCGCCGACCCGGACTGAGGCGCCGGCGCCTCGCCCGTCCCCTCCACGACAGGACCACACCCCATGCCCCGTTGGATCGCTCGCCTCGCCGCGGGCCGCCCGTCCGCGCGCCCCGATCATCGTGCCGTCTTCGCCCGCTTCGTCGAGGCGCTCGCCGCGCGCTCGGCCCGGGCGGGCCTCCCGCGCATTCGGGAGGTGTGACCATGACGACCGCTCTCGCCGCGCCGGAGGTGAAACGCCTCGTCGCCGAACTCGACCGCGTCGAGGCCGACGGCACCTTCACCGGCCACGCCTGCCTCTTCGGCGTCGAGGACCTCGCCCGCGACGTGGTCGAGCCCGGCGCCTTCCGCGCCACGCTCGCCCGCCGCGGTGCGGCCGGGGTCAAGATGCTGTGGCATCACGACCCGGCCGAACCGATCGGCCGCTGGCTGGAGATCCGCGAGGACGATCGCGGCCTCTTCGTCCGCGGCCGCATCCTGACCGACGTCGCCCGCGGTCGCGAGGCGCTGGCGCTGATGCGCGGCGGCGTCCTCGACGGCCTGTCGATCGGCTTTCGCGCCGTCAAGGGTCGCCGCGACGCCCGTTCCGGCATCCGCCGCCTCGCCGAGATCGACCTGTGGGAGATCTCGCTCGTCACCTTCCCGATGCAGCCCGCCGCTCGCGTCGCCTCGGTCGAGGCGGCACGGGGGCTCGGCCGCGACATCTCCGCCGCCGACCTGACGGCGATCATCCGGCGCGCCGCCGCGCTCTTCCACCCCGAGAGGTGAATCATGACCGAAGTCCACATGCCCATCGAGACCGGCCCGGCGCCGGAGATCAAGGCCGCGACCCCGAGCGGCGCCCCGAACGCCGACGTCGGCGGCGCCTTCGAAGGCTTCATGCGCGACTACGCCGGCTGGCGCGAGGAGAACGACCGCCGTCTCGCCGAGATCGAGCGCCGCGGCCACGTCGATCCGCTGATCGAGGAGAAGCTCGCCCGCCTCGATGCCGCCGTCGACGAGGGCCGCCGCCGCGCCGACACGCTGGCGCTGAAGGCGGCGCGTCCGCGTCTCGGCCTCGAGGGGGCCGGGACCTCGGTCGTCGATCTCGACCGCAAGGCCGCCTTCGAGGCCTATGTCCGCACCGGCGATGCCGGCCGCCTCGCCCGGCTGGAGGAGAAGGCGCTGTCGGCCGGCTCCTCGGCGGACGGCGGCTACGTCGCCCCGCCCGAGCTCGAGCGTCAGGTGATGATGCGCCTGTCGCAGGCCTCGCCGATCCGCGCCATCGCCGGCAACCGGCAGGTCTCCGGCAACGTCTTCAACAAGCCCTATTCGCCGGTCGGCGCGACCGTCGGCTGGGTGGCGGAGACCGGCGCCCGCGCCCAGACCACCACCCAGACGCTGCAGCAGCTCGCCTTCCCGACGATGGAGCTCTACGCCATGCCGGCGGCGACCGGCGCGCTGCTCGACGATGCCGCCATCGACGTCGAGGCGTGGATCGCCGACGAGGTCGAACAGGCCTTCGCCGAGCAGGAGGGCGCCGCCTTCGTCAACGGCGACGGCGTGTCGAAGCCGAAGGGCTTCATGGCCTACGGCCGCGTCGACAACGCCTCCTGGGCCTGGGGCAGCCTCGGCTACGTCGCGACCGGCGTCGCCGGCGGCCTGCCGTCGTCGAACCCGTCCGACAAGCTGGTCGATCTCGTCTACGCCCTGCGCGCCGGCTATCGCCAGAACGCGAGCTGGGTGATGAATCGCCGGACGCAAGCGGAGATCCGTAAGCTCAAGGACGGTCAGGGCCACTATCTGTGGCAGCCGCCGGCGACCGCGGGCCAGCCGGCGACGCTGATGAACTTCCCCGTCGTCGAGGCCGAGGACATGCCGACGATCGCGACCGACGCCTGCCCGATCGCCTTCGGCGACTTCCGCCGCGGCTATCTGGTGGTCGACCGGGTGGGCGTCCGTGTCCTGCGCGATCCCTATTCCGCCAAGCCCTACGTGCTCTTCTACACGACCAAGCGCGTCGGCGGCGGCGTCCAGGACTTCGACGCCATCAAGTTCCTGAAGTTCGGCACGGCCTGACGGCCCGCGGCGGGTCTCCCCGCCGTCGCCGGCCGGACGCTCCTCCCCGTCCGCCCGTCCGGTCCGGTCTGCCGAAGAGACCCGGCGGCGCTCTCGCCCCGCCGCCGGGTCTCGCCTCTCCTTCCCCCCGATCGAGGTCGACGATGACCGTTCTCCTGATCACGCCCCCGGCGGTCGAGCCCGTCTCGCTCGCCGACGCCAAGGCCCATCTGCGCCTCGAGACGACGGCCGAGGACGACTACGTCTCGGCGCTGATCGTCGCCGCCCGCCTCCATGTCGAGACCGCCATCCGCCGCGTCCTGGTCGACCAGACCTGGCGGGTCTATCTCGACGCCTGGCCGCGCGACGGCGTGGTCGATCTGCCCGTCGGCCCGGTGCGCTCGATCGCGTCGATCACCGTCTACGACGCCGACGGCCATCCGAACCTTCTCTCCTCCGTCGCCTGGCGGCTCGATGCCGCCTCGCAGCCCGCTCGTCTCGCCCTGCTCGGCACCGGCCCGACGCCCGGGCGGGTGCTGAACGGCATCGAGATCGACCTCGTCGCCGGCTTCGGTCCCTCGGGCATCTCGGTGCCGCAGCCGCTGAAACTGGCGATCATGACGCTGGTCGCCCGCTGGTACGAGAACCGCGAAGGCGCGCGCTACGGCGTCGTGCCGGCCTCCGTTTCCGATCAGGTCGAGGCCCTCGTCGCTCCCTATCGCGCGCTGAGGCTCGCATGACGACGCCCGCCCCCCTCGGCGCCCTGCGCCATCGCCTGACCATCGAACGCGCCACGACCGCCGCCGACGGTTCGACCACGTGGGCCGCGAGCGGCACCGTGCTCGCCGCGATCGACCCGCGTGGCGGCACCTCGGCCGAGGCCGGCGGCGGCGAGACCGGTCGCGTCACCCATCGCATCGAGATGCGGTGGCGGACCGATCTCTCCAGCCGCGACCGTCTGCGTCTCGGTGACCGGATCTTCCGCATCCACGCCACCCGCGATCTCGACGAACGCCGTGCCCGGCTGATCGTCGATGCCGAGGAGGAGAACCGATGAGCGCCGCCCAGAGCCTCGTGGCGGCGATGCTCGCCGCACTGCGTGCCGACGCGACGCTCGCCGCCGATCTCGGCAGCCGCATCCACGACGCCGCCCCGCGCGACCCGGTCTTCCCCCACCTCGTCGTCGCCGACGTGACGGTGCGGGATCGATCGGGCGTCGACGCGACGCTCGAGGAGGCGCGGGCGACGCTCGAGATCTTCTCCCGCGCCGGTGGTCGGGCGGAAGCCGCCCGCATCGCCGAGCGGGTCGAGACAGTGCTCCTCGCGGCCAATCTCTCGCCCGCCGGCCGTCGCGTCGCGCTGCTGCGCCGTGATGCGACCGAGACCACCATCCTGCGCGACCGCGTCACCGCCCGGGCGGTGGTGCGTTTCGTCGCGCTCCTCGAACCCGTCTGATTGGGAAGATCGCCATGGCCGTTCAGAGAGGCAAGGACCTCCTCCTCAAGCTCGACGATGCCGGCAACGGCACCTTCGTCACCGTCGCCGGCCTGCGTTCGCGCCGCCTCGCCTTTGCCGAGGAGACGGTCGACGTTACCTCCGCCGACAGCGTCGATCGCTGGCGCGAACTGCTCTCGGGCGCCGGTGTCCGCCGCGCCCATGTCTCGGGCTCCGGCGTCTTCCGCGACGCAGCCTCCGACGCCGCGGTGCGTTCGACCTTCTTTTCCGGCGCGCTGAAGACCTGGCAGGTGGTGATCCCCGACTTCGGCGTGATCGCCGGCGCCTTCCAGATCGCCGCGCTGGAGTTCTCCGGCGCCCACGACGGCGAACTGACCTTCGAGCTGACGCTCGAATCGGCCGGCGCCCTGACCTTCACCGCGATCTGAGGGCGACCGACATGGCCAACCGCCGTCGCGGCGAGGTGGCGGCGATCGTCGACGGTCGCCCGGTCACGCTCTGCCTGACCCTCGGCGCGCTCTGCGAACTCGAGGCGGCCTTCGCCGTCGACGATCTCGCCCGCCTCGCCGACCGCTTCGCGGCAGGTCGCCTCTCGGCCCGCGACGTTGCCCGGATTTTCGCCGCCGGCCTGACCGGAGGTGGCTCCCCGACGACGCCTGAAGATGTATTTGCGATGCATGTCGAAGGCGGATTGCTCGGCGCCGTCGCCGTCGTCTCCGACCTTCTCGCGCTGACCTTCGGCGGCGAGACGGGGGAGGGGGCGCAAGCCCCCCGACCGCCCGACGGAGACGCCGCGGCGTCCCCTCCGCCGGTCCCGGGGGCGGACGAGCCGCCTTCCCCTGGGACGAGATGATGCGTCTCGCCTTCACCCGCTGGGGGCTGTCGCCGACGGCCTTCTGGTCGATGACACCGCGCGAACTCGCCGCCGCCCTCGGTACGGGAGCCGCGGCCGACGTGCCCGATCGTTCCGTCCTCGATCGCCTGATGCGCCTTCACCCCGACATTTCGCCGGAGACGACCCATGGCCAGCAATGACGCCGCCGACACCCTCGCCGGGCTCGACGAGACCACCAAGACGCTGTCCGAAAGGCTCTCCGAGATGGACGGCCTGTCGAAATCGGTCGGTTCGTCGCTCAACACCGCCTTCAAGGGCGCGGTGGTCCAGGGCAAGGCACTCGACGTCGTGCTGCGCTCGGTCGCCGAGCGCATGTCGAGCAAGGCGCTCGACGCGGCGCTGTCGCCGCTGACCGACGGAATCGGTTCGGGCCTGACGAAACTCGCCGGCTCACTGGTCGGTGCGCTCGGCTTTTCGCACGGTGGCGTCTTCTCGGCCGGGCGGGTGACGCCCTTCGCGAGCGGCGGCGTCGTCTCGACGCCGACCTATTTCCCGATGCGCGGTGGTACGGGACTGATGGGGGAAGCCGGGGCGGAGGCCATCATGCCTCTCGCCCGCGGCCCCGACGGTCGCCTCGGCATCGCCGCGCAGAACACGGCGGGGACAACCCATGTCACCTTCAACGTCACCACCCCGGACGCGGCGTCGTTCCGCCGGTCGGAGGCCCAGATGACGAGTATGTTGGCCCGCGCCGTCGGACGGGGACGGCGCGGGCTCTGACACCGGACCCAACGAGGAGGGGCTCAGGTTCCGGTGCGTTCCGTGTGCAGGAGTGCCTGCTGAATTTCGTCGAGTTGATGCAGTCGTTTCTTCTTCAACGTCTCGAGATAGTCGTCCGCGGCAGGCTCCAACTCGTTCTCGATCCGCAAGATCTCGAGATTGATGTCGCCGTACGCCTGGACAGCTTTGGAGAACTTTCCGTCGGTCAGGACGAGCGAACGGATTCGCTCGGCATGTTCGGGGAATTCCTCCGTGAGGTCGTGGGTAGAATGAACGCTCATCTCGCTCTCGTCCTCCTCATCGCGATGGTTATCCATCCGGCGCGAGACCGTCGTTGAGGAAAATCAAATGTTCCGAGGGACACGTTCATGACCGACACCGTCACGGTGGATGCGGTGGAATTCCCGCTCGCCGTCGCCCTTCGCGCGACCGGCGGACCGGAACGCCGCACCGAGATCGTCGCGCTCGGATCGGGCCGCGAAGTGCGCAACGCCCGCTGGGCGGGAAGCCGTCGGCGGTGGGATGCCGGCTCCGGCGTCCGCTCGCTCGACGACCTCGCCGAGGTCATCGCCTTCTTCGAGGCGCGCCGCGGTCGGTTGCACGGTTTTCTCTTCCGCGACCCGCTCGACGACCGCTCCTCGCTCCCCTCGCGTGCCCCCGGCCCGCTCGATCAGCCGATCGGCACCGGCGACGGGGCGACCGCGCGTTTCCAGCTCGCCAAGACCTATGGCGCGCCGCTGCGCCCCTGGACCCGGCCGATCACCCGGCCGGTCGCGACGACCGTGCGCGTCGCGGTGGCCGGGGTGGAGAAGACCCGCGGCACCGACTTCTCGGTTTCCGAGACCGACGGCGGCGTGACCTTCCTCGCCGGTCGGATCCCGCCCGCCGGGGCCGCCGTCACCGCCGGGTTCCGGTTCCTGGTGCCGGCCCGATTCGATGCCGACGAGATCCGGGTCGACCTGACCGCCTTCCTCGCCGGCGAGATCCCGACCATTCCGATCGTGGAGATCGTGTCGTGAAGACGCTCTCGCCCGACTTCGCCGCGGCCCTCGCCGGCGGCGTGACGACGCTCGCCACCTGTTGGCGGCTGACGCGCGCCGATGGCGCCGTCTTCGGCTTCACCGACCACGACCGCGACATCGTCCTCGACGGCGTGATCCACGCCGCCGCGACCGGCCTCTCGGCCTCCGAGGCGACGGCGCGGGCCGATCTCTCGGTCGGTGGGCTCGAGGTGGAGGGCGCGCTGGTCTCCGCCGCCATCGACGTCGCCGACGTCGAGGCGGGGCTGTGGGACGGCGCCCGCGTCGCGATCGACGTCGTCGACTGGACCGACACCACCCGCCGCGTCGCCATGCGCAAGGGCGTGCTCGGAGAGATCGCCCGGCTCGACGGCGCCTTCACCGCCGAGATCCGTTCGCTCGCCCATGTCCTCGACGAGACCCGCGGCCGCCTCTTCCAGCATCGCTGCAACGCCGAACTCGGCGATGCGCGCTGCGGCCTTTCGATCGTCGCGACGGCCGTCACCGTCGCCGCCGTGCTCGACGCCCATCGCGTCCGCGTCACCGGGCTCGATGCGGCGACCGCCGGCGACTACGACCGCGGCCTCGTGACCGTTTCGAGCGGCCCGGCCGCGGGTCGCGCCTCGGAGATCCGTTTCCACGGGGTCGATGCCCGCGGCGTCGTCCTCGATCTGTGGCAGCCGATCGCCGGAGACCTCGCCGTCGGCGACGCGCTCGCCGTCCGCCCCGGCTGCGACCGTCGCTTCGAGACCTGCCGCGACCGCTTCGCCAACTGGCGGTCCTTCCGCGGCTTCCCCCACATCCCCGGCAACGACTTCCTGGTCGCTTCGCCGGCCGCGAGCGCCGTCGTCAACGACGGCGGCGCCTGGGTGTCGTGACGATGGCGACCGAACCCGTCACCCGTGCCGCGATCGTCGCGGCGGCACGCCGTTGGATCGGCACGCCCTATCGCCATCGCGCCAGCCTCGAGGGCGTCGGCTGCGACTGTCTCGGTCTGGTGCGCGGCCTGTGGCGCGAGTTCTACGGCGACGAGCCCGAAGCGCTGCCGCCCTACGCGCCCGAATGGGCCGAGGCCGGCGGCGTCGAGGCACTCGCCGCGGTCGGCGAACGCCATTTCGTCCCCGTCCTGCTCACCGACGCCCGCCCCGGCGACGTCGTGCTCTTCCGTTGGCGGCCCGATCTGCCGGCGAAACACGTCGGCGTCCTCGTCGAGCCCGCCCGCTTCGTTCACGCCTACGACGGCGCCGCGGTGGTCGAGAGCCCGCTCGGTCCCTGGTGGCGCCGCCGGCTCGCCCGCACCTTCGCCTTCCCCGGCCTCGACCGGCCGGACGCCGCGTCCCTCACGGAGTGATCCCATGGCCACGCTTCTCCTCGCCGCCGCCGGCTCCGCGCTCGGCGGCGCGATCGGCATCGGCGCGACCATCGGTCAGGCGGTCGGCGCCGTCGCCGGCGCGGTGATCGACCGCACGCTGCTCCGCACGTCGCGCGACGTCGAGGGCCCGCGCCTCGCCGATCTCGACGTCCAGGCCTCGACCGAGGGCGAACCGATCCCGCGCGTCTTCGGCCGCGTCCGCATCGCCGGTCAGGTGATCTGGGCGACCCGCCACGAGGAACAGGCGGTGGTGCAGGAGACCGGTGGCGGCAAGGGCGGCTCGTCGACCTCGACCAGCTGGAAATACTTCGCCAATTTCGCCGTCGGCCTCTGCGAGGGACCGATCGACCGCGTCGCCCGCGTCTGGGCCGACGGCGTGCTGCTCGATCTCGACGCCGTCACCATGCGCATCCATCTGGGTCACGAGGATCAGGAGCCCGACGCCCTGATCCTCGCCCGCCAGGGCGGCATCGCGCCGGCCTATCGCGGCCTCGCCCATGTCGTCTTCGAGCGCCTGCCGCTCGATGAATGGGGTAACCGCATCCCGCAGCTGACCTTCGAGGTGATCCGCGTCGTCGACACGCTGGAGGCCAAGGTCCGCGCGCTGACCTTCATCCCCGGCGCCACCGAACACGGCTACGGCACGACACCCGTCACCGCGGTCGCCGACGGCGTCTCGGCGGCCGAGAACCGCCACGTCACGACCGCCCGCACCGACTTCCTCGCCGCCCTCGACGAGGCGATCGAACTCTGCCCCAACCTCGAACGCATCGCCCTGGTGGTGGCGTGGTTCGGCGACGATCTCAGGGCCGGCGAATGCCGCCTGCGCCCCGGCGTCGAGGTGGCGGCGAAGAACGTCACCGGTGGTCCGGCCTGGTCGGTCGCCGGCCTCTCGCGAGCCGAGGCCCGCATCGTGTCGTACGTCGACGGTCGCCCCGCCTGGGGCGGCACGCCGTCCGACGCGACCATCGTCGAGGCGATCCGCGAGATCCGGGCGCGCGGGCTGAAGGTGACGCTCTATCCCTTCCTCGCCATGGACATTCCCCCCGGCAACGGCCGGCCCGATCCCTGGGGCGGGGCGGAACAGGCGGCCTTCCCCTGGCGCGGCCGCATCACCGCCCATCCCGCCCCCGGCCGCCCGTCGAGCGCCGACCGAACCGCGGCCGCCCGCACGCAGATCGCCGCCTTCGTCGGTTCGGTCGCGGTCTCCGCCTTCTCGATCACGGGCGACGCCGTCGTCTGCAGCGCGGGCTCGGAATGGTCGTTCCGCCGGATGATCCTGCACATGGCGCATCTGGCGAAGGCGGCGGGCGGCGTAGACGCCTTCCTGATCGGTTCCGAACTGATCGGCCTCACCCGCCTGCGCGACGCGACGGGCGCCCACCCCTTCGTCGAAGCCCTCGTCACGCTCGCCGCCGACGTGCGCACGGTCCTGGGAGCGTCGACGATCCTGACCTACGGCGCCGACTGGAGCGAGTGGTTCGGCCATCACCCCGACGACGGTTCGGGCGACGTGATCTTCCACCTCGATCCCTTGTGGGCGAGCCCGGCGATCGACGTCGTCGGCATCGACGCGTGGTTCCCGCTGACCGACTGGCGCGACGGCGATCATCTCGATGCCGCGATCGCCGATCGGCCGACCGATCGCGCCCATCTCGACGCCCGCGTCGAGGGCGGCGAGAACTACGACTGGTACTACGCCTCCGACGCCGCGCGGCTGGCGCAGGCGCGCACGCCGATCGTCGATACAGGCTATGGCGAGCACTGGGTCTTCCGCCCCAAGGACCTCGTCGGCTGGTGGTCGAACGCCCATCACGACCGCCCCGGCGGTGTGCGTTCGGCGACACCGACCGCCTGGGTGGCGAAGTCGAAGCCGATCTGGCTGACCGAACTCGGCTGTCCCGCCGTCGATCTCGGCGCCAACGAGCCCGCCGCCTTCCCCGACCCCAAGTCGGCGGAGGCGCGGTTGCCCGTCTTCTCCTCCGGCGTGCGCGACGACTTCGTCCAGCGCCGCACCCTCGAGGCGGTGCTCGATCACTGGGACCCGGCGGCGAACCCCGGCCACAACCCGTTGTCGCCTTCGGGAAAACGCATGGTTGCCCTCGACGGCATCCATTTATGGGCCTGGGACGCGCGACCCTATCCGGCCTTTCCGAGTGCGGCGTCGGTCTGGGCCGACGGCTCGGCCTGGGTCACCGGCCATTGGCTGACCGGACGGCTCGGCGGCACGTCGGTCGAGGGGCTGATCGCCGCGGTTCTGGCGGAGGCCGGCTTCGACGACGTCGCCTTCCGCGCCGTGACCGGCCATGTCGACGGCTTCGTCATCGATCGCCGCATGTCGCCGCGCGACGCGCTCGAGCCTCTGCTCGCCGCCTTCGGCATCGACGCACTCGACGTCGGCACGGCGATCCGCTTCGCCGGCCGCGACCGCCGGATCGACGCCGCGATCGTACTCGACGACCTCGTCGAGCCGGAGCGCGGCGCGGTGGTCGAGGTCCGGCGCACGCAGGAGACGGAACTGCCGGCCGAGATCTCCGTCACCTTCACCGACGCGCTGCTCGACCATCGCCGTACCACGGTGACGGCCGGCCGCCGCATCGGCGCAACGCGGCGCTCGACCTCGGCCGATCTCGCCGTCGTCGCACCGGTGGAGGCGATGTGCTCGCTCGCGGAAGGCTGGCTCGCCGACCTCTGGGCCGGCCGCACCACGGCGAAGATCCGGCTCCCTCCGACCCGGCTCGACATCGAGCCCGGCGACGTCCTCTCCCTCGCCATCGAGGGGCGGACGACGCGGGTGATGGTCGAAGCGGCGACCGACGGTGCCGATCGGCTGATCGAGGTCCGCACCATCGATCCCGCCGCCCGTCGGCCGATCCGCGGTGGCAGGCGCGACCGCGGCGGCCTCCTCGCCACGGTGCGCGGCCGGCCGATCGTCCATGTCGTCGACGTCGCCCATCCGAGCGAGGACGGCGACATCCATCGCCCCTATCTCGCCGCCTGGGCCTCGCCCTGGTCGGGGCCGCTCGCCGTCGCCCGCGTCCGAGACGTCGCGACGATCGCGACCATCGCCACGGTAGACCGCCCGGCGATCCTCGGCGAGACGCTGACCGATCTCGCCCCCGGCCCCTCGGCGGTCTTCGACCTCGCCGCCCGGCTCGACGTGCGGCTCGCGGGTGGCACGCTCTCTGCTGCCTCCGAGGCCCTGGTTCTCGACGGCGCCAACCGCGCCGCGGTCCGTGCGCCTTCGGGTGACTGGGAGGTGGTGCAGTTCCGCGAGGCGGAGCTGGTGGCGCCGTCGACCTGGCGGCTCTCCGGCTTCCTGCGTCGGCAGGGTGGCTCCGACGATGCCGGTGCCGCGATCATCCCCGCCGGCAGCGCCTTCGTGCTGCTCGACGACCGGCTGATCACGCTGCCGATCGGCCGCGAGGACATCGGCCGCGCCGTGACGCTGAAGGTCGGCCCCGCCGCCGATCCGCCGACCGCCGCGACCTGGGTCGACGTCGTCGCCACGCCTTCGGCGCGCGGCCTGAAGCCGTGGTGCCCGGCGCATCTCGAGGTGGACGTCGATGCCGTGAGCGGCGACGTCGCCTTCGGCTGGGTCCGTCGCTCGCGCGTCGCCGGCGCCGATTCCTGGGCGCTGCTCGAGGTGCCGCTCGGGGCTTCTGCCGAGCGCTGGTCGATCGTGGTCGCGCTCGGTTCGACGGTCGTCGCCTCGGCCGAGACGACGACGCCCGGCTGGCTCTGGCCCAAGGCGGCGCGCGACGCCGCCCTCGGATCGGCGCCCGCCGCCGTCACAGTGACGGTCGCGCAGATCGACCCGGAGTTCGGCCCCGGCACCGCGCGCCGCGCCACGCTGACCGTCTGACGCCGCGCCGCCGGCCACGTTCACCCACGACTGGGCGGGATGCCGCCTTCCGGAGACCTCCATGACCACCACCCGGCTCGACCTGCCGCTGATCGAGGCGTCGCAGGCGCAGAAACACGTCACCCACAACGAGGCGCTGATGCGGCTCGACGGCGCCGTCCAGCTCTCGGTCGCCGATCGCGATCTGGCCGCCCCGCCGACGAGCCCCGTGACCGGCGGCCGGTGGCTCGTCGCCGCCGGGGCTTCCGGCGCCTGGACCGGAGCGGCGGGGAAGATCGCCGTCGAGCGCGACGGCGGCTGGATGTTCCTCGCCCCGCGTGCCGGCTGGCGCTGCTGGGTCGAGGACGAGGCGCGCCTGCTGATTCACGACGGCAGCGGCTGGGTCGACTTCGCCGGCAAGGCGGGGCTGCTGAAGGCCGCCGCGCTCGCCGACGGGTCGGTGCCCCGCGTCGGCGTCTCGACGACGCCCGACGCCGCCAACCGCTTCGCCGTCAAGTCCGACGCCGCGCTCTTCGCCTGCGACGATGCCGCGGGCTCCGGTCACATGCGGATCGCGGTGGAGAAGGCGCTGCCCGCCCGCGACGCCGCGCTGCTGTTCGAGACCGGCTGGAGCGGCCGCGCGTTGATGGGTCTCCTCGGCGACGACGATTTCTCGATCAAGGTCTCGTCGAACGGTTCGAGCTGGACCGAGGCGCTGCGGGTCGCCGCCGCCACCGGCCGCGTCACCGTGCCGACCGGTGCGCTCGCCGGGGGAGGGCGCCTGCTCTCCACCCGCAGCTTCACCGCCTCGGGCACCTGGACGCGGCCGAGCGGCGTCCGCTTCGTCCTCGTCTTCGCGCTCGGCGCGGGCGGCGGCGGCGGCGGAGCCGGTGGCGCGGCCTCGTCGGGCGCGGCCGGCGGCGGCGGTGGGGCGGGTGGCCTCGCCCTGCGCTTCCTCGACGTCTCGGCCGTCGCCTCGCGCGCCGTGACGATCGGTGCGGGCGGCACCGCGGGTGCGGCGACCGGCGGCAACGGCGGGACGGGCGGCGCCACCTCCTTCGGCTCCGATGCCGTGGCTCAGGGCGGCGGCGGCGGCACCGGAATGGCGGCCGGCACCTGGGGCACGGCGGTCGCCGGCGGCCTCGGCGGCACGACCTCGGCGGGCGATCCCGCCTTCGCCGGCGAGCCCGGCGCGCCCGGTCTGCGCTTCGATGCCGGCAACGTCCTCTCCGGCTCCGGCGGTGCCTCGTTCTTCGGCGGCGGCGCCCGCGGCAACGTCGGCAACGTCGCCGGCTCGGTCGCCTCGTCGGTCGGGGCCGGCGGGTCGGGCGGCGTGGTCGCCTCCTCCGCGACCGGCCAGGCCGGCGGGGCGGGCGGTGCCGGCTTCCTGTGGATCTGGGAATTCGAATGAGCCGCCGCGCGCGCCTCGCCACACCATCGAAAGGGACCATCCCATGACCTACGACAAGGCCTCCGACCGCTTCGGCGCCGCCGCCTCCACCCGCCAGTCGCCGGCGGTCGAGGCGGTGAAACTGACCGCCGCCATGGTCTCCGACACCGCGGACCTCGCGACCTACGCCAAGGCCCTGCGCATCTGGAACGGCTCGGCGACGGCGCTGACCGTCATGGCGACGCCGCTCGCGGCCGCGTCCGACCTCGCTGCCGCGGCCGTGCCGATCACCATCCCGGCCGGCTCCGTCGGCTACGAGCCGATCTCGGTGCGCCGCATCTGGGCGACCGGATCGACCGGCCTTGCCGCAGCGCTCTCCGCCGGCACCGCCGAAGTCCTCCTCCTGATCGCCTGAGGTCCGCCATGTTCGCCTTCGCTCTCGCCGTCGGCGTGTCGCAGCGGCGCACGGCCGGCATCGACTGGTGGCGCAGCCCCGATCGTCGCCTCGACGGTGTCGACCCCGGCGCCGCCGTCTCCATGCCGATCGGCGGCGTGATGCTCGCCGGCGCCCCGGCGACGCTCGCCGACCTCTTCGCCGTCTCCTCCGCCTCCAAGCGCGTCGTCGGTCCGACCGGCACACTCGACACGATCGCCGCCAACACGCCCGCCGTCGACGGCTCGACCGGCCGATCGCGCCTGCTCGTCGAGGCCAAGGCGGCGACCAAGTACGGACCCTGTTCCGAGGCGATCGGCGGCACCGGCTACGGTCTCGGCAACGTGACGCTGGGTGCGGCCTCGCTCGGCCCCGACGGCACGACCGGCATGCGCGAGATCGTCGAGACCACGGCCTCCGGCACGGCCCACAACTGGTGGTCCTGGACCGTCGCCAACGCCAATGCCGTCGGCGAACATTGGGCGCACCAGTTCGTCGTGCGGCGCGGCGTCGGCGTCCGAAACGTCAAGATTCGCAACATCGGCAGCGCCTACGTCGGCGCCTACCCGGAGGTCTGCGTCAACCTCGCGACCGGTGCGATCGTCTCCTTCGCCAATGCCGGTCGCGTCGTCGTCGTGGCGATGGCCGTCCCGGGCGTCGGCCCGTGCTGGCGGATCGAAATGACGGCGACGACGACCCAGGCCGGAACGATCGTCCATTCCGCCTATTTCCTCGCGGGGACAGCGTCGAACACCGACTACTACACCGGCGACGGCATCTCCTCGATCCACTTCGGCTACGCCAATGTCGAGAAGGTCGCCGCGGCGACCGAGCCGCCCTCGTCCTACGTGACGATCCCGTCGACCGCCGCCGTCACCCGCATCGCCGACGACGTGCGCCCCTCGACGGCGGTGCTGGCGCAGATCGCCGACGCCGACGGAGCGACGATCGTCGTCCGCGGCTCGACGACCTACGCAAGCAACGGGCGCATCGTCGGGTATCAGGGCGGCGCGCTGTCGCCCCTCATCATGTCCAACGCCAACGCGAATTCCGTCGTCGCCTACGACGGCGCGACGGCGATTTCGGCCACGGCCGGGTCCGGCGGATGGGGCGCCTTCGGCGCGGCCGAGGCGCACGGCGCCGGCACCGTCCGGCTGGCGCTCGGCGGCGGCACCGTGGTGACGACCTCGGCCTTCGTCACCGCCTATTTCACCCCGACCACGGCGCGCTTCTTCGCCTGCGGCGACGGCACCAACGCGGTCGACGGCTTCATCGACGAAGTCCTGGTCTGGCCGCTCGCCGGATCGGATGCCGCGCTGCGATCGCAAGCGAGGGCCTGGGCATGATCACCGTCTTCCTGCGCTTCACGAACGCCGACGAGGCCGCCGCCGCCGTTCGCTCCCTGCTGCTCGAACCGAGCTTCGCCGAGGGGCTCGCGCCCGGCGCGATCGCCTCGATGGGCTACACCGCCGCCGGCATCCGCTTCGACCTCGCCCCCGTCGGTGGCGACGGCGTCCTGCGCGTCGCCGCCGGCACCGAGACGGTCGAGATCGACGGCATCGGCCCCGTCGAGACGCCGCGGTTCGAACCGCGTCCGGGCTTCCACCTCAACCTGCTCTGGCACGGCGACGAAGGCGATCTCCCGGACTTCGGTGCTGCCCGCATCCACCCCGAGACGCCGGGCCAGATCTTCGCCGCCTGACGGCATCCACGGAAAGGAACATCCCCATGAAAGGCTATCGCACCATCGGTCTCAACGTTGCCGCCGCCGTCGTCGGCGCGCTGATGACTACCGACTGGCTCTCCGTCGCCGACCCGAAGACCGCTGGTCTGGTGGTCGGTGGGCTCGGCGTCGCCAACACCGTGCTGCGCTTCCTCACCGACGGTCCGGTCGGCGGTGGTGAACGCGGCTGATCGGGGCCGTTCAGCCCCGGTTCAGGGCGAGGGGTGCAAGGTCGCGCCATGGACCGCAAACCCCTCGCTCTCGCCCTTCTCGTGGCGCTCCTCGCCGCCGGCTCCCCCCCGGCCGCGGCCGAGGACGTGCCGCGGGACGTCGAGTGCCTCACCCCCGCCCAGGCCGATCTCGCGGTGCGCGAGCAGCGCATTCGCCCCCTGGCGACGATCGCCGGTCCGCTCGGCCGCGAGATCCTGCGCGCCCGTCTCTGCCGGGTCGACGACGGGCTGGTCTATCGCCTGATCCTGTTCGATGCCTCCGGCGGCGTGCGTCGCGCGGGGCTCGATGCGCGCTCGGGTCGTCTGCTATACGATGGCCGCAAATGACGCCGGCCGCGCGCCGGACGAGGACAGAGGGGAGCGCGGAACCGTGCGCGTGCTGATCGTCGAGGACGACCGCAATCTCAATCGCCAGATCGCCGAGGCCTTCCGCGAAGCCGAATACGCGGTGGACACCGCCTTCGACGGCGAGGAGGGCCATCACCTCGGCGACACCGAACCCTACGACGCGGTGATCCTCGACATCGGCCTGCCGATGATGGACGGCATCTCCGTACTGGAGAAATGGCGCCGCGCCGGCCGTTCCATGCCGGTGCTGCTGCTCACCGCCCGCGATCGTTGGTCCGACAAGGTCGCCGGCATAGACGCCGGGGCCGACGACTACGTCGCCAAGCCCTTCCACATGGAAGAGGTCCTCGCCCGGGTCCGCGCGCTGGTTCGCCGCGCCGCCGGTCGCGCCTCCAACGAGATGGTCCTCGGCGAATTGATCGTCGATGCCCGCGCCGGCCGCGTCACGCTCGCCGGCTCGCCGGTCAAGCTCACCTCCCACGAATATCGCCTGCTCGCCTATCTGATGCTGCATCAGGGCCGGGTGGTCTCCCGCACCGAGCTGGTCGAACACCTCTACGATCAGGACTTCGATCGCGATTCCAATACGATCGAGGTCTTCGTCGGGCGCCTGCGCAAGAAGCTCGGCGACGGCGTGATCGAGACGGTGCGTGGCCTCGGCTATTCGGTCGGCCCCGAACGACCCGCAGGCCGCTCATGATCGGCGGATCGCTCGCCCGCCGCTTCTTCGTGCTCGCCGCGTTGTGGAGCACGGTGGCGCTGGCGGTCGCGGGCTTCGTCCTGATCGCGGTCTATCGCGGCCATGTCGAACGCGCCTTCGACGACCGCATCGCCATCCACATGAAGACCCTGGTCGCAGCGCTGGCCGATCAGGCCGATGCCGGCGGCAATTTCCGCATGCCCGGCGACCTCGGCGAACCGCGATTCGAGCTGCCGCTGTCCGGGTGGTACTGGGTGGTGCGTCGCGGCGACGGCGGCGGTGTCGTCCTCGCCTCGCCGTCGCTGACCGGCGAAATCCTGCCGTTGCCGAGCGAGGCCGGCGAGACCGTCACCCGCCGCATGCCCGCCACCGCCTATGTCGAGGGTCCCGATCGCCAGCGCCTGCGCGTGCTCGAACGGATCGTCGACTTCGACGGCCTGCGCGAGTTTCGCCTCGCCGTCGCGGCGGATGCCGGCGCACTCGACCGCGACGTCGCCGGCTTTCGCTGGCGCGCGGTGACGGTGCTGGCACTGGTCGGCCTCGGCTCCGTCGCTTCCGCGCTCTTCCAGGTTCGCCTCGCCCTCGCGCCGCTCGAACGCATGCGCGCCTCGCTCGCCCGCATCCGCTCCGGCGAGGCCGCCCGTTTCGACGAGGACCTTCCTTCCGAGATCGCCCCGCTCGCCCACGAACTCGACGCCCTCGTCGAGGCCAATCGCGAGGCGATGGAACGCTCCCGCACCCATGTCGGCAATCTCGCCCACGCGCTGAAGACGCCGCTCGCCGTGCTCGTCAACGAGGCCCGCGGCTCCGACGAACCGCTCGCCCGCCACGTCGTCGAGCAGGCGGAGCTGATGCGCGAGCACGTCCAGCACCACCTCGACCGCGCCCGCATCGCCGCCCAACGGCGCGTCATCGGCGTCGTCACCGACGTCGAGCCGGTGATCGAACGCCTCGCCCGCGCCATGCGTCGCATCCATGCCGACAAGGGCGTGGCGATCGACGTCGCGATCGAGCCGGGCCTGAAGTTCCGCGGCGAACGCGAAGACCTCGAGGAGGCGCTCGGCAACCTCGTCGACAACGCCTGCAAGTGGTGCGACGGCCGCGTCCTCCTCACCGCCGCGCACGATCCCGCCGTCGCCCGCGACGCCCCCGCCCGCCTGCTGCTCGTCGTCGAGGACGACGGCCCCGGCCTTCCCCCCGAACAACGTGCCGTCGCGGTCGAACGCGGCCGCCGGCTCGACGAGACCGTACCGGGCTCCGGCCTCGGCCTGTCGATCGTCGAGGAGACGGCGCGGCTCTACGGTGGCAGCTTCGCCCTCGAGGCCTCCGAGATGGGCGGGCTCGCCTGTCGGCTGGTGCTTCCGGCGCTGTGACCGGGGCTGACCTTTCGACCCATTTCGGCCATGATGCCGCACCATAGGGAGCGCGGGCGATCGACGGCGACGCCCCTCGACGATGACGGTTGCGAGCGGAAGGCGGCAATGAAACTCGGGACGTTCGGTGCGATCGGAATCCTCTGCGCCCTCCTCGGCGGCTGCATCGAGACCTCGTCGCAATCCGAATCGGGCGGCGTGGCCGCGAAGCTGACGGGCGGCCTGATCGGCGGCAAGTCGAAGGCGCAGGCGGCCTCCGCCGAAGCCATCTCGGCCGGCGCCGGTGCGCTCTACACGGCGTGGTCGGTCGACGACCTCGGCCGCCAGCTCGACGACGGCGACCGCCGCGTCGCCGCCGAGGCCGACTTCGTGGCGCTCGAACAGGGTGCCGCCGGCGTCGTGCGCGACTGGCAAAACCCCGCCACCGGCCGACGCGGTCAGGTGACCCCCGGTGCCGCCTATGCGGTCAACCAGTACACCTGCCGCGACTACGTCGACGTGGTGGCGATCGACGGCCGCAAGGAGACGCGGCGCTCCACCGCCTGCCGTCAGCCCGACGGCAGCTGGCGCCCGATCTCGTGAGCGTCGACGCTTCGTCAACCTCAATCAAATCTTAAGCGCTTCGGCCGATCTTCGGTCCGACCGGATCTCGTGCGTGCGTCCCGATCCTCGCCTTGCCGCGAGCATCGCCCGTTGATGCGCGGTCTCCGGTGGCTGGCCGCCTGCCCGGCGGTTCCGACGATCGACGGAGAGCGCGATGCCCGATCCGGGGCTCCTCACTGCCAAGGTTCGCTCCTACATGGACGCGCTGTCGCCGCAGGCCCGCGCCATGCTGGGCCGTTCGCTGCGCGCCGCCGACCGGCTGGAGGGTGCCGCCGAGATCGTGCTGAAGGCGATCGACGGTTTCGAGGCGGTGGGCGAACCGCAGGTCTCCGTCACGACCGGCGGCGAGCCCTGGGCGGTGCGCCTGGAACGCGCCTTCTTCGCCCCCGTCGCCCCCTTCGTCGAGGACGAGGACATCGTCGCCCTGCCGGTCTGCCGCATCCCGCGCCGTGCCGTCGTCCGCATCTGGGCCTGGATCCGCCGCGATCTCGCGCCCGCCGCCTGGGAACGTGCGCTCGCCGCCGACCCGCTCGACGCCGGCGCCGACGCCGCCCCCATCGCCCGCAAGCTGCGCCGCGAGGTCGCGACCGCGCTCGCCGAGACGCTGCGCCGGATCGCCGCCGACGCCAAGGCGCGCCAGAAGTTCGCCGGCCAGTTCGGTGGTGAGGCCGGCTTCCGCGCCGTGATCGACGTCGCCCACGTGCTCCAGCACGAGGCCGCCTTCGCCAATCTCTTCGGCCAGATCCCCGGCAATCTCACCGTCCACGATGCGACCGAATCCTCGCGTCTGTTCGACGCCGTGCGCATCTCGCTCGAGCAGGGCCTGCTCGGCGGCGACTGGATCGCCGCCGCGGTCCTGACGCGCGCCACCAATCCGGCCGTGCTCGCCCATCTCGCCTGCCGGCTCGCCGGTTCCAACGATCCGCGCCTCGTCTCCGGCAGCCGCTGGGCGCCGCTGGTCGAGGCGGTGGTCGGCCGCATCGATCGCCACGCCGCCCGTGCGGCCGCCCGCGGCAACGACGAGGCCTCCCGAGAGGCCTTCGTCGCCGACCTGCGCGCCTACCACGACCTCACCCGCATGCTCGAACTGGCGATGCCGGTCGACAACGTCGCCGCCTGGTTCCGCCGTCTCGCCGCCGCTCGCACGGTGATGTCGCAGACCGTCGCGGGCCGGCTCGAGACCGCGCCCGGCCTCGTCCGTCGCGCCCTGATGCTCGACGATCGCGGTGGCTGGGGCGGTCGTTTCGACGCCGCCGACGTCGCCGAGGCCGAATTCGCCGTCCGCGTCGCCCTCGAGGCCAAGGCCGCCAGCGACAGCCTCGCCCTGCACGAACTGGTCGGCCGCTGCCGCAAGCAGATCGAGGCGACGCTGGAACTCGTCTCGTCACGTCTCCTCGAAGAGATGCGCTCGCCCGTCCTTCGCGGCCGGGCCGATCTCGATCGGGCGGTCGATGCCGCGATCCGCCTCTGCGCCCTGGTCTTCGGCGAGGATCACGCCGCCATCCTGCGTCGCAGCCGCGATCTGGCGGCGGAAAAGACGCTGCGCGCCGCCGGTTGAGATTCGTTCCACCGTTTGACCACGGTCAACATCTCGTGCGCGACGATGGGTTACGCACTCGGACCATTGCCGTCTCCGGTCGCCGCAGGTATCTCCCTTCGACCGACCGGACGAGAGCGCCTGACGAACTCTCGCGCGGCCGGTGGAACGAGGAGCGGTTGTCGGCCCGATGTTGATCTGGATTCTGTTCGCCGGCCTGACCGCCGTCGCCGTGCTTCTCCTGCTCGCTCCGCTGGCGCGCGGTCGCGTCGCCGTGACCGATACCGGTGACGTCGCGGTCTATCGCGACCAGCTCGCCGAGGTCGATCGCGACCGCGAGGCCGGGCTCGTCGGCGAGGCCGAGGCCGAAGCCGCCCGCGCCGAGATCGCCCGCCGCCTGCTGCGCGCCGCCGCCCGCACCGATGCCGCCGACGACGGAGTGCCGAGCCGGCGCTCGCGCATCGTCGCGGCCCTCGCGGTGGTGCTGGTGCCGGCGATCGCGGTCGGCGGCTATCTCCTCGTCGGCCGCCCCGACATGCCCGACGCGCCGCTCGCCGCCCGGATCGCCGCCGGCACCGGCGACCAGTCGATCGAGGCGCTGATCGCCCGCGTCGAGGCCCATCTCGCCGCCAACCCGAACGACGTCCGCGGCTTCGAGGTGGTGGCGCCGGTCTACATGCGGGTCGGCCGTTTCGACGACGCCGTCCGGGCCTGGCGCACCGCCATCCGCATCGGTGGTCCGAGCGAGCGTCGCCTCGTCGGCCTCGCCGAAGCCCAGGTCGGTGCCGCCGACGGTACCATCGGCGCCGACGCGCAGGAGAGCTTCCGCGCCGCGCTGGCGATCGAGCCGAAGTCGGTTCTCGCGCGCATGTATCTCGCGGCGGCGCTCGCCCAGGAAGGCAAGCTCGCCGAGGCCGCCGCCGCCTGGAAGGCGCTGGTCGCTTCCGGCACCGACGCCGATCCGTGGATGGAGACGGCGCGGGAGGAACTCGCCAAGGCCGAGGCCGCCGCCTCCGGCAAGCCCATGCCCGCCGCACCCGGCCCGTCGGCCGCCGACGTCGAGGCGGCGCAGGGCATGACGGCCGGCGATCGCGAGAAGATGGTCGCCACCATGGTCGGTCGCCTCGACGAGCGCCTGAAGACCGCGGGCGGCTCGATCGACGAATGGGAACGCCTGGTGCGCGCCTATCGCGTGATGGGCCGGACGGCCGATGCCGACGCGGCGCTCGCCCGCGCCCGCGCGGCCCTCGCCGCCGACCCGGCCGCCGCCGCGCGTCTCGACGCGCTCGGCGCGGCCAAGTGAACGACAGGGAAACGGGGAAGGACGGCCCGACATGACCCGCAAACAGAAGCGACTGAGCCTGATCGGTTTCGCCGGCGCCGTGCTGGTGGCCGCCGTCGGCCTCGTGCTCTTCGCGCTCGACGACAAGATCACCTTCTTCACCTCGCCCTCCGACGTGGCATCGGGCATGGTGAAGCCCGGTCAGCGCCTGCGTCTCGGCGGTCTCGTCGAGGAAGGCTCGGTCGAGCGGACGGGCTCGACGGTGCGCTTCCGCGTCACCGACGGGGCGAAGTCGATCCCGGTCAGCTACACCGGCATCCTCCCCGACCTCTTCCGCGAGGGTCAGGGTACGGTGGCGGAAGGCAAGGTCGGCTCCGACGGGCTCTTCGTCGCCGACAGCGTGCTCGCCAAGCACGACGAGAAATACATGCCGAAGGAAGTGGCCGACGCGCTCAAGAAGTCGGGCCATTGGCAGGAAGAAGCCGGAAAGGGCACGCCGAAGACCAACTGAGGTCGAGGGCGCGAGGAGGAAACGGCATGATCGTCGAAGTCGGACACTACGCGCTGGTCCTGGCGCTGGCACTGGCCATCGTCCAGTCGATCGTCCCGATCTGGGGCGTGAAGAGCGGCGACGAGCGGCTCGCCGCGGTGGCGGGCCCCGCCGCCTGGGGCCAGTTCCTCTTCGTCTCGATCGCCTTCGCGGCGCTCACCTGGGCGCATGTCACGTCCGACTTCTCGGTCGCCAACGTCTTCGAGAACTCCCATTCGCAGAAGCCGATGATCTACAAGATCTCCGGCGTCTGGGGGAACCACGAGGGCTCGATGCTGCTGTGGGTGGCGATCCTCGCCTTCTTCGGCGCCATGGTGGCGTGGTTCGGCCGCAATCTGCCGCGCAGCCTCTATGCGACGGTGCTCGGCGTCCAGGCCTGGGTGGCGCTCGCCTTCTACCTCTTCGTGCTGCTGACCTCGAACCCCTTCGCCCGCATCCTGCGCGCGCCGATGGAGGGTCGCGATCTCAACCCGATCCTGCAGGACCCCGGTCTCGCCATCCATCCGCCGCTGCTCTACCTCGGCTACGTCGGTTTCTCGATCGCCTTCTCCTTTGCCGTCGCGGCGCTGATCGAAGGCCGCATCGACGCCGCCTGGGCGCGCTGGGTGCGGCCCTGGACGCTCGCCGCCTGGGTGTTCCTGACGCTCGGCATCGCCATGGGCTCCTACTGGGCCTATTACGAGCTCGGCTGGGGCGGCTGGTGGTTCTGGGACCCGGTCGAGAACGCCTCGCTGATGCCCTGGCTCGCCGGCACGGCGCTGCTGCATTCGGCGATCGTCATGGAGAAGCGCGACGCGCTGAAGGTCTGGACCATCCTCCTGGCCATCCTGACCTTCTCGCTGTCGCTGCTCGGCACCTTCCTGGTGCGCTCGGGCGTGCTGACGTCCGTCCACGCCTTCGCCACCGACCCGGCGCGCGGCGTCTTCATCCTCGGCATCCTGGTGCTCTTCGTCGGCGGTTCGCTGACGATCTTTGCCGCCCGTGCCGGCACGCTGACCAAGGGCGGCCTCTTCGCCCCGATCAGCCGCGAGGGTGCGCTCGTCTTCAACAACCTGTTCCTGACGGCGGCCACCGCCGCTGTCTTCGTCGGCACGCTGTGGCCGCTGCTGCTCGAGGCGACGACGGGGGCGAAGATCTCGGTCGGCGCGCCCTTCTTCGAGATGACCTTCGGTCCCCTCATGGTGCCGCTGCTGCTCGCCGTGCCGCTCGGCCCCTTCCTCGCCTGGAAGCGCGGCGATCTCGCCGCCGTCGCCCAGCGTCTGGCGGT
The DNA here is from genome assembly GCF_056313985.1 of Pinisolibacter sp. DMC19. Taxonomy (NCBI): domain Bacteria; kingdom Pseudomonadati; phylum Pseudomonadota; class Alphaproteobacteria; order Hyphomicrobiales; family Ancalomicrobiaceae; genus Pinisolibacter; species Pinisolibacter sp. DMC19. The sequence continues at coordinate 661,440 of NZ_JBQUZF010000002.1, read as the reverse complement.
CGTCTTCGCCATCGCCATCGTCGGTATTCTCGTCACCTGGTGGGCGACCCGCGGCGGCCCGGTTCTGGCACCGCTCGGCATCGGCCTCGGGCTCTGGCTGTCGCTCGGCGCGCTCGCCGAACTCGCCTTCCGCGTCAAGCTCTTCGCCGAACCGACCGGTGCCTTCCGCCGCGCGAGCGGCCTGCCGCGTTCGGCCTGGGGCACGACGCTCGGCCATCTCGGCCTCGGGCTGATGATCTTCGGCATCGTCGCCGAGAGCGCCTGGAAGATCGAGCACGTGCTCGTCATGAAGCCCGGCGACACCGTCCACGTCGCCCGCTTCGACGTGACCTTCGCCGAGCAGAAGGACTTCACCGGGCCGAACTTCGACGCGGTCGTCGGTCGCTTCGTGGTCAAGGATGGCGGCCGCGAAGTCGCGGTCCTCGAGCCGGCCAAGCGCACCTATCGCACCCGCAAGATGCCCACCACCGAGACCGCCATCGCCACCTTCGACGGCTTCTCCCAGCTCTACCTCGCCATGGGCGAGCCGCAGGGCGGCGGCATGGCGATGCGCATCTACTGGAAGCCGCTGGTGCTGCTGATCTGGATCGGCTGCCTCGTCATGTCGATCGGCGGCACCATCTCGCTGACCGACCGGCGCCTGAGGATCGGCGCACCGACGCCGACCCGGCGTGCGAGCGGCGCCATGCCCGCCGCGGCCGAGTGAGGGAGATGTCCACGATGCTCGCGAACGTGCTCCGCCGTCCGCTTCTCGCCCTGTCGCTCGCCCTGCCGGTGATCGTCGGCGGCGCGGCGCTCGCCGTCCAGCCCGACGAGATGCTCGCCGACCCGGCGCTCGAGGCGCGCGCCCGTGCCGTCTCGGCCGAGCTGCGCTGCCTCGTCTGCCAGAACCAGTCGATCGATGATTCCGACGCGCCGCTCGCCAAGGATCTGCGCATCCTGGTGCGCGAGCGGATCATGGCCGGCGACGACGATCGCGCGGTGAAGAACTGGCTGGTCTCCCGCTACGGCGAGTTCGTGCTGCTGAAGCCGACCTTCTCGGCGCACAACCTGATCCTCTGGCTGTCGCCCTTCGCCATCCTGGCGATCGGCGGCGTCGTCGCGATGCGGACGATCCGCCGCCGCGGTACCCGCGGGGCCACCGCCGAGGCGCCGCTCAGCGCCGAGGAGAACGAGCGTCTCGCCCGCATCCTCGCCGAGGAGCCGAAGGATCGTTCCTGAGACGGCGAAACGCAGCGACGGGTTCATTACCGAGATTTAATCCCGGCGCCATGGCGTCGTAAGGCGACGGCATCCATCTTTCGGAGCACGGAAGGCTTCCCCCCCGGCCTTCCGACGAGACTTCGAAATCTGCGAGTGCCCCCCGATGACCCACTTCGACCCCAAGACCTCTCCGATCCTCGATCGTACCGCACGTCGCAAGACCATCGCCGCCGGCGCCGCGTCGCTGGCGGTGGTCGGTCTGCTCGCCTCGGTCCCGTTGTTCGGCCGCACGCCGGTCGCTCATGCCGAGACGCCGATCGTCGCCCCCAATCTCCTCAACTTCTCCTTCGCGCCGGTGGTCGACAAGGTTCGTCCCGCCGTCGTCTCGATCCGCGTCAAGGCCGAGGCGACCCCGCGCGAGAGCCTCGCCGAAACCTTCCCCGACCTGCCCGAGGGCGGCCCGCTCGATCGCTTCTTCCGCGAGTTCGGCGGCCCGCGCGAATACGGCCCGGGCCCCGGCCCCGGCGGTCGCAACTGGGGTCACGGCCCCGGCAAGGGCTGGCGTCACGGCGGCGAACGCGTCGTCGCCCAGGGCTCCGGCTTCATCATCGCCCCCGACGGCAAGGTCGTGACCAACTTCCACGTCGTGAAGGGCGCCACCTCCGTCACCGTCGTGACCGAGGACGGTGCCGAATACGACGCCAAGGTGGTCGGCTCCGACGAGAAGACCGACGTCGCGCTGCTCAAGATCCAGGGCGACAAGAAGGACTTCCCGACCGTACCCTTCGCCACCGGCGACGTTCGTCCCGGCGACTGGGTGCTGGCGGTCGGCAATCCCTTCGGCCTCGGCGGCTCGGTCACCGCCGGCATCGTCTCGGCCCGCGGCCGTGAGATCGGCGCCGGCCCCTACGACGACTTCCTGCAGATCGACGCGCCGATCAACCGCGGCAACTCCGGCGGCCCGACCTTCGACCTCCAGGGCAACGTCGTCGGCATGAACACCGCGATCTTCTCGCCCTCCGGCGGCTCGGTCGGCATCGGCTTCGCCATTCCCTCCGCGACCGTGCAGAAGGTCATCGCCCAGCTCGAGAAGGGCGGCGAGGTGGTGCGCGGCTGGCTCGGCGTCGCCATCCAGCCGATCAATCGCGACGTCGCCGACAGCCTCGGCCTCAAGGAGGCCCGCGGCGCGCTGGTCGCCCAGATCCAGCCCGGGACCCCGGCCGCCAAGGCCGGTCTCGAGGCCGGCGACGCCATCCTGACGCTCGACGGCCGGCCGCTGAAGAACTCCCGCGACCTCGCCCGCATCGTCGCCGGCTACGAGCCCGGCGCCAAGGTCAAGCTCGGCATCGTCCGCAAGGGCAAGGACCAGACCGTCGAGGTCGAACTCGGCCGCATGCCCAAGGACCTCGGCGCCAAGATCGGCCAGTCGACGCCCGACGACGGCGCCGCCGCGACCTCGCTCACCGCCCTCGGTCTGGCGCTCGCGCCGGCCTCCGAGGTCGGCGTCTCCGGCGGCGGTGTCGCCGTGGTCGACGTCGACCCCGACGGTCCGGCCGCCCAACGCGGCATCAAGCCGGGCGACGTGGTGCTCGACGTCCAGGGCCACACCGTCTCGACGGTCGCCGACGTCAACGACGCGATCCGCACCGCCCGCGGCGAGGGTCGCAAGGCCGTCCTGCTGCGCATCAAGACGCAGGACGGTGTCCGCTTCGTGCCGCTGCCGCTCGCGGCGCGCTGACGCCATCCTCCGCCCCGGGGAAACTCTTCCCCCCGTGTACCCCGTTTCCTCGGGTCGGAGGTCCGGTCGGCGGTGGAGCGAAGGCTCCGCCGCCGACCTCATTTTTTCGCTAGAGTATGCGCCATGCGAATCCTCATCGTCGAAGACGACCGCGAAGCGGCCACCTACCTCGTCAAGGCCCTCAGGGAGGCCGGTCACGTCGTCGAGCACGCCGGCGACGGCGACGACGGCGCTCATGCGGTGGAGACCGGCGAATGGGACGTCGTGGTGATGGACCGCATGCTGCCCAAGCGCGACGGCCTGTCGATCATCCAGGACATGCGCGGTCGTGGCGACGACACGCCGGTGCTGGTGCTCTCCGCGCTGGGTCAGGTCGACGATCGCGTCGACGGGCTCAAGGCCGGCGGCGACGACTATCTCGCCAAGCCCTATGCCGTCACCGAGCTTCTCGCCCGCGTCGAGGCGCTCGCCCGCCGCCGTCGTCCCGGCGACGTCGAGACGAGCTATCGCGTCGGCGACCTGGTGCTCGACCGGCTCTCCCACACGGTGACCCGCGGCGGCGAGGAAGTCGTGCTGCAGCCGCGCGAATATCGTCTGCTCGAATATCTGATGAAGAACGCCGGGCAGGTGGTCACCCGCACCATGCTGCTGGAGAACGTCTGGGACTATCACTTCGATCCCCAGACCAACGTCATCGACGTCCACATGTCGCGCCTGCGCGCCAAGATCGACAAGGACCGCGACCGGCCGCTGCTGCACACCGTGCGCGGCGCCGGCTACATGGTCCGCGAGGCGGCGAAGTGAGCGCCGCGGCCGTGACTGCGACCCCGACCCCGACCCCGGCCGAGGCCCCCGGGCGCTGGGCGGCGTTGAGGCGGCTGTTCCGCACCACGGCGGTGCGCCTGTCGCTGCTCTATCTGGTGGTCTTCACCGCCTTCTCGCTGTTCCTGGTGGTCGCCGTCACCCACGACGCGACGCGCGTGCTGACAAGGCAGATCCACGATGCCATCGACGCCGACGTCGAGGCGTTGCAGGACCAGTACCGCGAAGGCGGCATCCTGCGCCTGATCGACGCCCTCGACGTCCGCACCCGTCGCCCCGACGCCGGCCTCTTCTACGTCGTCGACCCGTCCGGCAATCCGATCGCCGGCAACGTCGCCGAGCTGCCGCCCTCGGCGTTGGCCGACCTCACCGACGATCCCCATGCGATCGACTACGTCCGTATCGAGGACGGCCGCGACATCCGCCACGTCGCACTGGTCAGGGCCTTCGCCCTCGACAACGGCTTCCGCGTGCTGGTCGGCCGCGACATCGGCGAGCGCGAGCGCCTGCGTGGCGTCTTCCGCAAGGCCTTCCGCTATGTCGCGGGCCTGATGGTGGTGATCGCCGGCCTGACCTGGTGGTTCCTGTCGCGCCGGGTGTTGAAGCGCATCGATCAGGTCTCCGCCGCCTCGCGCCGCATCGTCGAGGGCGACCTCTCCGGCCGTCTCGCCGTCACCGGCTCGGGCGACGAGTTCGACCGCCTCGCCGTCGGCCTCAACGAGATGTTGGAGCGCATCGGCGAACTGATGGGCGGGGTGAAGGGTGTCTCCGACGCCATCGCCCACGATCTCAAGACGCCGCTGACCCGACTGCGCAATCGCGCCGAACAGGCGCTTCTGGCCTCCGACGCGACCGGGCCCCACCGCGAGGCGCTGGAGGCGACGCTCGAGGAATCCGACGCCCTCATCCGCACCTTCGACGCGCTGCTGATGATCTCCCGCGTCGAGGCCGGCCGCGCCTTCACCGCCGCCGACCCGGTCGACGTGGCGCAGGTCGCATCCGAGGTCGCCGAGCTCTACGAGCCGGTCGCCGAGGACGAGGGCGGCAGCCTGACCGTCACCGCGTCCGGACCGCTCGCGGTCAGCGGCAATCGCGAACTGATCGCCCAGGCGCTGACCAATCTCGTCGACAACGCCCTGAAGCACGGCCGCCGCGACGACCGCGCCCCCGCCGTGACGATCTCGGTCGGTGCGGTCGCAGGGAGGGCGGTGATCCGCGTCGCCGACGACGGCCCCGGCGTGCCGGAGGCCGATCGCGCCCGCATCTTCGAGCGCTTCACCCGGCTCGAGGCCTCCCGCACCACGCCGGGATCGGGCCTCGGTCTCGCCCTCGTCGCCGCCGTCGTCCGCCTCCACAAGGGCACGATCGCGGTCGAGGACGCCCGCCCGGGTCTCGCCATCGTCGTTTCGCTGCCGATTTCCGCCTGACCGGTGACGCACCGTTAGTAGAAATACCATGGAAATGCTTGCACCGTCCTTCCGCTACGCTAGGCTCGGCGAGCGGGGTGCGTCGGGGCGTGCCGCCGCGCCGGGAGGATGGTCATGTGTGAACGTTGCGCGGGAATGGGTCGAAGGGCGTTTCTGGGTCTGGCGGGTGCCGCCGTGGCCGGTCTGGCGGGGGGCTTCGTGGCGAGCCCGGCCCATGCCGCCGGCGGTCCCAAGACGGACCTCACCGCCGATCAGGCGCTCGAGAAGCTGAAGGCCGGCAATGTCCGCTACGTCACCGACGCGCAGGTCTGCGCCGCCGACCTGTCGGGTCAGCGCCACCACGTCACCGCCGGTCAGGCACCCTGGGCGACCGTGATCGCCTGTGCCGACAGCCGCGTGCCGCCGGAACTGCTGTTCGGTGGTCTCGGCCTCGGTGAGATCTTCGTCATCCGCAACGCCGGCAACGTGATCGATCTCGACGTCGTCGGCACGGTCGAATACGGCGCCGCCGTGCTCGGTTCGCCGCTGGTCGTGGTGATGGGCCATCAGCGCTGCGGCGCGGTCGCCGCCGCCTGCGACACGGCGATCAAGAACGCCACCTTCCCCGGATCGATCGGGCAGATGATCGAGCCGATCGTCCCCTCCGCGCTGGCGGTCAAGGACGTCCCCGGCGACATCGTGACCAATGCGGTCAAGGAGAACGCCCGGCGTCAGGCCGCCCGCCTCGTCGAGCGCTCGCCGATCGTCTCGGGCCTCGTCCAGTCGAGCAAGGTCAAGGTGGTCTCCGCCTTCTACGACCTCGATTCGGGCGCGGTCGACTTCGCCGTCTGAGGCGACGCGCGATCCGATCTCCCGGTTCCTCGCGATGAACGCGCGCCCGTCGCGGCGCGCGCTTCCGCGCGTCTCGACGACGTCGCCCGTCGACGCGGGTCTTACGACTTTCCCCGCGCTTGACCCTCCCGCCCGACTGCCTATCCATTGGGCACCCGGCGGCGCACGCCTCGTCGCGCCGGGCGACCCGGCCTCCGAGGCGAGACAGAAGAAGAATGAGCGCAGGAAACGCCGAGAAGACCGCCGCCGGACCGCTCCATTCCCGTATTCGCGTCGAGATCCGCCCGCCGAACCGCAAGGCGGGGACCCAGGCCTTCGCTCGCGTCGTCGACCAGTCGCGCTTCGCCAGCGACGACGGCGCCCTGACCGAGCTGCTGCGCGAGAGCCCGGCGACGAAGACCTTCCTCGAAGGCGTCTTCGCCAACTCGAGCCATCTCGCCGATCTCGCCACCCGCGATCTCGCCCGTCTCGCCCGCGTGCTCGTCTCCGACCCAGCCGAACGCATCGACGCCCTCGTCGCCGAGGTGCGGTCGCTCGACACCGCCGACGAGGCGGAGCTGATGATGCGCCTGCGGAAAGCGAAGCAGGAGGCGGCGCTGGCGATCGGCCTCGCCGATCTCGGCGGCGTCTGGGGCACGATGGAGGTGACCGGTGCGCTGACCCGCCTCGGCGACGCGACACTGTCGGCAGCCTGCCGCTTCTGCCTGCGCGACGCCGCCGAGCGCGGCAAGATCGAGCTTCCCGACCCCGCCGACCCCGAGAAGGGCTCCGGCTGGATCCTGCTCGCCATGGGCAAATACGGCGCCTTCGAGCTGAACTATTCCTCCGACATCGACCTCATCGTCTTCTTCGATCGGTCGACCGCCCGGCTCGCGGAACCCGACGAAGCGGTCGATCTCTTCGTCAAGCTGACGCGGCGCATGTCGAAGATCATGCAGGAGCGCACCGCCGACGGTTACGTCTTCCGCGTCGACCTGCGCCTGCGTCCCGACCCCGGCGCGACGCCGATCGCCATGAACCTCGACGCCGCCTTCCAGTACTACGAGTCGATGGGCCAGAACTGGGAGCGCGCCGCCCTCATCAAGGCGCGCGCCTGCGCCGGCGACATCGCCGCCGGCGACTATTTCGTCAAGGAGATCCGCCCCTTCGTCTGGCGGAAGTATTTCGACTACGCCGCGATCGCCGACGTCCATTCGATCAAGCGCCAGATCCACGCCCACAAGGGCCACGGCGAGATCGCCATCGCCGGCCACAACGTCAAGCTCGGTCGCGGCGGCATCCGCGAGATCGAGTTCTTCGTTCAGACCCAGCAGCTGATCGCCGGCGGCCGCGATCCGTCGCTGCGCGGCCGCGGCACGCTCGCCATGCTCGAACGGCTGGTCGAGACCGGCTGGATCGAGGCCCGCGTCCGCGATGAGCTGACCGAGGCCTATCTCTTCCTCAGGAACGTCGAGCACCGCATCCAGATGGTCGCCGACGAACAGACCCATTCGCTGCCCGAGGACGACGAGGGCGTCGACCGCATCGCCCGGATGATGGGCTTCAAGGGGCTGAAGGACTTCGCCCCCGCGCTCCGCCTGCGTTTCGAGACGGTGCAGCGGCACTATGCCCGCCTGTTCGAGAACGCGCCCGAGCTCTCCGCCAACATGGGCAATCTCGTCTTCACCGGCGACCAGGACGATCCCGGCACGCTGGAGACGCTCTCCGGCCTCGGCTATCGCCGCGCCCCCGACGTCACCGCCGCGATCCGCGCCTGGCACTTCGGCCGCTATGCCGCGACTCGCTCGACGGTGGCGCGCGAACGCCTGACCGAGCTGACGCCGGTGCTGCTGGCGACGCTGGCCGGCACCGACAACGCGGATGCCGCCTTCTTCGCCTTCGACCGGCTGGTGGCGAAGCTGCCGGCGGGCGTGCAGATCTTCTCGCTGCTGGTCTCCCACCCCTCGCTGCTCGACCTGATCGCCGCGATCATGGGTGCCGCGCCGAAGCTCGCCGAGACCATCGGCCGCCGTCCGCGCGTGCTCGACGCGCTGATGGAGCCCGCCTTCTACGACGGCGTGCCCGAGGAGGCCGATCTCGAACGTCGCCTCGCCACCTCCTTCGAGGAGGCGCGCGACTACGAGGACCTGCTCGATCGCGCCCGCATCTTCGGCCAGGAACAGATCTTCCTGATCGGCGTGCGCGTCCTGACCGGCACGCTCTCGGCAATCCAGGCGGGTGCGGCCTATGCGACGCTCGCCGGCGTGCTGGTGCGCGGGCTGCTCGCCGCCGTCGAGGTGGAATTCGCCAAGGCGCACGGCCGGGTCGCCGGCGGTGCGGCGGTGGTCGTCGCCATGGGCAAGCTCGGCGGGCGCGAGATGACGGCGTCGTCCGATCTCGACCTGATGCTGCTCTACGACTTCGACGAGGCCTGCGACATGTCCGACGGCGAGCGCCCGCTCGCCCCGTCGCAATACTACATCCGCCTGACCCAGCGCCTCGTCGCCGCGCTCTCCGCCCCGACGGCGCAGGGGCTCCTCTACGAGGTCGACTTCCGCCTCCGTCCCTCCGGCAACAAGGGGCCGATGGCGACGCGCCTGTCGAGCTTCGAGCAGTATCACGCCGAGGAGGCCTGGACCTGGGAGGCGATGGCGCTGACCCGCGCCCGCGTCGTCGCCGGCGACACCGCCTTCGCCACCCGCGTCGAAGCGGCGATCCGCACCGCTCTCGTCCGCCGCCGCGATCCGGAGAAACTTCGTGCCGACGTCGTCGAGATGCGCGGCCTGATCGCCGAGGAGAAGGGCACGACCGACCCCTGGGACATCAAGCAGATCCCCGGCGGTCTGGTCGACGTCGAGTTCCTCGCCCAGTTCCTGATGCTGCTGCACGGCCCCGACGACCCGGCGCTGTTTGCGACCAACACCGGCGTCGCCCTCGACCGGCTGGCGGCGGCGGGCCATCTCTCGGCGACCGACCACGACCTCGTCGGCCCGGCGTTGCGGCTCTATCAGGGCCTGACCCAGACGCTGCGCCTCGCCTCCGACGGTGCCTTCGTGCCGAAGGAGGCGCCGCGTGGCCTGATCGACTTGCTGACGCGGGTCGGCGAGCTGCCCGACTTCGGCACGCTCGCGGCCCATCTGGCCGAGACCGAGAAGGCCGTCCACGAGGTCCACGAACGCATCGTCGGCAAGGCGAAGAAGCGCGGGCGGAAGTGACACCCGCGCGGGAGCCTTCCCGCATGAACGAAGTTTAATCCGGCCGCAAAGTGCCCGAAAGGTTGCGACCGCTAGTGTGATCTTCGAAGCGAGGGCGCCCTCTCCCCCCGGGGCGGAACGTTCCCCCTCCCTCGCCACGGAGACGACCATGAAGACCCTGACCAAGATCCTCCTCGGCGCCGGCCTCCTCGCCACCGCGGCCGGCGGCGCGGCCTATGCCCGCGGGCCGATGGGCTGCGGACCGGACGGCCCCATGGCCGGCCCGATGGGTGGCCCGATGGGCGGACCCGGCGCGGGGCCGATGCGCGGCGCCTTCCTCGACAAGCTGTTCGACCGCCTCGATGCCAACAAGGACGGCGTCGTCACCCTCGACGAGGCGATGAAGCTGGTCGACGAGCGCTTCGACAAGATCGACGCCAACCACGACGGCACCCTCGACAAGGCCGAGATCGAGAGCTGGATCGGCCGCCGCGGCGGTGAGAAGGCGGTCACCCGCTTCCTCGAGATCCACGACCTCGACGGCGACGGCAAGGTCACCAAGGCCGAGTTCGAGAAGCCCTTCAAGAAGCGCTTCGCCCTGTTCGACCGCAACGACGACGGCAAGATCACCAAGGACGAGGCCAAGCTCGCCATGGCCGCCATGCACGGCGACTTCGGCATGGGTGGTCCCGGTCGCCATCACGGCTGGGGCATGCAGGGCCCCGGCATGCGCTGGAACCAGGACGGCCAGCCGCCGATGCCCGGCGTCGGCCCCGGCCCGGGCCCCGGCGCTCCGGTGCCGCCCGCCCCGGCCAAGTGAACGATCACGTCTGCACGCGAGAAAACGGCGCCGGGGGCAACTCCGGCGCCGTTTTCGCATGTCGAACGAGACGTGGTCAGGCGGCGCGGGGGGCGTCCTCGCCTCCGGCGGAGGTCTTCGCCGCCGTCCTGTCACGGACCGGGAAGCTCAGTTCGACCGTCGTGCCGACGTTCGGCGTCGAGGCGATGGTCATGGTGCCGCCCTGCAGATCGACCAGGCTGCGCGCGATGGCGAGGCCGAGGCCGGAGCCCTTGTGCGTCTTGGTGAACTGGTTCTCGACCTGGACGAAGGGCTGGCCGAGCCGGGCGATGTGTTCGGCCGAGATGCCGATGCCGGTGTCGACGATGGCGATGTGGATCGCCGTGCCGTCGGTGCGCGCGGTGAGCGACACCCGGCCGCCCTCCGGCGTGAACTTGACCGCGTTGGAGAGCAGGTTGAGCACCACCTGCTTGACCGCGCGGCGATCGCCGTCGAGCGCGAGACCCGGTTGGACGTCGTTGGCGACCTCGATCTTCTTGTCGTCGGCGGCATGGGCGATGATGCGGCCGGCCTCCGCCAGGATCTCGTCGAGCGGCACCACTTCGTGCGCCAGTTCCATGCGGCCTGCCTCGATCTTCGACATGTCGAGGATGTCGTTGATGACGTTGAGCAGGAACATCCCCGAATGGTGGATGTCGCGGCTGTATTCGGCGTACTTGTCGGGCCCGAAGGCGCCCATCATGCCGCCCTGGCTCATGATCTCGGAGAAGCCGATGATCGCGTTGAGCGGCGTCCGCAGCTCGTGCGAGATGTTGGCGAGGAAGTCGGACTTGATCCGGTTGGCCTCCTCGGCGCGCACCTTCTCCTCGGAATATTTCTCGGCGAGTTCGACCAGCTGCTGCGCCTGGATCTCGAGCTTGCGGCGCGACGAGCGCAGGTCGAGGACGGTGCCCATCAGCCGCTTCTCGCTCTCCACGAGCTTCTCCTCGTGGCGCTTCAAGGGCGTGATGTCGGTGCCGACCGAGACGAAGCCGCCGTCCTTGGTCCGCCGCTCGGAGATCTGCAGCCAGCGGCCGTCTTCCAGCTCGGCCTCGAAGGACGACGAGCCGTCCTCCGTCGCCTCCTCCGCCGGCGGGTGACGCACCAGCGGCTGGCGGGCGATCTCCATCACCTGCGAATAGGGCGCGCCGGGGCGGATGTCGCGGTCGTGCAGTCCGTGCAGTTGCTGGTACTTCGAATTGCACATCACGAGGCGGTTGTCGGCGTCCCACAGCACGAAGGCTTCCGAGATCGTCTCGATGGCGTCGCGCAGGCGCAGGTCGGCGGCGACGGTGGTCTCGACCAGCCGGCGGTGCTCGGTGATGTCGGCGGCGATGCCGACGAGATGGCGCGAACCGGTCTCGGTGCGGTCGACCACCTCGGCGCGGACGCGGAACCACAGCCAGCTGCCGTCGGCCTTCTTCATGCGGAAGGCGCGGTCGAGCGTGTGGATCTCGCCGGTCAGGAGGCCGCCGGCGAAGCGGGTGAAGTCGACGTCTTCCGGGTGGACGAGCTTGGCGACGTCGCCGAAGCCGACGAGGCCGGAGCCGTCGGCATTGTCGAGGCCGAGCATCTCGAACATCGAGGCCGACCAGTAGAAGCGGCCGCGCGCCAGATCCCAGTCCCAGAAGCCGCAGCGGCCGCGCTTGAAGGCGGTCTCGGTGCGGGCGGTGGCGAGCGCATGCAGCGCGTCGGCAGAATTGGCGCGGATCACCTGGGCGAAATAGGCGTAGGTGAGCACGAGCAGGATGACGGCGGTGAAGGCGAAGAGCGTCAGCGTCGAGCGCAGATTGCGCCGCCAGTCCTCGTAGATGCCTTCCTCCGGCTGATGCACGGCGACACTCGCGGAAGCGCCCTCGGCGTGCGCGAGCGCGGCGATGGCGCGGCTGCCGTCGGCGAGCGTCAGACCGATCGCCCCGGCGCGGGCACCGAGCGTCGTCAACGGCTGCGCCGTGCCGAGCACGTCGTCGAGCCGCTTGCCTTCGAGCCGCTTGTCGGCGGGATGGACGACGCGGATGAGGCCCTCGGCGTCGGCGATCAGGATGCGGCGGCCATCCGTGGTGGCATGGACCGGAAGTTCGGCGACGAGCGGACGGACGACCGCGTCCCAACCGGCGTCGGCGATCCGGTCCTTGGCCTGATCGATGCCGCGGGCCAGCGTCGAGGCGACGAGGGCGGTCTGGTCGCGGGCGGCGTCTTCCAGCGCCTGCCGTGTCTCCATCATGCCGACGAGACGCGTCAGCGTCATCATCGCGACGAAGGTGACGATCAGGACCGGGATCGAGCGTCGGAGCCAGGACTCGGCTCCGAGCACCTGCCGATAGGCCGGGCTGGCGAGATGATGGGCATGTCCTTCGAGCCGCGGGGTGCGCGCGAGCGAACCCCAGGCAAACGGAATCCATGCGGATGCACGGGCAGAACCGGCCTGCGCCATGGTGGGAACCCCCCGGTCGATCTGGATGAAATCGAGCGGCGGATACCCCCACGCGTCGCCCGAATCACCCTCATTTGAATCGAGGGGGTCGGGGTTGTCCAGTGCTTCCACGCGGGATGGGGAGTTTCACGAATCCCGTGAAAAACGGCGGTTTTTTCACGACGTAGAGTCAACCGAGCGAGCGCTCGGCGATGTCGGCGACGTCGCGCGACAGACCGGCCGTCGCCGCCACTCGCTTCAGCTCCGCCTCCGCCCAGGCACGCCGCCGCGGCTCCAGCGCGCGCCACGACCGGAAGGTCGAGAGAAGCCGCGAGGCGAGGTGCGGATTGAGGCGGTCGAGCTCCAGAACCCGGTCGGCGACGAAGACGTAGCCGGCGCCGTCGGGACGGTTGAACTGGGTCTGGTTGCCCGAGGCGAAGGTGGTGATCAGCGCCGTCACCCGGTTCGGATTGCCGATCGCGAAGGAGGGATGGCCGGTCAGCGCCTTCACCCGGTCGAGCGTCTGGGCGAGCGGCGCCGTCGCCTGGACCATCAGCCACTTGTCGATCACCAGCGGGTCGTCGACGAAGCGGGCGTGGAAGTCGGCGAGGAGCTCGTCGGCGCGGGGCTGGCCGCGACCGACGGCGATGGCGAGCGCCGCCAGTCGGTCGGTCATGTTGTCGGCCGCGTCGTAGGCCTCGGCGACGAGGGTGCCCTCGTCCTCGATCGCCAGATAGTCGAGCGCGGCGTTGCGCAGCGCGCGGCGGCCGGCCGCCACCGCATCGGGCGAGAACGGACCGGTGGCGGCGGTCTTCGCCCAGATGTCGGCGAAGACGGTGCGGCCTTCGCGGGCGATCAGCCCACGCAGGCTCCGCCGTGCCGCGAAGATCGCGTCCGGATCGACGTCGACGGCGATCTCGCGGGCGACGTCGGCCTCGGTCGGCAGCGCCACGGCCAGAGCCCGGAAGCTCGGCTCGAGCGACGGCTCGCCGGCGGTCCGCACGATCGCCTCGACGATGCGCGGGTCGAAGGCGGGTTCACGCCCGGCGCGGATCGCGGCGGTCGCCTCCATCAGACCGGCGAGCGCCAGCCCCTGGATCGCCTGCCAGCGATTGAAGGGATCGACGTCGGTCGCCGCCAGATGCGCCTGATCGGCGACGTCGAGATTGGTCGAGAGCCTGACCGGCGCCGAGAAGCCGCGCAGCAGCGACGGCGCCGGACGGGCGGCGAGCCCCTCGAAGACGACGTCGTGATGCGGCTTGTCGAGGACGACGACGTCGCCCCGGACCGTCGCCCCGGAAATGCGCGCCGCATGCATGTCGGCGCCGTCGGGACCGACCAATCCGAAGCGCACCGGGATCGGGATCGCCGACTTCACCGGCTGTCCCGGCGTCGGCGGCACGGTCTGGTCGAAGGCGATCGAAAGACGGCCGTTCGCGGCATCCCATTGGATCTGGGCGATCACTTCCGGCGTGCCCGACTGGGTGTACCAGAGCATGAAGCGCGAGAGGTCGACCGTCGTCCGCTCGGCGAAACAGGCGACGAACTGCTCGACCGTCGCCGCTTCGCCGTCGTGGCGCTCGAAATAGAGGTCCATGCCGGCGCGGAAATCGTCGGCACCGACGAGCGTCTTCAGCATGCGGACCACCTCGGCGCCCTTCTCGTAGACGGTCGCCGTGTAGAAGTTGTTGATTTCCTTGTAGACGTTCGGTCGGCACGGGTGGGCGAGGGGGCCTGCGTCCTCGGGGAACTGGTGGCTCTTCAGGAGCCGCACGTCGGCGATGCGCTTGACCGCGCGCGAGCGCTGGTCGGCCGAGAACTCCTGATCGCGGAAGACCGTCAGGCCCTCCTTGAGGCAGAGCTGGAACCAGTCGCGGCAGGTGATGCGGTTGCCGGTCCAGTTGTGGAAGTATTCGTGCGCGATCACGCCCTCGATGTTGGCGTAGTCGGTGTCGGTCGCCGTCCTGGGGCTCGCCAGCACATATTTGTCGTTGAAGATGTTGAGACCCTTGTTCTCCATCGCGCCCATGTTGAAGTCGGACACGGCGACGATGTTGAAGACGTCGAGGTCGTACTCGCGCCCGAAGGCCTCCTCGTCCCAGCGCATGGAGCGCTTCAGCGCGTCCATCGCCCAGCCGGCCTTCTCGCCGCGGCCGTGCTCGACATAGATGCCGAGCGCCACCGTCCGCCCCGAGGCGGTGACGAACGTGTCTTCCGCGACGTCGAAGGTGCCGGCCACCATGGCGAAGAGATAGGCGGGCTTGGGGAAGGGATCGTCCCAGATCGCATAGTGGCGATCGGCGCCGACGTCGCCCGCCTCGGTCGGATTGCCGTTGCCGAGCAGATGACGGGCCGAGGCCTTCGGCGCCTCGATCCGGGTGCGATAGACCGCCAGCACGTCGGGGCGGTCGTGGAAATAGGTGATGCGGCGGAAGCCCTCGGCCTCGCACTGGGTGCACCAGTTGCCCGACGAGCGATAGAGGCCCATCAGCTTGGTGTTCTCGGCCGGCCTCACGCGGGTGACGAAGGTCAGGCGGAAGGGTGCGGCCGGCGGCGCCTTCAGCGTGAAGCCGGCGGGGCTCGCCTCATAGGCCTCGGGGGCGAGCGCCGCGCCGTCGAGGGCGACCGAGACGAGGTCGATCTCGTCGCCGTCGAGCACCAGGGCGGTGCCGGGCGCGGTTTCGGGACGGGCCGAGAAGCCGATCTCGGCGGTGACGATCGTCTCCGCCTCGTCGAGGCGGAAGTCGAGGAAGACGCCGTCGATGCGATGGGGCGTCGGCCGATAGTCGGCGAGCCTGACCATTCCGTCCGCCCGCTGTTCGCTCGCGCCGCTCATGTCGTCTTCTCCGTCGTCGTTCCGAATGCTTCGCTCATGCGAAGGGTCTCGATACCCGATCTCGTCCTGCGGCGCACCATGGATCCGCCGGTCGCCCCCCGTCGTTGACGTCGATCATCGCTCGGATCGGTTTCGCTCACACCCGATCGGGCGCGACGTTCATGCGATAGCCGACGCCCGGTTCGGTGACGATCGCCGCGGGGGCGGCCGGATCGTCCTCGAGCTTCTGGCGCAGTTGGCCGATGAAGACGCGCAGATACTGCGTGTCCTCGACATGGCCGGCGCCCCACACCCGGGCGAGCAGCGCCCGGTGCGTCAGCACGCGCCCGCCCGCCCGCATCAGGGCGACGAGCAGGTCGAATTCCTTCGGCGTCAGCTTCACCGCCTCGCCGCCGCGGGTTACGCGATGGGCGTCGACGTCGACCTCGAGATCGCCGCAGCGAAGCACGTTCGCCGCCGTCTCGCTGCGCCCGCCGGCGCCGGCCCTGAGCGCGACGCGGATGCGGGCGAGCAGCTCTCCGATGCCGAAGGGCTTGGCGACATAGTCGTCGGCGCCGAGGTCGAGGGCTGCGATCTTCTCGATCTCCTCGCCGCGCGCCGAAAGCACGATGATCGGCGTCTCGGAATGGCGACGCATGAGGGTGATGACCTCCTTGCCGTCCATGTCGGGCAGGCCGAGATCGAGCACGATCACGTCGGGGGCGTGGGCGCGCGCCGCCGCCAGCCCCTCCGCGCCGTCGATGGCGCGGATGACGTCGTAGCCCGCCGCCGCCAGCGCGGGTTTCAGGAAGCGCTGGATCTGGGGTTCGTCGTCGACGACGAGGATCTGCGGTCGGCGCGTCACGGTTCGGTTCCTCCCGTCTCGGCGGATGCCACGGCCGGTTCGGCGGCGAGGCGTATGGTGACGCGGGTGCCCGGGACGGCCTGCGTGCGGCTCTCCACCGTGATCGTGCCGCCCATCGCCGCGACCACCCGCGTCGCGATCTCCAGCCCGAGCCCGCCGAGGCGCTTGCCGCCCCCGCCGCTCGTCTCCGGCAGGCGCTTCTCGAACAGCCGAGTGATCTCGTCGGCCGACATGCCCCGCCCGGCGTCGACCACGTCGATGGTGACCGCGTCGCCGTCGCGCCGGACGGCGATGTCGATCGGCGTGTCGGGCGGAGAGGCTTCGCAGGCGTTGGCGCCGAGGTTGAAGATCACCTGTTCGAGCAGGATGGCGTCGCCGCGGACCGTCACCCCGCCGGCCGTTCGCGCCGCGCGGACGGTCCGGCCGGAGTGGACCCGGCGCAGGTGGTCGGCGGCGGCGGCAGCGGCGTCGCCGGGATCGATCCAGTCGCGACGCACGTCGAGCCCCGCCTCGAGCCGCGTCAGCACCAGGAGGTCGCCGACGAAGCGCGACAGCCGGTCGGTCTCTTCTTCGATGGCCTCGAGCAGATCGGCGCGGTCCTCCGGTTCCATCCGGTCGCCGAGCTGGCGCAGGCTGGTGACGGACCCGAGGATGGTGGCGAGCGGCGTGCGCAGATCGTGCGAGATCGAGGAGAGCAGCGCCGAGCGCAGCCGCTCCTGCTCCGCCGCCGCCGTCGCCGCGGCGCGCTCTTCGGCGAGACGCACCCGTTCGAGCGCGATCGCCGCCTGCTCCAGGAGTGCGGTGAGGCCGGGATCCGCCTCTTCGTCGGTCGCCGCGTCGAGCCCGATCACCGCCACCACCCCGTCGGCGGCGACGAGCGGCCTGAGGCGGCGATCGCCGACCCGGCGCGCCACCGGCCGCGCCTCGGCGAAGATCGCGGCGACGGCGCGCGTCTCCTCCGCGTCGGGGGCGATCGCCTCCGGCCAGCCGTCGTTGCGGAGCGCGCCGGTCTCGTCGCGGTCGAGCAGGACGACGGCGCCGTCGACGCGGGCGGCGACGTGGCGGACGACGAGGCTGCGGACCGCCGCGCCGTCGCCGGTGGCGCCGACCCGTTCGGCGAAGTCCTTGAGCATGGCCAGCGTGTCGGCCCGTTGCCGTGCCTCGTCGGCGGCCTCGCGCAGCCGGCCGGCGAGACTGCCGGTGACGATCGCCGCGACGAGGAAGACGCCGAGGGCGAAGACCTCGCGCGGGTCGTCGACCGCGAAGGTGCCTCTGGGTTCGACGAAGCCGAAGTCGAAGGCGAAGAAGGCGGCAAAGGCCGCGAGCATGCCGGCGAGCGGACCGAAGAAGGCGGCCGCCGCCAGCACCGCGACGAGGAAGACCGAGATCACGTAGGCCGGCGGCAGCACCGTGCCGAGATGTAGGCCGATCCAGGTCGCCGCACCGACGATCGCCAGCGTACCGGCGAGCGCCAGGACCGGTCCGGCGCCCGGCGTGCGGGCGCGGTCGGCGGGCGAACGCGGAAAGTCGGGCGGCGGCAAGGGCATCTCCTCGGCGAGTCGCCCCTATCTTGATCGCGACGGCGGCGAAGGGAAACCGGGGAGGCCGTCGAACTCGCCGTCCTTATGATTTCCTTATGGTGACGCCCCCGCTTCGCCATCGCATCCTTACGCCCGACGGCGCATCTCGACGGCAGGAACCTTCCCTCCGCACGAGACCCCGACCATGACGTCGATTCCCTCCGACGAAATCCTCGAACCCGTCGATGCCGCTCCGGCCGCTCCAGCCGCTCCGGCGCCGGTCCCCGGCCATGCGCTCGGCCACGCCGGCATGCTCGCTGCCCTCGGCGTCGTCTTCGGCGACATCGGCACCTCGCCGATCTACACCCTCGACACCGCCTTCAAGTCCGGCGTCATCGCCCCCGAACCGACCCAGGTCGTCGGCTTCCTGTCGCTGCTCGTCTGGTCGCTGATCGTCGTGGTCGGCATCTGGTACGCGACGCTGGTGATGCGCGCCGACAACCATGGCGAAGGCGGCATCTTCGCGCTGATGGCGCTGGCCGTCCGTTCCGCCCCCGCCAAGGCCGGGCTGATCGCCATGGCCGGCGTGATCGGCGCCTCGCTCTTCTACGGCGACGCGGTGATCACGCCCGCCATCTCGGTCCTCTCGGCGGTCGAGGGTCTCGAGGTGCTGGCCCCCTCGCTCGAGAGCTTCGTCCTGCCGCTCGCCATCGTCATCCTGACGGCGCTCTTCGCCGTGCAGAAGGGCGGCGCCTCCAAGGTCGGCGGCTGGTTCGGCCCGATCATCCTCGTGTGGTTCGCCGTCCTCGCGGTGACCGGCGCGATCCAGATCGCCGCCCGTCCCGAGGTCCTCGCCGCGCTCGATCCGCGCGCCGGTCTCGCCTTCCTGGTGGAGGCCGGGCCGCTGGCCCTCGGTATCCTCGCGGTGGTCGTTCTCGCCGTCACCGGCGGCGAGGCGCTCTATGCCGACATGGGCCATGTCGGCCGCACCGCGACGCGCAAGGCCTTCGCCTTCGTCGTCGCCCCGGCCCTGATCGTCAACTACCTCGGCCAGGGCGCGTGGGCGCTGAACGAGGCCGCCGCCGGCCGTTCGGTCGACGGGCCGTTCTTCCATCTGGTGCCCGATACGCTGGTGATGCCGCTGATCCTGATCGCCACCGTGGCGACGGTCATCGCCTCGCAGGCCGTCATCTCCGGCGCCTTCACCCTGACCCATCAGGCCGCCCATCTCGGCTTCTGGCCGCGCATCCGGGCGCATCACACCTCGGCCGCCGAACGCGGACAGGTCTATGTCGCCTCGGTCAACGCGCTGCTCTTCGTCGGCGTCATCGCCATCGTCGTGCTGTTCCAGAAGTCCGAGCGCCTCGCCGAGGCCTATGGCTTCGCCGTGACCGGCACCATGGTGGTGACGACGCTGCTCGCCTACATCGTCGCCCGCGGCGTCTGGGGCTGGGGCCGGCTGCACGCCCTCGCCGTCGTCTCGGTCTTCACCGCCGTCGTCTCGGCCTTCTTCGTCGCCTGCGCCACCAAGATCCTGCACGGCGCCTGGCTGCCGCTGGTGATCGGCGCCGGTCTGGTGTTGATCATGGCGACCTGGCGCGCCGGCCGTCTGCGGCTCGCCGCCCGCCGTCGCCACGAGGGCGTCGCCGTCGCCGTGGCGCTCGGCGCCCTGCGCAGCCCGCGGGTCGAGGCGGTGCGCGGCACCGCGGTCTATCTGATGGAAGACCCGCTGCTCGCCCCGCGCGCCTTCCTCCACAACCTGAAGCACAACAAGTGCGCCCATCGGCAGATCGTCTTCCTGTCGGTGCGCACGGTCGGCGAAGCCTGGCTCGCCGAAGCGGACCGCATCACCGTCCACGAGCTCGCCGACGGGGTTGCTCGCCTCGACGTCGCCTTCGGCTTCATGGAGACGCCGGACATTCCCGAGGCGCTGGCCGGCGCGCAGGCCCTCGGCGTCCACGTCGACCGCAAGGACCTGTCCTTCTTCGTCTCCCGCGCCCATCTCGTCGAGGGCGAGACGACCGGCCCGTGGTCGATGGTGCGCAGCCTCTTCGTCTTCCTCTATCGCAACCAGGCCGACCCGGCGGAGTACTACCGCATCCCGCCCGGCCGCATCGTCGACCTCGGCGCCCAGATCACGGTGTGATCGCGGGCGGCCGACGGACGACCCCGAAACGACGAACGGAGCGGCCCATCTGCGCCGCTCCGTTCGTTTCTTCGTCTCGGTCGATGGACCTCAGAACACCTTCAGGCCGTTCAGCAGGATGATCGCGATCGCCACCGGGGCGACCCAGCGTACCAGGAAGAAGGCGGCGCGGATCGACGCCCGGGCGAGGGGAGCCCCCTCCGCCGCCATGCGCTTCTCCGGTTCGGCGAGACCGTGGACCCAGCCGACGAAGATGGCGATCAGGATGCCGCCGGCCGGCAGCAGCACGTTCGACGACAGGAAGTCGAAGAGATCGAACGGGTTCATGCCGAAGATCTTGGTCTCCGCCGTCAGGCTCTGCGACAGCGCCGCCGGCACGCCGAGGAGGCCGATCATGACGATCGTGGTCGCCGCCGCCGTCTTGCGACGCATGCCGAAGCGCTCGATCAGCACGGCGACCGGCACCTCGAGCAGCGACAGGATGGCGCCGACGCTGGCGATCGCCGTCAGCACGAAGAACACCGTCATGAAGATCGTGCCGCCCGGCATCGAGGTGAAGACCGCCGGGATCGTCATGAAGACCAGCGACGGTCCCGCCGCCGGCTCGAAGCCGAAGGCGAAGACGGCCGGGAAGATGGCGATGCCGGCGAGCAGCGACACCGAGAGATCGGCGAACATGACGCGCGCGGCGGTCGCCGGGATGTTCTGCTCGGGACGGAAGTAGCTGCCGTAGGTCAGCATCGTGCCCATGCCCAGCGACAGCTTGAAGAAGGCGAGGCCGAGCGCGGTCAGCACCACGGCCGGCGTGATCTTCGTGAAGTCCGGATCGAACAGGAAGGCGAGGCCCTGACCGGCGCCGTTCAGCGTCAGCGACCGCACGCAGAGCACGATCAGCAGCACGAAGAGCAGCGGCATCAGCCGCCGCGCCACCGCCTCGATGCCCTTGGAGACGCCGAAGGCGATGATCGTGCCGGTGATCGCCAGCACCACCCACTGCCAGGCCAGCGAGGCGACCGGGTCGGAGACCAGCTTGCCGAAGGAGACGGCCGCGACCTTGGGGTCGACGGTGGCGATCTCGCCGGTCATCGCCTTGAAGACATAGGCATAGACCCAGCCGGCGACCTCCGAATAGAAGGCCATGATCAAGAGCGCCGCGGCGAAGCCCATCCAGCCGATGATCTTCCACCAGCCCTGACCCTTCGGCGCCAGCCGGTCGAAGCTCGTCACCGCGTCGGCCCGCGCCGTGCGCCCGAGCATCGTCTCGGCGATCATCACCGGCAGGCCGACCAGCAGCGTCGCGCCGAGATAGACGACGAGGAAGCCCGCACCACCGTTCGAGCCGGTGAGCGAGGGGAACTTCCAGATGTTGCCGAGGCCGACCGCCGAACCGAGCGTCGCGAGCAACGCGCCGAAGGTGGTGGTGAATGCGTCGCGATTGTTCCCGGACATGCCGTCGCCCCGCTGTCGCGGCGGCTGCCCGAGCGTGGCTCCGCCGGTGGTTTCGTTCGAGGATGGGCTGATATCAGCAATCACCTTTCGCGCCAATCGGTGAATACCGCAAACGCCTTCCGGTTCATCGCGTATGCCGCGACGATTTCGTCGCAGGGGTCGGATTTCGTCTTTGCTGCGGGGCGAAACTGTCGGCCAGCCGACAGCACGGGTGTCGCGCCGACACTAGAGTGCGACCATCGCGCGCCTCGCGTCACGGGCGCAGGGCGCGACGATCGAACGGAGGAACGAGATGAAAGCGCGCGCCAACAAGACGGATCGCCCGATGGTCGTCGTCGGAGCGGGGCAGGGGGGCATCCAGGCTGCGGAATCGCTGCGTGAGGAAGGCTGGGAAGGCGAGATCGTCCTCGTCGGCGACGAGCCGCATCCGCCCTATCACCGCCCGCCGCTCTCCAAGGAAGCGCTGCTCGACACGCTCGACTTCGCCGACATCCAGCTGCGCGGCCCCGAGGCGATCGCCGCCAAGGGCATCGACTTCCGCCCCGGCATCCATGCCCTCTCGATCGACCGCGCCGCCCGCACCGTGGCGCTCGACGACGGCAGCACGATTCCCTACGAGGGCCTCGTCATCGCCACCGGCGGCCACAACCGCCGCCTGCCGGTTCCCGGCGGCGATCTGCCCGACATCTCCTCGCTGCGCTCCATCGACGACGCGCACAAGTTCGCCGCCGCCCTCGCCCGCGCCGAGACCGTGCTGGTGGTCGGCGCCGGCTTCGTCGGCCTCGAGATCGCCGCCTGTTGCCGGCTGTGCGACAAGGAGGTCACGGTGGTCGAACGCGAATCTCGCGTGCTCGCCCGCGCCGTCGCGCCGGTGATCTCCGAGATCTACGCCCGTCTCCACCGCGAACGCGGCGTCACGCTCGAAATGGAGGCCTCGGTGGTCGAGGTCCTGTCCAAGGACGGTCGCGCCACCGGCGTGCGCCTCGCCGACGGGCGGATCCTCCTGGCCGACCTGATCGTCGCCGGCATCGGTCTGGTGCCCAACGACCGCCTCGCCAAGGAGGCCGGTCTCGCCTGCGAGATGGGCGTCATCGTCGACACCTGTGCCCGCACCGCCGATCCCGACATCGTCGCCGTCGGCGACTGCACCGCGGTGGCGCACGCCCCCGGCCAGCCGCTCCACCGGCTGGAATCGGTGCAGAACGCCGTCGAACAGGCCAAGGCCGGCGCCGCCGCGCTGATGGGCCGCGAGAAGCCCTTCGTCGCCCCGCCGTGGTTCTGGTCCGACCAGTACGACATCAAGATGCGCTCGGTCGGCCGCTCCGCCGATCACGACCGCCACGTGCTGCGCGGCGACGTCGCCAACTATCGCTTCTCGGCGTTCTACTTCCGCGGCGACACCTTCCTCGGGGCCGACAGCCTCAACGCCGTGCAGGACCACAACGCCGCCCGCCGCATCCTCGATCGCGGCCTGCCTCTGTCGCCGGAACAGCTCGCCGACCCGACCTTCGACATCGGCAAATGGGCGCGCGCCGCCGCGCCCGTCGCCTGAGACCATCGCATGACACCGGCATCGGGGGCGGTCGTCGCGGCCGGTCCCCGAGCCTACCCCAGGAGGCCGAGGCCATGGCCGAGAACAGCGCGCATGCCGATCTGGTCAAGGGCTATTACGGGTCGGTCCTGTCGGGGGCCGCGGATCTGAAGACCGGCGCCTGCTGCTGCAACGAGATGATCCCGCCGGCCCATCGCGCCGTTCTCGCGACGCTCGACGAGGAGGTGCTCGACCGCTTCTACGGTTGCGGTTCGCCGATCCCGCCCCTGATCGAGGGCCGGCGCGTCCTCGACCTCGGCTGCGGCGCCGGTCGCGACGCCTTCCTCCTGTCGGCGCTGGTCGGGCCGAACGGCTCGGTGGTCGGCGTCGACTTCACGGTCGCCCAGCTCGACGTCGCCCGCCGCCACCGCGACGTCCAGGCCGAACGGATCGGCCTTTCCAATTCCAACGTCGACTTCCGCCTCGGCGCGATCGAGGATCTCGCCGCCGCCGGCATCGCCGACGCCTCGATCGACGTCGTCGTGTCGAACTGCGTGATCAATCTCTCCGACGACAAGGAGCGGGTCTTCGCTGAGATCCGCCGTGTCCTGAAGCCCGGCGGCGAACTCCTCTTCTCCGACGTCTTCGCCGACCGCCGCATGCCCGCAGCCCTCGCCCGCGATCCCGTTCTGCTCGGCGAATGCATGGGCGGCGCGCTCTATGTCGAGGACTTCCGCCGCCTGATGGCCCGCGTCGGCTTCGCCGATCATCGCGTCGTCACGAGTCGGCCGATCTCGATCGACAATGCCGAGATCGAGGCCCGCGTCGGCAACGTCGGCTTCTCGGCGACGACGGTGCGCGCCTTCGCGCTCCCGACCCTCGAGGACGCCTGCGAGGACTACGGTCAGGTGGCGATCTATCTCGGCACCATCCCCGACCACCCCCATCGCTTCGATCTCGACGACCACCACATCTTCTTCACCGGCAAGCCGATGCTGGTCTGCGGCAACACTGCCGCCATGGTGGGCGAGACGCGCTTCGCCCCGCACTTCAGGGTGATCGGCGACCGCTCGACGCATTTCGGCGCCTTCGCCTGTGCCGGCCCGGCGCCGGTGCCGGCGGCCGAGACCGAAGGCGACGGCTGCACGTGCTGCTGACGAACACTTCGCCGCCGCCTTCGGCATTTTTTCACCGTCACACCGTTCCCGTGACGAAAATGGTCGAAAGTACCCCGATCGCGCACTGTGGTTTTCGCCGCGGTCGAGGTACCATCGGCGGAGCTACCGAATGGTGCGAGGCAGTCTGATGAATTCCTCTTCTGGACGGGGACGAGGAGACCAGGGCAAGTCACGCTCCGATCGGCGCAAGGCGTTGATCGAGCTGCGACGCGGCTATCTGAACGAGGGCGCGGAGACGGGACGCACCGTCTCCGACACGATTCTGCGTTCCTGGCGGCGCTCGCAGCAGCACGGGCTCGACCTCGACCAGCGCCCGGCGCTGGAGGTCCTCTCCCACGCCCAGCTGCGCGACCTGCGCGAACGCAACGAGATGCTGCTGCGCGCCGCGCGCGGCGAGCTCGAGGCGCTGCACGCCGACGCGCGCTCGACCGGTTCGATCGTCATCCTCACCGATCCGGCCGGCGTCATCCTCGCCACCGTCGGCTCGATCGACTTCGCCGAACGCGCCTCGCGCGTGGCGCTGCGCCCCGGTGTCGAATGGAGCGAGGCGGCCATCGGCACCAACGCCATCGGTACGGCGATCGCCGAGATGGGCCCGGTGTCGGTCGACGGCGCCGAGCACTATTTCCCGGTCCACGCCATTCTCGGCTGTTCGGCGGTGCCGATCTTCGATCCCGCCGGTGCGATCATCGGCGTGCTCGACCTGTCGAGCAACGTCGGCGAGGCCGGTTCGCATGCGCTCGCCCTGGTGCGCCGCGCGGTGGAGCAGATCGAACGGCGGCTGTTCGAGCAGCGCTTCGGCCGCCACGAGCGTATCCATTTCCACTCGGACCCCGATCTGGTGATGAGCCCGCTCGAGGGCCTCCTCGCCTTCGAGGGCTCGCGTCTGGTCGGCGCCAACCGCCAGGCGCTCGACTTGCTCGGCATCGACTGGGCGGCGCTCGGCGCCATCGGCTACGAGCAGATCTTCGAGACGCGGCACGACCAGATCGCCGTCGACGCGCCGATCGAGCGCAGCCGGATCCGCACGCTGCGCGGTTCGATTCTCTACGGCCGCCGTCAGGTCGCCGCCGAGGCGCCCGCCCGCATGCCGCCGCCGCCGCGTGCCACCGGGCCGATCGAGGTCGGCCGATCGCATTTCGACGTCCGTACGCGGACGCTGCTGGAACGGTCCGTCCGGCTGGTCGATGCCGGCATCTCGATCCTGCTGGTCGGCGAGATCGGCTGCGGCAAGGCCGCCCTGGCGCGTGAGATCCACGACCGCAGCCGCTTCGCGGGCGGTCCCTATGTCGTCGTCGACTGTTCCGCCGAGGACATCGCCGACGTCGAGCGCGAGCTCTTCGGCGACGGCGACACGCCCGGTGCCACGGCGGGCGCCGTGGGCGGTACACTCTATCTGCATCTGGTCGAAACCCTGCCGCTCCGCCTGCAGGCGCGTCTCGCGGACGCGCTGCGCCACGACGCTCCGGGCGGGCGTGGCTTCAACCTCGTCTCCTCCAGCCATTTCGGTCTCGCCGACCGTGTCGCCGCCGGCGGCTTCTCGCCCGATCTGATGGTGCGCGTCGCCGCCCATGCCGTCGATCTGCTGCCGATCCGCCGCCATCCCGATCGCCGTGCCCTGATCCTCGAGACCTGGGACGCGGTCGCGCGCGGCCGCCCGCCGGGCGACCTGCCCGAGGAGACGCTGGCGGTGCTGACCGCCTATGCCTGGCCCGGCAATCGACGTCAGCTGATCTCGACCCTGCGGGCGCTGGCGGTGCTGGCGGAGGCCGGCGAGACGCTGTCGCCCGGCGTCCTGCCGCGCGAGATCGCCGACGTCGGTGCGGTCGACGCCGAGCCGGTCCTCGCGGTGGACGTCGAGGAAGGGCTCGACTCGATCATGCTGACGGCGATGCGCGCCGCGCTCGAGGCCGAGGGCGGCAATGTCGCTCGCGCCGCGCGTCGGCTCGGCATTCATCGTTCGACACTCTATCGCCATCTCAACGGTTCCTCGAGCAAGGATTGAGAACGTCGTCGGCGGCGCGCCGCGCGTCGGCGAACGAGGTGTCCGAGACTAGCCTCGGAAATCGGCTCGAAATGTAATTCGTTTACATAGCGTATGCATCGAATGTCTTTCGATATGGCACATCGAACACAACGAAGACATGTGTCGCATGTTGCGACACGCCCGAAGTGGATGCGACATCAGGTCTGATACGTTGAAATCGCGCGGTTTTCCGGATGTGGCGGGCCGGAAAGCTTCTAAAATGACCTCATCGAACAACGGCCGGCCGGCCTTCCGAATCGCAGGGCGATCGGCAATCCGGCCCCAGGACATGCGATCGAGAGCGTTGCGATGCACCACGACGACCCGAACCATCTCCTCCAGCGGCGCCTCTCGGAAGGGGCCTTCGCCGGGCTCGCCTCCCGCCGGAAGATCCCGGCCGGCGAACTCTGGCTCGGCTCCGACGACGAGGACGAGGCCGACGGCCTGCTCGTCGTCCGCTCGGGCTGCCTCCGGGCCTTCGTCTCGCGCGACGGTCGCGAGCTGACCCTCTTCGTGCTCGGCGCCGGCGACACCGTCCGCGTCCGCGCCGGCTCCACCCTCGAGGCGCGGCGCGACAGCGAGATCGTCTTCGTTCCGATGAAGGCGATCCGTGATCTGGCCCGCACCGACCCCGAACTGCTGCTGTGGGCGATGCCGGTGCTCGACAAGCTGCTCGAGCGCTCGCTTCGTCTGGTCGAGGACATGGTCTTCGCCGACGTCAAGCATCGCCTGATCCGCGTCCTGTGCGACACCGCCGACCGTGAGGGTCGTCGCGGTGACGACGGCATCGTCCTGACGTCGCCGCCCAATGCCGAGGATCTCGCCACCGAGATCGGTGCGACGCGCCAGTCGGTCTCCACCGTCATGGCGGATCTCGCCCGCAGTGGTATCCTGCGGCGGTTCGGCCAGCGCTCCATGGTCATTGCCGACATCGGCCGCCTCCGTCGCGAACTGCGCGCCGGCGAGGCCTGCTGAGCCGGTCGCCCCATCAACGAGGAAATTCCCATGTGCCAGGAATGCGGTTGCGGCGGCCCGACCGCCGACCCTGCGACGGTCGCCGTCTTCGAGAACATCTTGGCGGACAACGACCGCACCGCGGCGCGCCTGCGCGAGCGGCTCGACCATCATCGCGTCTTCGTCGTCAACCTGATGTCGTCGCCCGGTTCGGGCAAGACGCGCCTGCTCGAGGCGACTTTCGCCGCGCTGCCGCCCAATCTCCGGGTGGCGGTGATCGAGGGTGACCTCGAGACCGAGAACGACGCCGCCCGCATCCGTCGGCACGGCATCACCGCCATCCAGATCACCACCGGCGTCGCCTGTCATCTCGACGCGGCGATGACCGAGACCGCCTTCGATCGTCTGGCGCTCGACGACCTCGATCTGGTCTTCGTCGAGAACGTCGGCAACCTCGTCTGCCCGGCCGACTTCGACATTGGCCAGCATCGCGACGTCGTCCTGCTCTCGGTCACCGAGGGCGACGACAAGCCGTCGAAATATCCGGTGATCTTCCGCAACGCCGATCTGGTGGCCATCACCAAGACCGACCTCCTGGCGCATTTCGACGACTTCGACGTGGCCCGTGCCCGTCGCGCCATCGAAGGCGTCCGTGGTCGCGGCGCCATCCTGGAGGTTTCCGCCAAGAACGAGTCCGGGCTCGACCGCTGGGTCGACTGGCTCATGAGCGAGATGCGCGGCCACTTCGCTCAGCGCGACCGCGTTGCCTGACCGAGATCGCCTCGGGTCGGCCCTGCCCCTGTCCCTCTCCCCGACGAGGGGCCGTCCCGTGTGCAGCGGGCCGGACGCTGCCTCCGTGCCGCGTCCGGCCCGTAGTCGTCTGCGAGCCCCGATCGTCGCGCGATCGGGCGGCACCGCCTCGGTACCGCCACGATGCGTGGCCTCACGCACTTGCGCCGGTCTCGCGGGTGCCCTGAAAGTCCTCCACGTGCAGCTCGCGGCCGGCGACGATCTCCGTCTCGGTCGATCCGCAACTCGGACAGGCGAGGTTCCAGCCCTTGGTCTCGAATGTCACCTCGCAGGCCGGGCACCGCGCCGAGACCGGGACTTCGTCGATCTCGAGGCGCGCTCCTTCCGCCCGCGTGCCCTCCGCCATGATCTCGAAGGCGCCGACCAATTGTCGCGCGTCGAGGCCGCGCAGGCGGCCGACCTTGATGCGAACCGAGGTGATTCGTGCGATGCTCTCGGCTGTCGCCGAGCGTTCGAGAATGCCGAGAATTCCGGCGACGACGGCTGTTTCGTGCATGACGAATGATCCTGGTCGAGTGGGCTCGCGCGATGGTGGGCCGCGTCGTGACGAATTCCGACCCGCACAAATGCGTATTTGTCGGCTCCCCGACAGCCCCGGTCGACCGGTGGCCCTAGGGTACGATCAACGTAATTCCGGACGTCGGTCACGGGAAGGCCTGTCGCCATGTCACTGATAGCATCGATGGATCCCGCCGTTCTCGCCTCCATGGGGGCGATCTTCCTCTTCTTCGGAGAGGTCGCGGCACTGCTCGCTCTGCCCAACCTGATGCGGGTGGTCGTCTTCTCGACGATCGCCGAAATCGGTTGGCTCCTCGTCGGCCTCGGCCTCGGCGGTGACGCCGGGACGACCGGCGCCTTCATGCATCTGGGCTACCAGCTCGTGATGCGTGGCCTCGTCCTGGTGGTCGGCTGGTACATCGTCCGCCGCGCCCGCACCTCGAGGCTCGACGACCTCTCCGGCATCGTCTCGGTGATGCCGGTGGCGGCGACGCTCTTCGCCTTCGGCCTCTTCGCCACGATGGGCCTGTCGCCGTTCAAGGGCTCGTTCTCGCGCTTCCTGATCCTCTACGCCGCGATCGAACAGGGCCGCATCGTCATCGCCCTGGTCGGCACGGCTGCGGCGATCGTCGCCTCGGTCTACTACGTCCGGGTCGTCCAGCGCCTGTGCTTCGAGACGCCGACCCGCGCCTTCGACCTGGTGCCCGGCCCCGCCGCCGCCATGCCGATCGCCTGGGTGCTCGCGGCGGTCACCGCCGTCCTCGGCGTCTGGCCGGAACCGCTGGTCGATCTCTCCGCCCATGCCGCCGGCGTCGCCGTCGGCCACATTCCGCATTTCGAGGCGCCGTGGTCGCCGATCGTCCTGGTGCCCTGGGTCGGTGCCTTCGCGATCTTCGCCCTCGGCCGCGTCAACGCCCGGCTGCGCGACGTCGCCGCCGTGGTGTTGGCGATCGCGACGCTGGTTCTGGTCGTCCTCGATCCGACCCTCGACGCCGCCTCGCGCCTCTTCGGCGTGATCTTCGCCGGCATCGGCGCGGTGATGGCGATCTATTCGGTCGACTACATCGCCGCCAGCCATGCGCGCGACCGCTACTGGTTCTTCGCCTTCCTGATGATCGGCTCTCTGGTCGGTCTGTCGACGGCGCACGAACTCGGCAACTTCTATCTGTTCTGGGAGCTGATGACCTGGTCGTCCTGGGCGCTGGTCGTCCATGAGCAGACCCCGAAGGCGCTTCGCGCCGGTCTCGTCTACTTCGTGATGTGCGCCGGTGGTGCCTACGTCATGCATCTCGGCATCCTGCTCACCCACGCTCAGGTCGGCTCCTTCGAGTTCGCCGCCATGACCGCCGGGCTGCCGCAGGCCGCCCCGATGGTCGGCGCCGCGATCGTCGCCTGCTTCCTCGTCGGCTTCGCCGTCAAGGCCGGCCTCGTGCCGTTGCAGGCCTGGTTGCCGCTCGCCCATCCGGTCGCTCCCGCCTCGGTCTCCGGTCCGCTGTCGGGCATCCTCACCAAGGCCGGCGTCTTCGGTCTGGTGAAGATCCTGATGATCGTGGTCGGTGCCGCGACGCTGAAGCGCTTCGCCTTCCACGGCGTCGACCTCTCGACCGTGCTCGTCGTCCTCGGCGCGATCACGCTGATCTACGGCGAGGTCAAGGCGCTGTTCGAGAAGGAGCTGAAGCGGATGCTCGCCTTCTCGACGCTGGCTCAGGTCGGCGAGATCGTCGCCATCCTCGGCCTCGGCACCGCGCTGGCCGTCGACGCCTCGCTGCTGCACGTGCTGAACCACGCCGCGATGAAGACCCTTCTCTTCTTCGCCGCCGGCGCCTTCATCCTGCGCACCGGCCATCACATGATCGCCGACTTCGCCGGCCTCGGCCGCAAGATGCCGGTGACCGCGGGTGCCTATGCGCTCGCCTCCATCGCCGTCATGGGCCTGCCGCCCTTCAACGGCTTCGTCTCGAAGTTCCTGATGGTGTGGGCGGCGGTCGACGCCGGTCACTGGGAGATCGCGACGCTGCTGCTGCTCGGTGGTCTCGCCGGTGCCGTCTACTACCTGCGTGTCGTCGCCAAGCTGTTCTTCGAGCCGTGGACCGGTTCGGACGACGTCCGCGAGGCGCCGCTCTCCATGCTGATCGCCGTCTCGGTGCTCGCGGTGGTGATCGTCGCCGGCGGTATCGTTCCCGCCTGGCCGCTCGCCCTCGTCCTGCCGGTCGGCGCCGCCTACGCCGCTCAGGCCGGCATCGCCGACGCGGTCCTGCCGAACCTCGCCATGATGTGGCCCGCCGCCGCGATCGTCGCCTTCGTCGGCGCCGGCGTGGTCTGGCTGGTCGGCCGTCGCTCGGTCACCTGGGCCGGCCGTCTGGCGGTCCTGGTGCTCGTCGCCGCCTTCGCCGCGATCCTGATGGAACGCGGTCGGTGGGACGCCCTGTCGCTCGCCTTCGCGCTGCTCATCACCGGCGTCGGCGTGCTCAACATGCTGCATGCCACCGCCTATCTCGCGCACAACCATGCCCAGGGCCGCTTCTTCGCCGCCTTCGGCCTGATGATCGCGGGTCTGGTCGGCCTCACCGCGGCGCGCGACGTCTTCTCCTTCTTCGGCTTCTGGGAGGTCATGTCCTCCTGGGCGCTGTGGGCGGCGATCGTCCACGAGGAGACCCCGGTCGCTCGTCGCGAAGGCTTCAAGTACTTCTTCTTCAACACCGTCGGCGCCAGCTTCATGTTCCTCGGCCTGTGCGTGCTCGCCACGACGGCCGGGACCACGGATCTCGCCGGTATCGGTCGGGCCGCGGCCGCCATGCCGCTGCCGGCTCTGGCCACCGGTCTCGTCACCGTCTTCCTCGGACTGGTGATGAAGGCCGCCCAGCTGCCCGTCCGCATCGACGTCCAGATGCACCCCGCCGCGGCGCCGACCCCGGTGTCCGGCTACATCTCGGCCGTCCTGCTAAAGTCCGGCCCCTGGGGCGTGCTGAAGCTCTTCACCCTGTTCGGCGGCGCCGCGGTCTTCGCGCGCGTCGGCGGCACCCTGGTCGGTCTGCCGACCATGCTGGAAGTCATCGCCACCATCGGCGCGATCACCATCCTGGTCGCCGGCGCCCAGGCCTTCATCCAGAACGGCATCAAGCTGGTGCTGATCTGGTCGACGGTCTGCCAGCTCGGCTACGTCGTCATGGCGGTCTCGCTCGGCACCTCGGACGGCGTCGCCGCCGGTCTCGCCCACTTCGTCAACCACATGCTGCTCAAGGACACGCTGTTCCTGGTGGCCGGTGCGATCATGGTCGCCAACCATGCGACGATGCTCGACGAACTCGGTGGTCTCGGCCGCAAGATGCCCTTCACCTTCGGCGTCTTCCTCTTCGCGGGTCTGTCGCTCGCCGGCATCCCGCCGCTGAACGGCTTCGCCTCGAAGTGGATGATCTTCCAGGCGTGCTTCGCCTCCGGCCATTGGGCGCTCGGCATCTCGGCGATGATCGGTTCGCTGTTCACCCTCGCCGCTGTGCTCAAGTTCGCCCACGCCGCCTTCATGGGTGCGCCGACCGCCAAGGCGCTCGCCGCCGAAGAGGCCCCGCTCGCCATGCGGATCCCGATGGGTATCCTCGCGGCCGCCAGCCTCGTCGTCGGCATGATGCCTGGCCTCATCCTGGTTCCGATCGCCGCGATCCAGGCCGACCTCGGCATGACTCCGATCGTCGCCACGCTCACCGGCGGCCTGCCGGGCCCCGACGGATGGCATCCGGGCCTCGTGTCCGTGCTGCTCCTGATCGTGGCACTCCCGCTCGTTCCGTACCTCCGTCTCGCCTATCGTGGTTCCGGTATCCAGAGGATCCGGGTCCACCAGGCCGGTGCCGACCACCTCGTCGCCGAAGAAATCCGGATGCGCGCCTCGAGCTTGTTCGAAACCCCCGATGCCATCGTCCGCGGCCTTCTCCCTCGGGAGAGCGCGAAGGACGGCTCGACTGAAAAGCACGCCTGAGGAGAGTGGAAATCATGTCCTCCCAAGCAGCTCTCCTGACCTCGGTCCTTCTCTTCCCCGGCGGTCTCTTCGCTCTCGCTCTCGGCCTCGGCCTCAAGGGTGCCGATCGTCGCTTCGCCGCGCGCCTCCAGGCCCGCGTCGGACCGCCGCTCCTGCAGCCGCTCTACGACCTGGTCAAGCTCGGCTTCAAGCGCACCATGGTGCCGCTCACCGCCACCTCGCAGCTGGTCTTCCTGGCCACGCCGCTGGTCGCGCTGGTCGCCATGCTCTATGCGGCGGCCCTGATCCCGGTGCCGTGGATGCCGGCGCCCTCGCCGCAGCTCGGCAACGTGCTGGTGCTGGTCTACCTGCTCGCCATCCCGGGCGTCGCCCTGATGATCGCGGGTTCGGTCTCCGGCTCCACCTACGGCGCCATCGGCTTCTCCCGTGAGATGGCCCTGATGCTCGCCTACGAGGGACCGATCGTCCTGGTCGTCGCCGCCGTCGCGCTCCGCACCGGCGCCACCGAAGGTCAGTTCGCGGTCCTGTCGCTGACCGAGATCGTCCGCCACCAGCAGATCCACGGGGCGAACCTGTTCGACCCGATGCTGTGGCCGGCCCTGATCGCCTTCCTGTTCTTCTATCCGGCCAACCTCGGGATCATCCCCTTCGACATCCCGGAAGCCGAGACGGAAGTGCTGGAAGGACCGCTGGTCGAGTATTCCGGCCCGGCGCTCGGCCTCTTCAAGCTGATGTCGGCGGTCAAGTCGGTGGTCGTGCTGGGACTGGGTCTCACCCTGTTCTTCCCGATCGTCCCCGAAGGCCCGCTCGGCCTGGTCGTCTGGCTGCTCGAGGACTTCGTCCTGATGCTCCTCGGCGTCACCGCCCTGCGTGTCGGCATCGGCCGCATGCGCATCGACCAGGCGGTCTCCTTCTTCCTGAAGTGGCCGCTGGTCGCCGCCCTCGCCAGCCTTGCCGTCGTGGTCGCGGCGTGAGGAGTGTGACATGAACATCCTGAGCAAATTCAAGGACGTCGCCTCGCGCTCGCCGTGGCTCTACCGGATCAACGCCGGCTCCTGCAACGGCTGCGACGTCGAACTCGCCACCACCGCCCTGATCCCGCGCTGGGACGTGGAACGGCTCGGCTGCCAGTACTGCGGCAGCCCCCGCCACGCCGACATCGTGCTGATCACCGGTCCGCTGACCCGTCACGTGCGTGACGCGGCGCTCCGCCTCTTCGAGGAAATCCCGGACCCCAAGGTCACGGTCGCGGTCGGCGTCTGCCCGATTTCGGGCGGCATCTTCCGTGAGAGCTACGCCACCTGCGCGCCGATCGATCAGTACCTGCCGGTCGACGTCAACATCCCCGGATGCCCGCCGCGTCCTCAGGCCATCCTCGACGGTGTCGCCAAGGCGATCGCCGTCTGGCGCCAGCGGCTGTGAGGAGAAAGCCATGAACGTTCTCGGCCTCTTCTGGCGCAACCTCGTCAACGGCCCGGCCACGGATCCCTATCCGTTCGGCCCGACCGTGACGCAGAAGCGCTTCCGCGGTCGCATCGAGTTCGACGCGCCGTCCTGCGAGGGCTGCAAGCTGTGCGAACGC
Source organism: Pinisolibacter sp. DMC19 (assembly GCF_056313985.1). Lineage (NCBI taxonomy): Bacteria > Pseudomonadati > Pseudomonadota > Alphaproteobacteria > Hyphomicrobiales > Ancalomicrobiaceae > Pinisolibacter > Pinisolibacter sp. DMC19. The sequence continues at coordinate 627,651 of NZ_JBQUZF010000002.1, read as the reverse complement.
GTCTGCCCGTCGGGCGCGATCAAGTTCTCGAAGGATCCGGGCGGTCTCGCCTTCGACTGCTGGCACGCCACCTGCGTGTTCTGCGGCACCTGCGAGTTCTACTGCCCGACCGGCTCGATCCATCAGACCGACGACTGGTCGCTCGCCCACCTGCAGGAAGACAAGTATCGGATGGTCGAACACGGCCTGATCCCGAACATGACCTGCTCCGAATGCGGCGCCACGGCGCTCGACACCGCGCCGATGCGCAACACGCGCCCGCCGCTCACCGACGAGGAAGTCGCGACGCTCCGGCCGATGTGCCCGAAGTGCCGCGCCAAGTTCATGAAGAATCGGAAAAAGCCATGACCCGCCTGCCGCAAGATCTCGAGGCCCGTCTGGCCGCGGTCGCGCCCGCCGGCATCGCCTACGAGGCGAAGACCGACGACTACGGCGTGACGACCGCCTGGGCCCAACTCGCCGATCGCGACGAACTCTTCGCCGTCGGTCGCCTGATGCTCGAACTGGGTGCGCGTCTCTCGATGACCACCGCCTCGCAGCCGCCGGCTCCCGAGGAGGAGGAAGAAGAAGAAGAAGAAGAGGAAGAGGTCGCCGAGGGCGAGGAAGCCGCGGAGAAGCCCGAGAAGCCGGTTCCCACCAGCTTCGGCGGAACGGCGCTCGACGGCACCTCCTACGAGCTCGCCTATCACTTCGACCTCGAGGGCGACACGCTGACGGTGATCGTCCACGTGCCGCACGGCGGCGAGGTGGTCAGCCTGACGCCGCTCTATCGCACCGCCGACTGGGGCGAACGCGAGATGATGGAACTCTACGCCATCGTCATCCGCGATCATCCCGATCCGCGTCGCCTGTTCATCGATCCGGCGATCGAACCCGCCGTCTTCGAGCGCCTGATCCCCTATTCGACGCTGGTCAACGCCGCGTCGACCAAGGGGCTCTGGGACAAGATCGCCGCTGCACGCAAGGAGGACGCGGCATGACCACGCCTCATGAGACCCAGGTCCCCGAGACCTACACGATCCCGGTCGGACCCCTGCACGTCGCGCTCGAAGAGCCGATGTACTTCAAGATCGACGTCCGCGGCGAGACCGTCGGCGCGGTCGACATCAACGCCGGCCACGTCCATCGCGGCATCGAGTATCTCGCGACCCATCGCACCATCACCCAGACGGTGGTGCTGACGGAACGCATCTGCTCGCTGTGCTCCGCGAGCCATCCCGAGAGCTTCGCGATGGCCGCCGAAACCATCGCCGGGCTCGAGATCCCGCCGCGGGCCAAGTACCTGCGCGTGATCGCCGGCGAGGTGAAGCGCATCGCGTCGAACCTCTTCAACGTCGCCATCCTGGCCCATCTGGTCGGCTTCGAGACCCTGTTCATGCACGTCATGCAGGTCCGCGAGATCGCCCAGGACATCAAGGAAGGCGTCTTCGGCAACCGCATGGACCTCGGTGCCATCTGCATCGGCGGCGTGCGCTACGATCTCGACGACGAGGTCACCGCCGATCTCAAGGCGCGGCTGAAGCGCATCTCGCCGCTGGTCGACGAGCTGATCGACACCTATCGCACCAACGGTTCGATCCTGCGCCGAACCCGCGGCGTCGGCGTGCTGACCCGCGAGCAGGCGCTCTCGACCGGCGTCGTCGGTCCCGTGGCGCGCGGCGCCGGCATCGCCTACGACGTCCGTCTGGCGGCGCCCTATGCGGCCTATCCGGACCTCGACGTCCAGATCCGCACGCAGGAGGACGGCGACGTGTGGTCGCGCGCCATGGTCCGCCTCTACGAGGCCCGTGACGCGATCGACATCGTGCTGCGCGCGCTCGACCGTCTGCCCGACGGCGAGATCCACCTCGAGGATCGCCCCGACATCCCGCCCGGCCAGGCAATGGCCAAGGTCGAGGCCCCCCGCGGCGAGTTGGTCTATTATCTGAAGACCAACGAGACCGCGAATCCGGAGCGCGTGAAGTGGCGCGTGCCGACGTTCATGAACTGGGATGCCCTGCGCTTCATGCTCGCCGATGCCAAGGTCGCGGACATCGCGATCATCGTGAACTCCATCGATCCGTGCATCTCCTGCACGGAACGTTGAGCCCGCCGACGGCGCCGGGGGAGGCCCGGCGTCGCGAACTGAAGGAAGGAAGAAGAACCATGCCCCATATGATCGACACCGAGACCTGCACCGCCTGCGGCTCCTGCGAAGACGTCTGCCCGAACAAGGCGATCAGCCACAAGGGCAAGATCTTCAAGATCGATCCCAAGAAGTGCAAGGACTGCGAAGGCGACTTCGACGAGCCGCAGTGCGTCGACGTCTGCCAGTCGGGTTCCTGCATCAAGATCGCGGCCTGACGCCTCGCACGCCGTTCGACGCCGGCCGGGAAAACCGGCCGGCCGTCGCCTCGCCACGGGAGACATCCCATGGACGTCTTCGAAGATCTCATCCACGAGAGACGTGAAGGCAGGGCCTGTGCCCTGGCGACGATCGTGACGGCGAAGAGGGGCGGGTCCGCCGACGGCGGCGCCCGCATGGTCGTCCACGAGGACGGATCGGTCGTCGGCAGCGTCGGCGGCGGGCCGGCCGAGGACGAGGTCGTCCTCGTCGCCCGCGAAGCCGTCGCCACCGGACGTCCGCGCACCGTGTCCTTCTCGTTGCGCGATCCGGCGCTCGATGCGGGTCTGGTCCGAGGCGGAAGGCTCGACGTGCATGTCGAACCGATCCTGCCGACGCCGGTCCTGCATCTCTTCGGTGCCGGCGAGATCGGTCTCGTCACCGCCCGGATGGCGCGTGCCGCCGGATGGAAGACGGTGATCGTCGATCACCGTGCCCGCTTCGCCAATGCCGAACGCTTCCCCGATGCGCTCGACATCCGGGTCGAACAGCTCGAGACGGCGATGACCACCGTGAAGCCGGATCGGCGCTCGGCCGTCTTCATCGACACCCGTTGCCACGAACGCGACGCGTCCGTGCTGAAATGGGCGCTCGGGACCGAGGCCGGCTACATCGGCATGGTCGGCTCGCAGCGCAAGACGACCAAGATCTTCGCCCGGCTACAGGGCGAAGGTGTCTCCCTCGATACGCTCGACCGGGTCCACGCCCCGATCGGTCTCGACATCGGGGCGGAGACGCCGGAGGAGATCGCGATCTCCATCCTCGCCGAGTTGATCGCCTGGCGCCGTGGCGCCGAGGCGGCCCGCTCGATCATGCGCGTCGCCGACGCCGCCACCCTCGGTGCGGCGAGAAAGGAGGCCAGTTGAAACGACGCTTCGACCACGCCTTCGGCCGTCCGCGCCGAATTCACGTCTGAACGCCTCGACCTCTCGCGTCCCGAAGACGACGGCGGCTTCGTCCGCACGGCGAACGGACGACGACGAGCGCGAACCGAACCGAGCGAACGGCTCCGCCGGAGATCGCGCGCCTCGTCGTGGCCCGCGGTCGTGAGGCGAACGCACGAGCTGCCCCGCGCCGCCTCTCCCCGGGGCGGCGCGTTCCCCCGGCCCCCGGCGGTCTTCCGCCGGGGGCTACCCCCTTGGGACCTCTCCGGCGGTCTTCCGCCGGGGGCTACCCCCTTGGGACCTCTCCGGCGGTCTTCCGCCGGGGGCCACCCCACGAACTCCCCCGGCGGTCCCCGCCGAGGGTCACCCCGAGAGCTCGTCCCGCCCGGTCGGTCGCGGTCGAACAGGTCATGGAGGATGATCGATGTCCACGCATGTCACCGCCGGTGATGCCGGCGGTCTCCGTGGCGACTGCCTCCTCCGCGACGCAGCGGGCGGGCCGTTGCGTCCCGGCGGCCTGGAGTTGACCGAAGCTCTGCTCGATCGGGCGGCCTTCCCGCCCGGTTCGCTGGTGGTCGACGTCGGCTGCGGCCAGGGGGCCGGGGTCGTCGCCATGGCGCGCCGCGGGCTCTGCGCCGTCGGCGTCGATCGGGCCGAAGACGTGGTCGCCCGTGCCCGCGCCGCCCACCGCGACACCGTCTTCGTGCTCGGCGAGGCGGGACGACTGCCCTTCGCCTCGCGCAGCGTCGACGGACTGCTCGCCGAATGCTCGCTCTCTTCGATCGCGGATCGCCGCCGTGCCCTGGTGGAATGGTATCGGGTGCTTCGGCCCGGCGGGCGCCTGGCGATCTCCGACATCTATCGCCGCGCCGGCGTTTCCGACGAACCCGATGCCTTCGACCGGTCGCCCTTCGCTGGTTGGCGGAGCGTCGCCGACGATCTCGCCGCGGTTGGGTTCCGGGTCGAATGGTTCGAGGATCGCTCGGACGTCCTGCACGACCTCGACGGCGATCTCGCCGCTCTGGTCGAGGCCGGCACCCGGTCGCACGGCGGCCTCTGCGGTCTCGCCGCGTGCGGCGATGCCGTCGCCCGACCGGGGTTCTTCCTCGCGCTCGCCGATCGCCCGGACGGCCCGTCGCACGCACCTTGACCCTGCGGCAGCGTCGCGCGCGACCCGCCCGAGCCGAGCGCGAGGTGCAAGATCGCAACCGATTTGCAACTGCTTTCGATCTGACGCGAAACCTGCGGCGAAATTGCCGGAAAGTCGAGTAATCGGGCCGGCTTAATCCGGTGTTAAGTCTCCTGGTCGACGGTGTCGACTTGGAGCGGGCAGGAAAATTCACGGCATTTTGTACAAACGGACGACAAAAATGTTCTCTCGCAAGCGCAAAGACGACGTGGTGATGCAGGTGGCCCCGACGGTGATCGACGCCGTGCGAGACGTGCCTCCCGCGGTGGCCACGGTCGGCGAGATCCGTGTGTTCGAGTGCGATGCCCGCTTCACCGGCGTCGACGCCTCGGCCTTCGCCTTCGACGGCCGCCCGGCCGCGCTGGCACTCGCCTTCGTCTCGCCCCACGTCGACTTCGACGCGGCGACGCGCGCCCTCAAGCAGGTCGCCGGCTCCGTGCCCGTCGTCGCCGTGACGACCGCCGGCGAGCTCTGCAACATCGGCGGCGGCGGCCTCTACCGTTCGACCGGGCAGGCGTGGTCGACGGTCACCGTCCAGGTGTTCCCGCCCGATCTCTTCGCCGCCGTGTCGATCCACGCCGTGCCGCTCCATTGTGAGGACATCCGTGCCGGCCGGCCGCAGAAGGATCGCGAGAGCCGCATCAGTGCCATCGCCCGCTCGCTGGAATCGGTGCGTCCGCCCTTCCCGATCGACGCGCGCGAGACCTTCGCGCTGACCTTCGTCGACGGCCTGTCGGCGAGCGAGAACTACCTGATGGAGGCGGTCTATCGCGCCGGCCGCTATCCCTGCCTCTTCGTCGGCGGCTCGGCCGGCGGCAAGTTCGACTTCGCCACGACCAGGATCTTCGACGGCACGCGCGTCCACGAGAACCATGCGCTGATCGCCTTCGCCCGCATGGCGCCGGGCCGTGCCTTCGGCGTCTTCAAGAGCCAGAACTTCAAGGCCTCCGGCAAGAGCTTCCGCGTCGCCGAGGCCGATCCCGACCGTCGCTTCGTCGCCGGCGTGATCGATCCCGCCTCCGGCGACGTCGTCCCCTTCATGGAGGCGATCGGTCGCACCTTCGGCACCGATGCGCGCGGTGCCGCCGCCAAGCTCGCCGGCCGCACCTTCGGCATCGAGATCGACGGCGAACTCTTCGTCCGTTCGGTCGCCGGCACCGACGCCGACAAGGGCACCGTCGCCTTCTTCTGCGACGTCAATCCGGGCGACGAGCTGCTGCTGCTCGAGGCGACCGACTTCGCCGAACAGACGAACCGCGACGTCGCCGCCTTCCTCCAGGCCAAGCCGGCGCCGATCGGCGCCATCCTCAACGACTGCATCCTGCGTCGCCTCAACAACGACAAGACGCTCGCCCGCCTCGACGGTCTGTGGAAGGCGCCGGCCGCCGGCTTCTCCACCTTCGGCGAGCTCTTCGGCATCAACGTCAACGAGACGCTGTCGGCGATCGTCTTCTTCGCCGTCGACGCCAAGGATCTGCGCGATCCCTTCCTCGACAACTTCCCCGTCCACTACGCGCGCTTCCAGAACTACTTCACCCGTTGCGCCCTGAAGCGCGCCGAGATGATGAACGGCTTCCGCTCGTCGATCATCACCCGGCTGGTCGATCAGCTCGGCTTCATCCATCAGGTGGAATCGACGCTGGCCGAGACCCGCGACATGGGCGAGGCGATGGACCGGGTGCGCGGTTCGCTCGACCGCGGCGGCAGCGTCGACGGCGGCGGTGCCCAGCAGAACGCCGTGCAGCTCGCCGAGGAGTTCCAGAGCCTGTCGAAGTCGATGTCGGGCCTGCGCGAGATCCTGTCGATCATCGACAACATCACCAGCCAGACCAACCTCCTCGCCCTCAACGCCACCATCGAGGCGGCGCGCGCCGGCGAGGCGGGCCGCGGCTTCGCCGTCGTCGCCCAGGAGGTGAAGAAGCTCGCCAACGACACCAAATCGACGCTGTCGCGCACCCAGGACGCGATCGGCGGCATGGAATCCTCGCTCGGCGTGCTCGGCGGCATCATCGAATCGACCCGCCGTCGCTTCGAGGACGAAGAGGCGCGCTACAAGCAGACGATCGACACCGTCGAGACGATGTTCGACCATTCCGGCGTGATCGAGAAGACGCTCTCCGGTCTCGCCCACCTCGTCGCCACCCAGACGACGGTCTCCGCCGAAATCGACCGCTCGATCGAGCGACTGAAGCGCCTCGGCTGATCGTCTCGCCGAGCGATCCCAAACCACGCGGGCGCCTTCGGGCGCCCGTCGTCGTTTCGCGCGGGCTCGTCCTCCCGCCCGGTCGGCTTTCCGGCCCAAAGTACGATTGCCGTCTCGCCTCCCGGGAATTTCAATCGATTGACAAGCGCAAGAGCAAATCGGGACGGAACATGCCTTCGGAAGGAGACGGGCGATGCGGCTCACGCCGCATCTCGCTCGGTCGCATCTCGCACGCCGTGATCGCGGCGGTGGCTCTGTTGGCCGCCGCCTTCGTCGCGCCGTCGGCGCGGGCCGGCGAACTCGGCCGCGACGAACTAGCGGGTCGCCTGTCGCCGCCCTTCGTACTCGGCGAACGTGAGCCCGATCTGCCGGTCTGGCCGGTCTTCCGCGCCGAGGGCGGCCGCGACAGGCTCGCCGGCTATCTCTTCGAGAGCGCCGATCTCGCGCCCATGCCGGGCTTTTCCGGCACGCCGCCGAACCTCCTCGTCCAGCTCGACGCCGACGGCCGCTTCCGCCGCGTCTCGGTCGTGTCGCAGCACGAGCCGGTCTTCGTCGACGGCCTCGGTCCGGAGCCGCTCGACCGCTTCGTCGAGCAATATGCCGGCAAATCGCTCGCCCAGAACGTCAAGGTCGGTCCGCCGCGTGGCGGCGGACCCCGGGCGGGCGGCACGAATGCCCGAATCGACGGCATCGCCAAGGCGACGGCGTCGGTCCGCATCGTCAACGAGAGCGTGCTCGCCGCCGCCCTGATCGTCGCCCGCGCCCGCCTCGGCATGGCCGGCGGCGCCCGCGGCCCCGCCGCCCGGCCGCGCGACCTGTTCGAGGCGAAGACCTTCGCCGAGCTCGAGCGCGACGGCCTCGTCGCCCGCGGCGTCTTCCGTGAAAGGGACGTCGAGGCCGCCTTCGCCGGCACCTCGGGCGCCGGCCTCGACCCGGTCGCGCGCGCCACGCCCGACGCCGTCCACGCCGACCTGCGCGTCGCGCTGCTCAACGTCCCGACGGTGGGCGTCAATCTCCTCGGCCGGGCACGCTGGCAACACCTGCTCGAACGCCGCCCCGGCTCGCATCTCCTCTTCGTCTCGATGGGCGGCCGCGCCCGGCCCTTCGACGACGGCTGGGTCCACGGCGCGACGCCCGACGTCTTCCGCCTGTCGCAGGACGGGCTCGCGCTCGACCTGAAGGACGTCGTCTACGAACACGACCTCGCCGCCCCCGATGCGCCGAGCGATCCCTTCGTGGTGCTCGAGGTCTTCGAGGGCGCCGGCTTCGACCCCGGTCGACCCTTCGAGTTCGCCCACCGCATCGTCCGCGAGAAGGGGCAGGTCTATCCCGAGCGCATCCCCGCCGACGTCGTGCTGGCGGTGAAGTGGCCGGAGAAATGGTTCGAGGCCGGCGTCGAGACGACGGAAGCCACCGGCTGGCGCTCGATCTGGGTCGATCGCCGCGCCGATCTGGCGGTGCTCGGTGCGGCGCTGGCGCTGCTCTTCGTCGTGCTGGCGATGCAGCCGAAGAGCATGCGCCGCCCGCGCCTCGTCGCCGCCTTCCGCTGGGCCTACCTCGCCTTCGCCCTGGTGGTGATCGGCTGGATCTTCCAGGCCCAGCTGTCGATCGTCACGCTCGGCGGCTTCGTCAAGGCGACGCTCGTCACCCACGACTTCGTCTTCCTGCTGTGGGACCCGCCGAGCCTCGTGCTCTGGGCCGCAGTGATCGTCACGGCGATCGTCTGGGGCCGCGGCACCTTCTGCGGCTGGCTCTGCCCCTTCGGCGCGCTGCAGGAATTCGTCGCGGCGATCGGCACCCGGCTGCACCTTCCGCGCCTGCGCGTCCCCGATCGGTTGGACACGGAGCTGCGGCGGCTCAAGTATCTCGTACTCCTCGGCTTCGTCGCGGTCGCGGCCTTCGCGCCGGGCAAGGTCGAGGTCGCCGCCGAGGTCGAGCCCTTCAAGACGGCGATCACGCTGATCTTCCAGCGCGCCTGGCCGGCGGTCCTCTGGGTGGTCGTGCTGCTCGCCGCCAACCTCTTCGTCTACAAGGCCTTCTGCCGCTGGCTCTGCCCGCTCGGCGCCTTCGTCGCCATCCTCGGCCGGCTGCGCCGTTTCGATTGGATCGCCCGGCGGGTCGAATGCGGGTCGCCCTGCCGGCTGTGCGAACGCACCTGCCGCTACGGCGCCATCGCCCGCGACGGTGCGATCGACTACGCCGAGTGTTTCCAATGCATGGACTGTGTCGTCGTCCACGAGGACGCGAAGACCTGCGTGCCGCTGGTCCTGGCGACGCGTCGGGCGACGCGCGAGGAGAAGGCCGCATGAGATCCGATCGATCGACGAAGCCGACACGACGCGACGCCCTCGCGCTCCTCGCCCTCGGCGCGACCGGCGCCGGCGCGTTCGGCATCGCCATGGCCGGGGAGGGGCGGGAGGCGCCGGTCGTCCGCCGTTCCGGCCTCGCCTTCGGCACCACCGTCACCGTCGCCGCGGTCGACGACGGTCGCGGCGCGGCCGGGTGGGCCCGCGTCTTCGACGATGCCTTCGCCGCGATCCGCGCGGTGCAGAAGGCCGCCGATCTCTTCGACCCGAAGTCCGAGCTCTCGCGTCTGAATCGCGACGACCGGATCCAAGCCCCCTCCGCCGACCTCGTCGCCCTGGTCGATCATGCCCTCGCTCTGGCGCAGGCGAGCAACGGTGCCTTCGATCCGACGGTGCAGCCGATCTGGAGGGTGTGGAGTAACGCCGACGGCCGGCCCGACGAGATCGATCTCGCCCGTGCCCGCGCGCTCGTCGACTTCCGCGCGGTGCATCTCTCCGAAAGCGGGGTCCGCTTCGAACGCCCCGGCATGGCGATGACCCTCAACGCCCTGGCCCAGGGCCACGCCGCCGACCGCGTCGCCGCGGTGATGCGCGATCACGGCGTCGCCGATGCCTTCCTCGACACCGGCGAGATCGGCGCCCGCGGCCGCCGCGCCGCCGGTCGGCCGTGGCGGGTCGGGGTCGAGAAGGCCCATGCCCGCGACGTCCTGATCGGGCGGATCGCCGTCACGGACGCCCGTTTCGTCGCGACCTCGGCCGACGACCGGACGTTCTGGCGGCCGGATTTCTCCGAGCACCACATCGTCGAGCCGTGGTCGGGTCATTCGCCGCGGCGCGTGGCGGAAGTGGTGGTGACGGCGGCCTCCGGCCTCGTCGCCGACGGTCTGTCGACCGCGCTGATGGTCACGGGGGCAGGTGAGGCGGGACGTCGCCTCCTCGCCGCGGCGGGCGACGCCGGCGCGCTGGTGATCGCGAAGTCGGGCGAGACGACGGTGCTCGGCGCCTTCCCGACGCTCGAGAGCTGAGCGGGAAGGGAGCCCTCAGCGCCGCGCGAAGGCGGTCGCCGGGTCGGGCATGAACTTGTCGAAGTCGATGCGCGAGGCCTCGATCACGGCCTGGGTGCGCGACAGAACGCCGAGCTTCCGCAGCACTTCCGAGACATGCGCCTTGACCGTGGTCTCGCCGACCTCGAGTTCGTGGGCGATCTGCTTGTTGAGCTTGCCCTGACGCAGCATCTGCAGGACGCGCATCTGCTGCGGCGTCAGCGTCGACAGGCGTTCCATGAAGTCGGCGGTGTCGCGATCGAGCACCCGCGGCGCCTCCCGCTCGAACCAGTCCGGCAGATAGACCGAGCCCGACAGGGCGGTGGCGATGGCGGAAGCGAACTCCGCCTTGCGCGCCGCCTTGGAGACGAAGCCCGAGACGCCGTAGGACAGGACCTCGCGCACGATGCGCGGATCGTCGAGGCCGGAGACGACCAGCACCGGCAGGCGCGAGAACTGGGTGCGCAGCAGCAAGAGCCCGTCGAACCCGGTGGTTCCCGGCATCGACAGATCCACCAGCGCCAGATCGTAGCCGCGTCGCAGCCCGGTCAGCATGTTCACCGCCGCGTCGATCCCGGTCGCCTCGTGGATCTCCACCTTGTGGTAGATCGAGCGGATGGTGACCTGCATCGCCTCGCGGAAGAGCGGATGGTCGTCGATGATCAGGAACTTCAACATGGCTCTCTTCCGAATGGCGAGGGCGCCGGATCGATCCGGCGCCGCCCGCGGTTTGCGCGATCGGTCGCGGCGCTGACCCCGCCGCGACCGATCGACCGGGTCACTTCGCGGCGAGCTGCTTGGGCAGCCGGAAGGCCCAGAGCGAACCGCCCTGGGAGATGTGCTTGACGGTCTTGGCGACCTCGCCACCCCAGAGCGGAACCGCGCCGCCCCAACCGGAGACGATGCCGACCCACTGCTCGCCGTCCTGTTCCCAGGTGACGGGCGATCCGACGATGCCGGATCCGGTGTTGAACTTCCAGAGTTCTTCGCCGGTTTCCGCATCGAAGGCCTTGAGATAGCCCTCGGGCGTGCCGGCGAAGACGAGGCCGCCGGCGGTGGTCAGGATGCCGCCCCACAGCGGCGCCTTGTTCTTGTATTCCCACTTGATCGCACCGGTCGCCGGATCGATCGCCTTGAGCGAACCGATGTGGTCCTCGAAGATCGGCTTGATGGTGAAGCCGGCGCCGAGATAGGCCGCGCCCTTCTTGTAGGCGATGCCCTCGTTCCAGATGTCCATGCCCCACTCGTTCGAGGGCACGTAGAACAGGCCCGTCTGCTTCGAATAGGCCATCGGCATCCAGTTCTTGCCGCCGAGGAACGACGGCACCGAGAACACCGACTTGCCCTGCTTCTCGCCCGACGCCGCCTTGGAGGGATCGCCCGGACGGTTCTCCTCGGCGTAGATCGGCCGGCCGTTCGGATCGATGCCCTTGGCCCAGGTGATGTTCTTCACGAAGGGGTAGGCGTTGAGGAACTTACCGTTGGTGCGGTCGAGGACGTAGAAGAAGCCGTTGCGGTCGGCGGTGGCGGCCGCCTTGGTGACCTTGCCGTCCTTCTTCAGGTCGAAGGACACGACCTCGTTGACGCCGTCGAAGTCCCAGCCGTCGTGCGGCGTGGTCTGGAAGCCCCACTTGATCTCGCCGGTGTCGGGATCGAGCGCCAGGCGCGACGACGACCACTTGTTGTCGCCGGGGCGGGTGTAGGAGTTCCACGGCGCCGGGTTGCCGGTGCCGAAGAAGATCGAGTTGGTCTCCGGATCGTAGGTACCGCCGAGCCAGGTGGCGCCGCCACCGGTCTTCCACATGTCGCCCGGCCAGGTCTCGTTCTGCTTGCCGGTCATGGTCGAGGGCTTGCCGTCGAGCATGCCCATGTGACCTTCGATCACCGGACGCGACCAGACGAGCTCGCCGGTGTCGGGGTTGCGCGCCTCGACGCGGCCGACCACGCCGAATTCACCGCCCGACAGGCCGGTGACCAGCAGCGGACCGCGCTTGGAGGGCACGATCAGCGGTGCGGCGGAATAGGAATAGCCGGCGTCGTATTCGTCGATCGTCTTGCGCCACAGAACCTTGCCGGTCATGCGGTCGAGCGCGACGAGCTTGGCGTCGAGCGTGCCGAAATAGATCTTGTCGCCGAGGATGGCGGCGCCCCGGTTGATCACGTCGCAGCACGGCAGGATGCCTTCCGGCAGCCGCGCCTCGTGCTCCCACACCTTCTCGCCGGTCTTGGCGTTGACCGCCCAGATGCGGCTGTAGGAACCGGTGACGTAGATCATGCCGTCGTAGACGATCGGCTGGGCTTCCTGGCCGCGCTGCTTCTCGCCGCCGAAGGAGAACGCCCAGGCCGGTGTCAGATTCTTGATGTTGGCCTTGTTGAGGGTCGCCAGCGGCGAGAAGCGCTGGCCCTGCGTGCCGATGCCGTAGGTCAGGACGCTCTTGGTCTGATCCTGATCCTTCATCAGGTCGTCGATCGTCGGGCCACCGGCATGGCCCGGAACGGTCGCCGCCAGCAGCGCGACGCCGCTGACCGTCGCGAAACACAATGCGCGCAGATCCATCTGATTTTTCCTCCCGTGCCTCCGGCCGCTCCGCGAGGGTCGGCCGGATGAATTCTTCTGATTGGATTATGCGACTGCGATCCTAATCGGGGGTACTGCGTATTCTTATTGCCAATAGGTACAAACTCGCCGCATTCCGTCTGTTGCGCTGCAGTATTCGCGCGCATTGCGGTATCCGTTCATTGTGATTTTCGGGCCATGACGACGTCGCAGCCGCGCGAATGCGTCGCACGACCGAGTGCTCGGCCAGTTCGGGTCAAGGCCTGTGCTTGGCGGTCACTCGGTCGGCTCGAGCCGGGTGGTGCCCCATTTCGCATGGATCGCGGCGAGCCGTCCGTCGGCCGCCGCCTTCTCGATCACCGCCTCGAGCGCGTAACCGAGGTCGTTGGAGCCGACCTTGACGGCGAGCCCGATCGGCCAGGACGTACGCACGATGCCCGGCATCGGCCATTCCTCGACGGCGACCGGGCGATCGAGCCCGTGCGACGCCCATTCGACCTGGGCCCGCGTCGCCACCAGCGCCGGCACCGCGCCGGCGCGGAACCGTTCTGCCGCCGCCCCGAAGGTCCGGCCGCGTTCGATGTTGGCGCCGAGGATGCCGTTGAAGGCCGCCGACAGCCAGATGTCGGCGGTCGAATCGAGTTCCACCGCGACTTTGCGCGAGCGGAAGATCGCGAAGCTGCGGGTGGTGATCGTCGCCGGATCGAAGGCGATCGCCATCCGCTCCTGGGCGTAGCGGCAGCAGAAGGCGACGTTGTCGTTGCGCCGCGTCAGTTCCGGGTCGAGCGGCACGTGCATCATCACGTCGGCGACCTTGCGCTCGACGATGTCGCCGCGCCAGACGTTGGCGCGCAGGTCGCCGTCGACGTCTTCGCCGGCCATGCGCACCATGAATTCCGCCCTCACCCCGAGTTCGGCGGCGAGCAGCTCGCCGATCTCGACGTCGATGCCCTTCGCCTTCCCGTCCTCTTCGACGGCCCAGGGGGCGAAGTCGCGGTAGACCGAGACGACCAGCACGCCGCTTTCGCGGACCTTGTCGAGCGGCCGCGCCGCCGCCGGCACGACGGCGCCGGCCACGACGAGCGCCACCGCCGCCGCCATCCATCTCCGACCGACGAGGGGGCGAGCGCGTCTCATGTCACTTCTCGCGGGTTTCGATGTAGGAGCGGATCGCCCACATCGCCTCCTGGCTGAGGATACCCTCGAAGGGCGGCATCTTGTAGGCCCCGTTCTGCGAGAAGCCCCTGCGGATGCGGCCGAGGAACCAGACGTCGCCCTCCTTGCCGTCCTCGAGATAGCGGATGTCGGGGGCGATGCCGCCCGACACCACCTGCAGGCCGTGGCAACGGGCGCAGTTGGCGGCGAAGCCGTGGCTGCCGACCTCGATCGCCTTCTGATACTGCTCGCCGCCCTTGAGGCGATAGGGGTTCTCGCTCAGCCAGTCGGTGCCGACGGGGTCGAGACCGGTGGTGTCGACCGCCTGGGGCGTGACGTCGCCGTGCGCTCCGGCAGGGCGCGGTGCGAGGGTCGTGACGGCGAGCGCGGCGACGGCCGCGAAGGCGATCGGCGCGAGAGCGAAGACATGACGATGCGTTCGATGGGACACGTTGCGTGTCATCGGCGAATTCCTCCCGATTACGTCGTTTTCGGCCGTCTTCCGCGACCTCTTTGATTGCCTGTGATGGTAGTTTCACGGACCGGAGGACTGAATTGTCCTTTGGTGCAAATTCGATCCGAGCGACTGTCGCGAAGTCGTACCTTCGTACCAAACTGGACTGAACTCTACGGTCTGATCATGGTGCTAGACTTGTGATCACCAAAACAAAACGGGAGGACGACCGGATGGCACGCACCATCGCCACTTCGATGCTTCTCGCCGCGACGGCCCTCGTCGGCGCGGGTCCGCCCGCGCCCGCCGCCGCACTCGAGACGGCGCTCGCCCATGTCGAACGCCGCGTCGATGCACCCGGCTTCGAGGCCGAGACGCCGCCCCTGGCAGCACCCGGCGGTCTCGCCGGATCGCGTCTGGCGGTCTCCGAGATCAACGCCGCCGGCCGCTTCCGCGACCAGAGCTTTCGTCTGGACGAGGTCGTGGTCGAACCCGACGGCGACTTCGCCGCCGCCGTCCGCGCCGAGCTCGATCGCGGCATCCGCTTCCTGGTGGTGCGAGCGGGCGCGGAGGACACGTTGCTCGCCGCCGATCTCGCCGCCGCGCAAGGCGCGATCGTCTTCGATGCCGGCAGCCCCGACGACCGGCTGCGCCGCGCCGACTGTCGTGCGTCGCTCTTCCACACGCTCCCCTCGCGCGACATGCTCGCCGATGCGCTGATGCAGTATCTCGGCAAGCGCCGTTGGTCGAAGCTGATGCTGGTCGTCGGCCCGCTTCCCGAGGATCGCCTCGCCGCCGAGGCGTATCGTGCCTCGGCCGCCAAGTTCGGTCTGCGCATCGTCGCCGACAAGACCTGGGCCGACCCGACCGACGGGCGGACGATCGCCCAGGAGGTGCCGGTCTTCACCCAAGGCGCCGACTACGACGCCGTGGTGGTCGCCGACGAGGGTGGCGACTTCGGCCGCGCCTTTCCCTATGCCACCTGGTTGCCGCGCCCCGTGGTCGGCAGTCACGGGCTGATCCCGACCGGCTGGAACGACCGCCTGCGCGGCTGGGGCGCGGCGCAGCTGCAGGACCGGTTCGTGAAGGTCGAGCATCGCCCCATGGATGCCTACGACTATGCGTCGTGGATCGCCGTGCGGGCGCTCGCCGAAGGGGTGACGCGGGCGAAGTCGAGCGACCCGGCCAAGGTGGCGGCGGCACTGGTCGCGCCCGACTACGGGCTCGGCGGCTTCAAGGGCGCCAAGGCGACCTTCCGCCCGTGGAACCGCCAGATGCGTCAGCCGATCGCCTTGGCGCACGGGGAGGGCGTCGCCGCCTTCGCACCGATCGAGGGCTATGCCCACCGCGTCACCGAACTCGACACGCTCGGCATCGACGAGCCCGAGAACCTCTGCCCGCATCCTTCGTCCCGCCCTTGAGGGGCCGGTCACGGCAGAGAAGGGAAGTCCCTGAGGGGCGGGCGCGAAAGAAAGACGGCCGACCCCCTGGGGAGGGTCGGCCGAGGCGGCGCGGTCTCGCGCGGGTGAGACGACTACTTCGAGATCGAGCGCAGATAGCCGACGATCAGCTCCTGCTCGCCCGCATCGGTGACGCCGACGTGGCGCATCTTGGTGCCCGGCAGCATGTGGGTGTTGTCGGCCATCCAGGCCTTGACCGCCGTGTCGGTCCAGGTGAAGCCGGCGCCCTTCATCGCGTCGGAATAGGTGAAGCCCGGATAGCTGCCGGCCTTGCGGCCGATCACGCCGACCAGCGGCGGGCCGTAGGACTTCTTGGCGAGATCGTCGGCGTGGCAGATCCGGCAATGGGTCTCGAAGAGATGCTTGCCGGCGCCCGGCAGGCCGTCTTCGGCACGCGCGGCGCCCTGCGGAATGGCGAGAAGACCGAGCGCGATCGTCGCCGCTGCGGCCGAATGACGGAAATCCATGTGCTTCCTCCCGTTTTCGTCGACTCGTCGTTTCCTCGACGATGTCTGGTCGTTGAGATCGAGCATACGCGCGGCCTCGGCCCTGCGCTTTCGACCTAGGTCGGAAGCCGCGATCCCGGCGGCTTCTGCTTTGGTGCAAGATAAACCGAAATTCGGTTCATCAAGCCTTCCGCCGCATCGGATCGTAGGCGGCGACGGCGATGGCAGAGGCGACGATCGTCACGCCGGCCACGACTGCGAAGGCCACCGGCTCGAAACGGCCGTGGAGGGCGAAGCGGATCAGCTCCACCGCATGGGTGAAGGGATTGGCGAGGCAGATCGCATGGAGGAGGGGGCTCGATTCCTCGACCTTCCACAGCGGGTAGAGCGCGGACGAGGTGAAGAACATCGGAAAGATCACGAAGTTCATCACGCTGGCGAAGTTCTCGAGTTGGCGGATGACGGAAGAGAGCACCAGCCCGATCGCCCCCAACATCGCCCCGCCGAGCACCAGTGCCGGGAAGACCGTGACATAGCCCGAGAGCGGCGCCCGGACCTCCCAAACCCAGGCGACCGCGAGGAAGACGTAGACCTGCACGACGCAGACGACGACGCCTCCGACGAGTTTCGAAAAGAGCAGGAACCAGCGCGGGAAGGGGCTGACGAGCAGCGCCCGCATCGAGCCCATCTCGCGGTCGTAGACCATCGACAGCGACGCCTGCATGCCCCCGAACAAGAGGATCATCGCGCAGAGCCCCGGCGTCACATAGACCTCGTAGGGCACGTAGGTCTTGTAGGGCGGGATGATCGACACGCCGAGCACCGAGCGGAAGCCGGCGGCGAAGACGAAGAGCCAGACGAGCGGACGGACGAGCGCCGAGAAGAAGCGCCCCCGTTGCAGCACGAAACGGGCGAGATCGCGTCGCACGATGCCGAGGAAACAGCGTATCCAGGCGATCGGGCGGTGGGCCGGGTCTCTCTCGCGGAGGGGGCGCCCGTTCATGCCGCCGTCTCCCGCGTCGCTTCCGTCAGCCGGGCGAAGCCGGCGGCGAGCGATCCGTCGCTCGCCTCGAGCGCCGCGGCCTGCCCGGAGAAGCGGACGATACCGCGATGGAGCACGACGACCTCATCCTCCGCCCGCACCTCGTCGAAGAGATGGGTCGCCCAGAGGACGCCGATCCCGTCTTCGGCGACGAGACGGCGGACGAGTGCGATCAGATCGGCGCGCGAGGTCGGGTCGAGCCCGACGGTCGGCTCGTCGAGCACCAGAAGGTCGGGCGCATGGAGGAGCGCGCGGGCGATCTCGACCCGCCGCTGCTGGCCGCCCGACAGCGCCCGGACCGGTTCGCGGGCACGGTCGGCGAGACCGAAACGGGAAAGCAGCGCCTCGGCCCGCGCACGGCCTTCGCCCCGCGCCATGCCGTGCAGCGCAGCGTGGTGGGCGAGATTGCCGGCGACCGAGAGATCGAGATCGAGCGTGCGGCTCTGGAAGACGATGCCGAGGCGGGCCAGCGCCGACGTCGAGCGGCGGCGGATGTCGTGGCCGGCGATCGTCACCGACCCGACGCGGGCGTGGAAGAGGCCGGAGATCAGCGAGACGAGCGTCGACTTGCCGGCGCCGTTCGGCCCGAGCAGCGCGACGAAACGGCCGCGGGCGACGGTGAGCGACACGTCGTCGAGCGCCTTGCGTGCGCCATAGGCATGCGCGACATGGGCAACCACCAGCGCGTCGTCGGCGCGGACGTCGCCCGTCTCCTCCCTGGTCATCGGCCCCTCCCGGCTCGTTGTTTTTTCGAAGGCTGCACGCATCGCCGCCGACCGGTCAACGCCGCCGTCGTGGCCTGCGCCGGCACCGGAACGCGCATTCGCGTCGAAGTCCTTGGCAAAGATCGTGAAATGGGCTGCGCCTCCTCCTTTCGGTCGGAACGCCACGGGAAGCGTTGACGTCGAGACGGCGCGAAGTCACCCTTTCTCTCATGCTCGCCGACCGGTCACCCTCGATGTGATCGGCAAAACAATACCGTGGCGAGCGACACAAACGGGAGGATACTCACATGCGTTGGACCAAGCCCCGCGTCGAAGAAATCTGCGTCGGCCTCGAGATCAACGGCTATTTCCCGCCGGAATACTGATCGACCACAGACCATTGCGCGAGGCGCCCATGACCGGGCCTGCTCTTCGCGCGATCGTGTTGGGATCGGGCGCCGGCGGCGGCGTGCCGCAATGGAACTGCCGCTGCCGCGTCTGTCGCCTGGCCTGGGCCGGCGACCCGCGGGTTCGCCATCGCACGCAGTCCTCTCTCGCCGTCTCCGTCGACGGCGAGCGCTGGCTGTTGCTCAACGCCTCGCCCGATCTGCGCCGGCAGATCACCGACACGCCCGCGCTTCGTCCCCGCGGTGACGACCGGCATTCGCCGATCGCCGCCGTCCTGCCGACCAACACCGACGTCGACCACGTCACCGGCCTGCTCACCTTACGTGAGCGGCAACCCTTGACGCTGTTCGGCACGAAGGCGACGCTCGACACGCTCGCCGCCAACCGGATCTTCGATGTCGTCGCCCATGACGTCGTCGAACGCCGCGTCGTGCCGCTCGGCGAGGCCTTCGAGCCGCTCGAGGGGCTGTCGGTCGAACTCTTCATGGTCCCCGGCAAGGTGCCGCTCTGGCTCGAGGAGGCAGAGGTCGTCACCGACGCGGAGACGGAAGGGACGGTCGGCGTGGCGATCGAGGGCGGCGGTCGACGCCTGCTCTACGTGCCCGGCTGCGCCCGCATGACGCCGGCGCTCGAGGCGCGGATCGCCCGCGCCCATGCCGTGCTCTTCGACGGGACGCTCTTCGACGACGAGGAGATGATCCGCGAGGGGCTCGGCGACAAGACCGGCCGTCGCATGGGCCACATGCCGATGACCGGAGAAGGCTCGACGACGGAGGCCTTCGCGCACCATGTCGGCGTGCGCAAGATCTTCGTCCACATCAACAATTCCAACCCCGCGCTGATCGAGGGATCGCCCGAGGCGGCACGCGTCGAGGCCGCGGGTTGGGAGATCGGACACGACGGCATGGAGGTCGTCCCATGAACGCCATGATCACCCCGCAGCCGCCGCTCGCCGCCCCCCTGGCCGAGCCGCTGAGCCCCGAGGGCCTCGAAGCCGCGCTGCGCGCCATCGGCGCCGCCCGCTATCACGATCTCCACCCGTTCCACGACCTGCTGCACGGCGGGCATCTCACGAAGGGTCAGGTCCAGGCCTGGGCGCTCAACCGCTACTGCTATCAGGCGGCGATCCCGCGCAAGGACGCGGCGCTGATGGGCCGCTGCACCGATCGCGAACTGCGCCGCGAATGGCTGCACCGTATCACCGATCACGACGGTTTCGGCGAGGATGCCGGCGGCATCGAGCGCTGGCTGGTGCTGACCGACGGTCTCGGTCTGCCGCGCGACTACGTGATCTCGACCAAGGGTGCGCTGCCGGCGACCCGTTTCGCGGTCGAGGCCTACGTCCGCTTCGTCCAGGACAACACCCTGCTCGAGGCGGTCGCCTCCAGCCTGACCGAACTCTTCGCCCCGTCGATCCATCGCCGCCGCATCGACGGCATGCTGGCGAACTACGACTTCATCGACGAGAAGGTCGTCGCCTATTTCCGCCGCCGCCTCGATCAGGCGCCGCGCGATGCCGACTTCGCCCTCGACTGGGTGAAGCGCCATGCCCTGACGGCCGCCGAGCAACAGGCGGCGCTCGACGCGCTGACCTTCAAGACCGAGGTCCTGTGGGCCCAACTCGATGCGCTGCATCACGCCTATGTCACGCCCGGCCTGATCCCGCCCGGCGCCTTCCGCCCGACGATCTCGGGGGCGTGACATGAGCAACCCGCTCGCCCTCGTCGCCCGTCCCCGCCTGCCGCGCGGCGTCAAGCTGCGCCGCGACGACGTGCGCGGCGGCTGGATGCTGCTCGCCCCGGAGCGCGCCTTCCGCGTCGACGAGATCGCCGCCGCGGTGGTCGAACTCTGCGACGGCGAGCGCGACGTCCGGGCGATCGCCGCGACGCTCGCCGAGCGCTACGGCGCGCCGGCGCCGGAAGTCGAGGCCGACGTCGCCGCCATGCTCGGCGATCTCGCCGCCAAGAGAGTGCTCGAGACATGACCGCCGCGGCCCAGCCCTTCCGCCCCACCGCCGCGATCCCGGCGCCGATGGGCATCCTCGCCGAGCTGACTCATCGCTGCCCGCTCGCCTGCCCGCACTGTTCCAATCCGCTGACGCTCGAGCAGCGCGGCGCCGAACTCGACACCGAGACCTGGAAACGCGTGCTCTCCGAGGCGACGGCGATGGGGGCGCTGCACGTCCACCTCTCCGGCGGCGAACCGACGGCGCGACGCGACATCGTCGAGCTGACGCGCCACTGCGCCGAGATCGGCCTCTATTCCAACCTCATCACCTCCGGCATCGGCGTCTCCGAGACCCTGTTCGCGTCGCTGGTCGCGGCCGGGCTCGATCACGTCCAGCTGTCGTTCCAAGGCGCGACTGCCGAGACCAACGACCGGCTCGGCGGCTACGACGGCGGCTATCTCAAGAAGCGCGTGGTGGCGGCGATGGTGACCGAGGCCGGTCTGCCGCTCACCGTGAATGCCGTGATCCATCGCGGCAACATCGCCGAGGTCGGCGCGATGATCGACCTCGCCCTCGATCTCGGTGCCAAGCGTCTGGAGGTCGCCCACACCCAGTATTACGGCTGGGCGCTCGCCAATCGAGCGGCGCTGATGCCGTCGCGCGCCGCCGTCGACGAGGCGATCGCCGTGGTCGAGGCCGCCCGTCCCCGGCTCGAGGGGCGGATGGTCGTCGACATGGTGATCCCCGACTACTACGCCCGTCACCCCAAGCCCTGCTCGGGCGGCTGGGGCCGGCGTTCGCTCAACGTCACCCCGTCGGGCAAGGTCCTGCCCTGCCACGCCGCCGAGACGATCCGCCATCTCGAGTTCTGGAACGTCAAGGACCGCCCGCTCGCCGAGATCTGGAGCGAGAGCCCGGCCTTTGTCGCCTATCGCGGCACCGACTGGATGCCCGAGCCCTGCTCGTCCTGCGATCGCAAGGAGATCGACTGGGGCGGCTGCCGCTGTCAGGCGCTGGCCCTGGTCGGTGATGCCGCCGCCGCCGATCCCGCCTGCCACAAGTCGCCCGCCCACGCCCGCGTCGCCGCCCTCGCCGCGGCCGAAGCCGCCGCCGAGGGGCGCGACGTCGAGATCCTCTGGCGCGGACGCTGAGCCGGGTCGTGCCGGTCCGATGCTCTGCCTATCGTTCGGCTTCACCCTGAGGTGCCCGGCCATCGGCCGGGCCTCGAAGGGCGAAGCCATGACGGGCCGTGCCACCCGGCCCTTCGCGCTTCGAGGCCCGGCTGCGCCGGGCACCTCAGCATGAAGGGCCTCTGCAACAGGCCGATCGGTGGAGATTCGCTCGTCGGTCTCAGAACCCGAGCCCGCGCAGCCGGTCGGCCTCGGCCGCGAGCCAGGCGGCGTCGCGGTCCCCGCGCGGGCGCTCGATCGAGGCCGCCCGCGCGATCCGTCCCGGCGTGCCCTCCAGCCGGACGATGCGGTCGGCGACCGCCAGCGCGCTCTCGAGATCGTGCTCCACCATCACCACGGCGGTGGTCTCGTCGGTCGGGATCGCCGCGATCACCGCGCGGAGATCGCGCGTCGTCGCCTCGTCGAGCGAGGCGAGCGGCTCGTCGAGGACGAGCAGGGCGGGCTCGACGGCCAGCGCCCGGGCGAGCGCGACGCGGCGCTGTTCGCCGAGCGACAGCGTCTCGGGCATACGGTCGAAGAGCGCCTCGTCGACCCGGCAGCGCCGCAGCGCCGCCTCGATCCGCTCCGGTCCGGCGTCGGGCGCGGCGAGTGCCAGATTGCGGCGGACGCTGCGCCAGGGGATGAGCCGCGGCTCCTGGAACACCATGCCGAGGCGGCCGTCGATCGGCGCCCGGGCGCCGTCGAAGTCGTCGTCGAGCCCGGCGAGGATGGCGAGCAGCGTCGTCTTGCCGACCCCCGACGGCCCCATGATGCAGACGCACTGCCCCGGCTTCACCGCCAGCGGCACGTCGGCGAGCACGGTCCGGCGGGCCGCGCCGCGGCCGTGCCGCTTCTCGCGGATGTCGAGTTCAACGACGGCGCCAGAGGGAGACATGACGTTCGAGCGGCTCCATGACCAGTTGTTCGACGACGAGGACGACGGCGACGAAGGCGAGCGACCAGCCCATCACCGCGCGCAGGTCGAAGAGTTGGAAGGCGGTGTGGATCGCCGCGCCGACGCCGGTCGACCGGCCGAGCAACTCGACGAAGAGGACGATCTTGAACACTTGCGCCAGGGCATTCCGCGCCGCCGCCGCCGCGAAGGGCGCGAGCGCCGGCAGGATCACGTGGCGCAGACGGGTGATGCGGCCGAAGGCGAAGACGCGCGCCATCTGGTCGAGCTTGGGATCGAAGCTGCGGGCGCCCTCGCGCATCGTCACCGCGACCGACGGGATCTTGTTGAGTGCCACCGCGACGATCGCCGCCGTGTCGGTCAGCCCGAGCCAGACATAGGCGAGCACCGCGACGAGCAGCGCCGGCAGGTTCAGCCCGGCGATCAGCCAGCCGCCGAAGAAGAGATCGACCCGCGGCGACCGCCCCAGCGCCACGCCGATCGCCGTGCCGAAGACCATCGTCGCGGAGAAGGCGAGGGCGACACGGCCGAGCGTCGCGCCGAGGTGGCGGACGAGTCCGCCGCTCGCCGCGATCTCGCCGACGAAACGCGCGACCGCGGCGGGCGAAGGGAGATCGGGCGATGCGGCGATCACGGCCGCTACCTGCCAGAGCGCGACCAGCGCCGCCAGAGAGGCGAACCGGGCGAGGACCCGCGTCGCCGCACCCGGTTCGTCGGCGACCTCGCGCGATCGAGTGGGCGACGCGTCAGGGACGGCCATCGCCGCGCGTCCGATAGAGCCCGGCGGGCAATTCCGTGGCCTTGCCGACCAGTTCCGGCCCGCCGGCCGCCGCCAGCGCCGTCCAGAGGATGCGCGCGTCCGCTTCTTCGTCCGCGATCGGCCGTTTCGGCCGGCCGGCGAGGAAGGTCCGACGCAGCGCCTCGTAGGTCGCGTCGTCCTCGGCCCGCATCAGGGGGCGGATGCGCGG
Source organism: Pinisolibacter sp. DMC19 (assembly GCF_056313985.1). Classification (NCBI taxonomy): domain Bacteria; kingdom Pseudomonadati; phylum Pseudomonadota; class Alphaproteobacteria; order Hyphomicrobiales; family Ancalomicrobiaceae; genus Pinisolibacter; species Pinisolibacter sp. DMC19. Next base: position 604,419 of record NZ_JBQUZF010000002.1, on the reverse strand, counting down.
CCACACGGCGGGGTCCTCCATCCGCGTCGCCGTCGCCTCGACCGCGTCGACGAAACGGTCGTAGACGGCGGGTCGCGCCGCGACGTCCTCGCCGTGGAAGAGCCAGCCGACCAGCGCCACGTCGCCCCGGGTGCCGAAGCCGCGCGCCAGTTCGCCGACACCCGCGAGCCGCCGGAAGCCCTTGGCCTCGAGCCGGGTCGACTGGGTCCAGTAGAGGAGGGCGGCGTCGAGTTCGCCGGTCTCGAGCTTGCGCGCCAGCATCGGCGGCGCGCCGAAGACCGGCTCGGCGGCGCGGGAGAGGTCGATGCCGTGGCGGCGCTTGGCTTCCGCCTGGAGGAGGAGCCAGCTCTTGTCGAGCGCGCCGCCGGCGACGCCGATCTTGCGGCCGGCGAGATCGGCGAGCGTGCGGATCGGCGAGGCGGCGGCGACGACGATCGCGCCCTCCGAGGCCGACTGCGGTTGGAACACCGTCGGTCGTCCCTCGGCGCGTCGCCGTCCGGCGAAGACGAGGTCGGAGACGACGACGTCGACCGCGCCGGTCTGGAAGGCGATCCGCGCCGCGTCGTTGGAGGCGAAGGACGTCGTCTCGACCGCGACGTCGTGCGCGGTGTCCAGCCCTTCGGCGCGCATGGTCTCGACCAGCCACGACACCGTGCCGAATTCGAGCAGGCCGACGCGCAGCCGGTCGGCGGCGGCCGCCGGCAGTGCGGCGAAGACCAGCATGGCGAGGCCGAACACGAAGGCACGCGCGGCGGCCGATTGCCGCGGCGAGATGGGTGACATCGAGACTTCCTCCCCTCCGTCGGGCCGCTCGGGCGGCTCTCTTCCTGGACGGATGTCGGTCGAGCCTAGACGCGTCGCCGGCTTCGTGACATTGCCAACAGGGAGAAGATCGCGACGTCGCGGGCACCCCTCGTCGAAGCGCCGCCCCGACGAAGGGCGATTGGACGAGGGTCGGCGTTGCCGCGGACGGCGAAGCGGTTCAGGATCGCGTGAACGAGCACCGACAGAGTGCCGGCGCGGGGAGAGACGAAATCCATGACGACCTTTCTGATCGTCGACGATCATCCATTGTTTCGCGAGGCGATCCAGATCGCCGTGCGCGCCGTCGCGCCGAACGCCGACATCCACGAAGCGACCGAACTCGCCGCGGCGATCGACATGATCGCCGAGCGCCGGCTCGGCTACGACCTCGCGCTGGTCGACCTGACGCTGCCCGACACCACCGGCTTCGACGGCATCGCGCTGCTGCGCCGAAAGTTTCCTTCACTGCCGGTGCTGGTGGTCTCCGCCCACGACGACGCCGCCATCGTGCGCGACGCCCTCGCCCTCGGGGCGGCCGGTTTCGTCTCCAAGTCGGCGCCGAAGAACGAGATCGCCAAGGCGATCTCGACCGTGCTCTCCGGCGGCACCTGGCCGGTGGCCCCGTCGCGCGCCGCGCCCGCCCGGGCATCCGGCGGCGACGACGTCGCCAGCCGCCTGTCGAGCCTGACGCCGCAACAGCTGCGCGTGCTGCAGATGCTGCGCCAGGGCAAGCTCAACAAGCAGATCGCCCACGAGCTCGACGTCGGCGAAACGACGGTCAAGGCGCATGTCTCGGAGATCCTGCGCAAGCTCGGCGTCTTCTCGCGCACGCAGGCCGTGATCGAGGCAGCGCGCATCGATCCGGCTCAGCTCAGCGAACCGACGAGCGTTCCGACGCTGCGCCGTTGATGCCGCGCGCCAGCATGTGGGCGACGAGGGCGCGCAGCTCCGCCGGCCGCACCGGCTTGCGCATCAGCTCGAGCCCGTTCGCCGCCAGCCGTTCCTCGATCTCGCGTCCGTGGTCGGCGGTCACGACGATCGCCGGAATGCCGGGACCCCAGACGGCGGTCATCGCCTCCAGCGCGTCGAGGCCGGTGCCCTCGTCGAGGTGATAGTCGACCAGCAGCAGATCGGGCCGGCGCCCGAGGGCCGCGACCTGCTCGATCGCCTCTTCCGCCGCCCCCGCCGCGATCGTCGCGCAGCCCCAGCGTCCGACCAGTTCGACGGTCGCCTCGCGCACCGCCGGGTCGTTGTCGACGACGGCGATCAGCGTGCCCGCGAGATCGCCGGTCGGCCGCGCGCCGACGGCGATCTGTGCCGCGGCCGCGACGTCGACCTCCACCATCGCCAGTTCGACCGAGAAGCGGCTGCCGCGCCCCGGCTCGGACTCCACCGTGATGCGGTGGCCGAGCACCTCGGCGAGGCGCCGGACGATCGACAGGCCCAGCCCGAGGGCGACCTCGCCGTCCGGCACCCGGCGCTGTTCGCGGTGGAACTCCTCGAAGATCGCCTCGTGGCGATCGTCGGGAATGCCCGGACCGGTGTCGATCACGTCGATCCGCAGCATCGCCTCGCGCCGCCGGACACCGACGAGGACGCGGCCGCTCTCGGTGTAGCGCAGCGCGTTGCCGACGAGGTTGCGCAGGATGCGCTCGAGCATCAAGGGATCGGTCGCGACATGGGCGCTCGACGGCACCACGTCGAAGCGCAGGCCGCGGCGCTCGGCGGTCGGGGCGAACTCCGTCGCCAGATCCTCCATCAGCGGCGCCAGTGCCACCGCGCCGATCCGCGGCACCATCACGCCGGCATCGAGCCGCGAGATGTCGAGGATGGTCTTGAGCAGCCCCTCGATCGAGGCGAGCGCGCGCTCGACCTGTGCCGACAGGCGTCGCCCGTCGCTCTCGGTCTGCATTTCCGCGAGCGCCGCCGAGGCGAGGCGGGCGGCGGCCAGCGGCTGCAGCAGGTCGTGGCCGGCCTGGGCGAGGAAGCGCGTCTTGGAGAGATCGGCCCGCTCGGCGCGGTCGCGCGCCTCCACCAGTTCCTCGTTCAGCTGTTCGAGCCGGCGCAGCGCATGGGTCAGCTCGTCGGTGCGCCGCCGGACGCGCCGTTCGAGGCCGATGGTGGTCTGGAACAGCGAGAAGGCGTCGGCCCGCCCGTCGAGACTGGTCTCGGCGCGCTCGATCAGCACCGCGTTGATCTTCTCGAGCTTGGCGATCCGGTCGCGCAGACGTGCGGTCTCGGCGTCGCGAAGGTCGTCCCGCAGCGTCATGGTGTCTCCTGCCGGCGGCCGAAGGCGACGCCGGTGAAGGTGTGGTTGAGGTGGATGGCGTCGAACTGTTCGCCGTAGGTGTTGAAGCCGACGACGCGGAAACGGCGGAAGACGTCGGAGATGCGATCGGCGACCTGCCGCCCCGCCGCCTCGATGCGGCGATGGACGCAGTCGAAGCCGAGCACGAAGTCGATGCCGCCGAGGTCGCGATCGATCTCGTCGAGCGCGTGTTCGAGCGCCCCGACCATCTCGCGCGTCTCGGCGACGGTCAGCACGACACCGGTGCCGATGGCGCAATAGAACGACAGACTGCGGTCGTCGTTGCGACGCTGGATCGAGCGGCAATAGTACTCGCCGCCGATCCGGACGAGCAGGGGATGGGCGGCGAAGACATCGGCGTCGTCACCGCTCGCATCGACCAGCGTCGCCGCCGCGAAGGCGTCCCAGGCGGGTTCGGCGTCGATCTCGGTGACCCGCCGCTGGTCGGCGTCGCAGCCGGTCACGACCAGCTTGCGCGCCGTCGGGGCGAAGTGGTCGTGGGCGAAGGGGCGGAACGGCAGGGGCGTCCGCACCAGCAGTAGGAGGCCGCCGTCGCGCACCACCTCGCCGTCGGCGATGACGAAGGTCGAGCGGAACGACAGGTCGTCGCCGTTCGAACCGCCGACCATCGGCATGCCGGGCATCGCCTGTTGCAGGGCGGCGAGGATCACCTCCTCGCGGCGGCACAGGCCATCGAGCAGGGTCAGGGCGAAGGTGTCGCCCTCGCCGCGACCGAGATCGGCCTCGAGCGTGCGACAGAGGTCGGCGAGCCGTCCGCCGCCGTCCTCGAGCCCGAAGGTCGAGAGCCCCCGCAGCGGTGCGCAGGCGATGGCGAAGTCGGCCTTCGGGAAGGCGACCGCGACGAGGCCCGCATCGACCGGTCCGACCGGCGCGAATTCGCCGGCCGTCGAGCAGCCGGCATGGGGGACGTCGGGAAACGCGGCGGCGAGCGCCTCGGCGACCGCCTCGGCGGAATGGCGGGCGCAGACGAAGACGAGGACGAAGGCGATGGCCGCGCGATCGCCGAGCGTCGCCGCGATCTCCGCGACGGCGTCGGCCGCGTTCGAGGCTTCGGACACGGCGACGCGTACGCTCTCGGAGCCGGCCGACCTCTTCGGCTCGCGCCCGCGCGCGTCCGGTTGTTCGATCGCCAAGGCTTCCCCTCCGCTGTCCGGTTCGTTCGTTCTTCGGTCTTTGCCGGATGCCGCATTATCCCGGCCACGGATCGCTTCGGCAAGCGCGACCGACTCGCGACTGGCGCGCCGCCGGTCCGATTCTGCACCTAGGAACAATGGACGCCGCCGCGCGTCGCCTGCTTCACTCGCCTCGGGAACAGCCGAAAAGGCAGGGTGACGTCGATCGCCGATCCCGGGGAGGAAGCACATGCCCGCATCGAGGCCGGCGCGCGCCCGCGTGCCACGGATCTCCTGCGTCCCGAACGGAACACGCGGCCCCGCATCCGAGGCCGCGCGAAGGCACGTCGCCGCCGACGCCCCCGTCCGCATCATCAGGGAGGGAAGACCCATGTATCGCACCGTCGCCGCGACCGTCCTCGCGGTCCTCGCCGCCGTCGCCACCGCCGACGCCGCCGCCCGCACCCGCTTCTGGAACCTCACCGAAAACACCGTCAACGGTCTCTGGTTGGCGCCGGCCGGCACCACCGAATGGGGCGCCAACCAGGCGCTCAACGACAACGACAAGACCGTCGATCACGACGAGCGGCTGAAGATCGTCGGCGTCAAGTCGGGCACCTACGACGCCAAGCTGACCGACGTGAAGGGCCGCTCCTGCATGGTCAAGGGCGTCAAGGTCACCGAAGGCGAGGTCTTCTCGATCGAGGAGAAGGAGCTGAAGGGCTGCCGCAAGTGATGTCGCGGGCGAGCCACGCCGAGGCTGCGGCTCGCTCTCCGTCTCGACCCTCGATCGCGGGAAGAACCATGTCGCACCGTCTGACGCCGCTCCTCGCCGCCGCCCTCGCCCTGTCGTTCTCCGCGAGCGCGGCCGAGGCCCACCTTCTCTACGTCTCCAACGAGAAGGACAACACGATTTCGATCGTCGACACGGTCAAGGGCGAGGTGGTCGACACGCTGAAGGTCGGCAAGCGGCCGCGCGGCATCGTCTTCTCGACCGACCACACGAAGCTCTACGTCTGCGCTTCCGACAGCGACACGGTGCAGGTCTTCGACGTGGCGAGCGGCAAGCTGCTGCACGATCTGCCTTCCGGCGCCGATCCCGAGCTCTTCGCCCTGTCGCCGGACGGGCGGACGCTGGTGATCTCCAACGAAAACGACGCCATCGCCACCTTCGTCGACGTCGAGACCCGCGCCGTGGTCGGTCAGGTCCCGGTCGGCGAGGAGCCCGAGGGCGTCGGTTTCTCGCACGACGGCAAGTCGGTGGTCGTCACCGCCGAGACCACCAACATGGCCCATTGGATCGACGTCGCGTCCAAGACCGGCGTCGCCGACATCCCCGTCGACCCGCGCCCGCGCTTCGCGGTCTTCACCAAGGACGACAGCCGGCTCTGGGTCTCCTCCGAGATCGGCGGCACCGTCACCGTGATCGACAGCGCGACCAAGGCCCCCGTCGGCAAGGTCGAGTTCGCCATCCCCGGCGTGCCGCGCGACAAGATCCAGCCGGTCGGCATGCGCCTGACCTCCGACGGCCGCTGGGGCTTCGTCGCCCTGGGGCCGGCCAACCACGTTGCGGTGGTCGATCAGAAGACGCTGAAGGTGAAGAAATACATCCTCGTCGGCAAACGCGTCTGGCAGCTCGACCTGACGCCGGAAGAAGACCGCCTGTGGGTGACCAACGGCGTCTCCGGCGACGTCACCGAGATCGACGTCGCCTCGCTGACGGCACTGCGCACGGTGCGCGTCGGCCGCTACCCCTGGGGCGCGGCGATCCGACCGACGAAGTGAGGGGAGCTCATTCTCGCTCTGACGGACTCCAGCGGAGGCCCTTCATGCTGAGGTGCCCGGCATAGCCGGGCTTCGAAGCGCGAAGGGCCGAGAGGCACGGCCCGTCGTGGCTTCGCCCTTCGAGGCCCGGCCGATGGCCGGGCACCTCAGGGTGAAGCCGAACAGAGGCGCGTCAGGATGAAGCCGAACAGTGGAGCGTTCGGATCTTCGCCCGTCTTGCGGGACGCCTCACCGCTTCCGGAACCGTCCCTTGCCCTTCGACCCCGCCGTGCCGGCGGCGGTCGAGGGTGGCGGGCGCTTCGGCGCCGGGCCGCCCATCGGAACCTCGGTGCGTCCGACCGTCATCTCGTCGAGCGAATTCTTGCGGACTTTCGTCGGCGGCAGATTGGCGGCGCGGCCGTATTTCTTCTCGCCGGCATAGCCGCCGGTGGCGTCGTCGACGGCGGCCTGGCGCGCCAGCGGGTCGTCGGCCAGCACCAGTTCGGTCGCCTCCAGCCGCTTGATCTCGTCGCGCAGGCGCGCCGCCTCCTCGAACTCGAGGTTGGTCGCCGCCGCCTTCATGCGGCCGCGCAGGTCGTCGAGATGGGCGGCGAGGTTGTTGCCGACGAGGTGGCCCGCCTCGGCGAAGCCCGCCTCCACCGTGACGTGGTCCTGCTCGTAGACCGAGGAGAGCACGTCGGAGATGTTGCGCTTGATCGATTCCGGCGTGATGCCGTTGGCGAGGTTGTAGGCGACCTGCTTCTCGCGGCGGCGATCCGTCTCGGCGATGGCGCGTTCCATCGAGCCGGTCATGTGATCGGCATAGAGGATCACCCGCCCGTCGACGTTGCGCGCGGCGCGGCCGATGGTCTGGATCAGCGAGGTCTCCGAGCGCAGGAAGCCCTCCTTGTCGGCATCGAGAATGGCGACCAGCGAGCATTCCGGGATGTCGAGACCCTCGCGCAGCAGGTTGATGCCGACGAGGACGTCGAAGGCCCCGAGCCTGAGGTCGCGGATGATCTCGATGCGCTCGAGCGTCTCGACGTCGGAATGCATGTAGCGCACGCGCACGCCGTTCTCGTGGAAGTATTCCGTGAGATCTTCCGCCATGCGCTTGGTCAGCGTCGTCACCAGCACGCGATTGCCGCGGGCGGCGACCTCGCGCACCTCGCCGAGCAGGTCCTCGACCTGTTTGGTGGCGGGACGGATGTCGATCTGCGGATCGATCAGGCCGGTCGGGCGGATGACCTGTTCGACGAAGACGCCGCCGGCCTCCTCCATCTCCCACGCCGACGGCGTTGCCGAGACGGCGACGGTCTGCGGCCGCATGGCGTTCCATTCCTCGAAGCGCAGCGGCCGGTTGTCCATGCAGGAGGGCAGACGGAAGCCGTATTCGGCCAGCGTCGCCTTGCGCCGGAAGTCGCCGCGATACATGCCGCCGATCTGCGGAATGGTGACGTGGCTCTCGTCGGCGAAGACCAGCGCCTCGTCGGGCAGATATTCGAACAGCGTCGGCGGCGGCTCGCCCGGCCGGCGGCCGGTGAGATAGCGGGAGTAGTTCTCGATGCCGGCGCAGGAACCGGTCGCCTCCAGCATCTCGAGGTCGAAGGTGCAGCGCTGTTCCAGCCGCTGCATCTCGAGCAGCCGGCCGGCATTCTCCAGCTCGACGAGGCGATGCTTCAGCTCCGCCTTGATCGACTGGATCGCCTGCTGGAGGGTGGGTTTCGGCGTGACGTAGTGCGAGTTCGCGTAGACCTTCACGAACTTGAGGCTCTGTGACTTCTGCCCCGTCAGCGGGTCGAACTCGTCGATCGCCTCGATCTCGTCGCCGAAGAAGGTGATCCGCCACGCCCGGTCTTCCAAGTGGGCGGGGAAGACCTCGACCGTGTCGCCGCGCACCCGGAAGGCGCCGCGCTGGAAGGACGCGTCGTTGCGGCGATAGTGCAGCGCCACGAGGTCCGCCAGCAGCTGGCGCTGGTCCATGCGCTCGCCGACCTCGATCGAGAAGGTCATGGCGGTATAGGTCTCGACCGAGCCGATACCGTAGATGCAGGAGACCGAGGCGACGATGATGACGTCGTCGCGCTCGAGCAGCGAGCGGGTGGCGGCGTGGCGCATCCGGTCGATCTGCTCGTTGATCGACGATTCCTTCTCGATGTAGGTGTCCGTCCGCGGCACGTAGGCCTCGGGCTGGTAGTAGTCGTAGTAGGAGACGAAATACTCCACCGCGTTGTTCGGGAAGAACGACTTGAACTCGCCGTAGAGCTGCGCCGCCAGCGTCTTGTTCGGCGCCAGGATCAGCGCCGGGCGCTGGGTGCGGGCGATGACCTGCGCCATGGTGAAGGTCTTGCCCGAACCGGTGACGCCAAGCAGCACCTGACAGCGGTCGCCACGCTCGACGCCCTCGACGAGGTCGGCGATCGCCTGCGGCTGGTCGCCCTTGGGCTCGTAAGGCGAGACCAGTTCGAAGCGGATGCCGCCCTCGGACTTGGGCGGCCGCTCCGGCCGGTGCGGCGTCCAGAGTTTGCCGTCCTTGAACAGCGGATTGCCCGAGGCGATCAGCGCCGACAGCGCCTCGACCGTGGCGGTCGCCCCGCCCTTCGGCGCGCTGGCGGCCTCCTCGAGGCCGATCTCGAGGCCGGAGACCGCATTGAGCCCGCTCGCCACGCGCTCCGTGGCGGTGGCGGTGCCGTCGTCCTTCTTCGGCCGGCCGCGCGGCTTGGGCTGGGCCGGCGAGGGCGCCGTGGCGGCCCGCGCGATCTCCTCCGCCCAGTCGCCGATCGAGCCGGAGAGCGGCGTCGCGCCGACGTCGTAGCCCGCTTGCGGCGCTTCGGCGAAACCGGTCGGCGCCGTGTCTTCGCCGCCCGCCCAGGGCGGATCGAGCGGCGCCGAGGCGTCGAGCCCTTCGGTCAGCGGACCGCGACGGCGCTTCGCCGGGGAGGAGGAACCGGAATCGGGGGAGCGGGGAGAGCGAGCCATGCCCCGAATATGGCGCGGGATGCTGCGCGGGGAAAGGGCGATGTTCGCCTTTCGTGCACATTCTCGTCGCGTCGGGCCGACGCTGCGACGTCGTGCGCGCGTCGTCGCCGCGACCCGTCGTCGTCTCGTCGAATTTTCGATTTCTTGGTGTTTGTCGGCTAGTTTGTCGCGAACCCGAGGGACCCCGTCCCGCCGATCCCGTCTTCTGGAGTGGAGCCTCATGGCGCTCATCGTTCCCGTCGTTCTGTGTGGTGGCTCCGGCTCGCGCCTCTGGCCGGCCTCGCGCGACAGTTACCCCAAGCAGTTCCTCGCCTTCACCGGAGACGACTCGCTGTTCCAGACGACGCTGAAGCGTGTCGCCGGCGCCGAATTCGATGCGCCCGTCGTGGTCACCGGCCAGGACTACCGCTTCCTCGTCGCCGAACAGATGCGGGCGGCGGGCGTGACCGGCGACATCGTGCTCGAGCCCTTCCGCCGCGACAGCTGCGCCGCCATCGCCGCCGCCGCGCGTCTCGCGCTGGCGCGCGATCCGGCCGCCCTCGTCCTGGTTCTCGCCGCCGACCATGCGATGCCCGACGTCGCCGGCTTTCTCGCCCATGTCGCGACCGGCCGCGCCGCGGCGGAAGCGGGCCGCATCGTCACCTTCGGCATCCATCCGACCCGCCCGGCGACCGGCTACGGCTACATTCGTCCGGGTGAAGCGCTGGCGCAGCCCGGCGTCAACGCCATCGCCGCCTTCGTCGAGAAGCCCGACGAGGCGACCGCCGAGCGTTACGTCGCCGAAGGGTGTCTGTGGAACTCCGGCAACTTCCTCTTCCGCGCGTCGGTCTTCCTCGACGAACTCGACGCGCTCGCGCCCGAAATCGGCCGCCCGGTCGCCGAGGCCGTCGAGAAGGCGACCAAGGACCTCGACTTCCTCCGCCTCGAGCCCGAGGCCTTCGGCCGTGCGGTGGCGAAGTCGGTCGACTACGCGGTGATGGAGAAGACGGCGCATGCCGCCGTGGTTCCCTCCGACTTCGCCTGGTCCGACGTCGGCGCCTGGGACGCGATCTGGGATCTCGCCGAAAAGGACGCCAACGGCAACGGCTCCCGCGGGGAGGCGGCCTTCCTCGACGCCAAGAACTGCTACGTCCATTCGCCGGGACGGCTGACGACCGTGGTCGGCCTCGACGACATCGTCGTGGTGACGACCCGCGATGCGGTGCTGGTGGTCGATCGGGCGCAGGCCGAGAAGGTCAAGGGCCTCGTCGCCCGCCTGACCGCCTCGGGCCGCAAGGAGGCGCGCGAGCACGTCAAGATGTGGCGGCCCTGGGGCTCCTACGAGTCGATCGACGTCGGCGGTCGCCATCAGGTCAAGCGCATCACCGTCAATCCGGGGTCGAAACTGTCGCTGCAGAGCCACTTCCACCGCGCCGAGCACTGGGTGGTGGTGTCGGGTACGGCACGGATCACGGTCGACAACACGGTGACGGTCGCGGCCGAGAACGAGAGCGTCTACATCCCGCTCGGCGCGACGCATCGGCTGGAGAACCCCGGCCGCATCCCGCTCGATCTGATCGAGGTGCAGGTCGGCAGCTATCTCGGCGAGGACGACATCGTCCGCTACGAGGACGTCTACAACCGCGGCTGAGCCGGCGGACGAGCATGCGGCCCGCGGGCTTCGCCCGCAGGCCGACCGTGTCGGCGAGGGGGCGCGGCGGGCGATGGAAGTCCTGATCGAGATCCTGTTCGAAATCCTCGGCGGCCTGCTCTGGGCCTTGCTCGAAGGCGTCTTCGTCACCGTCCTCGAACTGGCCGTCGACACCGTCCAATGGCTCTGGCGCACGCTGCGCGGCAACCGCGCCGCCGCCGAACCCGCGCCGGTCGAGGCAAAGCCCGAACTCGTCCCCACGGCGATCCCGTCCGCCGAGAGGGCGGTGGTGCGGCGCGGCGACGGCGACGACCGGGTCGTGCTCGGCCTCGCCTTCAACGTCGCCCTCGGCGTCGCCGCCGGCTGGCTGTCGCTGTGGCTGATGCCCGAACACGTTCTCGCCTCGCCGGTGATCCGGGTGGCGATGGTGCCGGTCTCGGCGATCTTCTGTGCGCTGGCGGTGCCGGAAGTCTCGGCCCTGCTCGGCCGCACGGCGAGCGCGTCGGCCTTCGCCGTCGCCCGCCCGCGCAACGCCTTTGCGCTGGCCTTCGCCTTCGCCCTGACGCGCCTCCTCGGCGGTCGGTGAGGCGGCTCAGTCCTTGAACACCACCGTGCGGTGACCGTTCAGGATCACCCGGTCCTCGAGCAGATGCGACAGCGCCCGGCCGAGCACGCGGCGTTCGATGTCGCGACCCTTGGTCACCAGCATGTCCGGCGTGTCGCGGTGGCTGATGTGCTCGACGTCCTGCTCGATGATCGGACCCTCGTCGAGGTCCGGCGTCACGAAGTGAGCGGTGGCGCCGATGATCTTCACGCCGCGCTCGTGGGCCTGATGATAGGGCTTGGCGCCCTTGAAGCCCGGCAGGAACGAGTGGTGGATGTTGATGCAGCGGCCCTGCAGCGCCGCGGCGAAGTCGTGGCTGAGGATCTGCATGTAGCGCGCGAGCACGACGATCTCGGTGCCGGTCTGCTCGATCAGCCGCAGGATCTTGCCCTCCTGCTCGGCCTTGTTGGCCTTGTCGGCCGGCATGTAGTGGAACGTCGTGTCGGTGAACTCGACGTGGGCATAGGTCTCGCGCGGATGGTTGGCGACGACGGCCGTCACCTCCATCGGCAGCTCGCCGATGCGCTTGCGATAGAGCAGGTCGACCAGACAGTGGTCGAACTTGGAGACGAGGATCATCACCTTGCGCGGGATGGTCCGGTCGCGGATGCGCAGGTCCATCTCGAAGCGCGCGACGATCTCGGCGAAGCTCTCGACCAGCTTTTCGACCGACAGGCCGCCGACCTCGAACATCACCCGCATGAAGAAGCGATCCGACAGGTGATCGTCGAACTGCTGCGCCTCGGTGATGTTGGCGCCCATCTCGAAGAGGTGCATCGACACCGCGGCGACGATGCCGGAGCGGTCGCGGCAGGAGAGGGCGAGAACGTAGGAACGGACGGACATGGGAGGAGAGGTCTCGACGGAAGGATCGGCAGGGCCGAGGAGCGAGGCCTTTCGGTTCGCTCTCGTCGCCACCGCGGGGGTCCTTCTAATGGACCAATCCGCCGTCGAGGTCCAGTGCGCCTGCCCCCCGGGCCTCGCGCGAGGGGCCGGACCGCACCGGGTCAGGTGCGGTCGACCTGCCCCGCCCAACAGCCGTATTTCGCATAGTGGACGTGGAGATAGTCGACCTTCGGATCGGCGAAGAACCGCGCGATCACCGCCTCGAGATCGCTGCCCTCGGTCACGTCGGCGACGACGATCATGTGATCGCGATCGAAGCCGCGAACCGAGAGCAGGCGGCGGCGCATGACGTCGGGCACTTCGTCGAACCGGTCCCAGGTCTCGCGTGCGGCCTCGCGCACGAAGATCGCATGGCAAGACCGATAGGGCGTCGCCGCCGGCTGATGGAAATGATTGAGGAGCAGCACGGTCTCGCCGATGTCGGCGTCGCGCAACTCGATCCGGTCGGGAAAGCCGGGTGAGGCGTCGACGACGATGCGCCGGACGCCGCGGGCGGCGAGATCTTCGTCGGGAAGCCCGAACAAGGGGCGGACGGCGTCGATGTCGAGGCCGCGGATGCGGAAACGGGTGGGTGCGTTCATGGGGTCGGCTCCGGTCGTCGGGAACGATGTCCGCGACGATCGGCCGTCCCGGGGCGCCGAGCCACCCGATTTTCGACGGTCGGGTCGATATGAAAAGGGCGCCGGCCTGACGCCGACGCCCCTATCCTTCCGTCCGTGATCACCTCAGCGGAACAGCACCAGTGTCTTGGTCAGCGTGATCCAGATGCCCCAACCGAGCGGGATCCACACGATCGCCCAGGCGAGCGTCACCTTCCACGAGTGGACGACCTCCTCGCCCAGCGCCGCGACGTCGGAGACGAAGTGCTGGTGGGTGTCGTCGGCCGCACGCTTCTCGGCCGCCGCCTCATCGTCCGGCATGTGATGCTTCTCGGCCACCGGCGTCACCAGCCAGTTGGCGAGCGCGCCCAGCGCCAGCAGGCCGGCGAGGATGTACATGGTGATCGAGTAGACGTCGGCCCGCGCCACGCCGTGGGCGAGCTGATATTCGCGGATGTAGTTGACGATGCCGGGGCCGAAGATGCCCGCCGCCGACCAGGCGGTGAGCAGGCGGCCGTGGATGGCACCGACCATCTTGGTGCCGAACATGTCGGCGAGATAGGCGGGGACGGTGGCGAAGCCGCCGCCGTACATCGACAGGATCACGCAGAAGGCCAGCACGAACAGCGCCAGCGACCCGGCGCTCGCCAGCGTCGGGATCGACGCATAGAGCGCGAGGCCGAGCAGGAAGAAGATCGTGTAGGTCAGCTTGCGCCCGAGCTTGTCGGAGAGCGAGGCCCAGAAGAACCGCCCGCCGATGTTGAACAGCGACAGGAGGCCGGTGAAGCCGGCCGCCACGGCGGCGATCTGCCCCTTCTGCGCCGCGGTCAGCTGCGAGAAGGTCGCGTCGATGCCGATCAGCTTGCCGGCGAAGACTTCCTGCAGGAGCGGCGAGGCCATGCCGAGAATGCCGATGCCGGCGGTCACGTTGAGGCAGAGCACGCCCCAGACGAGCCAGAACTGCCTGGTCCTCCAGGCGACGTCGAGATGGACGTTCTTGGAGGTGATCAGCGAGTTCTGCGCCGCCGGCGGCGGGGTCCAGCCGGCCGGCTTCCAGTCGTCGCGCGGCACCCGGTAACCGAGCGCGCCGCTCATCATGAAGAGGAAATAGATCACGCCGAGAACGATGAAGGTCTCCCAGACGCCGACCGAGGTGGGCGTCGCGAACTTCCTCATCAGCATGTCGGCGAGCGGAGCGCCGATCATCGCGCCGCCGCCGAAGCCCATGATCGCCATGCCGGTCGCCATGCCGCGGCGGTCGGGGAACCACTTGATCAGCGTCGACACCGGCGAGATGTAACCGAGACCGAGGCCGATGCCGCCGATGACGCCGGAACCGAGCCACATCAGCCACAGCTGATGCGTCTTGACGCCGATCGCCGAGAGGAAGAAGCCGCCGCCCCAGCACAGCGCCGCCACGACGCCGGCCTTGCGCGGACCGGCCTTCTCGAGCCAGCCGCCCCAGATCGCCGCCGACGAGCCGAGGAAGACGAAGAACAGCGTGTACATCCAGCCGAGGCTGGAGATCTTCCAGTCGCAGGTGGTGGTGAAAAGCTCACCGACGAGGCTCATGTCGGCCGGGCAGGCGACCGGCGCCGTGATGCCGATGGCGCGGCTGAGCGGCAGCCAGAACACCGAGAAGCCGTAGGCCATGCCGATGCACAGATGGATGGCCAGTGCCGCCGGGGGCACCAGCCAGCGATTGAAGCCGGGCTTGGCGATCGTGTGGGAGCGGTCGAGGAAGCCGAGCGCGCCCGAGGAGCCCGTTCCGGACCCCGCAGTCTCCATGGTCGTCATGTCATTCCCCCCTGGCCGTTTCGTCGGCTCTGGTTGGCGACGGGTGAGACCCGCCGTTTCGTTCCCGGGACCTCCCGGTCTTCCCGCGGCCCGCGAGATCCCCCCGCCGACCGAATTCATGCGCCGCCTGATCTTCTCCCTCCCCCCTCGAGGGGGAGGGCCGGGGAGGGGGGCGTTATCCCGGGGCGCTGCCCGCGATCCCCCCCTCTCTGTCTCTCCCCCTCGAGGGGGGAGAGGACCGGATGCGACGGTCTTCATCTCTCGACCGTTCCGCCGAGCGGGCGGGCTTTATTCGTCCCTCACCCCGCCTTGCGGGCGCGATCCGCCGCGGCGATCGTCTCGGCGGCGGCACGCGCCACCTCCGAGAGACCGTCGCCGCCGGCCGCGAGATGCGCCGTGAGACCCGCCCGCATGCGCGGATCCCAGTTCTTGACGATGTGATCGGCCGTCGCCGCGACCGCGCCGGCGCCCTGCACGGCGAAGAAGCCGGCGATCTGGTTGGCCATGGTCACGAGCCTGTTGTCGTCGCTCATCGTCTCACTCCGCCGCCCGGATGCGACGCGATTCCGTCGCCTGTCGCTCGTAGTCGACCTGCCATTCGCTCGGCCCGTTGGAGGGCGAGACCTGCACGGCGGTGACCTTGTATTCCGGGCAGTTGGTGGCCCAGTCCGAGTTCTCGGTGGTGACCACGTTGGCCTGGGTCGCCGGGTGGTGGAACGTCGTGTAGACGACGCCCGGCGCCACCCGGTCGGTGATGACGGCGCGCAGCGAGATCTCGCCCGCCCGGCTCTTCACCCGGACGAAGTCGCCGTCGCGCACGCCGCGATCCTCGGCGTCCTGCGGATGGATCTCGAGCACGTCCTCGGAATGGAAGACGACGTTCTCGGTCCGCCGCGTCTGGGCGCCGACGTTGTACTGCGAGAGGATGCGGCCGGTGGTGAGCAGCAGCGGATAGCGCGGGCCGACCTTCTCGGTGGTCGCGACATATTCCGTCAGCATGAACTTGCCCTTGCCGCGGACGAAGCCGTCGACGTGCATGATCGGCGAGCCGTCCGGATGGGCGGCGTTGACCGGCCACTGCAGGCTCTCGCGATCGAGCCGCTCGTAGTTGACGCCGGCGAAGGTCGGCGTCGACCGGGCGATCTCGTCCATGATCTCGCTCGGATGGGCGTAGTGCCAATCGAGGCCGAGGGCGCGGGCGAGGGCTTGCGTGATCTGCCAGTCGGCCATGTTGCCGTTCTTCGGCGTCATCACCTTGCGCACCCGCTGGATGCGGCGCTCGGCATTGGTGAAGGTGCCGTCCTTCTCGAGGAAGGTCGAACCGGGCAGGAAGATGTGGGCGTAGTTGGCGGTCTCGTTGAGGAAGAGATCCTGCACCACGACGCATTCCATCGCCGACAGCGCCGCCGCCACATGGGTGGTGTTCGGGTCGGATTGGAGGATGTCCTCTCCTTGAATGTACATGCCGAGGAACGAGCCCTCGAGCGCGGCGTCGAACATGTTGGGAATGCGCAGGCCCGGCTCGTCGTCGAGCGGCACGCCCCACAATTCCTCGAAGAGCGAGCGCACGGCGGGGTCGGAGACGTGGCGATAGCCCGAGAATTCGTGCGGGAACGAGCCCATGTCGCAGGAGCCCTGGACGTTGTTCTGTCCGCGAAGCGGGTTCACGCCGACGCCCTCGCGGCCGATGTTGCCGGTCGCCATGGCGAGATTGGCGATCGCCATCACCGAGGTCGAGCCCTGCGAATGTTCGGTGACGCCGAGACCGTAGTAGATCGCCCCGTTGCCGCCGGTGGCATAGAGCCGCGCCGCGCCGCGGATCTCGTCGGCCGGAACGCCCGAGATCTTCTCGACCTCTTCCGGCGCATGGCGCGGATCGGCGACGAACTCGGCCCAGGCCGAGAAGTCGTCCCAGTCGCAGCGTTCCTTGACGAAGGCCTCGTCGACGAGACCCTCGGTGACGATGACGTGGGCGAGCGACGTCAGGATCGCGACGTTGGTGCCCGGCTTCAGCGCCAGATGGTGCGCGGCCTTGATGCGCGGGCTCTTCACCAGATCGATGCGGCGCGGATCGATGACGATCAGCTTGGCGCCCTGCCGCAGCCGCTTCTTCAGCCGCGAGCCGAAGACCGGATGACCGTCGGTCGGGTTGGCGCCGATGACGATGACGACGTCGGTCTTTTCCACCGAGTCGAAGTTCTGCGTGCCGGCCGAGGTGCCGAACGCCACCTTCAGGCCGTAGCCGGTCGGCGAGTGGCAGACGCGGGCGCAGGTGTCGACGTTGTTGTTGCCGAAGCCGGCACGGATCAGCTTCTGGACGAGGAAGGTCTCCTCGTTGGTGCAGCGCGACGAGGTGATGCCGCCGATGGCGCGCTTGCCGGCCTTGGCCTGGATGCGACGGAACTCCGATGCCGCCCGGCCGATCGCCTCGTCCCAGGTCACTTCGCGCCACGGGTCGGTGATCTTCTCGCGGATCATCGGCTTCAGGATGCGCTCGCGATGGGTGGCATAGCCCCAGGCGAAGCGGCCCTTGACGCAGGAATGGCCGCGATTGGCCTCGCCGTCCTTCCACGGCACCATGCGCACGACTTCCTCGCCGCGCATCTCCGCCTTGAAGGTGCACCCCACCCCGCAATAGGCGCAGGTGGTGACGACCGAATGTTCCGGCTGGCCGATCGCGATCAGGCTCTTCTCCGACAGCGTCGCCGTCGGGCAGGCCTGGACGCAGGCGCCGCAGGAGACGCACTCGCTGTCGAGGAAGGCCTCGCCCATGCCCGGCGACACCCGGCTGTCGAAGCCGCGGCCGGCGATGGTCAGCGCGAAGGTGCCCTGAACCTCGGCACAGGCCCTGACACAGCGCGAGCAGACGATGCACTTCGAGCTGTCGAAGGTGAAATAGGGGTTCGACGCGTCCTTCTCGAGGTCGAGGTGGGTCTCGATCTCCGGGATCTTGGCATAGCGCACGTCGCGCAGGCCGACCTTGCCGGCCTGGGTCTGCAGCTCGCAGTCGCCGTTCGCCGCACAGGTCAGGCAGTCGAGCGGGTGATCGGAGATGTAGAGTTCCATCACGCCGCGGCGCAGCTTCTTCAGCCGCTCCGTCTGGGTGTGGACGACGAGACCGTCCGCGACCGGCGTCGTGCAGGACGACGGCGTGCCGTTGCGGCCGTCGATCTCGACGATGCACAGACGGCAGGAGCCGTAGGCATCGACCATGTCGGTGGCGCAGAGCTTGGGGATCTCGGTACCGATCTCCATCGCCGCGCGCATGATCGAGGTGCCTTCGGGCACCGTGACGGCGCGGCCGTCGATGGTGAGGGTGACGGTCTTGGAGGCCTTGGAGGCCGGGGTGCCGTAGTCGATCTCGTGGACGAGCGTCATGGGATCCTCACTCGGCAGCGGCGCGGAGACCCGCGCGACGGAAGTCTTCCGGGAAATGGGTCAGGCTCGACGTCACCGGATAGGGGATGAAGCCGCCGAGCGCGCAGAGCGAGCCGAACTTCATCGTCTCGCAGAGGTCTTCGACCAGTTCGAAGTCGCCCGGCGTGCCGCCCTTCGCGATGATCTTCTCGATCACCTCGCGACCGCGCACCGCGCCGATGCGGCAGGGCGTGCACTTGCCGCAGCTCTCGATCGCGCCGAATTCGAAGGCGAAACGCGCCTGTTCCGCCATGTCGACGGTGTCGTCGAAGACGACGATGCCGCCGTGGCCGACGATCGCGCCTACGCCCGAGAAGGCCTCGTAGTCGTAGATCGTCTCGAACAGCGAGACCGGCAGATAGGCGCCGAGCGGCCCGCCGCACTGGACGGCACGGACGGGACGACCGGTCGCCGTGCCGCCGCCGATCTCCTCGACGATCGCACCGAGCGTCAGACCGAAGGCGGTCTCGTAGAGGCCGCCGTTCTTCACGTTGCCGGCGATCTGGATCGGCATGGTGCCGCGCGAGCGGCCGACGCCGTAGTCGGCATAGGCCTGCGCCCCGTCGGCGAGGATGGTCGGGATGGTGGCGAGCGACAGGAGATTGTTGATCACCGTCGGCTTGCCGAAGAGACCGGCGATCGCCGGCAGCGGCGGCTTGGCCCGCACGATGCCGCGCTTGCCCTCGATGCTCTCCATCAGCGCCGTCTCTTCGCCGCAGACATAGGCGCCGGCGCCGACGCGCAGCTCCAGCTCGAAGGTCTGGCCCGAGCCGAGCACGTTCTCGCCGAGGTAGCCGGCTTCGCGCGCAACCTCGATGGCGGCCGCGAAGGTCGCGTTGGCGTGGGGGTATTCGGAGCGCGAATAGACGAAGCCCTTGGTGGCGCCGACCGCGAGGCCGGCGATCGCCATGCCCTCGACCAGGCTGAAGGGGTCGCCTTCCATGATCATGCGGTCGGCGAAGGTGCCGCTGTCGCCCTCGTCGGCGTTGCAGATCACATACTTGCGGTCCGCCTTCGCCATGGCGACGGTCTTCCACTTGACGCCGGTCGGGAAGCCGGCGCCGCCGCGGCCGCGCAGGCCCGACATCGAGACTTCTTCGAGCGTTCCGATCGAGCCGAGCTTGACGGCGCGCTCCAGCCCCTTCCAGCCGCCGTGGACGGCATAGTCTTCGAGGCTCAGCGGATCGACGATGCCGCAGCGGGCGAAGGTCAGCCGCGTCTGGCCGGCGAACCAGGGGTGATCCTCGGTCTTGCCGATGCAGGTCGGATGTTCGGCTCCGTGGATGAAGCCGGCGTCGAACAGCGATGCGACGTCGTCGGGGGTGATCTCGCGATAGCCGACCCGGCCGAAGGGCGTCTCGACCTCGACCAGCGGCTCCATGAAGAAGGCGCCGCGCGAGCCGTTGCGCACGATCTCGACCTCGAGACCGCGGGCGGCGGCTTCCGTCAGGATCGCCTCGGCGACGGCATCGGCGCCCAGCGCCAGCGCGGTCACGTCGCGGGGAACGAAGATCCGGCTCATCGGGCGACCTCCTCGACCAGACGCTCGGCGCCGACCTTGTCGAGCCGGGCGAAGGGCTTGCCGTCGACCATCGCCGACGGACCGTGGGTGCAGAGCCCCAGGCAGTAGACCGGCTCGAGCGTCACCCGCCCGTCGGCGGTGGTCTCGTACCAGTCGATGCCGAGGAGCTTGGCGATGCGGTCGCCGATCTCGCGGCCGCCGCGCGACTGGCAGGCCTCGGCGCGGCAGACCTTGATCACGTGGCGCCCGGTCGGCTCCTCGCGGAAGTCGTGGTAGAATGTGACGATGCCGTGCATCTCGGCGCGCGACACGTTGAGCGCCTCGGCGATCAGCGGCACCGCCTGCTTCGGCACGCAGCCGAAGACGTCCTGCATGGCGTGCAGGATCGGCAGCGCCGGCCCCTCGAGATGGAGATGGGCCGCGATGATCTCGCTCGCGCGGGTGGCCTCGAAGGGTTGGGGCGCCGTCATGGGTCTCCGTTCCGGATGCCTGTCGCGGGAAATTCAAATCGGTTCGATGGTGCGGCATTCCGCCTCGGTGACGATCTGGATTCAATATCGCTTTTCCGTGGAACGATTGGAAAACCAAATCGATGACGCGCGTTCGGTCGTCGAGACCCGATCGAGCATAACGAGAAGTGCCGGAATTTCAGGATTTTCTCAGCCGGCGTCGCCGAGCAGCGGGGCGAGACGCCGCGCTTCCACTGCAAACGCCTCGACCAATGGCGGACGCAACTCGCGTGCCGTGGTGACGAGACCGATGGTGTGGTCGGCCTCCGGCTCGACGATCGGCAGGATGGCGATCGACGGATCCGAGAGCCCCAGCGCCTCGGCGAGGATTCGCGGCATCACCGAAGACCAGCGGCCGGTGCGCACATGGGCGGCGAGCACCATGATCGAGTTGGACTCGAGCTTGGCCTGCGCCGTCTGCCCGACCTCGGCCAAGAGATGGTCGATGATGCGGCGGTTCTGCATGTCGGGGGTCAGCAGGCACAGCGGAATGCGCCCGACCTCGCGCCAGGTGATGGTGTCGCGGCCCTTCAGCGCGCTCCTGAGCGGCCCGTCGGCGCCGGTGACGAGGTGATAGCGCTCGCGGTAGAGCGGCACGGTGGTGACGCGGCCGAGCGGCTCGTTGTCGAGATAGGTGAGGCAGGCATCGATCTCGAGATTTTCGAGCAGCCGCAGCGCTTCGGACGAGTTGCGCGAGAAGATCGACATCTTCACGTCCGGCCAGCGCTCGGTGAAGGCGGTGGTCAGCCGCGACACCATCGGCAGCGCCGTCGGGATGACCGCGAGCCGGAGGTGACCGGTGAGGCCGCGCCGCATCGAGACGAGGTCCTCCTTCAGCGAGCGCGTGTCGCCGACGATGCGCCGCGCCCATTCCAGCGCCCGTTCGCCCTCGGCGGTGAAGCCCTTGAAGCGCGAGCCGCGTTCGACCAGCGGCGCGCCGAGAATGTCCTCGAGCTGGCGGATGGCGGAGGAAAGGGTCGGCTGCGACACGCCGCAGGCCTCCGCCGCCCGGCCGAAGTGCCGTTCGCGGGCGAGCGCGATCAGAAACTCGAGCTTGTCGATCATCGCCGCCGCCCGAAGATCTCGTCGATCGCACCGGGGACTTCCGCGATCGTCTCCAGCCTTCGATGGCGCGGTGCGTCGGCGGGCACCTCGGCGACCTCGTGGCTCCAGGTGACGTGATAGGGGATGTGCAGGCCCCAGTAGCCCGCCGTCAGCGCCGGCAGGATGTCGGAGACGGCGGAATTGCCGATCATCACCGCCTCGCCTTCGCCGGCGCCTGCCCGCGAGAAGATGCGTTGATAGGTGGCGGCGGTCTTCTCCGAGACGATCTCGATCGACGAGAAACGCTCGGCGAGACCGGAACGGGCGATCTTCTGCTCCTGGTCGAGCAGGTCGCCCTTGGTGATCAGCACCAGCCGATGGCCGGCTTCGACGAGCATGTCGAGCACCTCGACCACGCCCGGCAGCGGCTCGACCGGGTGCTCCAGCATGTCGCGGCCGATCGCCAGCAACTCGGCGATCACCGTCGGCGGCAGCCCCTCGTCGGAGACGGCGAGCGCGGTCTCGATCATCGACAGGGTGAAGCCCTTGATGCCGTAGCCGTAGAGCCTGAGGTTGCGCCGCTCCGTCGCCTCGAGCCGTTCAGTCAGCCCGTCGGAATCGGCGTGATTGCCGAGGAGCTCGACGAAGCGATCGTGGCTGAGGCGGAAGATCGTCTCGTTGTGCCAGAGCGTGTCGTCGGCGTCGAAGCCGATGATGCCGATCGTCATGTGTCCCGTCCCGTCTCGAGACGAACAGCCTAGGGGCGAGGGCAGGGGAAACGCAAGGCGGGTCGCGTCGGTCGACGAGAGGCCGCAAAACGCGAAACGGGTGAACGCGAGGAGGCGTTCACCCGTCGACCGGCGTGCTCGGTTGTTCTTTTCTTTTGGCCGCGGCCCGTATTCCGTGTGCGAATACTGGTCTACACTTGCGACCCTTCGTATGCAATTGCCGAGACGCTCGGTCGCACCCGTCATTGCAGACGCGGTGAAGGTCGAGCTACGCCGCTTCCGAGAAAACGTCGAAAATCGTCACGATTTCTTCTCGAGCCGGGCGATCAGCGAAGACGTGTCCCATCGGCCGCCACCCATGTCCTGCACCTCGCCGTAGAACTGGTCGACCAGCGCCGAGACCGGCAGGCGGGCGCCGTTGCGCCGCGCCTCGTCGAGGACGATGCCGAGGTCCTTGCGCATCCAGTCGACCGCGAAGCCGAAGGCGAACTGGCCCTGATCCATCGTCTTCCAGCGGTTCTCCATCTGCCAGGACTGCGCCGCGCCCTTGGAGATGGTGGCGATCAGCTTCTCGACGTCGAGCCCCGCCTTGTGGGCGAAGTGGATCGCCTCGGCGAGACCCTGGACGAGGCCGGCGATGCAGATCTGGTTGCACATCTTGGCGAGCTGGCCGGCGCCCGCCGGACCCATGAGGGTGCAGGCCTTCGCGAAGGCTGCGATCACCGGCTCGGCCTTGGCGAAAGCCGCCGCATCGCCGCCGACCATCACCGTCAGCGCGCCGTTCTCGGCACCCGCCTGACCACCGGAGACCGGCGCGTCGAGGAAGACGAGGCCGCGCGCCTCGGCCTCGGCAGCCAGTTCACGCGCCACGTCGGCCGAGGCGGTGGTGTGGTCGACGAAGATCGCGCCCTTGCTCATGGTCGCGAAGGCGCCGTCGGGGCCGATCGTCACCTGACGCAGGTCGTCGTCGTTGCCGACGCAGGCGAAGACGATCTCGGCGCCCTTCGCCGCTTCCGCCGGGGTGGCGGCGAAGGCGCCGCCGTTGGCCGCCGCCCAGGCCTCGGCCTTGGCGGTGGTACGGTTGTAGACGGTCACGTCGTGCCCGCCCTTGACCTTCAGATGGCGCGCCATCGGCCCGCCCATCACGCCCAGACCCAGAAATGCGACCTTGGCCATCGTCTTCTCCGTCGATTTGGAAGAACGCGATCCGTTCATTGGATCGCGAAGGGGAACCAGCGACCGGCGATGCGGTCGAGCGTGCCGTCGCGCGTCAGATCGCCGAGCGCCCGGTCGATGAGCTGGCCGAGGTCGCGGTCGGTCTTGCGATAGGCGATGCCGGCACCGTCGCCGAAGCGGTCGGCATCGAGCACCTCGTCGCCGACGAACTGCACCTTGCCGCGCGGCGCCGGGCCGTCGAGCCAACGATAGAGGGCGAGCGTGTCGCCGAAGGCGAGGTCGACCGAGCGATCGGCGACCGCGGCGCCGGCCGCCGCCTCGTTGGGGAAGGGCACGACGATCGCCTTGGGATGAGCCGCGGCGAGCTGGGCGGCATGGGCGGTGCCGGCGCGCACGCCGACCCGCACCCCCGCGAGCGTCGCGTTGACCGGGTTCGTGCGCATCTCGCCGACGCGGGCGACGAAGCGCGGGCCGATGCGGTGATAGCGGCGGGTGAAGTCGTAGCTGCGGCGCGAGGTGTCGACGACCGGCATCGAGGCGACGAGCGCGTCGACGCGCTTGCCGTCGAGGGCCGGCACCAGCCCGTCCCAGCCGACCGCCACGATCTCGCAATCCGCCGCGAGCTTCTGGCAGAGGGCGCGGGCGACGTCGACGTCGTAGCCGGCGGGCTTGCCGTCCGCCTCGGTGCGGCTGAAGGGCGGATAGGCGCCGTCGACGCCGATCCGGATGCGCGGCCAGTCGCGCGCGGCGGCCGGTCCGGCGATCACGAGCGCGGCGAGGAGGGCGGCGAGGAACGGCGGGCGAAGGGCCATGTCGCGATCTCTGGTCCTGCGGGCGGTCGGGGGTGTCTCCCCGTCGCCGGACCGGTCCTATATCATGGGTCGGCCCGCGCGTCCTCCTCTCGAAGGAACTCCTCCATGTCGGAACGCATCTCGGTCGATCGTCTGCGCCCGACCCAACTGACCCTCGGCTACGACGACGTCGCCCGCCGCCGCGCCAAGATCGCGCGGATGGAGGCCGGCGACTTCGCCGACTATCTCGAGCGCAAGGCGGTGCCCCACGTCATCGGCCCCGGCGGCGCGGTCTTCATGACCGACCACCATCATCTGGTGCGAGCGCTGTGGGAGGAGGGCCGCCCGGAGGCGAAACTCGGCCTCTGCGTCGCCGACTGGTCGCATCTCGACGAGAAGCGATTCTGGGGGCGGATGGACGACGAGGCGCTGTGCTGGCCGATCGACGCCGACGGCAACCGCCGTCCCTTCGCCGCCATCCCCGACCACGTGTCGAAACTCACCGACAACCCGTGGCGCACGCTGGCGCGTCGCGTCCGCGGCAAGGCCTTCGCCGACGACGACACGCCGTTCCAGGAATTCATGTGGGGCGACTATTTCCGCTCCTTCATGAGCCGTCGCCTGATCGACACCGACGTCGAGATCGCCGCCGATCTCGCCAAGCGTCTCGCCCGCCTCGACGAGGCCCGCGACCTGCCGGGCTGGAAGGGCGGCGACGACGAAGATCGACCCAACGGCAAGAAGCCGAAGGAAGACGACTCGAGCGGCGCGCCTGCGGCGCGGGGTTGAGCCGGCGCGCCTACGGCGCTTTCAGTGAGTGAGCGGGCGCGCCTGCGACGCTTTCGGGGATCGAGCCGGCGCCCCGTGTTCCGGCCGATCCGCTGGACCGAGCGTCGGTCGACCTGGGAGGCGGCGCCGCGTCTTCACCCTCCCATCAGGGGAGGGTGCCGAGCTTCGCGAGGCGGGTGGGGTTCGGCGGTTCGGCATTCGAGGGACGGGCGTTCGTGCCCTGGCAAGGCCCATTCACTCCACCCCCAACCCCTTCCCCTGATGGGAGGGGGGATTCGGGCCGAGGCGTCGGGCGCAATCGGAAAGCCGGAACGCGAGGGACCGCGGCGCCTCCTCCCCTCACTGCCCGATGACGGAGAACGGCGCGCCGACCACCGATCCGGCGACGCCGCCGACCGCGCCGAAGGTTCCCGAGACCACGCCGCCGACCCGGTCACCGAGGCCGACGCGGGCATCCGACACCGGTTGGCCCGCCACCAGCCGTCCGCCGATCAGGCGGACCACGTCGCCGTCGTCGGCGAACTTGCCGTGGGCGAGGCGGTCGGCGGTCTTCACGTCGGTCAGGTCGAAGACGTGGATGTTCTCCTTCTCCAGCATCGACTTCCACTGATCCGACTTGGGATCGATCGCGCCGACCCGTTCGACGTCGCCGGCGATCACCTTGGAGAAGTCGAGCGCCTTGTCGTCGCGCGACACGAACAGCGACAGCCGCGGCCGCGGCTGGCCGAGACGGGCGACCTGACGGCGGAAGACGTCGCCGTCGATGTCGGGCGAGGCGAGGATCACGTCGTGGATCTTGGCCGGCACGCGGCCGTCCTTGATGGCGATCTGGCGCAGCGTCTCCATCGTCAGCCAGGTGCCCATCGAATGGGCGAGGATCGAGATCTCCTTGACGTCCGGCGCCGCGGCGGCGGCGCGCAGCAGCGCCTCGAAGGCGTCGCGCGAATAGTTGGTGCTCTCGCGGTCGTAGACGTATTGCGTCACCTCGCCGCGCGACGGCCAGGTGAAGAGGATCGGCGTGAAGTCGGTGCCGGAATCGTGGACGAACTGGGCGAAGCGGAAGACCGCGTCGTCGTAGCGCGTGTTGTAGCCGTGGACGAAGATCAGCGCCCGGCCGTTGCCGACCCGGTGGAACCACGCCTTGGCCTCCCCGACGTCGACGTTGCGATCGCCGCCGACCACGGCGAACTCGCGCGTCGGATCGGGCGGCGACGACGACGGCCAGATCACCTCGCCGACCTTGCGGGTCGCAACCGGCGGGATCGAGACGACGAGCTCGGCCTGATGCATCACCGTGTCGCGTTCGCCGGTATAGAGCTTGGTCGGATCGGGGTCGCTCGCCCGCGTCGTCACCACCAGCATGTCGACGGTCGCGGCCCCTTCGGGCACCGGCCCGACGAAGCCGAGGACGCCTTCGCTGCGGCCGCTGCAGCCCGCGAGCACGGCGAGAAGCGTCAGCGCCGCCGCACTGCGACGTAGGGTGGGAAGGGTTCGGGTCACGTCGCTCGCCATGGCTCTGCCGGCGCCTCGTCCGGCCGCCGGCATTCTGGTCGAGACCGCCCACGCGGGCAAGGTGTCCCGCGCTCAGCCCTGCGACTTCTCCGAGGTCTTTTCGGTCTGGACGTACTGGAGCGGCAGCGCCGTCGTGTACTTGATCTGCTCCATCGCGAAGGTCGTCGAGACGTCGGCGATGTCGATCTTGGCGATCAGCCGCTTGTAGAAGGCGTCGTAGGCCTCGATGTCGGGCACCACGACGCGCAGCAGATAGTCGACCTGACCGGCCATGCGGTAGAACTCGACCACCTCCGGCATCTGCGCCACGATCTCGGCGAAGCGCTTCAGCCAGTCCTCGGAATGGGTCGAGGTGGTGATCGAGACGAAGGCTGTGACCTTGGTGTTGACCTGGCGCGGATCGAGCACGGCGACCCGGCGCTGGATGACGCCGTCCTCCTCGAGCTTCTGGATGCGGCGCCAGCACGGCGTCGTCGAGAGCCCCACCCGGCGGCCGATCTCGGCGACGGGAACGGTGCAGTCCTCCTGCAGGACCTGGAGGATCTTACGGTCGATGCGGTCGATCACGGCGTGTCTCCGTATGGAGCATGATTTTCCAATTTCACTGCCATGAGACGTGATCTTTTTTGCGTCACCGGTCAATTGTCCCGAGAAAATAAAAATCGGTTCCCAATCGCCGGCGTTTCCGGAGCATGGGCGAGGGCCCGCGCGACCGCCTCGCGCAGTCGCGGTATCGCCTCGGCCTCGAACCAGGAATGACGTTTCAACCAGGCTGAGTTTCGCCACGACGGATGGGGCAGGGGGAAGACCATCGGCGTCCCCGGTCGCTCGGTGATCTCGCGCCAGCGGGCGACGGTTTCGGTGAGGCTCGCCCCGGCGTCCGGCCCCAGATGCCAGAGCTGCGCCGGTCGACCGACCGCCAGGACGAGCCGGAGCTGCGGCATCGCCGCCATCACACGGCTGCGCCAGGCGGGGGCGCATTCCCGCCGCGCCGGCAGGTCGCCACCCTCGGCGTCGTGGCCGGGGAAGCAGAAGCCCATGGCGGCGACCGCCACCTTCGAGCGGTCGTAGAAGGTCTCGGCGTCCACCCCCATCCAGGCGCGCAGCCGGTCTCCCGACGGGTCGGTGAAGGGCAGGCCCGAGGCATGGACCCGGACGCCCGGCGCCTGCCCCGCGACGAGGATCGGCGCCGTCGCCGAAAGCCGCGTCACCGGCCGCGGCTCGTGGGGGAGGACCCTCCCGCGCGGCGCATCGCGGCAGATCCGGCAGAGCGCGATCTCGGCCTCGAGCGCGGCGACGGCGTCGTGGTCGGGGGCGTGCGTCATCGTTCCTCCGCCCCGATGAAATGGTGGCCACGCGACTGGCGGCGGAAATCTTCCGGCCATTCGAAGCGCATCGCCCACAGGCCGCGGCGGTTGCGTCGGGCCTCCGCCTCTTCGGCCTCGTGGCCGCCGTAGGCGACGGCCCAACCCTCGCGCACCATCGTCGCCCCGAGATCGACCGGGCCGACCCGGCAGGTCGCGAGCCCACGGCCGTACTTGTCGAGCCGGCTCCAAGAGCACTCGACCGGCCGCCCGTCGATCAGCGCCACGAGGTGCGTTCGCGCCGCCTCGCCGCAGGCGAAGGGGCGATCGTCGGCGAGGCAGGTCTGGGCGAGTTCCGGAGCATCGATGCCGACGAGGCGGAGCCGCGTCTCGCCGATCGCCACGCTGTCGCCGTCGGCGACGTGGACGCGCCCGCGCCGCTCGCCATGGGCCTCGACCGGGTGCTCGGAGCGCCACGCCCCCTTCGTCCAGTCGCGCCACGCGCGATCGGCGAGGCTCGCCGCGCCGATCGCCGCGGCGAAGCCGAGAACGTAGCCGATGCGTCGCGTCGGAACGGGGGAAAACCTCGGAATCGGCGTCGTCCTCACGTAGCGTTAACCAAAGCCGTGAAGGCTTTGTTGAGCATTCCTCCGTAGCGTCCGTCGAGGGGGAATTGCAATCTTACCTTAGGGAAGAGGACGGCGTGGTGGAGGCGGAAACGCCCATCCCCAGGAGCGACGGCAAGACGGCCGTCAATGCCGCGCGCTCGGCGCGCCGGCATACGCTCGTGCGCACCGTCAAGGACGTCCGCGAACAGCTCGAATCGGGCTCTGTCATCAAGCCGGCCTTCGACTGGGAACTGATGGTCGAACACGCCCGCTTGAGGCGTTCGGCCTCGCCCTGGCTCGGCCTCCTCGTCGGCGTGCTGGCGGTGATCGGCGTCCTGTGGACCGACCGCATCCTCATCGCCGCCTGGGTCGTCTGCATCCTGGTGACCCACACCACGGCGCTGTTCTTCGCCGGCCGGTTCCTGGCGCTCGACCGGCAGGAGGTGAACCTGATGGCCTGGCGTCGGCGTTTCGCCGCGCTCGACGCCGCCTTCGGCCTGATGCTCGGCTCGCTCTTCATCCTGCCCGGCTACGGCGGTCTGGTCACCGACGTCTTCCAGTTCTCCTCGATGATGATCCTGGTGGCGGTCTGTTCGGTGCTCGCCGCCAACCTGCCGGCGGCGATGTTCGCCTCGACCCTGCCGATCACGGTGATGACCGTCGCCGGTTACATCCAACGCCCCGAGGCGAGTTTCGCGCCGTCGCCGTCGCCGGCGGTGATCTTCGCATTGATGGCGATGGTGACGCAGGTCTTCTTCATCGTGCTCGGCCATCGGCTCTACCGCTCTTCGCTCGCCGAGATCGAGGCGCGCGCCGAGAAGGACGGGCTGATCGTCGAGCTGGAACACGCCAACGCGCTCTCCGACGAGAGCCGGCGCAAGGCGGAGGAGGCGAATTTCGCCAAGTCGCGCTTCCTCGCCACCATGAGCCACGAGCTGCGCACGCCGCTCAACGCCATCCTCGGCTTTTCGGAGGTGATCCGCGACGAGATCATGGGTCCGCTCGAGAACGAGACCTACAGGGGTTACATCTCCGACATCCACGACAGCGGCCGGCATCTGCTCGAGCTGATCAACGAGATCCTCGACATCTCCCGCATCGAGGCGGGTCGCTACACGCTCAACGAAGAATCGGTGACGCTGCCCTACATCGTCGAGGACTGCACCCACATGATCGGCCTGCGCGCCCGGTCGAAGGGCCTGACCATCGTCGAGCAGTACGAGGCCGCCCTGCCGAAGATCTGGGCCGACGAGCGCGCGCTGCGCCAGATCGTGCTCAATCTCCTGTCCAACGCCGTCAAGTTCACGCCGACCGGCGGCACCGTCACCGTCAAGGTCGGCTGGACCGCCGGCGGCGGTCAGTACGTCGCCGTCAAGGACACCGGCCCGGGCATTCCGGAAGACGAGATCCCGATCGTCCTCTCGCGCTTCGGCCAGGGCTCGATCGCCATCAAGTCGGCCGAGCAGGGCACCGGCCTCGGCCTCTCGATCGTCCAGGCGTTGATCGGCATGCACGGCGGCACCTTCGACCTGCGCTCGAAACTGCGCGAAGGGACGGAAGTGACCGTCACCATTCCGCATTCCCGCGTGCTCGAGGTCATGCCGCGCCTCGGCGAACGCCCCAACGGCAAGGCCGCGGCGCGTCGCTGATCCTTCGAAGCGTCAGATCGCCGTCCGCGGCTCGCTGGCGAAGAGGTCGGCGAGCACCCCGAGCGCCCGTTGCAGCGTGGCGATCGGCGGTGCGCCGAGGCAGACGCGGACGCCGCCCATGCGTGCCCGCGGATCGGCGAGCGGCGCCGCAGCGGGCATCAGCACCACGCCGCCCGCCGCCGCCCGCACCACGAAACGCTCCGCCGCCTCCACCGTCATCGGCAGCCAGACGTGCAGCCCGGCGGGGCTCGGCGCCACCGCGTCCCCCGGCAGGATCGTCTCGACCAGTGCGCGCCGCTTCTCGGCGTCCGCCCGGATCGCCGCGCCGACCGCCCGCGCCGTGCCGTCGGCGAGCCAGCGTTCCATGATCCGGCAGGCGAGCATCGAGGCGGTGGTCGAGGTCGCCTGCAGCCCGAGCAGCGCCGGTTCGACGAAGGCCTCGGGCACCGCCAGCGCGCCGATGCGCACACCCGGGCTCAGCGCCTTGGAGAGGCCGGAGACGTGCAGCGTCCGATCCGGCGCCAGCGCGGCGATCGGTGAAAGCCCCTCGGGGGCGAAGATCGCGTGGACGTCGTCCTCGATCAGGATGGCGTCGTGGACTTCGGCGAGGCGTGCGATCGCCCGTCGCCGCGCCGCGCCCATGGTCGCGCCGGTCGGGTTGTGCAGCGTCGGCGTCAGGTAGACGACCGGCCGCCCCCGCCGGACGCGACGCGCCAGCGCCGCCTCGAGCGCGGCGGGGACGAGGCCCTCGGCGTCGGTCGGAAGGCCGGCGACCTCGACGCCCGCCCGCCGCGCCCAGACGAGCGCGCCGGGATAGGTGGCGGCCTCGGTGATCAGCGTCGAGCCGGGCGGACAGGTGGCCGAAAGGGCGATCGCCAGCGCGTGCTGCGCCCCGTTGGTCAGGATCACCCGCCGCCCCGGTACGTCGAGCCCGAACTCGCCGAGCCGCCGCGCCATCAGCGCGCGATGCTCGGGAAGGCCGGCCGCCGGGGCATAGGCGCCGAACGTGTCGGCATCGAGCGTGCGGGCGAGGTCGGCGAGCGTCGCGGCGAGCACCCGGTCGGCGAGGAGCCGCGGCGGCACGTTGACCGAGAGGTCGATCGTCTCGATCGGCCGCGGCGCGATGCCGGCGACGAACATGCCGCGCCCGCGCGCGCTCGCCACCAGCCCCAGCCGCTCTAGGGCGGCATAGGCCTTGGTGACGGTGCCGAGCCCGACCGACAGGCGCCAGGCGAGGTCGCGATGCGCCGGCAGCCGCGCCCCTGGCGCGACGTGCCCACTGCCGATGTCCTCGGTGAGCGCCGCCACCAGCCGGTCGACCGGCGAGCCGTCACCGTCGACGAGACGCGGCGTCCAGGGGCTGTCGAGTTTCATACGCGATCCCGAAAAGTGTCACGTGACGCTATTTGACTTTCCTTCAAAGTGTCACGTTTCTAGGCTGCGGTCCATCGCAATCCGCCGAGAAAGACCGCCGCCCATGCCGATCGACATGCTCTTCGCGCTCGCCACCTACGCCTTCGTCACGACGATCACGCCGGGGCCGAACAACACGATGCTGCTCGCCTCGGGCGCCAATTTCGGCTTCGTGCGGACGCTGCCGCATCTCGCCGGCGTCAGCCTCGGCTTCGCGCTGATGGTGCTGGTGATGGGCCTCGGCCTCGCCGCCGCCTTCCTCGCCTGGCCGGCGCTGCACGAGGTGCTGCGCTGGGTCGGCGTCGTCTGGATGCTGCGGCTCGCCTGGCTCCTCGCCCGCGCCGGACCGATCGGCGAGGCGGACCGCGCCGGCGCCCGGCCGATGCGCTTCCACGAGGCGGTCGCCTTCCAGTGGGTCAATCCCAAGGCCTGGATCATGGCGATCGGTGCGGTCGCGGCCTATGGCGGCGGCGACGGCCGGCTCGCCGCGACGATGGTGATCCCGCTCGTCTTCATTCTGGTCGGTGCGCCCTGCATCGCCACCTGGGCGGCGCTCGGCGCCGGCCTGCGCCGGGTGCTCGCCGACCCGCGGCGGCTGGCGATCTTCAACCTCGCCATGGCGCTGGCGCTGGTCGCCTCGCTCGTTCCGATCGTCTTCGACGGACGGTGAGGCGCGGGGAGGGGGCGTGGTGCCGGTTTGTCGTCGAGCCGGCAACGCTTCGACCATTCGGGCTTGTCGCAGAAGTCCTTCATGCTGAGGTGCCCGACGAAGTCGGGCCTCGAAGCGCGAAGGGCCGAGAGGCAAGGCCCGTCGTGGCTTCGCCCTTCGAGGCCCGGCTTTCAGCCGGGCACCTCAGGGTGAAGCCGAACAGAGGGAGGAGGGCCGGAAAGCCCCTCAGTCCTTGTTGGAGACGCCCGCTTCCGCAAACGTCGCCATGCCGGCGTGGCAGGCCGCGGCCGCGCGCACGATCGAGGCGGCGACCGCCGCACCCGTGCCCTCGCCCAGCCGCATGCCGAGATCGAGCAGCGGCACCTTGCCCATGGCGGCGAGCGCGCGCTTGTGTGCCGGCTCGGCGGAGACATGGGCGAAGATGCAGTGATCGATCGCGTGCGGGTTCATCGCATGGACGATCGCCGCCGCGGCGGAGGTGACGAAGCCGTCGACCACCACCGGCACCTTCTGATGCCGCGCGGCGATGATCGCGCCGACCATCGCCGCGATCTCGCGGCCGCCGAGGCGACGCAGGATCTCGAACGGGTCCATCTCACCGCCGATGCGCAGCACGGCCTGTTCGACCACGGCCGCCTTGTTGGCGAGCGCCGCGCCGACGACGCCGGTGCCGGGGCCGACCCATTCGGCCGCGGTGCCGCCGAAGAGGGCGAGGTAGATCGCCGAGGCGACGGCGGTGTTGCCGATGCCCATCTCACCGAGGCACAGCAGGTCGACGCCGCCCGCCAGCGCTTCCATGCCGAAGGCCATGGTGGCGGCGCAGCCGGCCGCGTCGAAGGCGTCCTCTTCGGAAATGTCCGGCGTCGGCATGTCGAGCGCCAACTCGAACACCTTGAGGCCGATGTCGGAGACCATGCAGATCTGGTTGATCGCTGCGCCGCCGGCGGCGTAGTTGGCGACCATCTGCTTGGTCACTTCCGCCGGGAAGGCCGAGACTCCCTTGGCGGTGATGCCGTGATTGGCGGCGAAGACCGCGACCAGCGGCTTTTCCACCTTCGGCGGGATCTTGCCGGTCGAGGCGGCCAGCCATTCGGCGATCTCTTCGAGCCGGCCGAGCGAGCCGGGGATCTTGGTCAGCTGAGCGTCGCGGGCGCGATAGGCCTCGACCGCGGCGGTCTCCGGCTCCGGCAGGAGATTGACGAGATCGCGGAAGTCGTCGAAGGGAGAAGCGGCCATGGGAATCCTCTCGCAGGCGATGCTGGGCTCTCGTGCGGCCGTCTATACCTCGCGCATCGGCGCGGCAAGGGGGCCTTCGGCCCGCGCGCCCGTCGCCCTGCCGATCACCTCGCGTCGGAGCCTCCGATGAACGTCCCCGCGCCGCTCGCCCGTCTCGTCGCCCTCGTCGGCGAAAACGCGCCGCTCCTCCTTGCCGAGGCGGCGGCGATGACGCGCTTCTTCTCGCGCCTGCCGCTGCCGCGCCTCGGCCGCGCCGACGATCCGACGAGCCCGCCGCCCTTCGCCCGTGCCCTGCGCATGCTGCCGCTCGCGAGCCTCGTGATCGCCGCACCCGCGGCACTGGTCGCGGCGCTTCTCGCGCTGAGCCCGCTCTCCTCGCTCGCCGCGGCGGCGGTGACCGTGACGGCGATGACGCTCGCGACCGGCGCCTTCCACGAGGACGGCCTCGCCGACGTCGCCGACGCCTTCGCCGGCGGTCGCGACGCCGCACGGCGCCTCGAGATCATGAAGGACAGCCGCATCGGCGCCTATGGCGGCACCGCGCTCGCCGCCCAGTTCGTGCTGCGCACGGCGCTGCTCGCCGATCTGATCGAGGTCGTCGGCCCGCGTGCCGGGTTCCTCGTGCTGGCGATCGCCGCACTCGCCCGCACAGCCGCGCTCGGCCTCGCCTGGCTGCTGCCCAATGCGCGGGCCGACGGGCTCGCCCATTCCGTCGGCCGGCCCGAGACGGTGCCGCTGGCGATCGGCCTCGGCACGGCGCTGGCGTTCTTCCTCGTGGTCGCGCCGACGGTCGCCGGCCCCGCCGAGGCGCTGATGGCGCTGGGCCTCGCGCTCGCCGCGCTCGCCGGTCTCGCGGCGCTGGCCCGGGCGAAGATCGGCGGCGTCACCGGCGACGTCATCGGCGCCGGGGTGCTGGTCGCCGAGATCGCGCTTCTGCTCGGGCTGGCGCTGTGAGGGGAGGGGCGTGAGGCTTTCGCATCTTGCCGAGACGCCCGCGCCGCGCCATCTGTCGGGCGACATCCTTCCGCCGGAACCGCCGATGCCCCTGCCGCCGCCCGTCGCCTCGCCCTGCCGCAAACAGTGCCAGCTCCATCCGATCGAGAAACTCTGCCTCGGCTGCTTCCGCACGATCGACGAGATCGGCCGCTGGACGCGGTATTCCGACGCCCGGCGGCAGGCGATCATGGCGGAGCTTCCCGCCCGTCGGCAGGCGCGCGAGGACCGTGAGGCGGCGCTCGTCGCGCGGCGCGAGGCTGCCGCCTCAGGCGGAGGCGCGGTCGGCTGAGGTACGATCGGCCGAAGCCGGGCGGCGCACCGCGTCGAGCGCCTCGCGCAGCACCTCGAGCCCGGCATCGGGCGAAATCGACTTCACCGTCAGGATCCGCCGCCAGCCGCGCGCGCCCGGCCGGCCGGCGAAGAGGCCGAGCATGTGGCGCACCACCTGATTGAGCTTGGCGCCCGGCTCCTCGAGATGGCGGGCGATGTAGGGTTCCATCGCCTCGACCACGGCGAAGGGATCGACGTCCTCGACCGCCTCGCCGAAGATCCGGCGATCGACCTCTGCCAGGATCGCCGGCGTCTCGTAGGCGGCGCGCCCGAGCATCACGCCATCCAGCGCCACCCCGTCGCGCGGCTCGAGCAACGCCACGGCCTGATCGATGTCGGCGATGCCGCCGTTGATGGCGATCGGCATCGTCGGCCAGCGCCGTTTCATGTCGAAGACGATGTCGTAGTCGAGCGGCGGCACGGTGCGGTTCTCGCGCGGGCTGAGGCCCTGGAGCCAGGCCTTGCGGGCATGGATCGTCAGCGAGGCGACGCCGGCGGCGACGACCTTTTCGAGGAAGACCGGCAGCATCTCGCGGGGCTCGGCGTCGTCGATGCCGATGCGGCACTTGACCGAGATCGGCAACGACACCGCCCCGCGCATCGCCGCGACGCATTCGGCGACGAGATCCGGCTCTTCCATCAGCGAGGCACCGAAACGCCCCGAGCGGACGCGGTCGGACGGGCAGCCGCAATTGAGGTCGATGCGGTCGTAGCCGAAGTCCGCGACGATTCCAGCCGCCTCGGCGAGCTGGGCCGGGTCCGACCCGCCGAGCTGGCAGACGACCGGGTGCTCGGCCGCATCGAAGCCGAGAAGCCGCGCGCGATCGCCGTGGATGATCGCCGGTGCCGTCACCATCTCGGTGAACAGCGCCGCCCGCCTCGTCATCAGCCGGTGGAAATACCGGCAGTGACGATCGGTCCATTCCATCATCGGGGCGACGGAAAAACGCAGGGCGGCTTCGGACGTGGACATCGGGGCTCCAGGGATCGCGAGACGGCCCTTCTAGCGCTTTCGGGCGCGGCGCGCGACCCATGACGCGCGCGAGCGGGGGACGACCCGCCGGGCGCCCTTGCCTCGATCGCCGTCACCGACGCATCATCGCCGCCCGACCGGAGAGCCCACGATGATCGACGCCACACGCCCCCTCGAACCGATCGCCGGCGTGATCCTCGCCGGCGGGCAGGGGCGACGCATGGGGGGCGTCGACAAGGCGCTGGTCGACTTCGAGGGCCGGCCGCTCCTCGCCCATGTGGTCGAGCGCTTCGCGCCGCAGGTCGATCGGCTGATGCTCTCGGCCAACGGCGACCCCGCCCGCTTCGCCGCCTTCGGCCTCGACGTCGTTCCCGATCTCTTCGCCGAGCCGATGGGGCCGCTCGCCGGCCTCGCCGCCGCCCATCGCCGGCTGGAGACCCTTCGCTCCGACGCGCGCTTCATCGCCACCGTCGCCGTCGACGGCCCTTGCCTGCCGCGCGATCTCGTCGCCCGCCTCGCTGCGGCGCTCGCCGCCCTGCCCGACGCGCGCGTCGCGGTCTCGCGCTCGCGCGGTCGCGTCCACCCGGTCGCGGCGCTGCATCGACGCGACGATCTCGAGGATTTGATCGCCGGTCTCGCCGACGGATCGGTCCGCCGCGTCATGAACTGGATCGAGCGACGCGGCGTCGTCTTCGTCGATTTCGACGACATCGAGGGGGTCGATCCCTTCCTCAACCTCAATCGCCCGGAAGATCTCGCCGTCATGCATCCCGATGGCGGTTTCGCGCCTCCGCAGGCTCGTTAGACATTCGTTCGACGAGGCCTTTCGGCCCCCTCGGGCCTCTTGCCAGAGGCCCGGCGATCTTGTCTAACCGAGTCATGCTTCGCGGCAAGGGAGCTGCGCGTCAGACGCATGGGCCGCGAGGACGTCTGGTACGAGGAGAGCCATACATGAAGCGCCGTCAGTTTCTCGAGGCCGCGAGCGTCGGCACCGCCGCCGCTGCCGCCACCACGCTCGCCGCTCCGGCGATCGCGCAGACCCAGCCCAAGATCAACTGGCGTCTGACGTCGAGCTTCCCGAAGTCGCTGGACACCATCTACGGCGGCGCCGAAGTGCTCGCCAAGGCGGTTTCCGACGCGACCGACGGCAACTTCCAGATCCAGGTCTTCGCTGCCGGCGAACTGGTCCCGGGCCTGCAGGCCGCCGATGCGGTGACCAACGGCACGCTCGAGATGTGCCACACCTGTTCCTACTACTACGTCGGCAAGGACCCGACCTTCTGCTGGGGCACCGCGGCGCCCTTCGGCCTCAACGCCCGCCAGCTGAACGCCTGGTTCTACCATGCCGGCGGCAACGAGCTGCTGAACTCGTTCTACGACAAGTACAACTTCATCGGCATGCCCGGCGGCAACACCGGCACCCAGATGGGCGGTTGGTTCCGCAAGGAGATCAAGACCGTCGCCGACATCAACGGCCTCAAGATGCGCATGGGCGGCATCGCCGGCCGCGTGCTGGCCAAGCTCGGTGCGGTGCCGCAGATGATCGCCGGCGGCGACATCTATCCGGCGCTGGAAAAGGGCACCATCGACGGCGCCGAGTGGGTCGGTCCCTACGACGACGAGAAGCTCGGCTTCTACAAGGTCGCGCCGCACTACTACTATCCGGGCTGGTGGGAAGGCGGCGCCGCGCTGCACTTCTTCATCAACAAGGCCAAGTGGGCCGAGCTGCCGAAGAACTACCAGGCGATTCTGACCTCGGCCGCCGGCTACGTGAACGTCGACATGCAGGCCAAGTACGACGCCAAGAACCCGGCGGCGCTGAAGCGCCTCGTCCAGGCCGGCGCCCAGCTCCATCCCTTCCCGGCGGAAGTCATGGACGCCTGCTACAAGGCCACCCTCGAGCTCTATGCCGAGATCGGCAAGGAGAACGAGTGGTTCAAGAAGATCCACGACGCCGTCATCGCCTTCCGCAACGACGAGTATCTGTGGTGGCAGGTGGCCGAGTTCGGCTACGACGCCTTCATGATCCGCGCCCGCCGCGGTTGATCGACTGCGATCGAACGACGAAAGGGTCCGGCGGGTTCCGCCGGGCCCTTTTTCATTGTCCGGCGGTGCCGCGTCCGATCGACCGTGGACGGTGTGCGAAAATGGCTGGCGTTTTTCACATGGCAGAGTAGCCTTTCGCGCATATCTTGCCGTGTCGCGGTCCGGACGGCCGGTCCGACGCGGCGGGGTACCGTTCGCGCGCGCGGGCGGAGGCGTCGACCGGTCGAAGATACCGGCGGCGCGTGATCTCTGGGAGGAGATGCGACATGGAACGCCGGAAATTCCTGAAATCCGCTTCGATCGGCACGGCCGCAGCCGCGGCGACCACCTTGGCTGCCCCGGCCATCGCCCAGACCCAGCCCAAGGTGAGCTGGCGTCTGACCTCGAGCTTCCCCAAGTCGCTCGACACCATCTACGGCGCCGCCGAGGTGCTGGCCAAGGCCGTCTCGGAGGCGACCGACGGCAACTTCCAGATCCAGGTCTTCGCCGCCGGTGAGCTGGTGCCCGGCCTTCAGGCCGCCGACGCGGTGACGGCCGGCACCGTCGAGATGGCCCACACCGCGCCCTACTACTACGTCGGCAAGGACCCGACCTTCGCCTTCGGCACGGCGGTTCCCTTCGGCCTCAACGCCCGCCAGCTGAACGCCTGGTTCTACCACGGCGGCGGTATGGACCTGCTCAACGAGTTCTACGGCCGCTACCAGATCCACGGCCTGCCCGGCGGCAACACCGGCACCCAAATGGGCGGCTGGTTCCGCAAGGAGATCAAGACCGTCGCCGACATCAGCGGCCTCAAGATGCGCATCGGTGGTCTCGCCGGCCGCGTCCTCTCCAAGCTCGGCGCCGTGCCGCAGCAGATCGCCGGCGGCGACATCTATCCGAGCCTGGAGAAGGGCACGATCGACGCCGCCGAATGGGTCGGCCCCTACGACGACGAGAAGCTCGGCTTCTACAAGGTGGCGCCGCACTACTACTATCCCGGCTGGTGGGAGGGCGGCGCGGCGCTGCAGTTCTTCATCAACAAGGCCAAGTGGGCCGAACTGCCGAAGAACTATCAGGCGATCGTCACGGCGGCTGCCGGTTACGCCAACGTCGACATGCAGGCCAAGTACGACGCTCGCAACCCGGCGGCGCTGAAGCGTCTCGCCCAGGCCGGCGCCCAGCTCCATCCCTTCCCCAACGACGTGATGGAAGCCTCGCTCAAGGCCTCGCAGGAGCTCTATGCCGAGATCTCGAAGGACAACGAGGCCTTCCGCAAGATGCACGACGCCGTCATGGCCTTCCGCAACGACGAGTATCTGTGGTGGCAGATCGCCGAGTTCGGCTACGACGCCTTCATGATCCGCGCCCGTCGCGGCTGACGGCAGAGGCGGCGAAACGAGAAAGGCCCCGGCGAGCGATCGCCGGGGCCTTTCGATTTCGGGCGTAGCCGCCGGATCAGAACTTCGGCGGCCCGCCGAGGTCGAGGCCCGGGATGTCGATCGAGGGGATGTTGTCGAGCTGTTGCAGGGCCTTCGCCTGATCGGCGGCGTTCACCTGCGGCTTGGTCGAGACCACCAGACCGGGCGTCGTCATGACCAACGCCACCATGATCAGCTGGATGATCACGAAGGGCACTGCGCCCCAGTAGATCTGGCTGGTCTTGACCGGGTCCATCGTCTTGCCCGTCACCTTGTCCTTGTAGGCGTTGCGCGGGGCGACCGAGCGCAGGAAGAACAGGGCGAAGCCGAAGGGCGGATGCATGAACGACGTCTGCATGTTGACGCCGAGCATGACACCGAACCAGACGATCAGCGTCTTGGCGATGTCCTCCGGCGTGGTCAGCCCGTATTGAGCAGCGATCATCAGCGCGGTCGGATCCGTGGTGAAGATCTTCTCCGCCGCCGGCTTCAGCAGCGGAATGATGATGAAGGCCAGCTCGAAGAAGTCGAGGAAGAAGGCCAGGAAGAACACCGCCAGATTGACGACGATCAGGAAGCCGTAGAGGCCGCCCGGCAGCGACGACAGCATCTCCTCGACCCAGACATGGCCGTTGACGCCGTAGAAGGTCAGCGAGAAGACGCGGGCGCCGACGAGGATGAAGACGACGAAGGCGGAGAGCTTGGCGGTCGACTCGGTCGCCTGCTTGACGATCTGGAAGTTGAAGCGGGACGCATCCTTGTCGATGAAGCGCTTGACGGCGGCCAGAGCCATCGCGCCCGAGGCGCCCATGGCGCCGCCTTCGGTCGGCGTGGCGACGCCGATGAAGATCGTGCCGAGGACGAGGAAGATCAGCGCCAGCGGCGGAACCATCACGAAGGTGGTCTGCTGTGCGATCTTCGACAGGAAGCGGAAACCGAGGAAACGGTCGCAGATCCAGTTGACCACGGCGACCACGAAGGAGAAGGCGACCGCCACCGACATCGACAGGATGACGAAGTCGGCACCGCCCTTGGTCTCGGTGCGCGAGATCGCCCAGACGCCGACGACGCCGGAGACGATCACCAGGAAGGCGAGCGAGAGAATGCCGCGGCTCTCGTCACCGCCGGCCAGGACGCGGACCAGTTTGATCGCGAAGAGCAGCAGCACGGCCACGATCACCACAAGTACGATCGCGCCGAGCGTGTCGCCGACGTTGCCCGACGCGAAGCCGGCCACCACGGTGGTCTTCAGACCCGAGCCGAAGCCGACGGCGGCCGCGGCGAGACCGGCCAGGATCAGGGCGGCGTTGGTGCGCGCCAGGATGCGAGCGGACCTGGGGTCGGTCTCGCGGAATGCGATCGCTTCGGCGGGCAGACCCGGTACCGCCTTCGGGTAGACGATCGTCACCAGGAAGATGTACAGGGCATAGAGACCCGACAGCACGAGGCCGGGGACGAAGGCGCCCTCGTACATCGAGCCGACGTCGGCGCCGAGCTGGTCGGCCATGACGATCAGCACCAGCGACGGCGGGATGATCTGGGCGAGCGTACCGGAGGCCGCGATCACGCCGGTCGCCACCCGCCGGTCGTAGCCGTAGCGCAGCATGATCGGCAGCGAGATCAGGCCCATCGAGATGACCGAGGCGGCGACGACACCGGTGGTGGCGGCGAGCAGCGCACCGACGAAGATCACGGCATAGGCGAGACCGCCGCGGATCGTGCCGAACAGCTGGCCGATGGTGTCGAGCAGGTCTTCGGCCATGCCGGAACGCTCGAGCACCAGGCCCATGAAGGTGAAGAATGGAATCGCCAGCAGGACGTCGTTGTTCATGACGCCGTAGATGCGTTCCGGCAGCGTCTGCAACAGCACCCAGTCGAGGTGGATGGTGCCGTGCGACACCGGCGCCAATTCGACGCCGACGATGAAGTAGAACAGTCCGCAGCCCGCCAGTGCGAAGGCTACCGGGTAGCCGAGCAGGAGAAAGACCACCAGCGATGCGAACATGATCGGGGCGATGTTGTGGGCGATGAACTCGGCCATGTGTCTCGTCCAATCGAAAAAGGTCGGAAGAACCGCGTCGATCCCGTCGGGTCGGCGGCAATGGGATCAGCGGGTTCCGGCGGCCTTGTCGGCGGCGAGCTTCTCGGCTTCCGCGAGCAGACGCGCGGCTTCGGCTTCCGCCGCCGCGTGGTGGCCGCCGGCCGCATGGGCGTCCTCGATGAGGCCGCGCATGATCGCGATCCGCTTGATCAGCTCGGAGATCGCCTGGACGAGAAGGACCGCGAAACCGAGAACGATCAGGAACTTGGCGGGCCATTGCGGCAGTCCGCCGGCATTCGAGGACTGTTCGCCGAGGGCGAAGATCTGCCCGATCGTGGCGAAGGGCGACTGGCTGAAGGCCCGCTGCAGCACCTCGGCCAGATCGGCCCGCGCCGGCAGCGAGCGCATCAGGAAGGGCAGGCCGGTGTAGAGGAACACCGCGACCATCGGCAGCAGGAACAGGCCGTGACCGATCAGCTCGATGACGTTGCGGGTGGTCTTCGAGAGGGTCGAGTTCACGATGTCGATGCGGATGTGCTCGTTGGCCTGCAGCGTCCAGGAGGCGCACAGCAGGAAGACCGCACCGAACAGAACCCATTGCAGCTCGAGCCAGGTGTTGGACGAGGCATCGAAGATCTTGCGGATGACGGCGTTGACCGTCGAAATCAGGACGGCGGCGACGATGAGCCAGGCGGCCAAGCGTCCGAGCGCGGCGGTCGCGTGGTCGACCTTGCGCGAAAAGGCAATGAGCGCGTTCAAAGAGACGTCCTCCCTCGTCCTTCGAGCCTTGCTCCGACGCTCGCGCGTTCTCCCCGGTGACAGGCCCGTTTTCGGATCTCCGCCACCTATAGCAAGGCGTCGGACGGAGTCCTAGCCTTTGGACAAGGTCTCGAAAAAAGAACGATCGTTCGTGACGCGGGAGGGCCGCGAAAAACGGCCGGGTTCTCAACCGTCGGCGGGAATCTGCCCTGCATCGACCTTTCGGTTGTGGCGGATCGAGGAGATCAGCGACAGACCGATGAGCGCCGCGCCACCGAGCCCGGTGACCACCTCGGGGATGTGGATCAGCACCTGCGCGAACATCACCACGGCCAGCACGAAGACCGAGTAGAAGGCGCCGTGCTCGAGGTAGCGATAGGCGGTCAGCGTGCCGCGATCGACCAGCATGATGGTGAGCGAGCGCACGTACATGGCGCCGATGCCGAGGCCGATGGCGATGACGAACAGGTTCTGGCTGAGCGCGAAGGCGCCGATGACGCCGTCGAAGGAGAACGAGGCGTCGAGCACTTCGAGATAGAGGAAGGCACCGAGCCCGCCCTTCGCCGCCTCGCCGAGCGTGCGCTGGGTCGCGTCGATCAGGCCGCCGAGCACCTCGACCGCGAGGAAGGTGAGAAGCCCGTAGAGCCCGGCGCGCAGGAACACCGGCTGGGCGGCCGGGTCGAGCAGTTCGCAGAAGCCGAGCAGGAAGGCGAGCACGACCGCGATCTCGATACCCTCGACGGTGGCGAAGCGCGCCATGTTCCGCTCGAGGCCGACGATCCAGTGGACGTCCTTCTCCTGGTCGAAGAAGTAGGTGAGCCCGACCATCATCAGGAACGTGCCGCCGAAGGCCGCGATCGGCAGATGGGCGTCGGTCATGATGCGGGCGTATTCCTCCGGCCGCGCGGCGGCCAGCCGCAGGGCCTCGAGCGGCCCGATGTGGGCGGCGGCGGCCACGATGGCGAGTGGGAAGACGATCCGCATGCCGAAGACGGCGATGACGATGCCCCAGGTGAGGAAGCGTCGGCGCCAGACCGGCGTCATGGACTTCAGCTTGTTGGCGTTGACGATGGCGTTGTCGAAGGAGAGCGAGATCTCGAGGACCGCCAGCACCGCGCAGATGAAGAACAGCGTCGCCGCACCCGAGAGCGTGCCGGTGGTGCGCCACCCGAGCCACGCGCCCAACGCCAGACCGAAGGCGGTGACGGCGAAGGCCCAGAGAAAGTAGCTCACGGTCGAGCGGGCGACGGTCGTCTCGGGCATTTCGGTCTCCGGCGGGATCGCTCTCATGTCGGGTGCCGGTGCGCCTTCGTCAAGGCGGCGCGGCTCCGCTTTTTGCCGCAATGCGGCATCGACCGGCGGAGACCGTCACGCCGTTCCGCGCGCACGCCTCTCCTGGGCGAAGGAGTAGAGCCCCGTCCCCACCACGATCGCGCCGCCCACCAGCGTCGCCGGGTCGGGGAAGTCGCCGAAGAGCAGCAGGCCCCAGATCATCGCCCAGACCAGAAGCGTGTAGCGATAGGGCGCGATCGCCGAGGTCTCGGAGAGCTGGGTCGCCCGAATCAGCATGGAATAGCCGGTGATCAGCGCCCCCGCGGTGACGGCGAGCAGCAGCAGCTGTCCCGGCGTCGGCCAGGACCAGACGGTGACGGTGGAGACGGCGCTCTCGAACGGCATCAGCGTCAGGCCGAGCAGCGACACCGCGACCGCCGTCGTCAGTGTCACCAGCGAGGTCGGCAGGCTGGTGCCGAGCCGCGCGGTGGAGATGTCGCGCACCACCACGAAGGCGACCGAGACGAGGACCCAGATCGAGTTCGGCTCGAAGCCGGCGAGGCCGGGGCGCACGATGATCGTCACGCCGAGGAAGCCGATGGCGATGGCGATCCAGCGCCGCGGCCCGACCGTCTCGCCGAGGAACACCGCCGCGCCGATCGTCATGGCGAGCGGCGTCGCCTGGAACACCGCAGAGACGTTGGGCAGAGCCACGTGGACCAGCGCCATCAGATAGAACAGCGTCGCCCCGAGCTCGCCGACGAGACGCAGCGCCATCCGCGCGTCGAGGAGGTCCCGCACCCGCCGCCAAGATCCGTCGCGCAGCACGAAGAGCGCCACCGCCACGGTGGCGAAGAGCCCGCGCACGAAGATCGTCTCGCCGAGCGGCAGCATCTGCGTCGCGATCTTGGTCAGCGCGTCGGACAGGTTGAAGGCCGACATGGCGATCGCCATGGAAACGATGCCGCGACGATTGTCGCGCGGATGGGGCATGGGGCCTCGGCGGGGGGCTCGCGGGCTGCGGAAGACTGCTGATAGCCTTTCGCACGGTGGCCTGCCACACCGCACGAGGGAATCCGCCCTGCATGCCGCGCGGCGTGATGTGCGCCAGGCGAACCCGAGGGTTCGTTCACGAACGAAGGTGGTCCTCGGGGCCCGTGCCGCGGCCCGGCGCCTCAGCCGCCGGTCGTGTTCATGTGCCGGCGCAGCACGGAATCGCCGATCGCCCGGTCGATGACGAAGTCGTGGCCC
Source organism: Pinisolibacter sp. DMC19 (assembly GCF_056313985.1). Taxonomy (NCBI): domain Bacteria; kingdom Pseudomonadati; phylum Pseudomonadota; class Alphaproteobacteria; order Hyphomicrobiales; family Ancalomicrobiaceae; genus Pinisolibacter; species Pinisolibacter sp. DMC19. The sequence continues at coordinate 560,459 of NZ_JBQUZF010000002.1, read as the reverse complement.
TTCGGCTTGCGGGCGACCGCGCCGCGCACCGCCTCGATCAGCGGCGCGTCGTCGTCCGGCGAGGCGCGCAGCACCGAGCGCAGGTCGACGCTGTCGTCCTGGCCGAGGCACATGTAGAGCGTGCCGGTGCAGGTCAGACGGACGCGGTTGCAGCTCTCACAGAAATTGTGCGTCATCGGCGTGATGAAGCCGACGAGGCCGCCGGTCTCCTCGACCCGCACGTAACGCGCCGGTCCGCCGGTCGTCCGGTCGACGTCGGTCAGCGTCCAGCGCCGCTCGAGCCGCTCGCGCACCGCCGACAGCGGCAGATACTGATCGGCCCGCTCGCCGCCGATCTCGCCGAGCGGCATGGTCTCGATCAGCGTCATCTCCATGCCTCGCTCGTGGGCGAAGGCGACGAGGCGTTCGTATTCGTCCTCGTTGAAGTCCTTCACCGCGACGGTGTTGATCTTGATCTTCAGCCCCGCCTCGAGCGCCGCGTCGATGCCGGCGAGCACCGGCCCGATCTCGCCCCAGCGGGTGATGGCGCGGAACTTGTCCGGGTCGAGCGTGTCGAGCGAGACGTTGATGCGGCGGATGCCGTGGTCGACCAGTTCGCGCGCCTTGGCGGCGAGCTGCGAGCCGTTGGTGGTCAGCGTCAGCTCGTCGAGTTCGCCGGTCGAGAGGTGCCGGCCGACGTCGGCGATCAGGTTGACGATGCCCTTGCGCACCAGCGGTTCGCCGCCGGTCAGGCGGATCTTGCGGGTGCCGAGGCCGATGAAGATCCGGCACAGCCGCGACAGTTCCTCGAGACTGAGGACGTCGCGCTTGGGCAGGAAGGTCATGTCTTCCGACATGCAATAGTGGCAGCGGAAGTCGCAGCGGTCGGTGACGGAAACGCGCAGATAGCGGATCGTCCTCCCGAACGGGTCCACCAGCGTCTCGCGCCCGGTTGCCGTCTGATCGATCACGTTCATGCGTTTTCCTCGAATGTCTCCCCGCAGACGGACCATATGGCGCGCGGCGCCGTCGTCAACCCGCGGCTTGCCGCAGACCGGTGGACGTTCTATTGGGCAAGGGACATCGAATGGGAGAAACCGAGCGATGAGCGAAGCCGACTGGCCGACCGAACTGCGCCTCACCAAGGATCGCCGCACCCTGATCGTCGCCTTCGAGGACGGCCGCCGCCACGAACTCTCCGCCGAGATGCTCCGCGTCATGAGCCCTTCGGCCGAGGTCCAGGGCCATTCCCCGGCCGAGCGCAAGCTCGTCACCGGCAAGCGCAAGGTCGAGATCATCGGCATCGAGGAGGTCGGCAACTATGCCGTCCGCCTGGCCTTCGACGACCTTCACTCCTCCGGCATCTACACCTGGGCCCATCTCGCCGAGTTCGGCCGCGACGGCGAGGCATTGTGGGCGAACTATCTCGCCGAGATCGAGGAAGCCGGTCTCTCGCGCGACCGCTGAGGCCGGCGCGACCGCCGAGGTTGCGTCGAAACGGGTCCCCGAAACGAAAGAAGCCGGCGATCGCTCGCCGGCTTCTCGAATGTCGCGACGGGTCGCTCGATCAGTTGATCACGACCACGCGGGCGCCGACCTTGACGCGCTCGTAGAGGTCGGTGACGTCGTCGTTGGTCATGCGGAAGCAGCCCGAGGACACGGCCTGACCGATGGTCCACGGCTCGTTCGAGCCATGGATGCGGTAGTAGGTCGAGCCGATGTACATGGCGCGGGCGCCGAGCGGGTTCTCCGGGCCACCGGCCATGTAGGCGGGCAGGTGCGGCTGGCGGCGACGCATTTCCGGAGGCGGGGTCCAACCCGGCCACTCGGCCTTGCGGGTGACGGAGTGCTCGCCGCCCCAGGCGAAGCCCGGACGGCCGACGCCGATGCCGTACTTCAGCGCCTTGCCGTCGCCGAGGACGAGGTAGAGACGACGCTCGGCCGTCTTCACCACGATGGTGCCGGCCGAGTAGCGGCCGTCGAACGAGACGACCTCGCGCGGAATGGGCGTGAAGTTGGGAGCGGCGGAGGAATAGTTCGTCGCACCCGGACCTTCGACGATGTTGCCGAGCGCGTCGTAACGCGTCTGGACCGCCGGATTGAATTCAGCGCCGGCCGGGATGGACAGGGACAGGGTCCCGATCGCAACAGCCGCCGCCACAAGCATAGACCTGCTCATGCCGCCCTCGTGTATGCCGAATGAAAAACAATCGGGGAGGCTGCCCGCCCCGTTCGATTTCATATTGGCCGAACCGGACGGTACGGGGCAAGCCGCAGACTGGTCTGGGGATGCGTGTTCCGACGGAGGCGGGCGAGTTTAGGGGCGTCTGTGTCGCCCCTGCAACGGCGCGGTGCCGACGACGGTGACGAAACCGTCCAGATTCGATATCTTTCTGGCCGATCCGGCGGATCGTTCCGATTTCACGAACGGTCTCTTAAGGCTCCGCGCCGACTATGACGCGACGACAGAGTTTGAACGCGGCGCCACCGCGTCGGGGGCGGACGACGACATGGACATCGAAGCCGACCGGCTCTTCGACATCGCGCGTGATCGCAGTTCGGCCGCGCGGGGGCGTCTGTTGACGCTCCTGACCGGTCTGGTGCTGGGCGACGTCGGACATGCCACGCGCGAACGCGACATCTTCTTCGACATCGTGCGTGACCTGATCGAACACGTGCCGCAGGCCGATCGCGAGCGCCTGTCGCAGATCGCCGCCGATCTCGAACACTTCCCCCACGACCTTCTGATGCGGCTCGCCGTCGACGACATCGCGGTGGCCGAGCCGGTGCTGGTGCGCGCCGTCGGCTTCTTCGACGACGATCTGATCGACCTCGCCACCCGCTGCGGCAACGACCATCGTGCCGCCATCGCGGTGCGCCGGGTGGTGTCGCGACAGCTCTCCCGCGTGCTGGTGCGTCTCGGCGACGGCGAGGTGCTGCGCCGGCTCGGTGCCAATCGCGGCGCCGAATTCTCCGACGACGACATTCATGCGTTGCATCTGCGCTCCGAGAGCGATCCGGTCCTGCGCGACACGCTGCTCGCCCGCGACGACCTGCGCGAGGCGCTCCTGCGCGTCCTGCGCCGGATGATGGAACGCGCCGTCGGCGAGGTGCGGCCGCGCAGCCGCGGCCTGTCGGCGCGCGGCGACCTCCACCCGGTCCACACCGTCGGCGACGTGCCGGCACCCGTCGAAGAGGCTGTCGCCGCGAAGCCCAGGGACGAGGACCTCGGCGTCGCCGTGCTGGTCGAAAACGTCCGGCGCGGCACCCGCTCCGTCGATGCGGTGGTGGTCGAACTCGCCGACGCCGATCGCCATGCCGATCTCGCCCGCTTCCTCGGCACCATGGCCGACATCGACGAGAGCGGCGTCCTGCGCGTCCTGGTGCGCTCCGACGTCGACGGCATCGCGCTGTTGGCCGGCGGCCTCGCCATCGCCGAAGCCGCCTTCGAACGACTGATCGAACTGCGCCGCCGCAAGCTCCGCTTCTCCGCGACGCAGGTGAAGTGGGAGCGCGAGGCCTATCGCAACCTCGACCGCGAGAATGCCCGCACCACGCTCGAACAGTTGGGCCGCCGCCGCCGCTCGGTCGCGTGACGCCGCCCTTCGTTCGTGCCGTGCGCTCTTCCGACGATCCGCCGAAGAACAACGCCGCCGCGGATCGCTCCGCGGCGGCGCCTCTCCCGGGCGGCGCGGGTTGATCCCACGCCCGTCTCCTCGAAGGTCGCGCCGGGCCTGCCCGGCGGCGAATGTCGTTCAGGCGGCGCCCCGGTCGCGGGGCGCCGGCCCGATCACTTGACGATCTGCGCCAGCTTGCCCGACGCATAGGCGGCGGCGATGTCCTCGAGTGGGGCCGGCTTGATCTTGTCGGCCTGACCGGCGGCGCCGAAGGCCTCGTAGCGGGCCTTGCAGACCGCCGAGGCGGCCTTCTGGGCTTCGGCGTTGTACTTGCGCGGGTCGAACTCGCCCGGCTTGGTGGCGAAGACACGCCGCACGGCGGCGGTCATGGCCAGACGCAGGTCGGTGTCGATGTTGACCTTGCGCACGCCGTACTTGATGCCCTCGACGATCTCCTCGACCGGGACGCCGTAGGTCTCCTTCATGTCGCCGCCGTACTTGCGGATCTCCTCGAGCAGTTCCTGGGGAACCGAGGACGAACCGTGCATCACCAGATGGGTGTTGGGGATGCGGGCGTTGATCTCCTTGATGCGGTCGATGGCGAGGATGTCGCCGGTCGGCTTCTTGGAGAACTTGTAGGCGCCGTGCGACGTGCCGATGGCGATCGCCAGAGCGTCCACCTGGGTCCGCTTGACGAAGTCGGCGGCCTGATCGGGATCGGTCAGGAGCTGCTCGCGGGTCATGGTACCCTCGGCGCCGTGCCCGTCCTCCTTGTCGCCCTTCATCGTCTCGAGCGAACCCAGAACGCCGAGCTCGCCTTCGACCGACACGCCGATCGAGTGGGCGAAGTCGACCACCGTGCGGGTGGTCTCGACGTTGTACTCGTAGGTGGCGACGGTCTTGCCGTCGGCCTGCAGCGAACCGTCCATCATCACCGAGGTGAAGCCCGAACGAATCGCCGCCTGGCAGATCGCCGGGGAGGCGCCGTGATCCTGATGCATGACGACCGGGATCTCGGGATAGGCCTCGACGGCGGCCTGGATCAGGTGGCGCAGGAACTGCTCGCCGGCATATTTGCGCGCGCCGGCCGAGCCCTGGAGAATGACCGGGCTCCGGGTCTCGCGGGCGGCCTCCATGACGGCACGAACCTGCTCGAGGTTGTTGACGTTGAAGGCCGGCAGGCCGTAGCCGTTCTCGGCGGCATGGTCGAGCAACTGGCGCATGGAAACGAGCGGCATCGGGGTCTCCTCATTCTGTTCGAGTGCGAAGCCGAACGCGGCCCCGCTCGACTACGTCCGAGTTAGAACCCCGGACGCCTGCATTCAAGTGGAACGTTCGACCATCGCGAACTTCCCCGTCCGTGAAACGACGGAGAAACTTCGCCGCAGTGCAAGAAGTTGCCTCCACTGCGGCGAATTTCTTCGAATTACCCGACGATGCGGCGCACCGTCGCGGTAACGTTGTCGACAGTGAAGCCGAAGAGCGGCCACAGAACCTTCTCCGGCGCGCTCTCGCCGAAGCGATCGATGCCGATGACGGCGCCGTCGCGGCCGGCGAGCTTCCACCAGCCGCGGGTGACGCCGGCCTCGACCACGACGGTCGGCAGACGGCCGAGCACGGCGGCCTGTTCGTCGGCCGGGCGACGCTCGAAGGCCTCGACGCAGGGCATCGAGACGACGCGGACCGGAAGGCCCTCGGCCTCGAGCTGCTTCTGGGCGGCGACGGCGAGCTGCACTTCCGAGCCGGTCGCCACGATCACCGCCTTCGCCGCTGTCTTCGGCTCGACCAGCACGTAGCCGCCCTTGGCGACGTCGGCGAGCTGGACGGCATCACGCGGCTGATGCGGCAGGTTCTGACGGGTCAGCAGCAGCGCCGACGGGCCGTCGGTGCGCGACACCGACGACAGCCACGCCGCCATCGTCTCGACCGCGTCGCAGGGACGCCAGACGTCGAGATTGGGGATGACGCGCAGCGCCTCGGCGTGCTCGACCGGCTGATGGGTCGGGCCGTCTTCACCGAGACCGATACTGTCGTGGGTGTAGACGTGCACCACCTTCTGCTTCATCAGCGCCGACATGCGCACCGCGTTGCGGGCGTAGTCGGAGAAGACGAGGAAGGTCGCTACGTAGGGAATGAAGCCGCCGTGCAGCGCCATGCCGTTGGCGATCGCCGTCATGCCGAACTCGCGCACGCCGTAGAGCACGGCGTTGCCGGCCGGATCGCGGGTGATCGCGGTCTGGCCCTTGTAGTTCGTCAGGTTGGAGTGCGTCAGGTCGGCCGAACCGCCCATGAATTCCGGCAGCTTCGGACCGAGCACGCCGAGCGCGTTCTGGCTGGCCTTGCGGGAAGCGATCGTCGCCGCCTCGGCGTCGACCGCGGCGAGCGCGGCCTTGGCGAAGGTGTCGAAGTCGGCCGGGAGCTGGTGGTTCACGCGGCGGGTGAACTCGGCGGCGAGGTCGGGATGGGTCTTCGCATAGCCGGCGAAGAGCGCTTCCCAGTTGCCCGAGAGTTCGGCGCCGCGGGTGGTGCGATCCCACTCGGCGTAGACGTCGTCCGGGATCTCGAAGGGCGCGTAGGGCCAGTTCATCGCGGCGCGGACGCCGGCGATCTCTTCGGCGCCGAGCGGCGCGCCGTGGCAGCCCTCGGTGCCCTGCTTCTTGGGCGCGCCCTTGCCGATGACGGTCTTCGCCTGGATCAGGGTGGGCTTCGACGTTTCGGCGATCGCGGCCTTCATGGCGGCGTCGAGAGCGACCGGGTCATGGCCGTCGACGTTGCGCACGACGTGCCAGCCGTAGGCTTCGTAGCGGGCGCAGACGTCCTCGCCGAACCACTCGGCGACCTTGCCGTCGATCGAGATGCCGTTGTCGTCCCACACCACGTTGAGCTTGCCGAGGCCGATGGTGCCGGCGAGCGAGGAGACTTCGTGGGAAACGCCCTCCATCAGGCAGCCGTCGCCGACGAAGACCCAGGTGCGGTGATCGACGATCGTGTGGCCCGGACGGTTGAACTGGGCGGCGAGCGTGCGCTCGGCGATGGCCATGCCGACGCCGTTGGCGATGCCCTGGCCGAGCGGACCGGTGGTGGTCTCGATGCCCGGCGTGTAGCCGTATTCCGGATGACCCGGGGTCTTGGAATGGAGCTGGCGGAAGTTCTTGATGTCGTCGATCGAGACGTCGAAGCCGGTCAGGTGCAAGAGCGCATAGTTCAGCATCGAGCCGTGGCCGTTCGACAGCACGAAGCGGTCGCGGTTCGGCCAGGTCGGCTTCTTCGGGTCGACGCGCAGATGCTCGCGCCACAGCACGCTGGCGATCTCGGCCATGCCCATCGGGGCGCCGGGATGGCCGGACTTGGCCTGTTCGACCGCGTCCATCGCAAGGGCGCGGACAGCGGCGGAAACCTTCCAGGTCAGGGCGTCGGTCACGGGCTTGTTCATCTCGTCGTCTCCCGGTCCCCGCCGTCCCGTTGATCGGGATCGCGACGGGTTCGCGCTGCACTCGTGCCCGCGGGCGGGTCTTTCCGACCATCGCGGACGAGCGGCGGATTTCCGCCGCTCCACGTGCTGGTCAACCGCCAGACCCTGCGACGAAAGTCAACCTCCGAAGTTGGAAAGATCGCCGCGGTCCCCGACCGCTCGAAGGCATCTCCGGATTGCAATGAATGATCTTGCAGAAACGGCACAAGTTGCAAGTCTGGTGTCGGTCGAAGCAGAACCGTCATGTTCAGTAGAAGCGACTTTCGCCGCCCGAAGGGGCTCGAAGAGCGCACGATCGCCGGTCGCGATCGATTGGAAGCCCGTCGCGGAGGTTTCGCCGGAGCGACCGCCGAGCGGCGCGGTGCCTCGATGCCATTCGCGGCCGGATCGCCACGGTCGCATTCGACTCGACAAGTCTCGTCCGTCCGCCACGTCATGGCTGGCCCTCCGGGATTGCACGAGACCGCCGTGCGCCTGCCGAGCCTACGCGGTTCTACGCAAAATGCGTGCACCATGCATGTATTTCGGGTATCGTGTCGCGCCCGGCGGGGGAGGGCGCCCAGGGCGATGCACCGAGTCGGAGCTGCCCGCGCGAGGCGGTGGATCGCGGCGAGGTCGGGGTCCTTGCCCTTCGGCCCACGCACAGGCTGCGAAACGAAGACGCCCGCAGACCGTGCGATCCGCGGGCGCTTCGAAAGATCGGGACGCCGTCCCCGTCGCCTCACTCGGCGGCGGCTTCGATCTCGTCCTCGTCGACGAGGTGATGGCTCTCGATGCGCTCGACTTCCTCGCGGCTGCCGAAGATCAGCGGGATGCGCTGATGCAGGATGCGCGGCTCGAGGTCGAGCAGGTTCTCGTTGCCGGTCGAGACCGCGCCGCCGGCCTGCTCGACCACCCAGCCGATCGGGTTCGACTCGTAGATCAGCCGCAGCCGACCCTCGTCGTAGCCCTTGCGCTTGTCGGCCGGGTAGAGATAGACGCCGCCGCGCACCAGGATGCGGTGGCCGTCGGCGACGAGGCTGCCGACCCAGCGCATGTTGGTGTCCTCGCCGCGGGCGCCCTCGGCGCCGTGGACGCATTCGTCGATGTAGCGCTGCGTCGGCTCGTTCCAGTGGCGACGGTTCGACGAGTTGATGGCGAATTCCTTGGTCTTCGGCGGGATGCTCATCGCCCGGTTGGTGCAGATGAAGGTGCCGCGACGGCGGTCGAGGGTGAACATCTGCGTGCCCGAGCCGAGCGTCATGACGAGCGTCGTCTGCGGCCCGTAGAGGATGTAGCCGGCGGCGAGCTGGTCGCGGCCCTTCTGCAGGAAGGCGTCGTGGGTGTGCGGGTCGACGTGGTCGGGCGCGCGCAGCACCGAGAAGATCGTGCCGATCGACACGTTGGTGTCGATGTTCGACGAGCCGTCGAGCGGGTCGACCGCGGCGAGCAGCGTGCCGTCGTGGTGGATCGGGGTCGGATGATCGAGTTCCTCGGAGGCGATCGCCGCGACCGGCGCGCGGCGGCAGGCCTCGATCAGCAGGTCGTTGGAATGGACATCGAGGAACTTCTGCACCTCGCCCTGGACGTTCTCGGTCATCGCGGCGGCGAGTTCGCCGGCGAGCGGGCCGTCGGAGACCAGCGCGGCGATGTCGCGACCGGCGTCGGCCAGCGCATGGACGGTGGCCGCGATGTCCTGCCGGAGGCTGTCCCTGCCCGCCCACTTCTCGAGGAACGAATAGAGGCTCTCGTTCTTCATCGTCGTCTCCCTGACCTGACCCGGCGCGACACCGCGCCCCTCGAGGTGATGTGTCGCATCGCCCTTCACATGCCCTCGCGCCACGCTCTTCGCAACCGCGAAAAAGCAGTCGCGCGATGGTATTCGCTCGGCATTTCGTCGATATCGTGGATTCACGAAGGCCTTTTGACGCGACGAGTTGCGTAATTCCGTCAAGTCTGCAAGAAATTCCTCCGTCATGACCCGAACGCCCGTTCCGCCCTCGAGCCCCTCGAGCTCGCCCGCGCCCTCCGACCGTGCCCCCGCAGATCGGGCGCACGGCGACGAGGGACTGCCGTCGCATGTCCGCAGGAAGCGACTGGGGGCGAAGCCGCTCGTCCACGAGACCGCGGTCACCCGCGACAGCCGCTTCGGCAAATTCGTCAAGATCGGCGCCCGCACGACGATCATCGAGACGGATTTCGGCGACTATTCCTACGCGGTGAACGACTGCGAGATCGTCTATGCGACCATCGGCAAGTTCGTCTCGATCGGCGCGCTGGTCGGCATCAATCCGGCGAACCACCCGTGGGAACGGGCGGCGCAGGCGCATTTCACCTATCGCTCGTGGCAGTATTTCGAGGACGTCGCCGACGAGGTGGAGGAGTTCGACCGCCGCCGCGCCGAGCGGGTGACGATCGGCCACGACGCCTGGATCGGCCGCGCGGCGATCGTCCTTCCGGGCCGCACCATCTGCAACGGCGCCATCGTCGGTGCCGGCGCCGTCGTGACGAAGGACGTCGCGCCCTATACGATCGTCGCCGGCAACCCGGCGAAGCCGATCCGCCGCCGCTTCTCCGAGGAGACCGCGGAACGGCTCGAGCGGCTGGCGTGGTGGAACTGGCCGCACGCGGTGCTGCGCCGCGCCGTGCCGGACTTCCGGGCCCTGTCGGCGGAAGCCTTCCTCGACACGTGGGAGAAGAAGATCGCGGCGGGTGAGGTCCGGCTCTGAACGCCGGCCTCGGAGCGGGTGCGTCGCGAAAACGAGCTTCCGCCCGAGGACGTCAGCAACCATGATGCGCGCCGGCGAGCGCCCGGAGCGGGTGGCGTCGCGGCGGGGGAGAGCGGCATGGAACAGTTCGCGGCATTGATCGGAGCGACGGGATTCCTGTCGGCGCTCGCCGGATTTCTCGTATTGTGGGGCACCGTGATCCTCGGCGTGACCGTCACCTTCGTGGTGACCGGCTTCGTTCTGGAGCGGCTCAACGCCCGCCATCCCGAACGCCGCATCCAGAACCGCACCAACCCCGACAAGTGGCGGGAACTGCGCACCGCGCCGCAGTCGATCCTGACCCTGTCGTTCTGGTTCGCGCTCGGGTTGTTCGCTCAGGCGCGCGGCTGGACCATGACGCCGGTCGCGGCCTCGTGGTGGTCGGTGGCACTCTTCACCGGGCTCGGCATCGTGCTCTACGACACCTGGTTCTATTGGGGCCACCGGTTGATGCACCTGAAGTCGTGGGCGTGGATCCACGCGCTCCATCACGAGAGCTTCGCGCCCACTCCGTGGTCGAACCAGCACGACAGCATCCTCGATTCCACCATCTGCCAAGTCTATTTCGCGATCCTGCCCTTCGTGCTGCCCTTCCCGTGGCAGGCGCTGGTGCTGCACAAGCTCTACGACCAGATCGGCGGTATGGTCGGCCATTGCGGCCACGAGCATTTCGCCTCGCCTCTGGCGCGGTCGCCGTGGCCGCTCGCCGGCACGGTCTTCCACGACATCCACCACAGCCGCTACAATTACAACTTCGCCCACACCTTCACGTTCTGGGACCGCTGGGCGGGAACCCTCCATCCCGACTACGACCGCACCGTCGACGCCTTCGTCGCCGCGGACGCCGCGCGCCGCGCCGCTTGAGCGCGGGCTCCTTCGATCACGTCATCGTTCGGCGTCCGACCAATCGCTGCCTTGGCGGCGTCCCGGAACCGTTCTAGAACCTCCGCCGGGCGCGACCGCCGGTCGCAGGCCCGTCCCGGGCCGGCCGTCGCGCCCGAGATCCCAGATCCCACGGGAGACCTTCGACGATGACCACCGAGACCCCGGCTTTCCAGTATTCCGAGATGTTCCCGCACGGCCCCGACAAGACGCCGTGGCGCAAGCTCACCTCGGACTTCGTGAAGGTCGAGACCTTCCAGGGCGAGGACATGCTGGTGGTCGATCCGGCGGCGCTGAAGCTGCTCGCCGAGACCGCGCTGGGCGAGATCTCGCACTATCTGCGCCCCGGTCATCTCGAACAGCTCGCCAAGATCCTGAAGGACCCGGAAGCGACGTCGAACGACAAGTTCGTGGCGCTCGATCTCCTCAAGAACGCCTGCATCTCGGCCGGCGGCGTGCTGCCGATGTGTCAGGACACCGGCACCGCCATCGTCATGGGAAAGAAGGGCCGCCGGGTCTACACCAAGGGCGGCGACGAGGCGGCGCTGTCGGAGGGCGTGCGCGACGCCTACCTCAAGCGCAACCTGCGCTACTCGCAGCTCGCGCCGATCACCATGTTCGAAGAGAAGAACACCAAGAACAATCTGCCGGCGCAGATCGACATCTACGAAGAGGGCGAGGACGCCTACAAGTTCCTCTTCATGGCCAAGGGCGGCGGCTCGGCCAACAAGACCTATCTGGTCCAGGGCACGCCCTCGCTTCTGACCCATGATCGCCTGATGGAGGTGCTGAAGAAGCAGATCCTCGGCCTCGGCACCGCCGCCTGCCCGCCCTATCACCTCGCCATCGTCGTCGGCGGCACCTCGGCCGAGCAGAACCTCAAGACGGTGAAGCTCGCCTCCGCCCGCTATCTCGACGACCTGCCGACCAAGGGCACCGAACTCGGCCACGCCTTCCGCGACCTCGAGCTCGAGGAAGAGGTCCACAAGCTGACCCAGTCGCTCGGCGTCGGCGCCCAGTTCGGCGGCAAGTACTTCTGCCACGACGTCCGCGTCATCCGCCTGCCGCGCCACGGCGCCTCGCTGCCGATCGGCATCGGCGTCTCCTGCTCGGCCGACCGCCAGTGCCTCGGCAAGATCACCAAGGACGGCGTCTGGATCGAGCAGCTCGAGCACGATCCGGCGAAGTTCATGCCCGAGTTCGACGAGAGCGAACTGTCGGGCGACGTGGTGCAGATCGACCTCAACCTGCCGATGGCCGAGATCCTGGCGACGCTGTCGAAGTACCCGACCAAGACGCGCCTGTCGCTCTCCGGCCCGATGATCGTCGCCCGCGACCTCGCGCACGCCAAGATCCGCGAGCGGCTCGAGAGCCAGCAGCCGATGCCGGACTACTTCAAGAACCACCCGGTCTATTACGCCGGTCCCGCCAAGACGCCGGAGGGCATGGCCTCGGGTTCCTTCGGCCCGACCACGGCCGGCCGCATGGACAGTTACGTCGACCAGTTCCAGTCCTTCGGCGGCTCGATGGTGATGCTCGCCAAGGGTAATCGCTCGGCCGCGGTGACGACCGCGTGCAAGACGCACGGCGGCTTCTACCTCGGCTCGATCGGAGGCCCGGCGGCACGTCTGGCGCAGGACTGCATCAAGCACGTCGAGGTGCTCGAGTACCCGGAACTCGGCATGGAAGCGATCTGGAAGATCGAAGTCGAGAACTTCCCCGCCTTCATCGTCGTCGACGACAAGGGCAACGACTTCTTCAAGGAGCTCAATCTGGGCTGAGGCCGGGGATCGTCGTTCCCCTTGCTTCTTGGTGCTCATGTCGGCAACAGCCGACATGAGGTGGGAACGACTTCCTCGAGGAGCCGAACCTCGGCTGAGGTGGGGTTTTCGGGACTTCCCTGTTCGGCTTCACCCTGAGGTGCCCGGCAACGCCGGGCCTCGAAGGGCGAAGCCTCGACGGGCGGTGCCACTCGGCCCTTCGCCCTTCGAGGCTCGCTTCGCTCGCACCTCAGGATGAAGGGCCTCTGCTCGAAGCCCGTCGGGATCCCCTCCCGGCGGGCTTTCCCATGCGGCCTCACCCCGCCCGCGGCGCTTCCCCGTCGAGGCCGCGGAAGATCGCTTCGGCGATCGGCAGGAGACGGTCGCGATCGGTCGTCGCCGTCACCGCGAAGCCCCAGCCGCGATCGATCCAGGCGAAGGTCGAGGTCGCCCCCTCGGAGCGGAACCGGAAGGCTGTGGTATCGCCGCCCGGCGTCGCCTGCACCCACAGCGTCAGCCGTCCGCCGGCCGCATCCTCGTACATCAGCTGCGCCGCGGCGGTCTCGCCCGCGGGCAACAGGCGCCCGCCGATCAGCTTCCAGCCGAAACGGCCGAGATCGGGCGCGACGATCGGCCGGCCGAGCCGTTTGGAGAGCCAGCCGAGGAGATGCTTCTCTTCGCTCGCCCGCACCTCGACCGGATGCACCACCTCCGCCACAAACAGCCGATGCGCGGCGCTCGCCTCCTCGGCGACGATCATCGGCACCGGTGCGACGGGGGCGGCAGGGGAGGGCGCGAATGCCCGCATCGACAGTCCGCCGACGACCGCGCCGGCGACGAAGACCACCAGCGCCGCGGCGATCGCCCGCATCCGCGACAGGCTGCGCCGACGGTTCGCCTCGCGGATGTTGGCGATGCGCAGGCGGCTGGGGATCGGCTCGTCGGCGATCGGGGCGAGCTGTTCGCGAAGTGCCGCGCGGTCGCGCGTCTCGGCGGCGATGCGGTCGGCGAGTGCCGGATCTTCGCCCATCCGGGCGGCGAGGAGAGCGGCGCGATCGGGGGCGAGGCGGCCGTCGACCGCCGCCACGAGATCGTCTTCGCCGATGGGAGACCGGAGATCGGTCATTTCACTCTCCTGAGAAGCGTCGTCCGTCCGGTCTCGATCAGGCCCCGGAGCCTCTGGCGCCCGCGCGCCAGCCGCGACATCACGGTGCCGATCGGAATGCCCATCACCTTCGCCGCCTCTTCGTAGCTCAGGTCCTCGACGCCGACGAGGAGCAGCAGCGTCTTCTGCTCTTCCGGCAGCAGATCGAGCGCGGCGAGCGCGTCGCGCGCACCGAGGCCGGTCTCCTGATCGGGGGGAAGGGCGGGTTCGTTGGTCTCGTCGATTGCGACCGCGACCCCGCGTCGGCGTCCGCGGCGGATCTCGTCGAGATGGAGATTGCGCAGGATGGCGAAGAGCCACGGTCGGGGATCGTCGGCGGAACGCCGCATCCACCAGCGGGCGAGGGCACGCTCCAGCGTGTCCTGCACCAGATCGTCGGCGCGGTCGGCATCGCCGGTCAGCGCTCGGGCATGGCGGCGCAGCGCCGGGATCAGGGGCTCGAGCACGCGTGCGGCATCGTCGCTCGCCATCGCTTCTCGTCCTCCCCCGTCTCGGCGCCCGCCATCATGCCTCAGGGACGCGCCAGGCTCCAGGCGCCGTTGAGGAAGCCGTCGCCGGTCGTGTCGCCGGGCTTGGTGTCCTTCGTCCAGGCATAGAGCGGCTTGCCCTTGTAGGCCCACTGCTTGGCGCCGTCGTCGCGGGTGACGACGGTCCAGTCGCCCATCGCCTTGGCATCGGCGTTCGCCGCGAGCGGCGGCCAGTTGGTGGCGCAGGGGCCGTTGCACATCGACTTGCCGCCGGCGTCCTTGGCGAAGGTGTAGAGCGACATGCCCTTGGCGTCGGTCAGCACCTTGCCCTTCTCGGTGGTCCCGACCATCGCCGGATCGGCGGCGAAGGCGAAGGCGGTACCGGCCAGAAGCGCGGCGGCGACGATCAGGGTGCGCAGGGGGGCGTTCTTCATCGGGTGTCTCCTCGTCGGGTTTGGGTCGACAGAGGTAAGACGTGTGCTGGGCAGGGTTTATTCCCGAAGGCTTCGAAAAATTCCTCGGTGCCGACGACGGCGGGAGCAGACGCCGCCGTTTGCGGCGGCGCCTTCGGTCTCGAGGCTCCAGCGGATCAGCGCTCGTTCTCTTCCATGATCTTCGTCGCTTCCCGGATGAACGCCAGTTCGTCGCGCCACGGCAGCGTCCGAGAGACTTCGGGATCGTCGAGCGCCTCGTCGAACACCGCGCGCAGCTTGGCGAGACGGTCCGGATCGCCGCCCGCGAAGGTCGAGGCGCGGTCACGCCACCGCCGAGCCAGATCCAGGGCATCCGGCGAACCAGGAGCGCGGCCGAGCAGAGCACGGGCCTCCGCCAACAGCTGCTCGCGTTCTTCCGCGTCCGCATTCCGGTCGCCGCCGCTCGGCCTGGGGGCGGCCATTGCGAGGCGCTCGGCTTCGGTGAAGTGCTTGGCAAAGAGCGGCGTCAGGTTTTCACGCCAGTCGGGTCTTCCTTCGGTCATGACGATCTCCTTCGTGAGCGTTACGAGATCGTCCACCGACAGGTTCTCGCCCGCCTCGAGGCGCCTTCTGGCTGCGGCAATGGCGGCCGCTGCGGCCTGCAACGTGGCGATCCGCAACCGAAGGTCTTTCTCCTGGGCCTCGAGGATGGGTTCGAGATCGTCGCCGAGGCTCTCGATCAGCACCCCGATCCGGGCGAGCGTGAGCCCGAGCGACTTCAGAGCCAGGACCTGATGCAGGCGGCGCATCTGAACCGGACCGTAGACGCGGTATCCCGCTGGGCTCCGATCCGGTTCGACCAGGCCATGGCGTTCGTAGACCCGCAATGCCTTGATCGAGACACCCAGCAGAGCTGCGGTCTCTCCGACGGTGCGGAATCTCGGGTGCCGGGTCAATTGCGCCTCCTGTCGATGGACATTCATGTCCTTCGGGCCGGTCCCTGGGGCCGGGTCAAGCGCCATCATTCGGAAATCGCGTCTTCCCTGTCACGGATCCGGAGATCCGTGGGAGGGCGAGGCAGGATCCTCGTCTTCGACCGTCGGGTCTCTCACCCCAACCGCTCGGCGTGCCACCTGAGATGATCGGCGATGAAGCTGGCGATGAAGAAATACGAGTGGTCGTAGCCCTCCTGCCGACGCAGGGTCAGCGGCATCTTCGCCTTCTCGCAGGCCGCTTCCAGCAGGTGCGGCTTCAGCTGCGCTTCGAGGAAACCGTCGGCGGTGCCCTGGTCGACGAGCAGGCCCGGCAGCCGCGCCCCGTCCTCGATCAGCGCGCAGGCGTCGTACTTGCGCCATTGCGCCCGGTTGGGGCCGAGATAGCCCTCGAGCGCCTTCTCGCCCCAGGGGCAGTTCATCGGCGAGACGATCGGCGCGAAGGCCGAGACCGAGGCGAAGCGCGACGGCTCCCTGAGGGCAATCGTCAGCGCGCCGTGGCCGCCCATCGAATGGCCCATGATGCCCTGTCGCATCATGTCGGCCGGCAGCTCGCGCCCGACGAGGCCCGGCAGTTCGTGCTCGAGCCACGAGCGCATGCGGTAGTGCTCGGCGAAGGGCTCGACGGTCGCATCGACGTAGAACCCGGCGCCGAGGCCGAAGTCGTAAGACCCTTCCGGATCGTCCGGCACGCCCTCGCCGCGGGGGCTGGTGTCCGGTGCGATCAGCATCAGCCCGCGCTCGGCGGCGACGCGCTGGGCGCCGGCCTTCACCGTGAAGTTCTCCTCCGTGCAGGTGAGCCCGGAGAGGAACCAGACGACCGGCACCGGCCGCCGTTCCGCCGCCGGCGGCACGAAGACCGAGAAGCGCATGTCGCAGTGCGTCTCGGCGGAGGCGTGTTTGTAGACGAACTGCGTGCCGCCGAAGCACTTGGCAGCGGAGATCTGTTCGAGAGCCATGGTTCGTCTCCTCAGAACACCACCACCGAGCGGATCGACTTGCCTTCGTGCATCAGGTCGAAGGCGGTGTTGATCTCGTCGAGCGGCATGGTGTGGGTGATCAGACTGTCGATGTCGATCTTGCCCTCCATGTACCAGTCGACGATCTTCGGCACGTCGGTGCGCCCGCGCGCGCCGCCGAAGGCCGAGCCCTTCCACACCCGTCCGGTGACGAGCTGGAACGGCCGCGTCGAGATCTCGGTGCCCGACGGCGCCACGCCGATGATGATGCTCTCGCCCCAGCCGCGGTGACAGCACTCGAGCGCCTGCCGCATGGTGTGGACGTTGCCGATACATTCGAAGGAATAGTCGGCGCCGCCGTCGGTGAGGTCCTGGATCGCCTCGACCACCTTGTCGCGGCCGACCTCGTCCGGATTGACGAAATGCGTCATGCCGAACTTCTTGGCCATCTCCACCTTGGACGGGTTGAGATCGACGCCGATGATCTTGTCGGCGCCGACCATGCGGGCGCCCTGGATCACGTTGAGGCCGATGCCGCCGAGGCCGAAGACGACGACGTTCGAGCCCGGCCGGACCTTTGCGGTGTAGATCACCGCGCCGATGCCGGTCGTCACGCCGCAGCCGATGTAGCAGATCTTGTCGAAGGGGGCGTCCTCGCGGACCTTGGCGACGGCGATCTCCGGCAGCACGGTGAAGTTCGAGAAGGTCGAACAGCCCATGTAGTGGAAGATCTCGTTCTTCGCCCGCCCGACCGGCTCGCAGGAGAAGCGCGTGGTCTTGTCCGGCATCAGGCCCTGGCCCTGGGTCGAGCGGATCGCCGTGCAGAGGTTGGAACGCTGCGAGAGGCACGTCTTGCAGCCGCGGCATTCGGGCGTGTAGAGCGGGATGACGTGGTCGCCCGGCTTCACGGACGTCACGCCCGCGCCGACCTCGCGCACGATGCCGGCGCCCTCGTGGCCGAGGATCGCCGGGAACTTGCCCTCGGAATCGAGGCCCGACAGCGTGTAGGCGTCGGTGTGGCAGACGCCGGTCGCCATGATCTCGATCAGCACCTCGCCGGGCTTCGGCCCCGAGATGTCGATGGTCTCGATGGTCAGCGGCTTGTTGGCCTCCCAGGCCACGGCGGCACGGCTCTTCATGGTCGTCCTCCCGAAGGTGTTCGTTACTTGAGATAGGTCTTGAGGATGCGCAGCACGCCGTCGAGTTCGGCGTCGGAGGCGACGTCGACGGGCGCTTGCGTGCGCGCCAGCGTCTCCTTGAGGTGGCTCTCGATCACTTCCGCCATCAGCCCGCCGACCGCGCCGCGCAGCGCCGCGATCTGTTGCAGCAGGGGACTGCAGTCGGTCCCCGCCTCGATCGCGCGCCGCAGCGCCTCGACCTGCCCGGCGATGCGGGAAAGCCGCGTCAGAGCGTGCTTCTTGTCTTCCGGCGAATGCGGCATCGGCTCCTCCCGATTGGGGAAGCTTCGGCGACGGCGCACGATCTGTCAACATACTCCGGGGAGTATATGGAGGGGCGGGTTCCGGGTTGACAGAACCGCCCTTTCGGCGCTTCGGTCGCGCCTTCATTCCTGCCGCCTCGCCATCGGAGCCGTCATGTCCGCGCTTGCCCCCGTCATCGCCCCGTCGATCCTCTCGGCCGACTTCGCCCGTCTCGGCGAAGAGGTGACGAACGTGCTCGCCGCCGGCGCCGACTGGATCCACTTCGACGTGATGGACAACCACTACGTCCCCAACCTGACGATCGGGCCGCTGGTGCTCCAGGCGATCCGGCCCATCGTCAAGGCGCCGATCGACGTCCATCTGATGGTCGAGCCGGTCGACCGGATGATCGAGATGTTCACGGAAGCCGGCGCCGACATCGTCACCTTCCATCCGGAGGCGAGCGGCCACGTCGATCGTTCGCTCGACCTGATCAAGAAGAAGGGCGCCAAGGCCGGTCTGGTGCTCAACCCGGCGACGCCGCTCTCGACGCTCGACTGGGTGATGGACCGGGTCGACATGATCCTGCTGATGTCGGTCAACCCCGGCTTCGGCGGCCAGAGCTTCATCCCGCACGTGCTGGAGAAGGCGAAGCGCGTGCGCGACCTGATCGAGGCCTCGGGCCGCGAGATCCGCCTTGAGATCGACGGCGGCGTCAAGGTCGACAACATCGCCGAGATCGCGGCGGCCGGCGTCGACGCCTTCGTCGCCGGCTCGGCGATCTTCGGCAAGCCGGACTACGCCGGCATCATCGCGAAGATGCGCGCCGAGATCGCCCGCGGCCGTGGCGAGACGCTGGACGCCTGAGGCGTGCAGAGGTCCTTCACCCTGAGGTGCTCGCGCAAGCGAGCCTCGAAGGGCGAAGGGCCGAGAGGCACCGCCCGTCGACGGCTTCGCCCTTCGAGGCCCGGCTTTCGCCGGGCACCTCAGGATGAAGCCGAACGGAGATAGGCAGTCTTCTGCGGATCGATCGCCCTCAGGCGATCCCGAATTTCGCCACCGCGTCGAACAGCTGGTCGAACCGGTCGAGCACCGCGTCGGGGTGATACTCGGCGACCGGCTTGTCGGTGTAGCCGAAGGTGAAGGCGACGACGGGGATGCCGGCGGCGCGCGCCGTGGCGATGTCGGTGCCCGAATCGCCCACCATCACCGACCGCTTCGGATCGCCGCCCGCCCGCTCGATCGTGCCGAGGAGATGGGCCGGATCGGGCTTGCGGACCGGGAACGTGTCGCCGCCGCAGATCGCCGCGAAGCGTTGCGTCAGGCCGAGCGCGTCGAGGAGTTGCAGCGACAGACCCTCGAGCTTGTTGGTGCACACCGCGAGATCCCAGCCGGCGGCGACGAATCGGTCGAGCGCCGCCTCCATGCCCGGGAAGGGGCGGGAGTGGACGGCGATCGATTCGCCGTAGAGCGGGATGAAGCGGGAAAACAGCCGATCGAGCTCGTCTTCGGCCAGCGGCACCTCGGCGATGGCGAAGCCGCGCTTGATCATCGCCCGCGCGCCGGCGCCCAGAAGCGCCCCCGCATCGGCCCGCGTCATCGGCCGGACGCCTTCGTCGGCGAGGATGCGGTTGAGCGTCGCGATCAGATCCTCGGCGGTGTCGACGAGGGTTCCGTCGAGGTCGAGGACGAGCAGCGGTCGGGTCATCACGGGGTCTCCGGCAACGGGAGGCGGACACTAACGGCCGAAGCGCCGGCGCGAAACCCCTGCGATTTCGATCGCGTCGGTTTCCCGTGCCGGCGCTTCGCACTGGCGAGGCGCGCGCCGCTGCGCTATGGAAACCGCGACGGGTCGGGCCGGGCCCGTCGGTGAGGAACCCGTGGGCACGCCCGCGGACACGAGGAGAGACGCCGCGCATGAGCGCCGAGATGAAGAAGCGCGCCGCCGCCGCCGCCCTGGAGTTCGTCGAACCCGGCATGCGGCTCGGCATCGGCACCGGCTCGACCGCCGACGAGTTCACCAAGCTGCTCGGCGAGAAGGTCGCGAACGGCCTCGACATCATCGGCGTGCCGACGTCGGAGCGCACCAGGGTGCTCGCCGGCTCGCTCGGCATTCGCCTGGCCACCCTCGAGGAACTGCCCGAACTCGATCTGACGGTCGACGGCGCCGACGAGATCGGCCCCGGTCTGTCGCTGATCAAGGGCGGCGGCGGTGCCCATCTGCGCGAGAAGATCGTCGCCGCGGCCTCGGCCCGCATGGTGGTGATCGCCGACGAGACCAAGATCGTCGACATGCTCGGCGCCTTCCCGCTGCCGATCGAGGTCAACCGCTTCGGCCTGCGTGCCACGACGATCGCCATCGAGAAGGCGGCCGCCCGGCTCGGCCTCTCCGGCACGCTGGTCAAGCGCGTCAACAAGGCCGACGGGACCGATTTCGTCACCGACGGCGGCCATCTGCTGCTCGATGCATCATTTCGCCGAATTCCCGATCCATTGAGCCTCGCGCGCGCGCTGGTCGACATTCCCGGCGTCGTCGAGCACGGCCTATTCCTCGGCATGGCGACCGCCGCCGTGGTGGCCCGCGCCGACGGCATCGACGTTCTGAAGCCCTGACACGAAGTCCTTTCCGCGTCGGCCTGCCGCCGACGCACGAGACAGCCAACCGGAGCCTTCCGATGACCCGTTCCTTCGCCTCTCGCCTCGCTGCTGCCGCTCTCTTCGTCGGTCTCGTCCAGCCGGCCTTCGCGGACGACTACACCAAGGAGCACCTCGACGCGGCCAAGGCGGCGATCGATGCGAGCCATGTCGGTGACGGTCTCGACAACATCCTGATCGGCGTCGCCCAGCAGACCAAGGCGGTGCTCGCCCGCACCAATCCGGCCCAGTCGAACCTGATCGACGAGCTGACCAACACCGCCGCCCTCGAGCTGGCCGCCAAGCGCCCCGAGCTCGACAAGCAGATCCAGGAAGTCTGGGCCGCCCGCTTCTCCCAGGACGAGCTGAAGAAGATCGCCGAGTTCTACAACTCGCCGGTCGGCCAGAAGCTCTCCAAGGAGACCGCGTCGATGGTCCAGATGTCGGGCGTCGCCGCCCAGGTCTGGCAGGCGAAGATCGCCCAGGAGATGCTCGCCAAGGTGCGCGAGGCCGCCAAGGCCAAGGGCGTCAACTTCTGACGTCTCTCCCGCGGCGGCAGACCGCCGCGATTCGGATGGTTCGGCGGGCCCGCTCCCGCCGCGACAGGCGTGAACGGGCGGGCCTGCCGCCCGTGGTGTGACCGATCGGCGGAGGGCCCGATGGCCGAGGCAAGCGACTTCGATCTCGACCTCTTCGTCATCGGCGCCGGGTCGGGCGGCGTCCGGGCCGCCCGCATCGCGGCGACCCACGGTGCCCGCGTGGCGATCGCCGAGGACCGCGAGGTCGGCGGCACCTGCGTCATCCGCGGCTGCGTACCGAAGAAGCTGATGGTCTATGCCGCCCGCTACGCCGACGACTTCGCCGACGCCCGCGGCTTCGGCTGGACGGTCGGCGCGACGTCGCACGACTGGTCGGCGCTGATCGCCGCCAAGGACCGCGAGATCACCCGCCTCGAGGGCGCCTATGTCGCCAATCTCGAACGCGCCGGCGTGACCATCCTGCGCGCCCGCGCCCGGCTCGACGGACCGCAGCGCGTCCGCCTCTCCGACGGTCGCACCTTCACCGCCCGCCACGTCCTGATCGCCACCGGCGGCACCCCCGTGCGCGAC
Source organism: Pinisolibacter sp. DMC19 (assembly GCF_056313985.1). Classification (NCBI taxonomy): domain Bacteria; kingdom Pseudomonadati; phylum Pseudomonadota; class Alphaproteobacteria; order Hyphomicrobiales; family Ancalomicrobiaceae; genus Pinisolibacter; species Pinisolibacter sp. DMC19. Next base: position 538,842 of record NZ_JBQUZF010000002.1, on the reverse strand, counting down.
GGCGGCTTCCCCGGCTCCGAACTCGCTGCCACCTCGGAGGAAGTCTTCCACTGGCCGCAGCGCCCCGAGCGCGTGGTGGTGGTCGGCGGCGCCTATGTGGCGCTCGAATTCGCCTCGCTGCTCGCCGGCCTCGGCTCGAAGGTGACGGTGCTCTACCGCGGCGAGGAGATCCTGCGCGGCTTCGACGGCGAGGTCCGCGCCCATGTCCATGCGGCGCTGGTCGCCCGCGGCCTCGACGTCGTCACCGGCGACACGCCGGCGGCGCTCTCCCGCGAGGCCGACGGCTCGCTCCGCCTCGAGACGCGTGCCGGCCGGGTGATCGCCGCCGACGCGGTGCTGCTGGCGATCGGCCGCAGGCCGGCGACGAAGGATCTCGGCGTCGAGACGACCGACCTCCGCCTCGCGGCCGACGGCTCGATCCCGGTGACCGGGGCGGCGGCGACCAATCTCCCCTGGCTCCACGCCGTCGGCGACGTCACCGGCCGCCCGGCGCTGACCCCCGTCGCCATCCGCGACGGCCATGCCTTCGCCGACCAGACCTTCGGCGGTCTGGCGCGCGAGGTGTCGCACGAGCAGATCCCGACGGCGGTCTTCACCACCCCCGAAGTGGGCACCGTCGGTGCCGGCGAGGAGGACCTGCGCGCGGCGGGAATCGCCCATGCGATCTTCCGTTCGACCTTCCGTCCGATGCGGGCGACGCTCGCCGGTCGCGAGGAGCGTACGCTGATGAAGATCCTCGTCCGGGAAGCCGACGACCGCGTCCTCGGCGTCCACGTCGTCGGCCCGGATGCCGCCGAAATGATCCAGCTGGTGGCGGTCGCCATGCGGATGGGCGCGACGAAGGCCGACTTCGACCGCACCATGGCGCTCCATCCCTCGGCGGCCGAGGAGCTGGTGACCATGCGCCAGCCGTCCGGCCACTGGCGTCCCTGACCGCGACGGGCGGTTCGGCCAACCCTGCGAAGTAGGGAGTTCGCGCGATTTGACCCCCGCTCGGCGCGGGGCTATTTTCCGCCGCGTCGGTGAGGTGCGGTGAAACGGTCGCACCCCGACGAGTGAAGCCGGGGAGCGAAGAACCAGACCCACACGAGGCGATGCGCGATGCGGAGGGGCGATCCGCGATCGACGTTTCGCCGTCACGCCGACGGGCGCGAGGCAGACCTCGCGCCGCGACGAAGGTTCGAACCGCACCCGTTTCTCCCGGGAGAGGGCCATGGCCCAGAGTGATCAGGAAGTCCCGACGGCGGGTGACGCCGCTTCGGAAGCGCACGAGACGCCCATCGACAAGGCTCCCGCGGCACCGGCGACCCCGGCCGACAGCCCTTGCGCGCCCGCGGCACCGGCCCACGGCCACGGCGGCCACGCTGCCGGCCATGCCGGCGTTCTCGCCGCCCTCGGCATCGTCTTCGGCGACATCGGCACCTCGCCGATCTACACCCTCGGCACCGCCTTCAAGGTCGGCGTGATCCAGCCGGTCCCCGCCGACATTCTCGGCTTCCTGTCGCTGATCATCTGGTCGCTGATCATCGTGGTCGGCATCTGGTACGCGATCTTCATCATGCGCGCCGACAACCGCGGCGAGGGCGGCATCTTCGCCCTGATGGCGCTCGCCCATCGCGCCCGGCCGGAACTCGGCACGGTGATCGCCGTGCTCGGCATCATCGGCGCCTCGCTGTTCTACGGCGACGCGGTGATCACGCCGGCGATCTCGGTCCTGTCGGCGGTCGAGGGCATCGCGGTCGCCGCGCCGTCGCTCGAGCCGGTGGTCCTGCCGCTGGCGGTGGTGATCCTGACGACGCTCTTCGCCGTCCAGCGCGGCGGCGCCTCGAAGGTCGGCGGCTGGTTCGGTCCGATCATGCTCGGCTGGTTCGGTCTTCTCGGCCTTCTCGGCCTGAAGCAGCTGATGCTCTACCCGGGCGTCCTGTGGGCGCTCGACCCGTGGTACGGCATCGCCTTCATCGCCAACGGCGGCTGGCACGTCTTCGCCATCCTCGCCGTCGCCGTCCTCGCGGTGACCGGCGCCGAGGCGCTCTACGCCGACATGGGCCACGTCGGCCGCGATTCGGTGCGCAAGGCCTTCGCCTTCGTCGTCGTGCCGGCGCTGATCCTGGTCTATCTCGGCCAGGGTGCCCAGGCGCTCGCCGATCCGCTCCACGGCCACGACGACCCCTTCTTCCAGATGGTCGGCCCCGCCTTCCAGCCGGTGCTGGTGGTCTTCGCCACCATGGCGACGGTCATCGCCTCGCAGTCGGTGATCTCGGGCGCCTTCACGGTGACCCATCAGGCCGCCCACCTCGGCTTCTGGCCGCGCACCGACACCCGCCACACCTCGGCCGCCGAGCGCGGTCAGGTCTACGTGCCGGTCGTCAACATGGTGCTGTTCATCGCCGTCATCGCCATCGTGCTGATGTTCCAGAAGTCGGAGAAGCTCGCCGAGGCCTACGGCTTCTCGGTGACCGGCACGATGGTCGTGACCTCGCTCCTCGCCTTCATGGTGGCGCGCGGCGCCTGGGGTTGGCCGCTGTGGCGCGCCATCCCGACCGTCGCCTTCTTCATGATGTTCGACGTCGGCTTCTTCCTGTCCTGCGCCACCAAGCTGCTGCACGGCGCCTGGCTGCCGCTGGTCATCGGCATGCTGCTGGTCTTCATCATGGCCGCCTGGCGCATGGGTCGCCTCAGGCTCGCAGCAAGGCGGCGGCACGAGGGCGTACCGATCAAGATCGCGCTCTCGGCGCTCCGCAGCCCGCGCATCGAACACGTGCGCGGCACCGCGGTCTACATGATGGAAGACGCGTCGCTGGCGCCGCGGTCGTTCCTGCACAACCTCAAGCACAACAAGGTCGCCCACCAGCAGATCGTCTTCATGTCGATCCAGACGACGGAAGAGCCCTGGGCCGATCCCGATCGCCGGGTCTCGGTCGAGGAGATCGGCGAGGCCGTCGCCATGGTCCGGGTGAAGTTCGGCTTCATGGAGACGCCGGACGTGCCGACCGCGCTCGCCGCGTCGGAGTGCATGGGCGTCCACGTCGACCGGAAGGACCTGTCCTTCTTCGTCTCGCGCGCCCATCTCGTCGAAGGCGAGGAGCGTGGCCTGTGGACCTGGCTGCGCGGGCTCTTCATCTTCCTCTATCGCAACCAGGCCGATCCGGCGGAGTACTACCAGATCCCGCCCGGTCGCGTGGTCGACCTCGGCGCCCAGATCACCATCTGAGGCTCGGGCGCCGATCCGAAACGAAGAGAGCCCCGGTCGACGACCGGGGCTCTTCTCGTTTGTGGGGAGGGGGATTTGTTCGCCGGATGCGGATCGGATCCTCGTCCTCTGTTCGGCTTCATGCTGAGGTGCCCGACCGTAGGTCGGGCCTCGAAGCGCGAAGCCACGACGGGCCTTGCCACTCGGCCCTTCGCCCTTCGAGGCTCGCTTTGCTCGCACCTCAGGATGAAGGGCCTCTGCGAGAGTTCCGGTGGGCCGAAACTCCGCCGCCCCGCTCTCACTCGAAGGCGCAGCCGGGCTTGGCGCCGAGCTTCTTCAGGATCATCGCCAGCGGGCAGAAGCCGGTGAAGGCCGCCTGCAGCATGTTGGCGCCGACGAAGGCGGTGAAGAACAGGAAGTACGGGTGGACGTACCAGCCGAGCGCCAGTGAAATCAGGATCATGGTGCCGGCGAAGGCGAGGACGATGCGGTCTATGCTCATGGGGGAACTCCGGAGCGACGAAGCGCCGATGGCGCCGCGTGCGGAAAAATCGGACAATGCTCCCGGTGCCGGGCGCGGGGAGCTACGAAAGAACCATGCCGCCCTCTTGTTGGATTAGCAAGATCTAATATATACGGTCGGAGCAAGAATCCCCGACCGGGAGGAGAGCGCCGCGAGACGGCGGCCGCCTCGATCGAACCCAAGCTGGAGCACTCCTCGGCATGCCTCGTTCCATTCCTCTCCTCGATCCGTCGGCCGGCGCCTTCCGTCGACGTGCCGCCGCCTCGCGTGCGGCGCTCGCCTTCGCGCTGGTCCTCTCGGCCTCCGCCGCGGCGGCGGGCGAGGTCGTGACCGTCGCGCCGGTCACGGTCGACGACGCCAAGGAAGTGCTGGCGACGGTGGAGAGCGTGCGTGCGCCGCTCGCCCGCGCCCGCATCGGCGGTACGCTGGAGAAGGTGGCGGTGGTCGAAGGCGATCGTGTGGCGAAGGACGCCGTCCTCGCCGTCGTCGTCGATCCCAAGCTGAAGCTCCAGCTGGGGGCCTCCGACGCCCGCATCGCCGCGCTCGAGGCCAAGCTGACGCTGGTCCAGATGGAACTCGACCGCGTCCGCCAGCTGCGCACCACCGGTGCCGCGCCGCAGGCCAAGCTCGACGACGCTCAGACCCAGCTCGTCGTCACCAAGGCCGAGATCGCCGCCGCCGAGGCCGAGAAGTCGGTGCTGGAGCAGCAGGTGGTCGAAGGCCGGGTGCTGGCGCCCGACGAGGGGCGCGTCCTCAAGGTGATGGGTGTCGAAGGCCAGGTGATCATGCCGGGTGAGCCGGTGGCGAGCCTCGCCACCGCGACCTACGTCCTGAAGCTCCGCCTGCCCGAGCGCCATGCCCGCTTCATCCGCCAGGGCGACGCGATCGTCGTCGCCGGCCGCGGCCTCGACCGTGCCACCGACCTCCGCCCGATCGCCGGCAAGATCATCCGCGTCTATCCCGAGCTCGACCAGGGCCGCGTCGTCGCCGACGCCGAAGCCCCGGGCATCGGCGACTATTTCGTCGGCGAGCGCGTCTCCGTCTTCGTCTCGACCGGCAAGCGCGAGACCTTCGTCCTGCCGAAGGACGCCGTGATCAACCGCGAAGGCCTGACCTTCGTCCGCCTCGAAGGGACCGGCGAGGTCCCGGTTCAGACCGGCGTGTCCCGCCCCGCGACCGGCGATTCGCCGGCCGGCGTCGAGATCCTGACCGGTCTGAAGACCGGCGACCGGGTGGTGCGTCCATGAGCGGTCCCAATGATCATGCGAACGGCGCCGAGCCTTCGAAGAAGGCACTCGGCCTCGCCGGCCACCTGACGGCGGCCTTCATCCGCTCGGCCCTGACGCCGCTCCTGCTCTTTGCCTCGATCGCGCTCGGTTCGCTGGCGCTGATGTCGCTGGCGCGCGAGGAGGAGCCGCAGATCTCGGTGCCGATGGTCGACGTCCTGGTCCAGGCCGACGGCCTGCGCGCCGACGACGTGGTCGAGCTCGTCACCAAGCCGCTCGAAGGCATCCTCAAGGGCATCGACGGCGTCGAGCACGTCTACACCTATTCCTACGACGACCGCGTCATGGCCGCCGCCCGCTTCCAGGTCGGCACCAAGTCCGACGAGGCGATCCTGCGCGTCCACGAGAAGCTGCGCGCCAACTTCTCGCGCATTCCGCTCGGCATCCCCGAGCCGCTGGTGGTCGGTCGCGGCATCAACGACGTCGCCATCGTCACGCTGACGCTCTCGCCCAAGCCCGAGGTCGCCGACCGCTGGTCCGACAACGCGCTCTACAAGCTGGCGGAGAAGCTCCTGACCGAGATGGTCAAGATCGACGACGTCGGCCTGACCTACATGGTCGGCGGTCGCGCCGATCAGATCCGCGTCGAGCCCGATCCGGAACGGCTGGCCCGCTACGGCATCGCCCTCAACGATCTCGTCGAGAAGGTCAAGAACGCCAACCGCTCGTTCCTGGTCGGCACCCTGCGCGACCAGGGCCGTCAGGTTCCCGGCGCCGCCGGCCAGACCCTCCAGGGCATCCCCGACGTCGGCCTGCTGTTGTTGGCCTCGCGCGACGGTCGCCCGGTCTACGTCAAGGACGTCGCCAACGTCGTGATCGAGGCCAAGCCGGAAGAGGCTCGCGCCTGGACCATGACGCCCGACGGCAAGGGCGGTCTCGTCGCCACACCCGCGGTGACCATCGCCATCGCCAAACGCGCCGGCGCCAACGCCGTCACCATCGCCAAGACCGTGGAGAAGCGGTTGGCCATGGTCGAGCACGAGATCATGCCGTCCGACGTGGTCGTCACCAAGACCCGCGACTACGGCGAGACCGCCGACGAGAAGGTCGGCGAGCTCCTGTTCCACCTGGCGCTCGCCACCCTGTCGATCGCCGCTCTGGTGGGGTTCGCGGTCGGCTGGCGGGAGGGCATCGTCGTGCTGGTCGTGGTGCCCACCACGATCCTGCTCACCATGTTCGCCTCGTGGATCCTCGGTTACACCATCAACCGCGTGTCGCTGTTCGCGTTGATCTTCTCGATCGGCATCCTCGTCGACGACGCCATCGTCGTGGTCGAGAACATCGATCGCCACTGGTCGATGCCCGACGATCGCAGCATCGTCCGCAAGGCGATCGACGCCGTCGCCGAGGTCGGCAACCCGACCATCGTCGCCACGCTGACCGTGGTCGCCGCCCTTCTGCCGATGATGTTCGTGTCCGGCATGATGGGCCCCTACATGAGCCCGATCCCGGCCAACGCCTCGGCCGCCATGCTGTTCTCCTTCTTCGTCGCGGTGATGCTGACGCCGTGGCTGATGGTGAAGATGCGCGGCAAGGGCGGCGTTCCGGCCGGCCACGGCGAACACGACGAGGGTGCGCTCGGCCGCTTCTATCGCCGCGTCGCCGGCCCGATCGTCGCGACGAAGGCGACCTCCAGGCGTTTCCTGATCGCCGTCGGCGTCGCCACCGTCGTCTCGATGCTGCCCTTCGCCACCAAGTGGGTGACGGTGAAGCTGCTGCCCTTCGACAACAAGTCGGAGCTGCAGGTGGTGTTCGACCTGCCCGAGGGCACCTCGCTGGAGGACACCGACCGCACCTTGATGCAGGCCTCGCGGTTGATCGCCGACGTGCCGGAACTCTCCACCCTCCAGGCCTATTCCGGGACCGCCGCGCCGTTCAACTTCAACGGTCTGGTGCGCCACTACTTCCTGCGCTCCTCGCCCAACCAGGGCGATCTCCAGGTCAACCTGACGCCGAAGTCCGAGCGCAAGCGCCAGAGCCACCAGATCGCGCTCGAGATCCGCCATCGCCTCGACGACGGGCTGAAGCTGCCGCCGGGGTCCTCGGTCAAGGTGGTCGAGGTGCCGCCGGGACCGCCGGTGCTCTCCACGCTCCTGCTCGAGGTCTACGGCCGCGACGCCGCCGAGCGCCGCGAGGTCACCGCCAAGGTCCACGACGCCTTCAAGCGCGTGCCCTTCATCGTCGACGTCGACGACACCGTGCGCGAGCCGGGCGAACGCATCCGCTTCCGCCTCAACGAGGCCTCGCTCGAGTGGTACGGCGTCACCGAACAGGCGGTCTACGACACGATGCGGGCGGTGCTCTCCGGCGTGCCGGTCGGCTACAGCCACCGCGGCGCCGGCGTCTCGCCGATCGAGATCGTGGTGCGCCTGCCCAAGTCCGAACTCGCCGTCACCGAGCGCCTGCTCTCCACGCCGGTCCCCGGCGCCAAGGGCAACGCCGAACTCGGCGATCTGGTCCGCGTCGAGCACGAGAAGGCCTCGCCCTCGATCTTCCGCCGCGACGGCCGCCCGGCCGAGATGGTCACCGCCGATCTCGCCGGTGCCTACGAGGCCCCGATCTACGGCATGCTCGCCGTCTCCGACGAGTTGAAGAAGATCGACTGGGGCAAGAACGGCCAACCGCCGGTGTCGCTGCACGGCCAGCCCGAGGACGAGGCGCATCCGAGCCTTCTGTGGGACGGCGAGTGGGAAGTGACCTGGGTCACCTTCCGCGACATGGGCGGCGCCTTCGGCGTCGCGCTGGTCGGCATCTACCTGCTGGTCGTCGCCCAGTTCGGTTCGTTCCGCGTGCCGCTGGTCGTGCTGACGCCGGTGCCGCTGACGCTGGTCGGCATCGTCATCGGCCACTGGCTGTTCGGGGCGCCCTTCACCGCGACGTCGATGATCGGCTTCATCGCGCTCGCCGGCATCATCGTGCGCAACTCGATCCTGCTGGTCGACTTCATCCGCCACGCCGCCCGCCCCGGCGCGACGCTGCGGGAAGTGGTGCTGGAGGCGGGTGCGATCCGCATCAAGCCGATCCTGCTCACCGCCATCGCGGCGATGATCGGCGCGGCCTTCATCCTGGCCGATCCGATCTTCCAGGGTCTCGCCATCTCGCTGCTCTTCGGCCTCGCCTCGTCGACGGCGCTGACGGTGCTGGTGATCCCGGCGATCTACGTCGTCATGCGCGGCCCCGACAGCCTGCCTGCCGGCCCGGCGGTGGACGAGAAGGCCTGATCGGCGCGTCGCCGAAGCGAAACGAGAAAGGCCCCGGACGGTGACGTCCGGGGCCTTTCTCGTCGCGGGGGCGTCGCGGGTCAGGCGACGAAGAGTTCAGGTCGCGCCTTGGCGAGGTTCAGCAACATCGCGGTATAGGCCTCGACATGCGCCTCCATCTCGCGCGCCGCCGCGTCGCCGTCGTGCGCCGCGATCGCCTCGGCGATGCGTCGATGCCCGGCGTGCGAGGCACGGACGGCCTCGAGGTCGGGCCGGAACGGCTCCTGGCAACGTCGGATCGTCGCCAGCCCGAGGTCGATCTGATGGGCGACCTGCGGATAGGGCAGGGCCAGCGCCAGCGTCATGTGGAACTCGCGGTCGAGCGCGAAATAGGCGTCGGTGTCCTCGGCCTCGATGGCCGCACGCTGCCCCGCCAGGATCTCGTCGATCCGCGCCCGCAGCGCCGCGTCGTCGGCCTGCGCCAACCGCCGCGCCGCCGCCGTCTCGAGCGCGCCGCGCACGAACAGGCTCTCGCGCATCGCGCCGAGGCGCAGCCGCGCGACATAGGTACCGCGTTGCGGATAGATCTCGACGAGACCTTCCTGCTCCAACCGCGTCAGCGCCGCCGTCACCGGTTGTTTCGATACCCCGAGCTTTTCGCAGACCTCCACCTTGTCGATGAACGTTCCGGGTTGCATGCCGAACGACAGTATTTCGTCCCTGAGCCAGAAATATGCGCGTTCCGACTTGCGAACGACTTGTGAAGCGTCGCTTTCCGCGTCGGTTTGCGATCGCATGCCGCGATACATGTGCCTCTCCCCCGAAGTCCGGCCGAAAGCCCGCCAATTGGCTTTCCCGCCGTTCGCCGACATCTCTCGACGACGGCCTTCGGTAAGGGATGCTAGTCCGATCGTCGTCATGAGGGTATCGGAGCAATTACAGATATTCTCATGTATACGGGCAAACCACAATCGTAGATGAAAGTAAATATCCGAAATCCGGCCGAATTCGGCCCTGGAATCGATATCCTTACGTGAAGCCCCTGATGGTGTCGTCTTTCATCGGTCAAGGCGCCATCGCGTCGCCCGTGGGCCGCCGCGCGCGTCCGCGGATGTGGCCAAGACGGCGCCGGGCGTGTATAAACCCGCCTCCGGCGGCCCTGGACAGAGGGTCCTCGGAACCCAAATTCCCAGTGGATGGACAACGCGAGCCCGCATGACGACGGGCGGAGGATCTTGAAATGACGAAGTCCGGGAACTCGGCCGACTGGTCGCCGACGAGCTGGCGTGGCAAGCCGATCGTCCAGGTGCCTGTCTATGCCGATCAGGCCCTGCTTCAGGCGGTCGAGGAAGACCTGCGTACCTGGCCGCCGTTGGCGATCGCCGACGAAGTGCGCCGTCTGCGCAAGAACCTCGGTCGCGTGGCCGAGCGCAAGGCTTTCCTGCTCCAGGGCGGCGACTGCGCCGAGAGCTTTGCCGAGCACTCCGCCAATCAGATCCGCGACTTCTTCCGCATCTTCCTGTCGATGTCGGTGGTGCTGACCCATTCGGCCGGCCTGCCGGTCGTCAAGGTCGGTCGCATCGCCGGTCAGTTCGCCAAGCCGCGCTCCTCCGACATCGAGAAGCGCGACGGCATCGAGCTGCCGTCCTACCGCGGCGACATCATCAACGGCTTCGACTTCACGGCGGAATCGCGCATTCCGGATCCGCAGCGCATGCGCATGGTCTACCGCCAGTCGGCGGCGACGCTGAACCTGCTGCGCGGCCTCGCCAACGGCGGCTACGCCAAGCTCGAGCGCGTGCAGAAGTGGATGGTCGAGTTCCTCGCCGACAGCCCCGTCGCCGAGCGCTTCTCGGAAGTCGCCGAGCGCATCTCCGAGGCGCTCGACTTCATGGCCGCCTGCGGCCTGACCGCCGAGACCGTGCCGCAGCTGCAGACCGTCGATTTCTACACCTCGCACGAGGCGCTTCTGCTCCCCTACGAGGAGGCGCTGACGCGCGAGGACTCGGTCGAGGGCGGCTGGTACGACACCTCCGCCCACATGCTGTGGATCGGCGACCGCACCCGTCAGCCCGACCACGCCCATGTCGAGTACATGCGCGGCATCGCCAACCCGATCGGCCTCAAGTGCGGCCCGAGCCTCGACATCGACGGCCTGCTTCGCCTGATCGAGGCGCTCGATCCGAAGAACGAGGCGGGTCGCCTGACCCTCATCGCCCGCTTCGGCTCGGAGAAGATCGGCAAGCACCTGCCCGAGATGGTCCGCGCGGTGGCCCGCGAGGGCCGCAACGTCGTGTGGTCCTGCGACCCGATGCACGGCAACACCGTGACCTCGGCGACCGGCCACAAGACCCGTCCCTTCGACAAGGTCCTCTCGGAAGTGCAGAGCTTCTTCGAGGTCCATCGCGCCGAAGGCACCTGGGCGGGCGGCGTCCACCTCGAGATGACCGGCAAGAACGTCACCGAATGCACCGGCGGCGCCGTGGCCATCCAGGAGGCGGATCTCTCCCAGGCCTACGAGACCGCCTGCGACCCGCGCCTCAACGCGGCGCAGGCGCTGGAACTGGCTTTCCTCGTCGCCGAGGAACTCAAGAAGGATCGCGCCGGTCGCCCGGCGCTCGCCGCCGCGGCCGAGTGAGCCCGGCGGACGATCCGCCCCGATACGAGAGGATCGTTCGAGAAGATCGAACGATCCTTTCTCGTTTCCAGGGGGCCGTCGTCGTTGAATTCGCGGCCGTCTCGGCCGATTTGTGAAGACGAAAGAGGCCTTCCCGTCGCGATCTCCCATCGGACGATCCGGGGTGGCCGAGGATCGTCATCATGACCGACACCGTGACCCCGATCGCGCCGATCTTCGTCTCCCACGGCGCCCCCAACATGATCCTGCACGACAGCGCCACCCGTTCGTTCCTCGCCGGTCTCGGCAAGGCGATGCCGCGGCCGAAGGCGATCGTCTCGGTCTCCGCCCACTTCATGGCGATGCGCCCGGCGGTGGTCACCGACCCGCGGCCGGAGATGATCTACGACTTCGGCGGTTTCGAGCGCGAGCTCTACCGCATCGAATATCCCGCACCCGGCGATCCGGCGCTCGGCGAACGCGTGCTGTCGCTCCTCGGCGAGGCCGGCCTCGACCCTGCCCGCGTCGAGAGCCGCGGCTTCGACCACGGCACCTGGGTGCCGCTGAAGCTGATGTATCCGGAGGCCGACATCCCGGTCGTCCAGGTCTCGGTGCAGCCGCGCCGCGACCCGCGCCATCACTACGAGATCGGCCGGGCGCTGGCGCCGCTGACGCAGGAGGGTGTGCTGATCCTCGGATCGGGCTCGCTCACCCACAATCTCCACGCCGCCTTCGGCCCGCTCGGCGGCCTGCGCCCGATGCGCGAGGAGGCGGAGGCATGGGTCACCGGCTTCGCCGACTGGGTCGCCGAGAAGGTGGCGGAAGGCGACGTCGAGGCGCTGATCGACTATCGCGCCCGTGCCCCCTTCGGCGGTCGCAACCACCCGACCGACGAGCATTTCCTGCCCTTCTTCGTGGCGCTCGGCGCCGGCGGGGCAGGCACGGTGATCCACCGCGAGACCCAGTTCGCGGTTCTCGCCCTCGACGCCTACCGCTTCGCGGCCTGAGCGTCGGTTCCCTCCGGCAGGTGATCGAGCGGCAGCGGTGCGCCGCTCTTCACCGTCTGGATGGCGAAGTTCGAGCGGATGTCGCTGACCCCCGGCAGCTTCAGCAGCGTGCCGAGCAGGAAGCGTTCGTAGCCGGCGAGGTCGGGCACCACCACCTGCAACAGGAAGTCGGCCTCGCCCGAGACGAGATGGCAGGAGACCACCTCCGCCAGCCCGCCGACGGCGTCGCGGAAGGCGGTCGCCTGTTCGTCGTGGTGGCGCTCCACCTTGACGCCGACGAAGACCGTCAACCCCAGCCCGACCGCCTTGCGCTCGAGCGTCGCGTGATAGCCGGCGATCACCCCGGCCTTCTCCAGCATCTTCACCCGCCTCAGGCAGGGCGACGGCGACAGGCCGACCGCCTCGGCGAGGTCGACGTTGGAGAGCCGCCCGTCGCGTTGCAGGGCGGCGAGAATGCGCCGATCGATGGCGTCGAGCTTCATGTCGGCATCATTCCGTCGTGAGAGTGGAGCGATTGGCAGACTATGCCGATCTTGCTTCGAAACGAAGCACGAAACGCAGAGATCCGCTCCGGCCCTCGGTGCTATCGCTTCCGCGTCGAGGAGGTGATCACATGGAAGCCACGAGCCTTTCGGCCTTCGTCGTCGCGCTGGCGCTGGTCTATCTTCTGCCCGGTGCCGACATGATCCTGGTGCTGCAGACCGGCATCCGCGACGGCCGCCTTGCCGCGCTCGCCGCGGCGGCGGGACTGGCGCTCGCGCGTGCGATCCATGTCGCGCTCGCCGGTGCAGGGCTCGCGGCGCTGCTGCGCTCGGCGCCGGCGCTCTACGACGCGATGCGCCTCCTCGGCGCCGCCTGGATCGCCTGGCTCGGCGTCGAGATCGCCCGATCGCCGGCGCTCCTGCCGGCGCCGGACGCGGCGGTTCGCAGCGATGGCGGCGTTTCGCTCGGTCGTGCCTTCCTGAAGGGCGTCGCCACCAATCTGCCGAACCCCAAGGCGCTGCTCTTCTGCTCGGTGCTGCTGCCGCAGTTCGTCGCCGCCGACGAGGGCGCGGTCGGTGCCCGCTTCGCCCTGCTCGGTCTGGTGCTCGTCGCCGTCGGCATGGTCTTCGATCTCGCCTATGCGCTGGGCGGCACGGCGATCGGCCGGCTCGTCGCCGGCCGGCCGCGGCTCGCCCGTCTTCAGGCACGCGGTTTCGGCGCCGTTCTGCTGCTCTTCGCCGTCGCGCTGGTCGCCGACCACGCAGTGTGAGAATGCCGCGCGTGCTACACTCTGAAATTGCGGAATCATTCGAATTTTAGCGGTTGGATTCGATCGAATCGAACCGATCGGCCGATACCGTCCCGGCGTGGGAGGTCCGTCGCCGCATGTCGCGGCACGGCGCGTCGAACGGAGGCGTCGCGATGCACGACGTCGTGGAAGCCGTCAAGAAGGTCGGATACGCACTCGGCGTCGGCTATTGGATGGTCGAACTCGAGCGCGGGCTCGTCTATTGGCCCAAGGGCCTCGGACGCCCCCGCGGCGAAGAGAGCGAACGCGGCTATCAGGTCGCGCCGCTCGACAAGCTGATCGCCCGCATCGCGCCCGAGGACCAGGGGCGCTTCCGTTCCTTCCTCTCCGGCATCCTCGACGGTCGCGGCGACGAGCCCGTCGATCTCGCCATCCAGGCGACCTGGGGGCCGATCATCCACATCCGCATGGCCGGCCGTCAGGTCGGCCACGGTCGAGACGCCAAGGTGATCGGTCTGGTCGAGGTGACCGAGCACGTCCACGAAGTCGAGCGGCTCGCCAAGAGCCTGTCCTTCATCGTCGAGGCGCTCTTCATCTCCTCCGACAGCGGCATCGTCATCTTCGACGACCAACTGCGCGTGCGCCGGCTCAACCGCAACGCCCTCGACCTCTTCGGCGTCACCGACGAGGAGGAGACCTCGGGCGACTGGGCCGCCGTCATCGAGAAGCGCATGCCGAAGGGCACGCGGGACCTGCTGCTCGAGGCGATCCAGAATTCTTCCGCCGTCTCCGGCACCCTGTCTCTCGGCGGCCTCGGCAGCCCGCGCCTCTCCTGGCGCGCCAACCCCTGGGGCGACGGCGTCGGCGACATGTCCGGCCTCGTCATGACCTTCAACGCCAAGCATCGCGCCGTCGCCGCCGAGGCCGGCGATCACCCGGTGGCGGCGCTCGCCCAGGCGATCGAGACCGGGCTGGCGATCGCCGCCGAGGCCTCGCCGCCGCCGGAACTGCCGCCGCTGCCCGCCGCGGCGCAGAGCTCGGCCGACGCCGACGCGCGTCACCGGGCGCTCGAATGGGTGAAACATCCGATCGTGCTGGTGTCGGTCTCGACCGGCGAGATCGCCTTCGCCAACCGCGCCGCTCGCGATCTCTTCCGCCTGCCGGCCGAAAAGCGCTGCTTCGTCGAGAATCTCTACGATCTGTCGGGCTTCAACTGCGACGTCGATGCGCTCGCGGTCACCGCCGCCGGCGGCGTCGCACTGCGCCTGAGGCTCGGCGCCCGGGTCGGCCGCATGGTCGACTACGACGCCGACCTGATCTTCGTCGAGTATCACGACGCGACGCTGCACACTCGGCCCCATGCGCTGACCCGCGCCGAGATCGCCGACCGCGCAGCGCACAAGGGTGCTTCGCGCACGTCGCCCGTTGTCGCCCGCCCCGGCGCGCGCTAAGACCGAGGCATGACCGATCGCCTTCTCGTCGCCCTCGCGCAGTCGAACCCGATCGTCGGCGATGTCGCCGGCAACCTCGCCAAGGCGCGTGCCGCCCGGGCGGAGGCCGCGCGTCACGGCGCCGACGTGGTGCTGTTCTCCGAGCTCTTCATCGCCGGCTACCCGACGGAAGACCTCGTCCTGAAGCCCGCCTTCCAGGCGACCTGCATGGCCGCAGTCGCCGACCTCGCCGCCGACACCGCCGACGGCGGTCCGGCGGTGCTGATCGGCACGCCCTGGCTCGCCGAGGGCCGGCTGCACAACACCCACGCCCTGCTCGACGGCGGCGCCATCCGCCATCTGCGCTTCAAGGTCGATCTGCCCAACTACGGCCCCTTCGACGAGAAGCGCGTCTTCGTCCCCGGCGATCTCTCCGGTCCGATGCCGGTGCGCGGCGTGCGCATCGGCGTGCCGATCTGCGAGGACATCTGGAAGCCGGACGTGGTCGAGTGCCTCGCCGAGACCGGCGCCGAGATCCTGCTCGTCCCCAACGGCTCGCCCTTCCGCCGCGCGGTGCTGGACGAACGCTTCTCCGTCGCCGTGGCGCGGGTGAAAGAGAGCGGTCTGCCGCTCGTCTATCTCAATCAGGTCTGTGGCCAGGACGAACTGGTCTTCGACGGCGCCTCCTTCGTGCTCGATGCCGACGCCAACCTCGTCGTGCAGATGCCGGCCTTCCGCGAGGCGCTCGGCTTCGTCGAGTTCCGCAAGGTCTCCGGCCGCTGGGTGCCGAGCCCGGGCGAGAAGGCGCTGGTCGAGGAGGGTACGGCCGGTGACTACACCGCCTGCGTCCTCGGCCTGCGCGACTATGTGAACAAGAACCGCTTCCCCGGCGTGGTGCTCGGGCTCTCCGGCGGCATCGATTCGGCGATCGTCGCGGCGATGGCGGTCGATGCGCTCGGCGCCGACCGTGTGCACGCGGTGATGCTGCCCTATCGCTGGACCTCGTCCGACAGCCTCGAGGACGCCGCCGACTGCGCCCGCCGTCTCGGCATCCGCTACGACGTCGTGCCGATCTCCGATCCGGTCGAGGGCTTCCTCGGGGCGCTGGCGCCGATGTTCGCGGGCAAGACCCCCGACATCACGGAGGAGAACCTCCAGTCGCGCACCCGCGGCACCATCCTGATGGCGATCTCCAACAAGTTCGGCCCGATGGTGGTGACGACCGGCAACAAGTCGGAACTGTCCGTCGGCTACGCCACGCTCTACGGCGACATGAACGGCGGCTTCAACCCGATCAAGGATCTCTACAAGACCGAGGTCTATGCCGCCGCGCGCTGGCGCAACGCCAATCGCCCGGTGGGGGCGCTGGGTCCGGCCGGCGAGGTCATCCCCGACCGCATCATCACCAAGGCGCCGACCGCGGAATTGCGCGAGGGCCAGACCGACCAGGACAGCCTGCCGCCCTACGACGTGCTCGACGGCATCCTGATGCGGCTGGTCGAACGCGAGATGGCGGTCGCCGAGATCGTCGCCGAAGGCTTCGACGAGCCGACGGTGCACCGCATCGAGCGGCTGCTCTACGTCGCCGAATACAAGCGCCGTCAGGCCGCCCCCGGCGTGAAGATCGGCCACCGCATCTTCGGCCGCGACCGCCGCTATCCGATCACCAACGGCTTCCGCGATCCGGGCGTGAAGCCCGACCTGCCGGCCGCACCGCTGCCGGTGAAGCCGCTGACCGACGTCGTCGATTTCTGACCCGAACGGACCCTCCGTGACCGCACCCGTCACCCGCTTCGCGCCGTCGCCGTCCGGCCTGATCCACATCGGCAACGCGCGTACCGCGCTCCTGAACTTCCTCTGGGCGAAGGCCCGCGGGGGAACGTTCATCCTGCGCTTCGACGACACCGACACCGAACGCTCGAAGCGCGAATATGCCGACGCCATCACCGAGGATCTCGCCTGGCTCGGCATCGTGCCCGACCGGATCGAGCGCCAGTCGGAGCGGCTCGACCGTTACGCCCTCGCCGTCGAACGGCTGAAGGCGGCCGGCCGCCTCTATCCCGCCTTCGAGACGCCGGACGAACTCGAGCGCCGCCGTCGCCGCCAGCTCGCCCGTGGCTTGCCGCCGATCTACGACCGCGCGGCGCTGACGCTGACCGCCGACGAGATCGCCGCCTTCGAGGCCGAGGGCCGCCGGCCGCATTGGCGCTTCCGCCTCGATGGGAAACAGATCACCTGGGAGGACGGCGTGCGCGGCCGTCAGTCGGTCGACACCGCCTCGCTCTCGGATCCCGTTCTGATCCGCGCCGACGGCACCTGCCTCTACACGCTCGGCTCGGTCGTCGACGACATCGAGATGGGCGTCACCGACGTCGTCCGCGGCGAGGACCACGTCACCAACACCGGCGTCCAGATCGAGATCTTCGAGGCGCTCGGCGGCCCGGTGCCGCGCTTCGCCCACCACAATCTGCTGGCGGCGACGACCGGCGAGGCGCTGTCGAAGCGGCTCGGCTCGCTCTCCATCCGTAGCCTGCGCGACGCCGGCTACGAGGCGATGACCGTCGCCTCGATCGCCGTGCTGATCGGCTCGTCGGAAGAGGTCCACGCCTATCCCGACCTCGAAAGCCTCGCGCCCCACGCCGAGCTCTCGGCGATGTCGCGCTCGACCGCCAAGTTCGATCCCCACGAGCTCGACACGATCAACGCCCGCCTCGTCCATCACCTCGGCCATGCCGAGGTCCGCGACCGGCTCGCCGCCCTCGACGCCGATCTCGGCGAGGCCTTCTGGCTCGCGGTGCGCGACAATCTGGCGAAGCTCGCCGACGTCGTCGAATGGGCCGAGGTGGTGCGCTCCGACGCCGTGTCGGTGAAGCCGGACGGGCAGGGCGATTTTCTGGCCGAAGCCGCCCGTCTCCTTCCCGAGGAGCCGTGGGACGAGACGACCTGGGGGCTGTGGACCAAGGCGATCCAGGCGGCGACCGGGCGCAAGGGCCGCGATCTCTTCCTGCCGCTGCGCCTCGCGCTCACCGGCCGCGATCACGGCCCGGAGATGAAGCGCCTCATGCCGCTCATCGGTCGGAGAAGTATTTCGGCCCGACTGTTCTGACCTTCGGCGCGTCGGGGAGGTCGGATTCCGCGATCTTGGCGGCGGCCTCGACCGGGACCGGGGTCTGCGGCGCGACGTCGTCGATGGCGAGGCCGGACATCCTCAGCGCCTGCGTCTCGGGATCCTGATCGGGATCGGGGCGGACACGCGGCAGCGGCGCCCCCGCGTCGATGCCGGCCCGCGCCTCGCGCGTTCCCATCAGCCCGCCGGCGCCGGTCGGGATCGCCTTGAGGTCGGGTGCGCCGCAGGTGCAGTTCGACACCACCTTGGTGCGATAGACGAAGGCGTTCGGCAGCCTGGTGATCGGCGTGCCGTCGTCGGCGGCGACCGCGTCCTCCGCCTCCTGACCGGTGGCGTCGTGATAGTAGAGCCGGGTCTCGGCCGCCGGGCACAGCGCCTTGCAGACGTTGGCGTCGGTCTTCATCCGCGCCCGCGAGGCGTTGAACGTCACGGGGAAGTAGAAGCCGTCGCAGGTGCGGACGCAGAGCGTGCGGTAGTTGCCCGACCACGCGCCCGGCCCGCCGATCGTCGTCTCGCCGCCGGCGGTGAGCGCGGCGTTCGGATCGCCGTCGCCGGGATAGATGGTGACGCCTGACGGCGCCGGCCGCCCGGCCTCGTAAGGCGCGGGGCGCGTCTGCGAGCCGCGCGGCTCGAACAGGAACGAGAACAGCGAACGCTGCGGTTGCGGCGCCGGCTGTTGGGTCTGCACCCCCGGCGGCGGTTCGAAACGCCCGTGCGGGGCGCCGGGCGGCGGCGGCACGAAGCGCGACGGCTCGGGGGCGCGGGCGGCGGCCGAGCCGCCCATCCGGGCATGCTGGCGCTCGAGCCGCGCGAGATTGTCGGCCATCAGCTTGGCGCGGTCGTCGATCGCGGCGCAGCGCGGATCGCCGGGGGCACCACAACGCGTCCGCGCCGCGCGGTTGGTGGCGATCGCCTCGCGCTGTTCGCGGATCGCGGCGGCATATTGGTCGACCGCCGACTGGGCCGCGGCGAGGGACGGCGCGATGAGCACGAACAGAGCCGCGGCCGCCGGGATCGCCCAAGCGAACCCCCGCGTGCGTCGGCGCACCGTCGCTCTGCCCCTCGTTTCGAACATGTCCGTCCCCGTCGTCGCCCCGGCGACACCTCCGTCGGGACGAGCTATAACCCGCATTTGGTAGCCAAAGTCAAAACGCGGACGACCAATGGGTCCGATCGTCGCGAACGGCGGCGATCCGGGCGATTTCGGGCCTTCGAACCGCCCGAATCGTCGGATGCTCTGGCACCTCGCCATTCCGCGGGAGTACCCCATGACGTCGCGCCTCGCTCTTGCCCTCCTCGCCTTCGCCCTCGCGGCGGTGCCCCTTTCGGCGCGTGCCGAGGAGCCCGATCTGGTCTTCAAGAAGTCGACGGTGTGGAAGCTGCTCACCCCCGACGACAAGCTCGCGGTCTACGGCATCGACGATCCCGACGTCGAAGGCGTCGCCTGTCACTTCACCGTTCCCGAGCGCGGCGGCGTCAAGGGCATGCTCGGCGTCGCCGAACAGACCTCCGACGTCTCGCTCGCCTGCCGTCAGGTCGGCCCGGTCAAGTTCAAGCGCCCGTTGGCCCAGGGCGACGAGATGTTCCGCGAGCGCCGCTCGCTCTTCTTCAAGAAGATGCAGATCGTGCGCGGTTGCGACGCCAAACGCAACGTCCTCGTCTACATGGTCTATACCGACAAGATCATCGACGGCAGTCCGAAGAATTCCACCTCCTCGGTGCCGCTGATGCCCTGGGGCGTCGAGCCGCCGCCGCGCTGCGCCGACTTCGTCAAGTGAGCCCGCCGATGAAGCCCGTCCTCCTCGCCCTCGCCCTGATCGTCGCCGCCCCGCTCGCGGCTTTTGCCCAGACCGCGACCACCACCCGCACCGCCGCCGACCGGGCGCTCGACCGTTGCCGCGCCGAGATCGGCTGGAGCCGCATGACGGCGGCGCAGCAGGCCTCGGCCGACACGCGCTTCCGCCTCCAACTCTGCCTGAAGCGCGCCGCGGTGCGCTGAGGGTTCCCACCCGTCCGTTCCCGCCGTCCGGCCGCAGGGTCGGGCGGCGCCGTGTTCTTCCGCCCTGCGCGGCCCCGAGGTGTTTCATGTTTCCCGATCAATGGCCGTTGCTGCTCGGCGCTTCCTTCTTCGCCGGCATGGTCGACGCCGTGGGTGGTGGCGGCGGTCTGATCCAGGTGCCGGCGCTGCTCGCGCTCTTCCCGACGACCGCGATCCCGGCGCTCTTCGGCACCAACAAGGTGGCGAGCGTGGTGGGCACGGCGGCGGCGGCGCTGCATTTCGTCCGCCGGGTGAGGATGCCCTGGCTGATCGTGATCCCGGCGACCATCGCCGCCTTCGTCGGCTCGTTCTCCGGTGCGATCTTCGCCTCGTCGCTGCCGCGCCGGGTCATGCTGCCCCTGGTCATCGTGCTGATGATCGGCGCCGCGCTCTATACGTTCCTCAAGAAGGACTTCGGCAGCGTCGCCACCCACGAGCCGACGGCCGCCGATCGGCCCAAGGCGGCCGCGATGGGCGGCGGCATCGGCTTCTACGACGGCATCTTCGGCCCCGGCACCGGCTCGTTCCTGATCTTCGGCTTCGTCCGGCTCTTCGGCCTCGACATGGTCAGGGCGAATGCCGCCACCAAGATCGTCAACGCCACGACCAACATCGCGGCCATCCTGTTCTTCGCGGCGTCGGGCGCGGTGATGTGGCCGGTGGCGCTCGCCATGGCGGCGGCGAACTTCCTCGGCGCCCAGGTCGGCGCCCGCGTCGCGCTGCGCTACGGCTCGAAGTTCCTGCGCAAGGTCTTCCTGATCGCGGTGGTGGCGCTGATCGTCAAACTGGTGATCGACTTCGCGGGGACGCTCTGAAGCACCCGCGCTCCCTTGACGGCACGCCCGAAATCCGTCACTTCTCGCGCCATGACGAACGGAACCGTCGCGCGTCTCGCGCAGATCGCCATTTGCATTATTTGCGGCTAGCAGCTTCGCTGGCCCGGTTCCGTCTGTCCTTCCTCGAAAAGTCCAGATGAAACCCCGGCCGGCGGGCGGGGAAATTCGTCTCGACGTTCATGGTCCGCGTTGAAATGCGGCATTCGAGGAGACCGGTCGTGGTCCTGAAGCTCTACAACACGCTCACCCGCGAGAAGGAAGACTTCTCGCCGATCGATCCCGCCAACGTGCGCATGTACGTCTGCGGGCCGACGGTCTACGACTTCGCCCACATCGGCAATGCCCGCCCGGTCATCGTCTTCGACCTGCTCTACCGCCTGCTGCGCAACCTCTACGGCACCAATGCCGTGACCTACGTGCGCAACATCACCGACGTCGACGACAAGATCAACGCGCGCGCCGCCCGCGACTTCCCCGGCCTCGCGCTCAACGACGCGATCCGGCAGGTCACGAGCGCCACCGAGGCGCAGTTCCAGGCCGACGTCACCGCGCTCGGCACGCTGGCGCCCACCGTCCAGCCGCGCGCCACCGAGCACATCGCCGAGATGATCGCCATCATCGAGCGGCTGATCGCCTCCGGTCATGCCTATGAGGCCTCCGGCCACGTCCTCTTCGACGTGCCGTCGATGGCCGACTACGGTCGCCTGTCGCGCCGCCCGCTCGACGACATGATCGCCGGCGCCCGCGTCGACGTCGCACCCTACAAGCGCGGCGAGATGGACTTCGTGCTGTGGAAGCCGTCGAGCGAGAACGAACCCGGCTGGGAGAGCCCCTGGGGTCGCGGTCGTCCGGGCTGGCATCTCGAGTGCTCCGCCATGAGCTGGAAGCACCTCGGCGAGACCTTCGACATCCACGGCGGCGGCATCGATCTGGTCTTCCCGCACCACGAGAACGAGGTCGCCCAGTCGCGGTGCGCCTTCGGCCACGACGTGATGGCGAACGTCTGGATGCACAACGGCTTCCTTCAGGTCGAAGGCGAGAAGATGTCGAAGTCGCTCGGCAACTTCCTCACCATCAACCAGCTGCTCGCCGACTGGCCGGGCGAGGTGCTGCGCTTCACCATGATGAAGACGCACTATCGCCAGCCGATCGACTGGACGGTGAAGAGCCTCGAGGAGAGCTGGAAGACGCTCGACGACTGGTACTGGTTCGCCGGCGACGTGCCCGGCACCCGTCCGGCCAAGGCGGTCGTCGAGGCGCTCTGCGACGATCTCTCGACCCCCAAGGCGATCGCCGAACTGCATGCGCTGCGCAACGCCGCCCAGCGCACCGGCGGCGAGGGCGCCCGCGACGCGCTCGCGGGTTCGCTCCGCTTCCTCGGCTTCTTCGCCGACACGGGCGAGGCCTGGGCGGCGCGCCGCAAGTCGGCCGTCGAGGTCGACGTCGCCGCCGTCGAGGCGCTGATCGCCGATCGTCTGGCCGCCCGCCAGGCCCGCAACTGGGCCGAGAGCGACCGCATCCGCGACCAGCTCACGGCGATGGGTCTCGTCATCAAGGACGCCAAGGACCCGGCGACCGGCGAGATGAAGACGACGTGGGAACCGGCGCGATGACGCGCTCTGGGGAACCGGCGCGATGACGCACTTCGAGGAGCCTGCACGATGAGCGATCCGGGAAAGCGCGAGCCGATGAACCCGGTGTTGAAGGTCTCGATCTTCATCGCGGTGAAGCTCGCGCTCCTCTCGGCCCTCACCGTCGTCATCCTGCGCTGGAAGGGGCTGATCTGAAGGGTCCGATCCGAGAGGAGTGACTTGCCATGACGGGGTTCACCGGTGGGTGCCAGTGCGGCGCCGTGCGTTTTCGTTGCGAGGATCTCGGTCGCGCCTCGATCTGCCATTGCCGCATGTGCCAGAAGGCCTTCGGCGGGCATTACGGACCGCTCGTGACCGCCAAGGGTCTCGTCTGGACCCGCGGCGAGCCCAAGCGCTTCCGCTCGTCGAACAAGATCGCCCGTGGCTTCTGCCCCGACTGCGGCACACCGCTGACCTACGAGCCGGACGGCTTCCCCGTGGTCGAGGTGGCGCTCGGCGCCTTCGATCATCCCGCCGACATCCGCCCGGCGATCCAGGTCGGCGTCGAGAGCCGCATGCCCTGGTTCCACGAACTGGCGGATCTCCCCGGCCGCCCGCCCGAGCAGCAGGCGACGGCGGAGATCTTCTTCGCCGACGTCGTCTCCTACCAGCATCCCGACCACGACACGGCCGAATGGCCGCCGCGCGCCGACGCGTGAAAGAGCCGAGAGAAGCCCGATGAAAGAGCGCGTCCACCTCTTCGACACCACCCTGCGCGACGGTGCCCAGACCTCCGGCGTCGACTTCACCCTCGACGACAAGCTGAAGATCGCCCGTCTGCTCGACGATCTCGGCGTCGACTACGTCGAGGGCGGCTATCCCGGCGCCAACCCGACCGACAGCGCCTTCTTCGAGGAGAAGCGCACGACGCGCGCCCGTTTCACCGCCTTCGGCATGACCAAGCGCGCCGGCGTCTCGGTGTCGAACGACCCCGGCCTCGCGGCGCTGCTCTCGGCCGCCGCCGATGCCAACTGTTTCGTCGCCAAGTCCTGGGACTACCACGTCCACGTCGCGCTCGGCACGACGCTCGAGGAGAACGTCTCCTGCGTCCGCCAGACGGTCGAAGCCGCCGTCGCCCGCGGCCGCGAGGCGATGATCGACTGCGAGCACTTCTTCGACGGATACAAGGCCAACCCGGCCTACGCCCTCGAGGTCGCCCGCGCGGCGTACGACAGCGGCGCCCGCTGGGTCGTGCTCTGCGACACCAACGGCGGCACCCTGCCGCACGAGGTCGACGCGATCGTCCGCAAGGTGACGGAAGTGGTGCCCGGCAGCCATCTCGGCATCCATGCCCACGACGACACCGGCCAGGCGGTCGCCAATTCGCTCGCCGCGGTGCGCGCCGGCGTGCGTCAGGTTCAGGGCACGCTCAACGGCATCGGCGAGCGCTGCGGCAACGCCAATCTGGTGACGATCATCGGCACGCTGTCGCTGAAGCCGGAATTCTCCGACCGCTTCGTCACCGGCGTCGAGGCCGGAAAGCTGAAGGAGCTGACCCACGTCAGCCGCGCCTTCGACGACATCCTCAACCGCTCGCCCAACCGTCACGCGCCCTATGTCGGCGCCAATGCCTTCGCCACCAAGGCGGGCATCCACGCCTCGGCGATCGTCAAGGACCCCAAGACCTACGAACACGTCGAACCCGAGAGCGTCGGCAATCGCCGCCGGGTGCTCGTCTCCGATCAGGCCGGCAAGTCGAACCTCCTCGCTGAACTCGCCCGCTTCGGCATCGAGGTCGACAAGGCCAATCCGAAGCTCGACACGCTGCTCTCGG
Organism: Pinisolibacter sp. DMC19; assembly: GCF_056313985.1. Classification (NCBI taxonomy): domain Bacteria; kingdom Pseudomonadati; phylum Pseudomonadota; class Alphaproteobacteria; order Hyphomicrobiales; family Ancalomicrobiaceae; genus Pinisolibacter; species Pinisolibacter sp. DMC19. The sequence goes on along the minus strand of NZ_JBQUZF010000002.1, from coordinate 514,952 downwards.
AAGTGAAGGAGCGCGAGGCCCGCGGCTTCTCCTACGAGGCGGCGGACGCGTCGCTGGAGTTGCTGGCCCGTCGGACGCTGGGCACCGTGCCGCGCTACTTCGACGTCCAGTCCTTCCGCGTCATCGTCGGCCAGCGCTCGGACGGGCTCGGCGAGATGGTCACCCAGTCGGAAGCGATCGTGAAGGTGCGCATCGGCGAGGAGCTGTTCCTGTCGGTGGCGGAGGGCAACGGCCCGGTCAACGCCCTCGACGCGGCGCTGCGCAAGGATCTCGGCCCCTATCAGGCGGCGATCGAGGATCTCGAGCTGGTCGACTTCAAGGTCCGTATCCTCAACGGCGGCACGGGGGCGACGACCCGCGTCCTGATCGAGAGCCGCGACGGCGCCAAGAACCATTGGACGACGATCGGCGTCAGCGAGAACATCATCGAGGCCTCGTTCCAGGCGCTGATGGATTCCGTCGTCTACAAGCTGGTCAGGGCCGGGGTGGAGAAGGCCGGCTGAACGCCGGCCCTCCCGTTCGGACGGTTCGAGGTGTGCTCGAACCGTCGTCGCGTCACACCGCGCCGTGCGCCTCGACGTAGAGCGCGTAGATCGAGTGGCACGACGCCATGTAGAGACGGTTGTTCTTCGGCCCGCCGAAGGTCAGGTTCTCGCAGCGCTCCGGCAGACGGATGAAACCGATCGCCTTGCCCTGCGGGTTGAAGACCTTGACGCCGTCGAGATCGGCCGACTTGCCCTTGAGCTCGTAGATCTTGCGGCCGCCGACGTCGGTCGGCTCGCTGTTCAGGGCGCCGTTGCTGCCCCAGCCGCACCACAGATTGCCGTCGCGATCGACGCGGAAGCCGTCGAGCGAGCCCTGGTCGTCGGCGTCGATCAGCTTGACCTTGTTGGAGACCGCGCCGTCGGCGGCGACGTCGTAGGACCAGATCGACCGGTTCGGCGTGCCCTTCCATTCGACGACGTAGAGCTTCTTCTCGTCGGGCGAGAAGGCGAGGCCGTTCGGGTTGACGAGATCGGTGATCACCGCCGTCAGCTTGCCGTCGGTGCCGATGCGGAAGACGTTGGTGTTGGTCTGCTCGCGCTTGGCCTTGAAGCCCTCCCACTCGCCGTTGATGCCGAAGGTCGGGTCGGTGAACCAGATCGTGTCGTCCGACTTGACGACGATGTCGTTCGGCGCGTTGAGCGGCTTGCCCTCGAACTTGTCGGCGAGGACGGTGATCTTGCCGTTCTTCTCGGTGCGGGTGACCCGCCGCGTCACCGAATGCTCGCAGGTGACGAGGCGCCCCTGACGATCGCGCGTGTTGCCGTTGGCGTAGTTCGACGGCGAACGGAACACCGTGACGCTGCCGTCCTTCTCCGAATACTTCATGATCCGGTTGTTCGGGATGTCGGAGAACAGCAGATAGCCGCCCTCGGGGAAGTAGACCGGTCCCTCGGCCCAGCGCATGCCGGTGGCGACCTGCTCGACCGAGCTCGAGTAGAGGCGGTACTTGGCGAAGCTCGGATCGAGGATCTCGACCGCCGGGTCGGGATAGCGCGCGTTCGGCGTGAAGGCGATCGACTGGGCGCTGGCGCGCGAGGCGACGGCGGACGCCGCGCCGAGGGCGGCCATCGACAGCAGGTTACGGCGAGTGGGATGCATGGTCTTCTTGCTCCACGTCAGGCGGGATCGGTCCCTTCGGCGATAGGCCCCGGCGGGATGCCGGCCGCGACCGCGCGCGCCCGTTCGCGTTCGAACCGGCGGCGACGCGTGATCGAAGAGGAGAGGCGAGGGGATGCATCGACGCCGGTCGTCGCAAAGCAATGCCCTTCACGAACCGAGCAGTGTCGGATCATGGTCGGCAAATGCACGAGCATCGACGCGCAAGTGCAGCGTCGACGTCACGTCTAGGCGTCGCGTGTTGTCGTCACGATGGTGCAGGACGAGTGTCGCCATCCCGAGGCATGGCCTCGGTTGCTTCCTTCTCTGTCATGGTTTCATCCCCGCGCCGTATGTTAGCGCTATCTTTTGCCGGGAGGCTAACCGATGACAGGGGCGCTGACAAGCGGCTCGTCGCGGCGAGCGCTGCGGCAATTCGGTTCGGTGAGATGTGTTCGGATGGCGCGCACGAACGCCTCCCGCCACGCCTCGAAGGCACGTCCGGGAGGTGACGACGGAGAGCGCGAGACGCGGCGAGGGCGCCGACGACGGCGCCCCTCCGCCCTCACATCTTCTTCAGATCCACCGCCGCCTGTTCCGCGGTGATCGCCTGATCGGCCTGTTCGGCGAGCTGGCCGAGGCGCTTGCGCATCTTCGGCAGGATCTCGTCGATCGCGTTCGCCACCCCGAAGGACAGTTCGAAGCGCGGGCGGATGAAGGCGCTGTCGCGCATGTGGGCGAGCAGCGCCACGAACGGGTCCCAGAAGCCGGCGATGTTGGCGAGCACGATCGGCTTGGCGTGCTGGCCGAGCTGCGCCCAGGTCATCTGCTCGACCACCTCCTCGAGCGTGCCGATGCCGCCCGGCAGCGCCACGAAGGCGTCGGCATGGTCGAACATCAGCCGCTTGCGCTCGTGCATGTCGGCGGTGACGATCAGCTCGGAGACGTCCGGCAGCATCACCTCCATGTCGACCAGGAACTGCGGGATGATGCCCGTCACCTTGCCGCCCTCGGCGAGGCAGGCGCGCGCCGCCGCGCCCATCAGGCCGAGCGAGCCGCCGCCATAGACGAGGCGGATGCCTTCGCGCGCCAAGAGCCGGCCGAGATCGACCGCCGCCCGTTCGAAGGCCGGATCGGCGCCCTTGCCGGAACCGCAGTAGATGCAGATGGAGGAAAGCGCACTCACAGGGGGGGTCTCCGTCGTCGGCCCGGATCGGGCTTTCGCGATGCAGCATGGGCCAAGTCTATCCGCTTCGCCCGCCCGTGGAACCCCTTTCGCGAAAGAACGGCCCGTCTTGGCCGCCCTGCGTGCCGCGGGGTTTGAATTCCGCCGCCGACGCCTTACATGGAAACCTTCCAAGCCCGCCTTCCCGAAGAGATTCCCATGTCGCGACACCACAAGCCCGTCGGCCCGAACGTTCCGGTCGGCGACGGCAAGACGCTCGAGACGCTGCGCGACCTGTGGCCCCACCTGTGGCCCGCCTCCCGTCCCGACCTGAAGCGTGCCGTGATCTGGGCGCTGCTTGCCCTCGTCGCCGGCAAGGTGCTGACGGTGTGGATGCCCTTCGTCTACAAGTGGACGACGGATGCGCTCGCCCCTTCGGGCGCCGCGCCGACCGCCACCGGGCTGCTCGCCGCGCCGATCATGCTGGTCGTCGCCTGGGGCATGGTGCGGATCGCCTCCAACGGCTTCAACCAGCTGCGCGACGCGCTCTTCGCCGCCGTCGGCCAGCACGCCGTGCGCGAACTCGCCACTGAGACCTTCCGCCACCTCCACGCCCTGTCGCTGCGCTTCCACCTTCAGCGCCGCACCGGCGGCCTCAGCCGCATCGTCGAGCGCGGCGCCAAGGGCATCGAGACCATCGTCCGCATCTCCATCCTCGCCGGCTTCCCGACCATCGTGGAGTTCGCCCTGATGGCGGCGGTGATCCTGTGGGAGTTCGACTGGACCTATGTCGCCGTCATCGCGGTGACGACGTGGGTCTACGTCTGGTTCTCGATCAAGGCGTCGGACTGGCGGATGGACATCCGCCGCGACATGAACGACGCCGACAACGACTCCATGTCGAAGGCCGTCGACAGCCTGCTCAACTTCGAGACGGTGAAGTATTTCGGCGCCGAGCGCCTCGAGGCCGCCCGCTACGATCGCGCCATGGCGAAATACGAGAACGCCGCCATCCGCACCTACACCTCGCTCTCCTGGCTCAACATGGGCCAGGCGGTGATCTTCTCGATCGGCATGGCGGTCTGCATGGGCCTGTCGGCCTGGTCGGTGTCGAAGGGCGAGCAGTCGGTCGGCCACTTCGTGATGATCAACGCGCTGATGATGCAGCTGTCGGTGCCGCTCAACTTCATCGGCACGCTCTATCGCGAGATCAAGCAGTCCCTCGTCGACATCGAGAGCCTGTTCTCGATCCTCGGCCAGCCGGCCGAGGTCGCCGACAAGCCGGGCGCCAAGCCGCTGGTGGTGCGCGACGCCACCATCCGCTTCGAGGACGTCCACTTCGCTTACGACCCCGAGCGCCAGATCCTCAAGGGCGTCACCTTCGAGGTGCCGGCCGGCAAGACCGTCGCCATCGTCGGCCCCTCGGGGGCGGGCAAGTCGACCATCTCGCGGCTGCTCTTCCGCTTCTTCGACGTCAAGGGCGGCCGCATCACCGTCGACGGTCAGGACATCCGCGACGTGACGCAGGAGAGCCTGCGCGGCGCCATCGGCATGGTTCCGCAGGACACGGTGCTGTTCAACGACACCATCGCCTACAACATCCGCTACGGCCGCCCCGACGCCTCGGAAGAGGACGTGCGCGAGGCCGCCCGCCTCGCCCAGATCGCCGATTTCGTCGAGCGTCTGCCCAAGCACTGGGAGACGGAGGTCGGCGAGCGCGGCCTCAAGCTCTCGGGCGGCGAGAAGCAGCGCGTGGCGATCGCCCGCACCATTCTCAAGGCGCCGCCGATCCTGATGCTCGACGAGGCGACCTCGGCGCTCGACACCCACACCGAACGCGAGATCCAGGAGGCGCTCGACCGCGTCTCGCGCAACCGCACCACGCTGGTCATCGCCCACCGCCTGTCGACGGTGGTCGGCGCCGACGAGATCCTCGTGCTCGACAAGGGTATCGTCGCCGAACGCGGCCGCCACGACGACCTCCTGGAGAAGGGTGGTCTCTACGCCTCGATGTGGACCCGCCAGCGCGCCGCCGACGAGGCCCGCGAGCAGCTGGAGAAGACCGAGGCCGAAGACCCCTTCGGCGTGGTCAAGCGCGGCGCCCCGGCTGCGGAGTGAAAGCGTGCGGCCGGGCGCTCGCGAGAGCGCCTGCGCCGACGTGTGGCCTTTTCTTCGCCGCCGTTCCCGTATAGGTCCTTGGTCACCCCGCGCGCGCCTGCGCGCCGAGACGTGACCCCGCGCGCCTGCGCTGATAGACGAGAGCTGACGGCATGGATTCCCTCTGGGCGACGATCACCAAGGCCTTCCCCCCGGTCAATCGCGAAGGCTGGCCCTTCGTGGCGATCGCGCTGATCCTGACGCTGGTGCTCGGCGCCTTCTGGCAGCCGCTGTTCTGGATCCTGCTCGGCCTGACGATCTGGGTCGCCGCCTTCTTCCGTGATCCGGTCCGCGTCACCCCCGAGGCCGAGGGCCTCGTGGTCGCTCCCGCCGACGGCCGCGTCTCCCATGTCGGCGAGGTCCTGCCGCCGCCGGAACTGGGCCTGCCGGCCGAGCCGATGCTGCGCGTGTCGATCTTCATGAACGTGTTCAACGTCCATGTGAACCGCATGCCGATCACCGGCGAGATCGAGAAGATCGCCTATACGCCCGGCAAGTTCCTCAACGCCGAGCTCGACAAGGCGTCCGAGTTCAACGAGCGCAACGGCTTCGTCATCCGCCATTCGCTCGGCACCATCGGCTGTGTCCAGATCGCCGGCCTCGTCGCCCGCCGCATCGTCACCTGGACGACCGAGGGCTCGCACCACACGGTGGGCACCCGCATCGGCATGATCCGCTTCGGCTCGCGCCTCGACGTCTATCTGCCGGTCGGTACCGTGCCCAAGGTGGCGCTGGGCCAGACGACGATCGCCGGCGAGACCATCCTCGCCGACCTGACGACGGGCGGTGCCGCCGCGCCGGTCTACCACACCGCCTGATCGGCGGCTGCTTCCGGAGATCGGACGATGAGCGAGCTCTTTCCCGAAGTCGACCACCAGTCGATCCGCACCGGGCGCCGTTTCGCGCGCCTGCGCTCGCTGCCCTTCCGCGTCATCCTGCCCAATCTGGTGACGCTGCTGGCGCTCTGCGCCGGCCTCACCGGCATCCGCATGGGCCTCGACGGCCGCTTCGAATGGGCGGTCGGCGCGGTGGTGCTCGCCGCGCTGCTCGATGCCGTTGACGGCCGCGTCGCGCGCTGGCTGAAGGGGACCTCGCGCTTCGGCGCCGAGCTCGACAGCCTCGCCGACTTCGTCAACTTCGGCGTCGTGCCGGGGCTGCTGCTCTACATCTGGGTGCTGAAGCTCGCCGGCAACTTCGGCTGGATCGCGGTGCTCGCCTATGTGCTCGGCGCCGTGCTCCGCCTCGCCCGTTTCAACACCCAGCTCGACACCGAGAGGCCCGCCTGGCAGGCGAACTTCTTCACCGGCATGCCTGCGCCCGCCGGCGCCATCGCCGCGCTGCTGCCGCTCTATCTGTCGCAGATCTTCGAATTCGCTCCGGCCCGTCCGATCGCCGGCGTGGTCGCGATCTATCTCGCGCTCGTCGCCTTCCTGATGGTCTCCACCATCCCGACCTGGTCGGGCAAGAAGATCGGCGCCCGGGTGCCGCGCGACAAGGTCGTGCCGATGATCGTCGCGGTGGTGATGCTGATCGCCTTCCTGGTCAGCTGGCCGTTCCCGTTCCTGGCGATCACCACCATCGCCTATCTCGTCTGCATCCCCGTCGGTTGGCAGGTCTTCCGTCGCATGGATCGCGAACACAAGGCGGCGGAAGCCTCGGAACCGCAGCCCGAGATCGACGACGTCGAACCCTGAGCCTCAGCGCCGCGCCGCTCCGGCGATGACCGCGACGCGGGCCGACAGGCTCGCCTCGGGAAAGGCGTCGCGCAGGCACTTCAGCGCCTCGGCGTCACTCGTCGGCCGCATCCGGGCGAGAAAGGCGCGCATCTCGGCGACGCGCGCGTCGATCGCCATCGCGTGCGGATCGGCCTGCCAGCCGGGCGGGCACTCGCCGAGGACTCTGGTGGTCGGCGTCCATTCTGCGACGCCGGGCGACGTCTTTCTGTCCGTCATGTCGCGCTCCGTGGCCCCTTCGGGTGATTCGGTCGACTGAAAAAAGACCAAGCACGTTTCGTGCCATCGCCATTCTGTCGGATTGCCGCCATCCGTGCCCGATCGTCGCACGCGATCGTGACGTTTTCGACGGCGTCTGCATCTTTTTGTCTACTTCGGCGCTTTTCCTCTGTGCGGGACGAGACGGCGCGCTATCCTCTTTCTCGAGAGCGCTTCGGGAGACAGCCCGCATGAACGACGATCGTCGCGATGGGGAATTCGAGCCGAGCGACCCCATGCTCGCCGACCCCGATCTCGCCCTGGCGGGTGGGCCGCGTCGCCTGCGCGACGACCCGCTGCTCCGCCTCTTCGCGGTCAACTGGCTGATCGGCGCGGCGGTCGCGCTGGTGCTCGTCACCGTCGTGCTGGTGACCGATACCGCCCACCTGCGTTCGCTGATCATGCGCTCGAGCGAGCCCTGGATCGGCTTCATCCTCCTCGTCTTCGGCTTCCTCGTCACCATGTGTTCGGTGGCGATCGCCACCGCGGTGATGCTGCTGCCCAAGGACGACGACGACGACGGCCCCGGCGGCGGTATGAGGATCGAGGTGCTGAAGATGCCGGCCCCCGCGCCGCGGCTCGAACCGGTGCCGGTGCGCGCCGCGCCCTCGCGGTCACCGCGGCGCTGAGCGGCTCTCCGTTTCCCGAATGGATGGTCTCCGCGCGGCGGGGGTTGAATTCGCGTCGGCGACGGACGCACTGTATGCGTCACCGTATACGCTTGTGAGGGTGTCTCATGACCGCCGATACCGCCTATCCCCGCGACATGATCGGCTACGGCCGCAACCCGCCGGACCCGAAGTGGCCGGGCGGCGCGCGCGTGGCGGTGCAGTTCGTGGTGAACTACGAGGAGGGCGGCGAGAACTGCATCCTGCACGGCGACGCCGCCTCCGAGGCCTTCCTCTCCGACGTGCTCGGCGCCCAGCCCTGGCCGGGCCAGCGCCACATGAACGTCGAGAGCATGTACGAATACGGCTCGCGCGCCGGCTTCTGGCGGCTGTGGCGGATGTTCACGTCGCGCGAGATGCCGGTCACCGTCTACGGCGTCGCCACCGCGCTCGCCCGCAATCCCGAGATCGTCGCCGCCATGAAGGAGGCGAACTGGGAGATTGCCAGCCACGGTCTGAAGTGGATCGACTATCGCAACGTCACCGCGGAGGAGGAGCGCGCCCACGTCGAGGAGGCGATCCGCGTCCACACGGAAGTGACCGGTTCGCGACCGCTCGGTTGGTACACCGGCCGCACCTCGGTCAACACCCGCGACCTGGTCAAGGCGGAAGGCGGCTTCGTCTACGACAGCGACACCTATGCCGACGATCTGCCCTATTGGGAGGAAGGCCCCAAGGGCCCGCATCTCGTCATCCCCTACAGCCTCGAGACCAACGACATGCGGTTCTCGAACGCGCCGGGCTTCACCGAGAGCGTGCAGTTCTTCCAGTATCTCAAGGACACGTTCGACGTCCTGTGGGAGGAGGGGGCGACGAGCCCGAAGATGATGTCGGTCGGCCTCCACTGCCGCATCGTCGGCCGCCCCGGCCGCGCCGCCGGCCTCGCCCGCTTCCTCGACTACATCGCGTCGAAGGAGAAGGTGTGGATCCCGCGCCGCATCGACATCGCCTGGCACTGGCACACCCACCATCGCCCCGCCGACGCCGGCTGAGGCCGGTCGGACGCGACACCGAAACGAAAGAGGCCGCCCATTGGGCGGCCTCTTCTGCATCGGGACGGCATCGCGCGTCAGGCCGCCGCGACGTCCTGCAGGAAGCGCGAGATGCGGCCGTCGAGTTCGCTCGCGGCCTCCGCCAGTTCCTTGGCGACGCCGGTCACCTCGTCGGCGACGCGCGAGGTGTCGTCGACGGCGCCGGCCACCCGCGAGATCGCCTCGGTGAGGAGCGCGGTGTCGCGCGCCACGTCGCGCGAGCGGTCGGAAATCTGGTTGGTGGTGGCGGTCTGCTCTTCGACCGCCTGGGCGATGGTCGAGCTCGAATTCTCGATCGCCTCCAGCGAATGCGTCACCGAGGCGATCTGACGGACCGCTTCGCGGGTCGCCGACTGGATGGCGGCGACGCTGCCGCCGATCTCTTCGGTGGCCTTGGTGGTCTGGGTGGCGAGCTGCTTGACCTCGGAGGCGACGACCGCGAAGCCCTTGCCCGCCTCGCCGGCCCGCGCCGCCTCGATCGTGGCGTTGAGGGCGAGGAGATTGGTCTGGTCGGCGATGGCGCGGATCAGGTCGACGACGACGCCGATCTTCTCGGCGGTGTCGGCCAGCGCGGCGACGCCCTGGCGCGCCTCGCGCCCCTGTTCGGCGCCTTCCGAGGTGATGCGCCCGGCCTCCGACGTCTGGCGGCCGACGTCGATGACGGTCGACGACAGTTCCGACGTCGCATGCGCCACGGCGGCGACGTGCTCGGCGTCGGCATAGGCGAGCTTCTCGGCCTCGTGCATCGACTGGCCGGTCTCGCGCGCCGTCTTGGTCAACTCTTCGGCCGAGACCGTCATGTCCTGCGCCGTGGTGCGGACGAAGGCGACGATCTGCGCCGCCTCGCCGCGGAAGTCGGAGATGATCTTCTCGATCCGGCCGGCGCGGGCATTGTGCTCGTCGGCGATGTTGGCCTCTTCGAGCTTCAGCGCGTCGCGCTCGATCATCGACTGGCGGAACACCTCGACGGCGCGGGCGATCTCGCCGACCTCGTCGTTGCGGACCGTGTAGGGCACCTTGCCCGAGGTGTCGCCGGCGGCGAGCTCGTCCATCACGCCGGTCAGGCGATTGATCGGACGCGAGATGCCGCGGCCGAGCCACAGCGCATAGATCACGAAGGCGACCATCGCCGGCGTGCAGCCGGCCGAGATCCACATCACGGTCCGGATGATCGTCGTATCGACGTCGGTGACGTGGGTGCCGGTGCCGATCAACCAGTCGAAGCCGGGGACGGTCACGGCATAGGCGCTCTTGCGGCTGCTCGAACCGTCGCCCGGGCGCGTCCACTGATAGTCGACGAAGCCGCCGCCCTTCGCGGCGACCGCGCGCATCTCCGTCATCAGCCTCTTGCCGTCGGCGGTGACCGCGCCGTTGCCGTCGGTGCCGACCTTCAGCGCGGGATTGCCGGAGGCGACCAGCCTGCCGGCTTCGTCATAGGCGAAGATGTAGTTGTCACCCTCGAAACGGATCGCGGTGATCGCCTCGGCGCCTGCCTTGCGCGCCGCTTCCTGCGTCATCTCTCCGGCCGCGACCTTGCGCTGCAGTCCACCGAGATGGGAGGCGGTGGTGTCGATCACCGCCTTGGCCTGCTGCTGGCGCAGCTCGATCATCGCCTCGCGGAACTGGTAGATCGCATAGATCGTTCCGGCACTCATGATCACGACCGCGATGGCGATGATCGTGAGAAACCGAAGCCCGAGGGTCAGTTTGATGCGGCTGAACATGTTTTCTTGTTCCGGCTCTCGCAGGCGTTCCGCTGCAAAAATAGGCCGTGGTGGTTAAAGAAATCATTTCGGCACGGCGATTTGTCGACATACGGGAAACCACGTGGCCGCACAGTTTCCACGCGAAGATGACGCGACGTCAGAAAAATTAGACGAAAGGCTGATGCCGTCGTCGCGGTAGAATTCGCGGGAAACTGCCGCAATCGTGACTGAAAACGATTTCACAACGTCTTGTCGGGCACCGCGCCGGCGAGACGGCCGGGATGCCCTTACGTCACGATGGTGAGGCGCTCTGCCGCACGGGTAATGCCGGTGTAGAGCCAGCGGGCGCGATGTTCCTTGAAGGCGAAGCTCTCGTCGAACAGCACGACGTCGTCCCACTGTGAACCTTGCGACTTGTGGACGGTCAACGCGTAACCGTAGTCGAATTCATCGGATCGACGACGCAATTGCCAAGGCAGAGCATCTTCTCCACCTTCGAAGAAGGCTGGAAGAACCGAGGCCGCGATGCGCCGCCGTTCGGTCGTGTCTTCGGCGGCGAGGTCGAATTTCAGGAAGGCGCCCTTCGGGCTCTTCACTCGGGTGACGCGATAGAGCCCGCCGTTCTGGATGCCCTTGGTCTTGTCGTTCCTGAGACAGACGAGCTTCTCGCCGACTTCCGGCGTCGTGGCGGTGTAGCCGCGCAGCTCGCGGATGCGCTTGTTGTAGAGATGCCGCGTCTTGTTGCGCCCGACCAGCACCTGGTCGGCGGCGAGGATGCGGTCGGCGGTGATCTCGCGCCGGCCGATCACCGCGGCCTCGCCGTAGTCGCCCGGCTCGAGCTCGCGCCCCTCGCGGATGTCCATCGACAGGCGGATGATCGGATTGTGTGCCGCCTGCCGGTGCACTTCCGTCAGCATCACGTCGGGTGTCGCCTCGGTGAAGAAGCCGCCGCCCTTGACCGGCGGCAGCTGCGCCGGATCGCCCAGCACCAGCGTCTTCTTGCCGAAGGAGAGCAGGTCGCGTCCGAGATCCTCGTCGACCATCGAGCATTCGTCGATGACGATCAGATCGGCCTTGGCGGCGTCCGAGTTGCGATTGAGAGTGAAGGAGAAGGTCTCCTCCTCTTCCTCCTCGTCCTCGGCCGGGCGCTTGGGGCGATAGATCATCGAATGGATGGTCGAGGCACCGTCGCAGCCCTTGGAGCGCATCACCAGCGCCGCCTTGCCGGTGAAGGCGCCGAAACAGACGTCGCCGTCGACGCCCTCGGCGATGTGGCGCGCGAGCGTCGTCTTACCGGTGCCGGCATAGCCGAACAGCCGGAAGACTTGGGCGTCGCCGCGCTTCAGCCAGTCGGCGATCTCGGTCAGTGCCCGATCCTGTTGGGGTGCCCATTCCATGCGATGCGAATCCTCGCCCGACCCTTCGCGCAAGGTTCTACAGGGATTGGAACAAAATGAAAACAGAGGTTGCGGGCCTCGTCACTGCGCCCCGAGCAGCGTGAGCCAGCCGACCGAGGTCAGGACGCCGAGCGCCGTCGTCAGCGCGACCACACCGGCCCCCAGCCGCTGCCCGGCGCCGAACTGGCTCGCCAGCATGAAGACGTTGATGCCCGCCGGCACGCCCGCCACCACCACCAGCGGCCCGGTGTCGGCGGCGTCGAGCCCGACCAGCCGGCAGGTCGCCAGCACCAGCGCCGGCATCGCCACCAGCTTCAGCGTCGAGATCGCCAGCGACGGCGCGATGTCGCCGCGGATGCCGCGGAAATGCATGCTCATGCCGAGCGACAGGAGCGCCACCGGGCTCGCCATCTCGGCGATCGACTGCACGGTCTTTTCGACCACGCCGGTCGGCTTCAGCGCGAAGTAGCGGAAGGCGAGGCCGGCGAAGATGCCGAGCACGATCGGATTGGTCGCGAGCGCCTTGAGGATCCGCCAGACGGTCCGGAACACGCCGCCCGGTGCGTCCTTGCCCGAGGCGCGCGTCATCATCAGCGTCGCCGCCGTCATCATGATCGGCATGTGGACGGAGATGATCAGCGTGACGATCAGCGCGCCGTGGTCGCCGTAGGCCTTCTGCGCCAGCGGCAGGCCGACGAAGGCGGTGTTGGCGAAGGCCGCCCCCATGCCGCCGATGACGGCGGTGCGGGCGTCGCGATCGAAGACGCGGGCGGTGACGAAGTGGCCGATCCCCCACGAGATCGCCGCCGCCGGGAAGTAGCAGGCCCACAGCGCCCAGGGCGACACCGCGCCGAAGTCGGCGAAGACGATGGTGCGGAAGATCAGCATCGGAATGCCGACGGCGCCTGCGACGATCGCCAGCCCGTCGGCCGCCTGCGGCCCGATGGTGCGCGTCACCGCCATCACCCAGCCGATGGCGACGAAGGCGAAGATCGGCACGACGGTCTCGAGGGCGAACAGCATGGGCATCCCACTGCGATCGACGGCGGGATGCCGGGCGGATCGTCCTGTTTTCGCTAACATGACCGGTCGGATTTGAACACCGCCGCGCCCGCATGGGACGATCCCGCCGCGAGATGCGTCGAAGTCCGCCGTCTGCCTCTGGTCTCGACGCCCGGATCGAGCTATTTGAACCGCTCGAAGATCGCTGGAATCCGTCGCGCCTCGCCGCGACCTCCTCGAAGGAAGAGCCGATGCCCGCCTATCGTTCCCGCACCTCCACCCATGGCCGCAACATGGCCGGCGCCCGCGGTCTGTGGCGCGCCACCGGCATGAAGGACGGCGACTTCGGCAAGCCGATCATCGCCGTGGTGAACTCCTTCACCCAGTTCGTCCCCGGCCACGTCCATCTCAAGGACCTCGGCCAGCTGGTCGCCCGCGAGATCGAGCGGGCCGGCGGCGTCGCCAAGGAGATGAACACCATCGCCATCGACGACGGCATCGCCATGGGTCACGACGGCATGCTCTATTCACTGCCGTCGCGCGACCTGATCGCCGACAGCGTCGAATACATGGTCAACGGCCACTGCGCCGACGCCATGGTCTGCATCTCCAACTGCGACAAGATCACCCCCGGCATGCTGATGGCGTCGCTGCGCCTCAACATCCCGACGATCTTCGTCTCCGGCGGCCCGATGGAGGCCGGCAAGGTGCTGCTCTCGACCGGCGACACCAAGTCGGTCGACCTGATCGACGCGATGATCGCCGCCGCCGACGACAAGGTGTCGGACGAGGACGTGAAATCCTACGAGCGCTCGGCCTGCCCGACCTGCGGCTCGTGCTCGGGCATGTTCACCGCCAACTCGATGAACTGCCTGACCGAGGCCCTCGGCCTGTCGCTGCCCGGCAACGGCTCGACGCTGGCCACCCACGCCGATCGCGAGCGCCTGTTCCTCGAGGCCGGCCGGCTGATCGTCGATCTCGCCAAGCGCTATTATGAAAGCGACGACGAGAGCGTGCTGCCGCGCTCGATCGCCGGCAAGCCGGCCTTCGAGAACGCCATGACGCTCGACATCGCCATGGGCGGTTCGACCAACACCGTGCTGCATCTCCTCGCCGCGGCGCAGGAGGCGGGCGTCGACTTCCAGATGGCCGACATCGACCGTCTGTCGCGCCGCGTGCCCTGCCTCTCCAAGGTCGCCCCGGCGGTCGCCAACGTCCACATGGAGGACGTCCACCGCGCCGGCGGCATCTTCGCCATCCTCGGCGAACTGGAACGTGCCGGCCTTCTCGCGACCGACCTGCCGACCGTCCACGCGCCTTCGCTCAAGGCTGCGATCGACACCTGGGACATCGTGCGCTCGAACGACCCGGCGGTCGCCGAGTTCTACAAGGCGGCTCCGGGCGGCGTGCCGTCGCTGACCGCCTTCTCGCAGGCGCGTCGCTGGGACAGCCTCGACACCGACCGCGCCAAGGGCGTCATCCGTGACGCCGACCATGCCTTCTCCAAGGACGGCGGCCTCGCGGTTCTCTTCGGCAACATCGCGCTCGACGGCTGCATCGTGAAGACCGCCGGCGTCGACGAGTCGATCCTGAAGTTCGAAGGCGAAGTGAAGATCTTCGAGAGCCAGGACGCCGCGGTCGCGGGCATTCTCGGCGGCCAGGTGGTGGCGGGCGACGTCGTCGTCATCCGCTACGAAGGCCCCAAGGGCGGTCCCGGCATGCAGGAGATGCTCTATCCGACGAGCTATCTGAAGTCGAAGGGCCTGGGCAAGGCCTGCGCGCTGCTGACCGACGGCCGCTTCTCCGGCGGCACCTCGGGTCTGTCGATCGGCCATGCCTCGCCGGAAGCGGCGGAGGGTGGCAACATCGGCCTCGTCGAGGCCGGCGATCGCATCCGCATCGACATCCCGAACCGCAAGATCGACCTGCTCGTCTCCGACGAGGTTCTGGCCGATCGTCGTGCGAAGATGGAAGCCAAGGGCAAGGCCGCCTGGAAGCCGGCCGAGCCGCGCGCCCGCAAGGTCTCGGCGGCGCTGCGCGCCTACGCCGCCATGGCGACCTCGGCCGCCAAGGGCGCCGTCCGCGACGTCAGCCAGATCGAGCGCTGATCGGCGACCGATCGATCCGCACCATGGGAAACGATGAAGGGCGGGAGCCGGGGGCTCCCGCCCTTCGTCGTTCCGATGGGGCCTCACGCAGCCGCGTCGAAGGTCGAGGCGGGCGGCGTCATGTTGCTCGTCGCCTGGCCGTAGGTCTGCATCAACATCTGGGCCAGCATCTGCGAGTACTTCGACGTGTCGGTGTCGCTCGACGACGTGGTCGAGGACGTGGACGTGTCGCTCGAAGAGGCCGTCGTCGTCGTGGAGGACGAGGAGTCGGTCGACGACGTCGAGGACGTGGAGGCCTGCTCGCCGTGCGGTCCGCCGTTCGGGCCGCCGGGCGGCGGCGGCGGCGGGGCGTTGGCTTCCATGAAGCTCGACAGCTCGTCTTCCGACACCGAGCCGTCGCCGTCTTGGTCGAGGCTCGCCATCAGCTGCGAGACGAGGTCGCTCGACGACGTTCCGTCGGTCGACGAAGCGGCGTCGGTCGACGTCGAAGAGGACGACGACGAGGAGGAGGAATCCTCCTGCAACGACAGGAGCGAGCTGCGGGTCTTGTCGTCGAGCCCGTCGACGAAGGACTGCAGTTCACTGGAGGAGAGCCCGCCGCTCTGATCGCTGTCGAGCGACGACATGATCGAAGACGCGGCATCGCTGGCGGAGGGGGGCGGGGGAGGCGGTCCCTGCATCGCCTGCGTGGAGCTCGACGAACCGGAGGTTCGGCTGTTCCACGAGGTCTGCATGGAGGATGTGTTCAAGGAACCGATCATCGTCGGTGGCTCCTCATGCTCAGCCGGTCCGGAATGGTCCGGCTCATTTCCCGCTGTACAAGGACCGTGCCCTGTTTCCTCTAGATGTCTCGCGCAAGTCTCGGTAAATTTTCAGAAAATCACTGGAAATATATGAGGCCTCGACGACCTGTGAGATGCTCCGGCGACGTCGGGGAACGGTAAGGTTTGCCGGGCAATGAGCGCTGCTCGGCAAGATCTGCCGCGACCGCCGGTCGCGGATGAACCCGACGAGGCGAATCGTTTCGTCAACCTGCGGGTAATCATCTCGCTTCACTCTATCTTTCAGAATTCGTGTCAGGGTCCCGGCCATGGGTCATTTCCAAAAGGGGAGTGTCATGGCCACTCAGATTCGCGAGCTTCTCGGCAGTCACAAGATCATTCCGGTTCCGGTCGACAACGTCCCCGACGAGGCCGATCTCTACGATCTCGGGATGACATCGTTTGCGTCGGTACAGCTGATGCTGGCCCTCGAAGAAGCCTTCGACATCGAATTCCCGGAACGCATGTTGAACCGCAAGACGTTCCAGTCGATCGCCTCGATCGACCGTTCCGTGTCCGAACTCGTTGCCGGAAGGGCTTGATCCCATGAACATTGCCATCGATCCCACGTCGCTGACCGAGTCCGCTCTGACGCGCATGGCGCGCGTCGCCGACGAAGTGGCCGCGAAGTACGCCGCCGACGTCGATGCCGTCGGTCGTTTCCCGAAGGAGACCTTCGAGGCCCTCAAGCGCGAGCGTCTGCTCGGCTGCTGGATCCCGAAGGAATACGGCGGCGAAGGCCTCTCCTTCACCGAGATCTGCGGCCTCGTCGCTCGTCTCGGCCAGGCCTGCGGCTCGTCCGCCATGGTCTACGGCATGCATCAGATCAAGATGTCGTCGCTGATCCAGCATTCGGTCGGGTCGGACTGGCACATCGAATTCATGCGCGAATGCGCCCGCGATCAGCTCCTGCTCGGCTCGGCGACGACCGAAGGCGGCATCGGCGGCGATCTGCGCAACTCGATCTGCGCCGTGGAGGTCAAGGACGGCCGCTATCGCCTGACCAAGCAGGCGACCTGCATCTCCTACGGCTGGGAGAGCGACGCGATCCTCGCCACCTGCCGCCGTCATCCCGATGCCGCCTCGTCGGATCAGGTCATGGTGGTCTGCCGCAAGGAAGACTACACCCTGCGCGAGACCGTCACCTGGGACACGATGGGCATGCGCGGCACCCGGTCGATCGGCTTCGAGCTGATCTCCGAAGGTGACGCCCGTCACATCTTCGTCCAGCCCTTCGGCGAGATCGCCGCCCAGTCCATGCTCGCCATGGCCCACATCATCTGGTGCGCCACCTGGTACGGCATCGCCGCCGACACCGTGGTCAAGGCCCAGGCCTTCGTGAAGGCCGAAGCCAAGAAGCGTCCGGGCGTCATCCCGCCGGGCGCCCTGCGCCTCGCCGAGGCCTCCGCGACGCTGCAGAAGATGAAGTCGCTGCTGACCGCCGGCATCGCCCACTACGAGGCCGCTCTGGTCGACGAGAACCTGATGAACAGCCTCATGTTCATCGCCGAACTCTGCACCATCAAGGTGTCGGCGTCGGAACTCGGCACCGAGATCGCCCAGCAGTCGCTGATGATCCTCGGCCTCAACGGCTATCGCAACGACAGCCCGTGGTCGATCTGCCGCAACTACCGCGATCTCCTCTCTGCCGCGATCATGATCAACAACGATCGCATCCTCGGCAACGCCTCGAGCCTGCTCCTCATGAGCAAGATCGACACTTCGATCGGAGCGTGATCCGCATGAACGCCGTTCCCCCGAACTTCGAGGCGGTCGAGACCGCCGACGAGGCCGAAGAGACCTCGGCCAAGCCGTTCCTCGACACGCTGTTCGCGGACGGCGTTCTGATCCCCTCGGGTGTCGACGGCCTCTACGGCCGCTCCGGCGACTTCGAGGACGTGATCGACCGGTTCGAGGCGCTCGTCGAGCGCTTCTCCCGGGAAGACGGTGCGGTGAAGATCCACTTCCCCCCCGCCATGCCCCGCGTCAACATGGAGAAGTCCGGTTACCTGAAGAGCTTCCCGCAGCTCGCCGGTTCCGTGCACTCCTTCATGGGCAACGACATGGACCACTGCCGCCTGATCGCCGCGATCGCGGAAGGCGGTGACTGGTCGCAGTTCCAGCAGGCGACGGACCTCGTCCTCACCCCCGCCGCCTGCTACCCGCTCTACCCGGCGGTCGCCGCCAGGGGCGCGGTGCCGGATGCCGGACTGCTCTTCGACCTGAAGAGCTACTGCTTCCGCCACGAGCCCTCCAAGGAACCGACCCGCATGCAGTTCTTCCGCATGCGCGAGAACGTCCGCATCGGCACCGCCGAGCAGGTCCAGGACTTCCGCGAGCGCTGGCTCGAGCGTGGTCCGAAGCTGATCGAGAGCCTGGGGCTGCCCTGCGAGCTCGACGTCGCCAACGACCCGTTCTTCGGCCGCGGCGGCAAGCTGATGGCGCGCAACCAGCGTGACCAGCAGCTGAAGTTCGAGCTTCTGGTTCCGGTCAACGACGGCCTCGGCCCGACCGCCTGCTTGTCGTTCAACTACCACCAGGACCATTTCGGCACCCTGTGGAACCTCGTTCGCGAGGATGGCGAGAAGGCCCATTCGGCCTGCGTCGGCTTCGGCCTCGAGCGCATCACGCTGGCGCTGTTCAAGCACCACGGCAACGACGTCGCCCAGTGGCCGGCGTCCGTGCGCAAGGTGCTGTGGGGCTGAGGCTCCCGGACGGTGGGAGACACGTCCCGCCGCATGCACAAAGCCCCCTTCACCCTGAGGTGCCCGGCGCGAGCCGGGCCTCGAAGGGCGAAGGGATGATGGGCGAGGCCGTGGCGGCTTCGCCCGACGGAACCGAGCCGCGAGGCCTTCACCCTCCCATCAGGGGAGGGTGGCCCGCAGGGCCGGGTGGGGTCGGAGTTCTCCTCTCGGACGCCGTTCGAGTGGAACCTCCCACATCACCCCACCCCCTGCCCCTCCCCTGAGGGGAGGGGGAAACCGGGCGGCATCCGAGCGATCCCGTCCGTGAGACCATGCGCCAGATCGAGGACATTCCATGCCCGCTCTCGACCCCGCGACCCATCGCTCCCATGCCCTCCACGGGCCCGATCGCCGTTGGCCGCAGACCAACTGCTGGACCGATCTGTGGATCGAGATCGTCGCCGCCCACGGCCACGATCCCCTCGCCATGCTCGGCTTCACCGTGACGCAGGACTACGAGGGCGATCAGGCGACCTTCTTCAAGGTGCCGACCGAGGACATGGAACGCCTCTTCGGCTTCCGTCTGCTGGAGCTGTCGATCTTCGACCGGCTCGAGGCGCATGTCGTCGAACAGGCGAAGCGCGGCCGCATCGTCGTCGTCGAGGTCGACGGGCACTTCCTGCCCGACACGCTCGGCGTCTCCTATCGCACGACGCATCCCAAGACGACGATCGGCATCCAGTCGATCGATCCGGAGGCGCGTCGCCTCGTCTATTTCCACAACGACGTCGTCTCCGCCCTCGAGGGCGAGGACTACGACGGCATCTTCGGTGCGAAGGACGCGGTCGCCGATCCGGCGAAGCTCTTCCCCTACGCCGAGTTCCTGAAGTTTCCCGAACGCGCCCCGCGTGTCGATCTCGTCGCGGAAGCCGTGGCGCTGATGAAGCATCATCTCGCCCGCCGCCCGGCGTCGAACCCGCTTGCCGCCTGGGCCGCCGACTTCGGCCGCCATGCGGCCGACCTCGCGACGCGGCCGCCGGAGTGGTTCCACACCTACGCCTTCAACCTGCCGCGCCAGTACGGCGCCAACTTCGAACTGCTGGCGAGCCATCTCGCCTGGCTGAAGGACCACGGCGAGACCGGTCTCGACCGGGCGATCGCCTCGGCCGAGGAGATCGCCGAGACCGCCAAGGTCTTCCAGTTCAAGCTCGCCCGCGCCATGGCGCGCAAGAAGTTCGAAGGGCTCTCCGAGATGATCGAGACCATGGCCGCGGCCTGGGACCGCATCATGACGGATCTCGACGCCAAGTACCTCGGGACGAGCGTCCGCGACGCGGCGTGAGGCCGCTAAGGGGTCAGCGGCGGCCGAAGCTCGTGTAGCGGATCACGCAGGATGGCGCCCGACAGCCGGCGGCGGTCAGTTCGATCGCAGCCGCCTCCGTCGCCATCGGCATGAAGGTCAGGGCGGTCGCATTGCCGACCGGCTGGCCCTGGGCGAGAACCGCGCCGTTCCGGCCGATCAGGCGCATCCGCACACCGCTGCAGGCATCGCAGATCGCGGCGAAGGCCACGGCCGTGTCCTGCCGCAGACCCGCGCCCCAGCGCTTGGGCGTGTCGCCGCGAATGGCGAAATTGTAGCCCTCCGCATGGAACGGCTTCCAGCCGTTGCCGACCCAGCGGCGCTGGACGCTCTGCCAGCCGTCGTCCATCGACGCCACGACCGGAGCGCCGGCGGCGCGAACCTCTCGGACGATGCCGGCGAGGACCGCCGTGGCCAGACCGACGACGAGCATGATTCGTACGGCGCTTCGCATCGTTCCTCACTCCCCATCCGGCAGCGACACGTGCCGTCGCGGCACCCGGGACGGGCCCGATCGGCCCGCCGACAGATGTCTGAGTAGAATTACGCATGCCGCATGATTTCCGCAAGCCGACGTGGGTGCGTCGCGTGGAGTATCCTGTCCCCCGTTCTTCCCCGAGTCGCCGGAGACCTCCCCCGTGCCTTTCCGCCCCTTCGAGACCTCGACCCTCCTCGACACCGGCTGGAGCCTCGTCTCGACCGCGCCGGGCGCCGCGGCGACGCCGGCCGATCTCGCGGATGATCTCGAAAGCGTCCCCGCGACTGCCCCCGGCACCGTCGCCGCAGCGCTTTCTGCCGCCGGCCGCTGGGACCTCGAAGCCCCGACGCCGCTGCACGATCGCGACCACTGGTACCGCACGCGGCTCGACGTCGCCGGCCGCCGCATCCTGCGCTTCGACGGGCTCGCGACCATCGCCGAGGTCTTCCTCGACGGTGTCGAGATCCTGCGCTCGCGCTCGATGTTCGTCGCTCGCGACGTGGCGGTCGACTGCCGGCCGGGCATGGAACTGGCGATCGTCTTCCGCTCGCTCGACCGCGCCCTCGAGACCGTGAAGCCCAAGCGCGCCCGTTGGCGCTCGACCCTGGTTCCCGATCAGCGCCTGCGCGCGATCCGCACCACGCTCCTCGGCCACATGCCGGGCTGGTGCCCGCCGGTCGACGCCGTCGGCCCCTTCCGGCCGATCCGCCTGATCGACCCGGCCGCAAACCCGATCGTCGACGTCGCCTTCGTCGCCGGCTTCGACGGTATGGACGGCCATCTCGACGTCACCATCACCCCGCGCGACCCCGCCGCCCGCCCCGACGGCATCGTCCGTTGCGCCGGCTGCGAGGCGCCGGTGGTGGCGAGCGGCGAGGGGACGTGGACGGCGCGGCTCAACCTCGCCGGCATCGCTCCCTGGTGGCCGGCGACCCACGGCGCACCGACCCTCCACGACGTCGCTCTCGTGCGCGACGGTCTGTCCACTCCGCTCGGCCGTGTCGGCTTCCGCCGCATCGACCTCGATCGCGGGCGCGACGGTCGCGGCTTCGGCCTGCGGGTCAACGGCGTCGAGGTCTTCGCCCGCGGCGTCGTCTGGACCGAGGCCGATCTCGTCGGCCTGCCTTCGACGCGCGGCGCCTTCGTCGCCGACCTCGAGCGACTGGCGGCGGCGGGCCTCAACATGGTCCGCGTCGCCGGCATCGGCCTCTATGCGCCGCCGGATTTCCACGCGCTCTGCGACGAGCTCGGCATCATGGTCTGGCAGGACCTGATGTTCGCCAATTTCGACTATCCCGCTGCCGATCCCGACTTCGTCGGGCTGTGTGCGGCAGAGGCCGAGGAGGTCGCGGCGCGGCTCGCTCTCTCGCCCTCGACGGTCGTCGCCTGTGGCGGCTCGGAAGTGACGCAACAGGCGGCGATGATGGGCCTGCCGCCGTCGATGTGGGGCAACGCCCTCTTCGACGAGGTTCTGCCCGAGATCCTCGCCCGCCGCCTGCCGACGCTGCCGCGGCTGCGCTCGACGCCCGACGGTGGCCCCATGCCCTTCGTCGTCGACGAGGGCGTCGGCCACTGGTTCGGCGTCGGCGCCTATCGCCGCCCGCTCGACGACGCACGCCTCGCCAGCGTCCGCTTCGCCGCCGAATGTCTCGCCTTCGCCCACGTCCCCGACGAGGTGTCGCTGGCCAAAGGGCTGCCCGTGTCGCCGGTCCATCACCCGAAGTGGAAGGAACGCGTGCCGCGCGATTCGGGAGCTGCCTGGGACTTCGAGGACACTCGCCTCCACTACGAGACCGAGATCTTCCGAACCGATCCGGCGCTGCGCCAGGAGGACCCGGCCCGCGCGCTGGCGATCGGCCGGGCGACGACCGCCCATGTGGTGGAAGAGACCATCCGCACGCTGCGCCGTCCCGGCTCGCCGACCCGCGGCGCGCTGGTCTTCCTCCATCGCGACACCCGGATGGGCGCCGGCTGGGGCTTCGTCGATGCCGAGGGGGTGGCGAAGTCGAGCTTCCACGGCCTCGCCCGCGCCGCGGCGCCGATTGCGGTGATCCTCGCGGACGAAGGGGTGAACGGCCTCGTCGTCCACCTCGTCAACGAGACCGCGACGCCGGTCGCCGGCCGGATCGAACTCGCGGCCCTGGCGGAAGGGCGCCGTCCGGCGGCGTCCGGCGCCCGCGACGTCGAGATCCCGGCGCGCGGCCACCTCTCGATCGCGGCGACCGATCTCTTCGGTGGCTTCTTCGACACCACGCGCGCCTATCGCTTCGGCCCCGCCGCCCACGACCTCACCCACGCTCGGCTCGCGGCGGCCGACGGCACGACGGTCGCGGAAGCCTTCCACTGGCCGCTCGGCCGCAGCGCCGTGAAGCGTGCGGCGGGTCTCGTCGCGCGGCTCGAGGGCGGCGCCGGCGACTGGCGGCTGGTGGTCGGAGCGGCGGTGGCGGTCACCGCGGTGACGATCGTCGACGAGGCCTTCGTCGCGGTCGACGACCATTTCCATCTGGCGCCGGGCGAGCGGACGGTCGCGCTCCGGCTCCGGCCGGGCGCGCCGGCGGAGGCGACCCCGCACGGCGAAGTGCGCGCCCTCGATGCGCTCGAGGTCGCACGCTACGGCTGACGGCGGCGGATCTCAGGCCGGCTTCTGGCGCAGCACGAAGGGGCGCCGGCCGCGGGCGAGGTCGCGGGCGACCAGTTGATCGATCCTGAGCCGCATGCGCTCGCCGATCCGGCGATGGAGGAAGCGGGCGATCGTCGGCGGCAGGTCGCCGCGTCGGGCGAGCGCGTCGTCCATCTCGGGCTGATGGGCGGCGATCGCCGAGAGCAGGTCGAAGCCGCGCGTCGAGATCTTGGCGCCGATGTTGCCGGCGACCGTCAGCAACACGCGGGCACGGCCGCGGTCGATCAGGAAGTCGGTCATGATCATCGACAGCGGATTGCGCCAGGCGATGGCGACTTCCTCGGCCTCGCGTTCGTTGACGGCGATGATCTCGACCAACTCGTCGTCGGAGAGTTCGGCGACCACCAGATGACGCGCCTCGAGCCGGCGCTTGAGCAGGGTGGAGACCTGCGGCGGCAGGTCGGGACGGCGGGCGAGCGCCTTGCCCATCGCCGACTGGCGTACGGCGATGTCGCACAGCGTCTCGAGGCTCGGCTCGGACAGGCGGGCGGTCTGGTTGCCGGCGAGTGCGGCCAGCACGTCGGGCCGGCCGCGGGCGACCAGCACCTCGGTGATCGCTTCCGAAAGCCCGCGCCGGCGTGCGATGGCGGTGTGGACGCGGTCGTTGTCGCGCGTGGTCAGGAGTTCGAGCAGTTCGACGTCGGAGAACGGTGCATGTTCGATCACCGCCGAGACGACGAGGTGGTCGTCCTCGAGCATGCGCGAGACGACCGCCCGCGGCACGTGTGGATGGGTCGAGACGTTGCGGGCGAAGGCGAAGCGCTCCAGCAGCCCCACCTTGCCGAACAAGGCGAGCACGAGTTTCGAGAAAATCTGACCTTCGGCGGAAGTCAAATCGCCGTCGTGACGCATGAGTTCTTCGGCCAGCCGCTTGAGCAGTTCGGGATCGGGGCGTTTTCCGCTCGTCCAATCCTGATATAGCTCTCTCAGACGTCGCTCTCGCATGTCGGGTTTCCTCTCCTTCCGCAACGATAGGCGTAAGGTGGTTGAAGAAACCTTATTTGCCGGCGCATCCGAAACCGATCCGAAACAATGCGGATCGGGACCCTTCAGCCACAGGCGACGGCGGGCCTTCGCCACAGGCTCGCCAGCTCCGGCCGTCGCGCCAGTTCGGCGACGCGGGACCAGATCTCGGCCGGCTCGTCGACCGGGCGATTGACGATGTCGGCGGCGACCCGCCCCGGCGCGCCCGAGAGCACGACGATGCGGTCGGCGAGCCGCACCGCCTCGCTCGGATCGTGGGTGACGAAGAGCGCCGCGACGCGCGTGCCGACGACGAGATCGCGCAGCATGCCCTGCAACGCCTGCCGCCGCGCCGGGTCGAGCGCGGCGAAGGGCTCGTCGAGCAGGACGAGATCGGGCTCGATGGCGAAGGCGCGGGCGATCGCGACGCGCGCCAGCATGCCGCCGGAGAGCCCGGCCGGCCGCTTGGCGAGATCGCCTTCACCGAGACCGAGCCGCAGGAGCCAGTGCCGCGCCCGCTCGCGGGCCTCGGGGCGCGTCAGCCCGTCGGCCGAAAGCGGCAGGGCGGCGTTGTCGAGAGCACTTTCCCAGGGCAGCAGGCGCGGCTCCTGGAAGATCATGGCGGTGCGACCGCCGTCGTTCGACACGCGGCCGCGGCCCGGCGCGATCAGGCCGGCGGCGAGCCGCAGCAGCGTCGTCTTGCCGATGCCCGAGGGCCCGAGCAGGGCGACGAGTTCGGCGCGGCCGACCGAAAGGTCGACGTCGGTGACGATGGCGCGGCCGTCCGCGCTCCAGGAGACGTCGTCGAACCGCAGCATCACGCGACCTCCCTCATGGCGCCGATGCCGACGCAGCGCGCGCCGCCGACGGCCGTCTTGCCCGGCGTCGTCTCGCGGTGCCCGGCGATCCAGCGCCGGAGCGGTCCGAGCACCAGCGCGTCGGTGACGAGCAGGAAGACGACGACGAGGACGATCCAGGCCATCGCCTCGGCGAGGTCGAGATGCGCCCGTGCCGTGGCGAAGGCGCCGCCGATGCCCGAGCCGTCGCCCAGCACTTCGGCCGTCAGCGCCACCTTCCACGAGATCGCGAAGGCGGTGGAGAGCGCCGGGGCGACATGGACGGCGAGTTCCGGCAGCACGATGCGCAGGAGCCGCGTGTGCCGCGGCAGGCGGAAGACCGTCGCCATCTCGGCGAGGCCGGCATCGCGCGTCCGCATCCCCTGCAGCGTCGCGGCGAAGACGATCGGCAGCGCGGTGATCGTCACCGTGAAGAGCGGCGCGAGGAGCCCCGTGCCGAACCACAGGAAGGCGAGCACGATCCAGGCGACCGGTGGCACGCCGAGGACGGCGGTGATCGGCGCGGCGAGCATGCCGCCGATCGGTCGCACCGCCCCGCCGGCGAGCCCCAGCCCGAAGCCGAGCGCCGCGCCGAGGAGCGCGCCGCCGACCGCATGGACGAGCGTCGTCGCGAGTGCGACGAAGGCCTCGCCGGAGGCCGTGATGCGCGCAAGTGCCGTCCCGGTGTCGCGGAGCGAGGGCAGCACGAAGGGCCCCGACCGGGCATGGACGAAGGCCCAGCCGGCGGCGAGGGCCGCCAGCCCCAGCGTCGGCCAGACCATGCGGAGAAAGCCGCGGCGCTCGCTCATGGCTCAGAGATCCAGATAGTAGTCGTCGGGCGGCAGCTTGCCGCCGACCGCGTTGGGTTCGAGCTCCAGCAGTGCCGAATAGAAGGCGATCAGCTCGTCCTTCGCCGCCTTGGCCGAGACGAGGTCGATCTTCAGATGCGGGAACGACTTCTCGAAGATCGGCGCCTTCATCTGCATGGTGCGTTCGGCGAGTTTCGCCGCCGCCGGCGGATCGGCGAGGACGCGGGCCTTGGCGGCGGGAAGCCCGGCGCGCAGGGCCGCGAGGATCTCCGGGCTCTCGTCGATCAGGCTCTGGTGGACGGCGATGCCGGCCATCGGGATCCGCGCCTTGCCCTTGTGGTGCCCCCAGACGTCGTTGAGATCGAAGGCACGACGCAGGCTCTTGCCCTGCGCCGCCGCCATGGCGATGGCCGCGGTCGCCGGTGGTTCGGAGAGGACGGCGGTGGTCGCCTGTCCCGCCGCCAGCATCTGCGCCGCCTCCATCGGCGTCTGCACATAGGTGAGCACGAAGTCCTTGTCGGGGTTCATGCCTTCCATCTTCGCCAGCGCCCGGAAGGTGAGGTCGGGCATGTCGTGGCGGAAGAAGCCGAGGATCGGCTTGCCGGCGAGATCGGCGAAGGAACGGATCGTCTCGTCCGAGGTGACGATCGACAGATGCCCCATGCCGAGGATGCAGAGGAGCTTCAGCGGCATGCCGCGCGCCACCAGGTTCGCCGGCACGTGGCTCGGCGTGGTGAAGAGCCGCGACCGACCGGAGACGATGCCGGCGCGCAGGTCGTCGGTCGTCCGCCATGTGCGGAACTTGGCGCCCGGCGCGGCACTCGCGAGCCCGCCCGCCTCGATCAGATCGGCGAGCACCACCGACGAACCGTTCGGCGCCAGCAGCACCTCGACATCCGAGACCGGCGCGGCGAAGGCCCGCGGCGTCGCGGCGAGGGCGGCGGCGCCGAGGAGAAGGGAACGGCGATCGAGGAAGGCGGTCATCGGGGGCTCCTGTCGGGGAAGGGGGCGGCGAGGGAGAGGGTGCGGGCGCGGACGTCGGCGTCGAGCGACGCGGCGGCCCGCACCACGGCCCGGGCGATCGTGCCGCCGCGCGCGTCGATGCCGGACCACTGCGCCTGCCAACGGCCGCGCGGGTCGATCTCGATCAGCTTGGTCTCGGCCGGCACCTCGGTGTCGTCGCGGACGAGGCCGCGCAACACGCCGTCCATCGGCGCCTGCACGGGCTCCCGACCGATCCGCCCGACGATCTGGCCGCGGAACACGCGGGTGCCGATCGCGAAGGCGGTGCGCCAGTGGCCGGCCTCTGCGGCGCGGACGAAACGCTCCTCGCCGTGGCCGCCGAGCAGGGGAGGAGACCCGTCCGGCGCCGCCGTGCTGCCTCGGGTCAGGAGGTGGCCGAGGCGGTCCGGACGGGTCTCCACCGCCACGTCGCAGTCGACGCCGGCGGAAAAGCCGGGGCCCAGCCCGATCGTCGCCGCCGCGAAGGGGCGCAGATCCGGCGTGACGGCATATTTCTGCAGCCGCGCGTCGACGAGGAGATCGAAGCGGCCGAGCGGCATCAGATCGACGAGACCCATGCGCGTCACCGCGACGGCTTCGGTCGATGCGGTCACCGCCAGCATCTCGATCAGGCTCTCGACGCCGACCGCCGGAACGCCCTCGAGCGCCGGCCCTTCGCCCCACAGAGCGTCGTGGAAGGCCATGCCGCGCCGGAGCACCGGCGGCAGCGGATCGTGCGACAGGACGACGCCCCAGCCGGCATGGCCGAGATGGACGGCGATCGCCGAGGCGACCTCGTTGGTGCCGAGGAGCACCGCCAGCGGCGGGCGGGAGGGAAAGGGCATCGTCGGCGCTCCGTCGGGCACTCGGCCCTCTATTTATATAATTGAATTACATCACGAGACGGAAAGCAACCGCCGTACCACCGGCGCATGGCGGTGCGCGACGTCACCAGAAACGTGACGTTCGGCCAAAAATGCCGCGAATTCGGGCATGGCGGCGCCCCATTCGGCAGCGGACGGCCGAAGAGGCGATTGTCGGGAATCCGACATCGTCGTATATGTCTAGGTGATTGCGAATGGAGGCTGCCATGTCGATCGCCGATGCGGAAATCTCGATCGCCGGACGGAGCGCGGCATGGAGCGTCGCACGGCGCCCGTCCTCGCCCCCCTCCGTCGCCCGTCGCCTGCCGATCCATGCCGAATGCGACGTCGGTGCGCTGGTCTACGGCCCCGACGACGATCCCGACGCGCTGATGCGCGCCTTCGTCGACCGGCGGATCGACGAGGGTCGCGACGTCGTCGGCATTCTCCAGACCCGTCGTCCGTCGCCCGACGGCTCGCGCCGCGGTGCCGCGCTGCGTCTCGTCCACGAGGCGCCGGTCGACGACGAGATCACCGTGCCGCAGACCCATGCCCGCGCCGTCGACGTCGTCGCCGATCTCGGGCAACGGCTCGAGGCGGTGCTCTCCCGCCGGCCCGAGCTGCTGGTGCTCAACCGCTTCGGCCGCGGCGAGATCGCCGGTGCGGGGCTTTGGCGGCTGATGGAGCGGGCCGTCACTCTGGAACTGCCGATGGTGACGGCGGTGCCCGAGACCCACTTCGGCGACTGGCTCGCCGCGGCATCCGGTCTCGCCGTGCGCATCCGCCCGACCGCGTCGGGGCTCGAGCGCTGGTGGCACTCGTTGGAGACCTCCGCGGCGCCGCGTGCCCGCGAGTCGGCCTGCAGCGCCTGGAAGTGACGTGGGCCGAAGGCCTGAAACGACGTCGCCCGCCCCGTGAGGGGCGGGCGATCGCATTTTCGGGTGTCGTCGCGAGGCGTTCGCCTCACTTCACGACGGTGAAGCCCTGACCTTCGAAGATCTTGCGGGCTTCGGGACCCTTCAGGAAGGCGAGATAGTCGGCGACGTCGGGGCTCTTGGCGTCCTTGGTCACGGCGACCGGATAGACGATCGGCGGGTGGCTGTCGGCCGGGAAGGTGCCGACGACGACGACCTTCGGTTCCGCCTTGGCGTCGGTCGCGTAGACGATGCCGTACTTGGCTTCGCCGCGGGCGACGAGACCGAGGGCGGCGCGGACGTTCTCGGCGCCGGCGATCTTCGGCTCGACATCCTTCCACACGCCCAACTTCTCCAGCGAGGCCTTGGCGTATTTGCCGACCGGCACCGAGGCGACGTCGCCGGTGGCGATCTTGCCGTCGCCGACCTTGGCGGCGAGCGCCACGCCCGGACCGATGTCGACCTTCTCCGGATTGGCGATCGGAGCGATCAGCACCAGCGCGTTGCCGAGCAGGTCGGAGCGCGTGTCGGCCTTGATCAGGCCCTTGTCGGCGACGTAGTTCATCCACGGGATGTCGGCCGAGATGAAGAGATCGGCCGGCGCGCCGGCCTCGATCTGCTTGGCCAGAGCCGAGGACGCGGCATAGGAGACGGTGACCGTCTTGCCCGACTTGGCCGTCCACAGCGCGTCGATCGCGTCGAGCGCGGTCTTCATCGAGGCGGCGGCGAAGACGGTCGGGCCGGCCGACTGGGCGGTCGCGGCGCCGACCGAGAGGCCGAGCGAGACGACGCCGACGGCCGCCAGCGCCAGGGCGCGACGCGTCAGGGCGGCGAAATCGGTGCGGAACGCGTGCATGTCGAGGGATCTCCTTGGGTGCGGGAAGCGGAACGTCGTGGCCGATGTCCGACATCGACCGGCTGCACGACCGCAATGCAATTCGAATGCCGAATGCTGGCATTCTGGACGGCAGGACGGCGATTTTCAACACGCAATATATAACCGAGGTATACGACGGCGGCGTTGCAGAGCCGCGACCGGCGCGGGCATCGGGATTCCGTGCCCGGGTCCGTCGTGCTAGCCTGACGCTCCGATCGACGTCGAACCGAGCCGGGATGGCGCCTTGAAGACCCTCATTCGTCTCCTCGCCTTCGGCGTCGCGCTCGCCGCCGGCCCCTCGGTTGCCGCGCGGGCGGCGGATGCCGCCTTCGAGCGCTTCCTCGCCGAGATCCGCCCCGAGGCGGAAGCCGCCGGCGTCTCGCGCGCCACCTTCGATCGCGAGACCCGCGGCCTCGAGCCCGATCTGAAACTGCCCGACCTCGCCCTGCCGGGCCGCCCGGCGACGGGGGCCTCGAAGCAGCCGGAGTTCGTCAGCCTGCCGGCCGACTACGTGAAGGAGACGACGATCGCCGGGCTGGCCGCGACCGGCCGCCGCCTCGCCGCGACCCATGCCGATGCGCTGGCCCGGCTCGAGGAGCGTTTCGGCGTGCCGGGCAACGTCGTTCTGGCGATCTGGGGCCGCGAGACCGACTACGGCCGCGCCGCCGACAAGCTCGACGCGCTACGTGTGGTGGCGACCCAGGCCTTCGTCGGCCGGCGCAAGGCACAGTTCCGCAGGGAGTTCGTCCTCGCGCTGAAGATCCTCGACGAGGGCGCGGTGAAGCGGTCGGAGTTCCGCTCGTCCTGGGCGGGGGCGACCGGTCTCACCCAGTTTCTGCCGTCGGAATATTATGGCCACGGCGCCGATCTCGACGGCGACGGCCGTGTCGACATCTGGCATTCGGTCGACGACGCGCTAGGCTCCGCCGCCAAGCAGCTCGCCGACAAGGGCTGGCAGCCGGGCACTCCCTGGGCGATCGAGGTGCGGGCACCCGCCGCCACCGACTGCACCCTCGGCGTGCCCGATCAGCGCCGGCCGATCGGCGACTGGGTCGACGCCGGCTTCGTGCCGACGCGCGGGCGGGTGCTGACCGCCGCCGAGCGGGCGGAACCCGCCTCGCTGCTCCAGCCCGAGGGCGCGCGGGGCCCGGCGTTTCTCACGACGAAGAACTACTTCGTGATCAAGGAATACAATTTCTCCGATCTCTACGTGCTCTTCGTCGGCCATCTCGCCGATCGCATCGCCGGCGGCGAACGCTTCGCCACGCCGTGGGGCGCGACGACGCGGCTCGAGACGGCGGGCGTCGAGACCGTGCAGCGCCATCTCACCCGGCTCGGCTTCTATCGCGACAAGATCGACGGCAAGGCCGGCATGCTGACGCGTTCGGCGGTCGGCGCCTATCAGAAGGCGACCGGCGCCCCCGTCGACTGCTGGCCGAGCGAGAGCGTGGCGAGATCCCTCGCGGCGACGCCGTGAGGGGTGACCGACCGATCTGCGGTGCGCCGTGCGGAGGCCCTTCATCCTGAGGTGCCCGGCTCTGCCGGGCCTCGAAGGGCGAAGGGCCGCGTGGCAGGGCCCGTCGTGGCTTCGTGTTTCGAGGCTCGCTTCGCTCGCACCTCAACATGAAGCCGAACAGGGTGCAGACTTCGGCGGCAGTGCTGCTCGATACCTCACCCCATCCGCGACAGCATCGTCTTGAAGCGTGCCGAGGCCCAGCCGAGGAAGAAGACGCCGAGTACCGCCATCACCGCGAGCTGCGGCCAGACGATGTCGAGGCCGGCGCCGCGATAGAGCAGCGCCTGCGAGAACTGCACGTACCAGACCGACGGCGAGGCGTGCATGCCCCATTGCAGCACCGGCGGCATGGACTCGAGCGGCGTCATGTTGCCGGAGAGCAGCAGCATGGTGGTGAAGACCGGGATCGCCATCAGCCCGAACTGCGGCATCGACGAGGCGACGGTGGCGATCAGGATGCCGAGCGAGGTGGTCGAGAACAGGTAGATCACCGTGCCGAAGGCGAAGAGCAGGCGCGATCCGGCGATCGGCACGCCGAGCCACCAGCGCACCACGATCTCCATCGAGGCGAGGGTGGCGACGAGGATCACCGCGCCGTTGGCGACGACCTTGGCGAGCGCGATCTCGACCGCGCCGATCGGCATCACCAGGAGATGCTCGATCGTGCCGTGCTCGCGCTCGCGGATCACCGCCGCGCCGACCAGGATGATCGACAGGATGGTGATCGAGTTGACGAGCTGCATGATGGCGTTGAACCAACGCCCCTCGATGTTGGGATTGAAGCGCACCCGCGGCACCACCTCGATCGGCAGCGACGCCTCGATGCCGGCGGTGTTGGCCCAGGTCGCGACCTCCTCGGCGACGATGTTCTGGACGAGGATCGAGCCGTTGCCGGCCTGCACCATGGCGGTGGCGTCGACGGTCAGCGCGATCGACGGTGCCCGGCCGGCGACCGTGTCCTTCTCGAAGTCGGGCGGGAACTCGACGACGAAGCCCCAGCGCCCGAGATCGAGCCCGCGCGCCGCCTCGGTCGGACCGACGACGATCGGCGGCTTGAACCACGGCGGGCGCAGCGCATCGACGATGCGGTGCGACAGCACCGAGCGGTCGGCGTCGACGATCGCCACCTGCGCGCCCACGACCTCGAGCTTGACGCCGGTCGCCACCGTGACGACCGCCACCGACAGCGCATAGACGATCAGTCCGAGCATCACCGGATCGTGCCGGAGGCTCGCCAGTTCCTTGAGCGAGAGACGCCAGAGGTCGAGGAGGAAGCGCATGGCTCAGCGCTCTTGTTTGTCGAGGAGGAGGCAGGCGACGCCGATGAAGAGCCCGGCGAAGCCGGCGATGATCAGCGCCTCGCGCCACAGGTCGGCGATCCCCAGCCCCTTGGCGAAGACGCCGATCGAGATGGTCTGGAACCACGAGGTCGGAAAGGCGAAGCCGACGACCTTCGCCGCCCCCTCGAGCGAGGAGACCGGATTGAGGAAGCCCGAGAAGTTCACCGCCGGGACGACCGACAGGATGGCGACGGCGAAGATCGCCGCGACCTGACTGCGCACCAGCGTCGAGACGAGCAGGCCGAAGCCGGTCGCCGCCAGCACGTAGAGCAGCGCCCCGAGCGTCAGTGTGGCGACCGAGCCGCGCAACGGCACGCCGAAGAACACCATGGCCGCGAGCGTCAGCGTCGCGAAACTCACCATGCCGACGGCGACGTACGGGAGCTGCTTGCCGATCAGGAACTCGGCGACGCGGGCGGGCGAGGCCTGGACGTTGGCGAAGGAGCCGACCTCGCGTTCGCGCACCACGCCGACCGCGGTCATCGCGCCGGGGATCAGCACCAGGAGCAGCATGATGACGCCGGGGGTGATGGCGTCGACCGAGCGGAAGGCCTGATTGTAGGCGAAGCGCGGCACGACCGAGACCAGGCTCGTCGACGCCGTGCCGGGGCCGCGGATCTCGGCCGAGAGCTTGGTGGCGAAGTCGATCGTCACCCCCTCGACATAGCCGCGCACCGTCTCGGCGCGGAACGTGTTGGCGCCATCGATCTCGACCGCCACCGCCGGACGACGACCGGCGAGGAAGTCGCGGCCGAAGCCGGGCGGGATGGCGAGGACGAAGCGCAGATCGCCGTTCTTGAGGCGCCGGTCGGTCTCCGCCTCGCTCGTCACGGCGGCGCGGCGCTGGAACCAGCGGCTGCCGTCGAAGGCCTCGACGAGGCGGCGGCTCTCGATCGACTGGTCGCGGTCGAAGACGGCGAAGGGCAGATGCTCGACGTCGAAGGAGACGCCGAAGGCGAAGAGCACCATCAGCAGCAGCGAACCGAGTACCGCGAAGGAGAGCCGCACCGGATCGCGCCGGATCTCCAGCGCCTCGCGCCGCGCAAAGGCCAGCGTCCGCCCGATCGCCCCGGCGTTGCCGGGTGTCGACGCGGGATCCGCGGCCACGGCGAGCGGCGCGTCGACGGGACGATCCTCGCGGCCGCCGCCGGCGGCGATCAGCGCGTCGATGAAGGCGTCTTCGAGGCTCGCGGCGCCGGCCTTCTCGACGAGATCGCGCGGCCGGCCGACCGCCAGCACGCGGCCCTGATGCATCAGCGAGATGCGGTCGCAGCGCTCGGCCTCGTTCATGAAGTGGGTCGAGACGAAGATCGTCACGCCGTCGCGCCGCGACAGTTCGGCGAGATGGCGCCAGAAGGCGTCGCGCGCCCGCGGGTCGACGCCCGAGGTCGGCTCGTCGAGGATCAGCACCTCGGGCCGATGCAGGCAGGCGGCGGCGAGCTGCAACCGTTGCCGCCGGCCGAGCGGCAGCGCGGCGGGCGAGGCGTCGGCATCCTCCACGAGGTCGAAACGCTCGAGCGCTTCGGCGACGCGCGAGGCGACGTCGTCTTCCGCCACGCGGTAGAGCCGGGCATGGAGCCGCAGGTTCTCGGCGACGGTCAGTTCCTCCCACAGCGAGAAACTCTGCGAGACGTAGCCGACGCGCAGCCGGACCGAGACGTCGTTCGCCTCGATCGGCCGACCGAGCAGGGTCGCGTGGCCGGAGGACGCCGGCAGGAGCCCCGTCAGCATCTTCATCGTCGTCGTCTTGCCGCAGCCGTTCGAGCCGAGGAAGCCGAAGATCTCGCCGCGCGGAATGGCGAAGGAGACGTCGTCGACCGCGACGAAGTCGCCGAAGCGCCGCGTCAGCCCGTGTGCCTCGATGGCGATCTCGTCGCTCTTGCCGGCGAAGGGTGGCATGACGAAGCCCGTGGCCGCGCCCGAAGGTCCCGACTGCAACGCCGCGAAGGCGCCCTCGAGATCGGCGGCGCCGGTCTTCGCGACGATCGCCGCCGGGGCGCCGTCGGCGATGACGCGGCCGTCGTCGATCGCCACTACCCGGTCGAACCGCGCCGCCTCCTCCATGTAGGCGGTGGCGACCAGCACCGTCATCCCCGGCCGCGAGGCGCGGATCTCGCCGACGAGGTCCCAGAACTGGCGGCGCGACAAGGGATCGACGCCGGTCGTCGGCTCGTCGAGGACGAGCAGGTCGGGGTCGTGGACCAGCGCGCAGCAGAGCGACAGCTTCTGCTTCATGCCGCCGGAGAGCTTGCCGGCCGCCCGGTCGGGGAAGGGATCGAGCCCGGTCGCGCGCAGGAGCCGCTCGATGCGGGCGCCGCGCGCCGCGGCGTCGAGGCCGAAGAGCCGGGCGTGGAAGTCGATGTTCTCGGCGACCGACAACGTCGGATAGAGATTGCGCCCGAGCCCCTGCGGCATGTAGGCGACGCGCCTTGCGACCGCGTCGCGCCAGGACGCCTCGCGCATCGAGCCGCCGAAGACGTCGATCGTGCCCGTCTGCATCCGCCGCACGCCGACCAGCAGACCGAGCAGTGTCGACTTGCCGACGCCGTCCGGTCCGATGATCGCCGTCGCGGTACCCGCCTCGAAGGAGAGCGTCACGCCGTCGAGCGCGGCACGGTCGCCGTAGCGATGCTCCACCCCGGCGAGCGCCAGCACCGGGCGCGGCTCGCCGTCGGCGGTGGTCATCGCGTCGCCTCCGGCTTCGGCGGCAGTTTCGGCTCGAGCGAGGCCGGCCACGCGGCGCCCGGTTCGGTCAGGAAATGGGCGGTACCGGTCAGGCCCGACTTGACGTAGTCGCGCCAGGCGTCGAGCAGGGCGGGGTCGATCCGCGCCTTGACCCGATACATCAGCTTGTCGCGCTCGTCGGCGGTCTCGACCGTCTTCGGCGTGAACTGCGCCTCCGCCGCGACGAAGGAGACCGTCGCCGGGATCACCCAGTCGGGCGCGGCGTCGAGCACGATGCGCACCGGCGCACCGAGCTTCACCCGCCCGAGCGAACGCGTCGGCAGGAACACCGTCATGGTGACGTCGGTGAGATCGAGCAGCGTGACGATCTTGCCGCCGGCGCCCAGCACCGCGCCGGGATCGACGAGGCGATATTCGACGCGGCCGGCGACCGGCGCCTTCAGCACCATGTCGTCGAGATTGGCCTGGATCTGGGCGACCTGCGCCTCGGCGACGTCGCGCATCGCCTCGGCATCGGCGACGCCGGCACGCGCTGCGGCGACGGTCGCGGCGGCGACGTCGCGCTGCGCCTTGCGCTGGTCGAGGAGGGCCTGTGGGCTCACCGCCTTGTCGAGGAGATCGGCCGAGCGCTGCATCTGGATCTCGGCGAGCGCCAGATTGGCCTCGGCCGAGGCGACGTCGGCCCGCGCCTTGGCGATCGCCTGACCGGCGCGCGCGACGTTGGCTCGTGCCGAGGCGCGTTGGGCGAGCAGATCGGAGACGTCCATCTCGGCGACGATCGCGCCCTTCGCCACCATGTCGCCCTCGGAAACCTCGAGCTTCGCGAGCCGCCCCGGCAGTTTGGTGGCGATGTCGCGTCGTTCGACCTCGAGCCGGCCGTTGGTCGACGTGACCCCCGCCGGCCCGCGCGTCGAGGTTGTGGCGATCTGGACACCGACGATCAGGAGGGCGAGCGCCGCCCCGGCGAGAACCCATGCGATGGTTTTCTTCATGGCGTGCTCCAGCGGATCCGCCTGCCGGGACACGCGCCCCAGCGTCTTTTCCCGGGCGCGACGCGCACACGGGAACGAATACCCTCGCATCAGACATATTACTTTGCCGCGAGCCCTCCCATAGGCTCGAACCCGGATCGTGGTAAGGCGGACGAGGCAGGGGAGGGCCGGGCGGCGCCGGCCGTGGCGCTCATGCGGGGTCGAGAGCGCCCGCCTCGTCGAGGGTCGAGCGCGTCGTCCCGTCGTGGCCGACGAGGATCGCCGCGATGTGGTGACGCCGCGCCAGCGCGATGCCGGCCTCGAGCCCCGCGACCATCAGCGCCGTCGCCCATGCGTCGGCCACCATGCAGCGCTCGGCGAGAACCGTCGCCTGCGCCACGTCGCCGACGAGCGGCCGGCCGGCGCGCGGATCCATCGTGTGGCTCACCTCCCGCCCGTCGATCTCGTGGACGTGGCGATAGTCGCCCGAGGTCGCGATGCTCATGTCGGCGAGTTCGAGTACCCCGGAAAGCGCACGCTCGTTCCGGTCCGGTCGTTCCTGGCCGACGATCCAGCGGCTGCCGTCCGGCTTCGGCCCGCCCGCCCGCATCTCGCCGTCGATGCCGACGAGGAAGGACGTGATGCCGAAGGCCGCCATCACGTCGGCCATGCGGTCGACGCCGTGGCCCTTGGCGATACCGGCGAGATCGATGGCGATCGGCGCGAGGCGGCGGGCCCGGCCGCCGACCGGATCGAGCTGCAACGCCTTCGGCGAGACGATCCGCGCCCCGCCGGAAAGGGCGGCGATGCCCTGCGGGTCGGGTGTCCGTCGGCCGTGGCCGAAGCCGTGGGCGCGGACGAGGTCGCCGACGCCGACGTCGAAGGCACCGTCCGAGAGGTCGCCGATCGCCAAGGCCGTATCGAGCACCGTGAAGAGACCGGGCGGCAGCACCAGCCATTCGCCGACCGGCGCGCGGACGAGCCGTTCGACGACCGAGTCCAGCCGCCAGTTGGAGGCCTCGTTCTCCACCGCCTCGACCTCGGCGGCGAGCGCCGCGGAAAGCGCCGCGACGTCGAAGGCCTCGTCGGCGAAGAAGACCGCCGACCAGCGCGCGCCCATCGCCGGGCCGGAGAGGGCCCGGCGGACGAGGGGCTGCGCGCCTTCAGTAGATGTCTTCGACATAGCGGCCCCCGGCGCGCAGCGTGGCGAGGTCGAGCCCGAGCGGGCGGACGATGCGGTCGAGCGTATGGGCGACCGCCTGACCCATGTCGCGGCTGCCGCAGACCAGGATCTGGGCGCCGTGGCGGACGAGCTCGCGGAAGTGGAGTTCGTCGGCGGCGATGCGGTCCTGGACATAGGCACCCGAGCGCGGGTCGCGGGAGAAGGCGGTGACGAGCGAGGTCAACCGCTTCTCGGCGAGCGCCTGGACGAGTTCGTCCTCGTAGAGGAAGTCGGAGGCGGGCGACCGGCCGCCCCAGTAGAGATGGACGGGCCGCGATCCGTCGCTCTCGCGCACGAAGCCGGCGAGCGGTCCGAGGCCGGCGCCGGCGCCGATCAGGATCAGCGACGGCGCCGCTTCGCTCGGCCGGAACGACGGGTTCTCGCGCACGAAGGCCTCGATCCGGTCGCCGGGCTCCAGCGCATGCAGCGCCGTCGAGACGAGACCACCGGGCATCAGCCGGACGCAGATCTCGACGATCCCGTCGCGCGCCGAGGAGGCGAGCGAATAGAAGCGCGGGATGGACGCGTTCGGGTGCATCACGCCGAGGAGGTCGCCCGCCTCGAAGGCCGGGAGCCTGCCGGGACGGCCGCGGGCGTCGTCGCGCGGCGCGGCGAAGCGCAGGATCGCCACCGGCGCGCCGACGGCCTCGCCGTAGTCCTCGCGCTCGACGAGTTCCAGCGCGGTGGTCGCGGGCCGTTCGGCGACGTGTTCGAGCACGAGCTCGTGGCCGAGCGCACGGCCGAGGTCGCGACCCCACTGGGCGAATTCCTGCGCCGAGCGGCGGTCGATGCGCTTGGTCTCGACGAGGAGCGGGAAGCCCTTCGCCTCGAGCGCCGCCGCGACGGTGCGGGCATAGCCGCAGAAGTCGGTGAAGGTGCGATCGCCGAAACCGAGGACCGCGACGGGCGGCCGCGCTTCGATCGTCGCCAGCCGGTCGAGGAAGCGGGCGGCCGAGGCCGGCGCGCCGCCGTCGCCCCAGGTGGCGGCGAGGATCAGCACACGCTGGGCGCGGAAATGCGCTTCGCCGGCGGCGTTCATGTCGGCGACGTGGACGGCATGGCCCTCGGCGGTGAGTGCCGCGGCGAGCGTCGCGGCGAAACCGCGGGTCGAACCGCCGTCGGAGCCGACGAGGACGACCGTGTCGGCGGCTTCCACCGCGACCGAGGCGAGGGCCGCGGCCGGCCGGCGGCGACGCCACCACAGGAGAACGCCGGTGGCGCCGAGCAGCGGCACCATGGCGGCGGAGAGCCCGAGCACCAGGCCGAGGGCAGCGGCGCCGCGGCCGGTGTGGACCATGCGGACGATGCCGTCGATCCGGTCGACGACGGTCGCCGGAGCAGACGCGATCACCCGGCCGGTCGCCGGATCGATCGCCGCTTCGCCGGCGGCGGTGCGCAGGCGGACAGTGTCGGCCGGGTCGGTCGGATCGGCGAGCGTCAGCTCGCGCAGGTCGGCGACGTCGACGGTGCGGAGCGCCGCGAGCCGTCCGATCGGAAGCGCCGTGCCACCGCTCGCGGTCGCGGTCTCGACCGACGCCGCCTCGGGGAGGAAGCCGAAGGTCGAGGCCGACATCCACAGGCCGGTGAGCGAGGAGACGATCAGGCCGATCGCCGCGATCCGCGCCGCCTCTCCGTGCAGCCGCTCCGCCGTCGAGCCGCGGACCGGACGCGTCAGCGCCCGCCAGCCGCCCATGCGGCGGGCGAGCAGCGCGAGGCCGGAGACGACGACGACGATCATCGCGAGCGCCGAGATCGCCGCGGCGATCCGGCCGTCGGAACCGAAGCCGAAGGCGCGGTGGAGATCGGTCAGGAAACGCAGGTTCGACGACGGGGCATAGGGGCCGAGGCCCGCCCCGGTCGCCGGGTCGATCCGTTCGACGCCCGACGCCTCACCGTCGGTGACGCTCGCGGTGACGACGCCGGTCGCCCTGACCCGGATCGAGGCGACCGCCTCGTGACGGGCGGAAACCGCGGCGGCGAGGTCGGCGACCGACGTGCCGCGGGTGATCGCGGGCGTCGACAGCCGGTCGAGTGTCGGCACGACGGAGAGCACCGCGCCCGTCGCGGCGGTGACCGCGAGGGCGACGGCGAGAACGAGACCGGGCAGCGAATGGAGGCGGCGGAGCATGATCGATCCTCGGTTCAGAACGTGACCTTGAGCGACTTGACGTAGCCCTTGCCGGCGACCGGCTTGCCCGACTGGCCGGCGGAGAGCGGCACCACGGCGTCAGCGGAGACGTCGCGGCCGTCCTCGACGGCGGTGTCGACATGGACCGCGTAGCCGGCGTCGATCAGGGCGTCGGCGACGTCGACGGTGATCTTGAGCGTCCGGCCGGAGCCGATGCTGGCACCGGTGATGCCGTCGACTTCCGTGGCGCGGCCGCCGGAGGCGCGCTGCCAGTCGGCGAGGTGGCGCCAGTACTTGGCGCGGTCACCCGCCATCCACAGCGTGCCCTTGTACTTGCCGGAGGCGTCGGCGACCCAGACGACGGCATAGGCGCCGGGGCCGCCGTAGGCCTTCATCGTCGTCTCGATCGTCAAGGACCGCGCGGCGGCCATCGTCGGGGCGACGAAGGCGGCGGTGGCGGCGGCGACGGGCAGAACGAACTTCATGGGGTGAACTCCTCGGGAAACGGTGGGACGGTCGGTCATCAGTTCACCTCGACCTTCGGCCGGGCCTTGCCCTGGAAGAGGCCGTTGTCGGGAACCGGCGTCGAAGGATCGCTCGGACCGGTCACCGGCATGCGGCCACCGCCGCGACCTTCGCCGCGCGCACCGTCGTCGTCGTCGTCATCGTCGTCGTGATGGTCGCGGTGGTGCTTGCGGCCGTGATGGTCGCGATCGCCGTCGCGGCGGTGGTCGCCGGCGACGCGGAAAGAGGTGTCGTCGGACGCTTCGGCGCGGGCGGCATGGTGCTCGCCGCGAGCGAGGTGGTCGGCGATGTCCGGGGTCGAAGCGATCGCGGCACCGGCGGCGGTGCCGGCGAGAAGGGCCGCGACGAGGGCGAGGGAGGTCTTCATCGGGTGGGTCTCCGGTTGCGTTGACCGGAGCACCCTGACGCGGCGACCTGACGCCGACCTGACGTCGGCGTCAGTCGGCCTTCAGCTTCGCGTCAGCTTCGCGGCCGGATCGGCGAAACGCACCCGGGCGAGGAAGCCGTCGGTGCGGCCGGGGACCGGCGACGACATGTCGAAGGTCGCGCCGGCGCCCCGGCAGATCGCCGCGACGATGGCGAGGCCGAGGCCCGAGCCCTCGGCGGTGCTGCCGCCGCGCTCGAAGCGTCGGCCGAGCCGGGCGAGCACGTCC
The DNA here is from genome assembly GCF_056313985.1 of Pinisolibacter sp. DMC19. Classification (NCBI taxonomy): domain Bacteria; kingdom Pseudomonadati; phylum Pseudomonadota; class Alphaproteobacteria; order Hyphomicrobiales; family Ancalomicrobiaceae; genus Pinisolibacter; species Pinisolibacter sp. DMC19. Next base: position 474,759 of record NZ_JBQUZF010000002.1, on the reverse strand, counting down.
GGCGCCAGTGCCGGCCCGTCGGTCTCGACCTCCAGCACCCGGCCGTCGAAGCGCAGCACGATACGGCCCTCCGGATCGCCGTGGATGGCGGCGTTCTCGACGAGGTTGCGCACCAGGATGGCGAAGGCGTCGGCATCGACGTCGAGCGCCGCGCCGCCGTCGGCCGGAGTCTCGATCGTCAGCCGGTCGGCGATGTCGCGCCGCCGGTCGATCTCCTCGACGACGAGGGCGAGCACGGCCCCGAGCTGCGCCGGCTTCTCGGCGAGCAGTCCGCCGCCCTCGGCCTTGGCGAGTTGCAGCAGCTTCTCGGAGAGCGACGACAGTCGCCGCAGCGAGGCGGCGACGGCGCGCAGCCGCGCCCGCGGGTCGTCGCCCTCGATCTCGGCGGCGAGGCGTTGGGTCTGGGCCAGCGCCGCGGCGATCGGCGTCCGGAGTTCGTGGGCGGCATTGGCGGTGAAGCTGCGTTCGGCCTCGAGCGCGCCGCGCAGCCTCTCCATCAGCGCGTCGACCGCCTCGGCGATCGGCGCGATCTCGGTCGGCAGGCCGGCTTCGCCGAGCGGCTCGAGATTGCCGCGCCCGCGCGAGTGGATCCGGTCGCGGAAGGCGAGGACCGGCCGCAGCGCCGCGCGGCCGACGAGATGGACGGCGAGGAGCGCGATCGGCACCAGTGCCGCGAGCGGCAGGAGGAGGCCGAGGACGGCACCGCGCAGCGCCGCGGCGCGATGGGCCACGGGCTCGACCGTCGTCACCCGGATCGAGCCCTTCACGGCCGCTTCCGAATAGAGCCGCAAGCCGTCGACCGTGGCGAAACCGTCGGCGAGATCCTTCGGGATCCGCGCCGGCGTGGCGTCGCTCGACTGGAGGAGATCGTTGCCCGCGGCATCGCGGACGACATAGGTGATCGTCTCTCGATGCGGCCCGAGCGGCGGCAGGTGCTGCGGCTGGTCGCCCTCTTCGCGCGACAGGACTTCGGAATAGGCGAGCGGCAGGATGCGCTGGGCGACCTCCTGCAGGGCGCTGTCGAAGATCTCGTCGATCTCGTGTTTCAGCGCCAGTCCGGCGACCGTGGCGGCGGCGAGCCACGACAGGACGATCGCCACCGAGAGACCGAGGCCGAGCCGCCGGCCGAGACTGCCCGGACGTCGTGCGCTCATGGCGCCTCCCCCGGCGTGCCGAGCCGATAGCCCATGCCGCGCACCGTCTCGATCGCGTTCGCCCCGAGCTTCTTGCGCAGCCGCGCGACATGGACCTCGATCGTGTTGCTCTCCACCTCGGCATCGAAGGAATAGAGCCGTTCCTCGAGCCGCGCCTTGGAGATCAGCTGGTTGGGGTTCTGCACGAAGGCCTCGAACAGCGACCACTCGCGCTGGGTCAGGCGGATCGGCTTGCCGGCTCGATGGACCGAGCGGGCGGCGAGGTCGACGTCGAGATCGCCGACCACGACCAGCGGATTGGGATTGCCGGAATAGCGCCGCCCGACCGCGCGGATGCGGGCGGAGAGTTCGGCGAGATCGAAGGGCTTGACCAGATAGTCGTCGGCGCCGGCATCGAGCGCGGCGATCCGGTCGGAGATCTGGTCGCGCGCGGTGAGCACCACGACCGGCGTGACGTCGCCCGCCGCCCGCAGCGCCTTGAGGAAGTCGAGGCCGCGGCCGTCGGGCAACATCAGGTCGAGCAGGACGAGATCGAACACGCCGGTGCGCCGCGCCGCGTCGGCATCGGCGAGGCGGGTCACGCGGTCGGCCGAATGGCCCTCGGCGACGACGTGGTCGTTCACGGCCTGGCCGAGAACGAGGTCGTCTTCGATCACCAGAATGCGCATGGTCCGCCTCGAACGCCTTCGTGCCCGTTCCCCCGGAGCCCGGACGCGGGTCCGGACTTCCCGCACGGCGTGCGGGAATCGGCCGCGCCGGGTGTGATCGGCCGATCACATCATTAATACGGGCGGACGGCGCCTGCGTCGGGTATTTTGTCGAGATCCTTCAGGTCGGCGTCAGGTGATTGTGTTCCGATGGCCGCGAATTGGGAGACCATGCCCCGTGTTTCGTCGTCCGACCGTCCTCGCACTCGCCGTCCTCGCCGCCGCGCTCGCCCTCGCGACGCCGTCCGTCTCGCGCGCCGAAGACCGCTGTGCCGTGCCGCTCGCCGACTGGCAGCCGCGCGAGGCGCTGAAGGCCAAGCTCGAAGGGGCCGGCTGGAGCGTCCTCAAGATCCGCGCCGACGACGGCTGCTACAAGGTCCTGGCGGTCGACCCCGACGGCCGCACGGTGAAGTCCCGCTTCGACCCGGCGACGCTCGAGCGCGTCGAAGGCCGCGGTCACGACGGCCACGGTCGTCGCCACGGCCGCGACGGCGAGGACGACCAGGACTGAGCGCTCTTCGGAAGAGTCTTGCGATTGCCGTCGAAGGCGGCGATCGGAAGCGACCACTCTCCGTCTTCCTGCGACCAGAAGCCGGATTTTCCGTCTGCGATCGAACGGCGAGACGGCGCGACCATGTGGAAGAGAGACGGGCTTGAACCGCCCCTAGATTTCTGGACGCCTTCTTCCCTAAATTTGAGGCAAGGAGGCCCCCGATGGGCAAAGCGAACTTCACCGAGGATTTCAAACGCGACGCCGTCCTTCAGATCACCGAGCGTGGCTATCCGGTCGCGGAGGTGGCTGCGCGGCTGGGGATCAGCAAGTACTCGCTCTATGAATGGAGGAAGCGGTACGGCAAGCCTGCCGTCGCCGCCCGTGATGACGAACAAGCCGTCGAGGTGCGGCGGCTGAAGCGCGAGCTGCAGCGCGTGACGGAGGAGCGCGACATCCTAAAAAAAGCCGCCGCGTGACTATCGCCAGGGATGCAAAGTGAAGTACGCGTTCATCGCCGGCTGTTTTCGATCCGCGCCATGTGTCGGTGCCTCTGTGTCCAGCCCAGCGGCTTCTACGCCTGGTTGAAGTACCCGCTCTGAGCAGGCGGACGCAGGAAGACCTCCGACAGACCGAGCTGATCCGTGCGGCGTGGAGCGAGAGCGGTAAGGTCTATGGCCATCGCAAGCTCCACGACGACCCGGCGGACATGGGCGAGAGCTGCAGTCCCAATCGGGTTGCACGGCTGACGCGGCTCGCGGGCATCCGGGCGCAGATCGGCTACAAGTGCCGCCCCGGCCAATATGGAGGCAGACCGTCTCTGGCGATCGACAACACGCTCGATCGCCGGTTTGATCCGGAGGTGCCCGACAAGGCCTGGGTGACAGACATCACGTACATCCGCACCCACGAAGGCTTCGCCTATCTGGCGGTCGTGATCGACTTATTCTCCCGCCGCGTCGTCGGCTGGTCCATGCAGGCCCGGCAGACGACCCACGTCGTGCTTCAGGCGCTGCTGGCCGCCGTCTGGCGACGCAAGCCGAAGGGCCGCGTGCTGGTGCATTCGGACCAGGGAAGCCAGTTCACGAGCGTGGAGTGGGCTTCATTCCTGAAGCACCATGATCTGCGGCCCTCGATGAGCCGTCGCGGCAACTGCCATGACAACGCCGTGGCCGAGAGCTTCTTCAACCTGCTCAAGCGAGAGCGAATCCGCCGTAAGGTCTACCGCACGCGGGATGAGGCGCGCCGGGACGTCTTCGATTACATCGAGATGTTCTACAACCCCACCCGGAAGCACGCCAGGAACGGGATGCTGTCGCCGATCGAGTTCGAACGGCAGCACAAAGCGAACCCCGAAGGCGTCTAGAAAACTCGGGGCGGTTCACTTCCACTCTCGAGCCTTGACCGGCGGGTTCCGAATCAGGTCTTCGTTCAGCAATATCCGAAAGAGGCTTCGGCGATGCCGCGCTTCGTCTTCTCCTCGTCGGCGGGGCACCTTTTCGGCCTGCTCCTTTCGCTCGCCACACTGGTCTCCGCTGTCACGCCGGCGTCGCCCACCGACACCACCGGCGCGGTGAGGCCCGCCGATCCAGCGACCTTCCGGCGTTCCGGACCGGCCGATTTCTCCGGCTTCGATCGGCTTGAGGCGTTCCGACGGATGCATGCCCGGCTCAGCGCCGAATACGCTTTCACCGACTGGAAGCACATCGACTGGCCGGTGCTGTTCGCCCGCAGTCTGCCGGCGGTCGAACGCGCTGCTCGCGACGGCGATCCGAAGGCCTTTCGGGCGGCGTTACGCGCCTATGTCTCGGGGATTGACGACGGTCACGTCAACCTGCCGCGCAATGACGCGGTGGCGCCGCTGGATGACGCGCTGCTGGAGGAGCGCTCGGGCGCGACCTTCGGGCTCGATCTTGTCGGCCTTGACGACGGCAGGGTGATCGTCGTGCGGACCACGCCCGACCGTCCCGCGGCACGCGCCGGAGTGCCGGTCGGCGCCGAGATCCTGCGTTGGAACGACCGGCCGATTGGCGATGCCGTCGCCGCCGTCGATCTCGGCTCCCTGGTCGCCGCTGCCCGCGTTGCCACCGACGGCCATCGGCGGCTCGAACGCCTGCGGCTCATCGGTCGGGCGCCGCTCGGCACCGCCATCGAGATCGATCTGCGCGGACCGGGGACGACAGTAGAGCAGCGAGTCCGCCTGACGGCCGAGAGCGACGGACCGCAGGCACTCGCCGGCCTCGCCCCACACCTCGACCTCAACGAACAGGCGATCACCGTCCGGCAGATCGGCAAGCACGGCTACATTCGCCTCACCGCACTTGCCGATCTTTCCAATCTCGGCGCCTGGCCCGAGGCGATCTGGACCGCCTACGCGACGGCGCTGCGCGATTTTGCCGCCGCCGGTGTCCATGGCCTGGTGCTCGATATCCGCGGCAATCACGGCGGCTGGGACCTGTTGGCGATGCGGATCTGCGGCACCCTGCGCCGCACGCCGGTCTTCTACGAGGCAACCGAGATCTACGATGCGGCAGCCGGTGGCCTCCGCCGCCTGACCGTCGACGACCGCAGCGGCGAGGTTGTTGAAGCGCTGACCGTCGAACCGGAGGAACCGGCCTTCAACGGTCCGGTGATCGCCCTGATCGACACGATGACGATCTCCAGTGGCGAGGGCTTGGCTCACTGTGTCGTCGGCCGGCCGGGCGGCGAGACCCTCGGGCATTACGCCACCCGCGGCTCCTTCGGTCTCGCCGGCGGCGAGATCCGGCTGCCGGATGGCAACGTCGTCCATTATCCGGATGGGCGTGCCGTCGATGCGGCGGGCACCGTGCTGATCGACAGCCGCGACGGCGTCGGCGGCGTGGCCCCGAGCATCCGGATCCCGGTCACTGCCGAGACGGCGCTCGCCGAGGCGAAGGGTGAGGACGTCCTGCTGGCCGAGGCGTTGCGCCGGTTGGACGCCGCGCCGCCATCGCCACCGTGAGTGTGGTGACCCCGTTCTTGGCCTTGATTTGCAGGAGATGATTTTCATGCCGCCGATCTGAGCGACAAGCCTGTCTTGCTGCACGGCATCGATTTCCGGTTTTGTTTTTGGCGCAACCTGACAAGGACTGGCGTTGCCCCCGGTTTGTCCCCGTCCATGACCGGAATCCGTTCTGGTTCTGGTCCGCTCGGGACCGTGCTGCAAACTCGTTCGGGGTGAGCCCGTCGAGGCTCGTGTGGGGTCGTTCGGTGTCGTCGTCGGTTCTCCACTCCTCGATGACGTGGCGGGCATGGGCCAGCCCACGGAACAGTGTCTCGTTCAGGCACTCGTCTCGGAAGCGCCCGTTGAGGCTCTCGACGAAGCCGTGTCTCGCATCGGCTCGCCGAACCACTTCCACAGGGAGATCGTGGCGCTCAATTCCGGCCGTCGTGACGCCTTCCATTCCTTCGATCCGTCGATCTTGAAGGTGATGAACTTGTTCCAGAGCGCGTCGATGGGGGCGGTCGCCCTGACGGCGGGACCGACCGATGGCGATGACATGTCGATGCTCGAAACCGCCCGGGGCGCCAAATCGACGAGCCTGTCGTTGAGCGTCGCGAGCGCGGAGGTGAGATTGGCGGCAAACTCGTTCGAGACGGGCGGAGTGGTCTGCGAGGGCTGGGAAATGGGGTTCGGCTCGACCGTCGGGCTGGGCATCCGCTCCCGATTGCCGGAAAATTTCGGTGAGACCTCAGGCAGGGGGCGGCGCCGCAATCCCACCGCCTTCAGACCTCGGTCGATCAATCCGCGATCGCCGACGAGCGCATCCTGCCGCAGACGCTCCGCCTTCTCGGCGTGGAAGCGGACGAAGGCGCGTGAGAGAGCCTCGTTGATCTCGGCTTCGAGCGGAGAGCCGACGTCGATTTCGATGCCGACGTCGTGGGCGATCCGGCAGACCGCTTGCGGGTCGAGAATACCGCCGACCTCGAACTGACGATCGACGGCGCCGGCGGCAATTTTCTCGTGATGGCGGATCTGAGCCTTGCGGTCGCCACCAGCCGGAGTGAGCGCGAAGGGGAGCGTCTCCCGATCTCGCCTGTCGAGCCGGTCGAGGTCGGCGAGATAGGCTTCGGTGAGCGCTCGAATGTCGGCGGCAGTGAGTTTCGGGTCGGCGCGCACTTTCATGAACAGCATCTCCGTCAGCGCCCGGGCATTGGATGCACGTCGACGGATGTCTGCTGCCGAGCCCGTGCCGAGGCTCCTGACTATTTCAGCGCAAATGAAGCGATGCGCAAGGTCGGCGGGTACGCGGCGCCTGAAGAGGGGATGCTTGGCGGGTCGATCGACGACGCCGGGCATGGCTGTCCGAGCCGATCTCCAGGTCCGAGAGATTGGTAACCGATGTGTCCCCACGTGATCCGGGCGGGTCGTGTGGACCCGTTTGTGGACCAACGTGTGGACCGAGCGCGAAAGAGCGAAAGCCCGAGAATTTCTTCTGGGAAATCGTTTCTTTTCAAGGGCTTGCGAGAAATTGGCTGGGGGACCTGGATTCGAACCAAGACTAACGGAGTCAGAGTCCGCTGTTCTACCGTTAAACTATCCCCCAGCAGGCGGAGCGGCGAAGCGCTGCCGGCCGGTGCGGGCCTAACTAGCCGATCGAACCGCGCCGCGCAAGTGCCCTCGTCAGCCTTTTGCCGACGCAGGTCTCCGATGCACGTTCGAAGACCCCGCCGCGTCCCCGCCGCAGGCCCGGAACCGGCCGCGGAAACCGTGAAATCTCGCCCGCGCGCGGCCATTTCCCGCCGACGACGCTTTGTCGGAGGCCAAACCCCTGTTAGACTGGTCCCGACTTGTGGAAACGTACGCCGTGCGCGCGATCACCGCTGCCGCGGCGTGGAGATGACATTTGGCTGAGAACGGAGACGAACCGCCGGCGGCGGGGCGTCCGGACGCAGGCGCGCGTGGATCGGGGCAGACCAAGCACCGACGTCGCCGCCGGCGGGGAAAGCGCACGCGCTGGGCCTCGGTGGCCAAGCCGACGCCGAAAGGCGGCGAACGCCCCCCCGAATCCGGACGGCCGACGACGGCAGGTCCGCAGACCGCATACGACGCACAGAGTGCTTCGCCCGCGCGGCCGTCGCCGCCGGATATGGGCGCGCGCGCCGCGGAGCCGAGTGATTCGCGTGGTCGCGGCGCCGGAGCGCTTCAGGGTGCACCGGCGGGTTTCGCCGCGACGGGTTTCGACCGTGACGCCACCGATCGGAACGTCGCGGATCGCGGCGGCGATGCCGCTCCCCGCGATTCCGTCGCCCGTCCGCCGCGCGGGCCCGATCGGCGCGAAGAGGTGCGCGGATCGGCCGATCGCGATCGCACCGGCCGTCCTCGCCGCTGGGGGACGCGCGACGAGCGCGACGCGCCGCTCTATGCCGCGCTCGATCTCGGCACCAACAACTGCCGCCTGCTGGTCGCCGAACCCTGGCATCAGAGCTTCCGCGTCGTCGATGCCTTCTCGCGCATCGTGCGGCTGGGCGAGGGCCTTTCGCGCTCCGGCCGGCTGTCGGACGCGGCGCAGGATCGCGCCATCGAGGCCCTCAGGGTCTGCCACGGCAAGCTGCAGGCGCGCGGCATCGTCCGCTCGCGCCTCGTCGCCACCGAGGCCTGCCGCGCCGCGGAGAACGGCGAGGACTTCCTCGCCCGTGTCCGCGCCGAGACCGGCCTGACGCTCGAGATCCTGACACGCGAGACCGAGGCGCGGCTGGCGGTCGCCGGCTGCGCCAACCTGATCGACCGCGCCGCCGACGGTGTGCTGCTCTTCGACATCGGCGGCGGATCGTCGGAACTGGTCTGGCTCGACTTCTCCGAAGGCGCCCGCCGCGGCGGCGATCCGACGCGGCACATTCGCGCCTGGACGTCGCTGCCGGTCGGCGTCGTCACCCTGTCGGAGCGCCACGGCGGCGTCGCGGTCGGGCGCGAGATCTTCGAGGACATGGTGGCCGACGTCGCCGAGCTCCTCGCCGAACACGCGCCCTGGACGGCGATCGACGAGAAGATCGTGCCGGAGCGCTGGCACATGCTGGGCACCTCCGGCACCGTGACGACGCTCGCCGGTGTGCATCTCGGCCTCGCGCGCTATGATCGCCGCCGGGTCGACGGCACCTGGCTCGCCGACGCCGAGGTGGGGGCGATGATCGAACGCCTGCTCGACATGGACTTCGACGATCGCGTCGCCAACCCCTGCATCGGCGGCGATCGTGCCGATCTGGTGCTGGCGGGCTGTGCCATCCTCGAGGCGATCCGGCGGCGCTGGCGCACCGATCGTCTGCGGGTCGCCGATCGCGGCCTGCGCGAGGGCATGTTGACGGAACTGATGCTCGGCGACGGCGTCTGGCGGCGGGGCAACCGCTGGCCGAAGCGCGGCTGAGTCCGAGGAAGAAGAGGACGAACCGTGAGCGAGAATGGCTCCGATGGCGGCAACGGCGCGCCGCGCGCGCTGAAGGTCAAGGTGAAGACGGCCAAGCGCCGCACCGCCTCCTCGACGCGCTGGCTGCAGCGCCAGCTGAACGACCCCTATGTCGTCCGTTCCAAGAAGGACGGCTGGCGGTCGCGCGCCGCCTACAAGCTGATCGAGATCGACGACAAGTACCACATCCTGAAGGCGGGCAACCGCGTGGTCGACCTCGGCTGTGCGCCGGGCGGCTGGTGTCAGGTGGCGGCACAGCGGGTGAAGTCGTCCGACACCGCGCCGCGCGTCGTCGGCATCGACTATCTCGAGATGGGCGGCGTCCCCGGCGCGATCTTCCTGCAGAAGGACTTCCTCGACGAGGACGCGCCCGCGGCCCTCTTCGCGGCGCTGGGTGGCGAGAAGGCCGACGTCGTGCTTTCCGACATGGCGGCGCCGGCGACCGGCCACAAGAAGACCGACCACCTCAAGATCATGCATCTGTGCGAAGTGGCGATCGACTTCGCCCGTACGGTGCTGCGTCCCGGCGGCCACTTCCTCGCCAAGGTGCTGCGCGGCGGCACCGAGAACGAGTTGCTGGCCAACCTCAAGCGCGACTTCGCCCAGGTCCTGCACATCAAGCCGCCGGCGAGCCGTGCCGACAGCTCCGAACTCTACGTCATCGCCAAGGGCTTCCGCGGCGAAGGCCTGATCGAGGAGATCGATCCGGAAGGCGATCCGCGCGACCACGTCGCCTGGATGCCCGATCTCAAGGGCGAGAAGACCAAAGGCTGAGGCGTCTCCGCCTCGTTCCCCGTCGCCCTCACAGCGAACGGCAGGTGAGCGGACCCGAGACCACCGTCGACACTTTTCCGGCGGCCGTGATCTTCACGTCGCGCATGAAGCCGACCGCCGAGGTGTTCTCGGGCGCGGCATGGGGCAGCTTGTAGGCCGCGGTGCAGTCGGGCGGGGTCTGGGCGAGTTCCGCCGGCACCAGTTTCTGCGCCGTCAGCTTGCCCCAGCAGGCGCGATCCTTGACCAGCGAGCAGTTCTCGTAGACTTCGTGGCGATAGACGAGCCGGAGCCCGTCGCCCTCGCCGGAAACGACGAGCGCCTTCGGGTCGGTGCTGATACCGCCGTCGAGACCGCCGAAGACGGTCCCCTCGTGGAGGGACTTGGCGGTCTTCGCATCGAAGACCTGAACGCCGCCGTCGTCTCCGAAGACCAGAAGCAACCCCTTGCGGCCGAGAAGGCTGCGGGTGGCGGGAAGGCTGGTCGCGCCGGCGACCTTGCCCGGCTTGCAGGGCGCATTCGCGGACCTGATGACCAGGGTCTCCGAGTCGCTCTCTTCACGCGGCTCGATACGGACCATCATGTCCGGATAGTAGGTGCATTCCATCACCAACTCGCCGGACAGCTTCGTCTTCTTCGTCGAAGTCGGCGCATCGAGCCCGCTGATCTGGCCGGCGGCCGCGTCGGAGATCCCCGACCATCCGTTCGCGACGAGAATGCCTGCCACTGCGACGAAGGCCCTCACCCTGCTCATCCCCGTTCCTCCCCGTGAACCGTCGATCGGCTCTGCATGGACGGCTCGTCCTACGCAGAATTCCCGATCACAGGCTATCAGGCGGGCGCACGATGGCAACGCCGTCGTGCGGGGGCACGGCGGCGTTTCGATCATCGAGAGGGAACGTCTGTCGATCGAGGTTCAGCGCGCCTCGCTCCAGCAGATCCGGCGCGATCCGACGTAGCGCTCGTGGCGGTCGTAACGCGGCTGGAGCGCACAGACGACGTGGCGGCCGGGGCCGACCATGGCGTCGTCGGCGCGCGCCCAGGGCGAGACCACGGCGCGCTGCGGCCGTTGCCAGCCCGGCGCGCCGTACCAGCGGGCGCCGTAGGCGTCGGTGACGACATGGCCGCCGACGCGGGTCGGCGCCGGCCCGGTGACGAAGCCCGATCCGCTCGAGCCCTCGAAGAGGCCGAAGATGCCGGCTCTCGCCGGCGTCGTCAGGATCGCCGCGCCGATCGCCGCCATCGCGCCCATCGCCAGAATGGATTTCTGAAACATCGCCTGCCCCCCGGTGTCGTGAAACCTATGCGTCCCCGTGCGTGTCGTCGGAACCCTGCCGCGGGAGGGGTGGCGATCGGGTTTACGCAGCGTCGGATCGCCGGCTTCGCGGCGGATTTTCCGGCATTGCGGTGAAGGGAGTGTCGTCGCGATCGCTCCAATTCGAACGATCGCGGCACGGCGCTTGCTGCGACGCCCGCGACACCCCTCCGACGTCGGACATGCGACATGAGCGAAACGCCCCTCGAAGACCTCGTCCTCGGCATCGCCGCGATCGACGACGACCACGCCCAGACCATCGTCGCCTGGAAGGCGGCGCGCGACGCCGCGCCGGAGGCGTTTCTGGAGAAGCTCACCGCCTTCGTCGACGACCTCGAGGCGCATTTCGCTCGCGAGGAAGCACTGATGAAGGCGATCGCCTACAAGGAGATCGCCCATCACGAGGCCGAGCACCGCCGCGTCGTGGCGGAAGGGCGGCGTTTCGTGGCGCAGGTCGCCGCCGGCCGCACGATGATGGCGCGCGCCTATGCGACGGACCTCGTCCCCGACTGGTTCCGACGCCACGTCGTGATGTTCGACAGCGAGGTGGCGCGCGTGGCGAAACTGGCGGGGGGCGGGTGAGGAGACGGCCTCAGGTCAGCGAGCCGACCGGCACGTTCTTCTGGTGGACCGGGGTGCAACGCACATAGGCCTGCCATTCGCCGTTGCCGAGGTTGCCGTAACCGAACTGCAGGATGCCGGGGAACGTCCCCTCGGGGCAGACCGCCGCCTTGCCGAGCGCGTCGCGGATGGCGTTCTGGACCAGTTCGTCTTCGCGCGGACCCGACGGGATCGGCGCTTCCTTGCGGCGCACGTGCGTCCACAGCGCGGCAAAGCCCGACTTGTAGGCATAGTCGATCTCGAGCATCCCGTACGGCGTCGGCCAGGAGACGGCGCGCGTTCCCTCGAAGGACGGCGTGTGATTGCCGCCCGCTTCCGTCATGGCGCAACCGCCGACGGGGAGGAGGAGGAGCGACGCGACGAGGATGTTTCGAAGAGACGCGTGCATGAATGCCTCTGTACAATGAATGCGAGATGTCCCTCGTATAGGTCGGCGAGGATGCGCAATCAATGGTGGTGAAATGGACATCTCGTCGCCGAAGTCGCGAGGCGGGCTCGCCGGGACGACCCCCACATCCCGCGCATGGCGGATGGTCACCCACGAGATTTCGTCGCTCTCTTCCCCTTTCGTCATTTCCGTGTTAACGACCGCCGCCAACTCCGATGAACCACATATCGGAACCGGCTGCGGATCGATCGTGATCCGCCGGCCGGCCTTTCCGCATTTCTGATGAGGACGTTGGCCGATGGCGACCTTCTACGAACCCTCCTATTCCGCCGAAGCGCTCACCTTCGACGACGTGCTCCTGCTGCCCGGTCACTCCGAGGTCATGCCGGGCGAGACCATCGTCCGCTCCAAGGTGACCCGGGAGATCGAGCTCGAGCTGCCGATCCTCTCCTCGGCCATGGACACGGTCACCGAAGCCCGCCTCGCCATCGCCATGGCCCAGGCCGGCGGCATCGGCGTCATCCATCGCAACATGGAGCCCGACGAGCAGGCCGAGCAGGTCCGTCAGGTCAAGAAGTTCGAATCGGGCATGGTCATCAACCCGATCGTCATCGGCCCCGACGCCACGCTCGCCGATGCGCTCGCCCTGATGGCCCGCTACAAGATCTCCGGCATTCCGGTGGTCGAGGACGCCGAACTCGGCGGCTCCCACATCGGCCGTCTGGTCGGCATCCTGACCAACCGCGACGTCCGCTTCGCCTCCAACCCCAACCAGCGCGTCTACGAGCTGATGACTCGTGAGAACCTGGTGACGGTGAAGGAGGGCGTGAGCCAGGAGGAGGCCAAGCGCCTGCTCCATTCCCACCGCATCGAGAAGCTGCTGGTGGTCGACGAACAGTACCGCTGCACCGGCCTCGTCACCGTCAAGGACATCGAGAAGGCGCAGCTCAACCCCAACGCCTCCAAGGACGCTCAGGGTCGCCTGCGCGCTGCCGCCGCCACCACCACCGGCGACAAGGGCTTCGAGCGCGCCGAGCGCCTGATCGACGCCGGCTGTGACCTCCTCGTGGTCGACACCGCCCACGGCCATTCCCAGCACGTGCTGGCCATGGTCGAGCGCGTCAAGCGCCTGTCCAACACCACCCAGGTGCTCGCCGGCAACATCGCCACCAAGGACGCCGCCAAGGCGCTGATCGACGCCGGCGCCGACGCCGTCAAGGTCGGCATCGGCCCGGGCTCGATCTGCACCACCCGCATCGTCGCCGGTGTCGGCGTGCCGCAGCTGACCGCCATCATGGAGGCGGTCTCGGTCGCCCAGGACGCCGGCATCCCGGTGGTCGCCGACGGCGGCATCAAGTATTCGGGCGATCTCGCCAAGGCGCTGGCCGCCGGCGCCTCGGTCGCGATGATCGGCTCGCTGCTCGCCGGTACCGAGGAGAGCCCCGGCGAGGTCTATCTGCACCAGGGTCGCAGCTACAAGGCCTACCGCGGCATGGGCTCGGTCGGCGCCATGGCGCGCGGCTCGGCCGATCGCTACTTCCAGGCGGAAGTGCGCGACACGCTGAAGCTGGTGCCGGAAGGCATCGAGGGTCAGGTCCCCTACAAGGGCCCGCTCTCCGGCGTGCTGCACCAGCTCGCCGGCGGCCTGCGCGCCGCCATGGGCTATGTCGGGGCGAAGACGCTGCCGGAATTCTCCGAGAAGTCCCGCTTCGTCCGTATCTCGGGCGCTTCCCTGCGTGAGAGCCACGTCCACGACGTGACCATCACCCGCGAGAGCCCGAACTACCCGAGCAACATCTGATGACCGCACTCGAGCGACTGCTGATCCTCGCCGTCCTCGCCCAGATGGTCCTGACCATTGCGGTCGGGTTCTGGCTGGGCTGGACGCGCAAGGTCGCGGTCGCCGAGAAGAAGGTCGGCCCGGGCGTGATGCTCTCGCCCGAGGGCTGGCCGAAGCAGGCGCGGGCGGCGTCGAACAACTTCTCCAACCAGTTCGAGCTGCCGGTGCTGTTCTATGCGCTGGCCCTCCTCGCGCTGTGGCTGAAGGCGGTCGGCCCGATCCTCGTCGTGGCGGCGGTGGTCTTCGTGGCGAGCCGCATCGCCCATGCGATCGCCCATTGCGGGCCGAACGACTTGCGTTTCCGCGCGCCGGCCTATTTCGTCGGCGTCGTGGCGGTGATCGTGATGCTGATCGACGTGATCGCGGTCGTCGTCCGCGCCTGAGGGCGGGCGACGCGCGACCGACCGGGGAGGGGGATCCATGGCCGAAGGCCGCAAACCGCTCGTCGATCTCGCCCGCCTGCGCTTCGGCGCACTGGTGGCGCTGCTCACCGCGACCGTCGTGATCTTCGGCGTGATGCATTTCGTCGTGGTGCCGCGCCTGACGACCCTGACCGCCGGCCTGCCGATCTTCGACCTGCGGGTGCTCGGCTACGATCGGCGCGACGCGGTCGACCTGCTGCGTGCGCTCGGCCCCGAGGGGCGGCTCGACTATCTCCTCGTCCAGCTCCGCCTCGACGACGTCTTCGCGCCGCTCTACGCGGTGTCGCTCAGCCTCTTCCTCGCCGAGATCCTCGTCCACGCCGGCATGGCGCGTCGTCACGCGCTGCTGCTGGCCGTGGCGATCGTTCTGCCCACCGCCGCCTTCGACATCGCCGAGAACGCGGCGATCGCCGAGATGTTGCGCCGCCCGCCGGATGCGATCGCCGACGCGACCGTCTCCGCCGCCTCCTTCCGCACGCAATTGAAGTGGCTCTTCGCCGCGCTCGGCCTCGTGGCCGCTGCCGTCGGCCTCGTCCTCGCCAATCGCCGCATCGACAGGAAATACGAACAATGAAGACCGGCGGCCGTCTCCAGGCGGCGATCGAAGTGCTCGAGGACGTCGAGAAGCGTCGCCGCCCCTTGGCCGACGCGCTGAAGGACTGGGGCCTTTCCCATCGCTTCGCCGGCTCCGGCGACCGCAACGCCATCGGCTCGCTCGCCTTCGACGCGCTGCGCCGCAAGGCCTCGCTCGCCCGGCTGATGGGCGATGCGGCCCCGCGCGCCGCGGTGCTGGCGACCTACGCCATCCTCTGGGGCGAGGGCGTCGCCGGCCTCGAGGCGGCGCTCGCCGACCCGCATGCGCCGAAGCCGCTCGCCGCTGCCGAGCGCGAACGGCTCGCCGCCGATCCCGCCGCGGCGCTGGCCGATGCGCCCGAT
Source organism: Pinisolibacter sp. DMC19 (assembly GCF_056313985.1). Taxonomy (NCBI): domain Bacteria; kingdom Pseudomonadati; phylum Pseudomonadota; class Alphaproteobacteria; order Hyphomicrobiales; family Ancalomicrobiaceae; genus Pinisolibacter; species Pinisolibacter sp. DMC19. The sequence continues at coordinate 459,693 of NZ_JBQUZF010000002.1, read as the reverse complement.
CACGTCCGCGCAGACCTGCCGGAATGGCTGGTCTCCTCGCTCGCTTCCGTCTGGGGTGAACGGCTGGTCGACGAGGGCAGGGCGCTCGCCGAGCGCGCGCCGGTCGATCTCCGCGTCAACACGCTGAAGGCGACCCGCGCCGACGCCCTCGTGGCGCTCGCCGGCCTCGCCGTGACCGCGACCCCGCTCGCCCCCCACGGCCTGCGCCTGCCCGAGGGCGGGCCGACGGCGAAGCCGGTCCATGTTCCCTCCGAGGCCGCCTATCAGGACGGTGTCGTCGAGATCCAGGACGAGGGCTCGCAGATCGCCGCCCTCGTCGCCGGTGCGAAGGCCGGCGAACGCGTCCTCGACCTCTGCGCCGGTGGCGGCGGAAAGTCGCTGGCGCTCGCCGCCGAGATGGCGAACAAGGGCGCGATCTTCGCCTACGAGGTCGACAAGCGCCGCTTCGGCGACTTCCGCGACCGTGCCGCCCGCGCCGGTGCCTCGATCGTCACCCTGCGCCCGCCGGAGCGCGACGCCGACGTGCTCGCCGATCTCGAGGGCTCGATCGACTGCGTCTTCGTCGATGCCCCCTGCACCGGCACCGGCACCTGGCGCCGCCGACCCGACGCCAAGTGGCGCCTGCGTCCCAATGCGCTCGACGAGCGCATGAAGGATCAGGACGCCGTGCTCGACGAGGCCGCCCGCTTCGTCGCCCCCGGCGGCCGCATCGTCTACGTCACCTGCTCGGTGCTGCCGGAGGAGAACGAGGACCGCGTCGCCGCCTTCCTCGGCCGCCACGACGGCTTCCGCCTCGCCGATCCGCTCGCCCGGGTCACGGGCGAGACGCGTGCGAAGCTCGCGCCCTTCGTCGCCCCGCGCGCCGGGCTCGGCGACTGCCTGCGGCTTTCGCCCGCCACTTCCGGCACCGACGGCTTCTTCGCCGCCGTGCTGACGCGGAGCAGGAACGGATGAGGCTCCGCGAGAAGCTCCAGGACGCGACCGATCGGGTGATGGCGCTGACCGACGCCTTCGATGCGCTCGCCGCCCGCCGCTTCGGCTTCGCCGAGCGCGACGACCGCGCGTGGATGCTCGTCCTGTTGCTCCTCGCCGGTCACGTCGTGGTCTGGACGCTCGTGCCGCTGCTGTCGCAGAACAACCTCGCCGACAGTGTCGACATGGTCGAGAACTGGACCTGGGGCCGCGAGTGGCAGCTCGGCTACTGGAAGCATCCGCCCTTCTTCGCCTGGGTGACGGGGGCGTGGTTCTCGTTCCTGCCGCGCGCCGACTGGGCCTATTATCTCCTCTCCGCCGTCAATGCGGCGGTCGGCCTCGCCGGCACTTGGGCGCTCACCGGCGTCGTCGACACCTCCGCCCGCCGCCGCCTGCTGGCGATCGCCGGCCTCGCGCTGACGCCGATCTGGGGCTTCCTCGCGGTCAAGTTCAACGCCAACGCCGTGCTGCTCGCCGTCTGGCCCTGGGCGACCTGGGCCTTCCTCCGGGCGATGCGCGCGCCGACGGCGGTCAACGGCGCCGTCCTCGGCCTGCTGCTGGCCGTGGCGATGCTGTCGAAATACGTCTCGGTGGTGCTGATCGTCGGCATGATCGTCACCGTGCTCCTCGATCCGCGCCGCCGGGTGATCCTCACCTCACCGGCGATGATCGCCGCCGCGGTGGTCGGCCTCGTCGCGCTGGCGCCGCATCTCTGGTGGATGGTCGCGACCGAGTTCCGCACGCTCGCCTATGCCGAGAAGCAGCAGGCCGCCTCCTCCGCCCAGTTCGTCAACTATCTGGTGCGGCTGCCCTTCTCGATGGTGCTCTTCCTCGCGCCGATGATCGCCGCCGTGCTCGTCGCCCTGCCGCGGGCCGACTGGCGGGGGCTCCGCGCGATCCTCTCGTGGCGCCGCTCGGACGAGGGTCGCCGCGCCGTGCTCGGCGTCGGCCTCTTCTCCTTCGTCACCATGGTTGGCCTCGGCACCTGGAAGTGGGTGAAGCTCTCCTCGCAATGGGGCTTCCCGCTGATGTTCCCCTGGGGCTGGCTCACGACCTCGACCCCCGGCCTCGACGATCGCCGCTTCCGGCTCGATCGCGTCGCCCTGCTCGTCGGCCTCGTCTGGGGCGCGCTCCTCGCCGCGGCGCCGGTGATCAATGTCGTGACGACGCTGCACGGGTCCAAAGTCGCCGTCGAGCCGCGCGCCGAACTCGGCCGCGAGGTCTCCCGGATCTGGCGCGAGGCCGCCGGCACGCCGCTCGCCTTCGTCGCCGGCACCTTCGACCTCGCCTCCAACGTCTCGTTCTACGCGCCCGAGGGCCCGTCGATGCTGATCGACTTCGATCGGCTGAAGTCGCCCTGGGCGACGGCGGAACGCACCCGACGCGACGGCATCGCCGTCGTCTGCGCGCACGACGACGACGCCTGCGCCCTTTCCGCCCGCACCATGCTCGAAGCCGACCCGACGCCGCGCGAGGTGACGGTCGCCAAGCGCTGGTTCGGCATCGCCCTGAAACCGCTGACTGTCCGGCTCTTCCTGCGCTTGCCCGAGAGGCCGGCTTGATCTAGAGCCATCCGCAACGCTCCCGGTGGACCCCACGGCCCGCCGATCCACAGCCATTTCCGGCGCCCGGCGCCCGCGACCCCGAGGGATGACCATGACCCACGATTCGATCCTCATCATCGACTTCGGTTCGCAGGTGACCCAGCTGATCGCCCGCCGCGTCCGCGAGACCGGCGTCTACTGCGAGATCCACCCGTTCCAGTCGGCCGACGCGGCGTTCAAGAAGCTGAACCCCAAGGGCGTCATCTTCTCCGGCGGCCCGGCCTCGGTGACCGACGAGGGCTCGCCCCGCGCGCCGAAGGCGGTGTTCGAGGCGCAAGTGCCGATCCTCGCGATCTGTTATGGCCAGCAGACGCTCTGCACCCAGCTCGGCGGCAAGGTCGAGGGCGGCCACGCCGCCGAATTCGGCCGCGCCGACGTCGAGATCCTTAAAAGCAGCCCGCTCTTCGAAGGCTTCTGGGAGAAGGGCAGCCGCTATCCGGTGTGGATGAGCCACGGCGACCGCGTCACCGTCCTGCCGGAGGGCTTCGAGGTGGTCGGCACCTCGGAGAACGCGCCCTTCGCCATCGCCGTCGACGAGAAGCGCCGCTACTACACCACGATGTTCCACCCCGAGGTGGTCCACACCCCCGACGGCGGCAAGCTGCTGGCGAACTTCGTGCACAAGATCGTCGGGCTGAAGTCCGACTGGTCGATGTCGGCCTATCGCGCCGAGATGATCGCCAAGATCCGCGCCCAGGTGGGCAACGAGCGCGTCATCTGCGGCCTCTCCGGCGGCGTCGATTCCTCCGTTGCGGCCGTCCTCATCCACGAAGCGATCGGCGATCAGCTGACCTGCATCTACGTCGACCACGGCCTGATGCGGATGGGCGAGAGCGAGCAGGTCGTCGGCATGTTCCGCGACCACTACAACATCCCGCTGGTCCACGTGGACGCCTCGGAAACCTTCCTCGGCGAGCTCGAGGGCGTCGTCGATCCTGAGACCAAGCGCAAGATCATCGGCCGCCTCTTCATCGAGACCTTCGAGGCCGAGGCCAAGAAGATCGAGGCCGACGGCAAGGGCCGCCCGACCTTCCTGGCGCAGGGCACGCTCTATCCGGACGTGATCGAGAGCGTCAGCTTCTCCGGCGGACCGTCGGTGACGATCAAGTCCCACCACAACGTCGGCGGCCTGCCCGAGCGCATGAACATGAAGCTCGTGGAGCCGCTGCGCGAGCTCTTCAAGGACGAGGTCCGCGCGCTCGGCCGCGAACTGGGCCTTCCCGACAGCTTCATCGGCCGCCACCCGTTCCCGGGTCCCGGCCTCGCCATCCGCTGCCCGGGCGGCATCACCCGCGAGAAGCTGGAGATCCTGCGCAAGGCCGATGCGATCTACCTCGACGAGATCCGCAAGGCGGGCCTCTACGACGTGATCTGGCAGGCCTTCGCGGTGCTGCTGCCGGTGCAGACGGTCGGCGTGATGGGCGACTACCGGACGTATGACTATGTGCTCGCGCTGCGTGCCGTGACCTCGGTCGACGGCATGACGGCCGACTTCTACCCCTACGACATGGCCTTCCTCGGCCGCACCGCGACCCGCATCATCAACGAGGTGAGGGGCGTCAACCGCGTCGTCTACGACGTGACCTCGAAGCCGCCGGGCACCATCGAGTGGGAGTGAGGAATGGTCGGAGATCGTCGTCAGACGATCTCCGATGCGAAGATCCGGTGAATCTTCGCAAATGACGAACGCCCGGAGCGCAAGCGGAGGGCAGGGGGCGGTCGTCGCGAATCGGTGCGCCGCCGCCGACGGCCTGCGACCAGAAGCGGACGTCTATCTCGTGCGATTGGAACGGCAACTATGCGCCCCAACTCAGTCATTCGCCGACTGGGCGCGCGACGCTAAGAGCTGTCGCTCGTTGATCGCGCATGGACGGTCTGTACTGGTGAAAAGCTTACGGCGGAGAACTGACGCCAACTCCCCTTCTGGGGATCCTGCGAGGCTCTGCGTAATGACGTCTCGACATCGGCCAGCCTTGCCTCCAGCTTATGGTCATGAAGCAAAAGCCGCTAAAGACTGAATTGCACCATTGGTGGCCGCGAACCCTCTCCGATCATTGGTCGGCGGCCGACGGTATGGTCTCGGTTATCCGACCGAATGGAACCATGCACCGCGCACCACCGGGCGCGTTCGGGGCAATCACCAACGCACATCATATCAAGACAGGCGGACATTGGGATTCGACCTTTGAACCGATCTTCAATGAGCCCGACAACGAAATGGCCGCGTTCGTGCAATGGCTAGGAACACTCGAGGCTTCGCTGGCGTCGCCCGATCAGCCGATGATCGAGCGGATCCTGCCGCAGCCGCTGCCCGATGAACGCGCGGCGCAAACCACCCGCGTGACCGCCTCGCTGCTCGCCCGCAGCCCAAGCATTCGCGCGTCGATCAAACAGACTACCGAATATTACCGGCGCCGCTTCGGCTTGGCCGATCCAATCGCGGACAAGACACTAATCGCGGCGAACCAGCGCGGGCTCTACGATGCCTATCGCAAGCGCATGATGCGCGGCCGCTGGGCGGTTCTCTTCAGCGACGAAAGGGAGTTCATCGCAGGTGACGGCTTCCTGCACAATTTCCCCGCGTCGCGGGACGCGCTCAACGTCGGGCTCAAGCTGGTGCTGCCGATCCTGCCGACGGCAACGATCGTTTATATGTCGCCGATGCAATATCCGACCGAGCCGCGCCTCGTCACGCTGCGGCTCGGCGCTGAAGAAGTGGATCGGTTGAACGCAATCACGCAGGTCTATGCCAGCGAATTCCTCTTCTATCGCGACGAAAAGCCGGAGTTGAGCGATGCCTTCCAGTGCGGCGAGCATCGCCAGTTCCAATATCATGGCCACCACTGGCTCGATCCACTGCTCGATAAGCTGTCGCAATACAATCGTTGGGGGAAGGACGGCGCCGCCGGCATCTCCAGCAGGCGTCCGTACAGTGAATCGCTCGAAGGCAATCGCTGGCTCGGCCGTTTCGTGACCCGAGGCGACTAGCACAGGGTCCGCAATTGCGGATACTCGTCCCCGGCACCGGCACCGGCACCGGCAGCCAGGCACGCGCCGCCTCGAGATGGCGAGGCACCTAGGCAGCGGATTGGTTTGGGGCTGGGCCGCTATTTGTGGTCAGCTCTAGGTATGATGGAAATCTGGCTCGATCAAAATAGTTCGTCATTGCGAGTGTCCACTTCACGCGCCACCGGGCTCGCGACCTGCCAGTCGGCAATCGGCCCCATTTCAGTCGCTCAAGCACAGCACGCTCAGCTTCCGCCTTCGGCGCGACGCGGTCCGTGCCCCCCCATCTCCCCGTTGACTCCCGTTCACCCTTTCCTTACGACTGACGAATTATGAAAATCGTCAGCGCACAGAATTCAGGGTTCCGGAGACGGGCATGACGGCTCAGAATGCTCCCGAGGTGGTGGACACGGCGACGCGCGTGCTCGACGTCGCCGATCGGCTGTTCCGCCACTACGGCTGGGAAAAGACCACCGTCGCCGACATCGCCCGCGAGCTCGGCATGTCGCCGGCCAACGTCTATCGCTTCTTCGCTTCCAAGATCGCCATCGTCGAGGGCATCGCCGAACGCATGTTCGCCGAGCGGCGGCGGATGTATCGCGCCATCGCCGACGGGCCGGGTAGCCCGTCCGAACGGCTGCGCCGTCTGCTGATCGACGATCACGCCCATACCGTCACGACGCTGGTGCACGATCGCAAGGTCCACGAGATCGCCGAGGTGGCGATCCGTCAGGAATGGCCGTCGATCAACCGGCATCTCGCCAACTTCTGCGACGTCATCGAAGAGATGATCCGCGCCGGCATCGAGACGGGCGAGTTCGCCCCCGTCGCCGACACTCGCCGCACCGCCGTCTGCCTGCGCCAGGCCTTCGCCTCGCACATCCACCCGATCCTGATCGTCCATTGCGGCAACGACCCCGAACGGGCCGGCGCCGAGGAACTGGCCGATTTCCTGATCGCCGCCCTGCGCGGCCCCGCTGGTCGTCCGGCCTGACCGGAACCGAGGAGACCCACTGCATGTTCGCCTCGTCCAGAGCCGCGCGCCTCGCGCTCGCCGCCCTCGTCCTCGCTCTGCCGCTCGCGGCCTGCAAGGAAGAGAAGAAGGCGGAGAGCGGCGAACCGATCCGCCCCGTCCGCGTCATGACCGTCTCGGCCGGATCCGAGACGCGCACGCTGATCTATTCGGGATCGGTCCGCGCCCGCGTCGAGACCGCCCTCGGCTTCCGCGTCCCCGGCAAGATGGTCGAACGCCTCGCCAACGTCGGCGACAAGGTCACCGTCGGCGCCGTGCTCGCCCGTCTCGACCGCACCGACCTCGAGCTGCAGCTGCGCACGGCGGACGCCAACGTCGCCGCCGCCCGCGCCCGGGTGAAGGTCGCCGACGACGGTCGGGCGCGTGCCCAGGCGCTCAACAAGAAGGGCTTCCTCGCCGACAGCGGCCTCGACCGCGCCGATCTCGAGGCCGATCAGGCCCGTGCCGCGCTGGAAGCCGCCGTCTATGCCCGCGATCAGGCCGCCAACCAGATCGGCTATGCCGCCCTCGAGGCCGACGGCGACGGCATCGTCACCGACATCCGCGCCGACGTCGGTCAGGTGGTCGCCGCCGGAACGCCCGTCGTGACGCTCGCCCGCGACGGCGAGAAGGAAGTGGCGATCGCCGTGCCCGAACAGGACGTGACCCGCTTCGCCCGCGATCAGGTCGTCGCCCTGCGCTTCTTCGCCGACCGCGATCTGGCGCTGTCGGGCCGCATCCGCGAGATCGCCGGCTCGGCCGATCCCGCCTCGCGCACCTATGCCATCCGCGTCGCCCTCGACGACGATGCCCGCGTCCGCCTCGGCATGACCGCCACGGTCGAGGCGACGGTGCCGGTCGCCGAAGGCACGATCGTCGTGCCGGTCGCGGCGCTGTCCGGTGCGCCGGATCGCCCCCGCGTCTGGGTGGTCGATCCCGCCACCGCCACCGTCCAGCCGCGCGAGGTCGAACTCGGCGCCGTGGCGCCGGACGGCGTGCGGATCCGTTCGGGGCTCACGGCGGGCGAAGTGATCGTCACCGCCGGAACCCAGTTCCTGGTGCCGGGCCGCAAGGTCCACCTGCCGGATGCCGCCGCCCAGGCGGCGGCGACCCGTTGAGCCCTCGAACCGGCGAGTGACACCGATGCTGCGCAGTTCCGTTCCCGGTCAGGGCTTCAATCTGTCACGTTGGGCGATCCGTCATGCCCATCTGACGCGCTTCTTCTTCGTGCTGGTGGTGGTCGCCGGCATCACGTCCGTCCTGTCGCTGGGACAGAAGGAAGATCCCGACTTCACCTTCCGCGTCATGGTCGTCCAGGCGGCGTGGCCGGGCTCCAGCCTCGAGGAGATGCAGGATCAGGTCGTCGACAAGATCGAGCGCAAGCTGCAGGAGACGCCCGGCCTCGAGAACGTCAAGTCCTACACCCGCGCCGGCTCGGCGGTGGTGATGGTGTCGATCCGCGGCGATGTCTTCGGCCGCGACGTGACCGACGCCTTCTATCAGGTGCGCAAGAAGATCTCGGACATTTCGTCGAACTTCCCCTCGGGCGTGATGGGCCCCTATTTCAACGACGAGTTCGGCGACACCTACATCGGCCTGTGGGCCTTCACCGGCGACGGCTTCTCCTATCCCGAGCTCAAGACCTTCGCCAAGCGCGCCCGCGACGCGGCGCTGCGCATCCCCGGCATCGAGAAGGCGCAGATCCTCGGCGACCAGGACGAGAAGATCTACATCGACGTCTCGTCGAGGACGCTCGCCGCCCGCGGCATCGGCGTCGAGGCGATCGCCGACGCGCTCGCCCGGCAGAATTCGCTGGCCCCCGCCGGCCGCGTCGAGACCGGCGAACGCTCGGTGCGCATCGCCGTCGACGGCAATCTGAAGACCCTCGACGACCTCAAGGAACTGCGCATCCGTGCCGGTAGCGAGGTCATCCGTCTCGGCGACATCGCCTCGATCTCGTCCGGCCTGATCGATCCGCCCGATCGCCGCTTCCGCTTCCAGGGCCGCGACGCCGTGGTACTCGGCCTCGTCATGAACAAGGGCGGCAACGTCACCAAGATCGGTCGTTCGGTTGCCGAGACCATGGACCGTGTCCGCGCCGCTCTGCCGCTCGGCGCCGAGATCGGCAAGATCTCCGACCAGCACGAGATCGTCGCCCATTCGATCGACGAGTTCTTCGAGGCGCTGCTCGAGGCTCTGGCGATCGTGCTGGCGGTGTCCTTCCTGTCGATCGGCCTGCGCGCCGGTCTGGTCGTCGCCATCACCATCCCGACGGTGCTCTGCGCCACCTTCTCGGTGATGGAGGTCATGGGCATCGACCTGCAGCGCATCTCGCTCGGCGCGCTGATCATCGCCCTCGGCCTCTTGGTCGACGATGCCATGATCGCGGTCGAGATGATGGAGCGCAAACTCGACGAAGGCCTCGACAAGATCTCCGCGGCGAGCTTCGCCTATACCTCGACCGCCTTCCCGATGCTGACCGGCACGCTGGTGACGACCGCCGGCTTCATCCCCGTCGGCTTCGCCAAGTCGACGGCGGGCGAATATGTCAACTCGTTGTTCTGGGTGGTCGGCATCGCGCTCATCACGTCGTGGATCGCGGCGGTCTATTTCACGCCGTGGATCGGCAACATGGTGCTGAAGTCGCGCCCCCACGCCGGCGAGCATCACGACGCCTTCGACACGCCCTTCTATCGCACCCTGCGCGCGACCATCGCCTGGGGCGTCCGTCGTCGTCTCCTGGTGCTGGCGCTGACGCTGGTCGCCTTCTTCGTCGGCATCGCCGGCTTCAAGTTCATCCCGAAGAGCTTCTTCCCGGAATCGACCCGGCTCGAGCTGCTCGTCGACCTGTGGTTCCCGGAAGGCACCGGCATCGCCGAGACCGACGCCAAGGCGCGCGAGCTCGAGAAGCGCATCATGCAGGACCCCGATCAGGCGATGGTCACCACCTTCGTCGGCGAGGGCGCACCGCGCTTCTACCTGCCGCTCGACCAGCAGCTGCGCAACCCGAACTACGCCCAGTTCGTCATCGTCTCCAAGGACCTGAAGGCGCGCGACCGGCTGGTGACGTCGCTGCGCACGATGATCGCCCGCGACTACCCGACGATCCGCTTCAAGGTCGATCGCCTCTACAACGGCCCGCCGGTCGGCTGGGCGGTGCAGATGCGGGTGACCGGCCCCGAACGCGCCGAGGTGCGCCGCATCGCCGACGAGGTGAAGCAGGCCTTCCGCGCCGACCCGCTGCTCTCGACCATCCACGACGACTGGCTGGAGCCGGTCCCGGCACTGCGCCTCGTCGTCGATCAGGACCGCGCCCGCGCCCTCGGTGTGACCTCGCAGGCGATCCGCCAGACCCTCCAGGTCGCGCTCTCCGGCGCATCGATCGGCGAGTTCCGCAACGGCGACGAGACCATCGCCATCGTCGCCCGCGGCGGCGGCGAACGGCGCGATCTGCTGACGGCGGTCGAGGAGACCTATGTCCAGACCGCGACCGGCCGCTCGGTGCCGATGACCCAGGTCGCCCGCGTCGTGCCGGTGATGGAGCCCGGCGTCGAATGGCGGCGCGACCGGCTGCCCTCGATCACGGTGCGCGGCATCATCCCCGACGGCGTGCCCTCCAACGACGTGACCCAGCGCATCTACGACGGCCTGAAGCCGCTGCGCGACAACCTCGCGCCCGGCTACACCATCGAGATGCAGGGTGCGGTCGAGGAATCCGCCAAGAGCCAGGCCTCGATCAACGCCAAGGGGCCGATCATGATCCTCGTCATGATGGTGCTGCTGATGCTGCAGCTGCAGCACTTCGGCAAGACCATGCTGGTCTTCATGACGGCGCCGCTCGGCCTGATCGGCGCGGCGGCGGCGCTCCTCGTCACCCAGTCGGCCTTCGGTTTCGTGGCGATCCTCGGCGTCATCGCGCTCGCTGGCATCATCATGCGCAACTCGGTCATCCTGATCGACCAGATCGACCAGGACATGGCCGCCGGCCATCACCCCTGGCACGCGACGATCGAGGCGGCGGTCCGACGCTTCCGTCCGATCATGCTGACCGCGGCGGCGGCGGTGCTGGCGCTCCTGCCGATCGCCCAGTCGGCCTTCTGGGGGCCGATGGCCTACGCCATGATGGGCGGCATCCTCGCGGCGACGGTCTTGACCATCGTCGTCCTGCCGGCCGCCTATGCGCTGTTCTTCCGGGTGCACGAGCCGGCGCCGGACCTGCCCGACCAGGCCCTCGACGACGCCGGTTCCTTCGAGGTCGGCATCGACGAACTCGACATCCACCGCGCCGAGCACGGCGGCCACGGGGCGTGATGCCGTCGGGCTTTGGAAAAGACCGACGGCATTCCGCACGCGAATTTCTCATTGCCCTGATGCAAATGGGAAATGCGCGTGTCTGCAAAGGCCGGGTGCGTCGGCACCTTCGGCCTTTGGCGTGAGATCTCACGCCAAAGGCCGCATCCGTCGGTCGGACTGGCGCAGATCGAGCGTCGGCACCCAATGGCGGATGAGATCGAAGGGGCGCCGGTCGCGCATCGCCAGAAGCGCGTCGACCGCGTGACGCGCCATGTCGTGCGTCTGTGGCCGCACGACCGTGACCTCGGGCACCGCGTGGTGCAGCGTGTGGCTGTCGCCGAAGGTGATCGTCGAGACGTCGCGTCCGATCTCGTGTCGGCTCCGTGCCAAGGCGGCCATGCCGCCGATCGCCATGCGGTTGGTGAGGAAGACGATGGCGGTCGGAGCCGGATCGGGCCCGGCGACGAGGCGTTCGGTCGCCTCGCGTCCCCCGGCGGCCGAGAGCGGGGCCGTCGCCTTGTCGAAGCGCAGTCCCAGTTCGGCGGCAGCCGTCTCGAACTGCTCGAAACGGGCGAGGGCGAAGTCGAAGTCCTCGGTCGGGCCGACACAGGTCAGGCCGGTGTGGCCGAGCGCCGCCAACCGCTCGCACACCATCCGCGCGGCGCGCGCCTCGTCTGAGCCGATCGCCGCGACGTCTTCGTGTCCGCAGGCGGAACCGTCCAGCAGCACGAAGGGCATGCCCGCCGTCCGCAGCGTCGCGATGCGCGGATCGTCGCGCCGCGGTCGCACGATGATCATGCCGTCGACCCGTCGCTCCGTCACCGCGCGCCGGAAGGCGAGGCCGTCGCGATCGTCGCCGCCGGAAGCGCCGTCCGCCGACGGCAGCAGCATCAGATCCTGTGCGAACTCGGCCAGCCGCGACCAGGCACCGACCAGCGCCGTCGACAGGAACGTGTCCTCGAGCGTGCCCGCTCCGCAGGGCACCGCCACACCGATCGCGTCGGTGCGCCCCTTGCGCAGCCGACGGGCCATGGCGTTGGGAACGTAGCCGATCCGCTCCGCTTCGGCGCGAACACGACGGCGCGTCTCGGCCGCGACATCCGAATAATCGGCGAGCGCGCGCGACACCGTCGTAACGCTCAAGCCGAGTTTCAGTGCAATGTCGCGCAGGGCCATGAAACGTCTCGATTCAGCTCGTGCGGTCGTCGAGTTTTATGTAATTTTCTTGTATATTGGCGCGTTGAGCTGAGGTCAATCGAAATAGTGTTCCGGAATCCCAGATATGACTTCAATGCATTCTTGTGAAATTTCTCAAAATGAAGAGAAAATTAATCTCAACTGATTGAATGTTGACTCGAGATCGCATCGAATGCAAAAGGAATAGCTGCACTGCGTCGAAATGGCAGGTATGGTAGGCAGCTTGCCGCTCCTGCCCCGACTGCGGGTGACGACGTTGCGGACCGAAGTCCCACCCTCGGTAGAACTTCTGAGGAGACGTCTCGACGTTAGCGTCACTTGACGGCACCGTGCTGCATCGACCGTTGACGCACGCGTCGGGGGAGTGTCTATCGGAGACGAGAGCGACCAACGCCCGTCCGCGATGTCCGGAGATCGTCCATGCCCATTTCCCGCGAAGCCGTCCTGCAAGCATTGGCCACCGTTGCCGGGCCCGACGGACGACAGTCGCTCGCCGCCTCCGGTGCCCTGTCGGAGATTCTGGTCGAGGGCGGCCGCGTCTGTTTCTCGATCGCCGTCGATCCCGCCCGCGCCGCGGCGATGGAGCCGATGCGCAAGGCGGCCGAGGCGGCCGTCGCCGCGCTGCCCGGCGTCGAGTCCACGCTGGTCTCGCTGACCGCCGAGCGCCCCGCCTCGCAGGCCCCCGCGCCCAAGGCGCCCGCCCCGCAGGCCGCCGACAAGCCGAGCCTCGTGCCGGACGTCCGCCACGTCGTCGCCGTCGCCTCCGGCAAGGGCGGCGTCGGCAAGTCGACCACCTCGGCGAACTTCGCGCTGGCGCTCTCGCGCCTCGGCCTCAAGGTCGGTCTGCTCGATGCCGACGTCTACGGTCCCTCGGTGCCCAAGATCTTCGGCCTGACCGGCCGCCAGCCCGAGATGGTGGACGGCAAGATTCTGCCGATCCAGGTCGCCGGCATCTCCGTGATGTCGATCGGCTTCCTGGTCGACGAGGATGCGCCGATGATCTGGCGCGGCCCGATGGTGATGAGCGCCGTCACCCAGCTGCTGCGCGACGTCGCCTGGGGCGCCCTCGACGTGCTCGTCGTCGACATGCCGCCCGGCACCGGCGACACCCAGCTGACGCTCGCCCAGCAGGTGCCGCTCGCCGGCGCCGTCATCGTCTCGACGCCGCAGGACCTCGCCCTGATCGACGCCCGTCGCGGCGTCGCCATGTTCGAGAAGGTCGAGGTGCCGATCCTCGGCGTCGTCGAGAACATGTCCTATTTCGTCTGTCCGAACTGCGGCACCCGCCACGACATCTTCTCCCACGGCGGCGCCCGCGCCGAAGCGGCGAAGATGGGCGTGCCCTTCCTCGGTGAGGTGCCGCTCGCCATGGCGATCCGCGAGGGCTCCGACGGCGGCCGTCCGATCGTCGTCGAGGACCCGGAAGGCCCGCACGCCAAGGTCTACGGCGCCATCGCCGAAGCCGTGCGGGATCGCCTCTTCGGCACCGCCGGCCGTGTCCGTCCGCGCATCGTGATGGAGTGAGCGATGGACGGCGACGTGCGGCCTTCGAACCCCGCGGTCGTCGCGGCCGGCTCGTCGACGCGCGTCGCCGAACGCCGTGACGGCGGCGGCCGCCGCCACCTCGACGAGACCGTCGCCGAGGAGGTGCCGATCGCCCTGGTGGTCAATCGCAACGCCTTCGCGGTGATGATGGCCTCGCCCGCCGATCTCGAGGACTTCGCGCGCGGCTTCGCCCTGACCGAAGGCATCGTCGACGCGATCGACGAATGCGAGGCGGTCGAGGTCGAGAAGGTGGCGCGCGGCTGGGAGGTGCGGCTGACCGTGTCGGAGGCGCGCGGCCTGGCGCTGCGCGCCCGCACCCGCGCGCTCGCCGGACGTACCGGCTGCGGCCTCTGCGGTGTCGACACCATCGCCGAGGCGATGCGTCCCGTGTCGCGGCCCATGACCACGGCGCGCTTCTCGGCCGAGGCGATCCATCGCGCCGTCGACGGCTTCGGCGCCGATCTGCCGCTCAACCGCGCCACCGGCGCCACCCATGCCGCGGCCTTCGCCGACGTCGAAGGCCGGATCGTCATGGTGCGCGAGGATGTCGGCCGCCACAACGCCGTCGACAAGCTGGTCGGTGGCCTGGCGGCGGTGGGCGTCGACGCGACGGCCGGCTTCGTCGTTGTGTCGAGCCGCTGCTCCTACGAGATGGTCCACAAGGTCGCCGCCGCCGGCAGCGGCGCCATCGTCTCGGTCTCGGCGCCGACGGGACTGGCGATCGACCTCGCCGAAAGGCTCGGCGTCGGCCTCGCCGCCTTCGCCCGCGATGCCCGTTTCACCGTCTACGCGGCGTCCGATCGCTTCGAATGAACTTAATTTCAGTTCATTCGACGATTTTCGCACGATGAACCGGAATTCGGTCATTTTTAGGCGAGTCCCTCTCGTTCGTGCGGCGCATCGAAGTCGAAGGCCGGACCCTTGGGCACGATGCCGGTCGGGTTGAGGTGGCGGATCGACCAGTAGCCGCGCTTGATCGCGTCGATCGACACCGTCTCGGCGACGCCCGGCCACTGGTGGAGATCGCGCATGTAGCCGGCGAGCGCCGGGTATTCGGCGATCCGGCGCAGATTGCACTTGAAGAGCCCGTGATAGGCGGCATCGAACCGCACCAGCGTCACGAACAGCCGGAAGTCCGCCTCGAGCGGCCGCTCCGCCGTGAGGAAGCGGCGGGTCGTGAGATGCGCCTCGAGCGCATCGAGCGTGGCGAAGACGTCGTCGAAGGCGGCCTCGTAGGCGGCCTGCGTCTTGGCGAAGCCGGCGCGGTAGACGCCGTTGTTGAGGCTCCCGTAGATCCGGGCGTTCCAGTCGTCGATCGCCGCGCGATGTTCGACCGGATAGAGATCGACCGGATGTTTCGCGAAGGCATCGAAGGCGGTGTCGAGCATGCGGACGATGTCGGCCGACTCGTTGTTGACGATCGTCTTCGTCTTCGTGTCCCACAGCACCGGCACCGAGACCTTGCCGGTCAGAGACGGATCGGCCTTCAGATAGAGCTGCCAGAGGTGCTCGATGCCCTCGACGTCGTCGCGCGAGGTCCCGTCGGCGTCGCGGAAGCTCCAGCCGTTCTCGCCGAGTTCCGGGTTCGCCACCACGACCGAGATCGCGTCGTCGAGCCCCTCGAGCGCCCGCCAGATCAGCGTGCGGCTCGCCCAGGGGCAGATCTTCGCGACATAGAGCCGGTAGCGTCCGGCCTCCGCCGGCAGCGTCTCGGGCGAGGTGCCGGCGAGTTCCGGCGTCAGGATGTCGGGATCGACCGGGCCACCGTCGGCGGTGATCCAGCGGCGGAAGCGGGTCGGCTCGCGGTGGAAGGCGCCGTCGCGCATCTCGGATGCGGCGACCTCGTCCTCGACCCAGCGACCGTTCAGGAGTTGCGGCATGGGCGTATCCTCGGCAGTGCGTTGCTGCCGAGGACCATCGGTGATCGCCGCCCGCCGCGAAAGCCCGACGGACGGCGACGGATCGTTCGATTTCGGACGACGATCAGAAACCCTCGAGCACCACCTTGCCGCGGGCGCGGCCGCTCTCGACCAGCGCATGGGCCCGCTTCAGGTTGGCGGCGTCGATCGGGCGCAACACCTCGGTCGAGGTGGTGCGGATACGCCCCGCATCGACGAGCGCGGCGACCTCGTCGAGCAGACGACCCTGTTCGGCCATGTCGGCGGTCTCGAACAGGGACCGGGTGAACATCAGCTCCCAATGGATCGACACCGACTTGCGCTTGAAGAGCGAGACGTCGAGCGACGCCGGATCGTCGATCAGGCCGAAACGCCCCTGCGGCGCGATCAGCGCGGCAATCTCTTCGAGATGCCGCGCCGTCTCCGTCGTCGAGAAGACGAAGGCCGGCGCGCCGAGGCCGAGGGCCGCCACCTGTTCGGCGATCGGCCGGGAATGGTCGACGACGTGATGGGCGCCGAGTTCCCTGACCCAGGCCTGCGTCTCCGGCCGCGAGGCGGTGGCGATCACCGTGAGGTCGGTCAGCGCGCGGGCGAGCTGGACGGCGATCGAGCCGACGCCGCCCGCCCCGCCGACGATGACGATCGCCTTCGTCGCACCGGTGACCGGCCGGCGCACGTCGAGCCGGTCGAACAGCATCTCCCAGGCGGTGATGGCGGTCAGCGGCAGCGCCGCCGCCTCGGCGTCGGCGAGCGTCTTCGGCCGATGGCCGACGATGCGCTCGTCGACCAGATGCAGCTCGGCGTTCGAGCCCGGCCGGGCGATCGACCCGGCGTACCAGACGTCGTCGCCGACGGCGAAGCCCTCGACCGCCTCGCCGACGCCGACCACGCGCCCGACCGCGTCGAAACCGAGCACTCGGACGTCGCCCGGCGCGGGCTCGCTCTTGCGGCGGACCTTGGTGTCGACCGGATTGACCGAGACGGCGCGGACCGCGACCAGCAGATCGCGGCCGTGGGCGACGGGGTCGGGCAGGGTGACGTCGATCAGGGCGTCGTCGCGGTCGATCGGACCGGCGGCGCGGTAGACGATGGCTTTCATGGGTGTCGGCTCCGGTGGGTTTGTCGTCGCTCCAACATGGGACTATGATCGATCATCGCCAATACGCACAAAATTCGCCCATACTGTCGAAAAGGATACTGTCATGGCCAAGGCCCGCTTCTCGCGCTTCGACTGCGCACCCGGCTGTTCGGTCGAGGCGGCGATCGGGCTGATCGACGGCAAATGGAAGTCGGTGGTGATGTTCCACCTGCTCGGCCGCACGCTGCGCTTCGGCGAGATCCGCCGCATCCTGCCGCGCGTCACGGCGCGCATGCTGACCAACCAACTGCGCGAGCTCGAGATCGACGGGCTGGTCGAACGCCGAGTCTATCCGCAGGTGCCGCCCAAGGTGGAATACAGCCTGACGCCGCTCGGCCGTTCGATGGAGGGCATTCTCCTCGCCCTGAAGGTCTGGGGCGATGCCAATCTCGACCGTTTCGGCCGGCCTTCGGCCGCGAGCGCGGCCGAAACCGCGCCCGACACCGCCTCCGCCGCCTGAGGCTCGCTCACTCGGCAATCGGCAGATAGTCGCCTTCGACCGTACCGGCATTGCCGCAGAACGGCGCCTCGACCGAATCGGGCTTCGGCGGCAGCGCCACCACGCGCAGTACGCCGTCGTGCGGTGCGAGCCTCAGGCTCCAGCCCTCGGCGAGGTCCGGGTCGAGCTTCACCGACCAGCCGTTCGCCGTCGCCTCGACCCCGCCCTCGACCTCGCAGACCCAGCGCCCGGTCTGCGGCTCGGCGGTCGAGACCGCGACCTTCGCGGCCCCGCCCTGACCCTTGATCGTCACCGTGCCGAAGGCATTGCGCCAGGCGCCGCCGACGCCCGTGCGCGGCCGCGTGTCGATCGTCCTGAGGAAGGCGAGCTGATCGGCGAGCAGCGACTGCAGGTCGCCCTTCTGTTGAGCGGCCTGATCGCGGACGTCGAGGAAGATCTTCTGATGGTGCTTCAGGACCTCGCGGCCGACGGCAGTCAGCCCGGCGCGGGCGCGGCCGTAGGCGTCGGCGATCTTGACATCGAGCGCCGAGAGCGGCGCCGAGGCGCAGATCGCCTTCTCCGCCGCGCCGCTCATCGCCTTGCAGTCGAAGGACGGCGGGCCGGCGAGCGCGGCGGTGGGCAGCGCGACCGAAAACGTGAAAGCGACCAGTCCGAACTTCGCCATGATACCCCCCGAGGTCCGACGCCTCGCGACGATTATGGCGTGTGGATCGGCGCGCGGAAGAGGGACGCGCGCATTGGATTCGGATTTCGCCGCGCTATGGTCGAACCGCAACGGCAACGGGCGGCAAGGGCTTCGCGCATGACCATCGAGATCTTCGGCATCAAGGCCTGCGACACCATGAAGAAGGCGCGGACCTTCCTGGAGACGCGCGGCGTGCCCCATGTCTTCCACGACTACAAACTCGAGGGCGTGACGGCGGAACGGCTGGCCGGCTGGGCGGCGAAGGTCGGCTGGGAGAAGCTCCTCAACCGCTCCGGCACCACCTTCCGCAAGCTCCCCGACGCGGCCCGCGCCGACCTCGACGAGGCCAAGGCTATCGCCCTGATGGTCGCCCAGCCGTCGATGATCAAGCGCCCGGTTCTGACCCGCGGCGACGCGATCCTCGTCGGCTTCCGCCCGGAGGAATGGGAGCGATTCGTCGGATGACGCTCGCGCCTTCGAGGACGGATCACCTCGTCGCCCCGCTCGCCGCCCATGCCGCCGCGCGGGGTGAGGCGCCGGCGCTCCGGATCGGAGAGGATCGGCTGACCTGGGCCGCGCTCCATGCCGCCGTCGAGGGACGCGCGCGCGAGATCGCCGCGCTGCCGCCGGGCGGGGTGGCGCTGCGGCTTTCCAATTCCGTCGGGATGATCGTGCTGGTGCTCGCCGCGGCGCGTGCCGGGCGTGAGGCGCAGGTGCTCGATCCCGCCTGGCCGCCGGCGACCGCGGCGACCGTCCTCGCCCGTCTCGCCCCGGCGGTGCTGGTCGGCGAGCATGCGGCGGATCGGACCGGCGGCGGCATCGATCCCGCCCGCGTCCATGTCGTCCCGCCGGGCCTCGCCTTCGCCGACTGGCCGGAACTCGCACCGCCGGTGGCCGGCCCGCTCGCCGCGCCCTATCCGGGAAGCGCCTTCTACGTCGGCTTCACCTCCGGCTCGACCGGCATGCCCAAGGGCTACCGCCGCTCGCAGCGCTCGTGGGTGGCGTCTTTCCTGTCGGAGCGGCGGGAATTCGCGACCGGGCCGAGCGATGTGGTCGCTGCCCCCGGCCACTTCACCCATTCGCTCTTCCTCTATGCGGTGCTGTCGGGCCTCCATGCCGGGGCGACCGTCCTCGCCCTGCCGCGCTTCCGCCCCGAGGCGGCGACGCGCCTGGTGCGCGAGGGGCGCGCGACCGTGCTCTGGGGCGTGCCGACCCAGATCGCCCTGGTGGTCGAACGGGCCGAACGAGCTGGCGAGACCTTCGACGGCCTCCGTCTCGTCCTCGCCTCGGGCGCCAAATGGCCGGAGCGCGAGACGCCGCGGCTCGCGGCCCGCGCGCCCAACGCCCTCTTCGCCGAGTTCTACGGCGCCTCCGAACTCTCCTTCGTGGCGCTCGCCCGCCGCGACGAGGACGTGCCGCCGGGCTCGGTCGGCCGACCCTTCGTCGGCGTCGAGGTGACGATCCGCGACCGGGCGGGTCGCCGGTTGCCGCGCGGCCGGCGCGGCCTCGTCCACGTCGTGTCGGACTTCGTCTTCATGGACTACGCCTGCGGCGACGAGGACGGCGAGGCCTGCCTGCGCTTCGGCGACGAGGTCGGGGTCGGCGATGCCGGCTTCCTCGACGAGCGCGGCTTCCTCCACCTCTGCGGCCGGTGGAAGCGGATGATCGTCACCTCCGGCAAGAACGTCTTCCCCGAGGAGGTCGAACGCGTCGCCGATGCCCACCCGAGCGTCGCCGCCAGCGCCGTGCTGGGGCTCTCCGACGCCCGCCGCGGCGAACGGCTGGCGGCGGTGGTGGCGCCGGGGGAGGGGGCGCTCGACCGCGCCGATCTCGTGGCCTGGTGTCGGGCGCGGCTGGCGGCTGCCCTGGTGCCGACGCGGTGGTATCGTCTCGCTCCCTGGCCGCTGACCGCTTCGGGCAAGACCGACTTCCCGGCGGTCGCCCGTGCCTTCGCGCGCGGCGAGGTGGAGGAGATCGTCTGATGCAGGCTCGCCCCGCCCGGCCGTTGATCGTCGCCGCCCGGCGCACCGCCGTCGTCCCGCGCGGCGGCGCCTTCGCGCAGCTGGATCCCCACGAACTCGCCGCCCCGGCGATCCGCGCCGCCCTCGCCGACGCCGGTCTCGCGCCGGACGCGGTCGACGAGGTGATCTTCGGCAATGCGCTCGGCGCCGGCGGTAACCCCGCCCGTCTCGCGGCGCTGGCCGCCGGGCTGCCCGAGCACGTCCCGGCCTCGAGCCTCGATACCCAGTGCTGCTCCGGTCTCGATGCCGTGCTCCTCGCCGCCCATCGGGTGGCGGCGGGCGAGGCGGAGGCCGTGGTCGCCGGCGGCGTCGAGAGCTTCTCCCGCGCGCCGATCCGCATGCGCCGGCCGAAGAGCCGCGACGAGGCGCCGGTCGCCTACGACCGGCCGCCGTTCTCGCCCTTCGCCGACCGAGACCCCGACATGCTCGACGCTGCCGCCGCACTCGCCGCAGCGCGTGGCATCACCCGTGCGGCACAGGAAGCTTACGCCGTCGCCTCCCACGCCCATGCCCGCGCCGCCGGCCCCTCGCCGGCGATCGTCGCGCTGGAGGGGCTGGATCGCGACGCCTTCGTCCGCGCACTCTCGCCGGCGCTCGCGGCGCGTCTGCCGGTCATCGCCGGTGACGCCGTCCATGGGCTGACTGCCGCGACGACCGCAGTCGAGGCCGATGCCGCCGCCGCGCTCGTCGTCGTCTCGGCCGAGAAGGCGAAGGCGCTCGGCGCGACGAAGGCCCTGCGGCTCCTCGCTTCGGCGCGCGTCGGCGGCGATCCGGCGATGCCGCCGCTCGCCCCGATCGCCGCGGCGCGGCAGGTCATGGCAAAGGCGGGCGTGACGATCGCCGATCTCGCCGCGGTCGAGATCATGGAGGCCTTCGCCGTCCAGGCGATGGTCTTCCTCGAAGACCTCACTGTTCCGGCCGAGATCGCCTGCCGTCACGGCGGCATGCTCGCCCGCGGCCACCCGATCGGCGCCTCGGGCGCGGTGATCCTCGCCGATCTCGCCCACCGGCTGGCGCCGGGCGAGCGGGCGCTGGTCGCGATCGCCGCGGCCGGCGGGCTCGGCACCGCGGTACTGGTCGAGGCGGTGACGCTCTCAGACTGAGGCGACCGCCTCGCGCTTCTTCTTCTCCGGCACGTCGACGAAGATGCCGCCGTCCTCGATCTTCAGCGGATAGGCGCGGACGGGGTCGCAGCGCTGGCCTGAGATGCAGGTCCCGCTCGTCCCCTCGAAGCGCCAGGCGTGGTGCGGGCAGACGATGGTGCGGCCGTCGAAACTCGCTTCGACGAGGCTCGATTCGTTGTGGGGGCAGAGCGCCCGATAGGCGCGCGGTTCGTCGCCGGTCGGCCAGACGATCAGCCAGCGCTTGCGCTCGATCGCCACCACCTCCATCGCCCCTTCCGTGAGCGCCGATGCCTCCATCACCCGGTGGAACATCGCTCCCTCCTGTCGCAAGTCCGACAGACGCGTCGGCTCTCGCGAAGGCGGAGCAAGTTCGGTGCCGGGCGGATCATTCGGCCGAGGCGGCGAGCGGCGGCTCGGCGACGGAGGCGAGATCGGCGCGGGCGTGGCGGACGATGGCGAGGCCGCCGGAGATCGACAGCGCCGCCATGATCGCGGCGACGATCGCGTCGGGCCAGCCGGCGCCGGTGCCGAAGACGCCGGCCGCGGCGGCGAGCACCGCGAGATTGCCGATCGCGTCGTTGCGCGAGCAGATCCACACCGAGCGCATGTTGCTGTCGCCGTCGCGGAAGCGCCACAGCATCAGCGCCACCGCGCCGTTGGCGACGAGCGCGACGAAGCCGACGACGCCCATGATCCCGGCCTCCGGCACCGTGCCGGCGACGAGATGGGCGACGGTCGAGCCCGCCACCCACAGGCCGAGGACGACGAGGCCGATGCCCTTGAGATACGCCGCCCGCGCCCGCCAGACGAGGGCGAACGCGGCGACCCAGAGGGCGATGGCGTAGTTGACGGCGTCGCCGAGGAAGTCGAGTGCGTCGGCCTGCAGCGCCGTCGATCCGGCGACGAGGCCGGCGCCGATCTCGGCTAGGAACATGCCGGCGTTGATCGCGAAGGCGATCCACAGCGCCCGAGTCCAACGCGGATCGACGCCGCGCGGCGCCGCCTTTTCCGATGCGCAGGAGCTGCCGCAGGCACAGGCCATGTCGTCGTCCTCTCCCTTCCGGTCGCCTCAGGGCGTGAAGTCGAGCCGTGTCGTTTCCTCGCCGGCGGTGATCTCGGCCGAAGCGAGGCGCCCATCGTCGCCCCAGACGTAGACGTGGGTCAACTCCGAGGCGCCGTAGACCATCTTGTCGAAACGCACCAGCCGGTCGGCGGCGTCGAAGACGGCTCGGACAAAGGTGTTGCGGTGGCCCATCGCACCCTCGTCGATCGGCTCGACCAACCGGACCGGCGGGCGAATACCCGAATAGGTGACGAAGTGGCGGAGGCTCTCGCCCTCGCGGAGCGGCGGGGGATGCGACATCGGTGTCTCCTCGCGTGATGCCGACGGGTCGGCGTGGCGGGGCCAAGCAAGGTCGATGCCGCATTTTCGGACTTGTCCGGCAACCGGCGCGGTGGTCGTCTCGGGGACTATCGTCGTCGCGTCCGGAGCCCGTCATGACCCTCCTCGCCCTCGGCCTCGCCCTCTTCGTCCTCGTCCACACCGTGCCGATGGTGCCGCCGTTGCGCGCCGTCCTCATCGCCCGCGTCGGCGCCGACCCGTGGCGCGGCATCCATTCGCTGATTGCGCTGATCGGCATGGTGCTGATCGTCTGGGGCTTCGCCCGGGCGCGTGCCGCCGGTCCCGACCCCTGGCTGACGCCGCAGGTCGGCCTGCGCCATGTCGCGCTCCTGGTGCTGCTGCCGGTCTTCCCGCTGATCTTCGCCTCGTTCCGCCCCGGCTGGATCGCCCGGCGGGTCGGCCATCCCATGGTGACCGGCGTCGTCCTGTGGGCGGCCGGCCACCTTCTCGCGGTGTCATCGGCGCCGGCGGTGCTGCTCGCGTCCGTCTTCCTCGCCTGGGGGCTCGCCGCCCGGCTGTCGCTCGCCCGCCGCAAGCCGGCGACCGGTCCGATCCCGCCCTTCGGCCGGGCCGATCTCGCGGCGATCGTCGCCGGCGTCGCGGTCTGGGGGCTCCTCCTGTGGAAGGGTCACCTGTGGCTGATCGGCATCGCCCCGCTGCCGTGAGGTCGACCTGCGCGCCCTTCGCCACGAAATCGCTGCGATTGGCAGGGAATGAGGCGACGCGGGTGGCTCGTCCCCGCGTCTCGCCGGGTTTGCGGGGGGCGTGGGGAAAGGGTATGGTGCGCCGGCATCCGGCAGGCCACGCTTCGCCGGACATATTTCGTCGTATCCGCCGGGACCCGATCCCGGCCTGCGACGCGACACCGGAACTCGCCCCCGAAGGGGGGCACGGACGCGAACGGGCGGAGCATATGGCCGACATCTTCAACGAGATCGACGAGGAACTTCGCCAGGAGAAGATGAAGAAGCTCTGGGATCGCTGGGGGATCTTCATCCTGGTGGCCGCCGTCGCGATCGTCCTCGCCGTCGCCGGCTGGCGCTTCTTCGAGCACAACCGCATGAAGCAGGCCGAGGCCTTCGGCGACGCCTTCGTCGCGGCCTCGCGTCAGGCCGAGGCGGGTGACGCCAAGGCGGCCGAGGAGGCCTTCCTGGCGATCGCCGCCAAGAGCTCCGGCGGCTATCCCGCGCTCGCCGCCATGCGCGCCGCCGGTGCCCGTGCCGAGGCCGGTGAACTCTACAAGGCGCTCGCCGCCTTCGACGCGCTCGCCGCCTCCGGATCGACGCCGAAGCGCGTCGCCGAGATGGCCCGCATCCGCGCCGCCTATCTCGCCCTCGACGTCGAGGAACGTGCGGCGATCGAGGCTCGCGCCACGCCGCTGGCCGCCGCCGGCAACCCCTATCGTGCCGAGGCCGCCGAGGTTCTGGTCCTCGCCGCCTGGAAGGCCGGCGACGTCGCCGCCGCCGCCCGTCGGATCGGCGAGCTCGAAGCCGCCGCCGACACGCCCCGCGACGTTCTCGAGCGTCTCGCCGTCATCAGCGCGCTGATCAAGGCGCAAGGTTCTGCCGGAAAGGCCGATTGATGTCCCGTCTCCGTCGCCTCGCTCTTCTCGCCGCCCTCGCCGCGCCGCTCTCCGCCTGTTCCTCCACCGACGACGTCCAGGACGCCATCGCCGCGGTGAACCCGTTCGGCGACAGCAAGAAGCCGCTGCCGGGCGACCGCGTCGACGTTCTCGCCGACCAGAGCCCGCTGCAGAACGCCAAGCAGAAGCCGGTCTCGATCGGCGGCGCCCGCTCGGTCTCGGCCTGGACCTCGGTCGGCGGCCCCGCCGGCAACGACGCCGGCAACGTCGCGCTCAACGGCTCCGGCGGCACCAACACCTGGTCGACCCGCGCCGGCAACGTCGGCTCCGGCTCCTTCATGCGCGAGGACGTCCGCGCCTTCGTCGGCCCGATCGCCGTCGGCGGCCGCGCCTACGTGCTCGATCCCAACGGCAACGTGACGGCGGTCTCGCTCGCCGGCGGTACCTCCTGGACCGCCGCCCTGCGTCCGGGCGACCGCGACAACCAGGCCACCACCGGCGGTCTCGGCTCCGACGGTGCCCGCGTCTATGCCGCCACCGCCTGGGGCGACATCGTCGCGCTCGATGCCGATTCGGGCGCCAAGCTGTGGGAGAAGAAGCTCGGCGAGCCGGCCCGTTCGGCCCCCACCATCGCCGGCGGCCACATCTACGTCGTGACCCAGTCGAACACCGTCCTGGCGCTCTCCGCCGCCGACGGCACGGAGGTCTGGAACTACCGCGGCGTGCCGGAGAACGGCAACCTGCTCTCCACCAACTCGCCCGCCGTGGTCGGCGGCGTGGTGGTCGTTCCCTTCACCTCGGGCGAGATCGTCGCGCTCGACGAGAAGAAGGGCCAGCCGATCTGGAACGACAGCCTCGCCCGTGCCGGTCGCGCCTATGCCGTCTCAGGCTTCTCGACCATCTCGGCGAGCCCGGTCGTCGCCGACGGCGTCGTCTACGCCACCGGCGTCGGCAGCCGCACCGTAGCGATCGAGCTGAAGTCCGGCCGCCGCGTCTGGGACGTCGCCTTCGGCTCGGCCCACACGCCGGTCGTCTCGGGCAACGCCGTCTTCATGGTCGACCTCGACAATTCGCTGACCGCCCTCGACCGCAAGTCGGGCGAGGTCCTGTGGGCGACGCGCCTTCCGGCCACCAAGGCCAAGAAGAAGCGCACCCTCTGGGCCGGTCCGGTGCTCGCCGGCGGCAATCTCTGGCTCGCCTCCAACGAGGGCGGCCTGATCGCCGTCGACGCCGTCTCCGGCCGTGTCAGCGGCACGCAGACCGGCGGCAAGCCGGTGATGATTTCGCCCATCGCCGTTTCCGGCAAGATCCTGACGCTGGCCGCCGACGGCACGCTCTCGGCCTGGGAGTGAGTCGTTCATGTCCGCAATCGTAGCCATCGTCGGCCGGCCCAACGTCGGCAAGTCGACGCTGTTCAATCGTCTGGTCGGCAAGAAGCTGGCCCTCGTCGACGACACGCCGGGCGTCACCCGCGACCGTCGTCCCGGCGAGGCCAAGCTCGGCGACCTCACCTTCACCGCCGTCGACACCGCCGGCCTGGAAGAAGCCGACGCCGAGAGCCTGTCGGGCCGCATGCGCGCCCAGACGGAGGAGGCGATCCGCACCGCCGACGTCTGCCTCTTCGTCATCGACGCCCGTTCGGGTCTGCTGCCGCTCGACCACACCTTCGCCGAGATGCTCCGCCGCACCGACGTGCCGGTGGTGCTCGTCGCCAACAAGGCGGAAGGCAAGGTCGGCGAGGCCGGCGCCTGGGAGGCGTGGGAACTCGGCTTCGGCGATCCGATCGCCATCTCCGCCGAGCACGGCGAGGGCATGGCCGACCTCTACGGCGCGCTCCAGCCCTTCGTCGACCTGCATGACGCGGCCTCCGACGGTGAGGCGGCCGAGACCGACGTCGCCGTCTTCGACGCCGACGATGAACTCGACGAGGCGGCCGAGCGCGAGAAGCGCCGCAAGATGCCGCTGCGCATCGCCGTCACCGGTCGCCCCAACGCCGGCAAGTCGACGCTGATCAACCAGCTGATCGGCGAGGACCGCATGCTGACCGGCCCCGAGGCCGGCATCACCCGCGATTCGATCTCGGTCGACTGGGAATGGCGCGGACGTCCGGTGAAGCTGTTCGACACGGCCGGTCTGCGCCGCAAGTCGCGCGTCCAGGACAAGCTCGAGAAGCTCTCGGTCGCCGACGCGCTGCGCGCCATCCGCTTCGCCGAGGTCGTGGTGGTCTGCCTCGACGCCACCATCCCCTTCGAGAAGCAGGATCTCCAGATCGTCGATCTGGTGGTGAAGGAGGGCCGCGCCCTCGTCATCGCGCTCAACAAGTGGGATCTGATCGAGGACCGGGTCAAGGCCTGGAAGGACGCCCGCGAGACCTGCGATCGCCTGCTGCCGCAGGTCCGCGGCGTGCCGCTCGTCCGCATCTCCGGCCTGATGGGCGACGGTCTCGACGAGCTCCTCAAGGCGGTCGATCAGGTCCACGAGACCTGGAACGGCCGCGTCTCGACCTCGCGCCTCAACCGCTGGCTCGAAGGCGTGCTCGAGCGCCATCCGCCGCCGGCGGTGTCGGGTCGTCGCGTCAAGATCCGCTACGCGACGCAGGCCAAGACCCGCCCGCCGCACTTCATCGTCTTCTGCTCGCGCCCCGAGGTGCTGCCGGAGAGCTACACGCGCTATCTGGTCAACGACCTGCGCGAACGCTTCGGCTTCACCGGCATCCCGGTGCGCCTTTCGCTTCGCGGCGGCGACAACCCCTATCACGACAAGAACGAGCGGCGCTGAGGCGCCGCTCTTCGTATCGGCCCGCGGTCGTCTCGCGATCAGGCGACGGTGTCGACGAGCAGGGCCGAGGACGCGTCGCTGGGCGACGCCGCGGCGTTGGAGCCGTTGCGATCGTAGGGCGCGGTCGTCGTGCCGGCGCCGCTCAGGGCAGAGGCGAACTGCCGCATCGCCGTCGCTTCCTGTTCGGTCCCTGCCGCCTGCTCGCCGGACTTGGCCGCCTTCGCGGAGGCCTTGGCGTCGATCAGGATCTTGGCCTGATCCGCCGTCAGATTGCCGGCCTGGACCTGGGCGGCGACCAGATCGTCGAAACGCGGCCGCTTGCCGTGGGTCTCGCTCGACGTCGGCTCGGCGCTCTCCTGCTCGGCCCGTACGGTTCGGATCGCCTTCAGCGCCGACGTGGTGGCCTCGAAGTCGGCTTTCGAGATCTTGCCCTCGTCCACCTCGGCGCGGAGCACGTGGCGCACGCCGACCCTGTCGGTCGACCCCGCCGCGCCGGTGGACGCCGTCGGATTCGTCGCGATGCTGGTCATGAGGCGATCCTCGCCGTGTTCCCCCGAACACCCGCGACGATTGGACGACGAATTGGTTAAGACCCGTTGAACCACGAGACGTTCGCGGCGCAGGCGGCAGGCCTCACCCCATCGTGTGACTGTAGAGGATGCCGCAGCCGATCAGCGCCAGGCCGATGCCGGCGGCGATCTCGGCGCGGTGGCCGACGGCCTCGCCGATGCGACGGCCGGCCAGAAGCCCGATCAGCGTCATGACGAAGGTGGTCGCGCCGATGATCGGCGCGGCGACGCGAATGTCGACGTCGAGCAGCGCCAGCGACACGCCCACCGCCATGGCGTCGATCGACGTGCCGATGGCGGTGCCGATCGTGCCGAGGAGGGTGGTGGCCGGCGGCGGCTCGTCCTCGTCGCGCTGCCAGGCGTGCCAGGCCATGTGGCCGCCGACCGCGGCGAGCAGGCCGAAGGCGATCCAGTGATCGACCGCCTCGACCCAGTCGGAGAACATCCAGCCGACCGCCCAACCGATGATCGGCGTCAGCATCTCGGTGATGCCGAAGATCGCGGCGCCCTTGAGCGCCGCGCCGAAATGCGGTGCGCCGTTGGCGGCACCGCGACCGATGGCGGCGGCGAAGGCGTCGATCGACAGCCCGAGGGCGAGCACGAAGAGGGAGAGGAGAGTCATCGGGAGATCCGCATTCCGGGACGACGGGCGCACGTGACCACCCCCCGGAAAAAGGGCGTGTACGGCGCCGGTCTCGTCATCCGAGTGGGATGGCCACACCACGCGGGTCGCCCCGCGAGCCTGTTGACGTGGCCCCGCTGAAGACAGCGGCGACTACTCCCCGACGGGGCGGACCATGAAGGCTCGCCGGCCGTGGGTCAAGTCGTCATTTGCCGAGATCGTGGGCAGTCGCCTCAGGCGAGCCAGCTCTGCGACGGGTGGTCCCAGACCCTGCCCGAGACGTCGAGGGTGGGGGAGACCAGCTCCATCAGCTTGGGCACCAGCACGTCCGGCCGATCGAGCGTCTCGACGTCTTCGCCCGGCATGGCGGCCGCCCGCATCGCGGTGCGCAGCGGCCCCGGATTGATGCAGTTGACCTTGACCGCGGTGATCTCGAGCTCTTTCGCCCAGGTCGCGACCATCGCCTCGAGCGCCGCCTTCGACATGGCGTAGGGGCCCCAGAAGGCGCGGATGCGGCGGGCGGCCGACGAGGTCAGGAACACCGCGCGGCCGGCCGGCGCGAGCTTGAGGAGCGGCTCCATCGAGCGCACCAGCCGCCAGTTGGCGGTGATGTTGACGGCGACGACCTTGTCGAAGTCCTTCGGCGCGGCATGCGACAGCGGCCCCGTCGGGCCGAGCGTGCCGGCATTGCCGATCAGGATGTCGAGCTTGCCGAAGCGCTCGAAGAGCGCGCCGCCGAGCCGGTCGATCGCCGGGCCGTCGGTCAGGTCGACCGGCACCAGCGTCGCCGAGCCGCCGAAGCCGCGGATCTCGTCGTCGAGTTCCTCGAGACCGCCCTGGGTGCGGGCGACCGCCACCACGTGGGCGCCGGCCCGCGCCAGCTCCTTGGCCAGCGTGTAGCCGATGCCGCGCGAGGCACCGGTGACGAGCGCGATGCGCTCGGCGAGGGGTTTGTCGGTCATCGGCGGGATCACTCCGGCAGGCGGGGAGGGGAGGGCTCTCGCCCTCCGGTCACTGGGATTCGACCAGCAGGTCGAGCGCGCGCACGTCGCCGGCCAGCGCCCGGTCGGTCAGCCGGGTCGGATAGTCGCCGGTGAAACAGGCGTCGCAGAACTGCGGGCACTTGGCGTTGCGGTCGCTCTCGCCGACGGCGCGATAGAGACCGTCGATCGACAGGAAGGCGAGGCTGTCGACGTTGATGTAGGCGGCGAGCTCCTCGAGCGACATCCGCGCCGCGATCAGCTTGGCCTTCTCCGGCGTGTCGACGCCGTAGAAACACGGGTCGGTGGTCGGCGGCGAGGCGATGCGCATGTGCACCTCCTTGGCGCCGGCGTCGCGCACCATCTGCACGATCTTCTGCGACGTGGTGCCGCGCACGATCGAATCGTCGACCAGGATGACGCGACGCCCCTCGATCACCGAACGATTGGGATTGTGCTTCAGCTTGACGCCCATGTGGCGGATCGCGTCGGTCGGCTGGATGAAGGTACGGCCGACGTAATGATTGCGGATGATGCCGAGATCGAACGGCAGGCCCGCGGCCTCCGCGAAGCCCATGGCGGCCGGATTGCCGGAATCCGGCACCGGGATGACGACGTCGGCGGCCACCGGCGCCTCGCGCGCCAGTTCCGCGCCGATGCGCTTGCGGACCGTGTAGACGTTGGTGTCGCCGAAGACCGAATCCGGCCGGGCGAAATAGACGTATTCGAAGATGCAGAAGCGCGAGGCGGTCGGCGCGAAGGGGCGGAAGCTCTCCAGCCCCTCGTCGGTGATCACCACCATCTCGCCCGGCTCGACCTCGCGGATGACGGTGCCGCCGATGATGTCGACCGCACAGGTCTCCGACGCCAGAACGAAACAGCCATCGACGTCGCCGAGCACCAGCGGACGCACGCCGAGCGGATCGCGCACGCCGATCATCTTCTTCTCGGACATGGCGACGAAGGCATAGGCGCCCTCGATCTGGCGCAGCGCGTCGACGAAACGGTCGACCAGCGGCCCCTTCGACGAGGTCGCGGCGAGATGCAGCACCGTCTCGGTGTCGGAGGTCGACTGGAAGATCGAGCCGCGCAGCTGCAGCTGGCGCTGCAGCGTCAGCGCATTGGTGAGATTGCCGTTGTGGGCGACGGCGAAGCCGCCGCCGTGGAACTCGGCGAACATCGGCTGGACGTTGCGCAGCACCTGCGCGCCGGTCGTCGAATAGCGGGTGTGGCCGATGGCGCGGTTGCCCTTGAGGCGGGCGATCACCGCCGGCTTGGCGAAGTTGTCGCCGACGAGACCGATGTGGCGCTCGACGTGGAAGTGCTGGCCGTCGTAGGTGACGATACCGGCCGCCTCCTGGCCGCGGTGTTGCAGGGCATGCAGCCCCAGAGCCGTCAGCGCTCCCGCCTCCGGGTGCCCGTAGACGCCGAAGACGCCGCATTCGTCGTGGAAATGGTCGTCGTGCTCGTCGCCGAACGTCCAGCCGTCGCGATCCGTCATCTCGCCTCTCGCCTTCGCCCGTGGGTCGTCTTCAATGGCCGATCGCGCCGCCCGGGTCCGAGCGACGCTCCCGTCGTTTCGTGCATCCGATCAGGGCGTGCGGCCCTGGGATCCGATCATCTGCTCGAGCTGCTTCTTCTCGCCGTTGCGATAGATCGGCGCCTCGCCGGTCTTGCCGGGCGCCACGCCCGGCTCGGCCGGCGCGCCCTCGTCGGCCGGCGCCTTGGGCTTGAGCTTCTTGAGGATGATCTCCTCGGCGTTCTCCGGCAGGGCCGCGAGCAACTTGGCGCCGAGCGCATCGAGGATCGGCTTCGACTTGGCCGCCGCCACCCAGTGGGGCTGCTGCTGGACCGGAACGAAGCCGTTGAAGAACTGGATGGCGACGACCAACAGCAGCAGGCCGCGCGCCGCGCCGAAGATGAAGCCGAAGGTGCGGTCGAGCGCGCCGAAGGCACTGTCGAGCACGAAGTCGGAGATCTTCATCGTCACCCAGCTGGCGAACAGCAGGGTGACCAGGAACAGGCCGCCGATGGTGGTGATCGTCGCCACCATGTCGTTCGGCACGTAGACCTTCACGGTCGGCAGCATCTGCTTGTAGAACAGCACCGCCACGATCGCGGCCGCGGCCCAGGCGCCGATCGACAGCACTTCCCGCAGGAAACCGCGGTACATCGCGAGCAGCGCCGAGACCAGCACGACGACGACGACGATTCCGTCGAGAAGCGTGATGAAATCCATCGTTTCAGACCTCGTCCGACCCGATCGCCGCCCGGTCGCCCAGGACCCGTCGATCGATCTCGTTCCCCGAACCGCCCGTCGGCGACGACGCCGCGACGGAGGCAACGACGATTGCGGCGGTGGAGAGCCTCTCCGTCGCCTTTCGCCGACGTTTCGATACGCGACGCGGCGCCGCCGGTCCAGCCCGAAAACGTCGGTCTCGCGTCCCTGTGACGTTCCTGCGACGCGAGGAGCCGTCGACGGGGCCGGCCCGAGCCGTCACACCGATCGGATATTCTCGCCCCGCGCCGCCACCCGCGGCCGTTCCTCGGCGGTGCGATGGACGATGCGCCCGCCCGATCCGGCGGCGATCCGCGCCACGAGGCCGGCGAGCACGTCGATCTCGGCGACGTCGAGGCTGGTCGCGGGCTCGGGGCGCCCTTTGCGCTCCTCGCCGCCGCCCTTCTCGCCGGTCGAGCCGGCGGGTGCGACCGCGGCGCGGAAGCCGAGCCGCTCGGCCTCCTTCAGCCGGGCGTCGCCGCGCGCCACGGGTCGAACGGCGCCGGAGAGCCCGACTTCGCCGAAGAACACGCTCTCCGGCGGCAGGGGGGCGCCCGAGAGCGAGGAGACGAGCGCGGCGGCAACCGCGAGATCGGCCGCCGGTTCGGCGATGCGCAGGCCGCCGGCGACGTTGAGATAGACGTCGTGGCTGCCGAGCCTGAGGCCGCAATGGGCCTCGAGCACGGCGAGGATCATCGACAGCCGATTGCCGTCCCAGCCGACCACGGCGCGCCGGGCGGTGCCGAGCGCCGTCGGGGCGACCAGTGCCTGGATCTCCACGAGCAGCGGTCGCGAGCCCTCCATGCCGGCGAAGACGGCGGTGCCGGGCGAGCGCCCGTCGCGTTCGCCGAGGAAGAGTTCCGACGGATTGGCGACCTCGCGCAGGCCGGCGCCCGACATTTCGAAGACGCCGATCTCGTCGGTCGCGCCGAATCGGTTCTTGACCGAGCGCAGCACGCGGAACTGCCGCGCCCCGTCGCCTTCGAAATAGAGCACCGCGTCGACCATGTGCTCGACCACGCGCGGGCCGGCGATCTGGCCGTCCTTGGTGACGTGGCCGACGAGGACGACGGTGGCGCCGCTGCCCTTGGCGTAGCGGATCAGCGCCTGCGCCGCGGTGCGCACCTGGGTGACCGTGCCGGGGGCCGAATCGGCGAGTTCGGTCCACAGCGTCTGGATGGAATCGATGACGACCAGCGCCGGCGTCGGCCCTGCCGAGAGCGTCGCCAGAATGTCCTCGACCGAGGTCTCGGCGGCGAGCGCCACCGGCGCCGCCGACAGGCCCAGTCGCTCGGCCCGGAGCCGCACCTGCCCGATCGCCTCTTCGCCCGAGACGTAGACGACACGGTGGCCGGCATCCGCGAGCTTGGCGGCGGCCTGAATCAGCAGCGTCGACTTGCCGATGCCGGGGTCGCCGCCGACCAGGATCGCCGAGCCGCGGACGAACCCGCCGCCGGTCACCCGGTCGAGCTCGCCGATGCCCGAGGCGATGCGCGGTGCCTCCTTGGCCTCGCCCGACAGCGCCACCAGCGGCACGACACGGCCGCGTTTGGTCGAGACCGCGATCGCCGTCGGTGCGCCGCCGACGCCGCCCGCGCCGCCGTCGACCTCCTCGACGATCGTGTTCCACTCGCCGCACCCGTCGCAGCGCCCCGCCCAACGCGCGGTGACCGAACCGCAGTTCTGGCAGACGAAACGGGTGGTGCGCTTGGCCATGGGATCTCCTCTTGACGTCGGCGGCGAGATTGGCATGATGTTCTTGTTTTGTACAGGGGGGGGCGACGATGATCGCGGTGGAAGAAAAACGCGCCCGCTTTCGCGCCCTCCACGGCGAGGGCTGCTTCGTCCTGCCCAACCCGTGGGACCTCGGCAGCCTGCGGCGGCTGGAGGCCGCGGGCTTCTCCGCCGTCGCCTCGACCTCGTCGGGTCTCGCCTGGTCGCTCGGCAGGTCCGATGGCGAGGTGAGCCGCGACGAGGTGCTCGATCATCTCGCCCGCCTCGCCGCCGCGACCGATCTGCCGGTCAACGCCGACTTCGAGGACGGCTACGCCACGGGTCTCGACGAACTTGCCGCCAATGTCGCCGCGGCGGTCGCGACCGGCATCGCCGGCCTGTCGATCGAGGACCAGCGCGGCGGGCGGCTCTTTGATGCGAGCGAGGCGGTTGAACGGCTGACCGCGGCGCGTGAGGCGATCGCCGCGACCGGCGCCGACGTGATGCTGATCGGCCGCGCCGAGGGGATCCTGCTCGGCACGGCTAACCTCGCCGACACGGTCGAGCGGCTCGTCGCCTATGCCCAGGCCGGCGCCGACTGTCTCTACGCGCCCTGCCTGTCGGACCTCGGCGCGGTCGCCGAAGTGGTCGCGGCGGTGGCGCCGAAGCCGGTCAACGTGCTGCTCTGGGCTGATCTCCGGGTCGACGCTCTCGCGCGGGCGGGCGTGCGTCGTGTCAGCCTCGGCGGTGCGCTCGCCGCCGCCGCCTGGAAGGGTTTCGACGGTGCCGTGCGGCTGCTCGTCGAGGAAGGGCGCGTCGCCCCGCGCGATCCGGCGTTCTGCTGAGGGGTGTCGTCACAGTGCCGTCGCGACCGGCGGCGGCACGTAGGCTGCGCGGGCGGCGCGGATCTCTGCCTGGTTGTCGACCGCCCAGACGATCATCGCGACGAGCGGTTCCTGCATCGAGCGGCCGAGATCGGTCAGCGCGTAGTCGACGCGTGGCGGGATGGTCGGATGGACGGTGCGGCTGACCAGCCCGTCCTGCTCCAGCCGGCGCAGCGTCTGGGCGAGCATGCGTTGCGAGATGTCCTCGATGCGGCGGCGGATCTCGGTGAAGCGCAGCGTGCCGTCGGCGAGCGTCCGGAGCACCAGCACCGTCCAGCGATCGCCGAGCCGATCGAGAACGTCGCGGATCGGGCAGTCGTTCGCGTCGCAGGCCTTCGACCGATGCAGCGTCATGTCTCTCTCCTCGCGGCGCTCTTGCCGCCCGCGGGCGATGCTCGGTTACGCCGATGATACCGACGAACATTTCGCTCCCTTCTTGCGGCGGGATCGCGTGTCGGTTCCAAATATATACCGACATACGATCCGTAAGTCGATCCCGAACCGTATTCCTCATCCGAAGCGAGAGCAGCCCCCATGAGCAAGAAGACCCTCGTCATCCTCGCCCATCCCGACCTTTCGAAGTCGAAGATCAACGCCGCCTGGGCGAAGGCGGCCGCCGCCGCCGGCGACGTCACCGTCCACGATCTCTACCGCGCCTATCCCGACGGCAAGATCGACGTCGCCGCCGAACAGGCGCTGGTGCGCGCCCATGATCGCGTGATTTTCCAGTTCCCGATGTTCTGGTTCTCGACGCCGGCGCTGCTCAAGCAGTGGTTCGACGACGTCCTCGCCTACGGCTTCGTCTACGGGCCCGGCGGTGACGCGCTCGAGGGCAAGGCGATCGGCGTCGCGGTCTCGACCGGCGGCAAGGCCGACGCCTATCGCGCCGGCGCCCAGAATGCCTGGACGCTCGACGAGCTGCTGCGTCCGATCCAGGGCATCGCCCGCTTCGTCCGCGCCGAATATCTGCCGGTCTTCACCCTGCAGGGTGCGATGTGGGGCCTCTCCGACGACCAGATCGCCGCCAGCGCCGCCGCCTATGCCGACTGGCTGGTCGACCGCGAGGAAGCGCTCGCCGCGTGATCGGATCATCGTCGTCGAACCGTCGTCGAATGGGTGTACGGCCCCCGTTCGACGACGGGGGGCGAGATGAGCGGCGACGAGGGCGAGGTGTTGGCGGTGGCGGCGCACGACGCCCATGCCTTTTCCAAACGTCCGATGGCGGAGATCCGCCTTCTCGCGGGTCTCGGCGTCGAAGGTGACGCCCATTGCGGTCGGACGGTACGGCATCGTTCGCGCGTCGCCGTCGATCCGACGCAGCCCAATCTCCGGCAGATTCATCTGATCCAGAGCGAACTCTTCGACGAACTCGCGCCGAAGGGTTTCGCGTTGTCGCCGGGTGATCTCGGCGAGAACGTGCTGACGCGCGGGGTCGATCTTCTCGCCATGCCCGTCGGGACGCGTCTGACGATCGGCGCCGCCGCCGTCGTCACGCTGACCGGCCTGCGCAATCCCTGCGCTCAGATCGAACATTTCCGCAAGGGTCTGCTCGCCGCCGTGCTCGATCGCGCCGAAGACGGAACGCTTCTGCGCAAGGCGGGCGTCATGGGTCTGGTCGTCGTCGGTGGCATCGTGCGGCCCGCAGACCGGATCACGGTCGAGCGGCCACCGCGCCCATGGGCACGGCTCGAACGGGTCTGAAGCGTCAGCGCTCGACGCGCTCGTAGCGGCGGCCGAGGCTGGTCAGCACCTCGTAGTCGATCGTGCCCATGGCGCTCGCGACCTCCTGCAGCGTGACGTGCGGCCCGATCAGCTCGACCCGGTCGCCCCGCGCCGCGGCGCTCACGTCGGTGACGTCGACGACGAGCAGATCCATCGAGATCCGCCCGAAGATCGGCACCGAGACCCCGTGGAGGACGCCGCGTCCACCGCCACCCGCGTCCGATGAGGAGGCCGTGCGATGGAAGCCGTCGGCATAGCCGACCGAGAGCACCGCCAGCCGCGTCGGCCGCTTGGTCGTCCGCCGTGCGCCGTAGCCGACGCTCTCGCCTTCGGGCACGTCGCGGATCTGCAGGATCGTCGCCTCGAGCGTGACGACCGGCCGCATCGGCGAGGCCTCGCCGGAGCGGATCGCCCCGCCGTAGAGCGCGACGCCGGGCCGCACCAGATCGAAATGGTAGTCGGGCGAGAGGAACACCCCGGCCGAATTGGCGAGCGACGCCTGGAGTCCGGCAAAGAGCGGCCGGATCGACCGGAACCGCTCGAGCTGCGTGCGGTTCAGCGGATGCTCCGGCTCGTCGGCACAGGCGAGATGGCTCATCACCACGACGGCGCCGCTCGCCGCGACGAGATCGCCGCGTGCCGCGAAGGCGCGGGCTTCCGCGAGGCTCAGCCCGTGGCGGTTCATACCGGTGTCGACATGGACCGCGGAGGGAAGCGGCCCGCCGTGCGCCCGGCCGAAGGTGGCCCAGTCCTCGATCTCCGGCATCGAGCCGAGCACGGGCGCGAGCCGATGCGCGGCGAGCGTCGCCTCGGTGCCGGTGAGAAGGCCGTTGAGGACGAAGATCCGTGCCGTCGCGTCGCCCAGCGCCGCGCGCACGGCGACGCCCTCGCCGACATGGGCGACGAAGAACGTGTCGCAGCCGTCGGCGGCGAGCGCGCGTGCCGCTTCCGCCGCGCCGGTGCCGTAGGCATCCGCCTTGATCACGCCGGCCGCGGGCACGCCGCGGGTCTCGGCGAGGATGCGTCGTCGATTGGCGACGATGGCGGCAGTGTCGACGAGGAGGCGAGTCGGGCGGGGGCAGGCGTCGGTCATGGCGGGAGGGAGCGTCCAAAAACCGGCGACGTCAAGGCGAGGCGACGCCGATCTCGCCGTCGTGGGAAGCGGATCTGCACGCGGCCTCTTTTCCTGCCCGCGCGAACATGTTCCGTTCGGGGCCGAGGACGAGACCCATGACGACGCCCGATCATCCGCCCGCAGAACCCGACGCCCCGCCCGCGCCCGTGTGGACGCGGCGCGCCTCCGTCGCCTTCCTGCGCATCAACGTGGCGCTGTTTCTCTCCGGCTACGCGATCTTCTCGCAGCTCTACTGCGTCCAGCCGCTGCTGCCCGATCTCGCCCGTGTCTTCTCGCTCTCGGCGGCCGAGAGCTCGCTCGCCCTGTCGGTCTCGACCGGCTGCCTCGCCGTCTCGATCGTCGCCGCCGGCGCCCTGTCGCGTGGCCTCGGGCGCAAGCCGCTGATGTTCGCCTCGCTGATCGTCGCGGCGCTGCTCGAGGTCGCGGTCGCCTTCGCCCCGACCTGGCCGGTGCTGCTGGTGCTCCGTGCGCTCGAGGGTCTGGCGCTCGGCGGTGCGCCGGCCGTCGCCATGGCCTATCTCGCCGAGGAAATCGAGCCGGCCGGCCTCGGCACGGCGATGGGCCTCTACATCGGCGGCAACGCGGCGGGCGGCATGGCGGGGCGCGTCGTCACCGGCCTCGTCGCCGAACATTCCGACTGGCGCATGGCGCTCGCCGCGATCGGCGTGCTCGGCCTCCTCGCCGCCCTCGGCTTCCTCGCGCTCCTGCCGGCCTCGCGCAACTTCCGCCCGGAGCCGAGCCGAGGGCTCGCGCCCCACGTCGCCGCCTGGGGCCGCCACCTGCGCGACCCCGGCCTCCTGGCGCTCTTCGCGATCGCCTTCCTCGCCATGGGCGGCTTCGTCAGCGTCTACAACTACGTCGGCTTCCGCCTGATGGCGCCGCCCTACGGGCTCGGTCAGGCGGCGGTCGGCGCCATCTTCACCGTCTATCTCGCCGGCATCGTCGCCTCGCCGTTGGCGGGTGCGAGCGCCGACCGCTTCGGCCGGGCGAAGGTACTCGCCGCCGGCATCGCGCTGTCGGGCGCCGGCCTGTTGCTGACGCTCGCTGCCCCCCTCGCGCTCGTCGTCGTCGGCATCGCGCTGCTGACCGCCGGCTTCTTCGCCGCCCACACGGTCGCCGGCGGCTGGGTCGGGGCGCGGGCGAAGGCCGACAAGGCGCACGCCTCCTCGCTCTACCTGCTCGCCTACTACCTCGGCTCGTCGGTTCTCGGCGCGCTCGGCGGCCATTTCTGGGAATGGGGCGCCTGGGCCGGCGTGGTCGGCTTCGTCGGCCTGCTGCACGTCGGGCAACTGGCGTCACAATGGGTGATTGCCAAAACGGATTGAGCAACCGAATATTCGCGGGCTTCCCATGCCACGGAGCCCCCGATGCCATTGCCTGCTCGAGACGGAACTCTCGGATCCGAAGTCGTCCGCGAACTGCGAGATCGCCTCGTCGGCCACGCGCGAGCCGGGCACACCGTCAGCTATTCGGAGCTGGTGCGAGGGCTCGCCTCCGCACCGCTTTCCGCCGATGACCCGCGTCTCTACCGAATTCTCGAAGAGATCTCGATCGAGGAGGATGCGGCCGGCCGCGGCATGCTCTCGGTTCTGGTCGTCCACAAGAGCGGGGATCGTCGACCGGGGACCGGGTTCTTCGAACTGGCACGAAAACTCGGCCGCAGCGTTTCTTCGCCATCGGCTCGGGAAACGACATGGATCGTCGAGACGACCAAGGTCTTCGATGCCTGGAAGAAGCGCTGACGCCCACCCTCACTCGTGCCGGTCGGGCACGAAGTCCTCGCGGGCGAGGTCGGAGAAGCGGGTGTATTCGCCGGCGAAGTGCAGTTCCACCGACCCCGTCGGTCCGTGACGCTGCTTGCCGACGATGACTTCGGCGATGCCGCGCATGCGGTTGAACTTCTCTTCCCACTTGAACCAGGCGTCGGTGCCCTTTTCCTGCGGCTCCTGGTTCTTGAGATAGTATTCTTCGCGATAGACGAACATGACGACGTCGGCGTCCTGCTCGATCGAGCCGGATTCGCGAAGGTCGGCGAGCTGCGGCCGCTTGTCTTCGCGGTTTTCAACCTGACGCGACAGCTGTGACAGCGCCACGATCGGCACGTTCAGCTCTTTCGACAGCGCCTTCAGGCCGGTGGTGATCTCGGTGATCTCCTGCACGCGGTTGTCGCCCTTCTTGGACGAGCCGGTGAGCAGCTGGAGGTAGTCGACGATCAGCACGTCGAGCCCCTTCTGCCGCTTGAGGCGGCGGGCGCGGGCGGCGAGCTGGGCGATCGAGATGCCGCCGGTCTGGTCGACGTAGAGCGGCACCGACTGCATCATCTGCGAGGCGCCGACCAGTTTCTCGAACTCGGCATCGGAGATGTCGCCGCGGCGGATCTTGTTCGACGGGATCTCGGCCTGCTCGGAGAGAATACGCGTGGCGAGCTGTTCCGAACTCATTTCCAGCGAGAAGAAGCCGACGATGCCGCCGTCGATCGTCTCCAGCGTGCCGTCGGCGCGCTCCTCGGCGCGATAGGCGGCGGCGATGTTGAAGGCGATGTTGGTGGCGAGCGACGTCTTGCCCATGGCGGGACGGCCGGCGAGGATCACCAGATCCGAGCGCTGCAGACCGCCGAGACGGGCATCGAGCGAGGAAATGCCGGTCGAGATGCCCGAGAGCTTGCCCTGCCGCTGGAAGGCGGCAGCCGCCATCTCGATCGAGCCGCGCAGCGCGTCCGAGAAGGTGACGAAGCCGCCGTCGTAGCGCCCGGCCTCGGCCAGTTCGAACAGCCGCCGCTCGGCGTCCTCGATCTGGGCGCGCGGCGGCATGTCGACCGGCGCGTCATAGGCGATGTTGACCATGTCCTCGCCGATGCGGATCAGGTTCCGTCGGGTGGCGAGTTCCTGGACGACGCGGCCGTAGTCTTCGGCGTTGATGATCGTCGTGGCGTCGGAGGCGAGCCGCAGCAGATACTGCGTCGGGCTCATGTCGGCGATGTTCTGATCGGCCGGGAAGAAGGTCTTGAGCGTGATCGGCGAGGCGGTCTTGCCGGCGCGGATCATCAACCCGATGCGCTCGTAGATCTCCTTGTGCGGCTCCAGGAAGAAATGCGCCGCTTCGAGGAAGTCGGAGACGCGATAGTAGGTCTCGTTGTTGACGAGGATCGCGCCGAGCAGCTGGCGTTCGGCCTCGACGTTGTGCGGAGCGGTACGGGCGAGCGCCGGGACGGTGTCCTCGACGCGACGGACGGGCGGCTTCATCGGGCGGGCGGCTTTCTCGGGAGACCGGCTTTTTCGGGTTCACGGTTTCTTAACCGCGTGCCCGCGCCCACGGAAGTCATCCCGTCGTCATACCCGCTCGTCCACAGGATTGATGGCCCGCGCCGACGAGACGCCTTGACCCGTGCAGGCTGCAGATGGGGGGCTCAGATCGCGCCCTCGGCCACCGCGCGGCACATCATGCCGCGGACCAGCCGGCGGTGGATCGGCCCCACGGGAAGCATGTAGAGCCGGCCGAGGAGGTTGTGGCGCTTCAACACCATGACGATCGCCGCCTTCTCCTCGCCGGCTTCGGCGAAGCGCAGGATCGACAGGCGGAAGTCGAGATGGGCGTCGTCGATGCCGAGGATCAACTCGTCGGGATGGACCGCGACGACGGGGAAGATCCCGACGCGATCGCCGACCGCGGGTTCCGCGGGCATGGGCCGATCGGCGAAGGCGCCGACGGTGGTGAGGCCGAACGGCGCGACGATCCGGTCGCGTAGCTGCAGCGCCGCGTCGAGCCACACCGGGGCGCGGCCTATCGTTGCGCGGAAGACCGCGATCGGCGTCACGTCGGGGCGCGACACCGGCGCCTCCCAGCAGTCGATCCAGTCGGCCCAGTCGCGTGCCGCCGCGGCGAGGCGCGAGACTTCGGGAACGGGGCGGCTCGTCACGCGATCGGGGGAGGGCATCGGCGGATCTCCTTCGTCACCGGCATCGCACGGACGTCGCCAAACGAAAAGAGCCGGGCGTCGCCGCCCGGCTCTCTCGTCTCGTCCCACAGGTGGGATCGCGGGGGCTTTCGCCCGGGCCGCGATCAGTCCTCGCTGTGATAGCCTTCTTCGTCGGTGATCGGGCCGACTTCGCGCTCGAACAGGTTGTCGTCCTCGCGAACCAGCACTTCCTCGCCGCGGGCCTGACGCTCGGCTTCGTCGGCCGAACGGGCGACGTTGACGGTCACGGTCGCTTCGACTTCCGGATGCAGCTGGATGGCGACCTGATGCAGGCCGATGGCCTTGATCGGGGCCTTCAGCTCGACCTGACCGCGCTCGACGGTGAAGCCGCCGGCGGCCACGAGGTCGGCCACGTCACGGGCCGAGACGGAGCCGTAGAGATGGCCCATCTCGCCGGCCGAGCGCACGACGACGAAGGACTTGCCGTCGAGCTTCTCGAACACCGCCTGAGCTTCGGCCTTGCGCTCGAGGTTGCGGGCCTCGAGCTGGACCTTCTGGGTCTCGAAATAGGCGCGGTTGGCCTTGTTGGCGCGCATGGCCTTGCCGCGCGGCAGCAGGAAGTTGCGGGCGTAGCCGTCCTTGACCTTGACGACGTCGCCCATCTGGCCGAGGCGGCCGATACGTTCCAGCAGGATCACTTCCATGGGTCTTCTCCGTTTCGATGTGTGGGGTTTGGAATTCAGGTTCGGTCGGCGTCGCCGGGCGTCGGGCGCCGGCGCAGGCCGAGGAAGGTTTCGGCGATCCCCGCCAGCGCCATCACCAGCGCTGCGATGGGGAAGAGCAGGACGAGGCCGTA
Source organism: Pinisolibacter sp. DMC19 (assembly GCF_056313985.1). Classification (NCBI taxonomy): domain Bacteria; kingdom Pseudomonadati; phylum Pseudomonadota; class Alphaproteobacteria; order Hyphomicrobiales; family Ancalomicrobiaceae; genus Pinisolibacter; species Pinisolibacter sp. DMC19. The sequence goes on along the minus strand of NZ_JBQUZF010000002.1, from coordinate 418,301 downwards.
GGCCGTCGCCCGGAGGATCCACCGCATGTCGGTGGCGCGCGTCACGTGGGTGAGCAGCCCCATGCCGACCAGGAACAGCGGCGCGAAGGCCGCACCCGCCGCGATCGAGGCGAGCACGCCGAGCGAGCCCGGCACGAAGGCGCCGGCGAAGGCGGCGGCGAAGACGAGGCCGACGATCGGCGAGATCTCGACCATCGCCAGATCCTCGCGCGGCCGATCGACCCGGCCGAAACGGCGCAGCACGCGCAGCGCGATCACCAGATCGAGCGCCAGCACCAGAGTCCAGAAGGCCGGGAAGAAGGCAGGCATCAGCCGGACGGAGGCGAAGATCAGCGGCTCGATCGCCATCGCGTCGGGCATCTGGGTCGCCGGTGTGCCGGCGGCGACCAGCATCTCGCGGAAGGCGGCGACCACTTCGTGGCCGGTGCGGACGGGATCGAAGCCGATGCCGAGCGCGCCGAGCGCGGTGGCGATCGCCATGACGACGGCGGCGATGGTGACGATCCGGCCGGCCGGGAACCAGAAGCCGTCGTCGTCGCGCTCGACCAGACCCGACAGCACCAGCGCCGGAACGCCGGCGGCGCCGAGCGAGACGAGGGCGGCGGGCGTGCCCAGTTCGAAGACCAGCACCAGCGCGGCCGTCATGACCGCCGCGGCCGCCGCGATCGGGCCGAAGCCGAGGCCGGCCGCCATGATCGGCAGCGGCGAAGCGGCGAAGAGGGGAACGGTGAGAACGCTTCCGCCGACCAGAGACGCGAACAGGAGCGCCGAGCCGAGGCCCGCGCCGACGCCGATCACGATGGATGTTGCGGTGTTCGTGTTCTTCATCGAAGTCCAGCTGTCCCGTCTCGTGCCCGAGAGCGGTTAGAGGCGCCACGCACCCCAGCCCGATCGTTCCGACGACGTGTCGTGGCCCGTCGTGTTCGCCACCTCGCGAGGAGGAAAAGGGGGAGCGGTGCCCGCTCCCCCGATGTCGTCACGCGGCGCGAAGGCCGCGTCGGATCACTTGATCACGAACGGCAGAAGGCCGACGAAGCGGGCGCGCTTGATCGCCTTGGCGAGCTCGCGCTGCTTCTTGGCGGAGACCGCCGTGATGCGGGACGGGACGATCTTGCCGCGCTCGGAAACGAAGCGCTGCAGGAGCTTGACGTCCTTGTAGTCGATCTTCGGCGCATTGGCGCCCGAGAACGGGCAGGTCTTGCGACGACGGAAGAAGGGCCGGCGGGCCTGCTGGGTCGATTCGGCCATCACGCGTTCTCCTCCTCACCGAACTCTTCGTCACGACGCGGGCCGCGATCGCGGCGCGGGCCACGGTCACCACGGTCGCCGCGGTCGGGGCGATCGCCGCCACGGCGGTCGTCGCGACGCTCGTCGCGGTCACGCTTCTGCAGCATGACGGACGGGCCTTCCTCGAGCTCGTCGACGCGGATGGTCAGCGAACGCAGGACGTCTTCCGAGAGGCGCTGCTGGCGCTCGATCTCGGCGACGGCGGCGGCCGGCGCGTCGATGTTCATCAGCGCGTAGTGCGCCTTGCGGTTCTTCTTGATGCGATAGGCGAGGGACTTGAGGCCCCAGTTCTCGACCTTGGTGACCTGGCCACCGAGGCCCTCGACGATCGACTTGTACTGCGCGATCAGCGTATCGACGGCCTGCGTCGACACGTCCTGGCGCGCCAGGAAAACGTGCTCGTAGAGCGGCATGGATGTTCCTTCCTCGTTGCTCGACGGACCCGTCGGGTCCGTCTTCCGTCGATCGCGGCGCATAGCCTCTCGGGGAGCCTCACGAGGAAGACCCCGAAAACCATTGACCTGACGGAGAGCGGAGACACGGGACGACGGGTCTCGGATGAGACCCTGTCGCGTCGATTCTTCGAGGATTTCTCCCGAAAAACGGCACGACCGTCCGTTCAGCCCCCGGCCGAACGTCCGACGGAATGGGTGGGTTCTACGGATTTTTCGGCCGAATGCAAGGAGAAAGGCGCCGTTTCTCCCTCGTGGTCTAGACGATCGCGGCATGTACGCGCACGAGGCTTCTCGTTACATCGGTTTCGAGGGACGCGGCAGGGGCGGACGGTCGCGTCGCCGACGAGGGGGGAGAGACACCATGAAGCGCAACAGAGCGCGCGGACCGTTCCATCGGCTGCACAAGAGGGTCTGGAACCTCTCGCGCTTCCTGCGCAAGACGCTGTGGTTCATGCGGCGCACCGGCGCACCCTGGCCGCTCGTCGCCCGCAACTTCGTCGACGGCTTCGCCCGCGAGGCGATCGAACGCGAGTATTTCGACGCCAAGGCGGCCTTCGTCGCCAAGACCGAGACGCTCGACTTCTCCGGCCGCTGGTTCGTCGACCACGTGCCGATGTGGCTGTCGGTCGTCCGCGAGACCGGGCTCGATCGTCGCGACGCCGTCGAGGCCCTCGAGATCGGCAGTTGGGAGGGCATGTCGAGCCTCTTCCTGCTCGACACCCTGCCGCAGGCGCGGCTGACCTGCGTCGACACCTGGAGCGGCGGCGACGAGCACCACGACGCCGATCACGGCGTCGTCGCCGAAATGTCCCGCGTCGAGGCCCGTTTCGATCGCAACAACGCCGCTCACGCCGGGCGAATCGTCAAGTTCAAGGGCTATTCGCGCGACTATTTCGCCGTCCATCGCGATCAGGAACGCTTCGATTTCATCTATGTCGACGGGTCGCACTTCGCCGACGACGTGGTCCACGACGCCTTCGATGCATTCGCCGCGCTGAAGGTCGGCGGCGTCATGATCTTCGACGACTACCTCTGGCGCTACTATTCCGATCCGCTCGACAACCCGGCCTCCGCCGTCGCCGCGCTGGTGCGGATCAAGGCCGGTTCCTGCCGGATCTTGCATGCCTATCAGCAGGTCGTTCTCGTCAAGACCGGCAAGGGCCACTCCGAGCCGCGCGGCTGACGCGCGGCGTTCGGGACGTGTTCGCCGGTCGATTCGAAAATTCATGTATCAAAAATTGTAAAAACCCATCGAACTTTACTTTCCGGCGACTTTCGTCTGAGGCGTCGGGGTGTTTTCACGTATGGAACATAACGCGAGAACGTTTTCTCTACGTGTTTCTATTGTACATTGGTGCTGATACTGGACGGGCCGACCGAAATTTCAGCACCGTAATTCGTCGCGTCAACGATTGGTTAATCGTGAGGATCGAGGATCCGTCAAAACAACGACCAGCGGATTCTTCGCCATGAACATCCATTCCATCGGTACGCGCGTCATGGTCCTGTCGACCGTCTGTGTCCTTGCCGCGACGGGCGCGCTGCTCGGCTACGGCATCGTCGCCGGCAACCGCAGCGCCCGCAACGTCGACGCGACCGTCGGCGATCTGCTCGACCGGACCAGCCGCGAGTCGCTCGAGCGCCTCGCCGCCCATCAGGCCGGCACCATCCGCACCGAGGTCGACAGCGCCTTCGACGCCGCCCGCAACATGGCCCGAGCGCTCGAGACCATCGCCGCCGACGAGGCGAGCGGCGGCACCGAGCGCGGCCTGCGCCGCAAGCAGCTCAACACGGTTCTCCTGAAGGTGCTCGAAGACAATCCGCGCTTCAACGGCACCTACAGCGCCTGGATGCCCAACGCCCTCGACGGCAACGACTTCGCCAACGTCGGCGCCAAGAAGGTGGGTTCCGACGATACCGGCCGCGCGCTGCCCTATTGGACGCGCGACGCCGCCGGCAAGATCGCGCTCCAGCCGCTGGTCGAATACGACAGCCGCGACCTCCACCCGAACGGCGTGATGAAGGGCGGTTGGTTCCTCAAGCCGCAGGAGACCGGTCGCGAGAACATCCTGGCGCCGCTGCCCTACATCGTGCAGGGCAAGGCGGTCTATCTCGCCACCATGTCGGTTCCGATCAAGATCGGCGGCCACTTCGCCGGCGTCGCCGGTGCCGACTTCGACCTCTCCTTCGTCCAGCGCCTGGCCGAGAAGGTCGACAGCTCGATCTACAACGGCAAGGGCACGGTCACGATCGTCTCCTCGACCGGTCTGGTGATCGCTTCCTCGGGTCACCCGGAAGCCATCGGCGGGCCGCTCTCGGCGATCGACAAGAACGCCAAGACCGATCTCGCGGCGATCAAGGACGGCAAGGCGCTGATCACGCACGACTCCGCGTCCGACGCCCTCACCATCTTCTCGCCGATTCCCCTCGGCCGCACCGGCGACACCTGGTCGGTGATGGTCGACGTGCCGCGCACCGACGTCATGGCCGAGGCCGCGCGTCTGTCGCAGGCCCTCTCCGACCAGTCGAACGCCGACCTGCGCAACCAGCTGATGGTCGGCCTCGCCGTCGCCGTCGCCGCGCTGATCGCCATGGCGCTCGTCGGCCGCGGCATCGCCGATCCGATCCGCCGCCTCACCGCGGCGCTCGAGAAGCTCGCCGCCCGTGAGACCATCGACTCGATCGCCGGTTCCGACCGTCGCGACGAGATCGGCGACATCGCCCGCGCCGTCGACCGCATCCGCGTCGGCGTCGAACAGGAAGCGCTCGAGAAGAACGCCCAGGCCGAGACCGAGCGTCTGCGCCGCGAAGCCGAACGTCGCGACACGATGGCCCGCCTCGCCGACGAGTTCGAGCGCACCATGGGCGAGGTCGTCACCGGCGTCGTCGACGCCTCCGGCCACCTCCGCGATGCCGCCACCACCATGACCGGCGCCACCGCCCGCGTGCAGACCCAGTCCTCGATGGCGGCGACCGCCTCCGGCGCGGCCTCGGTCAACGTCGAGACCGTCGCCTCGGCGGCGGAAGAACTCTCCGCCTCGATCGGCGAGATCAAGCGTCAGGTCGACGAATCGGCCCATGTCGCCTCGATCGCCGCCCGCGATGCCGAAGCCACCGCCGCCAAGGTTCGCGAACTGTCGAACTCGGCGCAGAAGATCGGTCTGGTGGTCGATCTGATCTCCAACATCGCCGGCCAGACCAACCTGCTCGCCCTCAACGCGACCATCGAGGCCGCCCGCGCCGGTGAAGCCGGCAAGGGTTTCGCGGTCGTCGCCGCGGAAGTGAAGCAGCTCGCCGACCAGACCTCGAAGGCCACTTCGGAGATCGCCACCCAGATCGGCGAGATCCAGACCTCGACGCAAGGGTCGGCCGCCGCGATCGTCGAGATCACCGGCACGATCGACAAGATGAACCGCATCGCGGCCACCATCGCGGCTTCCGTCGACCAGCAGGGCGCGGCCACCCGCGAGATCGCCCACAACGTCACCCAGGCGTCGTCGGGCACCCGGCAGGTCACCTCGAACGTCGGCGCGATCGATCGTGCCGCCGGCGAGACCGCCGAGGCCGCCGACGTGGTCATGCACTCGGCCGAAGGCCTGGTGCGCCAGTCCGACACGCTGCGCGAGGTGCTGAACCGCTTCCTCGCCACCGTCCGCGCTGCCTGACGTCGCGACTTCCTCCTCGTCGCGCGACGCCGGGAAACGAAAGAAGCCGCCGGAGATCTCCGGCGGCTTCTTTTTCTCGTCGTTCCCGTGCGGGGATCGCTGCTTGGCTCACACTGCCGCCGGGCCGCCCAGCGCCACGGCGATGCCGGCCCAGTGACAGCCGGCGGCAACCGCGACGAAGCCGTGCCAGATGGCGTTCTGGTACTTCAGCCGTTCCCACTTGTAGAAGACGACGCCGATCGAATAGAGCGCGCCGCCGATCGCCACCAGGATCATCGTCGCCGTCGGCAGCGAGGCGATCAGCGGTCCGAGCGCGATCACCACGACCCAGCCGAGCAGCAGGTAGAGCGCGATCGACAGCCGATCGAGCCGGCCGGGCAGGGCGAGCTTGAGGATCGTGCCGCCGAGCGCACCGATCCAGACGAGCGCGATCAGCGTCCAGGCCCAGAAGCGGTCGTCGAGGCGGACCAGCAGCGCCGTGTAGGTGCCGGCGATCATGACGTAGATCGCGGAATGGTCGAATCGCCGCAGCAGCCACTTCAGCGACGACGGCGGCGTCATGTTGTAGGCACATGAAAAGCCGAACATCAGGAAGAAGCCGAGGGCGTAGATGCCCAGGGCGACCGCGTCGCTCGCCGCCCCCGTCGCCACGACCCGCGCGAAGAGCACGGGAAAGGCGACGATGCCTGCGAGAATGGCGAGACCGTGCACCACACCGTCGGCGACCAGTTCGCCCTGGCTGTAGACACGTTTGAACAGACGCGGATGGTTCTCGGGAAGCGACATGCCGACCCCTCGGAAGAATGACGACGGTTGCCAGCATACATCATCGGAACCGGCATGAGGATGACGAATACGTATATGACATGAGACGGCGTCGCCGGAGGTCGTCGATGCGATTTTCGTCGGAAAATGCGCGTCGAGGCGGCTCGAGCGGCGGTTCGACTTGACTCTTGCCCCGTCTGAGGGTCTCTCCCGCTCCCGAGGCGGGCCTGCCGCCTCTCGACGGCCGACGCGGCCGATGACAAAGAAGAACGATCCCACGAGGGCAGCTTCCATGAGCACCGCTTTCACCTTCCCCGGACAGGGCTCCCAGGCCGTCGGCATGGGTAAGGCGCTCGCCGACGCCTATCCGACCGCCGCGCGCGTCTTCGCCGAGGTCGACGACGCGCTCGGTCAGAAGCTCTCGACCCTGATGTGGGAAGGCCCCGAGACCGAGCTGACCCTGACCGAGAACGCCCAGCCGGCGCTGATGGCCGTCTCCCTCGCCGCCCTGCGCGTGCTCGAGGAGAAGGGTGTCTCGGTCGCCCGCGACGCCGCCTTCGTCGCCGGCCACTCGCTCGGCGAATATTCCGCGCTCGCCGCCGCCGGCAGCCTGTCGATCGCCGACACCGCCCGCCTCCTCAAGATCCGCGGTCGCGCCATGCAGGCCGCCGTGCCGGTCGGTGAGGGCGCCATGGCGGCGCTCCTCGGCCTCTCCTTCGCCGACGCCGTGGCGGTCGCCGCGGAAGCGGCCCAGGGCGAGGTCTGTCAGGCCGCCAACGACAATGCCGACGGTCAGGTCGTGGTCTCCGGTTCCAAGGCGGCGATCGAGCGGGCGGTCGAGATCGCCAAGGGCCGCGGCGCCAAGCGCGCCATGATGCTGAACGTCTCCGCCCCCTTCCATTGCGCGCTGATGCAGCCCGCCGCCGACGCCATGGCCGAGGCGCTGGCGAAGGTCGCGATCGTCCGCCCGGTGGTGCCGGTCGTCTCGAACGTGCTCGCCGCCGCGATCTCCGACCCTGAGGAAATCCGCCGCCGTCTCGTCGAGCAGGTCACCGGCACGGTGCGCTGGCGCGAGAGCGTGCAGTATCTCGCCGGCCAGGGCGTGACGCGTCTCTGTGAGATCGGCTCGGGCAAGGTCCTGTCCGGTCTGGTCAAGCGCATCGTCGAGGGCGTCGAGGCGGTGCCGGTCGGCACGCCCGACGACGTCGAGAAGGTGGTCGCCGCCCTTGTCCGAGGCGGCTGATACGATTGTCTGAGGAGAAGCCCATGTTCGATCTCACCGGCAAGGTCGCCCTCGTCACCGGCGCGACCGGCGGCATCGGTGCCGCCATCGCCAAGGCTCTGCATGCCCGCGGCGCCACCGTGGCCCTCTCCGGCACCCGCGAGGCGGTGCTCGAGGCACTGAAGGCGGAACTCGGCGAGCGTGCCGAGGTCTTCGTCGCCAATCTCTCCGACCGCGCCTCGGTCGACGGCCTGATCCCGGCGGTCGAAGCCAAGCTCGGTCGGCTCGACGTGCTGGTCAACAACGCCGGCATCACCCGCGACAATCTCTTCATGCGCATGAAGGACGAGGAGTGGGATCAGGTGCTCGAGGTCAACCTCGGCTCGACCTTCCGCCTCGCCCGCGCCGCGGTGAAGGGCATGATGAAGCGCCGCCACGGCCGCATCGTCTCGATCACCTCGGTGGTCGGCGTCACCGGCAATCCGGGCCAGGGCAACTATGCCGCGGCCAAGGCCGGCATGATCGGCATGTCCAAGTCGCTCGCCCAGGAAGTGGCCAGCCGCAACATCACCGTCAACTGCGTCGCGCCGGGCTTCATCGCCACGCCGATGACCGACGCGCTGAACGACAAGCAGAAGGAAGGCATCCTCGGTGCCGTTCCCGCCGGTCGCCTCGGCACGCCGGAGGAAATCGCCGCCGCCGTGGTCTTCCTGGCCAGCGACGAGGCGTCCTACGTGACCGGCCAGACGCTCCACGTCAATGGCGGCATGGCCATGATCTGACAGGGAAAATTCCCGAGCTTTCGGGGTTTTCCGCCATTTTCCCGATGCGCTCCGGCGACTGGTCAAGGTCGGGAAAGTGTGCTAGCAACCACCCCGGTCCCGCCCTCAGCGGCGGGGCCGTCGGACCTTCGGGACGAGATGCGAGAGCAGCGTTTCGGGGGAACGGCATGACGATCACGAGGGTGAGGGACCCGTAGGGTTCCGATTCTTCGGCCGGGGGGCGAGATCGTCGAACATTCCGTGAGCGGTCGGTCGCCGAAGGGCGTCGCGGACCGAACGGGCAAGGCGCGCGACGGCGGTCGGAGGGATCTCCTCCTCCGCGGAGAGCGCCCGCGGCAGCGGCGCGAGCCGTGACCGCGTCTTTTGGAGTTTCGCATCGGGGCGCCGGCATGAGGTCGGTGTTTTCGGGGTCGGTTTATCCTGTACTGGGAAGAAGAGCACATGAGCGACATCGCTGAACGCGTGAAGAAGATCGTGGTCGAGCACCTCGGCGTCGACGCCGAGAAGGTGACCGAGAACGCGAGCTTCATCGACGACCTCGGCTCCGACTCGCTGGACGTGGTCGAGCTGGTCATGGCGTTCGAGGAAGAATTCGGCGTCGAGATTCCGGACGATGCCGCCGAGACCATCCTGACCGTCGGCGACGCGGTCAAGTTCCTCGAGAAGAACGTTTCGGCCTGATCCCGTCGGGTCCGCGATCCGCGGACCAAGGCGTTTCTTGACGAGAATCCGCGCGCCGGCCCCCGTGGCCGGCGTGCATGCGTCGGGTGATCCCTGCCGTGGGCGCCCGCCCGATCGTCGTTCCGTCGCGGATGCCTCGCGCCTCCCGCGGCGGTTCGTCCTTTCGATCGGCTCGCTCGGGCCCACGGGCGCGGACGGCGTCGACCGCGATCGCATCGTCGGGGCTCCCGCCCCCCGGCCGAGCGATGTGCGTTTCGACCCTTCCGTCGCGTTCCTCCGATGCTCCTCCCCGGTCCGCCCGCGCGCGGACGCATGTCGACGATCGGCGGGAGATAGAGAAGCGAGGTCGCGATGCGTCGAGTGGTCGTCACGGGTCTGGGCATGGTCACGCCGCTGGGCTGCGGTGTCGAGGAGACCTGGTCGAACATCCTCGCCGGCAAGAGCGGCGCGGTTCGCATCACCGATTTCCAGGTCGACGACCTGCCGTGCAAGATCGCGGCGCGCATTCCGCGCGGCGACGGCACCAACGGCACCTACAATCCCGACCTCTTCATGGATCCCAAGGAGCAGCGGAAGGTCGACGAGTTCATCGTCTTCGCCATGACCGCTGCCAAGCAGGCTCTGAACGACGCCGACTGGCATCCCGAAGCCCGTGAGGACCAGCTCGCCACCGGCGTGCTGATCGGTTCCGGCATCGGCGGTCTCGGCGGCATCTACGAGGCCTCGCTGACCCTCAAGGAACGCGGCCCGCGCCGCATCTCGCCCTTCTTCATTCCCGGCCGCCTGATCAATCTGGCCGGCGGCTACGTGTCGATCGAGCACGGGCTCAAGGGCCCGAACCACGCCGTCGTCACCGCCTGTTCGACCGGCACCCACGCCATCGGCGACGCCGCGCGTCTGATCGCGCTGGGCGATGCCGACGTGATGGTGGCGGGCGGTGCCGAATCGGCGGTGAACCGCCTGTCGATCGCCGGCTTCTGCGCCACCCGCGCGCTGGTGACCTCCTACAACGACGAGCCCACCCGCGCCTCGCGTCCCTACGACAAGGATCGCGACGGCTTCCTGATGGGCGAGGGCGCCGGCATCGTCGTGCTCGAGGAGTACGAGCACGCCAAGGCCCGCGGCGCCAAGATCTACGCCGAGGTCATCGGCTACGGTCTGTCGGGCGACGCTCACCACATCACCGCCCCCTCTGAGGACGGCGACGGCGCCTATCGCTGCATGGAAGCGGCGATCAAGCGGGCCGGCATCGCGGTCTCCGAGATCGACTACATCAACGCCCACGGTACCTCGACCATGGCCGACGGCATCGAGCTCGGCGCCGTCGAGCGCATCCTCGGCGACCACGCCGAGAAGGCGGCGATGTCCTCGACCAAGTCGATGACCGGCCATCTGCTCGGCGCCGCCGGCGCGATCGAGGCGATCTTCTCGATCCTGGCGATCCGCGATCAGATCTGCCCGCCGACCATCAACCTCGACAATCCCTCGGTCGAGACCAGGCTCGACCTCGTGCCGCACGTGCCGAAGAAGAAGAAGATCGACGTGGTCCTCTCCAACTCCTTCGGCTTCGGCGGCACCAACGCCACCGTGATCTTCCGCAAACCGGAATGAGCCGGCGAGGGGCGTGCCCCCTCGGATGTGCCGTCGGCGGGGTCCGCCCCGCCGTCCCGCCCGCGGAACGTGGTTTTGCCATGTTCCTCCCGTTGTGTCGTCGCCGACCACGGGTCGATTCGGCCATTCGCGCCGCGAGGTGTCATGACGTCTGACAACAACGAGTCGAACGGGGCCGGAGGCGTTCCTCAGCCGAATTCGGCCGAAGTGCCCGCTTCCACCGCAGAGACGGCCGCCACGCCGGCTCCCGCGCCCGCTCCCGCCGCCGCTCCGGTGGCACCGGAGGCCGCGCCCGTCGAGCCCGCCCGCACCACCGTGCCTAAGAGCCCGCGCGCCGCGATCGAGCCGACCGAGGTGCCGCCGCCGCCCAAGCGTTCCAAGGCGGCCCGCTCGTCGACGGTGAACTTCCTCAACGGCATCTTCACCGTGCTGACGGTGATCGTGCTCGGCCTCGGCGGTTTCGCCTGGCTGGCGCGCCAGCGTTTCGACGCCAAGGGCCCGCTGACCGCCCCGGCCGTGGTGCTGATCCCCAATGCCGCCTCGACCGGCGTGATCGCCGACATCCTGGAGAAGAAGGGCGTCATTTCCGACGCCACCACCTTCTCGCTCGCCGCCAAGCTCGGCGCCACCACCGACAAGCTCAAGGCCGGCGAATACGAGTTCGCCCCCGGCGCCTCGATGCGCGAGGTGATGGAGGACATCGCCGAAGGCCGCACCGTCCAGCATCGCCTGACCTTCCCGGAAGGCTGGTCGAGCGAGCAGATCGTCGCCCGTCTCAACGACACCGCGACGATCTCGGGCAAGAAGATCACGGTGATCCCGGACGAGGGCTCGCTGCTGCCCGACACCTATTCCTTCTCGATCGGCTCGACCACGCGCGAGCAGATCATCGAGCAGATGAAGAAGGCGATGGAGCGTCGCGTCGCCGACGTCTGGGCGCATCGTTCGCCGGGTCTGCCGCTCGCCACGCCGCGCGATCTGGTGATCCTCGCCTCGATCGTCGAGAAGGAGACCGGCAAGGCCGACGAGCGTCCGCGCGTCGCCGCCGTCTTCATCAACCGGCTGAAGCGCGGCATGCGGCTCGAGACCGACCCGACCGTGCTCTACGGCCTCTACGGCGGCAAGGCCTGGCTCGAGGGACGGACGATCACCCGCGCCGATCTCGCCTCGCCGAACCCCTACAACACCTACCGCATCGCCGGCCTGCCGCCGGGCCCGATCTCCAATCCGGGCCGCGCCGCGCTCGAGGCGGTGGCCAACCCCTCGCGCACCGACGAGATCTTCTTCGTCGCCGACGGCACCGGCGGTCACGTCTTCGCCACGACGCTCGAGGAGCACAACCGCAACGTCGCGCGCTGGCGCCAGATCGAGCAGAACCGCAAGGCGACCGAGGGCTCGGGCGCGAACTGATCGGCCGTACCACGGCCGCCAACAACGTCGAACATCAGACGGGGGCGCCGGTCCGGCGACCCCCGCCGTGCATCGGGGGGTCGTGATCGATGGCGCTCTATTCCATGACGGGCTTCGCCCGCCGCGACGGCTCGGTCGCCGGCCAGCGCTGGAGCTGGGAACTGCGGTCGGTCAACGGCAAGGGCCTCGACGTCCGTCTGCGCCTGCCGCCCGGCCTCGACCGGCTGGAGATCGCGTCGCGCAAGCGTCTGACCGACCGGCTGACCCGCGGCAACGTCCAGGCGACGCTGACGCTCGCCCGTGAGACCGCGGCGACGACGCTGCGCGTCAACGAGGAGGTGCTCGCCGCCGTCCTCGCCGCGATGAACCGCGTCGCCGACAAGATCGACGCCACCGCCCCGACCCTCGACGGCATCCTCGCCATCAAGGGCGTGCTCGAGACCTCCGAGACCGAAGACGACGAGGAGACCCGTGCGGCCCTCGATGCGGGCCTTCTGGCAGGGCTCGACGACGCCGTCGCCGACCTTCTCGCGGCGCGTGCCGGCGAGGGCGAGGCGATCGGCCGCGTGCTCTTCGGCCAGATCGACGAGATCGAGCGCCTGACGCTCGCCGCCGAGACCCATCCCGCCCGCACCGTCGAGGCGATCCGCGCCCGGCTCGCCGCCCAGGTCGCCGAGCTGATGGACGCGGTCCCCGCGCTCGACCCGCAGCGGCTGGCGCAGGAGGCGGTGATGATCGCCACCCGCGCCGACATCCGCGAGGAGCTCGACCGGCTGAAGACCCACGTCTCCGAGGCCCGCAAGATGCTCTCGGGCGGCGGCGCCATCGGCCGGCGGCTCGACTTCCTGACCCAGGAATTCAACCGCGAATCCAACACGCTCTGCTCCAAGGCCAACGACCGCGAGCTGACCGCCATCGGTCTCGACCTCAAGGCCGTGGTCGACCAGCTGCGCGAGCAGATCCAGAACATCGAGTGACCGCATGATCGCCGCCCCCAAGCCCGCCTCGTCGATGCCCGGAACTCCCACCACCGGCCGCCGCGGCCTCGGCCTCGTGCTGGCCTCGCCCTCGGGCGCCGGCAAGTCGACGCTGTCGCGCCTGCTGATCGAGCAGGAGCGCGAGATCTCGCTCTCGGTGTCGGTGACGACGCGCGAGCGCCGCCCCTCGGAGATCGACGGGGTGCACTATCACTTCATCCCGAAGAACCGCTTCCAGGGCCTGCGCGAGCGCGGCGAACTGCTGGAATGGGCCGAGGTCCACGGCAATTTCTACGGCACCCCGCGCGAGGCGGTGGAAGAGGCCTTCGCCGACGGCCGCGACGTCCTCTTCGACATCGACTGGCAGGGCACGGTCCAGGTCAAGGAGAAGCTGCCCGACGACGTCGTGGCGATCTTCATCCTGCCGCCGTCGATGAAGGAGCTCGCCGCCCGTCTCCACCGCCGCGCCGAGGACGCCGAGGCGGTGATCGCCAAGCGGCTGGAGAACGCCAAGGTCGAGATCGCCGAATGGCGCCGTTTCGACTACGTCATCGTCAACGACGATCTGTCGCGCGCCTACGACGACATCCGCGCCATCCTGCGCACCGAACGCCTCAAGCGCTTCCGCCAGACCGGCCTCGATCGCTTCGTCGACGGGCTGCTGACGGAGGGGTGAGGGGCTTCACCGCCCCTTCAGCGCATTCGCGATTCTCACGAAGCCTGCGACGTCGATCTCCTCGGCCCGGCGCGTCGGCTCGATGCCGGCGGCCTCGAGCAGGACGGCGGGTTCGACCCCGAGCCCCTTCAGCGACTGGCGCAGCATCTTGCGGCGCTGACCGAAGGCGGCGGCGACCACCCGTTCCAGCACGTCCGGATCGACCGCCAGCGGCGTCTCGCGCGGAATGAGCCGCACCACCGAGGACGTCACCTTGGGCGGCGGCGTGAAGGCGGAGGGGGCGAGATCGAACAGGATCCGCGCCTCGGTCCGCCAGCCGGCGAGGACGCCGAGGCGGCCGTAGTGGTCGTCGTCGGGCGTAGCGACGATCCGCTCGGCGACCTCGCGCTGGAACATCAGCGTGGCCGACGCCCACCACGCCGGCCATGGCTCGGCGCGCAGCCAGCCGACCAGCAGCGGCGTCGCCACGTTGTAGGGCAGGTTGGCGACGAGGCGGGCGGGGCGGCCGAAACCGTGCTCGGCGACCAGCGCCGGTATGTCCTGTTCCAGCGCATCGCCCTCGATGACGTGCAGCCGGCCGGGATAGCGCTCGGCGATCTGGGCGAGCGCCGCGATGCAGCGCCGGTCGCGCTCGATCGCCACCACCTTGCCGGCGCCTTCCGCCAGCAGCGCCCGCGTCAGGCCGCCGGGACCGGGGCCGACCTCGACGATCAGCGTGTCGGCGAGCGGCCCGCCGGCGCGCGCGATGCGGGCGGTGAGGTTGAGGTCGAGCAGGAAGTTCTGCCCGAGCGACTTCAGCGCCGAGAGCTGATGCTCGGCGATGACGTCGCGCAGCGGCGGCAGGTCGTCGATCTGGGCCATCACGCGTCGCTCATGGCGGCGGCCATGCGCAGCGCTGCCTCGAGGCTCTCGGGCAGCGCCACGCCCTTGCCGGCGATGTCCAGCGCCGTGCCGTGGTCGGGTGAGGTGCGCACGAAGGGCAGGCCGAGGGTGACGTTGACCGTCTCGTCGAAGGCGAGCGTCTTCACCGGGATCAGCGCCTGATCGTGGTAGGCGCAGAGCGCCGCGTCCCAGGTCGCACGCGCCCGGGCGTGGAACATCGTGTCGGCCGGCAGCGGCCCACGCGCGTCGATGCCCTCGGCCTTCAGCCGGGCGACGGCGGGGGCGATCACCTCGATGTCCTCGCGGCCCATCGCGCCGCTCTCGCCGGCATGCGGATTGAGGCCGGCGACGGCGAGGCGCGGTCGGGCGATGCCGAAGCGGGTCGCGAGGTCGTGGGCGACGATGCGGCCGGTCGCGACGATCGTGTCGGCGTCGAGCTCGGCGGCGGCGCGCGCCAGCGAGACGTGGACGGTCACCGGCACGGTGCGCATCTCCGGCCCCGCCAGCATCATCACCGGCCGCCAGGCGACGCCGTCGGGCGGCGGGGCGATGGTCGCGGCGAGGGCGCCGAGGAACTCGGTGTGGCCGGGGTGGGAAAAGCCGATCGCATAGAGCGCGTGCTTGTTGAGCGGATTGGTGACGATCGCCGAAGCCCGTCCGGCGCCGACCAGCGCGACCGCCGTCTCGATCGCGGCGACCACCAGCGGCGCGTCGCGTACGTCGAGCACACCCGGCACGCCGGGCACGTCGTGGCCGAGGTCGAGTACCGGCAGGGCGCGCTCGAAGACCTCCGTCGCCTCTTCCGGGGTGACGACCTCGATCGGAACGTCGAGGCCGAGGAGGGCTGCGCGACGGCGGAAGAGATCGGCCGTGCCGATCGCCAGAAAGGCCGGTAGGCGGGAGGTGTGGCGACGGGTCCAGGCCAGCACCGTCAGGTCCGGGCCGATGCCCGCCGGTTCGCCGCAGGTCAGCGCGAGGGGAGGGCGGTGGCCGCCCGCGGGACGCTCGGCCAAGACAGCCTCACTTGCGATAGTCGATGATGGCGATGCGGCGCAGATCGTTGACGTAACGACGGGCGAAGACCTCGCCCTCCTTGGCGCGCAGCTCGTCCTCGACCTGGTTGCGGATCTGGAAGTCGCCCGACAGGTCGCGCTTCTCGCAGACCGCGACCATCTCGATGCCGACCGGCGAACGCTGCGGCTTCGACAGGTGGCCGACGGCGACGTCGGCGATGAGGCCGCGGAACTGTTCGGGAAGCTCCTCGGCGGTGCGCTTGCCGAGGTTCTTGACCAGCGCTTCGGGCACGCTCTTCACCGCGTCGACCAGACCGTCGCAGGTGGTGACGCGGGCGCGCAGCGCCTCGGCTTCCTTCATGCGAGCGCCGTCGTTGCCGCCCTTGGTGATCAGCAGCGCGACCTGCTTCAGCGTGTATTCGGTGGTCTTGCCGTCGCTCTTGCCGGCATCCGCCTTGGAGGTGCCTTCCTTCTTGGCGAGCGCGTCGACGACCTGGGAATCCGAGATCTGGACGGTGCGGTTGAAGCGGCCGACGACCAGCTGCTGCCAGATGATCTGGACGCGCAGACGGTCCTTGAGGTTCTTCGGGTTGATGCCCCGCTGGCCGAGGCCCTGGGCGAGCTGTGCCGGGGTGATCTTCAGACGCGAGGCGATCGAGGCGAAGGCGGCCTCGACCTGCGCGTCGGAGACCGAGACGCCGACGCGCTTGGCTTCCTGGAGCTTCAGCTTGTCGTCGATCAGCTCCTCCATCGCCATGCGCTCGACCGAGGCGGCGGAAGTGCGCGAGGTCAGCTGCATCAGACGGGCGCGTTCGGCGATCTCGTTCGAGGTGATCGGCTCGTTGTTGACGACGACGCGGATCTGCGACGCCGCCCGGGCAGGGGCGGTCGCGGCGATCGGGCCGCCGATCAGGGCGGCGATCACGGCGGCGACGGCGAACGAACGGCGGGCTTTCGACATCGAATGCTTCCCTCGGGGCGATACGCAACACGTGCGCCGGCGGCCGATGGCTGCCGGCGAGGCGCAAGTCTGCGGGTCCGACCGTCTTCCTGCAAGGCGGAAATGGCGGATGTATGGTCGATCCGCCGTTCGGTCAGTTGGACGAGGCGAGGCTGTTCGACAGACTGCCGTCGCCCAACGTCCTCAGGCCGAAGCGGAGGAAGATCGTCTGGTCGTGGATCTGCTTGAGCACGCCGGAATCGACCGACCAATAGGTCGATTCCGAATAGGCCAGCGAGATCGAGAAGCTGTCGTTGTCGTAGCCGATGCCGCCGTTGGCGCCCGCCATGGCCCGGTCGACCAGATCGTAGCGCACGCCGCCGAACAGGCGCCAGGTCGGCGACAGACGCAGGTTGCCCGCGGTCTGGATCTCCGAGCGGTCGGCCTTGAGCGAATTGCGGATGGCGACCGGCGTGGTGCCGAAGGCGCCGGAGGCGGCATAGGAGTCGAGCAGGTCGAAGATCTGCCGCGGTGTCCGCTTGTAGGCCCAGGTGACCGAGGCGGCCAGCGGGCCGGAGGCACCGGACGCCTGGATGTCGGAGCGCTGCAGGGCGAGGCTGCGGGCATCGAGGCGCGCCTGCGCGCCGACCCGGAAGCCCATCGAACTGTCGAGCGCCAGGCCGCCGACCCAGTCGGAGACGTTGGTCTCGAGACCCGACCCGAAGGCCGTCAGCGGCACCGCGCGACCCGCCGCCGCTTCCGACATCAACTGGTCGTAGCCCGGATAGGCGAAGGAGTTGGTGCCCGACAGCAGGTAGGAGCGGCCGAACAGCGCCGACATCGAACCGCCGGCCGGGCCGTGGAACGAATAGCGGCCGCCGACGTTGAGGCGCGTGCCGCCCTCGGCGCGATCCCAGCCGGAGAACTTGTCGGCGCGGAACAGCGTTGTGTCGTCGAAGACGACGCTCTGCGCGTCCTCGTTGGGCAGGCGCGCCGACCACTGCTCGTTCGGCCGCAGCACCAGCTGCGCCATCGGCGCGAAGGTGTGGGCGCCGATCGTCGTGCCCATCACGAAGGGATAGGCATAGTCGAAGGCGACGGTCGGGGTGACGCGGCCGAGCGTGCCGTCGGTGACGAAGCCGACCGCGCGCGGGTCGTTCGTGTGATTGTAGAAGACGTCGCCGCGCAGATTGACCGACGGCGTGAACACCTGACCGAACGGATCGATGAACTGGCGCCGCCACGCGACGATGCCCGACACGCGCGAGAAGGTGCCGGCGATGCCGTAGACCCGTCCGGCGGTATCGATGTCGGTCTTCGACCGCGACAGGCTGGTGACGTTGGCCTTGACCGAGAGCTCGCCGCCGAGCACCGAATTGTCGGCGACCTTGTCCCAGTCGACGACCGGATGGACGACCGGCTGCTTGTCCTGCAGCTGGGTGCCGGCGCCGAACAGCATGTTGTTGCCGGCCGAATCGAGCGGGTTGTCGTCGTTCAGCACGGTGAAGCGATAGGCCCGCGCCTCGAACCACGACTTCGTCCCCTCGCCGCGCAGGAACACCGTCGAGATCGAACGGTCCTGGGCGCTGGTGGTCAGGTGATACTGGTCGAGGAAGCGGCGGTCGGTGACCGCGGTCACGTCCCAGCCCCAGCTCCACTTGTCGGAGAGCGAGAAGGTGGCGGTGGTGTTGAAGGCGCCGCGCTCGCGACGATCGCCCGAGGTGGCGACGAAGGCCTCCGGATGCATCTGCGAGATGCCCCAGCCGCGCGCGGTGATCAGGCCGGCGTCGATGCGATGGCGCACCTCGACGTCGGCGAGCACGCCCTGCCGCGACAGCGCGACCGGCGAGAAGGTGGCGTCCCAGTCCGCCGTCGGCGCCCAGTAGAAGGGCACCTGCACGCCGAGACCGAGGGAATTGGAATTGATCACGCGCGGCAGCAGGAAGCCGGTCTTGCGCCGCTCCGACGGATCGGGGTGCATGAAGAAGGGCACCCACGCGATCGGCGTGCCGAGGAGCTCGAGCTTGGCGTCCTCGTAGTAGATCGTCTTTTCCTGCTGGTCATGGACGATCTTGGCCGCCTTGATCTGCCAGAACGGCGGCTTGTCGGGCTCGTTCACGCAGGTCTGGCAGGCCGAATAGACGCCCTTCTCGAAGACCGTCTTGTTGCCCCCGGAGCGCTTGGCACTCTCGGCGGCGAAGCGAGAGCGGTCGATCGTGTCGATGCGCAGCGACTCGACGAAGCCGTCGGAGAAGCCCTCCGTCACGTCGATCTTCGGCGACGTCATGACGTTGCCGTCCTTGTCGACGATACGGGCGTCACCCTCGGCGACGACGCGCTGCGACGAGCGGACGTAGACGACGCGGCGGGCCGTCAGCACGCTGCCGCGATAGTAGATCGCCACCGAGCCGATCGCCGTCACCGTGTCGGCCTTGTCGTCGTAGACGACCTGATCGGCCTCGAGCACCATGCGGTCGCCCGGCGGCAGGCTCGGCGCGGAGATCTTGGGCGCGACGTTCAGCGATCCGCCCGTCGCCTTGGACGAGGCGGCGGTCGCAGGACCGGCGAGGAGCAACGCGAGAAGAATCGTCGAGACGCCCGCCGCGAGGCGGGCCGACCGGCGGGCGACGATCGACACGGTTCTACCGTCGAGGACGGTGCGGGTCATGTCAGCCGTCCTCCTGGTGAAGCAGAATCGTGAAACCGATCGAAGATGCGACCACAGCCGGTGTCCAGGCGGCCAGGACAGGTGGGACGATTCCCACGCCTCCCATTCCCCGAGCCACCTCTCCGGCGACATAAAGCACGAAGCCGGACGCGACGCCACCGAGAATCATGCGTCCTATGTTGCCGAACCGGAACACTCGCAAGGAAACCGTAGCGGCGATCAGGACCATTGCGACCAATAGCAGCGGTCTGGCGAGAAGCAGTTGATATTGAAGCTCGAACTGGAACGCCGGAAGACCGGCGGCACGCGCCGTCTCGATGAAGGACGGCAGTGCCCAGAACGACACGGTGTCCGGTTCGACGAGGCTCTCGCCGATCTGTTCGGCCTTCAGCCGGGTGGCCACGAACCAGGTGTCGTGATGCTCCGGCGCCTCGCCCGGACGGGCGACGACGGCGTCGGAGAGACGCCAGCGGCCCTCCGGTTCGTGGTCGGCCTCTGCGGCTTCGATCCGGCTCTGGAAGTGTCCGCGCGCGTCGAAGACCTGCATCGTCACACCCGACAGGTGCAGACCCCGGCGGGTCGCCTGACGGGCATGGACGATCGATTCGCCGTCCCCGCCGCTCTGGCGCAGCCAGACCTCGCGGGCGTTGTCTTCGGACCGCCGTTGGGCGTTGCCGGCGAGTTCGGCCTGCAACTCCTCCGACCGACCCTTGAGATGGGCGGCGAGCGGGTTGTAGGCGACGGTCGCGACGATGCCGAGCGCCACCGCCACGGCGATCGGCGGGGCGAGGAACTGCCACACCGAGATGCCGGCGGCGCGCGCCACCACCAGCTCGAGCTTGCGCGACAGCGCCAGCAGCCCCGCCATCATGCCGAACAGCGTGGCGAAGGGCAGCACCTGCTCGGAGAAGGCCGGCACGCGGAACAGCGAGGCGGCGAGCGCCGTCCCCCAGCGGAAGCTCGGCCGGTCGATGTTGGCGCGGACCATGTCGAGGAAGTCGAACAGGAGCACGATCAGGAAGGCGATGGCGAAGATCGACGCCACCGCGAGGAAGGTGCGTTTGGCGAAATAGCGTCCGAGCGTCGGTCCGATCACGGCGCGTCCTCCTCACGGTTGGAGGAGAGGCCGAGCTTGTCGACGATCCGGCCGAGTAGGCCCGACACCCGTTCGCCCACGGCGTCGATCGCCCGGTCGACGAAGGCCGGCGCCTCGACGCGGCGATCGGTCGCCACCACGAAGACGCACCAGCCGATCGTCCCGAGCGTCAGCACCCACAGGATCGCCAGCGCCGCGTCGGAGGCGCCCGCCGCCGAGGTCGCGGCGAAATGCAGGCCGCGCAGCACGCCGACGGCGACGATCGCGCCGATGATCGGCAGGCCGCGATTCTCGCGCGTGGTGCGCGCGTCGCCGAGCGCCAGAAAGGCGAAGAGCGCGAAGACGATCGGCAGGAACGGCTGGGTCAGCCGGTCGTGCAGCTCGGAGCGCAGCCGGCCGCCATTGTTGCGGGCATAGTCGTCGGGCTTCGGCCCACCCGCCGTCCACAATTCCTCCGTCGAGCGCTCGGAGGGGCGGAAGACCGGCGCCGAGGTCGTCGGCGTCAGCGCCGACAGGTCGAAGGCATAGGACTGGAAGTCGATCAGCGACAGGTTGCCGTCCGAGGTGGCGCGCCGCTGGATGACGCCGTCGCGCATGACGAGCAGCGTCTTGCCGAACATCTCGATGATCGACGCCTTGTCGGCGATGTAGGTGAAGGACACCGCCGGATCGCGCGCGTCTTCCACGAACAGTCCGCCGAGCGAGCCGTCCGGCGCACGGGCGCGGATGTGGAAGGTGAGGTTCTTGTCGATCGAGATGAAGCGGCCGGGCTGGACGATGTTGGCGACGAGGTCGACGTTGATTCGGGCGAGGTTCTCGCGCAGCACGCGGAGCGAGGTCGGCGAGCCCCACACCGAGAGGAACATCATCGTCGCCGCCACGGCTCCGGCCAGCACCAGCAGCGGCTTCAGCACGACGAATCGCGACGCGCCGGAGGCGTTGAGAACGACGAGCTCGCTGTCGGAATTGACCGAGTTCAGTGTCTGGAGACAGGCGATGAACAGCGCGAAGGGCGCGACGACGATCGTCAGGAAGGGCAGGGCGAGGGCGGTGATCTTGAGGAAGGTGAGAAGTGCGGCGCCCTTGGCGGTCACGAGGTTCATCTGCCTCAGCGCCTGCGTCGCCCAGACGACGCCGATCAGCGCCCCGAGCGACATCAGGAAGGCGCCGGCCGCACGACGGAAGATGTAGCGCTCGACGAGCTTCATTCTCTTCCGTTCGTCCTCCACCGTCCGCCGGCACGGATCACGCGCCGCGGCCTCCACCGAGACGACATAACCGCTTCGCGCGGCATGTTCACCCCGGAACGTCGTCTGTCCCCAAGGATCGATCAAACGCCGAGAATGCCTAACGCATCACTTGTAAACATGGTTAACGAGGCAAACCCGACTTTCCCGTGTCGGCGAACTGCGCTCCGATCCGCGGCGAGACGCTTGCCCCGGAGGCCTGCGCGCGCCACATTCCCTCGAACCCGTCGCCCGTTCCGCGGTGCGACGCCGCCTCCCGACCGGATTTCCGGCCGATCTCGTCTCTCCGGCCGACCTTCGGCCGCGGACTTCTCTCCGGCCGCTCGCGTCGGACCCGTCGATTTCCCAGGAGTGTCGCCTCGATGTCTCGTCCCTCGATCTCGTTCGCCGAACCGAAGGCTCCCGCCTCCGGCGTCCTCGTCGCCCTCGTCGCCGAGGATCTGGTCCTGTCGCCGACGGCCGCCGCCCTCGACACCGCGATCGGCGGGGCGATCGGCCGTGCCGTCGCCAAGGCCGCCTTCAAGGGCAAGGGCTTCGCCACCCTCGACGTCGTCGCGCCCGTCGGCACCGAGCTCGACCGCGTGCTGCTGGTCGGCATCGGCAAGCCGGCCGAATGGGTCGAGAAGGACTGGCTGCGCCTCGGCGGCGTGATCGCCGGCAAGCTGGTCGAGCTCAAGGCCGCCGCCGCGACGATCCTGCTCGAACGTGCCGACGCCGTCGCCGTCGAGGCGGCGCAGGCCGTCGACGTCGCCCTCGGCGCCCGCATGCGCGCCTATGCCTTCGATCGCTACAAGGCGAAGAAGAAGGACGACGAACCCGAGGTCGAACTCGCCCTGACCGTGGCGCTCGCCGCCCACGCTGCCGCCAAGAAGGCCTGGAAGGCCCGCGGCGAGGCGATCGCCGACGGCGTCACGCTGACCCGCGACCTGATCTGCGAGCCCGCCAACGTGCTCGGCACCGAGGAATTCGCCGAGCGGGCGAAGAAGCTCGAGAAGCTCGGCGTCGAGATCGAGATCCTGACCGAGAAGGACATGAAGAAGGCCGGCTGGAACGCTCTCCTCGGCGTGGCGCAGGGCTCCAAGCGTCCGCCGCGCGTGGTGGTCATGCGTTGGAACGGCGGCGACAAGGACGCCGCTCCGATCGCCTTCGTCGGCAAGGGCGTGGTCTTCGATTCGGGTGGCATCTCGATCAAGCCGGCCGCCGGCATGGAGGACATGAAGGGCGACATGGGCGGTGCCGCCGTCGTCACCGGCCTGATGCACGCGCTCGCCGCGCGGCATGCCAAGGCCAACGTGGTGGGCGCCATCGGCCTCGTCGAGAACATGCCCGATGCCGGCGCCCAGCGCCCCGGCGACATCGTCAAGTCGCTGTCGGGCCAGACGATCGAGGTCATCAACACCGACGCCGAGGGCCGTCTCGTGCTCTGCGACGTGCTCTGGCACGTCAAGGAGAAGGTGAAGCCGGCGGCGATCGTCGATCTCGCCACGCTGACCGGCGCCATCCTGATCGCGCTCGGCAAGATCAACGCCGGCCTCTTCTCCAACGACGACACGCTCGCCGGCAACATCACCGCCGCCGGCCTCGCCACCGGCGAGACCGTGTGGCGCATGCCGCTCGCCCCCGAGTACGACAAGCTGATCGACAGCACCTGGGCCGACATGAAGAACACCGGCGGCCGCGACGCCGGTTCGATCACCGCGGCGCAGTTCCTCAAGCGCTTCGTCGGCGACGTGCCGTGGGCCCACCTCGACATCGCCGGAACGGCGATGGGCTCGCCGGCGACCGACCTCAACAAGGCCTGGACCTCGGGCTGGGGCGTGCGTCTGCTCGACCGCCTCGTCGCCGACCACTGGGAGAAGTGAGGTCGGTTCGGGAGGCGGTCTCCGCCTCCCGGCCCCCTCGGAGCCCGCGATGACCGAAGTCCTCTTCTACCATCTCCAGACCCGCAGCCTCGATGAGACCCTGCCGGGTCTGCTCGAGAAATGCTTGGAACGCGGCTGGAAGACGGTGGTGCAGGCGGGCTCGGTCGAGCGCCGCGACGCGCTCGACGCCCATCTCTGGGCCTATTCCGACGACGGCTTCCTGCCCCACGGCATCCGCCCGGAGGAACTGACCGAGACCGCCGTCCGGCTCACCGCCGAGGCCGATCCGGCCGACGGCGCCGCGGTGCGCTTCCTCGTCGACCGCGCTACGCCGCCGGGCGACTGGACCGTCTACCAGCGCCTCGTCTTCCTCTTCGACGGCAACGACCCCGAAGCCCTCGTCGACGCGCGCGGGAACTGGAAGACCGTCAAGGCGGCGGGCGTCGCCCCGACCTATTGGATCCAGGACGAACGCGGTCGCTGGGCGAAGAAGGGCTGAGCCCTCCGCCTTGCCGCGACCCTCGGTCGCGCCACCAAAGTCGATTTCCAACCGGAACTTCCGTCACATCCCGCCGAGGGGTGACGGGCCTAGACCTTTCCGCATGCCGGGCGACGGCCGCGTCCGGTGAGCCAAGCGAAAGGTCACGTCATGAAGAAGCTGCTCCAGTCCGTCGCGTTTGCCCTTCCGGTCGTCTTCGCCACCGCGGCGATGGCGGGCGACCCCCCCCTGCCGAAGTTCGACAGGGAACACACCGCCGTCCTCATCACCGATCCGCAGAACGAGTTCCTCTCGGAGAAGGGCAAGCTCAACAAGCTGCTCGCCGAGAACCTCGCCGAGCTCGGCACGGTCGACAACATCGAGAAGCTGATGGCCGGCACCAAGAAGATCGGCATGACGCTGGCGGTCGATCCGCTCATCTACACCGAGCTCGACGGCACCTGGAAGAACGCCGGCGCGCTGCAGCGCCAGCTCCTCGACATGAAGGCGCTGCATCGCGCCGCTCTCAACGATCCCAAGGGCTTCGAGGGCTCCGGCGCCGACTTCTTCGACCGCTACAAGCCCTACATCCACGACGGCAAGACCGTGGTCGTGGCGCCGCACAAGATGTACGGCCCGGAGAGCAACGACCTCGTCTATCAGCTGCGTTCGCGCGGCATCGACACGGTGGTGCTCGGCGGCATGGTCGCCAACCTCTGCGTCGACAGCCACATGCGCGCGCTGATGGAGAACGGCTTCCGCGTCTGGGTGGTCAAGGACGCGGTCGGTGCCCCCGGCGCCGACGCCTACAAGGCGGCGCTGGTCGACTATTCGATGATCGCCAACGGCGTGCTGACCACCGCCGAGGCGCTGAAGGCCATGGGGCTCTGAGACCGGGCGTCCGGGCTCTTCCCCCGAGCCGGCTCGGACGCACCGCCCCGCGACGCAGTCGACGACCCTCCCACCGCGTCGCGGGTCCCCCGAACGGGCGCCGTCTCCCGAGTGCGGCGCCCGTTTCGCCCCTTGCGGTGGTGAACGGCGCTCACCATGATGGCGGCCTCGAGAGGACCCGCCGATGCCCCGCCGCATGCCCCACGACCACGACGAGATGCGCGCCCGCGCCGTCGCCTCCGCCCGCGCCGCGGTGACCGAAGGCGGCATCCCGGCGCTCACCGCCCGCCGCGTCGCCGGCGAACTCGGCTGTTCGGTCGGCTCGCTCTACAATCTCTTCGTCGATCTCGACGACCTCGTGCTGCATGTCGCGGCCTCCGTCGTCGACGACATGCAGGCGGCGCTCTTCGGCCCGCCGCTCCCGGCCGATCCTGCCGCGGCACTGATCGAGATCGCCCTGCGCTACGTCGCCTTCGCCGAGCGCGAGGGGCGCATATGGGCGTTGGTCTTCGAACACGAACCCGGCCACGACCGCCCGACGCCCGCCTGGCACGTCGCGCGCATCGAACGCCTCGTCGCCTCGGTGGCGGCGGTCGCCGCGCCCCTCCTCGGCGGCAGCGATCCGGCGGCGGCGCGCGCCGACGTCGAGGTGCTGTGGGCCTCCGTCCACGGCATCGCCGCGCTCGCGCAGAAGAACAAGCTCGGCTTCGTCACCGCCACGCCGCCGGCCGATCTCGCCCGCCGTCTGGTCGCCACCTTCCTCGCCGGTCGTTGATCGAGAGCATGAAACGGAAACCAACAATTCGAATCGATAGCGACGCGTCGTGCTTCGCCGTTGTGGCGCGCCGGGCAGCGGATTAGATTCGATCTCGTACGGGTCGACTGAGCCACCGAGCCATCGGATCGCCGCCCGTCGCGCAACGCGGCATGCACGAGGCGCCCTCCCGGGCGGGGACGATGATCCGGCGTCGACTGGTCTTCTACACGACATCGCTGTCGGGCGGCGGCGCGGAACGGGTCTGGGCCGTTCTCGCCTCCGAATTCGCGCGCCGCGGCCACGACGTGACGCTGGCGCTCGACTTCGACGCCTCGGAGAACCGCGGCTTCATCGCGCCCGAGGTCAAGGTGCGGGTGCTCGGCGTCCGCCACTTCCGCTCGGTGCTGGCGCTCGGCGCGCTGATCGCCGAGACCGACCCGGAACTGGTGATCTCGGCGATCGGCGGTTCCGACATCAAGGCGCTGCTCGCCTCGCTGCCCTTCGGCCGCCGCCGGGTGGTGACCTCGTTCCACGGCTATCTCGCCAACGAATCGCGGCTCTTCGGCTTCCTGCACTTCGTGTTGGCGCGGCTGTGGACCTGGTGGTCGCTCGCCACCGTCTGTGTCTCCGACGGTCTGCGTCGCAACGTGATCGAGCGCTGGCACGCCGTCGCCACCCGTTGCGTCCGCATCTACAACCCGATCGCCGTCGAGGGCACCGATCCCGGCCTGACGACGGAGGCGCTTGCCCGCCGCGACAAGATCGTGGTCGGCGTCGGCCGCCTCGTCGCGGTCAAGGGCTTCCCCTTCCTCGTCCGTGCCTTCGCCGCGATGCGCGATCGCGAGGCCCGTCTCGTCATCCTCGGTGCCGGCCCGGAGCGTGAGGCGATCCTCGCCGAGGCGACCCGTCTCGGCGTCGCCGATCGGCTGGAACTGCCCGGCTACGTCGCCGCCCCCTGGGAATGGTACGGCCGGGCGCGCTGCTTCGCGCTGTCGTCGGAGGTCGAGGCCTTCGGCAACGTCGTGGTCGAGGCGCTCGCCCACGGACTTCCCGTCGTCGCCACCGCCTGCGACGGCCCGACCGAGATTCTCGACGATCCCCGATTGGGCGTCATCGTGCCGCAGGGCGATGTCGAGGCCTATGCCCGCGCGCTCGACGCAAGTCTCGCCGATCCCGGCGACCCCGCGCCGCGCATGGCACGCGCCGGCGAATTCTCCGTCGACGCCGCCGTCGACCGCTACGAGGTGCTGTTCGAGCGCGTCATCGCCGGCCCGCTGCGCTGAAACCGTCGGCGATCGCCACGGATTTCCAAAAAATCAGAATTTCGCAAATTGCGACATGCATTGACTGCATGGATCGTAGTCGATTTTTCTTCGCGTCGTGTCTCGGCGAAGCCGACCGAAAGTACAAATTCGCGACATCCGGCAAGATGACGCATTCTTTCGTCGCAGTCCGAGGCCTATACCGACGCTGTCGAGCGGCGAAGACGGCCGTATACGACGAAAGAGAATGGAGGACGGCGGCGAACAACGTCGTCTTTCGCAAAGAAGACGTGTCGATTCGATTCGGACCATGGAAGAAGAACTCGGTCTCGACGTCGTGAAAACGACGCGGCGGCCGCGTTTCGGATCCTTTCGGCGATCGGTGGGCAGACGATCGCGGAAGACGAATCGTCGAGACGTCGGATCAGGGCATCGTCCCGACAAGGAAAGCCATCCCCATGATGAAGATCGGTCTCACCACTCTCGCCCTTCTCGCCGCGACGACCCTCGGCGCGCTCGCTGCCGATACTTCCAAGCTCGTCCTGCCCGGCGACATCACGCTCGAGCAGGCGATGAAGGCCATCGACGCCGCCAAGGCCAAGGCCAAGCAGCAGGACACGCTGATGAACATCGCGATCGTCGATGCCGGCGGCAACCTGAAGGCCTTCGCCCGCATGGAAGGCGCCTTCCTCGGCTCGGTCGACATCTCGATCAAGAAGGCCAAGACCGCTCGCCTCTTCAACATGCCGTCGAAGGAGCTCGGCGCGCTGGCGCAGGTCGGCCAGCCGCTCTACGGCATCGAAGTGACCAACGACGGTCTGGTGGTCTTCGGCGGCGGCGAGCTGATCAAGGACAAGAACGGCATGATCATCGGCGCCATCGGCGTCTCGGGCTCGTCGGTCGAGAACGACATGGCCGTCGCCCAGGCGGGTGCCGCCGTCGCCGGTCAGTGAGCCGATGCAGAGACGACCGGCCCCGAGCCGGTCGACGTGATCCATCGTCGGGCGCGGGGCGCGAAAGCCCCCGCGCCCGATGTCATTCGTCGAGCGCCGCGCGCTCGGCCTCTTCGTGTTCGGCGGAGAGCTCGAGCCAGGTCTCTTCGGTCTCGGCGAGCGCCTTCTCGGCGTCGGACCGCGCCTTCATCAGCTTGGTGCCGCGCGCCGCGTCGCGGGTGAAGAGGTCGGGGGCGGCGAGTTCGCGATCGAGCTTCTCGAGCTCCTTCTGGAGCTTCTCGATGCGCGCCTCGGCGTCCTTGATCTTCTTGCGGAGCGGCGCCAGCGACTCGCGCAGCGCCGCCGCGGCACGACGACGATCGAGCGCCGAGACGCGGCCCTTGTCGTCGGCGTCGCCCTTGTCGGCGTTCTTCGAGCCGTTCGAGCCCTCGAGCACCAGCTTGCGATAGTCCTCGATGTCGCCCTCGAACTCCTTGACCGTGCCGTCGACCACCAGCATCAGCCGGTCGGCGGTCGCCTCGACCAGATGGCGGTCGTGGCTGATCAGGATGACGGCACCCTCGTATTCGTTGATCGCCCGGATCAGCGCCTCGCGGCTGTCGATGTCGAGATGGTTGGTCGGCTCGTCGAGGATCAGCAGGTTCGGTCCGGCGAAGGTCGCGAGACCCAGCAGCAGCCGCGCCTTCTCGCCGCCCGACAGATCCTTGGCCGGCGTGTCCATGCGGCTGGTCGACAGCCCCATCCGCGCCACCCGCGACCGCGCCTTGGCCTCCGGCTCGTCGGGCACCAGGCGGGCGACGTGCTGGAACGGCGTCTCCTCCGGGCGTAGCTCGTCCATCTGGTGCTGGGCGAAATAGGCGATCGACAGCTTGCCCGACCGCGCCGCCCGGCCGCCCTGCGGCTCGAGCTTGCCGGCCAGCAGCTTGGCGAAGGTCGACTTGCCGTTGCCGTTGGAGCCGAGCAGCGCGATGCGATCCTCCGGATCGATGCGCAGCGTGATCTTTCTCAGGATGGCCTTGCCCGGCTCGTAGCCGACCGCGACGTCGTCGAGCGCGACGATCGGCGGGGCGAGTTTCGTCACCGGCTGCGGGAAGGAGAGGGGGAGCGCGCTCTCGTCGGTGAGGGCGGCGATCGGCTGGAGCTTGGCGAGAGCCTTCATGCGGCTCTGCGCCTGCCGCGCCTTGGTCGCCTTGGCCTTGAAGCGGTCGATGAAGGCCTGCATGTGGGCGCGCTGGGCGTCCACCTTCTCCTTCATCTTCTGCGTCAGGATCATCTTCTCGCGGCGCTGCCGCTCGAACCCGTCGTAGTCGCCGCGATAGGCGACGAGCTTGCCTTGATCGAGATGGACGATCATGTCGACGGCGGCGTTCAGCATGTCGCGGTCGTGCGAGATGACGACGACGGTGTGCGGATAGCGCCGGACGTATTCCTCGAGCCACAGCGTGCCCTCGAGGTCGAGATAGTTGGTCGGCTCGTCGAGGAGCAGCAGGTCGGGCTCGGAGAAGAGCACGGCGGCGAGCGCCACGCGCATGCGCCAGCCGCCCGAGAATTCCGAGCAGGGCCGAAGCTGCGCCGCATGGTCGAAGCCGAGGCCGGAGAGGATGGTCGCCCCGCGCGCTTCGGCCGAATGGGCGCCGATGTCGGCGAGGCGGGCGTGGATCTCGCCGATGCGGGCGGCGTCGGTCGCCGTCTCGGCTTCCGCCAGAAGGCTCGCGCGTTCCTTGTCGGCGGCGAGCACGAAGTCGATCAGCGTGGTCGCCGATCCCGGCGCCTCCTGCGCGACCTGGCCGATGCGGGCGCCCTTGGGCACCTGCACCGTGCCGCTCTCCGCCGACCAGTCGCCGGTCAGGATCTTGAAGAGCGAGGTCTTGCCGGTGCCGTTGCGGCCGACGAAGCCGGCCTTGGCACCGGTCGGAATCACGACGGACGCCCCCTCGAGCAGGGTGCGGCCGGCGATACGGAAGGTGAGGTCTTGGACGACGAGCATGACGTCTTCTCTAGAGCATGTTCCGGTCGGGCTGAACCAGCCCGATCGAAAAGAACTGCTCCATCGAGGAGCGCGAGCGGGTTTCGACCCGACGAGGCGGATCGAGACCCGCTTTAGCCGAGACGACGCGAGGCGTCGACCGTGGTGTCGGCCGATCGGCGACGAGGCCGCACGCGGTTCACCCTCCGGTTGTCCATCCGCACCCCGGGAGCGCCTGTCGTGGCCGGCCTGCAACAGCCCCGCCTCCGTCGTGGACAGGCCGGGGGAGGGCGGTCATGCGAACCGATTCGCCCCGAATCTGCCCTCGTATCTTCACGTCTCGTTAAGAAACGACGGGCACAACGGACACATGAGGTCCGCGACCTCGAAAACCCAATGATTTCCACGTCTCGGACGCACGCGCTCGCCGGCGCGCGGGCGCTCGTGACGGCGTTTTCTCCGGAGGCCCGACCATGAAGCCGACTTTCGACAAGCGTATTCTGGTGATGGGCCTGCTGGTGCTCGCCGCGCTCGCGTGGCGGCCGGCCGAGCGCCTCGCCTACGACACGCTGCCGACCGGCTCGATCAACCGTCCGGCGCATCCCTGACGCGCCGCCCTCGCGCCACGGTTTGAGCTAGGATGCCGCGAAACGCGATTCTGGCGAGGACATCATGGCGGTATTGGTCACCGGCGGTTGCGGCTACATCGGCAGCCATCTGGTCTGGGCTCTGAGCGACCGCGGCGAGGCGGTCGTCGTCCTCGACGATCTCTCTACCGGCTTCGACTGGGCGATCCCGCCCGAAGTGACGCTGGTGCGCGGCGACATCGGCGATCCCGCCCTGCTCGACCGCCTGATGGCCGACGGCGCGATCGAGGCGGTCGTCCACTTCGCCGGTTCGATCATCGTGCCGGAGAGCGTCACCGACCCGCTCAAGTACTATTTCAACAACACGGTGAAGTCGCGCGAGCTGATCGCCGCCGCCGTGCGCAACGGTGTGAAGCACTTCGTCTTCTCCTCGACCGCGGCGGTCTACGGCAACCCGTCGGTCATCCCGGCGCCGGAAGACGTCGCGCTCGCGCCGGTCTCGCCCTACGGCTCGTCGAAGCTGATGACCGAGATCATGTTGCGCGACACCTCGGCGGCGCACGACTTCCGCTACACCGCGCTGCGCTACTTCAACGTCGCCGGCGCCGATCCGAAGGGCCGCACCGGTCAGTCGACCAAGGGCGCGACCCACCTGATCAAGGTCGCCTGCGAGGCCCATCTGGGGCTGCGCCCCGAGATCCAGGTCTTCGGCACCGATTGGGACACGCCCGACGGCACCGGCGTGCGCGACTACATCCACGTCGCCGATCTCGCCGCCGCCCATGTCGTCGCCCTCGACCGGCTGCGCGCCGGCGCCCCCTCGCTCGTCGCCAACTGCGGCTACGGCAAGGGTTTCTCGGTGCTCGAGGTGCTGAAGGCGGTCGAACGGGTGACGGGGGCGAAGCTGCCGGTCACCTACGGCCCGCGCCGGGCCGGCGATGCCGCGGCGATCGTCGCCAAGGTCGACCGCATCCACGCCGAGCTGCCGTCGTGGCAGCCGGAATGGGACGACCTCGACACCATCGTCGACCACGCGTTGACGTGGGAAAAGGCGCTGCAGACCCGCAATCGGCGGTGAGGGCGGGGCTCCGAGTTCGCAGCAGCATCGCGATACGCGATCTCGTGCGGAGGCCCTTCATCCTGAGGTGCGAGCGAAGCGAGCCTCGAAGGGCGAAGGGCCGAATGGCACGCCCCGTCGAGGCTTCGCACTTCGAGGCCCGGCTTTGCCGGGCACCTCAGTGTGAAGCCGAACGGAGGCGCGCTGGCCGAGACTTCACCGGTTCGGCCTCAGGGCCCGAACACCGACCACCCGGCCGCCTTGGCGAGCCGTTCCAGCGCCATCGTGCCGAGGCGCGAGTTGCCGATCCGGTTGAGCCCCGGCGACCACACCGCGATCGACGCCTTGCCCGGCACGACCGCGAGGATGCCGCCGCCGACGCCGCTCTTGCCCGGTATGCCGACCTTGAAGGCGAAGTCGCCCGAGCCGTCGTAGTGGCCGCAGGTCAGCATCAGCGCGTTGATGCGCCGCGCCCGCTCGGACGACACCACCCGGCCGCCGACCGTCGGATGCCGGCCGTCGAGCGCGAGGAACCGCCCGGCGGCGGCGAGCTGGCGGCAGCTCATGGCGATGGCGCACTGGTGGAAATAGACCCCGAGCGTCAGCGCCGGATCGTGCTCCAGATTGCCGAAGGCGCGCATGTAGTTGGCGAGCGCCACGTTGCGATGGCCGGTCGCCGTCTCCGACCGTGCCACCGCCTCGTCGATGAAGACGTCGTCGTCGTCGCAGACGTGGCGGACGAATCGGAGAATTTCTCCGATCGCCACCTTCGGCGCGTGGCCGGCGAGCAGCACGTCGGTGACGACGAGCGCGCCGGCGTTGATGAAGGGATTGCGCGGGATGCCCTTCTCCGCCTCGAGCTGGACGATCGAGTTGAAGGGATTGCCCGAAGGCTCGCGCCCGACCCGCTTCCACAGATTGTCGCCGATCTTGCCCAGCGCCAGCGTCAGGGTGAAGACCTTGGAGATCGACTGGATCGAGAAGGGCTCGTCGGCGTCCCCCGCCGCATGGACCGTGCCGTCCGCCTCGATCACCGCGATGCCGAATCGCCCCGGATCGACCTTGGCGAGCTGCGGGATGTAGGTCGCGACCGCGCCACGATCCTCCTCGCGCGCCATGTCGGCGGCGATCTCGGCCACCAGCGTGGAGAGGTCGACGCTCACCGGTCGCCCTCCCACCCGTCGATCGTACGGCCCGCCGCCGCGGCGGCCTCGGGAAAGGCGGCGACCAGCGCATTGCGCCGCGCCGGAACGACGCCGCGTTCGGTGACGAGGCCGGTGACGAGGCGTGCCGGGGTGACGTCGAAGCCGTAGTTGGCGACCGGTGAGCCCTTCGGCACGATTCGCACCGTCTCCATCCGCCCGTCGGCGGTCTCGCCGCGCATGTGGGAGACCTCCTCGGCGCCGCGCTCCTCGATCGGGATCTCGGCGAGCCCGTCGGCGAGGCGGAAGTCGATGGTGGGGGAGGGGAGCGCGACATAGAAGGGCACGCCGTTGTCGTGCGCCGCCAGCGCCTTCAGATAGGTGCCGATCTTGTTGCAGACGTCGCCGTCCGCGGTGGTGCGGTCGGTGCCGACGATCACCACGTCGACCATGCCGTGCTGCATCAGATGGCCGCCGGTGTTGTCGGGGATGACCGTGTGCGGCACGCCGCGTTCGCCGAGTTCCCAGGCGGTGAGCGAGGCGCCCTGATTGCGCGGCCGGGTCTCGTCGACGAAGACGTGGATCGGCAGACCGGCGTCGAAGGCCTTGTAGACCGGCGCCGTCGCCGTGCCCCAGGCGACGCAGGCGAGGCGCCCGGCGTTGCAGTGGGTGAGCACGCTCAGCCGTTCGCCCGGCTTCTTCTTCGCCAGAATCGCCCGGAAGACCTCGAACCCGTGGTCGCCGATCGCCGAACAGATCGCCACGTCCTCTTCGGTGATCGTGGCCGCGAGGTCGAAAGAAGTACGCGCCCGCTCGCGCGCGGGCACGCACGCGAGCGCATCGCGCACGCGGTCGAGCGCCCAACGCAGGTTGATCGCCGTCGGTCGCGTCGCGGCGAGCCGTGCGTGCGCCGCCGCGAGCGAATCGTCGGAACCGTCGGCGCGCATCGCCAGCGCCATGCCCCAGGCGGCCGTCGCCCCGATCAGCGGCGCGCCGCGCACCCGCATGGTCTCGATCGCCTCGGCCGCGTCCTCGAGGGTCTCGAGCACCCGCAGGACCGCGCGATGAGGCAGTTCGGTCTGGTCGATGATCTCGACGAGCCCCTCGGCGGTCGGGCGGATGGATCGGTCGGGGAGGGTCATGTCGGTCTCCGGATGGGCGTGTGGGAAGCGAGACTAGACGGCTTCACGATTCGGATCGACCGCCTCGGACGAGTCGTCGCAGGCGGCCTCGAACCACCCTCCGAGCCTACGGCTAAATACGCAGGCGGATGGGCCGGAGGGGGCGGAAGGGCCGGCCCGAAGCGCGTATCGGGGCGGAAAAGCGTTGCCGGCATCCCATCGGGCACACCCGAGAAGGTGAACGAAACGTTGAGAAACTGCGGGGAATCGAGGGTTCGCGCAGTCCGAGTGTGACGACGATGCAACATCACTCCCGGAACAGGCCCGGCGACGCCCCCGGACGGCCTCGAGGGACTTCCCATCGGCGAACGACAGCGTATGTTGGCCTCGATCGGCGACATCGTGTGATCCTCGGCGTACGTCGGGAGTGGTCGGGCGATCCGGGGTCGGGTCAGGACCCGTCGTCGAAAACATACCTCCAGGGGGTTTCAACATGAACTTCAAGACCGTTCTTCTCGCCGCTGCCGCTCTCGGCGTCGCCGGCACCGCTCAGGCCGCCGACCTCGCCAAGAAGGCCCCGGCTGCTGCGAACTACGTGAAGGTGTGCGACGCCTACGGCGCCGGCTTCTTCTACATCCCGGGCACCGAGACCTGCCTCAAGATCTCCGGCTACGCCCAGGCCCAGTACAACATGTACTATGCCTCGAAGAACGCCGTCCTCGGCACTGGCCTCTACGGCTGGCATCGCGGCCAGAACGGCATCTCGACCGGCGCTCGTGGCGTCCTCGAGTTCGATGCCCGTTCGAACACCGAAATGGGCCTCCTGCGCTCGTTCATCGGTCTCGAAGCCAACAACAACTCCTACGGCGTCGGCAACGGCATGACGCTGAAGAAGGCGTTCATCCAGTTCGGCGGCCTCACCGCCGGCCGCGCGACCTCGTTCTTCGACTTCTGGACCGGCTACACCCAGGCCGCGTTCCTCGAGGCCGCCCACTCGGACGCCAACGTCAACCTGCTGGCCTACACCTTTGCCTTCGGCAACGGCATCTCGGCCACCGTGTCGATCGAAGACGCTTCGACCACCGACGACTCCGGCCGTCGCGTCGCCTATCCGGCTCTCTACGGTGGCGTGCACACCCCGGACCTGGTCGGCAACGTCAACATCGCGCAGGCCTGGGGCTCCGCCCAGATCATGGGCGTGCTGCATGACGACGTGTCCTCGACCCATGGCGTGAACGGCAAGCTCGGCTTCGCCATCGGCGCCGGCGTGCAGGTCAACCTCCCGGCTCTCGGCCCGACGACCGCCTTGGCTCTCCAGGCTGCCTACGGCAAGGGCGCTCTCGCCTACGTCTCGCCGTCCTTCGACGGTTCGGCCGTCGACTTCGGCGTCGCCGGCGACGTCAAGCAGAACACCGCTTGGGCGATCGCGGGTGGCCTGACCCACGGCTTCACCAAGACCATCTCCGGCAACCTCGAGGCGTCCTACGCCCAGTATCGTACCGACCGCGCTCTCGCGATCGGCGATTTCAACCAGTGGGACGTTCAGGGCAACGTGACCTGGTCGCCGGTCAAGAACCTCTCGGTCATCGCCGAGCTCGAGTACCGCAACGTCGACTTCTCGTCGGCTGCTCCGGGCCTCGACTATTCGGCTCTGGTCGGCGTTCTCCGCGTGAAGCGCTCCTTCTGATCGGTTCCCCGATCGGACTGAATTGGACCCGGCAGGCAACTGCCGGGTCCTTTTCTTTGTCGCTGCGAAAAGCCGCGTCGGATCGTCCGGCGCGGCTTTTCGCATGAAGGGAGTCGTCGGCCCGTCGATGCGATTCGGCG
The DNA here is from genome assembly GCF_056313985.1 of Pinisolibacter sp. DMC19. Lineage (NCBI taxonomy): Bacteria > Pseudomonadati > Pseudomonadota > Alphaproteobacteria > Hyphomicrobiales > Ancalomicrobiaceae > Pinisolibacter > Pinisolibacter sp. DMC19. The sequence goes on along the minus strand of NZ_JBQUZF010000002.1, from coordinate 383,021 downwards.
ACGATTCGCGAACCGCCGTGATGCGGCCGAGCGAGTGGGGCGATCCGCGAGTTCGGACGATTCTCCGGGTCTGCGTGAAAACCCGGATACGTCGATCGCGCCCATAACGCCGTGCCTCGGCCGTGTCCGCCACATGTTTGGCCGGCTCGTGCCCAATTCGTGGTCTTCGTGCAACACATCGGTCCGGAACGCACCTCGAGGGCCTCGGAACCACCTCGGGGTGCTTCCAAAAGTCGAATGGTTCGATAGTGTCGTCGTGACCGGAGACGAGTGGTTCGCCAGCGGATCATCGTCGACGCCGGGTCGGGTCAGGGCCTCGGCCGGTTTCATTTCTCGACAGGGGGAACTCATGAACTTCAAGTACGCTCTCGCCGCTGCCGCGCTCGTCGGTATCGCCGGCACCGCCCAGGCCGCCGACCTGGCCAAGAAGGCCCCGGCCGCTGCCAACTACGTCAAGGTGTGCGACGCCTACGGCGCCGGCTTCTTCTACATCCCGGGTTCGGACACCTGCCTCAAGATCGGTGGCTATGCCCGCTTCCAGCTGACCGCGTACGGCCCGTCGCGCAACTGGAACACCACCCATGGCGGCGTCTATGGCTGGACCCGTGGCCAGAACGGCATCTCGACCCTCGCTCGCGGCTCGCTCAACTTCGACGCCCGTTCGAACACCGAGATGGGCCTCCTGCGCTCGTACATCGAGTTCTCGGCCGACAACGTCTCCTACGCTGCCGGCGGCGGCACGAACGTCTACCTGAACAAGGCGTTCATCCAGTTCGGCGGCCTCACCGCCGGCCGTTCGCAGTCGAACTTCGACTTCATCACCTCGTCGGGTCCGTTCACCCTGTCGTCCGGCTCCGGCCCGACGCCGGACGTGCTCGTCAACCTGCTCGCCTACACCTTCTCCTTCGGCAACGGCATCACCGCCACGCTGTCGATCGAAGATCCGTCGACCTCGGCCAACTCGAACCCGGCCGGCTCGACCCAGGCGCTGCGTCGCACCACCTACACCGGCACCAGCACCGGCACCTACGGCGGCGTGCACACCCCGGACCTCGTCGCCAACATCAACGTGACCCAGGCCTGGGGCTCCGCCCAGCTGTCCGGCGTCCTGCATGACGACGTGTCGGGCACCGACGGTGTCAACGGCAAGCTCGGCTGGGCGATCCTCGGCGGCGTGAAGGTCAACCTGCCGATGCTCGGCGAAGGCGACCTGTTCGGCATCCAGGGCACCTACTCGAAGGGCGCCGTGTACTACGCCTCGAACGGCTTCCAGGGTGGTTCGGTCGCGGTTGCTCGCGACTTCTACATCAACGGCACCTCGGTCGATCAGGCTTCCGCCTACTCGATCTACGCCGCTCTGACCCACAACTGGACCAAGAAGGTCTACACGACGGTCGGCCTCGGCTACACCGGCTTCGACGCTCCGAACGCCGCTTGGTCGACCACCACCGACGACTTCAACTACTTCGATGCGCGCGCGACCCTCGGCTGGAAGCCGGTGGCCGGCCTGCTCATCGCGGGTGAAGTCGGCTACGGCCGCGTCGACTACAAGAACAACACCACCGCTCGTCCGGATGCGGACAAGGTGCAGTTCGACCTGCGCATCCAGCGCACCTTCTGATCTCTCTCGAGATCGGGAATTGGGAAACCCGGCGGGCAACCGCCGGGTTTTCTCTTTTTCGGGGCCGTCGGTGCCGCAAGTGGGCGGCGGGATCGTCGCACCCCATGGCGGTTCTCGAGGATTGTCGCGCCTCGTGCGCGTGATAGTCTGACGCCGCGTCGTCGGTGGTCGGGCTCCGGCGGCGCCTGTCGCGCGAGCGCCGTTTGCCGCGGTCTCGCCCACGCCGAGCGAGGTCTTCCCGCATGAACCGATTCTCCTGGTTGATTCGCGATGGCCTGATCGCCGCCGTCGCCACTCTCGTCGCCGGCCTTCTGGCCTTCGGCCCGATCGCGGCAGACGTCTCGGGCCGCACCGCGGCCGATCTGAAGGCCGGTGATCGTGGCTGGGCCGCCGTCGGCATCGACGGCCGCGACGTCACGCTGACCGGCGTCGCCCCCGATCCCGAGCTGCGGGCACAGGCGGTCGCGGCTGCCGAAGCCGTCTGGGGCGTCCGCGTGGTCGCCGATGCGACGACCGTCCTGCCGCTCGCCGCGCCCTATCCGACGACCGTCGAGCGCAGCGCCGACGGCGTGAAGATCTCCGGCGCCGTCCCCAGCGAGCCGGCGCGCGCCGCGCTCCTGAAGCGGGCCGCGGCGCTGTTGCCGGGCTTGAAGATCGGCGACGAGCTGACGCTCGCCCGCGGTGCCCCCGCCGGCTGGGCCGAGCGCGTCGACTTCGCGTTCGCCCGCCTCGGCGGGCTGAAGTCCGGCGCCGTGAAGCTCGTCGGCGACGACCTCTCGATCGGCGGCGAGCCGCGCGACTGGGCGACCTGGCGGTCGATCGAGGATGCGCTGGCGAAGTCCTTGCCCGCCGGCATGCGCGTCGCGCTCGACACGCTCTTCGTGCCGAAGCCCGATCCCTATCGCCTCGGCCTGACGGCCAAGGGCGGTGCCGCCACCGTCGACGGCTTCCTGCCGGACGCCGCGGCGCGCGACAGAGTGCTGGCGGCGCTGAAGGCGCGCTTCGCTTCGGTCGACGACAAGACCGCGTTCGCTCCCGGCGCCCCGGCCGGTTTCGTCGAGGCGCTGGTGGCGCTCGCGCCGCATCTCGCCCGGCTCTCCGATCTCGACTTCGAACTGACCGGAACGTCGTCGAAAGTGGCGGGATCGGCCGCCACAGCGGAACTCGGTGAGGCGATCCTCGGCCGCATCAGGGCGCTGCTGCCGTCGGGTACGGTGCTCGCCGCCGCCCGCGTCGCCGCCCTGCCGCCGCCGCCTCAGGTCGCGCCGGCCGAGTGTCAGGGGGCGCTCGCCGCCGTCCAGTCCGGCGAGAAGATCCTGTTCGAAACCGGCAAGGCGACGCTCGACGAGGAGAGCACGCGGCTTCTCGACCAGTTGGTGGCGACTTCGCTGATGTGCGTCGACGCGCGCATCACCGTCGAGGGCCACACCGATTCTCAAGGAGACGCGGAGGCCAACCAGGCGCTGTCGGAGGCCCGTGCCAAGGCGGTCGTCGACTATCTGGTGGCCGGCGGCATCGCCGGCGGGCGTCTGACCGCGGTCGGCCTCGGCGCCACCCGTCCGGTCGGCGACAACGACAGCGACGACGGCCGCCAGCGCAATCGCCGCATCGAATTCCGCGTCGAGTGAGGAAGGATGCCGACATGACCTATCTGATCACGATGCTCTGGCCCTACATGGTCGCCGCCTTCGCCGTCGGCCTCGTGCTGAACTGGCGTCGGTCCGGCGCAGACACGGAATGAGGGGGCGATCGCCATGCTGATGCTGATCCTCGAGACCTTCGTCCTGATGCTGATCTCGGCCCTCCTCGGCTCGGCGCTCGGCCGCATGTTCAAGGAGGCCTTCGGTCCCTTCGGCGTGTGGGACGAGCCCTGGCTGCGCGAAGGCGGTGCGAAGCCGCCGGCCCCCGTGCTGCCGGCCGCTCCCACCCTGCTCGACGCTGCCGAACGCGCTCGCCTGAAGGCAGCCGCCGAGGCTGTGCCCGTCGCGAAGCCGGTCGCCGCTCCCGTGGCTCCGGCGGCTCCGGTCGTCGAATCGACGCCGGCTCCTGCCCCGGTCCCGGCTCCTGCCCCGGTTCCCGCCGCGCGCCCGACCGCCGGCGCGACGCCCCCGCCCAGCGACGAGGATCTCGCCCGCGCCGCGGCCGCCGACGCCCACGGCGAACGGCCGGCCGGTGCCTTCGAGGCCCACGGCGCCGAGGTCGACGATCTCGAGATCATCAAGGGCATCGGGCCGCAGAACCATGCGCGTCTCAACGCGCTGGGCATCTGGAGCTTCGCGCAGATCGCCGCCTGGACGCCGGAAAACGCCAAGTGGGTCGGCTCCTATCTGGCCTTCGTCGGCCGGATCGAGCGCGAGGACTGGATCGGTCAGGCCAAGGCGCTGATCGCCGCCCGCAAGGGCTGAGCTCGTCAAGGCAGGGGCGGGCTGCGGCTTGCGCCGCTGCCCTCACGCCCCGACGCGGTCGAGGAAGGCGACGAGGCCGTCGAGCGAGGCGTCGTCGTCGAAGAGCGGCGCATGCCCCTGATCGGGGATGGTCAGGCTCTCGAAGGCGCGGTGCCGCGCCGCCATCTCTGCGACCGTCTCCGCCGTCAGCAGATCCGACAGCGCGCCGCGCACGCCGAGCGTCGGCACGTCGGCGAGTGCGTCGAAGAACGGCCAGAGATCCGGCATCGGCGTGTCGGGCGTGACCCCGTCGAGCGTGCGGGCGAGGGCCGGGTCATAGTCCATCGCCGGCTTGCCCGCGACGTCGCGGAAGAGCCGTCGCGCATAGCGCTCCCACGCCGCCCGGTCGAGCGCCGGGAACTCGTCGCGATTGGCCTGCGCCAGCACCGCCACCATGGTCGGCCAGTCGATGCCCTCGGGCAGTGCCCGGCCGACGTAACTCTTGATCCGCATCAGCCCGGCGAGCTCGATCTTCGGCCCGATGTCGTTGAGCACCGCCGCTCGCACCAGACCCGGCGCCACCAGCGCCGCGATCATCGTGACGATGCCGCCGCGCGAGGTGCCGAAGGACGTCACCTCCGTGATTCCGAGACCGGTCAGCGCCGCCCGCGTGTCCTCGAGTTCCTGCACCGGCGTGTAGCGGCCGGGATCGGCGTCGTATTGCGAGGCGCCGCGACCGCGGAAGTCGAGGGTGACGCAGCGCCGCGCCGGCGAGGTGCCGTCGCCGGCGACGAGCCGGGCGATCGCCGGCTCGAAGTCGCGGGCATTGCGCGTCAGCCCCGGCAGGCAGAGGACCGGCCGGCGATCGGTCGGCCGCGCCGGCGCATAGTCGCGTCCCGCCAGCACCAGCCCGTCGGCGGAGAAGAAGCGGAACGGCCGATGCGGCGTGCCGCAGCCGTCGCGGGTCGTCGGCCCGAAGGCGATGCCGGAGGGGCCGGGCACGGTCTCCGGCGACGGGGCAGGGGTGGACGCGGTCACGAGGCTCTCCGAACGAAAAAGGGGCACCTCACGGTGCCCCCGATGATGCCTGCGAGGCAAGCCGGATCAGTTGCCGCCGAACCACGAGCCGAGGCCGGAAGGCTTGGGCTGCGGCACCGAGCCGGTCTGCGACGGCCGTGCGCCGATGCCGCGCCTGAGATCGTTGGCGATCTGCAGCTTCTGCCCGTCGAGGCGGAAGCGATAGACCTGCAGGTTCTCCAGCACCCGGTGGACGTAGTTGCGCGTCTCGGAGAAGGGGATGCGCTCCATCCAGTCGACGATGTCGACGTCGCCGGTGCGCGGATCGCCGTAGGCCTGCACCCAGTCGCGGATGCGCCCCGGACCGGCGTTGTAGCCGGCGATCGCCATGACGTAGTTGCCGTCGTAGTTGTCGACCAGCCGGTTCACATAGGCCGCGCCGAGGCGGATGTTGTAGGCCGGATTGTTGCGCCAGGCGTCGCGGTCGTAGGAGATGCTGAGGTACTTGGCGGCGTCGCGGCCGGTGTCGGGCATCACCTGGAAGATGCCGGTGGCCCCCGCCGACGAGACGACCGCCTGATTGAACTCGCTCTCCTGCCGCATGATGGCGAAGGCGAGCGACTTCTCGAGGCCGGAAGTGTCGACGCTCGGGTTCACGCCGATCGGGAAGGCGCGGACCTGCATGTCCATGCCGCGCTGGGCGCCCGCCTTGCCGACCGAGACGGCGAGGTTCATCCAGCCCTGCTTCTCCATCATGTCGATCACCGAGGCGATCTGGCCGGAGGACTTCAGCGTCTCGGCCATGTGGCGGGCGAAGACGGTGACGAGGTCCTTGCGGCCGATGCGGGCGAGACGGCGCATCGCTTCGAAGCGATCGTCGCGGTCCATCGCCGCCTGATCGGCCGACGAGACCGGGATGGTGCGGTCGAGGCCGAGATCGCTCATGCCGAGCTTGGCGCGCGCCATCTGGCCGTAGAAGGTGAAGCCGAACTCGGCCGCCTTGCGATAATACTCCGACGACGATCCGCCGCCGCCCGCCTCCGAGGCACGGCCGAGCCAGTAGTAGGCGCGGGCACGGGTCACCGGCTTGGCGCTGTCCTCCGCCACGGCGGCGAAATGGCGCATCGCCGATCCGGCGTCCTTGAGGAAGCGCAGCGCGTACCAGCCGGCGTGGAAGTCGGCTTCGGCCTGATTGGCCGGCGTCGAGCCGGTGTGGCCCTGGACGATGCGATAGGCGGTGCGGGCGTCGCCCATGTCGAGCAGCTTGCGGCTGACGATGCGCTTCTCTTCCCACCACTCGTCCGGACGGCCCATCTGGCGCGGGTCCTTCGGCGCCCGCATCAGCCATTCGGCCGCGTCCTTCCAGCGCTCGCTACGCCGGGCGTGCTGGGCGCGGGCGAAGACGTAGACCGGATCGTCGCGCAGCGCGCCGGGCACCGAATCGAGCATCGAACCGGCGTTGCCCTGCTTCTTCTCCACGGCCAGCACGGCGCGGGCGAGGGTCTCGTAGCCGCCGCCGAGCTTCTTGGCCGCCTCCATGCCGTCGCCGGCATGGCCCTTGAGGATGGCGAGGTCGAAGCGCGCCTTGTAGTCGCCCTGGCCGAGCAGTGAACCGAACTCGTTCTCGAGAATCTTCTGCTCGTCGTCGGCGAGCTTGTCGTCGCGATAGGCGAAGCGCGCCCACTGGGCGGCGTCCTGCTTGCGGCCGGTCTGCATCAGCGCCCGGGCGAGCATGATCTTGCCGCGGTTGGAATAGGGCTTGGAGCCCTGGAACGCCTGGATGACGTCTTCCGGCGAGGGCCGTTCCTTCTCCAGCGCCTGCTCGGCGCGGCGACGGAAGAGCTCGGGATCGGGCCACGAGGAGTTGGCGATGGCGAAGGCGGTGATCGCCTGGGCCGGCAGGCCGGAGCCCATGCGGATCAGGTACCAGTCGACGATCTTCTGATCGAGCCGGTCGAGATCGGACCGCATCGAGTTGACGGCGGAGACGTCGCCGCGTGCCGCAGCGGCGAGTGCCCGCGTCAGGTCCTCGGCCGAAACCGGCATGATCGAGAGGGCCAAGCCGGCGAGGGCGGCCAGTCCGAGGCACGTGGCGCGAGCGATCCGTCTGGTCAGGGCCGGCATCGATGTGTCCTCGTCTGCGGCTCGGCGGGCTTTCGCCGTGACCGGGTCCGTCCAATGCGAATACTCGCGACCGAACGTCCGGACGGCGTGTCCGGCGGGCGCGATGAGAGGCGATGTCCGACCCTAGGTCGCGCACGGTGAACAAAACCTTACTCGCTCGTCGAACGCCGCGGAACCCGCGGTTTTCGCCGCCTCCGCGACGGGGCGTCCGAGTTGCGTGCGCGCCCGCCTCGGACTATTGTCGCCGCCCGTCCGTTCGGGGGCCGCCCCGCGTCGGGCGACCATGATGCTCGCGCGCGAGCGATTTTTCCAGGTTCCGAAAGGGTTCCACGATGTTCAAGGGCTCGATCACCGCACTCGTCACGCCGTTTTCGAACGGAGCGGTGGACGAAAAAGCCCTGCAGGACTTCGTCGCCTGGCAGATCGCGGAAGGCACCAACGGCGTCGTGCCCTGCGGCACCACCGGCGAGAGCCCGACGCTCTCTCATGCCGAGCACAAGCGCGTGGTGGAACTGACGATCGAGGTGGCCAAGGGCAAGATCCCCGTCATCGCCGGCGCCGGTTCCAACAACACGGCGGAAGCGATCGATCTGGCGACCCATGCCCAGAAGGCGGGGGCGGACGGTGTCCTCGTCGTCGCGCCCTATTACAACAAGCCCAGCCAGGAAGGGCTCTACCGCCACTTCATGGCGATCGACGCGGCGATCGACATTCCGATCATCGTCTACAACATCCCGCCCCGCTCGGTCGTCGACATCTCGGTCGAGACCATGGACCGGATGTTCCGTGACGGCCGCAACATCAAGGGCGTGAAGGACGCGACCGGCAATCTCGCCCGTCCGGCCCAACAGCGCATGGTGTCGGGCCCCGGCTTCGTCCAGCTCTCGGGCGAGGACGCGACCGCGATCGGCTTCAACGCCCAGGGTGGCGTCGGCTGCATCTCGGTGACGTCCAACGTCGCGCCCCGCCTCGTCGCCGCGTTCCAGGCGGCGATGGCGAAGGGCGACTATGCCGGTGCGCTGGCGATCCAGGACAAGCTGATGCCGCTCCATCGCGCCATGTTCCTCGAGCCGAACCCGGCGGGGCCGAAGTATCTCGCCTCGGTGCTGGGCAAGATGAAGAACGAGCTGCGCCTGCCGCTGGTCGAGGCCTCCGCCTCGGTCCGCGCCGAACTCGAGGCGGCCGCGAAAGTCGCCGGCATCCTCTGACCGAAAGGCGACCGTCATGGCGGCCGAAAAGGGCGGCGAGCGCTTCAAGCTCGCCGCCGAGAACCGCAAGGCGCGGTTCTCCTATCACATCGTCGATACCTGGGAGGCCGGCATCCAGCTGACCGGCACCGAGATCAAGTCGTTGCGCGGCGGTCGTTCCAACATCACGGACGCCTATGCCGCGCCCTACGGCACCGACATCTTCCTCTACAACTGCTACATCCCGGAATATCTCCAGGCCAACCGCTTCAACCACGAGACCCGTCGTCCCCGCCGGCTGCTGCTCCACCGCAAGGAGATCAACAAGCTGATGGGCGCGGTGGAACGCGAGGGCATGACGCTCGTCCCCCTCGACATCCACTTCAACGAGAAGGGTCGCGCCAAGATCACGCTCGCGCTCGCCAAGGGCAAGAACGCCGCCGACAAGCGCGAGACCGAGAAAGAGCGCGAGTGGAACCGCGAGAAGTCGCGGTTGATGAAGTACAAGGAGTGAGGCGGGCCTCAGCGCCCGAGCGTCGGTGTCTGCTCCGCGCTTTCCCGGCGCAGGCGCTCGAGCCGATCCAGCCGCTCCGCGCGCTCGAGATCGACGGCCGCCAGATCCTGGGCGCCGTTCGCCGCGTGGAGCCTCGCGCGCAGGTGGAGAGCGGAGACGAGGTCGGGGTCGGATGCGAGCGCGATCTCGGCGAGCCTCATAGCCTCCTTCCGATCCCCTCGCATGAGCTGCAGCGCCCCGAGGTTGCAGGCTGCGGCCGCGTAGCGCGGATCGATGGCCAGAGCCGCCTCGAAGTCGCGCTGTGCCTCGTCGTCCCGGTCGGCGATGACGTTGACGACCCCTCGCCCCGACAATGCCCGAACCGACCGGGGATCGACGGCGAGCGCCCGGTCGAAGTCGGCGCGAGCCTCTGCGAGACGTCGCGCGCCGATCCGCAGTGCGCCGCGTCGGGCGAGAGCCGCCGCATCGTCGGGTGACTTTTCGAGGATCTGGTCCCAGAGGCGCAGAGCGGTCTCGCGATCACCCATCTTTTCCATCGCTTCGGCGATCGGTCTCAGGATCGTCACCCCTTCGGGCGAAACCGCCGCGAGCCGTTCGAAATAGGGAATGGCGGCGCGAGGGCCTTCGGCACCGGCCAACCGGGCGCGTTGCAGCAGCAGGCCCGGAGACGCGGGATCGATCGCGTGCCCGCGATCGAGATCGGCCCGCGCACCGTCGGCGTCGCCGTCTGCCATCTTCAGTTCGGCGCGCAGCGCCAGAGCATCGACGTCGTCGGGCGCGAGTTCCAGGGCGCGATCGATCGCTTTTCGTGCAGCTTCCCGCTTCCAGACCCGCTCGAGTGCGGCGGCGCGCAGGACGAAGTCGCGCGTGGTCGTGGCCGGGGCCTCCGCCACGTTCGTCCAGGTCGCCGCCGCCGCATCGGTGTCGCCGACCGCCTTCTGTGCATCGCCCAGCGCGATCCGCGCGTCGCGGTCGTCGGGCGTGCGCGCGACGAGCCGGCGACAGGCATCGAGCCGGCCTTGCGGCGGTCCGTCGTGACAGGCGTCGGCGAGCGGATCGTCCGGCCCGACGTCGGCCCGAACCGGTGTGGCGACCACGAAGGCCGCGATGGCGATCGCCGTGAGCCAGCGCTTGATCCGCACGATTGCCCCCCGTCCGGAACGACGGAAAGAGGAAAGCGCGCCTCGCGCATTCATGCAACTCGAGATTTCAAAATCGTCGCGCGCGGTTGTCTCACCCGCGCATGGCCGCGGCGATCCCGTCGAACACGCTGCGGAACATCGCCCGTGTCAGCCGTCCCGTGTTCGTGTTGTAGCGCGAGCAGTGGTAGCTGTCGTGGAGGCGGAGCCCGTTCTTCAGCCGGTGGATCGCACCATGGGCGAAGGGATGCGCCGAGGGCTTCTCGCCGACCGTCCTGAGGAAGGTCTCGTGCGCGACGCGGCCGAGCGCCAGAACGTCGGTGAGGCCGGAATGGGCGGCGAGCGTCGCGACCAGGAACGGCCGGCAGGCGTGGACTTCCGCGGGCGTCGGCTTGTTCTCCGGCGGCACGCAGCGCACGGCGTTGGTGATCAGTGCACCGACGAGCGCCAGCCCGTCCTTCGGGTCGGCGCGGAAGGTGCCGCGCGAGAAGCCGTAGTCGGAGAGCGTCTCGTAGAGCAGGTCGCCGGCATAGTCGCCGGTGAAGGGCCGTCCGGTGCGGTTCGCCCCGCGCACGCCCGGCGCCAGGCCGACGATCAGCAGACGCGGATCGCTGCCGGTGAAGCTCGGCACCGGCGCATTGAACCAGCCCGGCTCCTTGGCGCGCCAGTCCTCGCGGAAGGCGACGAGACGCGGGCAGAGCGCACAGTCGCGCGCCGGATCGAGGAGGGGCTTGGCCGAAGGCATCGCGGAGACTCGTCGGTGGAGAGGCAGGAGGCTCTACATACGACGACGCGCGCGAGGCGAGAACCACGCGCGCGTCGATGAAGGGCAGGCGAGGGGATCGCCGACGGGCTCACGCCTCGTCTTCGTAGTCCTCGTCGTCGGCTTCCGGCTGCGGCCGGCGCTGAGCCTGGGCGTCGCGCTCGGCCATGCGGGCCATGCGCTCGGACGGGTCGCGGCCGATGCGGTTCTGCAGCGTGGCGAGATCGACGAAGAGGTCGGCCTGACGGCGCAGCTCGTCGGAGATCATCGGCGGCTGGGTCTGCAGCGTCGAGATGACGGTGACCTTCTTGCCCTTGCGCTGCAGCGCCTCGACCAGACGGCGGAAGTCGCCGTCGCCGGAGAACAGCACGATGTGGTCGATGTGCTCGGCGAGCTCCATGGCGTCGACGGCGAGCTCGATGTCCATGTTGCCCTTGAGCTTGCGGCGCCCGGCGGCGTCGAAGAACTCCTTGGTCGGCTTGGTCACGACCTTGTAGCCGTTGTAGTCCAGCCAATCGATCAGCGGACGGATCGAGGAATACTCCTGATCCTCGATCAGCGCGGTGTAGTAGAAGGCCCGCAGCAGATAACAGGACGCGCGGAACTCCTGCAGCAGGCGCTTGTAGTCGATGTCGAAACCGAGCGCCTTGGACGTGGCGTAGAGATTGGCGCCGTCGATGAACAGCGCGACTTTTTCGCGGGGGTCGATCATGGTGTGATGACGTCCGTATTCGGGTGACGATGACCCGCCGGCATTCGTTCTGTTGAAATTCGGCCGACGGGCGACAAATGCCTGCGAATATCGGCTGCGAGGGCCAAAAATGAGGGTGTCCTCGAAGCTGCAGGCCACCCTTCTTAACCGAATTGTAGCGGCGCCACCAGTAGTCATTCGCGCGTGTTCGTCTTCCCTGACGTAAATTGAAAGTGAACGAAGAGTTGTGATACTGGGAAATAAACGAAATCATGACGCGAATTCGATCGGGTTGCGCGGCTTGATCGTCGCCGTGGTGGATCGTCGCAGTGTCTCGTTCTATGGTTCCGCGAGGTCATCGACTCGTGGACCGCGGGGCCACGGTGGTGCGCGATCGAAGAGGAAGAGTTCATGGGGATCGAGAAGATCATCGGCAACTACGACGACGCGCAGTCTCTGGGATCGCGCTTCCGGCGGCGGCGTTTCGCGCCGCTCCTGAAGACGATCGAGCGCATCTCGGCCGCGAAGGGTTCGGTGTCGATCCTCGATATCGGCGGCATGGAGCGCTACTGGAACATCGTGCCGGCCGACGATCTCGCACGGCTGAAGGTCCGGATCACGCTCCTGAACCTGCCCGACGACGTCAAGGAGCCGACCCGACCGGACATCTTCACGGCGGTCGAGGGCGACGGTCGCACGCTGCCCTTCGCCGACGGCGCCTTCGACATCTCCCATTCCAACTCGGTGATCGAACACGTCTTCGGCTGGCAGCAGAAGAAGACCTACGCCCACGAGGCGATGCGCATGGCCGACGTCTGGTTCCACCAGACGCCGAACTACTGGTTCCCCTGGGAACCGCACTACGGCCTGCCGATCTTCCACTGGCTGCCCGAACCGATCCGCATAGCGATCACGCTGCGCCGTCCGCTCGGCTGGACGCCGAAGTCGAAGGACGTCGGCGAGGCGATGGGCGTCATGGAATACGCCACGCTGCTGACGCGCGCCCAGTTCGCCTTCCTCTTTCCCGGCGCCACGGTGGTCGACGAACGCTTCCTCGGCATCGTCAAATCCTTCGTCGCGATGAAGGGCATCGACCCCGCGTGAGGGGAGCCGACAGGGCCATCGCTCGAAGCCGCACTTGCGGCTTCCGGCGCCGACTGGCGCCGTGCGCAGCGGGCCTCTCGGCGTGGTAGTCCACGCCGAGAGGCGCATAGCGAAGCGAAAGCCAAGGCGGCGGATGCCGCCGCCGGCGACTGAGGCAAGCTGGAATCTGGGCAATCGCTTTCGGGCGATTGCCCTGGGAGGGCGATTCGACGTTGCTTTTCGGCGGCGATCGCCTTATGTGTCCGCTTTCGAATCCCCCGCGCCCCGTCAGGAGAGAAGAATGGCCCGCGTCACGGTCGAGGATTGCATCGACAAGGTCGAGAACCGCTTCGAGCTGGTGCTGCTGGCGAGCCATCGCGCGCGCATGATCTCGTCCGGTTCGCCGATCACGATCGATCGCGACAACGACAAGAACCCTGTGGTGGCGCTGCGCGAGATCGCGGAAGAGACCGTCAGCCCGGAAGATCTGAACGAGGAGTTCATCCACTCGCTCCAGAAGTTCGTCGAAGTCGACGAGCCGGAGCCGGAGGCCGTGCCGCTCGTCGCCATTTCCGCCTCGTCGGACGACGATTCGGAGATGCAGTTCGACCGCATGTCGGAAGAAGAACTGCTGCGCGGCCTCGAAGGCCTCGTGCCGCCGGACAAGGAGGAGGAGGACTGATCTCCTCCCGACCTTCCGAGAGTTCCGACGCCCGCGTTTCGCGGGCGTCTTCGTTTTCGGGCCTGCCGGACGTCGTGAACGCCCGGTTTTCGCTCCGAAGAGCGCTCCGCTGCCCTCTGCCGCGTGAAGAATGCATGCGCGACGCACTGGCGGGGGTCGTTTCCCGTCTGTAAGATCGTCGACGCGCTCTCCGAACACGATCGATCCGAGGTCATCGCCCCCACCATGATGCGTCAGTACGAACTCGTCGATCTGGTGAAGCGATACAATCCCCGTTGCGACGAGGCCCTGCTCGACAAGGCCTATGTCTACGGCATGATGAAGCACGGCTCGCAGAAGCGCGCCTCGGGCGACCCCTATTTCTCCCATCCCCTCGAAGTCGCGGCCATCCTGACCGAGATGCGGATGGACGACGCCACGATCTGCACCGCGCTGCTGCACGACACGATCGAGGACACCGACGCCACCAAGGTCGACATCTCCGCCAAGTTCGGCGCCGAGATCGCCGAACTGGTGGACAGTCTGACCAAGCTGAAGAAGCTCGACTTCGTCTCCAAGAAGACCGAACAGGCGGAGAACTTCCGCCGCCTGCTGCTGGCGATCGCCGCCGACGTGCGGGTGCTGCTGGTCAAGCTCGCCGACCGCCTCCACAACATGCGCACCCTCCATCACATGCGCGAGGACAAGCGCGTGCGCATCGCCGAGGAGACGATGGAGATCTATGCGCCGCTCGCCGGCCGCATGGGTATGCAGAACGTCCGCGAGGAGCTGGAGGACCTCTCCTTCCGCACCCTCCAGCCCGACGCCTATGCCTCGATCGTGACGCGGCTCGACCTGCTGCGCGAGGAGAACAAGAACCTCATCCCGGCGATCGAACAGGCGCTGACCGAAAAGCTCTCCTCCGACGGCATTCCGGCGCGGGTGAAGGGGCGCGAGAAGCGGCCCTGGTCGATCTTCAACAAGGTGCAGCGCAAGGGCCTGTCCTTCGAACAGCTCTCCGACATCTTCGGCTTCCGCCTCGTCGTCGAGAGCCTGCACGACTGCTACCACGCGCTCGGCATCGTCCACACGACGTGGTCGATGGTCCCCGGCCGCTTCAAGGATTACGTCTCGACGCCGAAGCAGAACGACTACCGCTCGATCCACACCACGGTGGTCGGCCCCGGCCGCCAGCGCGTCGAGCTGCAGATCCGCACCGAGGAGATGCACCGCTTCGCCGAATACGGCATCGCGGCCCACGCCCTCTACAAGGACGGCGACAAGATCTCCGGCGGCCGCAACATCGCCGATCTCTCCAAGGAATCGGGCGCCTACGCCTGGCTGCGCGAGACCATCGAGCGCCTCAACGATCCTAACCTGAACCCGGAGGAATTCCTCGAGAACACCAAGCTCGAGCTGTTCCAGGACCAGGTCTTCTGCTTCACGCCCAAGGGCCGCATCATCGCCCTGCCGCGCGGCGCGACGCCGATCGACTTCGCCTATGCCGTCCACACCGACGTCGGCAACACCTGCGTCGGCGCCAAGATCAACGGCCGCGTCCGTCCGGTGATGACCGAGCTCGCCAACGGCGACGAGGTCGAGGTTCTGACCGCCAAGGCGCAGATCCCGCCGGCGGCCTGGGAGCAGATCGCGGTGACCGGCCGCGCCCGCGCCGCCATCCGCCGCGCCACCCGCGACGCGGTGAAGAAGCAGTTCGGGGGCTTGGGCAAGCAGATCCTCGAGCGCGCCTTCCAGCGCGTCGGCAAGGAATATTCGGAAGCCGTGCTCGCCGGTTCGGTCTCGCGCCTCGGCCAGAAGCAGGTCGGCGAGGTGCTGGCCGCGGTCGGCCGCGGCGAGATCGCCTCGGAAGTGGTGCTGCGCGCCGTCCACCCCGAACTCTTCGACGACCGCGGCCGCCAGATCCCGCGTCCGGTGCTCTCCGGCGAGGGCTGGTTCGATGCCGGCTCGACCTCGGGCGTCATGAAGTTCCGCGTCCCCGACGGCGGTTCGGACGATCGCACCTCGATCCCGATCCGCGGCCTGTCGGGCGACCTGCCGGTGCGCTTCGCCCCCAATGGCGGCGCCGTGCCGGGCGATCGCATCGTCGGCATCCTGACGCCCGGCCAGGGCATCACGATCTACCCGATCCAGTCGCCGGCCCTGAAGGAGTTCGACGAGGAACCGTCGCGCTGGCTCGACGTGCGCTGGGACATCGACCCGGCGGCCCCGTCGCGCTTCCCGGCGCGCATCTCGCTGAACTCGCTGAACGAGCCGGGCTCGCTCGCCCAGATCGCCCAGGTGATCGCCGAGAACGACGGCAACATCGACAACATCAAGATGATCCCGAAGGCCGCGGACTTCCACGAGATCCTGATCGATCTCGAGGTGTGGGACCTGAAGCACCTGACGCGCATCATCAACCAGCTCCGCGCCAAGCCGATCATCGCCTCGGCCAGTCGCGTGAATGGGTGAGTGGCGGTCCCGGCGCGGCACGCGCCGGGACGAAATCGTCCATTGGACGATTTCGAGCCACGAACGCCCCGAGCCCCGCGAGGGGCCGGGACAGGCAGCGGCCCCGAGTACGGCGCTTCCGGCGCCGCCTCAGCGCAGGGCGCGGCGCAGGATCTTGCCGATGTTGGTCTTCGGCAGCTCGGTGCGGAACTCGACGACGCGCGGCACCTTGTAGGCCGCGAGGTTGCGGCGGCAGTGCTCGACCACGCTCTCTGCGTCGAGCGCCGGGTCCTTCCGGACCACGACCACCTTGACCTTCTCGCCGGAATGCTCGTCGGGGACGGAGATCGCCCCCGCCTCGAGGATGCCCGGATGGTCGGCCAGCACTTCTTCGATCTCGGTCGGGAAGACGTTGAAGCCCGAGACGTTGATCATGTCCTTCTTGCGGTCGACGATGTAGTAGTAGCCGGCCGCATCGACCCGGGCGATGTCGCCGGTCTTGAGGAAGCCGTCGTGCGTCATCGCCGCGCGGGTTTCCTCCGGATTGTTCCAGTAGCCGCGCATCACCTGCGGCCCGCGCACGCAGAGTTCGCCCGGCTCGCCGAGCGGAACGTCGCGGCCCTCCTCGTCGCGGATGACGACTTCCGTGTTGGGGAAGGGCAGGCCGATCGAGCCGTTGAACTCGCGCGCGTCGAGCGGGTTCATGGTGACGCAGGGCGAGGCCTCGGTCATGCCGTAGGCCTCGATCAGCGGCCGGCCGGTGACCGCCTTCCACTTCGCCGCCACCGCGCTCTGCACCGCCATGCCGCCGCCGAGCGAGATCCTGAGCGCCGAGAAGTCGATCTCCGAGAACTTCGGGTGGTGCAGCAGCGCGTTGAACAGCGTGTTGACGCCGGTCACCGTGGTGAAGCGGTACTTGCGCAGGGTCTTCACCAGTCCGGAGATGTCGCGCGGATTGGTGACGAGAACATTGGTCGCGCCGATCTTGAGGAACGTCAGGCAATTCGCCGTCAGTGCGAAGATGTGATAGAGCGGCAGCGCGGTGAGGATGGTTTCCCGGGTGTCGCGCAGCACCGGTTCCAGCCACGCATGGCCTTGCAACATGTTGGCCATGACGTTGCCGTGGGTGAGCATCGCCCCCTTGGGGCTGCCCGTCGTGCCGCCGGTATATTGCAGGAAGGCGAGATCGTCGCGCGCGAGCTCCGGCATCTCGGGCACATGCCGGGCGCCGTGGGCGAGAGCGCGGACGAAGGGGACGTGGCCGGGGATGTGCCACGGCCGCACCATCTTCTTCACCCGCTTCACCATGAAGTTGGCGAGCGCCCCCTTGGCGGCGCCGAGGAGATCGCCGACCCGGGTGACGACGACGGTCTTCACCCCCGTCCGCCCCACCACGTCGGCGACGACATGGGCGAAGTTCTCCAGCACGACGACGACTTCGGCGCCGGAATCGGCCAGCTGATGCTCGAGCTCGCGCGCCGAATAGAGCGGATTGCAGTTGACCACGATGCAGCCGGCCCGGAGCGTGCCGAAGAGGGCGATGGGATACTGCAGCAGGTTCGGCATCATCAGCGCCACCCGCGTGCCCTTCGGCAGGCCGAGGTGGCCCTGGAGGAAGGCGGCGAAGTCGCGCGCCTTGGCGCCGAGATCGTCGTAGGTCAGGCTGCGGCCCATGTTGACGTAGGCGACGCGCTCGCGGAAGGCGGCGACGGAGCGCTCGAACATCTCCGGGATCGACGAAAAGACCTCGACGTCGATCCGCGTCGGGACGGCATGGCTGGAGGCGACGCTCTGGGCGCTCTGCATCGGTGCGGCTTCTCGTTGGCGATCTTCGGGTCGCGGTTCCGGTCGTCCGGTGGGCGAGCGATATAACGGGTTCGCATGGGCCTCGGCAATTCGGCGCACCCCGGATGTCCCCCCTGGAGAGGTGCGGCCTTTCGCCTTGACAGGCCCGCGCTCCCGCGCGATGTCGGGCGAACTCATCCCGCCATCGAGAGATCCACCATGACCCGCGACGAAGTCCTCGACGTGTTCAAGTCCTGCGGCGCGCTGCTGACCGGCCACTTCATCCTGTCGTCGGGCCTGCGCTCGCCGGTCTTCATCCAGAAGGCCCGCGTCTTCCAGTATCCCGAGAAGACCGAGATCGTCTGCAAGGCACTCGCCGAGAAGATCCGCGCCGCCGGCATCGATCGGCTCGACGCCGTCGTCGGCCCGGCGATGGGCGGCATCATCCCGGCCTACGAGACGGCCCGTCACCTCGGCGTGCCCGCCGTGTGGACCGAGCGCGAGGGCGGCGAGATGCGGCTGCGCCGCTTCGAACTGAAGCCCGGCGCTCGCGTCGTCATCATCGAAGACATCGTGACGACCGGCCTCTCCTCGCGCGAGACCGTGGCGGCGCTCACCGCCATCGGCGCCGAGGTGGTGGCGGTGGCCTGCCTGATCGACCGTTCCGCCGGCAAGGCCGACTGCGGCGTGCCGCTGGTGGCGCTGGCCGAATACGAGGTGCCGGCCTATCCGGCCGACGCCCTGCCGCCGGAACTGGCCGCGCTCCCCGCCGTGAAGCCCGGCAGCCGCAACATCTGACGGCCGGCGGGGGGACAACGGAGGAGCCTTGCGCTCCCCGTCTTGTTCCCGACGTCGCGGGGTCCTATGTGTCGGTACCCGCGGGTTCCGATCGGCGGTGGTGAATCAGAGCCGGGAGCCGTCGATGTCGCAGTCCGCATCCTCCGCCACCCTCCGTCTCGGGGTGAACATCGATCACGTCGCCACCATCCGCAACGCGCGCGGCGGGCTGCTGCCCGATCCGGTGCGCGCCGCGCATCTGGCCGCCGCCGCCGGGGCCGACGGCATCACCGCGCACCTGCGCGAGGATCGTCGCCACATCCGTGACAGCGACATCGAGCGGCTGATGGCCGAGATCGCCCTGCCGCTGAACCTCGAGATGGCGGCGACCGACGAGATGGTCGAGATCGCCCTGCGCCACGGCCCGCACGCCGCCTGCATCGTTCCCGAACGCCGCGCCGAGCGCACCACCGAGGGTGGCCTCGACGCCGCCGGCGGCCGTGCGCATCTGGCGCCGATGATCGCCCGCCTGCGCGACCGCGGCATCCGCGTCTCGCTCTTCGTCGAGCCCGATCCGCGCCAGCTCGAGGCGGCGGTCGAAATGGGCGCGCCGGTGGTCGAACTCCACACCGGCAAGTACTGCGACCTGCTCGACGAGGGCCGTGCGGCCGAAGCCGAGACCGAACGGGAGCGCCTCGCCGCCGCCGCCGCCTTCGGCGCGAAGGCGGGCCTCGAGGTGCATGCCGGCCACGGTCTGACCTTCGCCAACGTCACGCCGATCGCCGTCATGTCCGAGATCCGCGAACTCAACATCGGCCACTTCCTGATCGGCGAGGCGATCTTCGTCGGCCTCGAGGCCTCGGTGCGCGAGATGCGCCGGCTGATGGACGCGGCGCGCGCCTGAGGAGGGCCGGATGATCCTCGGCATCGGTTCGGACCTGATCGACATCCGCCGCATCGAGCATTCGCTCGAGCGCTTCGGCGAGCGCTTCACCCACCGCTGCTTCACCGAGATCGAGCGGCGCAAGTCGGACGGTCGCAAGAACCGTGCGGCGAGCTATGCCAAGCGCTTCGCCGCCAAGGAGGCCTGCGCCAAGGCGCTCGGCACCGGCATCGCGCAGGGCGTGTCCTGGACCGAGATGGGCGTCGTCAACGAGCCCTCGGGCCGGCCGACGATGAACCTCTCCGGCCGCGCGTCGGAACGGCTCGCGGCCATGACGCCGCCCGGATTCGTCGCGAGGATCGACCTCACCATCACCGACGATCATCCGCTGGCCCAGGCCTTCGTGGTGATCTCGGCTTGGCCGGCAGACTGGCCGACCGCCGGGACGGGTGCGGGTCCGGGCGTACGGACGGCCGGTTGATTCATTTGCGTGCCGGCCCCCGGCGCGCTATCACGCCTTCGGCGCGGAAAGACGAGAGAGATGAGCGTGACCGAAAAGCCGGCGGCGGAGAATTCCTGGGGCGAAACCGTGAAGGTGGTGGTGCAGGCCCTGCTGCTGGCGCTGGTCGTCCGCACGCTGCTGTTCCAGCCCTTCAACATCCCCTCGGGATCGATGAAGTCGACGCTGCTGGTCGGCGACTATCTCTTCGTCTCCAAGTACAGCTACGGCTATTCGCGCTTCTCGTTGCCCTGGCCGCTCGACGGTGTGAACTTCTCCGGCCGCATCTGGGGCTCCGAGCCCAAGCGCGGCGACGTCGTCGTCTTCAAGCTGCCCAAGGACAACGCCACCGACTACATCAAGCGGGTGATCGGCCTGCCCGGTGACCACATCCAGGTGAAGCAGGGTCTGCTCCACATCAACGGCGAGCCGGTGAAGGTCGAGGCGACCGAGCCCTTCGTCGAGAACGACTTCTACGGCGTCAAGATCAAGACCCGCGCCTATCTGGAGACGCTGCCCGGCGGCGTCACCCACACCATCCTCAAGCGCGAGGACAGTGGCTTCCAGAACAACACGCCCGAATACGTCGTGCCCGCCGGTCACTATTTCATGATGGGCGACAACCGCGACAACTCCCAGGACAGCCGCTTCCTCGACGCGGTCGGCTACGTCCCTTATGAGAACCTGATCGGCAAGGCCCGCATCGTGTTCTTCTCGATCGACGAGGGCGCGCAGGCCTGGCAGGTCTGGACCTGGCCGTGGGAGGTCCGTTGGAAGCGCCTCTTCGGACTGCTGTGATGAAGACGCACGTCTCTCTGGAGGCGGTGGAGGAGAAGATCGGCCACCGCTTCGCCGATCGCGATCTCCTCGTGCGGGCCCTGACCCACACCAGCGCCGTGCAGATCGCCGGCGACAGCTATCAGCGTCTCGAGTTTCTCGGCGATCGCGTGCTGGCGCTGACGGTGGCCGGCATGGTCTATGCGAGTTTCCCCGACGCGGAGGAGGGCGAACTCGCCCGCCGCCTCAACGCGCTGGTCAAGCGCGAGACCTGCGCCGACGTCGCCCGCGACCTCGGTCTCGGGGCGGCGGTCCGGCTCGGCTCGGGTGAGGCCCAGTCGGGCGGACGCACCAAGGCGGCGATCCTCGCCGACGTGATGGAGGCGGTGATCGCCGCGATCCATCTCGACGCCGGCTTCGACGTCTCCCGCGCCTTCGTCGAGAAGCACTGGTGCGAGCGGATGAAGGCGGCGCGCGGGCCTCTGCGCGACGCCAAGACGACGTTGCAGGAATGGCTGCAGGGCAGGGGCCTCTCGGCGCCGGTCTATCGACAGGTCTCCCGCACGGGACCCGACCACGATCCCCGCTTCGAGATCGCCGTCGACATCACCGGCCCGGTCGAGGGCCTGATCGGCACCGGCCGGTCCAAGCGAGAAGCCGAACAGAACGCCGCCGCCCGCGTGCTGGTGCGCGAGGGATTGTGGAAGGACGAGAGCGATGACCGAGCCTGATGCGACCGCCACCGGCGGCGTCGGCGCCGAGACCGAAGCAACCGGTGCGCCCACCGCGACCCGGGCCGGCTTCGTCGCGCTGATCGGCGCGCCCAACGCCGGCAAGTCGACGTTGTTGAACTCTCTCGTCGGCTCCAAGGTGTCGATCGTCACCCACAAGGTGCAGACGACGCGCGCCCTGGTGCGCGGCATCGCCATCGAGGGCCCGAGCCAGGTCATCTTCGTCGACACGCCCGGCATCTTCCGCCCGCGTCGCCGGCTCGACCGGGCGATGGTCACGACCGCCTGGGGTGGCGCCGCCGACGCCGATCTGGTGTGCTGCCTGATCGATGCCAAGAAGGGCCTCGACGAGGCCGCCGAAGCGGTGATCGAGCGCCTCGCCGGCATGAACCATCGCAAGGTGCTGATCCTCAACAAGGTCGATCTCGTCCGTCGCGAGGCGCTGCTGGCGCTGACCGCCGCGCTCAACGAACGAATCCCCTTCGAGCGCACCTTCATGGTCTCGGCGCTGACCGGCGACCACGTCGCCGACGTGCTCGCCTGGCTCGCCGGCGAGATGCCGGAAGGGCCGTGGCTCTATCCGGAGGATCAGATCTCCGACCTGCCGATGCGCCAGCTCGCCTCCGAGATCACCCGCGAGAAGCTGTTCCTGCGCGTCCACGACGAGCTGCCCTACGAGTCGACGGTCGAGACCGAGCTCTGGAAGGAGCAGAAAGACGGTTCCGTCCGCGTCGAGCAGACGATCTTCGTCACCCGCGAGAGCCAGAAGCGCATCGTCATCGGCAACAAGGGTGAGACGATCAAGGCCGTCTCCATGGCGGCGCGCAAGGACATCGAGGACGCGGCGGAGCAGAAGATCCACCTCTTCCTCTTCGTCAAGGTGCGCGAGAACTGGTCCGACGACCCCGAGCGCTATCGCCAGATGGGCCTGGAACTGCCGAAGGACTGACAGGGGGGCCGGGCTCCGGCACCGGCGGCCTTGGTTTCTTCGTGAAGTAGCTTCCATGCAGAGGCCCTTCATCCTGAGGTGCTCGGCGAAGCCGAGCCTCGAAGGGCGAAGGGCCGAGTGGCAGAGCCCGTCGGCGACTTCGCCCTTCGAGGCCCGCCTTTCGGTCGGGCACCTCAGGGTGAAGCCGAACAGGGGGCATTCGGCCGGCGCTCGCGCGGCGCTACCGCGTCGGCAGCATCGAGAGGGCGGGGCGCCCATGGAGTGGAGCGACGTCGGACGGGTTCTGGGGACGCGGCGGCTGGGCGAGGCGGATGCGCTCGTCGAGCTGATGACCCGCGATCACGGCCGCCATCTCGGCGTCGTCAAGGGCGGCCGTTCCAGGCGCCACGCGCCCCACCTCCAGATCGGCAACCGCCTCGACGTCGTCTGGCGCGCCCGCCTCGACGAACACCTCGGCCATTTCGCGGTGGAATCGACGGATGCCCGCGCCGCCGGGCTGATGGCCGATCCGCTGGCGCTCAACGCCGTCCAGACCCTCGCCGCCCACCTGCGCCTGCTGCCCGAGCGCGACCCCCATCCCGAGCTCTTCGAGCATTTCGAGGTGATCCTCGATCACTTCGACCGGCCGCGGCTCGCCGCCGAACTGGTGGTGCGTTTCGAACTGGCGATCGTCGAGGCGCTCGGCTTCGGCCTCGATCTCTCGGAATGTGCGCTGACCGGCGAGGGCGCCGACGTCGCCGATCTCGCCTGGGTCAGCCCCAAGACGGGGCGTGCCGCCGGGCGCATCGCCGGCGCCCGCTGGGCCGATCGGCTCTTGCCGCTGCCGGGCTTCCTCGCCGTCGCCGATGCCGACGATCCGGCGACCTGGGGGAGCGTCGCGACGCCCGAGCTGCGCGCCGCCTTCGAACTCGCTCGCCACTTCCTCGCCCGCCACGTCTGGGAGACGCGCGGCATCACCCCGCCCGCCACCCGCGACGGCTTCCTCGCGGCGCTGTGGCGTGCTCTCGGGGACTGATCACGGGTTCAGCGCTGTTCGCGTCGCACGAAGGCCTCGACGGCGCCGGCGATCGCCAGCCGGCGCACCTTGGGCGCCTCGCCCGGCGCCTGCCATTCGAGATCGCCGTCGCGACGCACGAGCGGCACCAGATCCCACAGCGGCGATCGCCCGTCGTCGGTTCGCGGCGCGGCGAGCAACTCGTCCTGACGGCGCAGCAGGTTGTCGAAGTCGTCGGCCGGGATCGCCGGGCTGAAGAGATAGCCCTGGTATTCGTGGCAGTTGCGCGCCTCGAGCCAGGCCAGTTGCTCCTCGGTCTCGACGCCTTCGGCGACGATCTGCATGTCGAGCAGCCGGCACATGCCGATGATCAGCTCGGCCAGCGCCGGTCGCGTCTCCAGCGTGGCGACGAAGGAACGGTCGATCTTCAGCGTGTCGATCGGGTGGCGCTGCAGCGTCGCGAGGTTGGAATAGCCGGTGCCGAAGTCGTCGATGGCGATCGACAGGCCGAGTGCCGCGAGCGCGTCGAGATTGGCGGCCGAGGTGCGGCAGTCGCCGATCAGCAGCGACTCGGTGATCTCGAGCTGCAGCCGTTTGGCCGAACAGCCGGCCTCGCGCAGCACCTCCTCGACCATGCGCGGCAGGGCCGGATCGCGGAACTGGCGGGCCGAGAGATTGACCGAGACGGTGAGATCGTGGCCGGCGTCCGCCCAGGCCCGCTGCTGCAACGCCGCCTCGCGCAGCACGCAGGCGCCGATCTTGTCGATCAGCCCGGTCCGCTCGGCGACGGGAATGAAGGCGCCGGGCATCACCAGCCCCTGCGTCGGATGATGCCAGCGCAAGAGCGCCTCGGCGCCGGCGATGCGGCCCGTGGCGATCGACAGCCGCGGCTGCCACCACACTTCGAACTCGCCCTGATCGAGCGCCCGGCGGAGCTGCGTCTCGTAGTGCAGCAGCTGCTCGACGTCGACCATCATCGCCGGGTCGAAGACCGCAGAGCGTCCGGCGCCGTGCTCCTTGGCGGCATACATGGCGACGTCGGCATGGCGCACCAGCGTGTCGACGTCGCCGCCGTCGCGCGGATGCACGGCGATGCCGATCGAGGCGGAGACCGCGAGCTCCCGCGGTCCGACCCGCATCGGCCGCTCGAGCGCGGCGAGGATGCGGCCGGCCATGTCGCTCGCCGCACCGTCGTTGCCGCCGAGATCGAGGCCGACGAGGAACTCGTCGCCGCCGAAGCGGGCGACGAAGCCGCGCGTGCCGACGGCGTCGATCAGTCGTTCCGCCGCCTGGACGAGAATGCCGTCGCCGGTCGAATGGCCGAGCGAGTCGTTGATCGTCTTGAAGCGGTCGAGATCGACGAAGAGGACGGCGAGCGAGTCGGGCGCCTCCGCCGCCGCGGCGATCCGGCGGGCGAGTTCGTCGCGCAGGCCGGAGCGGTTGGGAAGCCCCGTCAGCGTGTCGTGCTCGGCGAGATAGCGGATGCGGATCTCGGCGGTCTTGTGGGCGGTGACGTCGGTCTCGGTGACGAGCAGGGCGGGCGAGCCGTCGACCGCGTCGTGGCAGATCCGGGCCGAGATCTCGTGCCAGCGCGTCCCGCGGGCGGTCGCGACCTTGGCCACCGTCATGCCGTGGCCGTGCGCGGCGATCGCCTCCATCAGCGCGGCATGGTCGGCCGGGTCGACGAAGCGCTCGGCGAAGCGTGCTTCGGCGCTCGCCCGCGAATGCCGCGCCGCCGGATTGCGATAGAGCGGCAGGCCGTTCGGATCGTGCAGCGTGATCATCACCGGCGTGTGCAGCAGCGCCTCCGCCGAACGGATGCGCTCCGGCGTCTCGGAGAGTTCCGCCCGCCCCTCGCACAGCATCGCCATGCGGCCGTCGGCGAGGCGGTGGCCCGAGAAGACGACGCGCAGCGTCGTCGGCCGTCCGTCGGGATAGAGCGTCCAGGTCTCCGACTGGCGCCCGGCGCCGCGCAGGAAGTCGTCGCGGAACTGCAGCAGCCGCGCCTCGATCGACGGCGTCATGTCGGCACGCAGGTCGCGTGCCGCCAGCGCCGCGCAGGATGCCGCCCGCCACAGGCGCAGACCGGCGGCGTTGGCCCAGACCACCCGCGCCGCGTCGAAGTCGTAGATCCACAGCGGCGTCCCGAGATCGTCCATCGACGGGGCCGCGATCGGATCGGCGATCGGGACCGGGGCGGAAACGGGATCCATCGTGCCTCGCGTGCGAATCTCTGTTTCGTCGAGAATGCCTACGAAGTGGCGCCGCGCCAATCGGCATCACGCCTTACGACGTCGGGCGGAGACGGAAAAGGGCGCCCGAAGGCGCCCTCGATGTCCGAAAAGCGGTCCAAAGTACGAAGTGACCTCAGGGAACTCCCATGCCCACGAGGATCAGCGCCATGATCTGCGGTGACAGGATGCGCAGGCCCATCACCAGCGGATAGACCGTGGCATAGGCGAGCGACTGAGCCTCGGAGTTCCGCGCCATGGCGTTGGCGAAGGCGAGCGCCGGCGGGTCGGTCATCGAGCCGGAGAGCAGGCCGCACAGCGTCAGATAGTCGACCTTCAGGATCGCCTTGGCCAGGATGCCGACGATCAGCAGCGGTACCAGCGTGATCACCGCGCCCCAGCCGACCCAGGCGATGCCGTCGCCGTGGATCAGCGTGTCGAGGAAGTTCGCCCCCGACTTGAAGCCGACGACGGCGAGGAACAGCACGATGCCGAGTTCGCGCAGCGCGTGGTTGGCGATCGGCGGCATGAACCAGACGAGATGGCCGACGTGGCCGATGCGCGACAGGATGATCGCCGCGAGCAGCGGGCCGCCGGCCATGCCGAGCTTCACCGGCACGCTCGACAGCGTGCCGAAGGACAGGTCGATCGAGCCGAGCGCGATGCCCAGCGCGATGCCGATGAACATCGGGATCGGGTCGAACTCCTTCAGCCGCTGCTCGGAATTGCCGACGAAGCCGGCGACCTTCTCGAGGTCCTCGCGCCGGCCGATGACGTTGAGGATGTCGCCGAACTCGAGCCGGAGCGCCGGCGGGGCGACCAGCTCGACACCGGTGCGCACGACGCGCGAGATGCGCACGTCGAAACGGCCCTCGAGGTTCAGCGCCGCGATCGAATGGCCGAGCACGTGGTCGGAGGTGACGACGATGCGCTCCCAGGTCAGTTCCGTGCCCTTGGTGGTGAGCGGCGTGTCATGGACCTCGCCGATTGCCTCGGCGACCGCGCCGAGCTTCTCGCGCGGGCCGACGAGATGCAGCACGTCGCCGATCTCGACCCAGGTCGTGTCGTGCGGCACCCGGAGATGCCCGCCGCGCAGCAGCCGTGAGGCGACGACCGCGCCGCTCTCCAGCCCGGGCAGCTGCACCAGCGTGTGGCCGGCGAGGTCGGGCTTGGTGACGACGACGTCGAGCGTCTCGATCTCGGCGACTTCCTGCTTGCGCCGGGCGTCGAACTCGGCCGCCGCGCGGTCGGGGTCGATGCGGAAGACGGCGCGCACCGTCATCATGGTGATCAGGATGCCGACGATGCCGAAGGGATAGGCCACCGCATAGCCGAGCCCCAGCATGCCGACGTCCTTGGTCGACATGCCCATTTCCGCCAGCACCTGCTGTCCGGCGCCGAGCGACGGCGTGTTGGTGACGGCGCCCGACATGATGCCGAGGATCGCCGGCAACGGCACGCCGCCCACGACGTGGATCACCGAGGCGGTGACGGCACCGAGGACGACGATCGAGGCGGCGATCAGGTTGAGCTTGAGGCCCGACTTCTTCAACGCCGTGAAGAAGCCCGGACCGACCTGGATACCGATCGTGTAGACGAACAGGATCAGGCCGAATTCGCGGACGAAATCGAGCACCTCCGTCTCGAGATGGAGGCCGAAGCGCTTGAACACGTCACCGACCACGAGGCCGGCGAAGAGCACGCCGCCGATGCCGAGACCGGCCCCGCGGAAGTTCAGTCGTCCGATGAAGAGACCGGCGGTGCCGATGATGGACAACGCCAGCACCGCCTTGGCGACGGCCGGCATCGCGGCGACGAACTCGAAGACCATTGCTCTGCCCCCCTCGACCGGCGGGCGGCGATTCGAGGCCCGCTCGATCGACATTCTACCCGCTGGTTATCGACGTTCGTCTCTCCTCCTTCCAGTCGGAACGCTGCCATCGGTGTTCGTGCGGAGCGGCGCGGCGGCGCGAAATGGGGAAAATCGAGAACGAGGCTTGCCCCTTCCCCTCCCTTCGGGCTAGCTCCTCCCATGGGAAAGCGCGTGATTCCGCCCTCGGGCGATGGCGACGATGACGGACCGGGACCGGGCGGCGAGGTGCTGCCGGTCAACCTGCGCGAGGCGCTCGAAGAGCGCTACCTCGCCTATGCGCTGTCGACCATCATGCACAGGGCGCTGCCCGACGTGCGCGACGGCCTGAAGCCGGTCCATCGCCGCCTGCTCTTCGCCATGCGCGAGCTCAGGCTCGACCCGTCCTCGGCCTTCAAAAAATGCGCCCGCGTCGTCGGCGACGTCATCGGCAAGTATCACCCGCACGGCGATCAGGCGGTATACGACGCCATGGTGCGCCTGGCCCAGGACTTCGCCCAGCGCTATCCGCTGGTCGACGGCCAGGGCAACTTCGGCAACATCGACGGCGATAATCCGGCCGCGATGCGTTACACCGAAGCGCGCCTGACCGACGTCGCGGTGCTGATCCTCGAGGGCCTCGACGAGGACGCCGTCGACTTCCGCCCCAACTACGACGGATCGGAAGAAGAGCCCGCGGTCCTGCCCGGCGCCTTCCCCAATCTTCTCGCCAACGGCTCGAACGGCATCGCCGTCGGCATGGCGACCTCGATCCCGCCGCACAACGCCTTCGAGATCTGTCAGGCCGCGCTGAAGCTGATCGAGAACCCCGAGACCGGCGTGCGCGAACTGGTCGACGTGGTCCAGGGTCCCGACTTCCCGACCGGCGGCATCATCGTCGAATCGAAGTCCTCGATCCTCGAGAGCTATCGCACCGGCCGCGGCGGTTTCCGCGTGCGGGCCCGCTGGGAGGTCGAGGACCAGGGCCGCGGCACCTGGCAGGTGGTCGTGACCGAGATCCCCTATCAGGTCGCCAAGAGCCGCCTGATCGAGAAGCTCGCCGATCTGATCAACGAGAAGAAGGTGCCGCTGCTCGAGGACGTGCGCGACGAGAGCACCGAGGACGTCCGCATCGTCCTGGTGCCCAAGAGCCGCAACGTCGACCCCGAGCTGCTGATGGAGAGCCTCTTCAAGCTCACCGAGCTCGAGAGCCGCATCTCGCTCAACATGAACGTGCTGTCGCAGGGCACGATCCCCAACGTGCTCGGGCTGAAGGACGTGCTCGTCCAGTGGCTCGACCACCAGAAGGACGTGCTGGTCCGCCGCTCGTCGCATCGCCTCGCCCAGATCGAGAAGCGGCTGGAGATCCTCGGCGGTCTGCTCGTCGCCTACCTGAACCTCGACGAGGTCATCCACATCATCCGCACCGAGGACGAGCCCAAGCAGGTCATGATGGAGCGCTTCTCCATCAACGACGTGCAGGCTCAGGCGATCCTCGACATGCGCCTGAAGAACCTGCGCAAGCTCGAGGAATTCGAGATCCGCAAGGAGCACGAGGCGCTGACCAAGGAAGCCGAGCAGATCCGCGCGCTGCTCGCCTCCGACGACAAGCAGTGGAAGATCGTGGCGATGGGCATCCGCCGCATCGCCGCCAAATACGGCCCCGAGACCGCGCTCGGCAAGCGCCGCACCACCTTCGCCGACGCCCCCGAGCACGACACGGCGGCGGTCGAGATGGCGATGATCGAGCGCGAGCCGATCACCGTCGTCGTCTCCGAGAAGGGCTGGGTGCGCACCCTCAAGGGCCACATCGACGACCTCTCGCGGCTCGAGTTCAAGCAGGGCGACAAGCTCCGCATCGCCTTCAAGGCCGAGACGACCGACAAGCTGATCGTCTTCTCGACCGGCGGCCGCTTCTTCACGCTCGACGCCTCGAAGCTGCCCGGCGGCCGTGGCCACGGCGAGCCGATCCGTCTGCAGTGCGACATGGACCAGGATCAGGACGTGCTCGACGTCTTCGTCCACGTCCCCGGCCGCAAGTTGCTGATGGCCACGAAGTCCGGCCGCGGCTTCGTCATCGCCGAGAGCGAGGTCATGGCCCAGACCCGCAAGGGCAAGCAGATCCTCAACGTCGCGACCGGCGACGAGGCGCGTCTCTGCGTCGAGGTGGCCGAGGCCGCGACCCACGTCGCCGTCATCGGCGACAATCGCAAGCTGCTCGTCTTCCCGCTCGCGCAGGTGCCGGAGATGACGCGCGGTTCGGGCGTCCGCCTGCAGAAGTACAAGGACGGCGGCATCGCCAGCCTCAAGTGCTTCGCTGGCACAGAGGGGCTCACTTGGACCGACAGCGCCGGTCGGCAGTACGTGCGGTCCTTGACC
Source organism: Pinisolibacter sp. DMC19 (assembly GCF_056313985.1). Classification (NCBI taxonomy): domain Bacteria; kingdom Pseudomonadati; phylum Pseudomonadota; class Alphaproteobacteria; order Hyphomicrobiales; family Ancalomicrobiaceae; genus Pinisolibacter; species Pinisolibacter sp. DMC19. The sequence goes on along the minus strand of NZ_JBQUZF010000002.1, from coordinate 353,532 downwards.
GAACTCGCCGACTGGACCGGCAACCGCGGCGACGCCGGTCGCCTGCCGCCGCCCGGCTTCCCCAAGACCAACCGCTTCGACAACGCCTGATCCGCCGGTCGAACGCGCATTTCGTCTCGCCCGCGTCCAGAAGAGTGCTCGTTTCCGAAAAAGAACGGGAACGCTGACGCGACGTCTGGTGGTCACATGACGTTGCGATAAGATGGCACGTCGCCGAACGTCGGTCGGGTGGATCGCCGACGACGCGACGGGGTTTCGAAACGACGCCGTGAACGGCGCATCGAACAGGGGTATGAGCACATGTCTTATCTGCGCAAGGGCGTTTCCGGCGAGCCGGTGAAGATCCTCCAGGCCAAGCTCGGCGTCACCGCCGATGGCGAGTTCGGTCCCGGCACCGAGAAGGCGCTGAAGGACTTCCAGGCCGCCAAGGGCCTCGCCGCCGACGGCATCGCCGGTCCCGACACGTTCCTCGCCATCGGCCTGCCGGAACTCGTCCTGCTCGGACCGGGCGCCAAGGGCGAGGCGGTGAAGAAGCTGCAGACCGCCCTCGGCATCGGCGCCGACGGCAAGTTCGGCCCCGGCACCAAGGCCGCGGTGGTCGCCTTCCAGGAGAAGAACGGCCTCGACGCCGACGGCTTCGCCGGCCCGGCGACGCTCGCCAAGATCTCCGCCTTCGCCGGCGTGGTGACCACGGCCGCCGTCGCCGCCTCGGAAGCCCCGGCCGGCTCGACCCCGACCGGCGAAGCCGCCGGCCCGGACGGCGAACCGGCGCCCTCCAAGTCGGTCTGGTCGACGGTCAAGGGCTGGTTCTCCTGATCGGGAGACCGTCCGTTCCGACCTTTCGCATCGGGAGCCGCCTTCGGGCGGCTCCTTGCGTTTTCGCCGCGGATTCCCTGACATTTCTCGTCGTCCGGCGCGTGCGCATCGCGACGGTGGACAACACCCTTCGGTAGCGGTGCACGTATTGTGCGCGGGCTTGCGTCGCCTTCGACCTATGGCTAATCTTTCGAAGGCTTCGGGGGCTCGCCCGATGCCGGCGCTCGGGGTGGGGGCGTCGATTGCCGAGTACGGACGCGACCGGAGACATCCGGGCGTGGGGGGGCTGTCCGATGGCGACGATCGAGATTCTTTCCGGCGACTTCGAACGCGAGACGACGCGGATCCGTTATTCGGATGCGGGGCGGGCCTTCCTGCGCCTGCGCTCCGCCGACGGCCAGCTCGAGGACCTGTTCCTCGAGAGCGAGGTGGTCGGCGCGGCGGAGGCCGGCGACGGCGGCCGCGACGCGACCCGCGCCGGCGAGCGCGACAAGCGCCTCTTCGTCGTGCTGCTGCGCGGCGACCGCAAGTTCGTCGCCCGCGGCGACGTCGACGCGATGATCCAGTTCGAATGCGCCGCCGTTCCCGCCGACCTCCGGCGCGAATATGCCGCCCGCCTCCAGCCCGTCCCGCCGCGTCGCCGTCCCGGCGTCGCCGACTGGTTCCGCGACGGCCTGATCGGCCGTTTCCTGCCCGGCGGCAACCGCTGAGGCGGGGCGGCGTTCTGCCGTTCACCGGTCTGATGCCGTGCGCGATGCTTCGGCCCGCCCTGCGCCTCACCGCTCCAGCGGCGCCTCGTGGCGTTCCCAGCCGTCGGGGCCGAGGTGCTCCTGCGGCAGGTAGCGGCGCTTGTAGTCCATCTTGCGCGAGCCATCGACCCAGTAGCCGAGATAGACCCACGGCAGGCCGCGCTTCGCCGCCCGCTTGACGTGGTCGAGGATCATGAAGGTGCCGAGCCCGCGCGCCTCGAGCGCCGGGTCGTAGAACGAGTAGACCATCGACAGCCCGTCGGCGAGCACGTCGGTCAGCGCCACGGCGACGAGCGGACCCTGGCCGCGGCCGGTGATCGCCGTGTCCGGCCCGTGGCGGCGGTACTCGACCACCATCGTGTCGACGTGGGTGTCCTCGATCATCATCGAGAAGTCGATCACCGTCATGTCGACCATGCCGCCGTCGGCGTGGCGGGCGTCGAGATAGTCGCGGAAGAGGGCATACTGTTCGGACGAGGGCAGGGCGCCCTGTTCCGAACCGATCATGTCGGCATTGGTCTTGAGCGCCCGGCGGAAACCGCGGGTCCACAGGAACTTCTCGACGTCGATGCGCACCGAGACGCAGGCGCGGCAGCCGTCGCAGGCCGGGCGATAGGCGATGTTCTGCGAGCGGCGGAAGCCGCCCTGCGTCAACACGTCGTTGAGCCCGGGAGCACGCAGGCCGACGAGGTGGGTGAAGACCTTGCGTTCCAACCGGTCGGGCAGATAGGGGCAGGGCGCCGGCGCCGTCAGATAGAACTGCGGTGCATCGAGCGGATGCTGCGTCATCTCGCCTCCCGGTTCGAACCGCGGGGAAGCCCCACGATGCCCTGCCTGTCGGGGCGCGCCGACGATCGTCCGCGCGTCCCACGCCTCGAACCCGTCGAGGCCGTCCCCGTGAAACGATAGCGCGCTCGCCCGCCGCCGAGAAGAGGGCGGATGCGCGTTCGCCGTGCAATCGGCGGCGGAGCTGGCGGGAGAGGCGAGGGGCAGCCTCAGCGGCCGGTGAAGTAGAGGACGCGGGCGTCCATCACCAGGACGCCGATCACCAGATCCTGGATCAGCTGGCGGCGCTCGGTGAAGAGGCCGACGAGATGGACGAGCGGCGTCAGTGTGACCGAGAGCGCGTAGAAGATCACCACGTGCATCAGCGCCGTCAGCGTGTCGGGGCGGCGGCCGTCGGCGTGGCGCATGGCGAGACCCATGGCGCGCATGCCGGGCGTGGCGCTGGTCGGCCCGCCGAGCGAGGAGATCGTGTAGAGCACGCCGATCACCGGGAAGAGCGCCGGGAAGAGCAGCCAGGCGAGGCCGAAGGTCGCCAACCCGAGGAAGGCGACGACGATCCAGGCGAGGCCCGTCAACAGGCAGATCGCGAAGAGATCGAACAGATAGGCGATCGCGCGACGGCGCAGGACGTCCTGGAACAGATCGGGCTCCAGCGCCGGATCGAACAGGTGGCGGATGTTGACTTCGCGGATCGGCTGCATGGCTCGGGCCTCGTTCGGGCGACGTCGCCGAAGATGGGGGGTGTCGCGGCCCGCCACAAGGGGCGTGCGAAAATCCTCATGGCTACCCGCCCCTCCTGCGATTGACCCGTGCGGATATGCTCACTAACGCTGAAGGCAACGAGACCGCCGGTGCACGAAGGCCGCCCCCGAGAGGCGCCACCGCCGGCGCGCGGGAGAAACGCCATGGACTTCGCCTTTTCCGAGGAAACCCGTGCGTTCCGCGACATGGCCGCGGCCTTCGCCCGTGCCGAGTTCGCGCCCCATGCGCGGGAGTGGGACGAGGGCTCGATCTTTCCGATCGAGACGCTGCGCGCCGCCGCCGCCCTCGGCCTCGGCGCCATCTACGTCGGCGACGACGTCGGCGGCTCCGGCCTCGGCCGGCTCGACGCCGCGGTGATCTTCGAGGAACTGTCGCGCGGCTGCACCTCCACTTCGGCCTTCCTGTCGATCCACAACATGGCGGCCTGGATGATCGACAAGTGGGGCAGCGCCGAGAACCGCGAGAAGTGGCTCCCCCGCCTCGCCACCATGGAGCTCGTCGCCAGCTACTGCCTGACCGAGCCCAATGCCGGTTCGGATGCGGCGAGCCTGACGACGAAGGCGGTGCGCGACGGCGACACTTACGTCCTCGACGGCTCCAAGGCCTTCATCTCCGGCGGCTCGGTCTCCGATCTCTACGTGGTGATGGCCCGCACCGGCGGCCCCGGCCCGAAGGGCATCTCGGCGATCGTCGTCGAGAAGGGCACGCCCGGCCTCTCCTTCGGCGCGCAGGAGAAGAAGATGGGCTGGAAGAGCCAGCCGACGTCGGCCGTGATCTTCGAGAATTGCCGCGTGCCGGTTGGAAACCGCATCGGTGCCGAGGGCGAGGGCTTCGCCATCGCCATGGCCGGGCTCGACGGCGGCCGTCTCAACATCGCCGCCTGCTCGCTCGGCGCGGCGGCCGAGTGCCTCGACCGGTCGGTCGCCTACGTCAAGGAACGCCGCCAGTTCGGCAAGCCGCTCTCCGACTTCCAGGCCCTGCGCTTCCGCCTCGCCGACATGGCGACGGAGCTCGAGGCGGCCCGTCTGATGCTCCATCGCGCCGCCTGGATGCTCGACGGCAAGGACCCGAAGAAGGCCGATCCGGCGGTGACCAACGCCTGCGCCATGGCCAAGCGTTTCGCCACCGACACCGGCTGGAAGATCGTCGACGAGGCCTTGCAGCTCCACGGCGGCTACGGCTATCTCGCCGACTACGAGATCGAGCGCTTCGCCCGCGACACCCGCGTCCACCGCATCCTCGAGGGCACCAACGAGGTCATGCGCCTGATCGTCTCCCGCATGCTGATCGACGAGTGAGGAACGAGATCCGACCGACGAAATTCGAGCTTCTGCAGTCGTGCGAAGGCCCTTCATCCTGAGGTGCGAGCAACGCGAGCCTCGAAGGGCGAAGGGCCGAGAGGCAAAGCCCGTCGACGACTTCGCCCTTCGAGGCCCGGCTGCGCCGGGCACCTCAGGGTGAAGCCGAACAGAGAAAGAGAGCCGGACCGAGTGCCGGCAGGTTTGAGGAACGCTCCCGCGATGTCCGACCATTCCATCGAAGACGTCCGTTTCGAGGTCCGCGGCCGGGCCGGCGTGATCCTGCTCGATCGCCCGAAGGCGCTGAACGCCCTCACCCTGCCGATGGTGACGGCGATCGCCGCCCGGCTCGACGCCTGGGCGACGGACGCGCGCGTCGCCCACGTGATCCTCGCCTCGACCTCGGAGAAGGCCTTCTGCGCCGGCGGCGACATCCGCCGCATCCACGACATGGGCCGCGCCGGCGAGGCCGGGCTGACCACCTTCTTCCGCGACGAGTATCGGCTGAACCGGCAGATCCATCGCTACCCCAAGCCCTTCACCTCGCTGATCGACGGCATCTGCATGGGCGGCGGCGTCGGGCTCTCGGCGCATGCGCCCTACCGCGTCGGCTCGGAGAAGACGCTCTTCGCCATGCCGGAGGTCTCGATCGGCTTCTTCCCGGACGTCGGCGGCACGCACATGCTCTCCCGCTTCCCGGGCGGGACGGGCGCCTATCTCGCCATGTCGGGCGCGCGGATCAAATGGGCCGATTGCCGCCATGTCGGCTTCCTCTCCCACACCGTGCCGACCGTGCGCTTCGCCGAGCTGACCGAGGCGCTCTGTGCCGCCGATCATCCGCAGGCCGTGCTCGACGCCTTCGACACCGACCCCGGCGAGGCGCCGCTCGGGCAACTGCGTGCCGACATCGACCGGCTCTTCGCCGGCGACGACGCCAAGGCGATTCTCGCGGGGCTTTCCGCCGAGACCGGCGCGAACGCCGCCTGGGCGCAGGAGACCGCGGCGCTGATTTCCGCGAAATCTCCGACCTCGGTGGCGATCGCCTTGCACCAGGTGCGGATCGGCGGTTCTCTCTCCTTCGAAGAGTGCATGCGCATCGAATATCGCATCGTCTCGCACATCCTCGGGGGCCACGACTTCTACGAGGGCGTGCGGTCGGTCCTGATCGATCGCGACAACGCGGCCCGTTGGGTTCCGGCGACGCTCGCCGATCTCGACGCGGCCACGATCGCGGCGCATTTCGAAACCGTACCGGCCGACGGCGATCTCGTCTTCGGCGCTTGAACGCAGGGCGGACGGCGATCGCGTCCGCCCGTGAAGGAGAGGCAGGCATCATGGCCCGGATCGAGACGACGGCGGCATCGGCATCGACCCGCGCCTGGGTGGAGGATCGCCCGGCGGTGCGTTGGCGCTTCGTGCTGACGGCCTATCTCCGCGTCGTCTCGGTCTGTCACCTCCTGTGGGCGCTGTGGGAATGGGCAGCGCTGATCGGCATCGTTCCGCCGATCGGCGGCACCACGACCCGTGCGATCCTGCCACGTCAGGGCGCCGCCTTCTTCTTCGCCGGTGTCGATCCGATCGCCGCGGTCGGCCTGTGGCTGGGCTCGACCTGGGGCACCGCGACCTGGCTGGTGGCGACCTTCGCGCGGATCATCATCCACACCGCCTATGCCGGCATCTTCGACTGGGATCTGCCCTGGACGCTGCTCCAGCTCGGCACGATCGCCGTCTATCTCCTGCTCTTCTTCCTGTCGGAACGCGCCGACCGCGAGGAAGGGCTGCGCCGTCGCCGCCGCCCCGAGTGAGCCGGCCCGGCATCCGTACCGATCGGCGCCGCCTCGACGCGGCGCGAGACAAGACGCGCCGAAGGCGCCAAGGGAGGAAGTCATGGCGAAGATCGTCTTCATCGGCCTCGGCAACATGGGTCTGCCGATGGCCACCAATCTCGTCCGCGCCGGTCACGAGGTGACGGGTCTCGACCTCTCGGGCGATCAGCTCGCCCGGCTCGTCGAGGCCGGCGGCAAGGCGGGCGAGTCGCTCGCCGGCTCCGTCGCCGAGGCCGAGGTGGTGGTGTCGATGCTGCCGGAAGGCCGTCACGTCGAGGCCGTCTACGGCGAGGCGGAGGGTGTCTTCGCTCATGCCCGTGCCGGATGCCTCTTCATCGACAGCTCGACCATCCACGTCGAGAGCGCCCGCAAGGTCGCCGGCCTCGCCGCCGGCCGCGGCTTCGACATGGTCGACGCGCCGGTGTCGGGCGGCGTCGGCGGTGCCGCGGCCGGCACGCTGACCTTCATGGTCGGCGGTTCGGTGGGCGCCTTCGCCCGCGCCGAGCCGATCCTGAAGGCGATGGGCAAGACCATCGTCCATGCCGGCGACGCCGGTGCCGGTCAGGCCGCCAAGATCTGCAACAACATGGTGCTCGGCATCTCGATGGTCGCGGTCTGCGAGGCCTTCGCGCTCGCCGAGAAGCTCGGCCTCGAGGCGCAGAAACTGTTCGACATCGCCTCCACCTCGTCCGGCCAGTGCTGGTCGCTGACCAGCTATTGTCCGGTGCCCGGTCCGGTGCCGACGAGCCCCGCCAACCGCGGCTATGCCCCCGGTTTCGCGGCTGCGATGATGCTCAAGGACCTGAAGCTCGCCCAGGACGTCGCCTCCGCCGCCGGTCAGGCGACGCCGCTCGGTGCCGAGGCGGCGCAGCTCTATCGGTTGTACGTCGACCAGGGCAACGCCGGCCGCGACTTCTCCGGCATCGTGGAATTTCTGCGCGGCACCCGCTGAATGGACCAATGGCCGGCGAATAAGCCGGATTGCCCGGGTTAACAGCGGGCTCCGATCGTGCTACCGGCCATGCGGCGGAAACAAAAAGCGGCGCGCCCGAACCACGATTCGCGGCGCGCCTCTCCGCATCCGTTGTGCCGAAGAGGTTGTCGATGTCGTCCTCCAAGACCGAAATCACCGGGCGCGGTGTCGTCTCCTCCCTCGGCTCCTCGATCGAGGCCTTCGAGAAGGCCCTGCTCTCGGGCGGCTCGGGCATCGGCGACATCACCGACATCCTGCCCGGCCTGAAGTTCACCAAGGGCGCGCCGGTGCGCGACTTCGACCCTTCGGAACACTTCGAGGACAAGGTCCAGGGCCACATCGACCGCTACACCCAGATGGCCGCGGTCGCCGCTCGTCAGGCATGGAAGGAAGCCGGGCTCGACGTCGACCCGCCGCAGCCGCATCGTGTGGGTGTGGTGATCGGCACCGCCAACACCGGCATCGACGCCACCGCGCGCGCCTTCCGCAAGATCTTCATCGACGGCGGCAAACCCTCGCCCTTCACCATCCCGCAGATCATGGGCTCGGCGCCCGCCTCGCGCATCGCCCGCGAGCTCTGTGCCAAGGGCCCGGTCTTCGGCGTCACCTCGGCCTGCGCCTCGGCCGGCCACGCGATGATCGTCGGCGAGGGCCTGATCCGCGCCGGCATCATCGACGTGGCGATCGTCGGCGGCACCGACAGCTGCTTCGAGATCGGCCTCTTGCGCGCCTGGGAGGCGCTGCGCGTCGTCTCCGCCGACACCTGCCGTCCCTTCTCGCTCGGCCGCAAGGGCCTGATCATGGGCGAAGGTGCCGGCGTCATCGTCATCGAGCGCGCCGGCCGTGCGGCCGCCCGCAAGAAGCCGGTGCTCGGCCGCTGGCTCGGCTCGGGCATGTCGTCGGATGCCGGCGATCTCGTCGCCCCCGATCCGGAAGGCATGAAGGCCGCCATCCGCGCCGGCCTCATCGATGCCGGCGTCGACACCACGCAGGTCGGCTGGATCAACGCCCACGGCACCGGCACCCAGTTCAACGACAAGTGCGAGGCCGCCGCCTGCGTCGACGTCTTCGGCCCGGCCTGTCCGCCGATCTCGGCGACCAAGTCGCAGGTCGGTCACGCCATGGGCGCCGCCGGTGCGATCGAGACGATCGCCACCCTCGCCGCGCTCAACCACGGCATCCTGCCGCCGACGCTGAACTTCGTCGAACCCGATCCGGAGTGCCCGATCGACGCCGTCACCGAAGGCCCGCGCCCCGCCAAGATCGACGTGGCGATCAAGAACTCCTTCGCCTTCGGCGGTCTCAACCTGTCGATCGTCCTCGGCAAGGGCGAGATCTGACGTCCGGCTCGTCTCTCGGCGGTGCCGCGGCTTCGCCCTCCCCTCAGGGGAGGGTGCCGAGCATTGCGAGGCGGGTGGGGTTCTGCGGTTCGGTCGCGCAGAGAACGAGCGGCTCGCGCGAAGCGGCTATCCTTTCACCCCACCCCCGACCCCTCCCCTGATGGGAGGGGGGGCGTCCGTCCCGCGGGGCGCAGGCCTGGCCGCCTTCCGCGAGATCTGACGTCTCGCCACGCTCGCCTCGATCGGCTAGACCTTTCGGCTCTCCTCAGCCGAAGGCCGCGCCGATGAATGCCCCCGATGCTCTCCGCCTGCCGACCCTCGACGACGTGCGCGACGCCGCGCGGCTGATCGCCGGGCAGGTCATGCGCACACCCTTCCTGCCGGCACCGCGGCTCTCCCGCCTCACCGGCGCCGAGGTCTGGGTCAAATACGAGAACCTGCAGGTCACCAACGCCTTCAAGGAACGCGGCGCGCTGACCAAGCTGCTGTCGCTGACCGACGCCGAGCGCGCCGCCGGCGTCATCGCCATGTCGGCCGGCAACCACGCCCAGGCCGTCGCCTACCATTCGACCCGGCTCGGCATCCCCTCGACCATCGTCATGCCCGAGACGACGCCGCACGTGAAGGTGACGGCGACGCGGGCCTTCGGCGCCCATGTCGTGCTCTCCGGCGAGACCGTCGCCGAGGCCGAGATCGAGGCGGCGAGGCTGGCGACACGTGACGGTCTGACCTTCGTCCACCCCTACGACGACTTCGACGTCATCCGCGGCCAGGGCACCATCGCGCTCGAGATGCTGGAGGATCTGCCGAGCCTCGACGCGATCGTCGTGCCGGTCGGCGGCGGCGGCATGCTCGGCGGTATCGCGGTGGCGGCCAAGGCGCTGTCGCCGCGCATCGAGCTGATCGGGGTGGAGACCCGCTCCTATCCCTCGATGTGGGCCGAGCTGCGCGATCTGCCGATCCATGCCGGCGGCACGACGCTGGCCGAAGGCATCGCCGTCAAGCGCGCCGGCCGGATCACGCTGGAGATCGCGCGGCGGCTCCTCGACGACCTGCTGCTGGTCGACGAGATGGACGTCGAGCGCGCCGTGAACCTCTATCTGACGCAGCAGAAGACCATGGCCGAGGGCGCCGCCGGCGCCGGCCTCGCCGCACTGCTGGTCTCGCCTGACCGCTTCCGTGGTCGCAAGGTCGGGCTGATCCTGTCGGGCGGCAACATCGACCCGCGCATCCTCTCCTCGATCATGGTGCGCGAGCTCGCCCGCGAGGAGAAGATCGTCGCGATCCGCATGATCATCCCGGATCGCCCCGGCGTGCTCGGCGAGATCACCACCGTGCTCGGCCGCATGGGCGGCAACGTGCTCGAGGTCGAGCATCACCGGACGATGCTCAAGGTGCCGGCCAAGGGCGCGACGCTGGACGTCGTCTTCGAGGTCCGCGACGGCGCGCATGCCCAGGAGATCATCGCCGCGCTGGAAGCCCTCGACTACGAGGTCGAACGGCTCGGCGCCGACCTGCGCGCCGGGTGAGGGCGCGGTTCGTTCGCTGGCCGTCCGAACGCACGCCATCCGCGCCCATCCGGATGACCCTCGCCGTCTCGCATGTTAGAAGGCCTCTCGAAAGACGAGGCCGGGCCGAGTCCACACGCTCCCCTCGTCCGTGCGGGCAGTTGGCCCTCGGGGATTTCGACGATGAGCGAGAAGCATCTGGAAGCCGGCCGCGCCGCGGCGGACATGGGGTCCATTCTTTCCGGCCGGCGCATGCGCCGCAATCGGCGCACCGACTGGTCGCGCCGCCTCGTCCGCGAGAACGCGCTCTCCGTCGACGACCTGATCTGGCCGCTCTTCGTGCTGGAAGGCGAGGGTGTCCGTCAGCCTGTCGCCTCGATGCCGCGGGTCGAGCGCCTGTCGGTCGATCTCCTGGTGCGCGAGGCCGAACGCGCCGCCAAGCTCGGCATCCCGGCGCTGGCGCTCTTCCCCTATACCGACCCCGACCTGCGCGACGAGGAGGGCACCGAGGCGCTGAACCCGGAAAACCTGATCTGCCGCGCCTGCCGCGCCATCAAGAAGGAAGTGCCGGAGATCGGCCTCGTCACCGACGTGGCGCTCGACCCCTATACGTCTCACGGCCACGACGGCCTGATGGAGGGCGACGAGATCGTCAACGATCGCACCGTCGCCCAGCTCGTCGCCCAGTCTCTGGTCCAGGCCGAGGCCGGCTCCGACGTCATCGCGCCCTCCGACATGATGGACGGCCGCATCGGCGCCATTCGCCGCGGCCTCGACGCCTCGGGTTTCGACAACGTGCAGATCATGGCCTATTCGGCCAAGTACGCCTCCGCCTTCTACGGCCCCTTCCGCGACGCGGTCGGCACCAACAAGACGCTGCGCGGCGACAAGCGGACCTATCAGATGGACCCGGCCAACACCGAGGAAGCCATCCGCGAGACCGCCCTCGACATCGAGGAGGGCGCCGACATGGTCATGGTCAAGCCCGGCATGCCCTACCTCGACATCGTCCGCCGCCTGAAGGACACGTTCGGCGTGCCGACCTTCGCCTATCAGGTGTCGGGCGAATACGCGATGATCGAGGCGGCGGCCGGCAACGGCTGGCTCGACCACGACCGGGCGATGTTCGAGAGCCTGCTCGCCTTCAAGCGCGCCGGTGCCGACGGCATCCTCACCTATTTCGCGCCCTTCGTGGCCGAAATCCTGAAGGCCGGCCGTTGAGCCTCGCGCCGCCCGCTCGGTTCGCCAGTGCCGTGCGGCGCCTCTCCGCTCTCGTCGCCGTCCTCCTGTCGGCGTTCGTCCTCACGGCCTGCGAGCGCATCGCGCCGCTCGAGCGCGACACCTGCATCGCGGTGGTGCCGGCGCTCGAGCTGCCCGGCACCGCGATCCGCATCACCGCCGTCTCGCGTCTCGAAGGCGCGCCGCAGAGCGTCGCCGTCGACTATCTCCGCCGCCGCTCCGCCGAAGGGCTGGCGACGCCGCTGCCCGAAACCGGGCCCCACCGCATCGCCTGCCACTTCCGCGCCGACCAGACGTCCGCCGGCCTCACGGTCCTCGACGGCGTGCGCAGCGAGGCGGGAGATCTCGCACCCGCCCGCCTCGTCTTCCTGCGCCGCTTCTGGCTCGGCGATGCCGATGCCCGCGCGAGCGGCATGGCGCAGGTGACGATCACGCCCGGTGCGCTCGGCCGCGGCCTCGTCACGCTCGACGCCGAGAGCGGTCTGCGCCTGCAACAGGTCCTCGACGCGCTCGCCCCGGCGGCGCTCTACGCGCTGATGGGCCTCGCCTTCGCTCTCGTCTGGGGCGTCGTCGGCCGCATCGTCTTCTTCCTCGGCGAACTCGCCATGCTCGGCGCCTTCGTCGTGCCGACCGTCGCCGTGGCGATCGGGGAGGGGGCATGGAACACCGCGATCGTCGCCGTCGCCGCGGCCTGCGGTGCGGCCGCGCTCGCCGTCGCGCTGTGGGGCGGGGCGATCGGCCATGCGATCTTCTCGCGCGTCGCCTTCCGCGCCTCGCGGCCGGTGGTGATCGTCGGCGTCGGTCTGGCGATCGCGCTGCAGGAATTCGTCGCCCGCACCCACGGCGTGCGCGATCTCTGGGTGCCGCCGCCGGCCGGCGCGCCGCTGCTCGTCGCCGACGGACCCTTCGAGGTGCTGGTGACGCCGATGCGCCTCGTCCTCGTCGCCGTCGCCTTCACGGCCGTCGCCGCCGTGCTCGTCGTCTTTCCCCGCACCGCCTTCGGCCGCGCCTGGCGGGCGGTCGGCGACGATCCGGTGATGGCGCGGCTGCTCGGCGTCGATCCCGCCCGCGTGCTGGTGGCGACCATGGCGCTCGCGGGAGCCCTCTGTGGGCTCGCCAGTGCCGTCCACACGCTCGCCTGGGGCGGCATCTCCTTCCACATGGGCACGGCGCTCGGGATCAAGGCGGCGATCGCCGCGCTGATCGGCGGTCTCGTCTCGCTGCCCGGTGCGGCGCTCGGCGGCCTCGCCCTCGGACTGGTCGAGGCGGGGTGGACCGCCTTCCGCGGCGCCGACTGGCGCGACGTCGTCGTCTTCGCCCTGCTGGTGGTCGGCCTCGTCGTCGGCGCTTCCGGCCGCGAGGGGCGGGGCTGACGTCCTTTCCGCTTCGTCGACGAAGATGCTTTCCGAAACCTTCGAGTCTTCGGTTGAGAGAATCTGAATCGAATACTGTCTTCGCGATTCAGAAGATATTCATCAAAGCAATCGGATCCAGGGTTTTACCAAAACTTCATGATGCAATTTAAGGCGATTTTAGATGGACCCCGCTACATTCGCTCCATGAAAGGGCCAATAGAGCCCCAAGTATAGGCGAGCTGAGCGAGGCGTAGTTCAATGAACACTGTGAAGAAGGCGGCGGTTGCCATCCCCCGCACCGAGGAACAGGAAGCGATCCGGCCCCTCTACCTCGAAGCCCTGACCCTGGTCGAGCGTCTGCATCGTCGTCTCCTCGACGTCATCAAGGACGAGTTCGACCGCGTCGGTCGCGACGACGTCAATGCCGTTCAGGCCCTGCTGCTGTTCAACATCGGCGGCGCCGAACTGACCGCCGGCGAGCTGCGGACCCGCGGCTACTACCTCGGCTCCAACGTCTCCTACAATCTCAAGAAGCTGGTCGAGGGCGGCTATGTTCGCCACGAGCGTTCCCGCGTCGACCGCCGTTCGGTCCGCGTGTCGCTGACCGAAAAGGGCCGCGAGATCGCCGAGATCGTCGATCGCCTCTACGACCGTCAGCTGCGCTCGATCGAACAGGTCGGCGGCATCGGCCAGTCGGAATTCGTGTCGATCAACAAGTCTCTCCAGCGCCTGGAACGGTTCTGGACCGACCAGATCCTCTATCGCCTCTGAAGAAGCGCCGCTTCTTCTTCGAGAGACGCCCGAAGACATCGAGAGGCCCGGACATCCGTCCGGGCCTCTTCGCGTTCGCCGGGCGATCATGTGTCGCGGGCGGCTGCTCTGCGCTTGCCTTCCGGCGCGGCTCGGGCTCTGGTTGCGGTACCCGTTCACCAGCCGAGCCTCCGTCTTGCAGCCCTCCGCCCGCGTTCCCCTCGTCCTGCCCCACGAAATCCTGACCGGCCTCCTGGTGACGCTGGTCGGCTACGCCTCGTCGGGTGCCATCGTCATTCGCGGTCTCGCCAACGTCGGGGCGAGCGAGGCCGAGATCGTCTCGGCCATGGTCGGCATCGCGCTGGCGCTCGCCGGCCTTGCGGTCGGCCTGTCGGTGTGGACGCGGATGCCGATCTCGATCGCCTGGTCGACCCCCGGCATGGTGCTGCTGGCCACCGTCGGCGTCGGCGCCGGCGGGTTTCCCTCGGCCGTCGGCGCCTTCGTCACGACCGGGCTGCTGATCGCCGCCTCCGGCATGTTCGAGCCGCTCGGCCGCCTCGTCGCCGCCATTCCGAAGCCCGTCGCCAACGCCATGCTGGCCGGCGTGCTGCTGAAGTTCTGCGTCGCCCCCTTCGTCGGGCTCGCCAAGATGCCGCTCGAGATCGGCGCCATCGTCGTCACCTGGGTGGTGCTGATGCGCTTCGCCCGGCTGTGGGCGGCGGCGGCGGCCGCCGCGGTCGCGTTGGCGCTGATGGCCTTCGGCGGGCAGGGCGCCTTCGACGGTCTCGCCTTCGCCTGGCCGCAGCCGGTCCTGATCATGCCGGTCTTCGACCTCGAGACGACGATCTCGATCGCCCTGCCGCTGTTCCTGGTGACGATGGCGTCACAGAACATCCCCGGCTACGCGGTGATCGGCGCCTTCGGCTACCACCCGCCCTTCCGCCCGCTCCTGATCGCGACCGGCTTCGTCTCGGCGCTGCTGGCGCCGCTCGGCATGCCGGTGGTCAATCTGGCGGCGCTGACCGCGGCGCTCGCCGCCGGCGAAGAGGCCGGCCCCGACCGTTCGCGTCGCTGGATCGTCGCCTCGATCGGCGGCATCGGCCATGGGCTCCTCGGCATCGTCGCGGTGGTGGCGGTGGCGCTGGTGATGCGCTCCTCGCCGCAGCTGATCGAGGCCGCCGCCGGCCTCGCGCTGGTCGGCGCCTTCGGCGGCGCCACCAAGGCGGCGCTCGACGTCGAGGAGGATCGAATCCCCGCACTCGTCACCTTCCTGGTGGCGGCGTCGGGCCTGTCGTTCCACGGCGTCGGGTCGGCCTTCTGGGCACTGGTCGCCGGTCTCGTGGTTCACATCCTCGCGAAGTGGAAACCGGCCGAAAAGGCGTGATCGGCCCTTGCCGCGCGGATTTGCTGCAACACTTCTCCGTCGTGCGATCCCGGCGGCGTGCCGGGGCTGGCCGGCGACATGTTTCGGCCATATTGGAATGGGTAACCAACACCTTGGAAACAGTGGTCCGCCGCATTCCCGGTCGTGTCCGTCGCCGACGCGACGAGCCGGGTGAGCCGGGCGGACGCCGATGTCGACCTCTCCCTGCGAGGAGGGGCATGCGTGACGATCCCGGCTGCGGCCTTCGATCGAAGCGTTCGCCGTCGGGACAGCGATCATGGAGAACCAAGCGGTGCATCGCCCCAACGCCTTCTCTGCCGGCCGTCTCTCGCGCCGTGCGCTGCTCGCCGGTCTCGCCGGCTGGACCGTCGCGCCGGTCGCCTTCGCCCAGGCCGGGGAAACGCCGCTCGAGGCGCTGACGCGCTCGCAGGCGGTGCGTGAATGGCAGCAGAAGTTCGACGCCGGCAACAATGCCGCGCAGGCCGAACGCATCAAGTCCGAGACGCCGCTGCTCTCGCCCGAGACGGTCGCCGCCATCGAGGCCGCGATCCCGCAGCTCCAGGCCCAGCAGGCCCGCGGCGGTTGGCCCAAGATCAAGTCGTCGATGCGCCTCAAGGTCGGCTCGCGCTCCGAAGCGGTGCCGCGCCTGCGCGAGCGTCTGGTGGCTTCCGGCGACATGTCGCCCGATCAGGCCCGCATGGGCTACTACGACACGTTCGACAGCTACGTCGACAGCGCCGTGCGCCACTTCCAGGTGCGCCACGGCCTGCGTCCCGACGGCATCGTCGACGACACCGTGATCGAGGTGATGAACGTTCCGATCGAGACCCGCATCTCGCAGCTCGAGATGAACCTCGTCCGCATCCGTTCGATGTCGGGCTTCCTCGGCGAACGCTACATCTTCATGAACATCCCGGGCGCCGAGCTCGAGATGGTCGAGCAGGGCCGGGTGGTCGAGCGCCACAACGCGGTGGTCGGCAAGATCGATCGCCAGACCCCGGTGCTGACCTCGCAGGTCCGCGAGATCAACTTCCACCCCTACTGGCACGTGCCGGTCTCGATCATCAAGAAGGACCTGATCCCGAAGATGCAGACCGAGCCGGACTATCTGGCGAAGAACCACATCCGCATCTTCGACGGTCGCGGCCAGGAAGTTCCCCCGCAGGCGGTCGACTGGAATTCGGCTCAGGCGCTGCAGTACCAGTTCCGTCAGGATCCGGGTGGCGACAACGCCATGTCGACGGTGAAGGTGACCTTCCCGAACAAGGACGACGTGTACATGCACGACACGCCGTTCAAGGATCTGTTCGGCGACAACAACCGCTTCTACTCGTCGGGCTGCATGCGCATCCAGAACATCCAGGGTCTGGTGACCTGGCTGCTGCGCGACACCGCCGGCTGGACGCCGGAGGCGGTCGCCGACGCGCTCGCCAACGGCCAGCGCCTCGACGCCAAGCTGAAGACGCCGGTGCCGGTTTACATCAACTACATCACCGCCTGGGCGACCACCGAAGGCGCCATCCACTTCCGCGACGACATCTACAACAAGGATGGCGTCGGCATGCTGGTGGCGCAGGAGTGAGCTCCGATCCCGGCGCGGACGGCGCGCCGGGGATGCGATCTGCGGTGATGCATTTCCATTTTTCCGAGCGAACAGGACCCGGGCCGCACAGCGGCTCGGGTCCTTTCGTATTCGACCTCGCCTCTGCGATCGACGCGTCGACCGCCGACGCGTCTCGCAGTGGCCGCGGGTGTCGCCCGCGTCCGGCGAAGGGGGCGCATCGGTCCCGTTCCGCCGTGTTCTTCCCCCCGTCGGTGAACGTTTCCCGCTCTTCCGGAAATTTCACATGATCCCGCCACTTTCCGGAACGCGCGCTCGAGGGCAGGAATGCCGACGACAACGACGGCGAAAGGGGATTCCATGGCCGGAACTTCGACGGAGCTCGAAACGCTCCTCATGCAACGCAGTCTGACCGACGCGGCCCTCACGGCGGCGGCCGACCAGGCAGCCGAATACCGCATTCTGCCCGACGCGGTCGTCCTCAAGATCGGTGGCCAGAGCGTGATCGATCGCGGCGCCGCCGCGGTGCTGCCGCTGGTCGACGAGATCGCCGCCGCGCGCAAGACGCACAAGATGCTGATCGGCACCGGCGCCGGCACCCGCGCCCGTCATCTCTATTCGGTTGCGGCGGGCCTCAACCTGCCGGCCGGTCTGCTGGCGCAGCTCGCCTCCGCCGTCTCCGAGCAGAACGCCTCGATCCTCGGCCAGCTGCTGGCGCGCTACGGCATCTCGTCGATCGACGGCTCCGGCCTGTCGTCGGTGCCGCTCTACCTCGAGCGGGTCAACGCCGTGATCTTCCCCGGCATGCCGCCCTACAAGCTGTGGATCCGCCCGTCGACCGACGGCGTCATTCCGCCCTATCGCACAGATGCGGGTTGCTACCTCGTCGCCGAGCAGTTCGGCGCCAAGTCGATGATCTTCGTGAAGGACGAGGACGGCCTCTTCACCGCCAATCCGAAGACCGACAAGAAGGCCACCTTCATTCCGAAGATCTCGGTCGACGAGATGAAGGAGCGTGGCCTGCAGGATTCCATCCTCGAATTCCCGGTGCTCGATCTCCTGAAGTCGGCCCGCCACGTCCGCGAGGTCCAGGTGATCAACGGCCTCGTTCCCGGCAACCTGACGCGCGCCCTCGCCGGTGAGCACGTCGGCACCATCATCACCGCGAACTGAGGGCAACGCCATGACCGACAACGCCATCAAGCACGTCGCCTCCGCGCTCGCCCGCCAGACCCTCCAGGATCGTACGCTGACCCGTCCGGTCGCCGGCGTCCGACCGATCCGCCTCCTGCCCTGGCTGCAGGTGGTCAAGATCGGCGGCCGCTCGATCATGGACCGCGGCGCCGAGGCGATCCTGCCGATCGTCGCCGAGATCCGTGCCCTGCTGCCGGAGCACCGCCTGCTGATCCTGACCGGCGCCGGCATCCGTGCCCGCCACGTCTTCGGCGTCGGGCTCGATCTCGGCCTGCCGGTCGGTTCGCTCGCCCCGCTGGCGGCCTCCGAGGCCGGGCAGAACGGCCACATCCTGGCCGCCATGCTCTCCTCCGAGGGTGTCTCCTACGTCGAGCATCCGACGATCGCCAACCAGCTGTCGCTCCACCTCCAGGCGGCGCGCGCGGTGGTCGGTTCGGCCTTCCCGCCCTACCACCACCACGAGTTCCCCGGTTCGCGCATCCCGCCGCACCGCGGCGACACCGGCGCCTTCCTGGTGGCCGATGCGCTCGGCGCCGCCGGTCTGACGATCGTCGAGGACGTCGACGGCGTCTACACCGCCGACCCGAACGGCCCCGACGCCGCTTCGGCGAAGCTGATCGCCGAGACCGGCGCGGCCGAGCTCGCCAAGACCACCGGCCCGCTGCCGGTCGATCGCGCCATGCTCGAGGTGATGGCCAACGCCCGCAACCTGACCAAGGTCCAGGTGATCAACGGCCTCGTCCCGGGCCGCCTGACCGCGGCGCTGCGCGGCGAGCACGTCGGCACGATCATCCGCGCCGAAGCTTGAGCGACACGACGATCCGGGCGGCGCCGACGCGTCGCCCGGTCATCCCCGCCCGCGGGCGGGTCTTCAGCCGTTGAAACGGACGCGGCCGAGACCGGAGAGGTCGTAGCCGCCGAGCGCGCGGGCCTTTTCGGCGAATTCCGCCGTGCCGCAGAAGCGCCAGAAGGTCTGGAACGGTTCCTCGAACCACGACCGCCGCGCCACCACGATGTCGAACCGCTCCTCGATCAGCGGCACGAAGCGCAGTCCGTGGGCGCGCGCCGCTGCCTCGATGCCGAGGCCGACGTCGGCCCGGCCCTGCGCCAGCGCCTCGGCGAGGTCGCTCTCCGACCGCTCGCAGCCGTCGACGAAATGCAGGTCGGCCGGCACCATCTTCTCGCGCGCGAGAAGGCGGGTCAGCACCATCTGGCTGCCGGCTTCCGGCTGACGGGCCTGGAAGCGCAGACCGCGCGCCTCGGCGAGCGACCGCGGCTGGCGGATCGTGTCGGGCGCCAGCAACAGGCCGCGCCGCCGCTTGACCCATTCGATCAGCACCCAGGGCGCCCCGGCGAAGGCCTCGCGCGCCGCCTCGACGTTCCAGTCGCCGTCGGCCTGCGGCAGATGCAGTCCGGCCGCCATGCATTCGCCGCGCCGTGCCCGCGCCAGACCGTCGAGCGCGCCGTCGAGGAAGGCGGCGATGCCCGAGCGCGAGCGCCGCAGCGCCCATTCCAGCAGCGGATCGTGGCCGCCCGCCATCACCGCCGGCAGTTCGACGCGATCGCTCGGCGCCTTGGCGGGAACTTCGGGGCCGGCCTGCGTCGCGGCGATCCAGGCGGTGACCTCGGCTTCCGGGAACAGGAGTTTGCCCGTCACCTTGCGAAACGGAATGGCGCCGGTCGCGACCAGATCGTAGACCTTGCGCTCCTTGACACGGAGCAGCGCGGCGACTTCGCGGGTGGTGAGATACTCGGGCATGGCGTCCGGAAATTTTGCAGGTCGGCGGAGAATGCGGGCCGGCCGATCCGCCCGCAAGGGGGATCCGCAGTTTCCCCCCGTCGATGACCGCAGCCCCCGCGCCCGCGACACGTCGCCCCGCCCGGTTGACCGGACGGCCGCCGCGCACCATCTGCAACCCCGAAAGCTTCGATCGCGGGAGGGCACCATGTCCACGACGATCTTCCTCGGCCGGCTCATCGGCCTCTACATCGTGATCGTCTCGCTGGCGATGCTGATGAACCGTCGGCAGATGCTCGCCGTCTTCGCCGAGATGACGGCGAGCCGCCCCTGGATGCTGTTTTCCGGCATGGTGGCGAGCGTCGCCGGCCTCGCCATCGTTCTCGGCCATCAGGTCTGGCACGGCGGGCCGCTGGCGATCCTCGTCACGCTCGCCGGCTGGACGGCGCTCGCCAAGGGCGTGACGCTTCTGCTCCTGCCCGCCGATCGCGTCGGTTCGCTGATGACGAGGATGGGCATCGAGCGGCACTTCCATCTGTGGATGGGCGGGACGCTCCTCTTCGGCGTCGTTCTCACGGTGCTCGCCTTCGCCGGCTGACCCATCCGGCGGGCGAGGGGCTGCCTTTCCGAGCGATGCATTATTGTGATGGCTCCGTCGAATTTCGTGTCCACGACACGCGAGGGGGAGATTCGCCGCGCGTTTCGTGGTATCGCCCGCGCGACCGAGGCCGGTGACGCCGGCGAAGAAACGACGAGGTGCCCATGACCCAGTCCGCCAACACGCTCTTCCCCGGCTTCTTCACCAAGGGCCTCGCCGAGAGCGACCCTGCGCTCTTCAAGTCGATCGAGGACGAACTCGCCCGCCAGCAGGACGAGATCGAGCTGATCGCCTCCGAGAACATCGTCTCCAAGGCGGTGCTCGAGGCGCAGGGCTCGGTGATGACCAACAAGTACGCCGAAGGCTACCCGGGCAAGCGCTACTACGGCGGCTGCGAATGGGTCGACGTGGCGGAGAACCTCGCCATCGAGCGCGCCAAGCAGCTCTTCGGCGCCGAATACGCCAACGTCCAGCCCCACTCGGGCGCCCAGGCGAATCAGGCGGTGTTCTTCACCTTCCTCCAGCCCGGCGACGCCTTCATGGGCCTCGACCTCGCCTGCGGCGGCCACCTCACCCACGGCTCGCCGGTCAACCAGTCGGGCAAGTGGTTCCGTCCGGTGCCCTACAAGGTGATGCCCGACACCCACCTGATCGACATGGACGAGGTCCGCGCCCTCGCCCGTTCCGAGAAGCCGAAGCTGATCATCGCCGGCGGCTCGGGCTATCCGCGCCGCATCGACTTCAAGGCCTTCCGCGAGATCGCCGACGAAGTGGGCGCGATCTTCATGGTCGACATGGCGCATTTCGCCGGTCTCGTGGCGGGCGGCGCCCACCCGAACCCGCTCGATCACGCCCATGTGGTGACGACGACCACCCACAAGACGCTGCGCGGGCCCCGCGGCGGCATGATCCTCTCGCGCGATCTCGACATCGGCAAGAAGATCAACTCGGCCGTCTTCCCGGGCCTCCAGGGCGGCCCGCTGATGCACGTCATCGCCGCCAAGGCGGTCGCCTTCGGCGAGGCGCTGCGTCCCGAGTTCAAGACCTACGCCGCCCAGGTGGTGAAGAACGCCCAGGCCATGGCCGGCGCGCTGCTCGAGCAGGGTCTCGACCTCGTCTCCGGCGGCACCGACACGCACCTGATCCTGGTCGACCTGCGTCCGAAGAAGGCGACCGGCAACGTGACCGAGAAGGCGCTGAAGCGCGCCCACATCACCTGCAACAAGAACGGCATCCCCTTCGACCCGGAGAAGCCGATGGTGACCTCGGGCGTCCGCGTCGGCTCGCCGGCCGGCACGACCCGCGGCTTCGGCGAGGCCGAGTTCCGCGAGATCGGCCTGATGATCGGCGAAGTGGTCAACGGCATCATGCGCAACGGCCCCGACGGCGACGGCCAGATCGAAGCCCGCATCAAGGAACAGGCGACGGCGCTCTGCCGCCGGTTCCCGATCTACGGGTAAGATCGGCGGGCGTCGGCCTCAGGGGCTGATGCGGAGAGATGAGACGAGACGGAGGAGGCCGGGAAGGGATCCCGGCCTTTTCATGTTAATCTGGCCATTCTTCCTATAATTCCTTTCACAATAATATCCAGTTGTGAATTCTCTGTGTAGTCTGCCGTAGAGACGAAGTCTACGCGGCTATCAGATATTAACTCGTGAATTTTTGTGAGGGTGGCTTTGTCTCTCTTTGGGTCGTAAACTGCGATGGAATGGCCGCCTTTGTGTGTTAACATTTTCATCGTGGGGATGTCAGTGTCTCCATCGCCAATGAATATCATGTTTTTAAACGGTATTGATCTCTCATTCTCGGACATGTAGCGATTCAATGATTTGTTATCCCAGTGATTAAGTATTCCTTTGTTTATTCTGAACAAATACTGTGTTTTCGTCGTGTAATTAATTGCGACACCTGGCCACTTGGCTTCGCCGGAGCCATCATAAAAGTATTTAGACGCAAATATTTCTCGGAATCGATTTCCAATCTTGCATCCGCTGATCATTTCTTCGAGGCCTGATGACACGACGAAATGGTTCGGCTTCAAGTGCCGCTGTGTGCAAAATTCTTCGATGCGATCGAACCACGAGCCATCTGCTAGTCCATCAAATAATTCTGCATTCTTTCCATGGTCTTTCAGTTTTTTTGCAGTAATTCTCATCTTCGAATTGCGTGCTTTTTCAAGCATTAGATTCATATATGTTAGAATTTCGTCTGCGTTCGAGCTTTTGCAAATCATTTTTACTTCATTCCAGAAATCGCTAGATGTCATTCCTATAGCTGGAAGGAAGTCGCGCTCCTGCAGGTTCCCTCGTGCTAGGGTCCCATCAAAATCGTAAATCAAAGCAATCTCGCGCAAGGGGACATCTCCTTAAATCTTGGTTTGCGGCGCCACCGAGTATATATCACAAATTGACACATTAGGCACATCCCTGCCGTGAAATCTTTCGCCGGACCGAACTTTCTAATCCGCTTAGTATTCGCTACGGCTGTGCTGTCTCAATGGATTTCATGTGGCGGATTTCAACGTAAAGTGACTTATTTGCGTCTGGCCTAGATTTGACTTCAAGCTATCAGACTTGCGGTTTCACGCTGACTGTGACCTCTGCTCGGTCTTCAAATTCGAGATTTTCTTTTCATCGCAGCCGCGATGACGCCGGAAAAGCGGATGCCCTTGCATATCACGCTCTCAGCGGTGAACGTCTATTCGCGGCGGTTGAGGGTTAGCTCCATGTCGACGACGACACTATGCCAGCGCGTTGGTCTGATCTTGAGGCAGCGGTTTCATCAGCTTGGCTAATCAGTTCGCCGCTTGCTGCTAGGCTGCATTCGCGCGCACCTGCGTTAGGCTCGGAGGGCGTTGAAGCAGCGATTGAGTCGATACCATCACTGATTGAACTTGCTTTGATTGTCGTGTAGGGCAGGCACCACTGATGATGGCGCCGATCGCAGGTCGGGGCCTCGGTTGTCGGAGGTTTCGGTGTCTCGCCTTGGATTCATCTTCGTCGCGTCGATGGCCTTCCTGTTGTCGGCCTGCATGACCACCCACGACCCCGATGCGAGGGCGCGTCTCTTCGCGAACACGCCGATGTCGGAATGGGTTTTCCCGAACGCGGCCGACGTCGCTGCCCACGCCGATCCCGAGCGTCTGCGACGGGAGGGCGCCGCGTTGCTCGTAGTTGCCGGCTACGCTCGCGCCCAGAATCAGATCGTCGGCGTCGGGCTCGACAGCTTCGGCGAGCGTACGCCGGCTTCCGTCTGGCTCCAGGGGCCGACCTACACGGCGATGAGCTCGCCGGATGATACTGGCCCGGACAACGCCTGGGGGGTTCTGGTGGTCAAGCCGGGGACCTATCGCTTCTTTCAGGTCGCCCAGTTCGGCCACAGGCAGTCGCTGTCAGTCGGACGAACCGGCATGGGGACGCAGCTCGCCAGTGCGGTCCACGACGAGATCGACGTGAAGGTGGGCGACGTCCTCTACGTCGGCACGTTCGTCGCCTCCCATCCGCGCGCGGTAGTCAACGACAAGGCACCACGCGTCGAGATCATCGACGAGACGGACACCGCGCGGGCCTTCGTTGCGCGTCGGCTGCCGAAATTCGCGTCGCGTCTGGCCGTCCGGATCATGCCCTGCAATCTCTGCCGCCTGACCGAACTCATGGGTTCGCGCTGAGGAGCGCCCTGTCGGATAGCGCCTCCTGGCATCAGTCTGCCAGGAGGATGCCCCCTCACTCTCCCCGCACAACTCTCCCCCCCGCCGGCGCCGCGACCGCCGTTCCCGCGCCGGCGATGTATTTCTCCAGCGCCTCGACGTCGAACATCCCCGTCACCGTGTCGCGGCCCTTGCGGAGCGTCGTGAAGCCGTCGCCGCCGTCGGCGAGGAAGGCGTTGACCGTCACGCGGTAGGTCTTCTTCGCCTCGATCGGCTTTCCCCCGAGCTTCATCGTCGCCGGGTCGACGCGGGCACCGACCGGCTTCGAGGCCGACCACGCATAGGTGAAGCCCTTCGACACCTGCAGCACCCGGGGCTTCGGCTGGTCGCGCCACTGCTGTTCCAGCACGTCGTGCAGCTCGGCGCCGGTCAGCGTCATCGTCACCAGCTGGTTGCCGAAGGGCTGGACGGCGAAGACGTCGCCGTAGGTGACGGTGCCGTCCTCGGTCTTCCTGACGAGATCGGTGCGGATGCCGCCGGTGTTGGTCAGCGCGATCTCGGCGCGCGCACCCTCCGCCTCGCGGGTGGCGGCGAGCTGGGCGTCGGCGATCAGGCTCCCGAGCGCGAACTCGCCCGAGGGCGTGTCCTCCTTGCGCAGCGTCTCGGCGATGCGGCCGACGGGGCGGGCGATCAAGGGGCCAGCGACCTTCTCGTAGGCCGAGACCAGCGCCGTCTGTTCCGCGTCGGGCGCGATCGCGTCGGTGCGCACCACGAGATTGGCGGCGCGCGTCTCGACGATCTTCTTCGTCGTGCGGTCGATCGTCACGCCGATCTCGGTCACCATCGAGCCGAACTTGTCGCCGGAGGTGACGAGCCGCCCGTCGATGTCGCAGACATAGGCCTTGTGGGTGTGGCCCGAGACCACCAGCCGCACGGCCGGATCGAGCTTCTTGACGATGTCGACGATCGGCCCGGAAATGCCGGGGCAGTCGTTGCGCCCGCCGGTCGGAAAGCCGCCCTCGTGGATCAGCACGACGATCGCCTCGACGCCCTGGGCGCGCAGCTTCGGCACCAGCGCGTTGACTGTTTCGGCCTCGTCGCGGAACTCGACCCCGGCGATGCCCGAGGGCGAGACGAGCTGCGGCACGCCCTTCAAGGCGAGGCCGATGAAGCCGACCGGCACGCCCTCGAAGGTCTTGATCGCGTAAGGAGGAAGAATCGGCTCGCCGGTCTTCCTGTCGATGGTCGAGGCGGCGAGATAGCGGTATTTCGCCCCCATGAAGGGGTGGAGCGCCAGGCACGCCTTGTCGGAGGAGCAGCCGCCGTTCTGCTTGCGCAGGAGCTCGACGACGCCCTTGTCGAACTCGTGATTGCCGACGGCGGAGAGCTCCAGCCCCATCAGCGACAGCGATTCGATCGTCGGCTCGTCGGCGAAGAGGGCGGAGAGCAGCGGCGAGGCGCCGACCAGATCGCCGGCGGCGACGAAGATCGTGTTCTTCGACTTCGCCCGCTTCTCCTTGACCAGCGTCGCCATCGCCTCGACGCCGCCGACCGGCACCTCGATGGTCTTGGTCGGGTCGGCCGGGTCCTCGATCTTCAGCCGGCCGGGCGACTTGAGATTGCCGTGCAGGTCGTTGATGGCGAGGATCGTCAGCGCGATCGGCCCGGTCTCCTCGGCGCGGACGGGGAGGGCGGCGACCACGAGGCCGAAGAGGCCGGCGAGGAGAGGCGAACGGCGAGACGTCATGATTCTTTCCGGCTTGGGAACGGCGAGCGCGGGGCGGTGGGCCTCCGGCGGCGAGGATCGTCTCCCGATCGTGTCCGGTCAATCCACCGCGCGGCCGGGCTCGCGCGACCCTGCCTCTCGCCACCGGCCCCGAAGGTCGTGTAGAAACGTCTGCGACGAACGGAGTGCTTCGGCACGGGGAGTGGACGATGCGGTGCCCCTATTGCGGCAATGAAGACACCCAGGTGAAGGACAGCCGCCCGACGGAAGACGGCGCGGCGATCCGTCGCCGGCGCATCTGCTCGGCCTGCGGCGGCCGCTTCACCACCTTCGAACGGGTGCAGCTGCGCGAACTGACGGTGCTCAAGCGCTCCGGCCGCCGCGTGCCCTTCGATCGCGACAAGCTGATGCGCTCGGTCCAGGTCGCCTGCCGCAAGCGCCCGGTCGATCCCGACCGCATCGAGCGCATGGTCAGCGGCATCGTCCGCCAGCTCGAGAGCCTCGGCGAACCCGAGGTCAATTCCGAGCAGATCGGCGAGCTGATCATGGAGGGCCTGAAGGGGCTCGACGACGTCGCCTACGTCCGCTTCGCCTCGGTCTATCGCAACTTCCGCGAGGCCAAGGACTTCGAGGATCTGCTCGGCGAACTCTCAGGCGTCGAGAGCCCGATCCGGTGAGCCGTCCCGCCGGTCCCTCCGCCGCGACGGACCTCGATCGGCGCATGATGGGGGCGGCCATCCGGCTCGCCCGCCGCAATCTCGGCCTGACCGGGCCGAACCCGTCGGTCGGTGCGATCTGCGTCGTCGAGACGGTGGAGGGCGCGAAGGTCGTCGGCCGCGGCGTCACCGCACCCGGCGGCCGGCCCCATGCCGAGCCGCAGGCGTTGGCGCAAGCCGGCGAGCGGGCGCGCGGGGCGACGCTCTACGTCACGCTCGAGCCCTGTTCCCACCACGGCAAGACGCCGCCCTGCGCCGACGCCATCGTCGCCGCCGGCATCGCCCGCGTGGTGGTCGCCCGCGACGACCCCGATCCGCGCGTCGCCGGCCGTGGTTACGAGAAGCTGCGCGAGGCCGGCATCACCGTGGTGCGCGGCGTCGAGGCGGCCGCCGCGTATGATGGATTGTCCGGCTTCCTCTCGCGGGTGACGCGGGCGCGGCCGGAGGTGCTTCTGAAACTCGCGGTCTCCGCCGACGGCATGATCGGCAGGCGGGGCGTGCCGAATTTCCCGATCACCGGAGCTGCGGCACGGGCGCGCGCCCAGCTGATGCGGGCGGAGGCCGATGCCATCGCCGTCGGCATCGGCACCGCGGCGCTCGACGATCCCGAACTGACGGTGCGGCTGGAGGGCATGGAGCATCGCTCGCCGATCCGAGTCGTCTTCGATCGCGACGCGCGGCTCTCGCCCGACAGCCGGCTGGTACGTTCGGCTGGAAGCGTGCCGGTGCGGGTGGTGATGGATGTCGACCGGGAGGGCGTGCGTGATCGCCTGCGGGTCCTCGCCTCGCTCGGCGCGACGGGCATCGAGGTTTCCTCGCGTCCCGACGGCCACCTCGATCTCGCCGCGGCGCTGGAGCGTCTGGCCGCCTCCGGCATCAACATGCTTATGGTCGAGGGCGGTGCGGCGCTCGCCGAGAGCTTCCTCGAGGGCGGCTTCGTCGACCGCATCGCGCTCTTCCGCTCGCCCGTGATCGTCGGTGCCGACGGCGTTCCCGCCCCGCCGTCGCTGGCGCGCGTGCTGGCGCCCGACGGCGGTTTCCGCTGCGTCGGCCGCGAGACCTGGGGCGGCGACATGCTCGAAATTTGGGACGGCCGCGGCGAAGCGTAGCCTTGACCTCGCCGGTCTCCGCCCTTTCATAGCGCTCGACCCATTCGAGGAGATCTCCATGTTCACTGGTATCGTCACCGCCGTCGGCGAGATCGTCGCGCTCGAGGAGCGCGCGGAAGTCGGCGTCCGCCTGACCGTCGCATCCCCCTACGATCCCGCGACCATCGACATGGGCGCCTCGATCGCCCACATGGGCTGCTGCCTGACCGTGGTCGACATGGGCCGCCTGCCCGACGGCCGCGCCTTCCATGTCGTCGAGGCGAGCCCGGAGACGCTGCGCTGCACGACGATGGGCGAGTGGAAGGTCGGCACGAAGGTCAATCTCGAGCGCTCGCTCAAGCTCGGCGACGAGATGGGCGGCCATCTGGTGACCGGCCACGTCGATGCGATCGCGACGATCGAAGCCCGAGTCGAAGAGGGCGACATGGCGGTCTTCACCTTCCGCGTGCCCCATGCCTTCGCCCGTTTCGTTGCGCCCAAGGGCTCGGTGGCGCTCGACGGCACGTCGCTGACCGTCAACGACGTCACCGGCGACACGTTCACGGTGCAGATCATCCCGCACACGCTTGCCGTCACCACCTGGGGCGAGAAGAAGGCCGGCGACCGGATCGACTTCGAGATCGACCTGATGGCCCGCTACGTCGCCCGCCTGCGCGAGGCCGAACAGGCCGGGTGATCGCGACGTCGGACTTCCATCGTTCGGCTTCACCCTGAGGTGCCCGGCGCAACCGGGCCTCGAAGGGCGAAGCCGGTGGCACGGCGTCCGTACCCCCGCTCATGGTTCGAGGGCCGACCGATGGCCGGCCACCTCACCATGAAGCCGAGGGTGCGGCCGGGAAGCCGAAAGGAAGGCCCGGAAGCCGAGAGGAGGCTCGGGAGTCCCTCCTTCCGGCCTTCTCATGCCTGCGTCCCGCGCCGAAACGCTGGACAATCGGCCCGCCATCGATCATTGATCCCGGCTCGAGACAAAAGCTGGGATTTCCCATGTCCACCCAACGCCATCATGCCCCCTTCGATGCCGCCGCGGTCGCCGGATCGACCGTGTTGATCGTCGAAGGCGGTTTCGACGCCGAACTCGCCGCGGCGCTGCGCGCCGGCGCCGTCGCCGTCCTCGACGCCGCGAAGGTCGCCCACGACGTCGTCACCGTGCCCGGAGCGCTCGAGATCCCGACGGCCATCGCCTTCGCGCTCGCCTCCGAGGAGAAGCGCGGCCGCCGCTACGACGGCTACGTCGCCCTCGGCTGCGTCGTGCGCGGCGCCACCGGCCACTACGACGTGGTGGCGGGCGAATCCAACCGCGCGCTGATGGATCTCGCCGTCGAGAAGAAGCTGGCGCTGGGCAACGGCATCCTCACCGTCGAGAACGACGAGCAGGCGTGGGAACGCGCCGATGCCGCCCGTCTCGACAAGGGCGGCTCGGCCGCCGCCGCCGCCCTCGCGATGATCGCGCTCTCGCGCAAGTTCGGACTGTGACCCGCATGACCACCGACCGCACCCCTCGCGAGGTCCGTCCCGCCAACAAGCGCGGCGCCGCCCGTCTCGCCGCCGTCCAGGCGCTCTATCAGATGGAGATCGGCGGCGGCGAGATCGCCGACGTGATCGCCGAGTTCGAGGCCTTCCGCCTCGGCCAGGAGATCGACGGCGAAGAATATCGCGAGGCCGACGCGGTCTTCTTCCGCGACATCGTCACCGGCGTCGTCGCCGACCAGAAGGTGATCGACCCCAAGGTCCACCAGACCCTGGTCGAAGACTGGCCGCTGAAGCGCATCGACGTCACGCTGCGCGAGATCCTGCGCGCCGGCCTGTGGGAACTGATGCGCCGCCGCGACGTGCCGGCCAAGGTGGCGATCTCGGAATATGTCGACGTCGCCCGCGCCTTCTTCGACGGCGACGAGCCCAAGATCGCCAACGCGGTTCTCGACAAGCTCGCCCGCACCTACCGCCCGGACGACTTCGCCGCCTGAGGCCTCACCCGCCCCAGGTCAGCGTCAGCCCCGCGTCGCCCGGATAGCCGCCGGGGAACTCGAGGATGCGCGCCGTCAGGCCGAAGCCGGCCGGCTTCAGCTCGTCGCGCCAGCGCTCGAAGACGTCGGCCGCCGGCCCGCGCAGCGACTGCGGCCAGTTCGGGTCGGGCGCGTTGATCATCCGCCCGCCGTCGGAACACAGCGCCGCCGGGAAGCGGATCAGCAGGAAGTCCTTCTCGCCGCGTTCGGCCGCGCCCAGCGCCCGATCCTTGAGATCCTTCCACGCCCGCTCGTCGAGCCTCTCGCCGGCGAGTTTCTCCACCAGCGCCTGACGGGCCTTTTCCATCGCGTGTTTCTCGCGTTCGCGCGCCTCCCGCTTGGCGTCCTCGTGCGCCTCGACGAGGCGGCGGAAGGCCGATGCGGTGAAACCCGGGTCGACCGGCTCCGTCGGCACCGCTGGCGCCTCGGGGACTGCGGCGGGCGCGGCCTGCGGCGGGAGCGGCGCACGGGTGGGGCGGGGGTCCGGCCGCATCATCAACGCGCGGGCGAGGTCGGCGCGACTGACGACGCCGACCAACCGCTCACCCTCGACCACGAAGACCCGGCGCACCTTGCGCACCGCCAGGACGCCGGCGACGGTGGTGAGATCGGCATCGGCCTCGACCGTGACGATCGGCGCCGTCATCACCTCGTCGGCGGTCCGCGCCGAGGGCGCGACGGCGTCGAGATATTCGGCCGAGAGCGACTGGCCCTGCGCCAGTTGCGCCAGCCAGCGCTCGCGGCGGCGGACGCGTTCGGGCGCGTGCTGGCCGATCAGGTCCCACTCCGACACGACGCCGACTGGTCGACCGTCGTCGTCGATCACCGGTACCGCGCTGACGCGTGCGGCGAGCAGTGCCTTGGCGACGGCCGTCAGCGGGTCCTTCGCCTTCACGGTGACGAGCGTCCTTGTCATGATGTCGCGAGCAGTCATGGCGTTCCTCGGCGCTGCGGGCCGGTCGGCGACCGGCGATGAGACCCTCAATGTAGTGCGTGCGGGTCGCCGCGGCATCGAAACGAATGCGTAGTCGCGCGGGCGGCGCCGGACGACGCGGGCTCGACCGGGCCCGCCGGCTGGGCTATGCGGGAGAACCTCGCTCACCAGGAGCCCGTCCGTGACCCGTCCCGGCGAAGACGACATCGTCGCGCGCTACTTCCGACCGCTCGCCACCGATCCCGGTGCGCTCGGTCTCGTCGACGACTGCGCCGCGCTCACCCCGCCGCCGGGCTGCGATCTGGTGCTGAAGTCCGACGCGGTGGCGAGCGGCGTCCACTTCTTCCCCGACGATCCGTGGGATCTGGTGGCGAAGAAGGCGCTGCGGGTGAACGTCTCCGACCTCGCCGCCAAGGGCGCCCGGCCGATCGGTTGGATGCTGACGCTGGCGCTGCCGACCGACTGGCGCGAGGAGGATCTCGCGGCGCTGTCGCGCGGCTTCGCCGAGGATCAGGCGATCTTCGGCCTGTCGCTCTTCGGCGGAGACACGATTCGCTCGCCCGACGGGCTGGTGCTCTCGATCACCGTCTTCGGTGCCGTGCCGACCGGCCGCATGGTGCGTCGTGCCGCGGCGCGCGTCGGCGACGTCGTCTGCGTCTCCGGCACACTCGGCGATTCGGCCCTCGGTCTCCTCGCCCGGCTCGATCCGGCCCGCGCCGAGAGCTGGGGCCTCGACGCCGACGAACACGCCCACATCGCCCGCCGCTATCTGCTGCCCGAACCGCGCCTGGCGCTGGCGCCGCTGCTGCGCGACCACGATGCCGCGGCGATGGACGTCTCCGACGGGCTCGGCCTCGATTTGGGCCGCATGATTCGCGGCTCCGGCGTCGCCGCCCGGTTCGATCTCGACCGCCTGCCGCTGTCGCCCGCAGCCCGAAAGGCCGTGGTGGCCGACTCGAGCCTGCGCGGCCGGATCGCCACCGGCGGCGACGACTACGAGATCCTCGCGGCGGTACCCGAGGACCGCTTTGCGGGCTTTGCGGCGGCGGCCGAGGCGGTCGGCGTGGCGGTGGCGGCGATAGGCCGCATCGAGGAGGGTCCGCGGGGGCACCTCGCGGTCTTCGACGGCGGCCTTCCCGTGACGCTCGCGGGCGACGGATACCGCCATTTCTGATCGTTTTCGAAAGCATTTGCGCTTCGCCCCGTCGCATCTTGCGAAATGGCGGAAGCCGCGCCGAGGACACGCGTTTTTCCCTATGTGGGAAGGGCTCGCGACGCCTTGACGCCCCCTCGCTTGCCGTTAGGCTGTGACGCCCGATGAAGGGGGGCTGCGTGGGGGCGGGCCACCTTCTTCATTTCAACCATCGTCCCTGAGCGGTGCCCGGATCGGAAGCGACGTCAGATCGCGAACCGGCCCCGCGACATGCACGGGAGGCGTCATGTCAATTCTTCTGGTCATTCTCTGCGGCTTCGTCTCGATCGCCTACGGCGTCTGGGCGATCCGGTCCGTCATGGCGTCCGATGCCGGATCGGCGCGTATGCAGGAGATCGCGGGAGCGGTCGCCGAAGGTGCGCAGGCCTATCTGAAGCGCCAGTACACCACCATCGCCGTCGCCGGCGTGCCGATCCTGCTTCTGCTCGGCTTCCTGCTGGGCAAGGCGGTCGCCGTCGGCTTCCTGATCGGTGCGGTGCTGTCCGGCCTCGCCGGCTTCATCGGCATGAACGTCTCCGTCCGCGCCAATGTCCGTACCGCCCAGGCGTCCACCGTGTCGCTCGCCGCCGGCCTCGACATCGCCTTCAAGGCGGGCGCGGTCACCGGCATGCTGGTCGCCGGCCTCGCCCTTCTCGGCGTCGCCGTCTACTACGGCATCCTGACGAGCCTCGTCGGTCTCGCGCCGAACGATCGCACCGTCATCGACGCCCTGGTGGCACTCGGCTTCGGCGCCTCGCTGATCTCGATCTTCGCCCGTCTCGGCGGCGGTATCTTCACCAAGGGTGCCGACGTCGGCGCCGACCTCGTCGGCAAGGTCGAGGCCGGTATCCCCGAAGACGATCCGCGCAACCCGGCCACCATCGCCGACAACGTCGGCGACAACGTCGGCGACTGCGCCGGCATGGCCGCCGACCTGTTCGAGACCTATGCGGTGACCGTCGTCGCCACCATGGTGCTCGCGGCGATCTTCTTCGCCGGCGACAAGACGGCGCTGACGCAGACGATGCTCTACCCGCTGCTGATCTGCGCGACCTCGATCGTCACGTCGATCGTCGGCACGTTCTTCGTCAAGCTCGGCTCCAACAACTCGATCATGGGCGCGCTCTACAAGGGCGTGATCGTGACCGGCCTGCTGTCGATCGGCGGTCTCGCCATCGCCAACACGCTCTCCATCGGTTGGGGTGAAGTGGGCGTCGTCGCCGGTCAGAAGATCGTCGGCACCAACCTCTTCGTCGCCGGCGTGATCGGTCTGGTCGTCACCGGCCTGATCGTCTGGATCACCGAATACTACACCGCCACCGGCAAGCGCCCGGTGGTCTCGATCGCCCAGGCCTCGGTCACCGGTCACGGCACCAACGTCATCCAGGGCCTCGCGGTCTCGCTGGAATCGACGGCGCTGCCGGCGATCGTCATCGTCGCGGGCATCATCTCGACCTACCAGCTGGCCGGCCTCTACGGCACGGCCATCGCCGTCACCACCATGCTCGGCCTCGCCGGCATGATCGTGGCGCTCGACGCCTTCGGTCCGGTCACCGACAACGCCGGCGGCATCGCCGAAATGTCGGGTCTGCCGAAGGAAGTGCGTCAGACCACCGACGCCCTCGACGCGGTCGGCAACACCACCAAGGCCGTCACCAAGGGCTACGCGATCGGCTCCGCCGGTCTCGGCGCGCTGGTGCTCTTCGCCGCCTATACCAACGACATCAAGTACTTCGTCGCCTCCGGCGCGCCGTACTTCAAGGGTATCGGCGAAGTCGACCTGTCGCTCTCCAACCCCTATGTCGTCGCCGGCCTGATCTTCGGCGGTCTGATCCCGTATCTCTTCGGCGGCATCGCCATGACCGCCGTCGGTCGCGCCGCCGGTTCGGTCGTCGAAGAGGTCCGTCGTCAGTTCAAGGAGAAGCCCGGCATCATGGAAGGCACCGAACGCCCCGACTACGGTCGGGCGGTCGACATGCTGACCAAGGCCGCGATCCGGGAAATGATCATCCCGTCGCTGCTGCCGGTCCTCGCCCCGCTCGTCGCCTACTTCGGCGTGCTCGCGGTGTCGGGTTCCAAGGCCAACGGCTTCGCCGCGCTCGGCGCCTCGCTGCTCGGCGTCATCGTCAACGGCATCTTCGTCGCGGTCTCCATGACCTCCGGCGGCGGCGCCTGGGACAACGCCAAGAAGTCCTTCGAAGACGGTTTCGTCGACAAGGACGGCGTGAAGCACCTCAAGGGTTCGGAAGCCCACAAGGCCTCCGTCACCGGCGACACCGTCGGCGACCCCTACAAGGACACCGCCGGCCCGGCCGTGAACCCGGCCATCAAGATCACCAACATCGTGGCTCTGCTGCTGCTGGCGATCCTGGCCCACTGAGGTGGCGTTCCGGACGGGAAGACCCCGTCCGGCGCACCCTTCCGACTTCGAGAGACCCGCGCGGCACCCCCGCGCGGGTCTCTCCACGTTCGGGGTGGCACGAACGAAGACCGCCGCCCCGAGGGGCGGCGGCGAAAGACTTCGGAAGCAAGGGAGGCGGCCGATCAGTTGCCGCCGGTCAGCGGGTTCGACGGCGTCGCCTTGAGCATCTGCGACAGCAGGCCGTAGTCGGAGCCCGTCGTCTTGGTCTTGCGGCCGATGAAGTCGAACACCTTGCCGTCCTGTAGACCGTAGTTGCCGATCTCGCGGACGCGGCCCTTGTCGTCGAAATAGACGACCAGGACCTTCTGCTCGACCACCGACTGGTTGAGGAAGGCGACCTGGCGCTGCGTCTTCTGCGAGATGTAGTAGAAGGCCTCGCCGCCGACGGTGGCGGTGGTGGAGGGCGAACCCAGCACCAGGAGCACCTGCTCGCGGCTCTGGCCGACCTGCACCTGCTCCAGCGCGTTGTCGGGCGCGACGTAGCCGTGCTGGTAGGACTCGGCACAGCCCGCCAGCGACAGGGCGACGGGACCGACGACGGCGAGCGAGAGGGCTGCGGCGCGGAGGACGGCGGACGGGCGCGACGGACGACGATGCATTTCCAACCTCCCGATGGGGTGCGGCGGCGGGGATGCCGGGCGGGGCGTCGATGCCGTATCCCCGCGATCGCTTGGCATCTTCCCTAACCTGCGCTAGGTCGAATGACAACGCCCGCGGGGGCCGGCCCGGCCCCTTCGCGACGAGACGCGAGATCGCGACCCATGTTCTTCGGCCTGTTCGGCCCGACCTTCGCCGAAACCACGCACGCCCTCTACGGGTCGATCGTGGCCGAAGCGCGGCGTCCGGTCTTCTACCTCGACCACGCGGTGCCCGACACCACGACCGGTCGCTTCGACATGATGGTGCTGGTCACCGCGCTGGTGCTGCGCCGCCTGCGCGACGAGCCCAAGCCCGCCCCCGGCACCCGCGTGCGCCGCGGCGCGAAGGCGACCGACCCGCACGAGCTCGGCCACCAGCTGCTCGACCTCTTCTTCACCGAGATGGACCGCGCGCTGCGCGAGACCGGCGTCGGCGACGTCTCGGTGGGCAAGCGCATCAAGAAGCTCGCCGCCGCCTACAACGGCCGCGCGATGGCCTATGATGCGGCGCTCGATGCCGGCGACGACGAGGCGCTCGCCGCCGCTCTCGCCCGCAATCTGCTCGCCGGCCTCGACGACCGCTCCGCCGCTCCGGCGCTCGCCGTCTGGGTGCGGGCGGCGGCGGACGTGCTTTCGACCCTTCCCGTCGGCGACGTGCTCGCCGGCCGCATTCCCTGGCCCGCTCCGGCCGCCGCTTCTCCGAGGATCACGCCATGACCGCTCCCGCGCCGACGTCGCCGATCGTCCGCACTCTCGCCGCCCTCGACGTGCCGCCGGCCGGCACCCATGTCGCGATCACCGCCGACGCCGACCTGCGCGCGGCGCTCGCCGCCGCCGCCGAGATCCCGTCGGTCGAGAGCTTCTCGGTCGAGTTCGAGATCAAGCCCTGGGGCCGCGACGGCTTCGCGCTCACCGGCCGGGTGAAGGCCGAAGTGACGCAGGCCTGCGTGGTGTCGCTGGAGCCGGTCCCCGGCCGGGTCGACGAGACCATCTCGATCAAGCTCGTGCCGCCGGAGGGCTTCGCCCGCTGGGAGGAGAAGCAGGACGCGGAAGGGGCGATCGACATCGATCTCTCGGCGGAAGTCCCCGAGATCTTCGAGAACGGCACGATCGATCTCGGCGCCCTGGCGCTCGAACATTTCCTCGTCGGCCTCGATCCCTATCCGCGCAAGGAAGGTGCGGTTTTCGATGCCGAGGCGGTGGGCGTCGGCGAGGGCAGGGCGGAACTCTCGCCCTTCGCCGCACTGGCGCGGCGGGATAAGGAGTGATAGGGGAACGCTCCGAAGTTCTCCACGCGTCCGACCGTCGCTTGCCGCGTCGGTGAAAACGGATATTGTGCCGCCTCCGTCGGGTCGGTCCGACGCCTGTGATTTTCGAGATGTCGAAACAGATCACGATCTCCCTCGATGCGATGGGCGGCGACGCCGGCCCTGACATGGTGATTCCGGGGGCGGCGATCGCGCTCAGGCGGCGTCCCGAACTGCGCTTCCTGCTGCACGGCGACGAAGCCCGTCTGAAGACCCTGCTCGAGGCCCATCCCCAACTCGCCGCCGCCGCCCGCATCGTCCACTCCGACGTCGTGGTGCGCATGGACGACAAGCCGAGCCAGGCGCTGCGCGCCGGCCGCTGGAAGTCGTCGATGTGGAAGGCGATCGAGTCGGTGAAGACCGGCGAGGCCACCGTCTGCGTCTCGGCCGGCAACACCGGCGCCCTGATGGCCATGGCCAAGTTCTGCCTGCGCACGATGGCCGGGATCGAACGCCCGGCCATCGCCGCGATCTGGCCGACGCTGACCGGCGAGACCATCGTGCTCGACGTCGGTGCCACCATCGGCGCCGATGCCCAGCAGCTCGTCGACTTCTCGGTGATGGGCGCCGCCATGGCGCGTGCCGTCCTCCACGTCGAGCGCCCGACCGTCGGGCTCCTCAACGTCGGCGTCGAGGAGGTCAAGGGCAACGAAGAGGTCAAGATGGCCGGCCGCCTGCTCAAGGAGGCCGACATTCCCGAACTCTCCTACGCCGGTTTCGTCGAGGGCGACGACATCGGCCGCGGCAAGGTCCACGTCGTGGTGACGGAGGGCTTCGCCGGCAACATCGCGCTGAAGACCGCCGAAGGTACCGCCCGCCAGTTCGCACAGTATCTGCGCGAGGGCATGAACCGCTCGTGGCTGAACAAGATCGGCTTCGCCATCGCGCGCTCCGCCTTCGACCGGCTGAAGGAGAAGATGGATCCGCGCAAGGTCAACGGCGGCGTCTTCCTCGGCCTCAACGGCGTGATCATCAAGAGCCACGGCGGCGCCGATCCGGAGGGGTTCGCCTCCGCCGTCGCGCTCGCCTGGGACATGGCGGCAGCGGATCTGACCAATCGGATCGTCGAGGGCCTCGCCCATTACCACCGTGTCGGCGTGGTCTCCGCCGTCACGGGCGACACGCGAGGTGACCAGTGAGCATTCTGCGATCCGTCGTCCGCGGCATCGGCTCGTATCTGCCCTCGGAAGTCGTCACCAATGCCGATCTCGCCGAGATCGTCGACACCTCCGACGAGTGGATCGTCGATCGCTCCGGCATCCGCGAGCGTCGTCGTGCCGCCGAGGGCGAGTTCACCTCGCATCTGGCGACCCATGCCGCGCGCGCCGCGCTCGAGGACGCCGGCCTGGGGCCCGATGACATCGACCTCGTCGTCGTCGCCACCGCGACGCCCGACCACACCTTCCCGGCGACGGCCACCCAGGTCCAGGCGGCGCTCGGCATCACCCACGGCTTCGCCTACGACCTCCAGGCGGTCTGCTCCGGCTTCGTCTATGCGCTGGCGACAGCCGACGCCCAGATCAAGGCCGGCCTCGCGCGCCGCGCGCTGGTGATCGGCGCCGAGACCTTCTCGCGCATCCTCGACTGGACCGATCGCACCACCTGCGTGCTGTTCGGCGACGGTGCCGGCGCCGTGGTGCTCGAGGGCCAGTGGTCGGCCGGCACCAACGACGACCACGGCTTCATCGCCGCGCATCTGCGTGCCGACGGCCGCCACTGCGAGAAGCTCTACGTCGACGGCGGCCCGTCGACCACCGGCACCGCCGGCCACCTCCGCATGGAGGGCAAGGAGGTCTTCAAGCACGCCGTCGTCAATCTGGCGGAAGTGACCGAAGAACTCTTCGACCGCACCGGTCTGACGGTCGCCGACGTCGACTGGTTCGTGCCGCATCAGGCCAACCGCCGCATCATCGACGCCACCGGCAAGAAGCTCGGCATCGATCCGGCCAAGGTCGTCGTCACCGTCGACCGCCACGGCAACACCTCGGCCGCCTCGATCCCGCTGGCGCTCGACGTCGCGGTCAAGGACGGGCGGGTCAAGCGCGGCGATCTGGTCGTGCTCGAGGCGATGGGTGGCGGCTTCACCTGGGGTGCGGCACTGCTGCGCTGGTGAGGTGTCGGCGTGCCCGCCGAACGTGCCGATTGCGGCGCGTTGGCCTGTTGACCCACCGGCGGCGAGGTCATAACGTATTGGCGTCACCGCGCATTTCGACCAGGGGCGGTCGGCGGGGAACGCCGTCGGAACGCGGCGCGTCCAGGAGGGAACCGGGCCATGTCGGGCAAGACGATCACGCGTGCCGATCTCTGCGAGGCTGTCTACCAGAAGGTCGGCCTCTCGCGCACCGAGTCCGCCGATCTCGTCGAAATGGTCCTGGGCGAGATTTCCGATTGCCTCGTCGAGGGCGAGTCGGTGAAACTCTCCTCGTTCGGCACTTTCCTGGTTCGCTCCAAGGGTGAGCGTATCGGTCGCAATCCCAAGACCGGCGAGGAAGTGCCGATTTCGCCCCGGCGCGTGATGGTCTTCAAGCCGTCCAACGTGCTGAAGCAGAAGATCAACGAACACCTGGGCGGCGAAGCCGATTGAGGCCCGTCCGCTCTCGGTCCCGTGAGTTTCGCCCGTGGACAAGAGTCCGGACGCGTTCCGCACCATCAGTGAAGTCGCCGGCGACCTCGATCTGCCGCAGCACGTGCTGCGCTTCTGGGAAACCCGCTTCAACCAGATCCGCCCGCTGAAGCGCGGCGGCGGGCGGCGCTATTATCGTCCCGACGACGTCGATCTGCTCAAGGGCATCCGCCACCTGCTCTACGGCGAGGGCTACACCATCCGCGGCGTCCAGCGCATCCTCAAGGAAGAGGGCGTGCGCTTCGTCATGGACGTGTGGCGCGAGGGCGCCCCGCAGCCGCCGCGCGCCGGTCGTGGCGGCGAGACCGACGATGCGGGCTTCGCCCCCGAGGGCCGCGCCGCCCTCCCGGCCCCTGCGGCCTACGCGCCCCCGGTCTATGCACCGCCCGTCTACGCCCCCGGCCCCGAGCCGGTGTTCGACGACGTCGATGCCGCCGACCCGCTCGACGACGACGACCGTCTCGACGTGGTGCCCGATCGCGGCGACGCATCCGATCTCGGCCCCGCCACCGGCCTGCCGGAAGGCCGTGTCGAGCCCTCGCTCGGCACCGATGCCGCCGGCCTCGCCCAGCGCTTCGCGCCGCGGACCCCGCCGGCGACGTCGCTGGTCCAGCCCGCGGGCCCGGCGAGCGTCGTCCCCTTCGACCGTCGCGTCGCTCCGAGCTTCGGCGGATCGGAGGCGCCGGCCTTCTTCGATCGCGCCCGCCCGGCGACGCCGGCCACCGCCGCACCCTCCGCCGAATCCGCCGGCTCCGGCCTGTCGCGCGACGACGTCCGCCGCCTGCAGGCGACGCTGTTCGAGCTGCTCGAGTGCAAGCGTCTGCTCGATCAGGTGCGCTGACGGCGGTTTTCCGCGGTGCCTCGCGACGGCCTTCGTCGCACGTGTGGAGCGTCGCCGGGGGCGGGCCGAAAGGTGTTGCGCCGCCCGGCGAAACAGTCTAGTCAACCACCGTCCGACGACGACGGCCCGGAGCGGCGACGCTTCCCCCTAGGGTCGATCATCGTCTCGGATCCGGACGGGCAGTAGCGCAGCCTGGTTAGCGCACTTGACTGGGGGTCAAGGGGTCGGAGGTTCGAATCCTCTCTGCCCGACCATTCATCCTCGCCATCGACGAAGAAACCGCCCCCTCGGGGCGCGGAGAGCCGTGTCGCGTCGCAGGGCGAAAGTTCGCCGGCGCGTCTTTCCCGGTCCATCGCCTCCTCCGGGCTTCATGGTGAGGTGGCCGACCATCGGTCGGCCCTCGAACCATGAGCGAGGGTACGATAGTCCTGCCCTCGGCTTCGCCCTTCGAGGCCCGGCTTTGCCGGGCACCTCAGGGTGAAGCCGAACGAGAGGTCGAGGTCGGCACCGCGCCTGCCCTCTCCCTCACTCCGCCGCGATGCTCTTCGGCTCGCCGTTGGCGACGAGTTCGGCGATGCGGGCGTCGAGCGCGGCGATCACCGTCTTCGAGAACGGCCGCAGGTGGAGATACATCACCATCTGGAAGCACACGAACTCGAAGGCGCGTGGGTTCCTGCGCAGCGTCGTCAGCGACGTCTTCCAGAACGGCCGCCGCATCTCCGGCTGCTTCACCGTCATGGTCCAGATCAGCCGCCCGAGCAGCCTCAGGTCGCGCAGCAGCAGGCGGGGATAGATCTTGATCCAGTAGGTCGGCCGGTCGAGCGCCAGCCCGACGTGGAGGGCGCGGGCGAAGAACTCCTCGGGTGAGAAGATCGTGCGGATGATCTCGCGATAGTCGCGCAGGATGTCGACCGCCGGGCGCTTGGGCACGAAGTTGAGGCCGCCGAAACAGTGGTCGGGCGGGATCTCCTCCGGATCGGG
Organism: Pinisolibacter sp. DMC19; assembly: GCF_056313985.1. Taxonomy (NCBI): domain Bacteria; kingdom Pseudomonadati; phylum Pseudomonadota; class Alphaproteobacteria; order Hyphomicrobiales; family Ancalomicrobiaceae; genus Pinisolibacter; species Pinisolibacter sp. DMC19. Next base: position 313,517 of record NZ_JBQUZF010000002.1, on the reverse strand, counting down.
CAGCAGGCGCCCCTCGGCCTCGAGCCGGCGGCGCATCTGCGTGGCGGGCAGGGCGGTCAGCAGGCCCACCATGGCGACCGGGATCGAGGTCTCGCGCACGCAGGCGATCATCTCCTCGGCGACGCTTCCCGCCTCGGTGTCGAAGCCGACGATGAAGCCGGCGACGACGAACATGCCGGCGCCGTAGATGCGATGGACCGAGGCGGCGATGTCGCGCCGGGTGTTCTGCTTCTTCTGCGCCGAGACGAGCGTCTCGGTGTCCGGGCTCTCGATGCCGACGAAGACGACGAAGAAGTTGCAGGCCTTCATCAGGGCGAGCAACTCGGGATCGTCGGAGAGGTTGAGCGAGGCCTCGGTCGAGAAGGCGAAGGGCCATTCACGCTCCTTCTGCCAGGCCGCCAGCACCGGCAGGAAACGCCTCAGCGCCTTCTTGTTGCCGATCAGGTTGTCGTCGACGAAGTCGACGTGGCCGCGATAGCCCATGTCGTAGAGCCGTTGCAGCTCGGCGATCATCTGCTCGTTGGTCTTCGGCCGCGGTACCCGGCCGTAGATCTCGATGATGTCGCAGAACTCGCAGGTGAAGGGGCAGCCGCGCGAGAACTGCACGCCGACATAGAGATAATGCGAGAAGTCTATCAGGTCGAAGCGCGGGATCGGCGCCTTCGTGATGTCGGCAGAGCCCGACGGCGCCTCGAAGGTGCCGGAGCGCGCGCCCGACACCCAGGCGGCGACGAAGGCGTCCATCAGCCCCTCGGCCTCGCCGAGCACGCGGAAGTCGGCCGCTTCGTAGACCTCTGGGCAGGCCATCGGATCGGGACCGCCGACGACCACCGGCTTGCCGGCGGCGCGGATCCGCTTCATCAGCCGCAGCGTGTCGTCGCGCTGGGGCAGCATGCCGCCGGTCATCACCATGTCGGCCCAGGCGAGGTCGGCGTCGGAGAGCTCTTCGGCGTTGCGGTCGACGAGGCGGAAGTTCCAGGTCTGCGGCAGCAGTGCCGCCACGGTGATGAGGCCGAGCGGCGGGCAGCTCGCCTTGGCGCCCCAAAGCTCGCAGGCCGCCGTCATGCTCCAGAAGGAGTTGGCGACGAAGCGCGGGAAGACGAGGAGGACGTTGGGCTCGGTCATCGGGGCTCCACGATCGCGCGGCGGCAACGGCCACCCATTCGTGAATACCCTAACATCGTTCCGTGACGCCCCGGCAAGAGGCGATTTCGGGCAATCGCTCGCCAAGCGGGTGCGGTCGCTTCGAGAGCGGGCTTCAGCCGACGCTGGCGGAGGGGGCAGCCTCGCGCGACGGCCACAGCTGGACGAGCAGCACCGCGGCGAAGATCGCGACCGCGCCGGCCCATTGCGCCGTCGAGAAACGGTCGCCGAGCATCGCCCAACCGAAGACGGCGGCGAGCGGCGCCTCGGTCGAGAAGATGATCGCCGCGTCGGAGGCGGTGGCGTGGCGCTGGGCGATCGCCTGGAGCGAATAGCCGATCACGCCGGAGACGAGGCCCGTGTAGGCGAGCTCCCACCCGGCGGTGCGGATCGCCTCCCACGAGATCGGCTCGAAGGCGACGGCCCAGCCGCCGCAGGCGACGACCATCACCAGACCTTCGACGGCGACCAGCAGCATCGGCCGGTCGACCCGGCGCACGACGATGCCGATCAGCACGATCTGTAGGGCCCAGCCGGCGGCACTGACGGTGAGGAGGAGATCGCCGAGGACGAAGCTGCCGGTGAGCCCGCCCGACAGTAGCCACGCCCCGGCGAGCCCGAGGAGGGCGGCCGGCCACACTGCCATGCCGGGGCGCTCGTGGGTGATCGCCACCGCCACGAACGGGGTGAAGAGGATGTAGAGCGAGGTCAGGAAGCCGGCATTGGCGACCGAGGTCGTCAGAAGTGCCGTCTGCTGCAACGCGTTGCCGGCGAAGAAGACGAGCCCGACCGCCACGATCAGCCCGAGCGAGCGCCGGTCGATCGGCCGCGGCGCGTGCCGCGCCTCGCGTAGCGCCAGCGGCACGATGATCGCGCTCGACACGACGAAGCGCAGCGTCAGGAACCACATCGGCGTCAGCACGGCCATCGCCGTCTGCTGGGGCACGAAGGCGAGACCCCAGATGGCGGCGGCGGCGAGCAACAGGAGATTGGCCGTGGAGCGGTTCATGGGTCTCGGCAGGTTGGGCGGTGGATCTCCCACTTCTCTGCCGTACCGGTGACGCCCTGTCGATAGGTCGGGGTCACTTTTGTGTGACGATCGCTCGAGAAGAGCGGTCGTCGCGGGCCGCCCGCCGGTCGGGCGGCCGAGGCATCGTCGGAGCGGCGCCAGTCGAAGACGAGCGTCTCGCGGAAGGCGAAGCGGGCGAGATGGCGGGCGACGACGTCCTCGAGCTCGCCGATGCGGGCGTCGTCGTCGGTCTCGAGGACGATGGTCAGCACGTGGTCGCTCGCCGCGAGCCGCGCCGTCCCGAAGGGGAAGGCGATCGAGCCGCGCTCGGCCGTCGCCTCCGCCGGAACCTTGTGGGCGAAGTGCTTGCAGAGCTGCTGCAGGTACTTCGAGGCCACGTCGGTGAGGATGGTGCATTCCGATCGCGTCATGGGCACCTCTCAGAGCTGCTCGATGCGCGCGGCAGTCTCGTCGAGCAGGGCGACGAGGGCGGCGGTCTCGCCGTCGCCGAGGCGACCCGAGGCGAGCTTGAGGCGGAGCGCCAGCTTGAAGTTCTCGACGGCGCGCACGATGCGCGGGTCGCGTTCCGACGAGCGGGCGGTGCCGGCCTCGTTCATCCGGGCGAGCATGGCGTCGACCTGCGTCTGATTGGCGGCGAGGGTCTCGCGGCCGGCGTCGGTGACGGCATAGAGCTTCTTGGCGCCGTCCTGCGAGGCGACGACGATCTGGCCGGTCTCCTCGAGCAACGTCAGCGTCGGATAGACCACGCCGGCGGAGGGCACGTAGGCGCCGCCCATGCGATCCTCGATCGCCTTGATGATCTCGTAGCCGTGGCGCGGCTCCTCGGCGATCATCGCCAGGAGAACGAGGCGCAGGCCGCCGTGGCCGAAGAAGCGTCCGCCGCCGCGCCCACCGCGTCCGCCGCCGCGCCCGAAGAGCCCGCCGAACGGGCCACCGCGCCCCCGCGCCTCGTCTCCGTCCCAGGCCATGCGTTCACGATGGCCGCATTCCGCGCCGCCGTCGGGCGCGTCGTGGTGCCGACCCCAGAAACCGCGGCCCATGCGCCGCATGTGATGTCCGAACATGTGTTCGATCCTTTCGATGTGTTCCATCGATCGTCCATGTGACGTTCGATAGGTTTAGATATATCGAAATAGTATCGAAATGCAAGTTTCGAAATTCACGCCCCGCGATCACGGCTGCGTGAACGCATCTCCCACCGCCGCTTGCCGACCGCCGCGAGGCCGAGGCAGAGCGCGATCAACCCGGCGATCGCCGAGGCCGGGGGACGGTCGGCCCAGTCGAGATTGCCGGCGGCGATGAAGGCGAGCGGCCGCTGCGTCTTCACCGCGAACCAGAAGAGCTCGACGCTAGCCGCCCCCGCCGCTGCGAAGACGGTGGCCGCCGCGACCGCGCCGAGCCCAGGTTCGCCGCGGTCTGCCGCGACGCGGACGGCGAGGCCGCCGATCGCCAGCCCGGCGATCATCGCCGCCGGCGCCGGATCGAGACGGATCTGCAGGAAGTAGTGGGCGAGGCCGAGGATGGCGATCGGGTGGACGAGCCCGTGCAGCCGCCCCCAGCGTGCGCCGCCGAGGCGACGGATCGACCCGTCGGTCGAGGTGATCGTCAGCGCCAGAAGCCCGACGAAGGCGACGAAGCCCATCGTCAGATAGGGCCGAATGGCGATCTCGGTCGCCACCTTGGCCATGTCGAAGGCCTGATCGGCGGCGTAGAGCACGAGGTGCAGCGTCGTCCACAGGAAGGCCGTCACGCCGATCATCCGCCTGAGCCCGACGAGCTTCGACCAGCCCGACAGTCGCCGGAGCGGCGTCACGGCGATCGAGGCGATCAGCGTCTCGATCGCCCGGGCGCCGCAGAAGCGCAGGGTCTCGGTCAGTGGCCGTGGCCCGAGGTCGCCGGTCGCGGTGCGGAAGGCGAGCCAGAGGAGGGGGGCGACGAGGACGACGAGCGTCGCGACGCGGAGGGCCGAGAGGCGGCCGTTGCGGTCGCGCCACGGGGCGAGGGAGGCGGGCAGAGAGGGCATCGGGTCTCGCGGGATTGGGACGACATCGCTTCTACGCCGCGACGCCGTCCTCCGTTTCATCACGTCCGCGCGATTCCGGCCATCCCGTCCCGCTCATGCGGCGATCACGAATGTCGGTTCGTGGCGGACGGGGAAGGCGACGGACCGCGCAATGAAGCAGACCTCGCCGATCCGGTGGTGCAACGCCTCGGCAAGCCCCAGATCCGCCCCCGCCTTCACCGTGATGGTCGGCCGCAGCACCGCCTCGACGAAACGCCCGGCACCGCCGGCCGTGACCTCGCCGATGCCGACGGGTTCGTCGACATAGTCGGTGACGACGATGCCGGCATCGGCGGCGTAGTGCAGGTACCACAGCATGTGGCAGGCCGAGAGGGCGGAGATCAGCAGATCCTCCGGGTTGGGCTTCATCGGATCGCCGCCCAGCTGCGGATCGTTCGAGCAGTGGACGACCGGCCGGCCCGGAACGGCGATGTCCCAGGTGCGGTCATAGGCGCGATAATGCGCCGTGCCATCGCCGCAATTGCCGGTCCACACGATGCGGGAGGAAAAGCGATGGTCCATGGCGCGCTCCTTGTCGTCGAGTCGATATACATGTATCAATGTATACATTGATGGGAGATGCAAGCATGGATCCGTTCGAGACGCTGCGCGGCGAGATCCTCTCCGGCCGCCTGCCGCCGGGGACGCTGCTGCTGCAGGGCGATCTGGCGCGCCGTTTCGGCGTCAGCCGCATTCCGGTGCGCGATCTGCTCCAGCGCCTCGCCGCCGCCCGCCTCGTCACGGTCGAGCCCAACCGCGGCGCCCGCGTCGTCTCGCTGTCGCGCGCCGAGCTGGAAGAGATCTGGGACATGCGGGTGCTGCTCGAGGCCGATCTCGTGGCCCGCGCCACGCGTCTCGCCATGCCCGCCGACCACGACGCGCTCGCCCATGCCCTGCGCCGCTCCGATCTCGAGGCCGGGCGTCCCGGCTGGCGCGAGGGCGACCTCTTCTTCCACGAGACGCTCCACGCCGTCGCCCGTCGGCCGCGGCAGGCGGCGTTGGTGCGCGAGTTGCGCGAGACCTGCGCCCTCCATGCCGCCGGCTACGACGACCTCGTCGCCGAGACGCCGCGCTGGCTCGCCGATCATGCCGCGATCGTCGCGGCCTTCAGCGCCGGCGATGCGGAAGCGGCTGCAACCGCCGTCGCCGCCCATGTCGCCGCCGCCGGTGCCTGCCTCCTCGCCCGCATGGGCGCGCGCGACGAAGCCGCCTCCTGATGCGGCCCGAGTGCCCGCCGAACGGGCTGGACCGTTTTTGCGGCACCTCCTAAGCTCCGAAGACACGGCCTGCGCGTCGCGGGCGGAACGGAGGGTCGTCGCGTGGATTTTCTGCTGCTCTTCCTCAAGTCCGCCGGCATCGGCGTGGCGGTCGCCGCGCCCGTCGGCCCGATGAGCCTGCTCTGCATGCGCCGGACGTTGACGCAGGGCTGGCGCTGGGGGCTCGCCACCGGCGGCGGCATCGCCTGCGGCGACGCGATCTATGCCGCGGTCGCCGCCCTCGGCCTCGCCGGCGTCTCTGCCTTCGTGCTGGCCTGGGAGAAGCAGCTCCACCTCGCCGCCGGCCTGTTCCTGATCTGGCTGGGGCTGAAGACGTTCTTCACCAAGGACGACGGCCACGTCGCCGAGGCCGGCATCGCCGGCACGCCCGCCGCCGCCTTCCTCGGCTCGATCGCCCTGACGCTGACCAACCCGCCGACCATCGTCATGTTCGCCGCGGTCTTCACCGCGCTCGCCCCGACGACCGGCTTCGACCCCGTCACGGCGCTCGCCACCGTCTCGGGTGTGCTCGCCGGCTCGTTCCTGTGGTGGGTCGGCGTCGTCGCCGCCGTCTCTGGCCTGCGCGCCGCGCTCGGCCGTCGCGTGCGGCTGTGGATCGACCGCGTCGCCGGCGTCGTCCTCGCCGTCCTCGGCGCCGACCAGATCCGCCGCGCCTGATCGATCGTGCCGCGACAAAGGCGAAGAGCCCCCGCCGGGCGGACCGGTCGGGGGCTCTCGTCGTCTCGGGGAGTGCTTCGGCTCAGTAGGCGTTCTTCGTGTCGAGCAGCCGGAAGGGCGTCAGCGCCAGGATCTTGATGTCGAACAGGATCGACCAGTTCTCGATGTAGTAGATGTCGTGCTCGATGCGCTTGCGGATCTTCTCCGGCGTGTCGATCTCGCCGCGCCAGCCGTTGATCTGCGCCCAGCCGGTGATGCCGGGCTTGACCTTGTGGCGGGCGAAGTAACCGTCGACCACGTTGTCCCACATGCGGTTCTCGGTCTGCGCCATGATCGCGTGCGGGCGCGGGCCGACCAGCGAGAGCTCGCCGGAGAGCACGTTGAAGAGCTGCGGCAACTCGTCGATCGAGGTCTTGCGGATGAAGCGGCCGACCGGCGTGACGCGCGGATCGCCCTTGGTCACCGCCTGCTTGACGTCGGCATCGCAGAGATCGACGTACATCGAGCGGAACTTCCACACCGAGATGACCTCGTTGTTGAAGCCGAACCGCTTCTGGCGGAAGAAGATCGGCCCCTTCGACGTCGCCTTGACGGCGATCGCCGCAGCGACCATCAGCGGCGCCAGCGCCACGAGGGCCAGCGTGCCGACGACGAGATCGAAGATCCGCTTCGACACCGCGTCCCAGTCGGCGAGCGGCTTGTCGACGACGTCGATGAAGGGCAGCGAGCCTTCGTAGGTGTAGTTGCGCGGCCGGAACTTCAGCTTGTCGGCATGGGCCGAGAGGCGGATGTCGACCGGCAGCACCCAGAGCTTGCGCAGCATCTGCTGGACGCGCAGCGCGGCGGTGATCGGCAGCGCCACGATCAGCATGTCGAGCTTGACGATGCGGCCGAACTCGACGAGCTCCGGCACCGTGCCGAGCTTCGGATAGCCCTCGACCATCGCCGGCGAGCGTTCGTCGTCGCGGTCGTCGAAGATTCCGCAGATGCGGATGTCGTTGTCGCGCTGCGCCTCGAGGCCGCGGATGACCTCTTCGGCGAGCTTGCCGCCGCCGACGATGACGGCGCGCCGCTCGAGCCGTCCGTCGCGGGTCCAGCCGACCACCAGCCGGGTCAGAACCGCCCGCGAAGCGAAGAACCAACCCACGCCGCCGACGAACCAACGCGCGACGAGGAGCCCTTCGCTGCCTTCCATCCGGCCGGTGAAGAAGGCGAGCGCCGCCGCACCGGCGAAGAGCATGCCCCAGGCGGCCAGAACTCGGCCGAGCTGCGAGGCGAAGTTGCGGAAGGCGGCGATCTGGTAGCCCTCGAGCGCCTGCACGAAGAGCACGGCGAGCGCCGCGCCGATACCGACGGCCGCGGTGCGGATGCCGTCGTCGAAACCGCCGGCGATGGCGAGCGTCGTCAGTCCGAGTGCCGCCAGCGCGACGAAGTCGAGCGCACGCACCGAGCCGGCGAGCAGTCGCCGCGAGATCGGTCGATCGGAGAACAGCGCCGCCACCTCGCGCGCCTGATCCGACAGCGTCGCCGCCTTGCGCGGTGCCTCGGGCACCGCGTCGAAGGCGGCCGGACCGTCGCCGCCGAGCGCGGCGAGGTCGACGCTCTGTCGATAGAGGGTCTTCGGGTCGATCTGTTTCATGCCCGTCTCCGGTCGTCCTGCCCCGTCGAGCGCCCCCACGCCCGCCGCTTCCGCAGCCAAGGCCTGAGCCGGGCGCGGAACCACCTCTCGTTCGGCCCGGATCATGGGCGCGGAACGGTGAAAGGCGCGTTGATGGACACGCCGGAAAAGCCCGGAATTTCGAGCGGTTTCGAATATGGTTGAGAAAGTTCTCAAGGATTCTGACGCCGCGGCAGAGTTGCCCGCCGAAGGCCTCGTCAGAACAACCGTTCGCGGACGTAGATCGTGTCGCCCGGACGGATCGGGTCGGTGACCGGCACCCGGCCGACCAGGACCTCGCCGTTGATCTGGCGGGTGACGTCGAGTGTGCGCTGGTCGGCGCGTGCCGAGTAGCCGCCGGCGATGGCGACGGCGGTCTGGGCGGTCATGCCGGCGACGTAGGGGTACTGACCGGCGTTCTTGACCTCGCCCATGATGAAGAAGGGGCGATACTGGTCGATGTCGACCGAGACGTCGGGGGTACGCAGGTAGCCGCCGTTGCGCAGCCGGGCGGCGATGTCGCGCTCGAGCTCGGGCGCCTTGCGGCCGCGCGCCGGCACGCCGCCGATCAGCGGCATCGAGATGTTGCCCGAGGCGTCGACCGTATAGACGTTGGTGAGGTTGGCCTGATCGAACACGGTGATGCGCAGGCGGTCGCCGGCATCGAACGTGTAGGGCTGGTTCAGCACCTCGTGGAAGGCCGGCGCCGGGCGCACGTAGCCCGAGCACCCCGCCAGGAGGCCCGCCACGAGCAGAACTTGCGCCAAACGAACCAACATCACGCGATCCTTCGATTCCGTCACGTCGGGAGATTGGGCGGATATGGTTAATGAACGTTGAACCCGCGCCCCGCGTCGTTCTGTCGATGTCCCCGATCATGGTTAACGCGATGCTAACCAGCCTCTCGCAAGTTGGGGGAAGAGGAGACGGCGGACGATGTCGCTGAGCGATTCACAGACCACCACCATCGATCTCGGCACCGCCCGCGACGCGGTCGCCGCCGCGCGCGGCCGGATCCTCGCCGTGGCCCTCGCCGCCGGTCTCGCCGGCGCCGGCTGGGCGGCGAGCCGGCCCGAGCCGTCGCTGGTGGAGGCGCGCGTCCAGCTCTCCGCACCCGCCCGTCCCGCATCCGCCGCCGCGACCGAGGCCGAAGGGGAGGGGGCGACCGCCGCTTCCCTCGACGATCGCCTGATCGCCGCCCAGCTCGAACTCTTCGGTTCGCCCGATTTCCTCGATCGCGTCGCCGCCGACGACGACGAGGCCGACCCCCGCGTTGCCACCCGCGAACGCGAACACCGCGTCGGTCTGCTGCGCGACCATCTCGCCGTCCGCCGCGCCGCCGTGCCCGGCCAGCTCGTGCTCGAGATCCGCACCACCGAGACCGACACCGCCCGGCGTCTGCTGGAAGGCCTGCATCGCCGCCATGTCGCCGTCCTCGCCGAGACCGCCGAGCGCGTCCGCGCCGAGGTCGAACGCGGCTTCGCCCTCGAACTCGGCACCGCCCGCGCCGCCGCCGTCGAGGCACGGTCGCTCGCCGCCGCCACCACGGCGTCGACCCCGATGCCGCTCGAACGCGCCGATCGCCTCGCGCTCGCCGCCGAACGCCACGAGGCGGAACAGACGGTCGAGCGCCTGCGCAAGTTCGCCGCCTCCGGCGACGTCGAGCGCGCCATGGACAGCGCCGCGACGCCGATGCTCGCCCGTCTGCGCGACCGCCGCGCCGCGCTGCGCGCCCGTATCGCCGAACTGTCGGTGACCTATCTCGAGAAGCACCCGCTGCTGAAGGACGCCAACGAGCAGATGGCGGCGCTGCGCGTCGAGGCGAAGGCCGAGCTGCCGCGCGCGCTCGCCGCCCGCAAGGCCACACTCGCCGAGATCGATCGTCGCATCGCCGACCTCGCCGCCGAGACCACCGCCAACGTCCCCGCCGCGACGCCCACGGCTTCCGCCGATCCCGCAACCGCCGCCGATGCCGTCGTGGCGGCGGTTGCCGCCCGGCGCGAGACGGCCGTTGCCGAGGCGCTCGCCCGCGAGACGGTCGAAGCACGGCTCGTCGAACCGCCCGCGGTGGTCGAAGGCCCGTCGCCGCTGCGTCCGCTGATCTGGGGTGCCGTCGCCGCCGCCTTCGGCCTCTTCGTCGGCTTCCTCGTCACTGCCCTGCGCGGCGCGCGCCGGCCGGTCGCCGAACGGGGCGACGTCGAACCGACCTTCGACACACCTGCCGAATACGCCGAAACCGCCGACGTTGTCGGCGACGACGCCGAAACGCTCGCCGTCGAACCCGCGCCCGAGGCGATCGTCGCGCCGACCCCGCCGGTCTCTGCCCCCGCCGTCTTCGCCCCGCCGCGCCGCGGCCCGGTCTCCGACGTGCTCGATCTCGAAGCCCGCGCGGTCGCCTACGAGCGTCTCTCGAGCGGGCTGGTCGGCGGCCTGCGTCGTCGCATCACCGCCGAGATCGGCCGCCGCGGCCGCATCGTCGTCGCCTCGACGTCGGATGCCGCCAGGGCGCTCGGCGCGGCCCGTGCGCTTTCCGCCGACATCGCCCGTTCGGGCGCGACCGTCGGTCTGGTCGAGGAACTGGCGCTCGCCGACATCGTCGACGGCCGCGTCGGCTGCTCCGCAGCGATCCGACCGGATGCCGCGACCGGCGTCTGGGTTCTGGCCGGTGCCTCTCGCCGCCTGCGCGACGCCGAACTGGAAACCGCGCGGACGGCGGCCCTGCTCGACGCCCTCGCCGAGACCTGGAACGTTCTGGTGATCGATGCCGGGCGCCTCGCCGCCGGCCCCGGCATGGCGGCACTGATCGCCGGCGCCGACGCGGTGATCCTCGCCGAGGATGCCTCCGACGATCCGCGTGCGCTCGCCGCCTTCGACGGGCTCGACGCCGCCGGCCGTTCGGTCTGGCTGCTCGACCCGCCGGTCACGACCGCGTCCGCACGCCGTCCGCTCGCCGCCTGAGGCGGGGCGAGACGGCGACGCCTCACGCCTTCGGAGCGATCGGGCGATACATCCAGCGCACGATCATCGCCGCCGGCGGCACCCAGGCGAGACCTGCGACGACGAAATAGGCGAATTGTACCCAGCCCGACTTGCTCGCCACCACCACGTCACCTACCGCAGTTGCGAAGAAGACATAGACGAGCAGGAAGATCACCATCACGGCGGACCCGACGAAACGTCGCGTTGCAGAGGTCATGTTCGGCCTTTCCTCTCGGCACGTGGCCGGGCGGCGACGACGTGTCGCTGCTTGGAGAGGTCGTGACCAGCGGGGGCGTGACGCCCGGTCGCTGGTGACGACCTTCGTCCCGGTCTATATCTCGGATCGAGACGTGGAGTGAAGATGGCGATGGTGCCGATGACCCTCGAGCGAATCCCGGCGACGAGACGTGCGGGTCTAGATGCGGATCGGCCGATCCGCGTCTGGCTCTATGTCGCCGCCGCGATGATCTTCGCCATGGTGGTGGTCGGCGGCATCACCCGGCTGACCGAATCCGGCCTGTCGATCACCGAGTGGCAGCCGCTGCTCGGCGTGATCCCGCCGCTGAACGACGCCGACTGGAACGCCGCCTTCGAGCGCTATCGCCAGATCCCGCAGTACCACGTGATGAACGCCGGTATGACGCTGGACGAGTTCCGCTTCATCTATTTCTGGGAATGGACCCACCGGCTGCTCGGCCGGATGATCGGCGTCGCCTTCGCCCTGCCGCTCCTGTGGTTCTGGGCGACCGGCCGGATCGGTCGCGACCGTCTGCCGCGCCTCGCCGTCCTCTTCGTGCTCGGTGGCCTGCAGGGCGCGGTCGGCTGGTGGATGGTCGCCTCCGGCCTCGTCGACCGCACCGAGGTGGCGCCGCTGCGTCTGGCGATCCACATGACCTTCGCCGCCGTCATCTTCTCCGCCGTGCTGTGGACGGCGCTGACGCTCGGCCCCGCGGGCCGCACGCCGCGGCCCTCGCCGATCCGCCGCATCGGTGCCGGCGTGGTGCTCGGCTGGGTGTTCCTGCAGATCTTCCTCGGCGCGCTGGTGGCGGGCAACCGTGCCGGCCTCGTCTACGACACCTGGCCGCTGATGGCCGGCCACCTGATGCCGGGCGAGACCTTCTCGATGGTGCCGCTGTGGCGCGATCTGGTGGAGAACCAGGCGACGGTGCAGTTCCTCCATCGCATGGGCGCCTACGTGCTCTTCGCGCTGGTGATCATCCAGTTCGTCACCATCGTGGTGACCGCCCGCACCGCCACCGCCCGCGTCTCGGCCTTCGCGCTCGGCTTCGCGGTGCTGTTCCAGATCCTCGTCGGCATCGCCGTGCTGCTGATGCACGTGCCCTTCGCGCTGGCGCTGATCCATCAGGCGACGGCGATGGCGGTGCTGACCTGCGCCGTGGTCCATGCCGTCTCGGTCTTCGCGCCCGGGCGGATGGAGACGACGCTGCTCGCCCACGACGTCCGCTGAGGCGCCACGTCACGGTTCCTGAGCCTGCCCTGCCTCTCGCGGAGGTCCTTCACCCTGAGGTGCCCGGCTCAGCCGGGCCTCGAAGGGCGAAGGGCCGATTGGCAAGGCCTCGATCGTCTCGTTTCGGAAACGCCCGTCGCGGCTTCGCCCTTCGAGGCCCGACCTTGCGGTCGGGCACCTCAGGGTGAAGCCGGTCAGGGATACGAGGACGCCGAAAGGCGGCCTGCCACGTCAGCCGACCAGCGCCTGCTCGATGTCGGCGATGATGTCGGCGACGTCCTCGATGCCGATCGACAGGCGCACCACGTCCGGGCCCGCACCGGCGGCGATCTTCTGCGCGTCGGCGAGCTGACGGTGGGTGGTCGAGGCCGGGTGGATGATCAGCGAACGGGTGTCGCCGATGTTGGCGAGATGCGAGAAGAGCTTGACGCCCGACACCAGCTTGACGCCCGCCTCGTAGCCGCCTTTCAGGCCGAAGGTGAAGACGGCGCCGGCGCCGTTCGGCACGTATTTCTTGGCGAGCGCGTGATAGCGGTCGTCCTCGAGGCCGGCGTAGGAGACCCAGGCCACTTCCGGCCGCGCCTTCAGCCACTTGGCGACGGCCAGCGCGTTCGACGAGTGACGCTCCATGCGCAGCGCCAGCGTCTCGATGCCGGTGATGATCTGGAACGAGTTGAACGGCGAGATCGCCGGGCCGATGTCGCGCAGGCCGAGCACGCGCACGGCGATGGCGAAGGCGATCTGCCCGAACACCTGGCCGATCACCATGTTCTGGTACTCCGGCCGCGGCTCCGACAGCATCGGGTACTTGCCCGACTTCAGCCAGTCGAAGGTGCCGGCGTCGACGATCACGCCGCCCATCGAGTTGCCGTGACCACCGAGGAACTTGGTGGCGGAATGAACGACCACGTCGGCGCCGTGCTCGATCGGCCGGCACAGCGCGGGCGAGGCCAGCGTGTTGTCGACGATCAGCGGCAGGCCGTGCTTCCTGGCGATCGCCGCGACGCCGGCGATGTCGGTGACGACGCCACCCGGATTGGCGAGGCTCTCGATGAAGATCGCCTTGGTCTTCGGCCCGATCGCCGCCTCGAAGGAGGAGAGATCGTCCGGATCGGCCCACTTCACCGTCCAGCCGTAGTTCTTGAAGGCGTGGTTGAACTGGTTGATCGAGCCGCCGTAGAGCTTCTTGGAGGCGACGAACTCGTCGCCCGGTGCCATGATCGTGTGGAAGATCAGGTGCTGCGCCGCATGGCCCGAGGCCACGGCCACCGCCGCCGTGCCGCCCTCGAGCGCGGCGACGCGCTCTTCGAGCACCGCCGTCGTCGGGTTGGTGATGCGGGTGTAGATGTTGCCGAAGGCCTGCAGCCCGAACAGCGAGGCGGCGTGGTCGACGTCGTCGAAGACGAAGGCGGTCGTCTGGTAGATCGGCGTCACCCGCGCGCCCGTCGTCGGGTCGGGCTTGGCGCCGGCATGGACGGCGAGCGTGGCGAAACCGGGCTTCTTCTCGGACATGTCGCTTTCCTCGGATGGCTGCCGATCGGCAGGATGCTTGTGGAAATGGTGTTCCTTTTTCGAGCATCGTGGACGCTGCGTCAAAGCATGAAGTTCTGTTGCACCATGCCGTTGCGGAACGAGATTGCGTTCCGGCCGGTGTCGCCCATACCCCCACCGTCCTGCCCGCGGTGCTGGCGGGGCGGGCGTCGAGGGGCTAGACTTCGCTGCGTCGCCGGAAGCTCGCCGGGAGGATTCTATGCCGACACGTCGTACCGTGCTCATTTCGCTCGCGGCTCTCGCGCTGGCGCCCGCCGCCGGCGCCGCCGGCTCTGCCGAGGCCTTCCTCGAGGCGATCTACAGGAAGCTCGTGAGCGGTGGCGGCACCTCCGGCGGCCAGTCGATGTGGGTCGAGCCCAAGGACCGCGTCAAATGGTTCTCTGCCGCGCTGGTCAAGCGCTGGGCCGAGGCCGAGACGCGCGCCAAGTCGCGCGGCGAGGAGATCGGCCCGGTCGACTTCGATCCCTTCACCAACTCGCAGGATCCGCAGCTCAAGGGCTTCGCGCTCGAGCGGCTCGACGCCCTGCCGCCGGTCACCAAGGTCCGCGTCCGCCTCAAGGGCCCCGGCTACGAGGGCGAGGGCGGCGAACTGGTGTTCGATCTGGTCGACGAGAAGGGCTGGAAGATCGACGACATCCTGGGCTCCACCGGCGGTGACCGCTGGAGCCTGAAGGACATCCTGGCTATGCCGTGAGGCGTCACATCCCCAGCCGCGGGATCTCGATCGCCGGGCAGCGGTTCATGATCACCGTCAGCCCCGCCTTCTCCGCGCGCGCCGCCGCCTCGTCGTTGCGCACGCCGAGTTGCATCCACACGATCTTGGCGCCGACGGCGATCGCCTCGTCGACCACGGCACCGGCGGCTTCCGAATTGCGGAAGACGTCGACCATGTCGATCGGCACGGGCACGTCGGCGAGGCTCGCCACCACGGTGCGGCCGAGGACTTCCTTGCCGGCGAGGCCCGGATTGACCGGCCACACGTCGTAGCCCTTGCGGATCAGGAACTCGGTCACGTGATGCGAGGCGCGGTCGGGATTGTTGGAGAAGCCGACGACCGCGATGGTTTTGGCCGCGGTCAGGACCGAACGGATGTGATCGTCGGGATAGGCGTCGTGGTTCATTTCTTCTCCTCCCGGCCGAGGCCCGCCTCGATCTTGTCCTCGAGCACCGCCAGGCCCTCGCGGCTCCGGGTGATGAAATAGGTCAGCAACGAGCCCACGCCCAGGAGGGCGAAGCCGAGGCCGATCAGGAACAGCCAGGCCGGCCGCCCCGTCGTGTCGAAGAGGCCGAGCGCCAGGGCGAGCGCGACGATCACGAGCGCCGTCGGCAGCGCCCAGCGCCAGACGCGCTGGAAGCGGGAGGGCGGCGGCGGGGGCGTGAAGAGCGGCGCGGGCGAGGTCGGCGTGGTCAAGGGCGGCGTCCGTCTGCGGCGGTTCGCCCCGGTGGCGAACCCCGCCCGTTGTACACCGGATTCGTCCGTGACACAGTCGCCTCGACATCCGCGAAAGGAGCCTGTGCCGTGCCCGGTCCGACCGATTGCCTGATCGTCGTCGACGTCCAGAACGACTTCCTGCCCGGCGGCGCGCTCGCCGTGCCGAAGGGCGACGAGATCGTCGCCGGCATCGGCCCGCTCGCCCGCCGCTTCGCCCAGGTCGTGCTGACGCAGGACTGGCACCCGGCCGACCACGCCTCCTTCGCCGCCAACCATCCCGGCCGCGCGCCCTTCGAGACCATCGATCTCGCCTACGGGCCGCAGGTCCTGTGGCCGGTCCACTGCGTCGCGGGAAGCGCGGGCGCCGCCTTCGCGGACGGGCTCGACGGGGTCGCCGCCTTCGCGGTGATCCGCAAGGGCATGAACCGCGGCGTCGACAGCTACTCGGCCTTCCGCGAGGCCGACCGCACGACGACCACCGGTCTCGGTGCGCTGCTCGCGGCACGCGGGGTGAAGCGGGTCTTCGTCTGCGGCCTCGCGACCGACTTCTGCGTCGCCTGGACGGCGATGGACGCCCGCGCCGAGGGTTTCGAGACGGTGGTGCTCGAGGATCTCAGCCGGGCGATCGACCTCGGCGGCTCGCTCGACGCGGCACGTGCGGCGATGCGCGCGGCCGGCGTGGTGCTGACGACGTCGGACGAGGTCGTGTGACGGATCTCAAATCGTCCGGAAGGCGTCTCGGTGGTCTTCTCGTTGTTCGGCTTCATGCTGAGGTGCCCGACCGTGAGGTCGGGCCTCGAAGCGCGAAGCCATGACGGGCTTTGCCTCTCGGCCCTTCGCCCTTCGAGGCCCGGCGCTGCCGGGCACCTCAGGATGAAGGGCCTCCGCAGTCGGTCGGACGGGAGGATCGGGATTCGACCCGTCAGTTCTTCGGCTTGTCGTCGGCGACGATCTCGATCTCGCGGTCGAAGCCCGACTGGACGGTGAAGTTGCGGGTGAAGATGCGGTCCTGGTTCTTGGCGACCAGCGAATAGTCGCCCTCCGCCAGAACGATCGTCGGGAAGGCGCCGACGCTCTCGGTGATGGCGTCGCCCGACGGGGTCAGCACCAGCCACGAGGTGTTGGCGAGCGCCTCGCCGCCCGGCTCGTTGACCAGCTTCAGCGTCACCTGCGCGGCGCGGTGATAGACCGTCGCCTCGGTCAGCTTGCCCGGGTTGACGTGGATCTCGGCCCGCACCACGGCGTTGAGATCGCCGTAGTGGCCGACCACCCGGTAGGTGTCGGCGTTGAGGCGGACGATCTTGCCCGGCCCGATGCCCATCACCAGCGCCTGACGATCGCCGCGCTGGTCGGCCTCGAGCGAATAGACGTCGAAGGAGAGCTTGTCGGCCGGCAGCGGCGCGTCGCCGGCTCCGAGCGCCGCGAGCTTCAACCCGCCGGCATTGAGGATCAGCGTCTCCTTGCGGGTCTGGTCCTTGGTGACGGTGACGCGCGTCGTCGCGCCCGCCCGGCCGTAGGCGGCGTGGACGAGATAGGAACCGGGCTCCAGATGGAACTCGCCGTCGCCGCCGGACGAGGTGACGACCAGCTCCAGCTTGTCCTGCCCGTTGGACGGCTTCTCCTTCTCGCGGAAGATGCGCCAGACGAGACCGGTACGGATCGCCGGCGCCCCTTCGGTGACCAGCGCCGAGAGCTTCAGCGTGGCCTTCAGCGACTTCGCCACGTCGGCGCTGGTGGCGGCCGGTGCCGTCGGCGCGTGCGACGCGGCGGAGGGCGGCGGATTGGGCGCATAGCCGAGCGAATCGCCGAGCGGCAACGGCTGGCCGGCCCCTTGCGCCGACGCCGCCCCGGGAGCGAGCGTCAGCATCGCCGCGAGGAGAATGCCGCCAGCGATGTGTCGATTGGCCGATGTCACGCCCATGATGTCCCGTTCTCGCGCAGCCGCTTCGCCCGCGGGCCGGCGCGACTCGTGTCTTCGACGAGGAGAACCCCATCAGCATGGCGAGATCAAGTCGCCGCCCCGTCGCGGCGTCGCGGCAGGGTTCCGCGGCGGTCGTTGACAAGGGTCGACCGACGGGCTTCCCTCGCCCGTCCACTGGGCCGGCAGCAAGCGAGGGATTCCATGTCGACCGTCAACCAGGGCGCTCTCGAGCTGCTCGAGACCCGCCGCACCGTCGCCAACGTCTCGCTCGGCGAGCCCGGTCCGAGCGACGCCGACGTCCGTCGCCTGATCGCCATCGCCGCCCGCGTGCCCGACCACGGCAAGCTGACGCCCTGGCGCTTCATCGTGGTGCGCGGCGCCGCGCGCGCTGCCCTCGACGCCCGGCTCGGCCCGATCTACCGCGCCCGCTTCCCCGAGGCGCCGGCCGAGAAGACCCGGCTCGAGGAGACCCGCTTCCAGCGCGTGCCGCTGACGATCGCGGTCGTCTGCACGGCCGCCGAACACGTCAAGATCCCGATGTTCGAGCAGGAGATGTCGGCGGGCGCCGCGACGCAGAACCTGCTGCTCGGCGCCCATGCGCTCGGCTATTCCGGCCAGTGGCTGACCGGCTGGCTGTGCTACCAGCCCGAGGCCCGCGCCGTGCTCGGATTGAAGGACGGCGAACGCATCGCCGGCTTCGTGGCGATCGGCACGCCGACCGTCCCGATCGTCGAACGGCCGCGCCCGGCCTACGAGGACGTCGCCACCGAGTGGAGCGCGTGAGGCGATGTTCTACGCCGTCGCCGAAGGCCATCCCGAGCTCGCCCACGACCCGTTCAAGGCGATCGTCGCGCCGCGCCCGATCGGCTGGATCTCGACGGTCGATCGTTCGGGCATGCACAATCTCGCGCCCTACAGCTATTTCAACGCCGTCTCGGCCGCGCCGCCGATGGTGATGTTCTCCTCAGACGGCTGGAAGGACACCGCCACCGCCTGCGCCGAGACCGGCGAATTCGTCGTCAATCTCGCCAACTGGGAGCTGCGCGAGGAGATGAACGCCTCCTCGGCGCCCCTGCCGCGCGACCG
The DNA here is from genome assembly GCF_056313985.1 of Pinisolibacter sp. DMC19. Taxonomy (NCBI): domain Bacteria; kingdom Pseudomonadati; phylum Pseudomonadota; class Alphaproteobacteria; order Hyphomicrobiales; family Ancalomicrobiaceae; genus Pinisolibacter; species Pinisolibacter sp. DMC19. Next base: position 295,254 of record NZ_JBQUZF010000002.1, on the reverse strand, counting down.
CTCCGAGTTCCCCCACGTCGGGCTGACGCCGACGCCCTGCCGGCTGGTCCGGGCGCCGCGCGTCGCCGAGGCGCCGGCGGCGCTCGAGTGCAAGGTGGTCGAGATCTTCTCGCCGCGCGCCCTCGACGGTCGTGAGATCGCCAATGTGATCGTCATCGGCGAGGTGGTCGGCATCCATGTCGCCGAACGCTGCATCGTCGACGGTGTCTTCGACATCACCCGCGCCCGTCCGATCGCCCGCTGCGGCGGCAACGACTTCCTCGGGCTCGACGGGCTCTTCCGTATGCAACGTCCGAAGTGAACCGCGAGGCCGAGCCGATGAACGACAACGACGCGCCGTCCCGCCTCGGTCCCGTCATGGCGACGCTCCTCGCCGCCCTGCCGGTCGTCGCCGCCGCCGTGATCGGCAACCGTGCGACGCTGCCCGCCATCCCCGACTGGTATGCCGGCCTCGCCAAGCCGGCGATCACGCCGCCGAACTGGGTCTTCGGCCCGGTGTGGACGACGCTCTACGTGCTGATGATCGTCGCCTTCCGCCGCATCCTCATGGGTCGCGACGGCGAGGGCAGGGGGCTCGCGATCGCGCTCTTCCTCGGCCAGATGGGGCTGAATGCGCTCTGGTCGGTCGCCTTCTTCGGCCTGCGTTCGCCGATTGCCGGCGTCGGCGTCATTCTGGCGCTCGACGTCGCGGTGGTGGCGACGATCCTCGCCTTCCTGCGCCGCGATCGGCTCGCGGGGTTGCTGCTCGTCCCCTATCTCGCCTGGATCGGCTGGGCGACGGCGCTCAACGTCGGTGTCTGGTGGCTGGCGCGCTGAGGCCACGCGCAGCCGTGCCGTGATCGCGCCATGCTGGCGACACATCGGCCGGCGACAAACCGGCTCCGGACACTCTCGGAGCTTCGCCCATGCGCCTCGCCGTCGCCGCCGCTCTCGCGCTTCTCGCGATCACCCCCGCCCATGCCCTCGACGCCGCCGGCAAGGCGGAAGCCGATCGGATGAAGGAACTCTGCAAGGGCGACTGGATCCGCCACTGCGCGCTGGTCGCCCCCGGCGGCGGTCGCGGCCTCGCCTGTCTCGAGGCCCATGCGGCCGAGTTGTCGCAGCCCTGCCGCGACGCCCTGCCGGCGGCACGTGCCCTGCGCGACAAGGCGGCGAAGGAACGGGCCGGCGGTTGATCAGCGCGCCGCGCGGGAGAGCGTCCGCTTCGCCCGGACGAGATGCGGCCGGTCGAGCATCACCCCGCCGAGCGCCAGCACCCCCGGATCACCCGCCGCCGCAAAGGCCGCGACGATGCGTTCCGCCTCGGCGATCTCGTCGGCCGAGGGCGTGAAGGCGGCGTTGATCACCGCGACCTGTGCCGGGTGGATCGCCATCTTGGCGGTGAAGCCGTCGCGCGCCGCCGCCCGGCATTCCGCTTCGAGACCCTCGAGGTCGCTGAAGTCGGTGAAGACGCCGTCGATCGGCGCCGTCTCCGCCGCCACCGCGCCGAGCAGCGTCAGCGTGCGGGCGAGGCGGAAGGCGTCGTGATAGGCGCCCGTCTCGTCGCGCGCCGTCGCCGCGCCGAGATCGGCGGAAAGATCCTCCGCCCCCCAGGCCATGCCGGTGAGGCGGCGCGAGGCGCCGCGATAGGTGCCGGTCTGAAACACCGCATGCGCCGTCTCGGTGACGATGGCGACGATCCGGGTGCGGCCCTCCGGCACGCCGTGGACGGCTTCCGCCACCGCGATCTTGGCGTCGAGCCGCGTCACGTCCGCCCCACCGCCGGCCTTGGGCAGCATGATGCCGTCGGCCCCGGCGGCGACCGCCGCATCGATGTCGGCATCGGCGAAGCCGCTCGAAAAGCCGTTGACCCGGACGTGGATCGCCGGCCGGTCGGTCTCGGCGGCGTGCGCCGTGACGAAGGACACCATGCCGGCACGGCCGGCGCCCTTGGCATCGGCGGCGACCGAGTCCTCGAGATCGACGATCACCACGTCGGCGCCGCTGACGAGCGCCTTGTCGAGCTTGGCGGGCTGGGTGGCGGGAACGAAGAGCAGCGAACGCATGGCGACCGTCTTTGGCTCGATGGGATCGGGAAGGGAGGCGGAGGGCTCAGAGAATTCGTCGCGCCTTACGCAAAGTAAACGAGGCGAAATCCGTCGTCAGACGGGCGTCGGATCATTGGGCCTGCGCTTCATGAAGGCCTGACGACGGCACTCGGCGACGAGGGTTCCGTCCTGTTTGTAGGCCCGATGATGGAACTCCACTATGCCAGCATCGGGTCGCGACTTCGAGGATCTTGTGGAAATCACCTCCGTCTCGGCGCGAATCGTGTCACCGTGGAAGACCGGAGCCGGAAACTTCACGTCGGTCATTCCGAGATTTCCGATCAGGGTGCCCAGGGTCGTGTCGTGGACCGACAGACCGATCAGCAGCCCGAGCGTGAACAGGGAATTGACCAAGGGCTGCCCCCACTCGGACTTCGAGGCGAAATCGAAGTCGACGTGCAGGGGCTGCGGATTGAAGGTCAGGCTCGAGAAGAGGACGTTGTCCATCTCCGTCACCGAGCGCGTCAGGGCGTGCTTGATGACGGTGCCGGGAACGAGCTCTTCGAGGTAGAGACCGGGCATCGGGTGTTCCTCCGAGACGCCGGATCGTCCGGAGGAAGTGCGTCCGGCGTCCGGGTGGTTCTTTGCCGCTCCGCGGCGGGTGCGTGGACATTGGAGCCGACATGCAGGTCGACGGCAAGAGTTCGGTCGAGCGACGGATCGCGGGGGCCTTCAAGGCCGCGTCCGACGCCACCGGCACGTCGTTCGACTTCCTGTTGAAGACGTCCGAGCGCGAGAGCGACCATCGCCCCGAACTCGGCTCCGACACCTCGACCGCCAAGGGTCTGTTCCAGTTCCTCGAGCAGACCTGGTTCGAGACGCTGCGCAAGGAGGGGCCGTCGATCGGCCTCGAGCGCATCTCCGAGAAGATCGTGCCGGACGGCAAGGGCGGCTTCACCGTCGCCGACCCGAAGGATCGCGCCAAGATCCTGGCGCTGCGCTCCGATCCCCTGGTCTCCGCCGTCATGGCCGGCAAGATCACCCAGGAGAACGCCCGCCGCCTGACCGAGGCGCTCGGCCGGCCGCCCTCCGACGGCGAACTCTACGCCGCCCACGTGCTCGGGCCGGCGGGCGCGACCAAGCTCTTCCGCCTCGCTTCCACCGAGCCGCAGACGGCGGCTTCCGTCGCCTTCCCGCGCGCGGCTTCGGCCAACTTCGGCCTGTTCTACGACAAGACCGGCCGCGCCAAGACGGTCTCGGAACTGTTCGAGCGGCTGACCCGCATGCCCGACGGCTCCGACCCGACGACGGCGCGCATCGCCGCCGTCCACACCGCGCTGCAGACCGGCAGCCAGCGCACCGACCCGGCGACGGTGGCGCTGCTGCTGCGCGCTCAGGCCGCCGCCACCGTCGGTCAGGAGAAGCCGGGTGGTGCCGCGACCGGTCTGCCCGACGCCGCCGACCGGGCGCTGCTCAAGACCTCGCTCGCCGAGATGCCGATCCCCGGCGCCTCCGACCATCAGGCCGGCCGCCTCGACGGTTGGCGCAGCCGCGTCGCCCGCGATGCCTTCGCCGGGCTGGTGCGCGACGACGGCACCGGCGCCCAGGCGCAGGCGGTGCTCGGCGCGACCGGCTCGTTGCCCGGTGTCTCCGGCCCCGTCGCCGCCCATGCGGCGCTCGCCGCCGCCCGCACCGGCAATGCGCCGGCCGGCTTCGGCGGCATCCCCCGCGTCGATCCGGCCGAGCCGATGAGCCTCGCGCCCGCGCCGCCCACACCGACGGCGCCCGCCGCCGCCTCGCTCGCCGCCATCGATCGCGCCGCCCCCGAGGTCCGGCCGAGCCGCATCCTGACCGGCGTCCAGGCCGAGGCGCTCGCCGCGCCGCTGCCGATGGTCGATGCCGCGACCGGTGCGACCCGGCCGAGCCGGCTGCTGTTCGGGACCTTCACCGCGCCCTCCGACGAGGCGCTCGCCGCCGGCGTCGTGCGCGTCCGCACCACGTCCGTGGTGCCGACGGGCGCGCCCTCCGTCGCCTCGCCGCCCGCCGGTCAGACCGCCGCCACCGACGCCGACCCGACCCGCATCACCGTCCGTCGCGCCGGCCTGCGCGGCAACCGTCTGCCGCTCGATCTCTTCCAGGTCGCCCGCACGCCGCCGCGTGGCCGCACCGAGACCGAATGAGACCTCGCGGGGCCCTCCGCCGCGCCCGTCTCATGGTGAACAAATCCCCGAAAAACGTGGTGAACCGCTCGTTAATGACTGGCGTGCCATGCTCGTAGCCATGAAACGACCTGTCCTCTCGTGTTCGAGGACGAGATCGCGTGGTGTCGAGTATGATCGTAGACCGTTTCTTCGTCTGGGTGAGGAAGGCCACCGCCGAGCAGAGGCAGCGCATCGTCGCGCCGATGGTTCGCGCGCATGCCGAGGCGGCGTCGAGCGAGGACGAGCGCGAGACCCTCGACGCGGCCCTGACCGTGCTCGCCGCCGATCCCGAACCGGCGGTGCGCGCCGCGCTCGCCGTTGCGCTCTGCGCGAGCCCCACGCCGCCGCGCCATCTGCTGCTCGATCTCGTCTGGGACATGCCCGAGATCGCCGCCATCCTCGCTGCCCGTTGCGACGACCTGATCGAGGCCGAGCTGATCGATCTGGCGGCCGGCGCCCACGACACCGTCCGCCGTGCGCTCGCCTCGCGTCGCCGCGTCGGCCCGGGCCTTTCCGCCGCGCTCGCCGAGACCGTCGATCGCGAGGGCGCGGTGGTGCTCGCCGCCAATCCCGGCGCCGACCTCTCGGCCGCCACCCTGCTGCGTCTCGTCGACCGTTTCGGTGAATATGCCGACCTGCGCGATGCCGTCGCCTCGCGTGACCGCGTGCCGATCACCGTGCGCCACCGCATGCTGGAGAAGCTCGCCGAGGCGATCGGCAATCTCGTCGTGCTCGATCGCTCCGGTGGTACCGGCCGCGCCGAGGCGCTGACCCGCGACGCCCGCGACCGCGCCACCGTCCAGCTCTCGGCCACCGCCAACGACGCCGAACTGACGGTCCTGGTGGATCATCTGCGCCGCTCCGGCCAGCTCACCACCCGCCTGGTGCTGCGCGCCGTCTGCGTCGGCGACCTGCGCTTCGTCGAGGAGGCGATCGCGGTTCTCGCCGACGTGCCGCTCCGCCGCGTCGCCGCCCTCGTCGCCGACGGCCGCGACAGTGCCTTCCGCGCGCTCTATCGCAAGGCCCGCATGCCCGAGCGCGCCTATCCCGCCTTCGCCGCCGCGCTGGAGATCCATCGCGAACTCCTCGCCGAGACCGGCGGCCTCGACGGCCGCGCCGGCGATCGTGCCCGCTTCTCGCGCCGGCTGGTCGAGCGCGTCCTCAGCCGCCTCGCCGTGCCCGGCGAGCGCGACGCCGACGATCTGATGGTGCTGCTGCGCCGCTTCTCGGCCGACGCCGCCCGCGAGCAGGCTCGCGCCCTCGTCGCGGAGCGCACCCGCACCGTGACCCTGGCGCTCGCCGCTCCCGTCGCCGAGACGGCCGAACCGTCGGTTGCCGAACCGGCCTTCGACGAGATCCGCATCGATCCCACCCGCGACCGCATCGTCGCGGAGGCGATCCCGCAGGGAGACGTCGCCGACGTCGTCGCGCCGACGGTCGAATCCACGCCCGCCTGGGCACTCGATGCCGAGGCGGCGGCCCCCGCCGTCGCCGACGACCTCGACGAGCCGATCGGTCTCTTCTCCCACGTCGACCTCGCCGACGTTCCGGAGGAATGGCTCCAGGAGGAGGCCTCGCCCGTCCCCGAGGACATCGCCTTCGACTTCACCGACTACCTGCGCGGTTCGATCGCCGCCTGAGGCACGCGCTGGGAAAAGAAGAACGCCGCCGTGGGAAGCCCCGCGGCGGCGTCTTGGTGTCTCTATCGGCGGCGACGCCTCAGGCGGCCTGCCCGATCTGTTCCAGCCAGTCGCCGGTCACCTCGTCGAGCCTGTCGGCGAGACGGCGGGCGGTCGGCGAGCCGTCGTCGCGGGCCTGCTCGCGGATGATCGCGCGCACCGACTGGACGTGCTGCAGGGCGAGTTCGCTCGAGAAGTGGCCGGTCGCCGACTTCGCCTCGATCAGCTTGCACAGGCCGGCGGCGATGCGCCCGGCGAGCGGGAAGCCGAGGGTGGCGGCTTGGCCCTTGATGTCGTGGGCGGCGCGGTGGAAGGCTTCGAGCGCGTCGCCGTCGAAGCCGGTCTCCTCGGCCTCGGCGAAGAGCTCGACCAGACGCGTGGTCTCCTCCGCCATCCAGCCGTCGAAGCTCTCGGCCATGCGCGCCATCGCGGCTTCCGCGGCCTCGACCGGGTCGCCGGTGCTGGCCTTGCCGGGCTTCGGCTTGGTCTTGGACCTGAGGTCGCTCTTGGGCTCGATGAATTCGGCGTCGGGGCCGATGTCCATGCCGTCTATGCCGTCGAGGTCGACGACCTCGGTCTCGGCCGGTTCGGCGGACTTCGACGTGTTCGAGCGCTTGGCCATGGTGGTCTCCGGACTGGTCGCGCTGCGGGAAGAACCCGCGAGGGCGTCGGAGCCGAGCATGGAGGGGTACTCTTAACGTTTGGTTGGTGACGTCGAGACGATCCCGCGAATTCCTTCAATACTGGAACTGCTCGGCGAGGATGCGTTCCTCCCAGCCGTGGTCGGCATCGAACATCAGCAGGCTTTCCGAGGCGGTGTCCTGCGTCACCACGACACGGGTGACGTCGCGGATTTCGGTGTGGTCGGCGGCGGCGCCGACCGGCCGCTTCATCGTTTCGAGCGCCTCGACGACGATCTCCGCCCGTTCGCGCACCAGCGCTCCGCGCCAGCGCCGCGGCCGGAACGGGCTGATCGGCGTCAGCGCCACCAGCGGCGCACCGAGCGGGATGATCGGACCGTGGGCAGAGAGATTGTAGGCGGTCGAGCCGGCGGGCGTCGCGACGATCAGGCCGTCGCAGATCAGTTCCTCCATCCGCTGGCGCCCGTCGATGGCGATGCCGAGCTTGGCGGCCTGATAGGTCTGGCGCCACAGCGACACTTCGTTGAAGGCGCGCGCTTCGCTCACCGTGCCGTCGCGGGTCGTCGCCTTCATCAGCAGCGGTCGGATCGAGGTGACCTGGGCGCGGGCCAGTCGGTCCATCAGCCCGTCCTCGTCGAACTCGTTCATCAGGAAGCCGACGGTGCCGCGATGCATGCCGTAGATCGGCTTGCCGGTGTTCATGAAGCGGTGCAGCGCCGTCAGCATGAAGCCGTCGCCGCCGAGCGCGACGATGACGTCCGCCATGTCGGGCGGCGAGGAACCGTAGCGATGTGACAGCCGCCGCTTGGCGGTCTCCGCCTCCTCGGTGGCCGAAGCGACGAAGGCCACGTTCTCGATGCGATTGAGGGCCACGGGCTGCGAACCGGTCATGGCGGCGTCTTCTCCGAGGGAATCGATCTTGTTGCGGACGTGTCCGGCCGTTGACGTTCGCGATATGCTCCTTCCCCGTGATCACACGATCGGGGCCGGCGGGTCAACGCACGAGGGACGAGACCATGGACGCAGACGATCGACCGCCCACGCCCGCGGACACGACGCCCCTCGTCGCCCTGTGGTCGACCTTTCCCGACGAGACCGCGGCGGAAAAGGCCGGCCGGGCGCTGGTCGAGGCACGGCTCGCCGCCTGCGTCGTGGTCCTCCCCGGCCTCGCCTCGATCTATCGTTGGCAGGGCAGGGTCGAGACCGAACGCGAGGTCGTGATGATCGCCAAGACCCGTGCCGACCTGCGCGACGCCGCGATGGCCGCGATCGCTCGGACCCACCCCTACGAGGTGCCGGCGGTGCTCGCCCTCTCGGTCGAGGCGGTCGCCGCCTCCTATGCCGCCTGGGTGGCGGCGGAGACGGCGGGTGCCGTGATCTAGTTCTTCTCCAGGCGATCGCCATAGTGGCAGGCCTTGCAGGTCCGCCCGATCGCCGGGAGTGCCTCCTCGAGCCCGTCGATGCCCTCGCCGACGTTCACCGATTGGCCCTCCGCGCGCGGTGCGTCGTCGCACCGTCCTTGCGGAAGGGGGGGCGGCCGGGCTACGGGGGAGGGGAGAGCGAACAGGAGACGCGCCGTGACCGAACCCACCCAGCCCCCGCTCGTCGACGCCGCGTCGCCCGCCGCACGCCTCGTGCCGCCGGCGGTGCTCGCCGCCTTCGCCGCCGTCCTCATGCTGCAGATGCTGGGGGAATGGTCGGCCGCACTCGGCGCGCTGCTCGGAGCGGGTCTCGTCGCCGCAGTCGGCTGGACGCCGCTGGTGCTGCATCGACCGTCGCGGCGGATCGGCGGGGCGGCGCTCTGCGGCGGACTGGGGTTGATCGCGGCCTTCGTCGGCGCGGCGATCGTCGGCGGTGCCTATTCGAAGACGGTCGAGGGCACCCAGGCCGGTGTCGCGCTGCTGTTCTCGATGTCGATCGTCGCGCCGGTCTATCTGGCGGCGGCGGTCGGTCTGGCGGCGCTCCAGGCGCGGCTCGCCGGCGGCAGAGCCTGATCGCTCACGCCGCCGCGCTGTCGGAGGCGTCGACCAGTTCGAGATCGATCGGTTCGACCAGATCCGACGTCAGTCGGCCCAGGTCGAAGCCGATGTAGTCCGGCACCGAGGCCGCGCCGATGGCGGCGGAGATGACGTAGCCCTGCACCTCGTCGCAGCCGAGCGCCCTGAGTTCGAAGAGCTGCGACAGTGTCTCGACGCCTTCCGCGACGGTGGTCATGCCGAGCGCGGTGGTCAACTCCATGATCGCCCGGACGATCGCCCGGCTCTGCGGGTTGGCGTCGATGTCGTCGACGAAGCTCTTGTCGATCTTGACCTTGTCGAAGGGGAACTTGCGCAGGTAGTTGAGCGACGAATAGCCGGTGCCGAAGTCGTCGAGGGCGACGCGGACGCCGAGGGTTCGCAGGTCTCGCAGCATCGACAGCGTCTGTTCGCCGGCGTCGAGCAGCGTCGTCTCGGTGATCTCGACCTGCAGCCGGTTGGGCGTCAGTCCGCTCTCGGCGAGCGCCTCGACGATCACGGCGAGCAGGCGGCGATTGCGGAACTGCACCGGCGACAGGTTGATCGAGACGCGCACGTCCGGCGGCCAGGTCGCCGCCTCGCGCATCGCCGAGCGCAGGATCCACTCGCCGATCGGTACGATCAGCTTGCACTCCTCGGCGATCGGAATGAACTCGACCGGGGACACCGCGCCGTAGTCCGGCGAGGTCCAGCGGATGAGCGTCTCGAAGCCGCAGACCCGGTTGGTGCCGAGATCGACGATCGGTTGATAGACGAGCCGCAGCTGGTCGGTGTCGAGCGCGGCACGCAGCCCCTGTTCGAGCCGCCGGCGCCGATCGGCGCGCGCGTCCATGCCGGCTTCGAAGAAGCGGTAGGTGTCGCGCCCCTCTTCCTTGGCGCGGTAGAGCGCGAGGTCGGCGCTCTTCATCAGGTCGGCCGGCGTCTCGCCGTCGTCCGGCGCCACTGCGATGCCGATCGAGGCCCCGATCGAGAAGTCGGCGCCGTCGAGCGTGAAGGGGCGATCGAACTGCGCCAGGATGGCGAGTGCGATGTCGGAGGCGAAGTCGGGGCGGTCGCAGTCGGGGCGGAGCAGGGCGAATTCGTCGCCGCCGATGCGCGCCACCACCCAGCCTTCGCCGACCGTGTCGACCAGCCGGCGGCCGACCTCGGCGAGCAGCGCGTCGCCGACCGGATGGCCCATCGTGTCGTTGACCGCCTTGAAGCGGTCGAGGTCGATGCAGATCAGCGTCGCGCCCTTGCGCTGGTCGCTGCCCGTCCGGGCGAGTGCATGGTCGAGCTGCTGGGAGAACTTCGAGCGGTTGACGAGGCCCGTCACCGGATCGGTCTCGGCGAGATAGGCGACGCGCGCCTCGGCCGCCCGCCGCTCGGTGACGTCGGAGGCGACGCCGTGATAACCGCAGAACTGGCCGTTGGAGCGGAAGATCGGCCGGCCCGTCACGCTCCAGCTGCGCACCTCGCCGTCGACCACCAGATCGACGACATGGTCGCGGAAGTTTTCGAACCACTCCATCGCCTCGATCAGATCGATGACGCTCTCGGCCGTCGAGGACGACAGCAGGGCCCGGAACGGCATGCCCGACAGCTCTTCGCGGCTGCGGCCGGCGACCTCGCAGAAGCGGCGCGACGGCTCGACGATCTTGCCCTGGGCGTCGACTTCCCACAGCCAGTCCGAGCCGTGTTCGTGGAAGTCGTTGAGGAGCAGGCTGATGACCTCGTTCTTGTCGGTCAGCTCGGCGCGGTTGCGGGCGTTCTCGAAGAAGCGGGCGGCGTGGATGAGGACGTTGCGCGACAGATAGGTGCCGTAGATCAACCAGAGCACGACCACCATCACCGTGGTGACGGTGTTGACCGTGTCGGTCGACACCATCATCGCGAAGAGGCCCGAGGCGACCATGATCCAGGTATAGCCGAGCGCCGCCGTTGGCACCGTCGCCAGCCCGAAGGCGCCGCCGGCGATCATGCCGGTCAGCAGGATCTGCATCATCAGCTGGTGGAACGTGTCGGACCCCGGCAGCAGCGTGATCGGTGCGATGCCCCAGGTCACGGCGAGCAACACCGCGTTGAAGGCCGTCCGCCGCAACGCGCGCGGCGAGGCCGAGGCGATGGTCCGCCCGCGCGATCGCCACCAGCCGCGCATGGCGACCAGCGTGAAGGTCACGACGGCGGCGAACCACAGTCCGAGAAACCACGGCGAGGTGCGATCGTGGAAGGCGGCGACGACGACGGCGGAGGCGACGATGTTGACGGTCGCCGACATCGGCGTCAGCTCGACGATGGCGGCGACCTGTTCGCCACGGATCCGGCGAGCGGTCTCCTCGTCGATCGGCGACGCGGCATCGCGTTCGCCCGAGAGCGTTCTGGCCATGCGATCGTATTTCGATGCGGGTTCCTGATCGCTGTCCGCCACGCCCGAGATCTCTCCCACTGTGTCTTCCGGAAAAGCTAAGCGACAAACCCCAATGGGGGATTAACGCCTCACTGAAACCGGCAATGAAATCCGAGACTTCGGGCAGTGCGTCATGACGCAGCGGAACCTCGCGTCGGCGGCGTCGCGTCGAGGAGCGCTCCCGGATCGCCGGACTTTCGGCACCGACGATTCGAATTGTCCGCATCGCGTTGGGGAAACGTAAGGGACTCGGTCGTTATCGTTTTCGCCAAGATTTCGAAAAAAGTGCCGTGATGTTCGGGAAAACCATGTCGGATCTTCGTGCCTCCTCCCCGATCTCGCCCGTCCTTGCCGTCTGTGGTGGCACGGTTGCCCGCCTGCGAGCTCTGCTGTGCGATCGGCGCGGCAATGTCGCGGTCGCCGCCACGCTCGCCTTCGTGCCGCTCGTGGCCACCGTCGGCCTGGCGATCGACTACGATCGCCTGTCGCGCGGTCGCGACGGCGTCCAGCGCGCGCTCGACGCGGCGACGCTGGCCAGTGCCGCCAAGGCGCAGCTCGACACGACGCTGTCGACCAACGTCTTCGACGCCAACATCGCCGGGCTCGGGGCGACGGTCTCGGACCTCGCCTTCACCGCGGTCGGCGACAACATCAAAGGCAAGGTGACGGTGTCGATCCCGACGACCTTCGCCGGCCTCGTCGCCACCAAGACCTTCGACGCGACGTTGACGTCGACCGCCGCCATGCCGGCGAAGACGATCACCTCGGCGATCTTCAAGTCGGTATCGGCCAAGGGCGCCTATTCGAAGGACATCTTCCTGTTCACGCGCGACGCGTCGGGCAAGATCATCAGCCAGACGACGGTGCTGACCTACCGCTATACCTACAAGTACGGCACCGGCAGCTCGACCCTGACGCCGGCGGCGGGCGTCACCAAGACGATGACGGTCGGCGCCTACCAGACCTACGGCGTCGGACTGGTGATCTACGCGGACAATTCCTACACCGGCAAGTTGATCAACCCGGTGACGAAGTACTCAGACGCGGCCGATGCCGCGCAATGGATCAAGTCGAGCGGCACCTGCGAATCGAGCTCGGGCGCGACCTTCAACGTCGAGGACGGCGGCGATTCGGACTTCGCCGACTTCGTCTACAAGTTCAACTGTACGCTCGCCGCCTCGTCCGCCGACAAGGCCCGCCTGACCAACTGACACGGCCGGCGCCGCGGGCGCCGGTCTCGGTCGGTCGAACTCCGTCGGGAAATGGTGCCGGCAGAGGGGATCGAACCCCCGACCTTCGGTTTACAAATTCGGTCTGAACTCGTTGATCCTAAAAGGACTATTGCGGATTATTGGTTCGCGGACAAGCCCTTGCGCGACATGATCGTCGACGTACGCTGATCCTCGATGGTCTCCGTACGGTGCTCCACACAGTGCTTCGGAGAAGACGAACATGGCTGTCATCAACCTCACGGAGGCCCGCATCCGGGACCTCGAACCCGGCTCCGGCATCTGGCGGGACGAACAGGTCAAGGGCCTGATGGTCATCTGCCACGCCACCACCAAGACCTACGCCGTCCAGGGCGACGTTCGGCGCAACGGCCGACACGTCCGCACCGTGCGGGTCAAGATCGACCGCGTGGACCGCATCGGCCTGCGCGAGGCCCGCAACAGGGCCAAGGCGATCATGTCGCAGATCCAGTCCGGCGTGGACCCCACGGCGAAGACGGCCGAGACCGGCATCACGATCTCGCAGGCGCTCGACGCCCACCTTGGGGAAAAGCCGTTCAGAACGGCGACCGAGGAGAGCTACCGCTACAACGTCGACCACTACCTCGCCCGCATCAAGAACCGGGCCGTGGCCGATCTCGGCCGCAACGAGGTGCGCGACATCTACGACCGGCTCCAGGAGAAGAGCGGCCAGACGACGGCGACCTGCGTCATGCGCACCCTGCGGGCGGTGATCAACACGGCCATGCGGATGGACGAGACGATTTCTTCCAACCCAGTGTCGGCCCTGCGCATCCCTAACCCGAAGAGGCGCGAGGTCGACGGCTTGGACCTTTCGGCTTGGTGGAAGGCGACCGACGCGCTGTCGCCCATTCGGCGCGATCTGCACCGCGCCATGCTTTTGACCGGCGCCCGAAGGTCGTCGATCCTTCAGGTGCGCCGCGAGGACGTCGACCTCGAACGGAACATCCTCACCTTCAACCACATGAAGACCGGCGGCCGGATGCTGTTTCCGATGGGAACTTGGCTCGCCGCCATGATCCGGGATCGGTTGGCCGAGGATGCGCCCCTCAACAATCCTTGGCTCTGGCCGTCGCCCATGAGCAGTTGCGGCCATGTCACCGAGCCGAGGGAGGACAGCGCCGACCTGCCGAGCCCGCACGAGTGCCGCCACCACGCCCGCACGCTGTTCATCGCGGCCGGCGTTCCCTATGCCGAGAGCGCGCTCCTCCTCGGTCAGCGCCTTCCCGGCGCCTCCGGCGGTTATGTCCATGCCGAACACCTCGTCGAGCACTTGCGGCCGCACGCGCAGGCGCTGGAAGACAAGGTTCTCGCCGGCCGCCGCCCAGCCCTGAAGGTGGTCCGTGCGGCCGAGATCGCCGATGCCGCATGAGCCCGCAGCCGTTGGACAGGCCGGTCCTTGGCTGGACACCGACGCGGCCGCCCGGTTTCTCGGACGAGAGCCGGGCACGCTTCGCGGCTGGCGCTCGCTCGGAAAGGGGCCGACCTTTCGCCTCGTGAGTGGGCGGTTCGTCCGCTATCACATCGACGATCTGGACGCCTTCAGGCGTCGCGAGGCTGAAAATTCTTGAGGGGGCCGAAGCCGCCTCAAGGCAAATCAATGATTTAGGCACGGCAAACGTTGATGTCCGCCGATCCGGATCGGTGATTATTAGACGACGCGCGCTGCGAGGAGCCGATTTCGGCAAAGCGCGTGACCGGGGTGAGCCCGGTCCTCCTCAGACAGAAACCCATGTCTGAAACAGGCCGGTCACGCCGGCTCTCTGGAGGTCATTGCCATGCAGGCAACTTTCACCAAGAACGACATCGAGGACGTCGTGCGCCGCGTCCTCGATACCCACACGCGCAGCCCCTGGTACGACACCGAGGCGGCGGCGGTCTATCTCTCGTCGACGCCCGGAACCCTGCGCTCGTGGCGCGGCAACGGCGTCGGTCCCCGCTATCACACCATCCACGGCAAGTCGGTTCGCTACCACGTCACCGACCTCGACGCCTTCATTCGCGGGGAGGACGGTCGATGAGCGACTATCTGAATGATGAAGGGCGCGCCGAGGGGATCGGCGCGCCCGCAGGAGCTTTGGAGAAGACCGTCGAGTTCGACATCGACAAGATTGAGGATACCTCGCCCAGGGTGTCCGAAACGCCGTCGAAGCACGACCCCGAAGCCCTGAACGCCCATGTCGCCGCCGGTCACGAGCTGATCCCGGTCGACGGCAAGCGGCCTGTAAAGAACGGCTGGCGCCGGATGCCCGCCCTGACGCCGAAGGAGGCCATGACACGGCTTTCGGCGGGGAAGAACATCGGCGTTCGTCTGCGCGACACCGATCTGGTGATCGACGTCGACCCGAGGAATTTCGTCGGCGGCGTCGACAGCTTCGCCGATCTCGCCGTCGACTTCGGCCTGCCGGATGCTCCCTTCGTTCGCACGGGCGGCGGCGGCTTCCACCACTACTATCAGAAGCCCGCCGACATGGCGGTCTTGAACGAACTCGCCGGCTACCCCGGCGTCGAGTTCAAGTCGCTGGGACGGCAGGTGGTCGCTGCCGGATCGGTGCACCCGAACGGAAGGCCGTACGGTCTCGACGACGACGTTCTTGCTCTGTCGCTTCGGGACGCACCCGAGGCGACCACGGCCCTCCTGGACGCGATCGCGCGGCCTTCGCTCGCCGCATCGGCCACCGGCTCCGGCGAGATCACGCCGGAGCAGTTGGAGCGGCTGCTGTCGAAGCTGGATGTGACCGCCTACAACGGCCGTCACGACGACTGGCTGGCGATCATGATGGCGGCGCACCACGGCACCGATGGCGCGGGCGTCGACGAGTTCGTCGCCTGGTCGATCAGCGACGCCGACTATGCCGGCGACGAGGACCGCATCCGGGGGCGCTGGGCGACGTTGTCGATCAAGCCCGGCGGCGTGACGTTGGCGACCCTGCTCAAGGCGCTGTCGGATGCAGGCCACGGCGCCTTCGTCGAGGAGGTGCTGCGCGCGCCTGCCGAGGTGGATTTCCCCGTCGACGATGTCGAGGTGCCGGTGTCGGCGGCCGAGCTCAAGCTCGCAACCATGAACCGGGACCACTTCACCGTCCTGCACGGCGGAAAGTACCTCGTCGGCCGCGAGCGCCGTCACCCGACGCTCGGCCACATCGAGGTCGAGTGGTTTCCCGACCATGCCATCCGCAGCCACCTCGACAGCCGCATGGTCCGGTCTGAGGATGGCAAGCAGAAGCCGCTCGGCTCGTGGTGGGTCAGGCACCACCGGCGTCGGCAGTACGAGGGGGTGGTCTTCGATCCTGCGCCGAACCGGCAGCACGCCAAGCTCTACAACCTCTGGCGGGGATGGGCGGTGGAGCCGAAGGCGGGCGACTGGTCGTCGATGAAGCGTCTGGTCCGCGAGGTCCTGTGCCGCGGCGACGAAGAGGCGTTCGGATACGTGATCCGCTGGGCGGCCTTCATGGTCCAGCAGCCGCACGTCCCCGCCGAGGTGGCGCTGGTGTTCAAGGGCAAGAAGGGCGTCGGCAAGGGTACCTTCGGGCGGGCGTTGAAGCTGCTCGCCGGGATGCACGGCAAGCAGGTGGCGCAGGCCGAGCACTTCGTCGGACGCTTCAACGAGCACCTGATGGACTGCATCCTCTTGTTCGTCGACGAGGGCTATTGGGCCGGCGACAAGAAGGCGGAGGGCGCGCTCAAGAACCTCATCACCGAACCGGTGCTGAGCTTCGAGCCGAAGGGCCGCCCGATCGTCTCGGGGCCGAACATGCTGCATGTGGTCATCGCCTCGAACGAGGACTGGATCGTACCGGCCTCCGCCGACGAGCGGCGCTTTGCCGTGTTCGAGGCGGACTCGGATGCCCGCAAGGCGCTGCCCGAGGGCTTCTTCGCCGCGCTTGATGCCGAGATGCGAAACGGCGGTCTCGCCGCCATGCTGCACGACTTCTTGGCCGTAGATCTCGGCGGCTGGCACCCGCGTTCGGCGATCCCGAACACAGCGGCGCTGGTGGAGCAGAAGGTGCAGGCGTTCCGGCGCGACCCGCTGTCGTTCTGGTGGTTCAGGACGCTTGAAGCCGGCACCTGCGATCCGAAGGTCGGTGAAGATCGCTGGAGCAAGGACTCGGTGGACATGGACAGCCTCGGCAAGGAGCAGATGGTCGCCGACGTCGGCGCCATCGCAAAGGGCATGGGCCGGCCGGGCCAGTTCAGCAAGAAGGCGGTGGCGACGTTCCTCAAGTCGGTCGGCGTGGAGGTTGATGCCAAGGACAAGAAGGGAATGCGTGTGTGGCGCGTGCCCGTGCTGGCCGACGCACGCCGTGCCTTCGAGGCCCACGTCGGCGGCGCCATCGACTGGGACGCCGACTGACACTTCTGTCGCTTCGGACGCGTTCGCGGCACGAGTTGCCGCGAACGTGCCTGAGCCGTGCCATGCCTATAATGACCAGGGCTATGCCATCTGTGTTCGGCACTGACTTTTCTTCTATTTTTCTATCTGACAGAACTGACAAATCTGACAAGTAATAAAGAAAACAAGGCTTTGCTCTTGGCGGATCGTTGGCGCATCTGGCACTTCGCCGGCCACGCTGGTGATCGTCGCCCATGCCGGCGCGCGCTGCCGTCCGACCTGAGGTCGGTCGGATCGCTGCCCAGTCTCGGTGCCGGTGGACGGTTCTGACACTTCTGACAGATCGGCGTCATCGCAGGAGGCGCGCGCCTCGCAGACCACGCAGTCCTCGCGCGTGCGAGGCAGCCGAGTGGTCGAGAGAGGCGGCGGTCGGCACGGCCACGAGGGCGCGCAGGGCGGCGACACGGGCGCTCGACGGCGGCGCGGCCATGGCGAACGAGGCGTCGAGGCACCGAAAGCGTCGGCGGCAGGTCTGGGCGCAACGGCGGGGTCACAGCGCCAGAGCATCGAACACAGGATTGGGCGCTCTGAGCCTGGAAGGTTAGCCGGTGCAAGGGCTTGGATGACGGCGTCACCGAAAGCACCGGGCCAGGCACCGGCAATGCCTCCGGGGCGAAACAACCCACTTCCATTCGCGGGACGGGCGGCGTCCTGGGGCTTCCGCGTGCCGTGCGGGCTCCCCCGGATGAAACAGGGCCGAGGGCCGATTTCCCAAAAATTTGCGAAGTCGCTTCAATGGCTCCCCGCGCATCCCGCACGCTGCATCGTCGCAGGCAGGAAATCAAGTAGAAAGCGACGGCGATGGGTGACAGGGCGAACGAGACGCGGGCGGTGCGCAGGCCCGCCATGGACCGGCGTTGGTCGCCGGCCATCGAGGCGAAGGTGCTCGACATCGTGTCGCGCACGGGATCACCGAAGCGAGCCTCTAAGGCGGTCGGCGTGTCCGTCGCCACCATCCACGACCATCGCAGGCGCGACGCCGACTTCGGCGCGCGCTACGGCGCCGCCATGGACACGGCGTTTCACGAGATCTTGGGCAAGGCGTTCGAGCGCTCCCTTGCCGAAGAGGAGCCTTCGGATCGCCTCATCGAGGTCTTGCTCAAGTTCCGGTGGCCCGAGCGGCTGAATGGCTTCCTCGCCTTCACCGCCGAGGGCGGTTCCGCCGCCGCGGCACCCGCTGGCCTCGACCCGCGCGTCATTGCGCGGATGGAGCCGAACGACCGTGCCGCCTTGATTGACTTGCTCGGCCGGTATCTGGTCGTCGAGGTGGAGGCCAGGGCCGATGGCGCGCTCGTCCCGATCAACTGACACCGTTCAGCAGATGCTGCGCGACCTCATGGCCGCCGAGGCGCTGACCGGCACGCTCGCCGCCACCGCGCCGAGGACGATTGCCGAGGCTGGCGGGGCGCAGGCGCTTGTCGCCAGCATGGGGCATCCGACCGGCGCGTGGTTCTGGTCGATTTCACCTGTCTCCGATATGTTGTGGGAACGCATGGCCGACGAGCATCAGCAGGCGAGTCGTGCCAATTCGGGCGAGGACCAACTCGAATAGTTGGCGAACGCGCAACAAAATTACAATTTGGCCTAGACCCAAAAGTTCTTTTCGGAACGTTGGGCCTAGGTCACGTTTTTCCAAAAATTGTTATTTATTGTCATGTATTTACTTAGAAGCTATCCTCGCTGATCCTGACCTCGGTGCGCACCAATCCTCTCAACACAGGAGCACCGAAGATGAAGCCTTGGAACTCTACGACCTGGAAGGATACGCCGAACGTCACTGTCACTTCGGCGCATGTCGACCGTGCCTTGAAGGCATTGGTCGAACAGTGTCCTGATGACAAGTCCGAGCTTGTCTCTCTGGATACCGCGATGATCGCTGCCGCCATCATCGCCTACATGGAAGCGTTCAAGAAGCAGCCTGTCGACAAGTGGATGCTGATCTCGGTCGTGCATTCAATGCTGGAGGATGACCTGCCGCGCTGGGTCATTGCCAACTACGGCTACGTGCACCCGAGCGACTGGATGCTGGAGGACGCACAGCGCGAGCGCGAGGAGCGGCGCGTCGCGCGGATCGAGAAGGCGAAGGCGACTCGCGAGGCAAAGCGCGCTGCCGAGATCGAGGCCGAGGTGCAGAAGCGTCTTGCCATTGCTGCTTGACCGACACGTGGAGGAGCAAAAATGGCGAAGGCGAAGAAGAGGATCATCACCATCAGGCCGAAGCAGGCGGACTATAAGCGGTTCGCTCACCTCGACGGCGAGCGAAAGCAGGTAGCTGCTGCGACTATTTGGGCTGGCATGCGCGCTTTGCAGGTCGAGATGGGACCGGGTCACACCGCGCTCGACGTGGCAACGAGCGATATGCCGAAGATGTACCTGCGGAACTGGGCGAAGAAGCTGCTTGCGGCGTGAGCCGTCGAGGCGGATCGGCGCGGACGATGGTCCGCGTCGATCGTCCGATATCGCATCCTGATTCTGTCCACGGGATGTTCGATGGAGCGTCCCGGCGATCCCGATGGGGGCGGACGCCTGCGGGATGGTCCCGCGCCGGGTTCATCCGGCCTTTGTGGGGCGTGACGTGCCGCGACGAAGGATGAAACCATGGCAATGAAGAAGTCTCCGCCCAGCATGACGCATCCCTGGCGGTCCGTGACGGACATCCGCGATGCGCTCAGCCGGGCCCGCGAGTTCGGCGCGCAGCACGCCCGCCAACTCGCCGATCTGAAGGGCCGCGTGGAAAGCCGCCGAAAAGAGCTGGACGCCACGCTGTCCGACCTCGCCCCCGCCCATCGCATGCAGGTCGTCTCCCGAGCGGTCGGCGGCCTCCGGGCCGAGCTGAAGCGGGCAAGCCTCGACGACCGCGTCGCCCGCCTGCGCGGCCTCGACGCCGTGAAGCGCGAGGTGGGGGACGCGAAGGCCCACTACAACTCTTCCATTCAGATGATCATGCGCGAGGGGTTGGGCAGCGAGCGCCGTTCCCGCCTGATGCAGCAGATCGAGCACTCGGGCGACGTCGAGCTTTCGAGCCTCGCCGCGCTCGCGGCTTCCACCAAGGACCGAGAGCTTGCCGCCGTCCTGGTGTCCCGCGTCCAGCGCATTCCCCACGCCGAGCGGCCGTTCTCGCCGCAGGAGCTTGCCGACCGGATCGTCGGCGACGAGTACCGCGCCGTGCAAGCGGCGATCCTTGAGGTCGAGGACATCGCCGAGCGGGCGATGATCGAGGACCGCGCCTTCGAGACCGGCCGCAATCCGGCCGAGCGCACCATCGGCCTCGCGCTTCGTGCCCGCGACCGCGCCGATCTGGGCGTCACCGACGACGCCCTCGACACCCTTGCCGATCAGGAGGACTGAACCATGGCCACCTTTGCCTTTTACCCCGCCCGCGAGGACCAGCGCCGCGCCGACCAGTTGAACTTCGCCGTCGCGGTCGGGGCTTCGGCCTCAGCGGCCCGCGTCGTGGCCGAAACCCTGCTCGGCGAGCCCAATGCGCTCGTCGGCTGGACCGCGGTCGATCTCACCAGTTCGCCCGCTGCCTTCGTCGGTGGCCTGCCGGTCGGCGCGCGGGCGCAGTCCGTCTGGCCGAACCTCGATCGGGGCGGCAGCTATCTCAAGGGGGCGTGACCATGGCGAACCGCGAGCAGCCCATCCGCGACGCGCTTGCAGGCGTCTTCTCCACCACGCCGCTGACGCTGCACATCTATCTCGGCGGCACGCCGGAGACCTTCGGCGCCCATGCCCGCGTCATGATGGAGTGGCACCTTCGCACGCTCGGCTATCGGGAATGCACCGTCTATCCGAGCGGCGGGCTGCCGCAGCGGGTGCATTGGCGCCGGTCGCAGGCGGACCGCGACCTCTGGCCGGAGGACATGCCGTTCATGCAGTCGGACTCCGAGAGTGATCCGATCCTTGAGGCCGTCATGCGCCGTTTTGCCGAGGCCGAGCTGCGCCGCGTGGGGAAGTACGCCGATGAGCCTTGATGATTTCGCCAAGCGCATCGACCGCATCGCCGTACGGGTCGAGGGCAACGTCGAGCGGGCGGTGAAGGACTGCGCCGGTGCCGTCCTCCGCTCGGTCGTCGAGAACACGCCGGTCGATACAGGCATGGCCCGCTCGAACTGGACGCCGGAGCTGGACCGCGCCTTCGAGGGCCTGTTTCCGGCGCGGGTGCCGGGCGAGAAGGGATCGACGGCGGAGGAGAACGCCGCCGCTACGATCGAGGCTGGCACTCCCACCATCGAGGCCTTCGACATCGCCGCCAACCGCGAAGTCCACATCACCAACAACGCGCCGCACATCCAGCCGCTCAACGACGGTCACTCCCGCCAAGCGCCGGCCGGCTTCGTACAGATGGCAGTGATGGACGGTCTGGCAACGGTGCGGGGCGCGAAGATCGTAGAGGATTAACTAGCCGCGCCCGCGGAGCTCGCCGATCGAGCGGATTATTCCTGTGGAGTCACGATATTTCCAGTTTCCGTTCCAGACATTTTCAGCGCCAGCAGCAATAGATGCGTTGAGTTGGTTCAGGGTCACGAAGCGCTGGCTGTTGTCGAGCCGAACCCAAGCACCAGCGTGTGCCTTCGCCTTGTACTCACGGTGTTTGTAAGTGCGGAAAATCTCAAAACCTTCTGGAAACTCCACACCGTTACGTTGATCCCTGTAGCCGACGGTTTTGAGGATCTCAGGTGCAGAAGGTTCCGAACGGGGAGAGTCGGGGCACTGGAGGATGCGACGGAGAATGGCGTCCTCGGTCTCCTCGCCAGCCTTTCTAGCGGCCCAGATAGCGGCGAACACCTCTGTTGAGATTGGAATTGTGCGGTTCATCGATGCCTCCATTTGATCTGATGCTACATAAATTGTAAATAGTGCTATTTGCTGTCAAGAAGAAATCTGCAGTTCGCGAAGCCCCTCGATCGCGACATGCTGGCCTTCATCGGCATTCCGCCGTTGGAGGCTTTTACTTGTCGCATCAGAGAGAGTTGCCGCTGGTCAGTCGGCGCATCGAGGCGCTGCCATTGAAGACGGTGGCGAACGGCCGCACGGCCGGCGAGGCAGCCGCCGCATTCGAGAAGGCGGAGGAGCTGACGGCCAAGTACGGCATCGATCCGGATGAGTTCCGGTGGCCGCCGAGGCCTTCGACGATCTTCGGCTCGGCCTCATCAAGCCCGAGCGCGTCGAAGCTGCCACGGCCCGCCGGATCGAGCCGGGGCAAGGGCATTGGGCGCACCGCCGAGGCGCTTATCGTCGAGCATCCCGATTGGACCTATGCCGCCATCGCCGCCGAGGTCAACCGGCTGGTCGAGGGCGCCCACGCCAGCGAGAAGTCGGTGAGGTGGTACGCGAGCAAGATGAGACGGCGTGGCGAGGCCGTACCGCTCAGACGGCGGGCGGCTTCCCATTTGGCGTGAGGAGCGCCGCAGGCGTCGTCTTCAGCCGTTCGGCGAGCTTGGCGATCATGGTCAGCGACGGATTGCGGGTGCCCCGCTCGATGCCGCTGACATAGGTCCGGTCGATGTCGGCCTCCAGCGCAAGCTCCTCCTGCGACAGGTCGAGGGCCTTTCTCGCTGCCTTCAGGTTTTCCGCCAAGACTCGTCTGTAGTCCAACATGCAGGCATAGCGCCCGCGTGTAGACAGATCGTCCACGGACTCATCGTCACAATTGCGCTTACAATTTTGGATTGTCGACTATAATCTACATCCATGGAGACCTTCAGACTGATCCTCGATTGGGCCTACAAGTTCGTGGCGACGTGGTACGTCGCCGGAATCCTCGGCGGCGTGCTGATCCTGATCGCCGAGCGTTTTGACCGGCGCAAGGAAC
Organism: Pinisolibacter sp. DMC19; assembly: GCF_056313985.1. Lineage (NCBI taxonomy): Bacteria > Pseudomonadati > Pseudomonadota > Alphaproteobacteria > Hyphomicrobiales > Ancalomicrobiaceae > Pinisolibacter > Pinisolibacter sp. DMC19. Next base: position 272,847 of record NZ_JBQUZF010000002.1, on the reverse strand, counting down.
CTACCGACGAGGACGTCCGCCGCGTTGCGGAGCTGTATCGGCAATATTACGGGGTGTACGCCTCACAGGTCGTCGGCGACCACATGCTCGGCGCTTCGTTCGGACCGGATGGTCGGCACCATGTGTTTCTGAAGCGGGTGTCGGCTGAGCTGCTGGCGACTTTGGCTACCGATGAGGACCGTGTGCCTGCGATTGAACTTCAAACGAATACGCAACACGAATGCGCCGACGAACCAGATGAAATTGATAAATAAATTCGTATATTTTCAAATAATACTCACATTTATATCCAAACAGTCGAACACATACACAATATATCACACATATTAATGCGGTAATACATAATTATACTGTAGGATTTCCGAGCAGGACTGCATCTTCAATTGCGATTGAAAGCCTTATCCAACTCCGGTCTTGATAAAATTGCGCTGACGGCATATATCGATCTTAAGCTGTTGCCCGAATTCTCTAATTTCGCTAATTTTAGTATACGACTGGCGTATCGCGCTCGCCTTAAATGTTGATAGCTCATGGCTTGGAGGCGCCATGCAAAGAGATGGTGATGCGCGTAGGCGCGCTGAAGAAAAGGCTATTCTCTATCTCCTTGGACATGGCGACGGGCGCATTCAGAAGCGTGGTCTCCAGCGCCTCTGTGCTCACTTGGAACAGGGGCGCGGAATTATTGATAGCCGAAGCCTGCTTGAGAAACTGGAGGCAGTCAAAGGTGCGGGCGACCCTAAGGTGCGCTTGTGGCTATATAAGAGCATGGCGCTTTTGGGCTATCGTTCTTTTCAAGACTATTTGTTTAGCCAAGTTATGTTCAGAGAAGAAAGCGACGACAGCAGGAGTTGGGCTTGGGCGGCCTTGTCGAAGATTAGTACGCGAGATGAGCTTAAAATAATATCATCTAAAACAAGTCTTATTTTGACAGGATCTTATCTTGAACTTGCGGGATCATTTTACAGACCTAAGGAAATTTTATACGCAGATTCCGACAAGTCATTTGTGAAAAACATTGAAAACGATCCTATGTTTGCAAAGTGGTTTGCCATGTCTTGTGGATACGATCTAGCCAATCTTCCTCAGAGCATTTCGGGGCTGCCCGTCGGGATTCGTATCGCAGCACTTAACTCGCATCATGATCGTGAGGTGGCCGAATATTCGATCTGGAGCCTCTTTCATGCGCGCGGCACAGACGATCGAGATCTTCTTATCCAAAGCCAGGATATCGCCGACCAGCCGGAAAACGTGCGCCGATGGTGCTACAGACTCTATGGGAAGAACGCTGCTTCATTCAAACGCAACAAGGAGTTTCTCCTTTCGCGTATCGAAGAAGAAACATCCACTGAAAGCCGAGAGGGACTGGCACTTGCCTTAATAAAACATTACGATAAATGTATGGCTCAAAAAATAATTAATTGGTTTCATAGTGAGGCTGACCCGATCGTGAAGGCAGCTTTGTTTTCAAACATCGTTCAACATGCCGGTAGAGACAAAGACTACCTCCAAATTTCCAGTGATCACGTGAAATCTGGTGGGCTGGCGCAAATCCATTCACAGTACGTCATAGCGATATCAGACGAGCCCAGGGAATCTGCAAGCTACCGCCGTAAGTTGCGGATACTCTCTGATGAATCAAAGCAACAGGATACACTGCTTGCAAATGCGGAGATCGTAGTTATGGGCAATGGAAATTTCATACAAAAAACAAATAGCAAAACGGTCGTCAACAACAACGCCTCTGACGGCGGCATTGTCAATTCTGGCGTCGCGTCAGGTGAGCAGGCGAAAAGTCATATCTCAATCGGCAACATTACGTTAGCCAAAGATGACGGCATCCGGCTGACCAAGCAGATCGATGAGTACATGGCTCGCATCGCCGCCGACTGCTCCATAAGCGAACAGCCCAAAGCGCTGGCGCTGTCGGCTGCGAACGACCTTAAGGAAATCGCTACTAAGAACTCCGGAGATAGTAAGACGATAGCAGCAAAAGCTATTTCTACACTTAAGGTCATCGCCGATTCTACTAAGAATACAAGCGATTTTATCGAGAATACTAAGCATATTGTGTCTGTCGCTTCGAGTCTTTTAGGGATTAACTTATTTAGCTAACCAGGAGGAAAAATGGTCAGCATCTACAGGGTGATGGAAGTTGATTTGGCATCCCGCTGCTCGCGAATCACCACGATCTCCGAATCACTAGTCGACCGACTTATCGGAGGAAAAGCTCTGGGATTCTACCTAGCGTACACGGACAAACTATATGACGTCGATGCGCTATCCTCTGACAACGTGCTCTACTTCCTTACTGGACCTCTCAGCGGTCTGTCGGCGGGCGGCGGAGCAGCTACACTTGTTACGCGTTCACCTCTCACCGGGACTTTAACAGATCCAGTAGCGCAGGGAATGGTCGGCCATTCGATCAAAGCCGCTGGAATTGATGGGCTAGTAATTAGAGGGGAGTCGCACTGCCCCATAACACTTGTAATCGACAACGGCCGCTGTGAGTTCTTTTCTGCGAGCCATCTTTGGGGGCAACCTTGTAGTAAAGTATATGCCGGGCTGAGAGAACAGCATCCGACCGTTAATAACTCTGCCGTAATAGCAATTGGGCCGGCTGGTGAGAATTTAGTTCGGTTTGCCTCGGTGATGGCCGACACCAGAGCCTTCGCTAGGGGCGGAGCCGGGGCGGTTATGGGGGCAAAGAAACTGAAAGGTATCTTGATAGGGGGAGATTGCGATATAGTTCCAGAAGATATCACCGTCATACGAAAACAAATATCCCACATAAAGGGTATATCTGAAAATAACTCTCATAAATATATAAAGCACAGAGACTTTGGAACTGCCTTTATGTACGAAAAGCATACTTCTATAGGCTGTATGTCCGGCTGGAACTATCATGATTTCGACTATGACAATCTTAGGATGCTATCGTTAGGCGATGCTGTAATAAAATTGTTCACTAACAACCCCAGCGTCTGCTTCAAGTGCTTTATTGGGTGTGCCAGATCGACCACTCCAGTAGGGGTATCCTCCCCAGAGAACTCGACCGCTCCAGAGTTTGAGACAATCTGGGCATTTGGGCCACAATGTAACAACACAATAGCGGAAGTTGTCGTCGAGGCTGACAGATTGTGCGACGAATACGGACTCGACACGCTATCAGCAGGAAATGTTATCGGGTTCTATTTTCGGTGTATTGCAGACGGCCTTATCGAGGCCGATGATAAACAGATCGACATTGCAAGCATTCTCGGCGGTATTGCCTACCGCAGTGGGACTTTCGGTTTCCTGGCCGATGGCGTCAAGCGTGCTGCGTTGCTGATCGGCGGCTCTGCCCCCACTTTGGCTATGCATGTCAAAGGCATGGAGTTGCCAGCCTACGACCCCCGCGGTTTCTATGGCGTAGCCCTCGCATATAGTATTTCAGCTCGCGGCGGCTGCCACCGTAAGGCTTTCTGCTCGGAAGAGGCGCATGGGGATGTTGATGGAAGAACCGCTGACGGAAAAGCCGAGATGGTTGCTCAAGGAGAGGAGAAAAGCGCATGCAGGGACTCCTTAGTAGTGTGCAAATGGGCGTCTGCTGGTGAGGAGAAGCCGTATTATCTCGATGCCCTAGCTGCCGCCACGGGAATACGAAGAAGCTGGAATGAGCTTCTTCAACTCGGAGAGACGGCAATCAACATAGCGCGCCTGTTCAACCACAAGGCTGGGTTTAGGCGATCGGACGATGCGCTTCCAAGGCGTTTTTTCGAAGAGCGCAAAGGAAGTGGCCCACTGCGCGGCGAAGCCCTTGACGTTATGATCCTTGAAGACCTTAAGGATCAGTATTACCGAATTAGAGGGTGGGAAGTTGATGGAACTCCGACGATGGCGACCTTAGTGCGGCTTCAAATTGATACGTTGTTAGATATTTGATGGAAAGAAATCGTCAAGGAGATCGCTATGAACGTGAACTTTCCGCGGGTCGGTGTTGGCGCAGTTATAGAGGACGGCAAAGGGCATGTGCTTCTGCAGCTACGTTTGAAGGATCCAGATCGCGGGGCGTGGAGTCTGCCGGGGGGCAAAGTCGAGTATCTTGAAACAGTGGAAGCGGCCCTCATACGTGAAGTAGCCGAGGAGTTGGGCGTTAGGGTTGTTTTGTCTCGACTTCTATGCGTGACAAATCACATTGACAGTAATGGGAATTACCATTGGGTGTGTCCAGCCTACCTAGTATCTATTTGCGATGGGGAACCCGTCAACCTTGAACCTCTAAAAACTGCTGAAATTTCCTGGTTTTCTCTCGATTGTCTCCCCGAAGCACTTACTCTTCCGACTCGGAATGCATTGTGTCATTATCAGATGATGGTCGAGTCACTCTAGGGGTTTCGCCCTTGTTGTAAATTTGAGCGAAAAGTCGTTCCGCTCATTATTGTGCGGCCCTCAGAGAGTATCGCCTGAGTTGAAGTCAATCCAATGCCGCTCTGAGAGGCTAGACAATGATGGCGCGGGACATGAGGCCAATGCTGTATTTGGCTTGCCCTTATACGCACCCGGAACTTTTGGTGCGAGAACAGCGTTTCGCGGAGGCAAATGACGCGGCCGCATCGTTAATTCGATGTGGCTATATTGTGTATAGCCCAATCACAATGACGCACCCTATTGACCTAATCTTGGGAGCCAAATCCGGAACTTTAGGATCACGATATTGGGTCGATTTCAACTATCCATTTATGAAGATGTGCGCAGCTCTTGTTGTATTGAAGGTTGACGGTTGGGAAACGAGTGCTGGCGTTGCTGCAGAAGTTCAGTACTTTCGTGAAAACGGCAAGAAGATCATCGATTTTGATGATATACTTTCCGGTCACGGATTGGATCTACCGCGAGCTTCATTGAGATTGGTGGGATCCGGTACTGGTTCGGCAAGCTAAGAGAGCCTCCTGCGCAATTGTGACTTCCGAGGTGGCCTGCTGTTTTCCTTTTCTCATTAGTAATGGTGGGTCTGTTGTGGCGTCGAACTTAATTGTGAATTTAGGTACGGAGCCAGTATCCATGTTGATTCAAGCAAGGGCTAGCTTTAAGTCTTAAGTGTGTTCGAAGAATATAGGCAGATAATGTCAATTTCGATAGCGTCCTACTCGGAATAAATTGACGCGTCTGACCTGCTTTGAGTTGTATTTTGTCAAACCTCATGTTTGAGAGAAATGGTGCCGGAAGAGGGGATCGAACCCCCGACCTTCGGTTTACAAAACCGCTGCACTACCGCTGTGCTATTCCGGCCCTCTGGCACCGAAATCCGGTGCCTATTCGGTACTTGCCCGGACCGCGCGCGTCTTAAGCGCATGATCCGACTCGTCTTCTAGCCTCTCGGCCCTCCAATTACAAAACCGCTGCACTACCGCTGTGCTATGCCGGCGCCGGGGCGGAGATAGCATGACCGCCGCCGGGAAAAAAGCGCCGAGGCGGGCGTGCCGCGCGCGGCCGATTCGGGGGGGCGCCGCGATCACGCGCCGGCGTGACGCCGCCCCACCACGTAGAGCGCCAGCACCGCCGCGTTCGACACGTTGAGCGACTTGATCGGCCCCGGCACGTCGACGCGGGCGAGGTGATCGCAGGCCTCGCGCGTCACCGGGCGCAGGCCCTTGCCCTCGGCACCCAGCACCAGAACCGTCCGTGGCCCGACCGCGGTGTCTTCGAGCGCAGCCGGGCCCTCGCTGTCGAGGCCGACGACGGTGAACCCCTCCTTGCGCAGGGTCTCGAGCGACCGGGCGAGATTGACCACCTCGATGTGGGTCAGCATGTCGACGGCGCCCGACGCGGCCTTGGCGAGAACGCCGGTCTCGTTGGCCGAATGGCGGGTGGTGGTGAGCAGCGCGTCGGCGCCGAGCGCCACCGCCGAACGCATGATCGCACCGACGTTGTGCGGATCGGTCACCTGATCGAGCGCCAGCACCAGCCGGGCGCGGCCGAGATCGGTGAGCTCGACCGGCTCCAGCGGTCGCGTCTCGACCAGCACGCCCTGATGCACCGCGTCCTCGCCGACCCGCGCGTCGATCCACTTCACGTCGACCTGCTGCGGCGGCACGGGGAAGACGACGCCGCGTTCCTCGAGCCGGGCCTGGGCGTTGCGCGTGGCGTAGATCGCGTGGATCACCCGGCGCGGATTGGCCAGCGCCACCTCGACCGTGTGCAACCCGTAGAGGAAGAGCCGACCGTCGGGCGCCCCCGTGCCCTCGCGGCCGCGACGGCGCTGCACGATCGGCGGGCGGGTCGGATGACGTCCGGCCTTGGCGACGTGGCGCGGGGAGGGGGTGTCGTTCATGGAAGGCTCCGGGGATCGGCAGTGGCGCTCCTTTTGCCGCTTTCCCGCGCCCGGCGCAACGTCCGCGACGGACCCGTCCGCCCGCGTCGACGACGAAGCGGTCGAAAAGACCGTCGTCGCCCGTTGACAGGGCCTCGAACGATCGCCATAACGGCGCCCGCAACGGCGCTGCGGCCCCCTCGGGGGTGGCGATGCCGGTTCGTCCGAGCCTTCGGGATCGGATCGAAGCGTGGGGGAATGTCCCGAGCGGCAAAGGGGGCGGACTGTAAATCCGCTGGCTAAGCCTTCGTAGGTTCGAGTCCTACTTCCCCCACCATCTTCGATCCCGTCGTCGCGCCGAACGATCCGGCCCTCGTGCCCGAGCTCGCGGGTATAGCTCAATGGTAGAGCAGCAGCCTTCCAAGCTGAATACGCGGGTTCGATTCCCGCTACCCGCTCCAATCACCCCTGCACCGGCCCCGACCACCTCTCGACCCTCGCGATCGACGCCATCGGCGTGACGATCCGGCAGATCACCGACCTCGTCGCCGGATCGGGGCCTCCCGAAGAGCAGGGGGAGGGCCGATGCCGCGTGCAACCGACCGGCCCCCTGATTTTTCAGGGGTTTGATGTCTCTCTGCAATCTCCGATGGTGCGCCGCCCGTGGGTCACGGGCGAACCACGGGGGATGGCATGACGACGCGACGCGCGATGATTCTCGGACTTCCGGCACTCCTGCTCGCCGGCTGCGGCCAGACGGAAACCGGCGCCGGGCCGGAGGCGGCCAACTACACGATCGCCGGCGTCGACGTCGCGGTCGCGCCCGACGCACATTTTTCCTTCGTATCGCTCGACGGCCTCACCGATGCCCAGCAGGGCGAGATGATGAAGGTCGAGCTGCGCCGCGTCGTCTACGCCCGAGTCGGCGGTCACGTCGGAAGGCCGAAGCAGGCGCGGCTGGAACTGATTCTGCGCGTCGTCGACGTCGCCTCGGGTGCCGGCCGTGTGCTCGGCGCCTCCGACAGTCTGATCGTCGCCGACGTCCGCCTGACCGATGCCGTCGACAAGCACGTCGTCGCCTTCCGGGCGAACCTGCGGGGGGAAGAGCAGGGCATGAAGGCCCAGGGGTCGATCGGCATGATTCCGGTCGGCGCCATCGCTTCGCTGGCGGTCAACGCCTCCAATGCCGACAAGACCTACACGCTGGTCGCGGAGGCCTTCGCCAAGCAGGTCGAGGTCTGGCTGGCGACGTGAGAAGAGCAGTCTCGACGGGACTGTTGAAAAAACCCTCTTGAACCGCGACGCGAAAACCCCTAGTGGATCGCCCAACTCGGACGAGAGAGGCGCGGGAACGCGTCGGCTCGTCCAACACGAACCTCTGAGACGAATGCCAGCCGCCGGAAGGCAAGGGACAGGGATATGGCCAAAGAAAAGTTCGAACGTAACAAGCCGCACTGCAACATCGGCACGATCGGGCACGTCGACCATGGCAAGACGTCCCTGACCGCTGCGATCACCAAGGTGCTCGCGGAGACCGGTGGCGCGACCTTCAAGGCGTACGACCAGATCGACGCCGCTCCGGAAGAGAAGGCCCGCGGCATCACCATCAACACGGCTCACGTCGAGTACGAGACGACCAAGCGTCACTACGCCCACGTCGACTGCCCCGGCCACGCCGACTACGTGAAGAACATGATCACGGGTGCCGCCCAGATGGACGGCGCGATCCTGGTCGTGTCGGCCGCCGACGGCCCGATGCCGCAGACCCGCGAGCACATCCTGCTCGCCCGTCAGGTCGGCGTTCCGGCTCTGGTGGTGTTCCTGAACAAGGTCGACCTGGTCGACGATCCGGAACTGCTCGAGCTCGTCGAGCTCGAGGTTCGCGAGCTGCTCTCGTCCTACGGCTTCCCGGGCGACGACATCCCGATCATCTCGGGTTCGGCGACCGAAGCTCTGAACAACGGCAAGGCCGAGTTCGGCCGTGACGCGGTTCTGAAGCTGATGGCGGCGGTGGACGAGTACATCCCGCAGCCGGAGCGTCCGGTCGACCAGCCCTTCCTGATGCCGGTCGAAGACGTGTTCACGATCTCGGGCCGCGGCACCGTGGTGACCGGTCGTGTCGAGCGCGGCATCGTCAAGGTCGGCGAGGAAGTCGAGATCGTCGGCATCCGCCCGACCCGCAAGACGACCTGCACCGGCGTCGAGATGTTCCGCAAGCTGCTCGACTCGGGACAGGCCGGCGACAACATCGGCGCGCTGCTGCGCGGCGTGGAGCGCAAGGACGTGGAGCGCGGCCAGGTGCTGTGCAAGCCGGGTTCGGTGACGCCGCACACGAAGTTCGAGGCCGAGGCCTACATCCTGACCAAGGAAGAGGGTGGCCGTCACACGCCGTTCTTCTCGAACTATCGCCCGCAGTTCTACTTCCGCACGACGGACGTGACCGGCATGTGCCAGTTGCCCGAGGGCACCGAGATGGTGATGCCGGGCGACAACGTGAAGCTGGTCGTCGAGCTGATCGTCCCGATCGCGATGGAAGAGAAGCTCCGCTTCGCCATCCGTGAAGGCGGTCGCACCGTCGGCGCCGGCGTCGTCGCCAAGATCATCGCCTGATGATGTCCTCCCGCCCGTGATTCGGGCGGGAAGGCCTCCCTGCAGGGTGGCCTGTGGATAAAAAAGTTTCGCCGCGATCGCACTTTCGAGTAAGGTCGCGGCGGAGGGCTGAAAGCCAAATTCGACTGTGCCCACAGGGGTATAGCTCAGTTGGTAGAGCATCGGTCTCCAAAACCGAGGGTCGTAGGTTCGAGTCCTACTGCCCCTGCCAGTCGATTTCGCTTGAGAATGCCTGCTCGACGCACTAGGTAGATGTCCCGGCGAGGCGCGCGAGGGATCCCCCTCCCGCGCCCGCATGTCGTGAGCGACGGATGGCCAAGACCAACCCCTTCACCTTCGTGCAACAGGTTCGCGACGAAGTCGCCAAGGTCACTTGGCCGACCCGCAACGAGACCGGCATCACCACGCTCATGGTCGTGGCGATGGCCTTCCTGGCTGCATTCTTCTTTCTCATGGCCGATCAGCTGATGGGCTGGGGCGTGAGCCTCGTGCTCGGCTTGGGCCGGTGACGGCGGCGGACCGAGGATCTCCTTTCATGGCCATGCGTTGGTACATCGTTCACGCCTACTCGAACTTCGAGAACAAGGTCGCCGAGTCCATCCGTGAGCGCGCTGCTCAGAATGGCCTGCAGGCGATGTTCGAACAGATCCTCGTGCCGACCGAGAAGGTCGTCGAGGTCCGGCGCGGCCGCAAGGTCGATGCCGAACGCAAGTTTTTCCCCGGCTACGTGCTGGTGAAGGCGGAGCTGACCGACCAGGTCTTCCACCTGATCAAGAACACGCCGAAGGTCACCGGCTTCCTCGGTTCGGACAACAAGCCGATGCCGATCCAGGAATCCGAGGCGCTCCGTATCCTGCAGCAGGTGCAGGACGGCGTCGAGCGCCCGAAGCCTTCGGTCACCTTCGAGGTCGGCGAGAACGTGAAGGTGTCGGACGGACCGTTCGCCTCCTTCAACGGTGTCGTCGAAGAGGTCGACGAGGAGCGTTCGCGCCTCAAGGTCGCGGTGTCGATCTTCGGTCGCGCGACCCCGGTCGATCTGGAATACGGTCAGGTCGAAAAGATCTGACGAGACCCGAATTCGTAGGCTGCCTCCGCCGCACTCGCGGTCGGGGGTGGTCTCGTTCCGTCCGAGGCATCGCTTCGGATGGTCCGCTCCGGAGGTGCTCCGGGATCGTCCGTGAGGATGGCCCGAAGATCGCGAAGGAACGGTGAACGAGTCCGATCTCCGGCGTGCCGGTCGGTCGGACGGGTGGGAGGCCCCCCTGCGTCGTCGCCAGACGCCGTGCGGTGCCCGACCACCAACTCCGGTGAGCCGGAGGCGCGAAGGCGCCGTCCGGCGATGAACGAGGAGCCAGAAGATGGCGAAGAAGGTCCAGGGCTACATCAAGCTCCAGGTGCCGGCGGGTGCTGCGAACCCGTCGCCGCCGATCGGTCCCGCGCTCGGTCAGCGCGGCCTGAACATCATGCAGTTCTGCAAGGACTTCAATTCGAAGACCGCGGAAATGCCGAAGGGTCAGCCGACCCCGGTCGTGATCACGTACTTCACCGACAAGAGCTTCTCCTTCGAGTTCAAGACGCCGCCGGCGAGCTTCCTCCTGAAGCAGGCCGCGAAGCTCGACACGAAGAAGAAGCCCGGTTCGGGCTCCAAGACTCCCGGTCGTGCCGTCGTGGGCCAGGTCACCCAGGCCCAGCTGAAGGACATCGCCGAGAAGAAGATGAAGGACCTGAATGCCAACGACATCGACGCCGCGGCGAAGATGATCGAGGGTACCGCCCGGTCCATGGGCCTGCGTGTGGTGGAGTAAGACGATGCCGAAGATCGCCAAGCGCGTCGCCAAGTCCCGTGAGGGCATCGACCCCGTCAAGCTCTATGGTCTCGAAGAGGCCGTGAAGCTGGTCAAGGAGCGGGCCACCGCCAAGTTCGACGAGACCGTCGAGATCTCGATGAACCTCGGTGTCGACCCCCGTCACGCCGACCAGATGGTCCGCGGCGTCTGCAACCTGCCGAACGGCACGGGCAAGACCGTCCGCGTCGCCGTCTTCGCCCGCGGCCCCAAGGCCGACGAGGCCACGGCCGCCGGTGCGGACATCGTCGGCGCCGAAGACCTGCTCGCCACCATCCAGGGCGGCAAGATCGATTTCGATCGCTGCATCGCCACCCCGGACCTGATGCCGCTGGTCGGCCGTCTCGGCAAGGTGCTCGGCCCGCGTGGCCTGATGCCGAACCCGAAGGTCGGCACCGTGACCATGGACGTCACCAAGGCCGTCACCGACGCCAAGGGCGGCGCCGTCGAGTTCCGCGCCGAGAAGGCCGGTATCGTGCACGCCGGTGTCGGCAAGGCTTCGTTCTCGGTCGAGGCTCTCGTCCAGAACATCGTCGCCTTCGCCGATGCGGTGCAGAAGGCCAAGCCGACCGGCGCCAAGGGCACCTACCTGCAGCGCGTCGCCGTGTCGTCGACCATGGGCCCCGGCCTGAAGGTCGACCCGTCGACCGTCCACGCCGCGTCCTGAGCGGTGAACTGAATTCTCCCGTCCCGGCTCGCCGGGGCGGGCGATGCCGCCTCCCGAGAGGGTAGGGGGCGATCTTCCCGGGTTCGCCCGGGAAACTGTCCGAGACCAAGGGCGCCGGACGGGGAAACCCGGAAGGCTTAATTCGTCGAACTCGAGTGCGATTCGAGGGGCCCTTGCGAGACGGGAAGAACGAATTCGTCATCCGGGATCGACCGGATCTTCGAAGCGGTTCGGACCGTTGAACCTTTGATCCCCGGACCTGTCCGGGGTGGAGGGGACAGGAAGTGCAGGCGTGACCGGTCCCCGGACACGCCTCCTGAAACCGGCCTCCCGGAACTTTCGTTCCGCGGGGGTCAAAGGCAAATGAGGCTATCGTGGAAAGAGCGGAAAAGCGCGAACTCGTCGCTGCCCTCAACGTCCAGTTCAAGACGACTGGATCCGTTGTGGTCGCGAAGTACGCGGGGCTCACGGTGAAGGACATGACCGCCCTGCGCGGCAAGGTCCGCGTCGCCGGCGGCACCGTGAAGGTCGCGAAGAACCGCCTCGCCAAGCTGGCTCTCGTCGGCACCGAACTCGAGCACATGGCGGACCTGTTCAAGGGCCCGACCGTGATCCTTTCTGCGAAGGATCCGGTCGCTGCCCCCAAGGTTGCGGCCGAATTCGCCAAGGCGAACGACAAGTTCGTGATCCTTGGTGGTGGTCTCGGCAAGCAGGCTCTCGACGCTTCCGGCGTCAAGGCCCTCGCCGACCTGCCGTCGCTCGAGGAACTCCGCGCCAAGATCGCGGGCGTCATCAACCAGCCGGCTACCAAGCTGGCCTCGGTTCTGGCCGCTCCGGCCGGTGCGCTCGCTCGCGTCATCCAGGCGCGCGTCGACAAGGACCAGGCGGCGTGAGCCGTCTTCGCACAGACGAAACGTACCGAACCATTCGAAGGAAGTATTGAAATGGCCGATATCGCCAAGATCGTGGACGACCTGTCCGCCCTGACCATCCTGGAAGCCGCCGAGCTCGTGAAGGCTCTCGAAGAGAAGTGGGGCGTCTCCGCCGCCGCTCCGGTGGCCGTCGCCGCCGCTGCCGGCCCGGCCGCTGCCGCTGCTCCGGTCGAAGAGCAGACCGAGTTCAACGTCATTCTCGTCGACGCGGGCGCCAACAAGATCAACGTGATCAAGGAAGTGCGCGCGATCACCGGTCTCGGCCTCAAGGAAGCCAAGGACCTGGTCGAGGGTGCTCCGAAGGCCGTCAAGGAAGGCGTCGGCAAGGACGAGGCCGAGAAGGTCAAGAAGCAGCTCGAAGGCGCCGGCGCCAAGGTCGAGCTCAAGTGATCGGACGCGGGGCGCGCCTGCGCTCCGCGTTGCGAGATCGATCCCGGGTCGCGGTTTCGCGGCCCGGGATTTCGGCACTCTCGGAGGCCCGTGACGGGTGAGGGTGTCGTCGAGGCGAGAATCGTGTCAATTCAACACGTCGTGGTCGAGACGTGGGAATTGGACACGGGAAAGTCGATGATTGAGGGGGCGGCGACGGTGCTCCCGAACATCCGAAACGCCGAAGGTTCGGTGGGGTGTTCCGGATTGCCGTCGGTCAACCCGAGCGAGGACGACAATGGCCCAGACGTTCAACGGTCGTAGACGAGTCCGCAAGTTCTTCGGTTCCATCCGAGAAGTCGCGGAGATGCCCAACCTCATCGAGGTGCAGAAGGCGTCCTACGACCAGTTCCTGCAGGTGGACGAGCCCAAGGGCGGTCGCCCGGACGAGGGCCTGCAGTCGGTCTTCAAGTCGGTGTTCCCGATCTCCGACTTCCAGGGCAAGGCCCTGCTCGAGTTCGTGCGCTACGAGTTCGAGCCGCCGAAGTACGACGTCGACGAGTGCCGTCAGCGTGGCATGACCTTCGCGGCTCCGCTGAAGGTCACGCTGCGCCTCATCGTGTTCGACATCGACGAGGACACCGGCGCCAAGTCCGTCAAGGACATCAAGGAGCAGGACGTGTTCATGGGCGACATGCCGCTCATGACCGACAACGGCACCTTCATCGTCAACGGCACCGAGCGCGTCATCGTCTCGCAGATGCACCGTTCGCCGGGCGTCTTCTTCGACCACGACAAGGGCAAGACGCACGCGTCGGGCAAGCTGCTGTTCGCCGCGCGCATCATCCCGTATCGCGGCTCCTGGCTCGACATCGAGTTCGACGCCAAGGACATCGTCTATGCGCGCATCGACCGCCGCCGCAAGATCCCGGTGTCCTCGCTGCTCTTCGCCCTCGGCATGGACGGCGAGAGCATCCTCGACACCTTCTACAACAAGCTGTCGTTCGAGCGTTCCGGCTCGGCCTGGCGCGTGCCCTATGATCCGGCGCGGATGCGCGGCTACAAGGCCGTCACCGACCTGATCGACGCCGACACCGGCGAGGTCATCCTCGAGTCCGGCAAGAAGCTGACCGCGCGTGCCGCCAAGCAGCTCGCCGAGAAGGGCCTCAAGGCCCTCAAGGTGACCGACGAGGACGTCGTCGGCCAGTATCTCGCCGAAGACATCGTCGACCTGAAGACCGGTCTCGTCCACGCCGAAGCCGGCCAGGAGCTGACCGAGAAGCTGATCCGTCAGATCCTCGACCTCGGCCACCTCGAGATCCCGGTCCTCGACATCGACCACGTCAACACCGGCGCCTACATCCGCAACACGCTCGCCGTCGACAAGAACGAGTCCCGTGAGGAAGCGCTCTTCGACATCTACCGCGTGATGCGTCCGGGCGAGCCGCCGACCATCGAGACGGCGGAAGCGATGTTCCACTCGCTGTTCTTCGACAGCGAGCGCTACGACCTGTCGGCCGTCGGCCGCGTCAAGATGAACATGCGCCTGGATCTCCAGGTCGAGGACACCGTGCGCACCCTGCGCAAGGACGACATCCTCGAGGTCATCCGCACGCTGCTCGACCTGCGCGACGGCAAGGGCGAGATCGACGACATCGACAACCTCGGCAACCGCCGTGTCCGCTCCGTCGGCGAGCTGATGGAAAATCAGTATCGCGTCGGCCTGCTCCGCATGGAGCGCGCCATCAAGGAGCGCATGTCGTCGGTCGAGATCGACACCGTCATGCCGCAGGACCTGATCAACGCCAAGCCGGCGGCCGCCGCCGTGCGCGAGTTCTTCGGTTCCTCGCAGCTGTCGCAGTTCATGGACCAGACCAACCCGCTGTCCGAGATCACGCACAAGCGTCGTCTCTCGGCGCTGGGCCCGGGCGGTCTGACCCGCGAGCGCGCCGGCTTCGAGGTGCGCGACGTGCATCCGACGCACTACGGCCGCATGTGCCCGATCGAGACGCCGGAAGGCCCGAACATCGGCCTTATCAACTCGCTCGCCACCTTCGCGCGGGTGAACAAGTACGGCTTCATCGAGGCCCCGTACCGCAAGGTGCGCGACGGTCACGTCACCGAGGAGGTCGTCTATCTGTCGGCCACCGAGGAGTACAAGCACTACGTCGCCCAGTCGAACGCCGTGCTGTCGGCCGACAACCGTCTGACCGAAGAGCTGATCGTCTGCCGTCACGCCGGCGAGCCGCTCATGGTCCCGGTCGATCGCGTCGACTACATGGACGTGTCGCCGAAGCAGTTGGTGTCGGTCGCCGCGGCGCTCATCCCGTTCCTCGAGAACGACGACGCCAACCGCGCGCTGATGGGCTCGAACATGCAGCGTCAGGCCGTGCCGCTGGTGCGCGCCGAGGCGCCCTTCGTCGGCACCGGCATGGAATCGATCGTCGCCCGTGACTCGGGCGCCGCGATCGGTGCCAAGCGCGGCGGCATCGTCGATCAGGTGGACGCCACCCGTATCGTCATCCGCGCCACCGAAGATCTCGATCCGTCCAAGTCGGGCGTCGACATCTACCGGCTGATGAAGTTCCAGCGCTCGAACCAGTCGACCTGCATCAACCAGCGTCCGCTGGTGCGCGTCGGCGACATCATCGAGAAGGGCGACATCATCGCCGACGGTCCCTCGACCGATCTCGGCGATCTGGCGCTCGGCCGCAACGTGCTCGTCGCGTTCATGCCGTGGAACGGCTACAACTACGAGGACTCCATCCTCCTCTCCGAGAACATCGTGAAGGACGACGTGTTCACGTCGATCCATCTCGAGGAGTTCGAGGTGATGGCCCGCGACACCAAGCTGGGTCCGGAGGAGATCACGCGCGACATTCCGAACGTCTCGGAAGAAGCGCTGAAGAACCTCGACGAAGCCGGCATCGTCTACATCGGCGCGGAAGTCCGTCCGGGCGACATCCTGGTCGGCAAGATCACGCCGAAGGGCGAGAGCCCGATGACGCCGGAAGAGAAGCTGCTCCGCGCCATCTTCGGCGAGAAGGCTTCCGACGTCCGCGACACCTCGCTCCGCGTGCCCCCGGGCGTGCAGGGCACGATCGTCGAAGTGCGCGTGTTCAATCGACATGGCGTCGAGAAGGACGAGCGCGCGATGGCGATCGAGCGCGAGGAGATCGAGCGTCTCGCCAAGGACCGTGACGACGAGCAGGCGATCCTCGATCGCAACGTCTACGGCCGTCTGGTCGAGATGCTGGTCGGCAAGGTCGCGATCTCGGGCCCGAAGGGCTTCAAGAAGGACCAGGTCCTGAACCAGGAGCTCATCGAGGAGTACCCGCGTTCGCAGTGGTGGATGTTCACCGCCGACGACGAGAAGCTCATGGGCGAGATCGAAGCCCTGCGCGGTCAGTACGACGAGAGCCGCAAGCGCCTCGAGCAGCGCTTCATCGACAAGGTGGAGAAGCTGCAGCGCGGTGACGAGCTGCCCCCGGGCGTCATGAAGATGGTCAAGGTCTTCGTCGCCATCAAGCGCAAGATCCAGCCGGGCGACAAGATGGCCGGCCGTCACGGCAACAAGGGTGTCGTCTCTCGCATCATGCCGATCGAGGACATGCCCTATCTCGAAGACGGCACCAACGTCGACATCGTGCTGAACCCGCTGGGCGTGCCTTCGCGCATGAACGTCGGTCAGATCCTCGAGACCCATCTCGGCTGGGCTTGTGCCGGCATGGGCAAGAAGATCGACGCGATGCTCGAGGCCTACCGCAAGTCGGGCGATCTCTCCCCGCTCAGGGTCGAGATCGAAGGCATCTACGGCGACAACATCAAGGGCGAGCAGGTCGCGGAGTACGACGAGCCGTCGGTGGTGCGTCTCGCCGAGACCGTCCGCAAGGGCGTTCCGATCGCGACTCCGGTCTTCGACGGTGCCAAGGAGCACGACATCGAGGCGGCCCTCGACAAGGCGGGTCTGGCCCACTCCGGTCAGATGACGCTGTTCGACGGTCGCACCGGCGAGCAGTTCGACCGCAAGGTCACCGTGGGCTACATCTACATGTTGAAGCTCCACCACCTGGTCGACGACAAGATCCATGCTCGTTCGATCGGCCCCTACTCGCTCGTCACCCAGCAGCCGCTGGGCGGCAAGGCGCAGTTCGGTGGCCAGCGCTTCGGCGAAATGGAAGTCTGGGCGCTCGAAGCCTACGGCGCGGCCTACACGCTGCAGGAGATGCTCACGGTGAAGTCGGACGACGTGGCCGGCCGCACCAAGGTCTACGAGGCGATCGTCCGTGGCGACGACACGTTCGAGGCCGGCATCCCGGAGAGCTTCAACGTTCTCGTCAAGGAAATGCGTTCGCTCAGCCTCAACGTCGAACTGGTCGACGCCCCCGGCGAGGACGAGGACGGCGAGAACGGCGAGGCCGGAGCGCAGGCTGCGGAGTGATCCGCGAAGGATCGCGGGGAGGGGCCTCCTCTCCCCGCGCTTCGTAGAGGCGTTCGACGATGTCGGGGCGAGACGAGCCGAGGAGCGGTGCTCCGGGCCCGCGCATCCGACGACTGACAGGAAATCTCGACGTGGCCCTCCCCCTTGCGGCAGGGGCGAGCGACACCGACAGGAGACGGTCCATGAATCAAGACGTGATGAACATCTTCTCGCCCCAGACCCCGACGGCGCCGGTCTTCGACGCCATCCGGATCTCCATCGCGAGCCCCGAGAAGATCCTCTCCTGGTCCTACGGCGAGATCAAGAAGCCGGAAACGATCAACTACCGGACCTTCAAGCCGGAGCGCGACGGCCTGTTCTGCGCTCGGATCTTCGGACCGATCAAGGATTACGAGTGCTTGTGCGGCAAGTACAAGCGCATGAAGTACAAGGGCGTCATCTGCGAGAAGTGCGGCGTCGAAGTCACGCTGTCGCGCGTCCGTCGCGAGCGCATGGGCCACATCGAGCTGGCCGCGCCCGTCGCCCACATCTGGTTCCTGAAGTCGCTGCCGAGCCGCATCGGCATGCTGATGGACATGACGCTCAAGGACCTCGAGCGCATCCTCTACTTCGAGAACTACGTCGTCACCGAGCCGGGCCTCACTCCCCTCAAGCTGCATCAGCTTCTGGGCGAGGAGGAGTTCCTCAAGGCGCAGGACGACTACGGCGAGGACAGCTTCACCGCCCAGATCGGCGCCGAGGCCATCCGCGACATGCTCGCGGCCATGGACCTGCCGAAGATCGCCGATCAGCTCCGCGTCGACATCGCCGAGGCGACCGGTGAACTGAAGCCGAAGAAGCTCGCCAAGCGCCTCAAGCTGGTCGAGTCCTTCATCGAGTCGGGCAACCGTCCCGAGTGGATGATCCTGACCGTCGTTCCGGTGATCCCGCCGGATCTGCGCCCGCTCGTCCCCCTGGACGGCGGCCGCTTCGCGACGTCGGATCTCAACGACCTCTATCGCCGCGTCATCAACCGCAACAACCGCCTGAAGCGCCTCATCGAGCTGCGCGCGCCGGACATCATCATCCGCAACGAGAAGCGCATGCTTCAGGAAGCGGTCGATGCGCTGTTCGACAACGGCCGTCGCGGTCGCGTCATCACGGGTGCCAACAAGCGTCCGCTGAAGTCGCTCGCCGACATGCTCAAGGGCAAGCAGGGTCGCTTCCGTCAGAACCTGCTCGGCAAGCGCGTCGACTACTCGGGCCGTTCGGTCATCGTCGTCGGTCCGGAGCTCAAGCTGCACCAGTGCGGCCTGCCGAAGAAGATGGCGCTCGAGCTGTTCAAGCCCTTCATCTATTCGCGTCTCGACGCGAAGGGCCTGTCGTCGACCGTGAAGCAGGCGAAGAAGCTCGTCGAGAAGGAGCGTCCCGAGGTCTGGGACATCCTCGACGAGGTCATTCGCGAGCATCCGGTGATGCTGAACCGCGCGCCGACGCTGCATCGTCTCGGCATCCAGGCCTTCGAGCCGGTGCTGATCGAAGGCAAGGCGATCCAGCTGCATCCGCTCGTCTGCACGGCGTTCAACGCCGACTTCGACGGTGACCAGATGGCCGTGCACGTCCCGCTGTCGCTCGAAGCGCAGCTGGAAGCGCGCGTGCTGATGATGTCGACCAACAACATCCTGCACCCCGCCAACGGCGCGCCGATCATCGTGCCGTCGCAGGACATCGTTCTCGGCCTCTACTATCTGTCGCTGATGAACGCCAACGAGCCGGGCGAAGGCATGGCCTTCGGCAATCTCGGCGAGATGCAGCACGCCCTCGACAACAAGGTCATCACGCTCCACACCAAGATCCGTGGACGCTGGACCGGCATCGACAAGGACGGCAACAAGTACACCAAGATCTACGAGACCACGCCCGGCCGTATGTTCATCGGTGAGCTGCTGCCGAAGCACCCGGGCATCACCTTCGACGTCTGCAACCAGCAGATGACGAAGAAGAACATCTCGGGCATGATCGACGCGGTGTACCGTACCTGTGGTCAGAAGGAGACGGTGATCTTCTGCGACCGCATCATGTCGCTCGGATTCACCAACGCCTTCAAGGCGGGCATCTCGTTCGGCAAGGACGACATGGTCATCCCGGACACCAAGCCGGCGATGGTCGAGGAGACCCAGGCGGCTGCGAAGGAATTCGAGCAGCAGTACCAGGACGGCCTGATCACCCAGGGCGAGAAGTACAACAAGGTCGTCGACGCCTGGGCGAAGTGCACCGACCGCATCGCCGAGGAGATGATGAAGCGCATCTCCGCGGTGCAGATCGACAAGGAGACCGGCCGTCAGATGCCGATCAACTCGATCTACATGATGTCGCACTCCGGCGCCCGTGGTTCTCCGACCCAGATGCGTCAGCTCGCCGCCATGCGCGGCCTGATGGCCAAGCCGTCGGGCGAGATCATCGAGACGCCGATCATCTCGAACTTCAAGGAAGGCCTGACCGTGCTCGAGTACTTCAACTCGACCCACGGTGCCCGTAAGGGTCTGGCCGACACCGCGCTCAAGACCGCGAACTCCGGTTACCTCACCCGTCGTCTCGTCGACGTGGCGCAGGACTCGATCATCACCGAACAGGATTGCGGTTCGCAGAACGGCATCCATGTCCAGGCGATCGTCGATGCCGGTCAGGTCGTCGCCTCGCTCGGCAGCCGCATCCTCGGCCGCGTCGCGGCGGAGGATCTGACCGATCCGGCGACCGCCGAGGTCATCGTGCCGAACGGCGTGATGATCGAGGAGCCGCACGTCAAGAAGATCGAGGCCGCCGGCATCCAGTCGGTCAAGATCCGCTCGGTGCTCACCTGCGAGACCAAGGTCGGCGTCTGCGTCCAGTGCTACGGCCGCGACCTTGCCCGTGGTACCCCGGTCAACATGGGCGAAGCGGTGGGCGTCATCGCCGCCCAGTCGATCGGCGAGCCGGGCACCCAGCTCACCATGCGCACCTTCCACGTCGGTGGTACGGCTCAGGTCGTCGACTCGTCCTTCGTCGAATCCAACTTCGAAGGCACGATCGTCCTCAAGAACCGCAACGTGGCGCGGGACTCGGAAGGCCGTCTGATCGTCATGGGCCGCAACGTCACCGTCGCCGTCATCGACGCCGACGGTTCGGAGCGCACCTCCCATCGTCTGATCTACGGCGCCCGTCTGTTCGTCGACGAGGGCGACAAGGTGAAGCGCGGCCAGCGCATCGCCGAGTGGGACCCCTACACCCGTCCGATCCTGACCGAAGTCGACGGTACCGTCGGCTACGAGGAACTGATCGACGGTCAGACGATGGTGGAGACCACCGACGAGGCGACCGGCATCACCAAGCGCGTCGTCATCGACTGGCGCGCCTCGGCCCGCACGTCGGATCTCAAGCCCTCGATCGTCATCAAGGGCGCCGACGGCAAGATCGCCCGTCTGTCGCGCGGCGGTGAAGCCCGCTACGCGCTGCCGGTCGACGCGATCCTCTCGGCCGATCCGAACGGCAAGGTCCACGCCGGCGACGTCGTGGCCCGTATCCCGCTCGAGTCCGCCAAGACCCGCGACATCACCGGCGGTCTGCCGCGCGTCGCCGAACTGTTCGAAGCCCGTCGTCCGAAGGATCACGCCATCATCGCCGAGTGCGACGGCACGATCCGCTTCGGCAAGGACTACAAGAACAAGCGCCGCATCCTGATCGAGCCGGTCGACGGTGGCGATCCGGTCGAGTACCTGATCCCGAAGGGCAAGCACGTCCATCTGCAGGACGGCGACACCATCGAGAAGGGCGAGTACATCCTCGACGGCAACCCGGCGCCGCACGACATCCTGGCGATCAAGGGCGTGGAGGCTCTCGCGGCCTTCCTCGTCAACGAGATCCAGGAGGTCTATCGACTGCAGGGCGTCGTGATCAACGACAAGCACATCGAGGTCATCGTCCGTCAGATGCTGCAGAAGGTGGAGATCACCGATGCCGGCGACTCGGATGTGATCACCGGTGAGCAGATCGATCGCCTCGACCTCGACATGATGAACGAGGCGCTGATCGCCGAGGGCAAGAAGCCGGCTTCCGGCGTTCCGGTCCTCCTCGGCATCACCAAGGCCTCGCTCAACACGCGCTCGTTCTTCTCGGCCGCGTCGTTCCAGGAGACCACCCGCGTCCTCACGGAAGCGGCGGTCGCCGGCAAGATCGACGCCCTCGAGGGTCTCAAGGAGAACGTCATCGTCGGCCGTCTCATCCCGGCCGGCACGGGCGCGGTCACCAACCGCATCCGCCGCATCGCGACGCACCGCGACGAGCTCATCGTCGAGGAGCGCAAGTCGCAGAGCGGTGTGGTCGAGGCGCCGGCCCTGCCCGCCGCCGAGTGATCGCCCTACTCGTACGAATCGGAGACGCCGCGGCTCGCCCGCGGCGTTTCTTTTTTGGGATCCGCTCCCGAGGCGCCCGTGTCGCGGGCGGAGTGTCCCAGAATCGAACGGTCGTCGCGAAGGTCGATTTCCGAATCTTCGTGACGTCACCGGTCGTATCGCCCCCCGTCTCGCCGAATCGATCGCTCAGTAGAGGCAGAGTCGAATCGACGGAGACATCGATTCTAAGGTCTCGATGTTCGGATTCGACCGGCGACGACGACGGTGACCTCGCTTCGACTTGGCGAGACGAGGCGATTCTTGGCGAGACTTTGCGTCATTTTCGACATGAAACCGCAAGATTCCGCTTGGAGCGGCGTACGACTCGGCGAACCGCGCATTCCTTGCGTTTTTGCTCGTTTCACCCCTTGACGGGCGTGGACGGTGCGGGTAGTTTCCGCCCACTTTCACGGCAGGCCCGTCGGCCGCCAATGCTTCGTTCGGTCCAATCGAACGGAACAGGGCGCCGAGACGCTGCCGGGATAGCGACTTTGGAAAGCAGAAGATCAAGAACGGTTCGCCGTTCCTCTGACTTTTCGCACCGGACGGGGAATGAGTTCCCGTGCTCCGGTGCTTTCCGTTCGTTTCCCCATGAAACGAGGTTGCTGCCCGGCGATGGGTTTTGCCGGGTGTCGTTCCAGGACGCGCCGAGCGCACAAGTGGGCCGAAAGGCCTGGTCACGAGAAGGCTGAAGACGAATGCCGACGATCAACCAGCTCATCCGCAGCCCGCGGCAGGCTCCGACCAAGCGGAACAAGGTTCCCGCCATGGAAGCCTGCCCGCAGAAGCGCGGCGTGTGCACGCGCGTCTACACCACGACGCCGAAGAAGCCGAACTCCGCGCTCCGCAAGGTCGCCAAGGTTCGCCTCACCAACGGTTTCGAAGTCATCGGCTACATCCCGGGCGAAGGCCACAACCTTCAGGAGCACTCCGTGGTCATGATCCGCGGCGGCCGCGTGAAGGACCTTCCGGGCGTGCGCTACCACATCCTGCGCGGCGTCCTCGACACCCAGGGCGTCAAGGATCGCAAGCAGCGCCGTTCGAAGTACGGCGCCAAGCGTCCGAAGTGATCCGGTAACCCTTAAGTTTCGAACGACCGAGGAAGACATATGTCCCGTCGTCACTCTGCCGAGAAGCGTGAGATCAACCCGGATCCGAAGTTCGGGGACATCATCGTTTCCAAGTTCATGAACAACGTGATGGAAGACGGCAAGAAGTCGGTCGCCGAGTCGATCGTCTACGGTGCCTTCGACCTGATCGAGTCGAAGACCCGCCAGGATCCGCTGGCGATCTTCCATCAGGCGCTCGAGAACGTCGCGCCGCAGATCGAAGTGCGTTCGCGCCGCGTCGGCGGTGCCACGTACCAGGTTCCGGTCGAAGTTCGCACCGAGCGTCGCCAGGCTCTGGCGATCCGTTGGCTCCTCTCCGCGACCCGTGGTCGCAACGAGAAGACCATGACGGAGCGCCTTTCCGCGGAATTGCTCGATGCGTCGAACAACCGTGGCAATGCCGTCAAGAAGCGTGAGGACACTCACCGTATGGCAGAGGCGAACCGCGCCTTCTCCCATTACCGCTGGTGAACTCCGCTCAAGTCGTTTTCGACGAGGTCGACAATGCCCCGTATTCACGCCATCGAAGACTACCGCAACTTCGGCATCATGGCTCACATCGATGCCGGCAAGACCACGACCACCGAGCGTGTGCTCTATTACTCCGGTAAGAGCCACAAGATCGGTGAAGTGCACGACGGCGCCGCCACCATGGACTTCATGGAGCAGGAGCAGGAGCGTGGCATCACGATCACTTCGGCTGCCACGACGACGTTCTGGAACGGCAAGCGCCTGAACATCATCGACACCCCCGGCCACGTCGACTTCACCATCGAAGTCGAGCGTTCGCTGCGTGTGCTCGACGGTGCCGTGTGCGTTCTCGACTCCAACCAGGGTGTCGAGCCGCAGACCGAGACCGTGTGGCGTCAGGGCGACAAGTACAACGTCCCGCGCATCGTCTTCTGCAACAAGATGGACAAGATCGGCGCCGATTTCGATCGCTGCGTCTCGGACATCAAGACCCGCCTCGGCGCTCGCCCGATCCCGATCCAGATCCCGATCGGTGCCGAGTCCAACTTTGCCGGCCTCGTGGACCTCGTCCGCATGAAGGCCGTCATTTGGGAAAACGAGGCTCTCGGCGCCAACTATCACGACGAAGAGATCCCGGCCGACCTTCTCGCCAAGTGCGAGGCGGCTCGCGTCGACATGATCGAGGCCTGCGTCGAGCTCGACGAAGCCGCCATGGAAGCCTATCTCGAGGGCAACAACCCCGACGAGGCGACCATCAAGCGTCTGCTGCGCAAGGCCGTCATCACCGGTGCCTTCTATCCGGTGCTCTGTGGCTCGGCCTTCAAGAACAAGGGTGTCCAGCCCCTGCTCGACGCCGTCGTCGACTACCTGCCGTCGCCGCTCGATCGCCCCGCCATCAAGGGC
Source organism: Pinisolibacter sp. DMC19 (assembly GCF_056313985.1). Lineage (NCBI taxonomy): Bacteria > Pseudomonadati > Pseudomonadota > Alphaproteobacteria > Hyphomicrobiales > Ancalomicrobiaceae > Pinisolibacter > Pinisolibacter sp. DMC19. Next base: position 248,809 of record NZ_JBQUZF010000002.1, on the reverse strand, counting down.
ATCGACGTCAAGACCGAGACCGAGACCGAGCGCAAGTCGTCGGACAGCGATCCCCTGGCCCTCCTCGGCTTCAAGCTGATGGACGACCAGTACGGCATCCTGACCTTCTGCCGCATCTACTCGGGCAAGCTCGAGAAGGGCGTCTCGCTGCTGAACTCGGTTCGCGGCAAGACCGAGCGCGTCGGCCGCATGGTTCTCATGCACGCCGACAGCCGTGAGGAGATCTCCGAGGCCTACGCCGGCGACATCGTCGCTCTGGTCGGCCTCAAGGATACCCGCACCGGCGACACGCTCTGCGACCCGAACCATCCCGTCATTCTTGAGAAGATGGAGTTCCCGGAACCCGTCATCGAGATGGCTGTCGAGCCGAAGTCGAAGGCCGACCAGGAAAAGATGGGCGTCGCTCTCGCCAAGCTGGCTGCGGAGGATCCGTCCTTCCGCGTCAACACCGACAGCGAGTCCGGTCAGACGATCATCAAGGGCATGGGCGAGCTTCACCTCGACATCAAGGTCGACATCCTGAAGCGCACCCACAAGGTCGAAGTCAACGTCGGCGCCCCGCAGGTCGCCTATCGCGAGACGATCCGTCGCTCGACCGACATCGACTACACCCACAAGAAGCAGACCGGCGGTACCGGCCAGTTCGCCCGCGTGAAGTTCCACATCGAGCCCAACGAGTCCGGCAAGGGCTTCGAGTTCGAGTCGAAGATCATCGGCGGTTCGGTTCCGAAGGAATACTTCCCCGGCGTCGAGAAGGGCCTCAACTCGGTCCTCACCTCGGGTCCGGTGGCGGGCTTCCCGGTCGTGGACGTCAAGGTCCAGCTCGTCGACGGCGCCTATCACGAGGTCGACTCCTCGGCGATCGCCTTCGAAATCGCCTCTCGCGCGGCGTTCCGTGAAGGTCTCGAGAAGGCCGGCGCGGTTCTCCTCGAGCCGATCATGAAGGTCGAGGTCGTGACCCCCGAGGAATACCTCGGTTCGGTCATCGGCGACCTCAACTCCCGTCGCGGTCAGATCGCCGGCACCGATACGCGCGGCAACGCGCAGATCGTCAACGCGATGGTGCCGCTGGCCAACATGTTCGGCTACGTCAACACTCTGCGGTCTTTCTCGCAGGGTCGCGCCAGCTACACCATGCAGTTCGACCACTACGAAGAAGTGCCGTCGAACGTCGCCGCCGAAGTCCAGAAGAAGTTCGCCTGATCTGCCTGATCGGCTGAGAGAGCAAACGGAGAAATCCGATGGCCAAAGAAAAGTTCGAACGTAACAAGCCGCACTGCAACATCGGCACGATCGGGCACGTCGACCATGGCAAGACGTCCCTGACCGCCGCGATCACCAAGGTGCTCGCGGAGACCGGTGGCGCGACCTTCAAGGCGTACGACCAGATCGACGCCGCTCCGGAAGAGAAGGCGCGCGGCATCACCATCAACACGGCCCACGTCGAGTACGAGACGACCAAGCGTCACTACGCCCACGTCGACTGCCCCGGCCACGCCGACTACGTGAAGAACATGATCACGGGTGCCGCCCAGATGGACGGCGCGATCCTGGTCGTGTCGGCCGCCGACGGCCCGATGCCGCAGACCCGCGAGCACATCCTGCTCGCCCGTCAGGTCGGCGTTCCGGCTCTGGTGGTGTTCCTGAACAAGGTCGACCTGGTCGACGATCCGGAACTGCTCGAGCTCGTCGAGCTCGAAGTGCGCGAGCTGCTCTCGTCCTACGGCTTCCCGGGCGACGACATCCCGATCATCTCGGGTTCGGCGACCGAAGCTCTGAACAACGGCAAGGCCGAGTTCGGCCGTGACGCGGTTCTGAAGCTGATGGCGGCGGTGGACGAGTACATCCCGCAGCCGGAGCGTCCGGTCGACCAGCCCTTCCTGATGCCGGTCGAAGACGTGTTCACGATCTCGGGCCGCGGCACCGTGGTGACCGGTCGTGTCGAGCGCGGCATCGTCAAGGTCGGCGAGGAAGTCGAGATCGTCGGCATCCGTCCGACCCGCAAGACGACCTGCACCGGCGTCGAGATGTTCCGCAAGCTGCTCGACTCGGGACAGGCCGGCGACAACATCGGCGCGCTGCTGCGCGGCGTGGAGCGCAAGGACGTGGAGCGCGGCCAGGTGCTGTGCAAGCCGGGTTCGGTGACGCCGCACACGAAGTTCGAGGCCGAGGCCTACATCCTGACCAAGGAAGAGGGTGGCCGTCACACGCCGTTCTTCTCGAACTATCGTCCGCAGTTCTACTTCCGCACGACGGACGTGACCGGCATGTGCCAGTTGCCCGAGGGCACCGAGATGGTGATGCCGGGCGACAACGTGAAGCTGGTCGTCGAGCTGATCGTCCCGATCGCGATGGAAGAGAAGCTCCGCTTCGCCATCCGTGAAGGCGGTCGCACCGTCGGCGCCGGCGTCGTCGCCAAGATCATCGCGTAACGGGATCGGTCGAGTGGGCGGCAACCCCGCCCGCTTCCGACCTCAGAGGGTTCATCAATGAACGGTCAGAACATCCGAATCCGCCTCAAGGCGTTCGACCATCGGGTCCTCGACGCCTCGACGCGCGAGATCGTCAGCACGGCCAAGCGCACCGGCGCTTCGGTTCGTGGCCCGGTTCCGCTGCCGACGCGGATCGAGAAGTTCACGGTCAACCGCTCGCCGCACGTCGACAAGAAGAGCCGCGAGCAGTTCGAAATCCGCACCCACAAGCGTCTCCTCGACATCATCGATCCGACCCCTCAGACGGTCGACGCGCTGATGAAGCTGGATCTCGCCGCGGGCGTCGACGTCGAGATCAAGCTCTGATCGGGCAACCGATCGAGAGCCTCTGGTTCGACAGCCATGCTCGGTGAACGTGAGTTCTTCCGAGCCTCTGACTAAATCAGGCGTGTATCACTCCGGTGACACGCCATAAGAAGAGAGAACGCCATGCGTTCAGGTGTGATTGCACAGAAGCTGGGCATGACCCGCATCTATACGGATGCGGGCGAGCAGGTTCCGGTCACGGTCCTGCGTCTCGACGGCTGCCAGGTCGTCGCCCACCGTACCGAAGAGAAGAACGGCTACACCGCGCTGCAGCTCGGTGCCGGCCTCGCCAAGGTGAAGAACACCACCAAGGCGCAGCGCGGCCACTTCGCCAAGGCGAACGTCGAGCCGAAGCGCAAGGTCGTCGAGTTCCGCGTCGACCCGGACAAGCTGATCGAAGTGGGCGCCGAGCTCACCGCCGATCACTTCGTCGTCGGCCAGTTCGTCGACGTCACCGGTACTTCGATCGGCAAGGGCTTCGCCGGCGGTATGAAGCGCTGGAACTTCGGTGGTCTGCGCGCCACCCACGGCGTGTCGGTCTCGCACCGCTCGCTGGGTTCGACCGGTAACCGTCAGGACCCGGGTCGCACCTTCAAGAACAAGAAGATGGCCGGCCACATGGGCGCCGAGCGTGTCACTACGCAGAACCTCAAGGTCGTCCGCACCGACGTCGAGCGCGGTCTGATCCTCGTCGAGGGTTCGGTTCCCGGCTCCAAGGGTGGCTGGATCATCGTTCGCGATGCCGTGAAGCGCAAGGCGCCGAGCGACCTGCCGCTTCCGGGCGCGTTCCGCATGGCCGCTGCTCCGGTCGCCGCCACTGAAGAGAAGGGGGCCGAGTGATGGAGTTCCAGGTCAAGAAGCTGGACGGCACCGACGCCGGCAAGATCACCGTCTCCGACGAGATCTTCGGCCTCGAGCCCCGCGCGGATCTCATCCAGCGCGTCGTCAAGTGGCAGCTCGCCAAGCGCCGCACCGGCACCCACAAGGTGAAGGGCCGCTCGGAGATCGCCCGGACGGGCAAGAAGATCTACAAGCAGAAGGGCACCGGTTCCGCCCGTCACGGCTCGGCGCGCGCGCCGATCTTCCGTGGCGGTGGCCGCGCCCACGGCCCGGTCGTCCGCTCGCACGAGCACGACCTGCCGAAGAAGGTGCGCGCCCTCGGTCTGAAGCATGCGCTTTCGGCCAAGGCCGCCGAGGCCTCGATCATCGTCCTCGAATCGGCTACTGCGGCCGAGCCGAAGACCAAGACGCTCGCCGATCAGTTCGAGAAGCTCGGCTTCGTGAACGTCCTGGTCGTCGCCGGTGCCGAGATCGATGCCAACTTCGGTCTCGCTGCTCGCAACATCCCGAACGTCGACGTTCTCCCGATCCAGGGCATCAACGTCTACGACATCCTGCGTCGCAAGACCCTCGTCCTCACCAAGGACGCGGTCGAGGCGATCGAAGCTCGGTTCCGGGCGGAGGCGTGATCATGACCGTCAAGCTCTCGCACTACGACGTGATCCGCTCGCCGGTCATCACCGAGAAGTCCACCATCGCCGCCGAGCAGAACAAGGTGGTGTTCAACGTCGCCAAGTCCGCGACCAAGCCCGAGATCAAGGCCGCCGTCGAGGCGCTCTTCAAGGTGCAGGTCGAGAAGGTGAACACCCTGGTCCGTATGGGCAAGGTGAAGCGCTTCAAGGGCTTCGTCGGCAAGCAGGACGACGTCAAGAAAGCGATCGTGACTCTGGCCGAAGGCCAGCGGATCGACGTGACGACCGGTCTCTGAAGGCAGGGGTAGAGAAACAATGGCTCTTAAGACCTTCAACCCGGTCACGCCCAGCCTTCGCCAGCTGGTCATCGTCGACCGATCCGGCCTGTACAAGGGCAAGCCGCTCAAGACCCTCACCGAGGGTCTGAGCAAGTCCGGCGGCCGCAACAACCTCGGCCGCATCACCGCCCGTTTCAAGGGCGGCGGTCACAAGCGCACCTATCGCATCGTCGACTTCAAGCGTCGCAAGGTCGACGTCGCGGCGACGGTCGAGCGCCTCGAGTACGATCCGAACCGTTCGGCGTTCATCGCGCTGATCAAGTACGCCGACGGCGAGTTCTCCTACATCCTGGCGCCGCAGCGTCTGGCCGTGGGCGACACCGTGATCTCCGGCGCCTCGGTCGACGTGAAGCCCGGCAACGCGATGCCGATCGGCAACATCCCGGTCGGTACCATCGTGCACAACGTCGAACTGAAGCCCGGCAAGGGCGGCCAGATCGCTCGTTCCGCCGGTGCCTACGCGCAGATCGTCGGCCGTGACCAGGGCTACGTCATCGTCCGCCTCGGTTCGGGTGAACAGCGCCTGATCCTCGGCACCTGCCTGGCGACCGTCGGTGCGGTGTCGAACCCGGATCACATGAACACCTCGATCGGCAAGGCGGGTCGCTCTCGCTGGCTCGGTCGTCGTCCCCACAACCGTGGTGTCGTCATGAACCCGGTCGACCATCCGCACGGCGGCGGCGAAGGCCGCACCTCCGGCGGCCGTCATCCGGTGACGCCGTGGGGCAAGCCGACCAAGGGCAAGAAGACCCGGTCGAACAAGGCGACGAACAAGTTCATCGTCCGCTCGCGCCACGCCAAGAAGGGTAAGTAATCCATGGCTCGTTCTGTCTGGAAAGGCCCGTTCGTCGACGGTTACCTCCTGAAGAAGGCCGAGAAGGCGCGTTCTTCGGGCCGCGCCGAAGTGATCAAGATCTGGAGCCGTCGCTCCACGATCCTGCCGCACTTCGTCGGTCTGACCTTCGGCGTGTACAACGGTCAGAAGCACATCCCCGTCCTCGTCTCCGAGGAAATGGTCGGCCAGAAGTTCGGTGAGTTCTCGCCGACCCGGACCTATTACGGTCACGCTGCCGACAAGAAGGCGAAGAGGAAGTAAGCCCCATGTCGAAGCCGAAGACCGAACGGGCGCTGAAGGACACCGAAGCTCGGGCGCTGACGCGGATGATCCGTGTCTCGCCGCAGAAGCTCAACCTCGTCGCCGCCCTCATCCGTGGCAAGAAGGTCTCGACCGCTCTGGCCGAACTCACCTTCTCGCGCAAGCGCATCGCCGGCACCGTCAAGAAGACGCTGGAGAGCGCCATCGCCAATGCCGAGAACAACCACGAGCTCGACGTCGACAGCCTCGTCGTCGCCGAAGCCTTCGTGGGCAAGGCCCTGGTCATGAAGCGTTTCCACGCTCGTGCCCGCGGTCGCGCCTCGCGCGTCGAAAAGCCGTTCTCGAACCTGACGATCGTCGTCCGCGAAGTGGAGTCCGCCTGATGGGACAGAAGGTCAACCCGATCGGTCTCCGGCTCGGCATCAACCGGACCTGGGATTCCCGCTGGTACGCCGGCAAGGGCGAGTACGGCAAGCTGCTGCATGAGGATCTCGCGATCCGCAAGTATCTGCTCGCCGAGCTCAAGCAGGCGGCGGTCTCCAAGATCGTCATCGAGCGTCCGCACAAGAAGTGCCGCGTGTCGATCCACACCGCCCGTCCGGGCGTGGTGATCGGCAAGAAGGGCGGCGACATCGACAAGCTCCGCAAGGGCGTCGCCAAGCTGACGGACTCGGAAGTCCACATCAACATCGTCGAGGTGCGCAAGCCCGAGATCGATGCCAACCTGGTGGCCGCTTCCATCGCTCAGCAGCTCGAGCGTCGTGTCGCCTTCCGTCGCGCCATGAAGCGTGCCGTTCAGTCGGCGATGCGTTTCGGTGCCGAAGGCATCCGCATCAACGCTTCGGGCCGTCTCGGCGGCGCCGAGATCGCTCGCCTCGAGTGGTACCGTGAAGGTCGCGTTCCGCTGCACACCCTGCGTGCGGACATCGACTTCGGTGTCGCCACTGCGGTCACGGCCTACGGCACTTGCGGCCTCAAGGTCTGGATCTTCAAGGGCGAGATCCTCGAGCACGATCCGATGGCTTCCGAGCGCCGTGCGCTCGAGCCGGACAACACCCGCCGCGACCGTCCGGAAGGACGCGAGCGTGATCGGGAGCGCGACGGTGAGCGTCGTGGCCGTGGTCGCCGCGATCGCGACCGTGACGGCGAGCGGGCCTGACGGCCGGCGGCGCATTGACAGATAACGAGAGAGAACGACGATGCTGCAGCCGAAGCGCACGAAGTTCCGCAAGCAGTTCAAGGGCCGGATCAAGGGCGACGCCAAGGGTGGCTTCTCCCTCGACTTCGGGTCCTATGGCCTGAAAGCGCTGGAACCGGAGCGGGTCACCGCCCGTCAGATCGAAGCGGCCCGCCGCGCGATCACCCGTCAGATGAAGCGTCAGGGACGCGTGTGGATCCGCGTGTTCCCCGACGTGCCGGTTTCTTCGAAGCCGACCGAAGTGCGCATGGGTAAGGGCAAGGGCGCTCCCGAATATTGGGCGTGCCGTGTCAAGCCTGGTCGCATTCTCTTCGAGATCGACGGCGTGAGCCACGAGATCGCCGAGGAAGCGCTGCGTCTGGGAGCCGCCAAGCTCCCGATCCGCACGCGCTTCATCGAGCGTATCGCCGACTGAGAGGGTTGACCGATGAAGATCGCCGACATCCGGACGAAGACGGCCGACGAACTCGCCGACGAGCTCGAGAAGCTGAAGAAAGAGCAGTTCAACCTTCGTTTCCAGAAGGCCACCGGACAGCTCGAGAACACGGCGCGTGTGCGCCAGGTCCGTCGCGACATCGCGCGGATCCAGACCGTCATCACCGCCAAGAGCGGTAACTGAGGGAGACGGCAATGCCGAAGCGCGTGTTGCAGGGCGTCGTCGTCAGCGACAAGAACGACAAGACCGTCGTGGTCGAGGTGGAGCGTCGCTTCACCCATCCGCTTCTGAAGAAGACCGTGCGTCGTTCCAAGAAGTACCACGCTCACGACGAAGAGAACCGCTTCAAGGTCGGCGATCAGGTCGCGATCGAGGAGACCCGTCCGCTCTCGAAGAACAAGAGCTGGGTGGTCCTCGGTCCGGTCGGCGCGATCTGAGGCTCGGCGACACTAATTAGGAAAGGCGGTCGGTCATGATTCAAATGCAGACCAACCTCGACGTCGCCGACAACTCGGGTGCCAAGCGCGTCATGTGCATCAAGGTACTCGGCGGTTCGAAGCGCAAGTACGCCACCGTCGGCGACATCATCGTGGTGTCGGTGAAGGAGGCCATTCCGCGCGGACGCGTGAAGAAGGGCGACGTCATGAAGGCGGTCGTCGTTCGCGTCAGCAAGGACATCCATCGGGCGGACGGACAGGTTATCCGTTTCGACCGCAACGCGGCCGTTCTGATCAACAATCAGAAGGAGCCGATCGGTACTCGTATCTTCGGACCGGTTCCGCGCGAGCTTCGCGCCAAGAACCACACGAAGATCCTTTCGCTGGCGCCGGAGGTGCTGTGATGGCCGCGAAGATCAAGAAGGGCGACAAGGTCGTCGTGCTCGCCGGCCGTGACAAGGGCAAGTCCGGCGAAGTGGTTCAGGTCATGCCGACGGAAGAGCGTGCGCTCGTCCGTGGCGTGAACATGGTGCAGCGGCATCAGAAGCCGCAGGGCGTGAACGAAGGTGGGATCATCTCGAAAGAGGCTCCGATCCACCTTTCGAACCTCGCCATCGCCGACAAGGACGGCAAGCCCACGCGCGTCGGCTTCAAGAAGTTGGAGGACGGCCGCAAGGTCCGTTTCGCCAAGCGTTCGGGAGAAGTGATCGATGGCTGAGGCTGCCCTGACGCCGCGGATGAAGAAGCACTACGAGGACGTGGTGCGCCCGGCGATGATCGAGAAGTTCGGCTACAAGAACGCGTTCGAAGTGCCGACCCTCGACAAGATCGTTCTGAACATGGGTGTGGGTGAGGCGACTGCCGACTCCAAGAAGCCCACGACCGCTGCGGCGGACCTCGCGCAGATCGCCGGCCAGAAGCCGGTCATCACGCGGGCCCGCAAGGCGATCGCGCAGTTCAAGATCCGTGAGAACATGCCGATCGGCGCGAAGGTCACCCTTCGCAAGACCCGCATGTACGAGTTCCTCGACCGCCTGGTCACGATCGCGCTGCCGCGCGTCCGAGACTTCCGCGGCCTGAACCCCAAGAGCTTCGACGGCCGCGGCAACTATGCCATGGGCGTCAAGGAACACATCGTATTCCCCGAGATCAACTACGACAAGGTTGATCAGATCTGGGGTATGGACATCATCGTCTGTACGACGGCGAAGACCGACGACGAAGCCCGGGAGCTGCTCAAGCTCTTCAACTTCCCGTTCCGTCAGTGAGCCGTTACGGCAGAGGATAGGAAAGACATGGCCAAGAAGAGCTCGATCGAGAAGAACAACCGCCGTCGCAACATGACGGCGCGCGATCTCAAGAAGCGCACCGACCTCAAGGCGGTGATCATGAATCGCGAATCCACGCCGGAGGAGCGCATGCAGGCGGTGTTCACGCTCGCCGAAATGCCGCGCAACGGCGCCAAGGTTCGCATTCGCAACCGTTGCGAAGTGACGGGCCGTCCCCGCGCCTTCTATCGCAAGCTGAAGATGTCGCGCGTCGCGCTTCGTGAGCTGGGCAATCTGGGCATGATCCCGGGCCTGGTGAAGTCGAGCTGGTGAGGAAAGTACCATGAGCCTCTCTGATCCTCTGGGCGATCTGATCACCCGTATCCGCAACGCGCAGCTGCGGAAGAAGTCCTCGCTGAAGACGCCGGCCTCCAAGCTGCGCGCCAACCTTCTCGACGTGCTGAAGGCCGAGGGCTACATCCGCGGCTACACCAAGGTCGAGTTCGACGGCGGCAAGTCCGAGTTCGAAGTCGAGCTGAAGTACTTCGACGGCCAGCCGGTGATCCGTGAGATCGCCCGCGTGTCGAAGCCCGGCCGCCGCGTCTACACCTCGGTCGCGAATATCCCGCGTGTCGCCAACGGCCTCGGTGTGACGATCCTGTCCACGCCGAAGGGTGTTCTGGCCGACCACGCCGCTCGCGAAGCGAATGTCGGCGGCGAAGTGCTCTGCAAGGTCTTCTGAGGCCGGAAACGATACGGGGTAGTCCCATGTCACGCATCGGAAAGAAGGCCGTGCCGGTTCCCGCCGGTGTCACCGCGGAAGTCGCGGGACAGGCCGTCAACGTCAAGGGCCCCAAGGGTGCCCTTTCTTTCACCGTCCACGATCTCGTGGAAGTCACCAAGGGTGACGAGGGCATCGCGGTCAAGCCGCGCGACGAGTCCAAGCAGGCTCGCTCGCTGTGGGGCATGTCCCGCACGATGATCTCGAACCTCATCGTCGGTGTCTCCAAGGGCTTCGAGAAGAAGCTCGAGATCAACGGCGTCGGCTACAAGGCTGCCCTCAACGGCAAGACCCTGACGCTGTCGCTCGGCTACAGCCACGACGTGCTGTTCCCGGTTCCGGAAGGCATCACCATCCAGGTGGCCGGCCCGAAGCAGGACCAGATCATCGTGACTGGCATCGACAAGCAGCAGGTCGGCCAGGTCGCCGCGGAAATCCGCGAGTGGCGCGGCCCCGAGCCCTACAAGGGCAAGGGTGTCAAGTATGCCGACGAGAAGATCTTCCGCAAGGAAGGCAAGAAGAAGTAAGGAGCAGCCGCCATGGCCCATCAGACCACTACGGAGCGTCGTGCGGCTCGCGTGCGCCGTGCCGTCAAGGCGGCGGCGAACGGCCGCCCGCGGCTCTCGGTTCATCGCTCGTCGAAGAACATCTATGCCCAGGTCATCGACGACGCGAAGGGTGTCACCCTCGCCGCCGCGTCGACGCTGGACGCCTCGCTGAAGAGCAGCCTGAAGACCGGCGCCGACAAGTCCGCGGCGGAAGCCGTCGGCAAGCTCGTCGCCGAGCGCGCTGTTGCCGCCGGTGTGAAGGAGGTCGTGTTCGATCGCGGCCGCTTCATCTACCACGGCCGCGTCCAGGCGCTCGCCGAAGCCGCCCGTGAGGGCGGTCTCGAGTTCTGATCAACAAACGAGGCGCGCCGGGACGGCTGCGCACGAGGGATCATTCGACATGGCAAAGCTCGAGCGGGAAGAACGCGACAGCGAATTCGTCGACCGGCTGGTGCACATCAACCGCGTCGCCAAGGTGGTGAAGGGCGGCCGTCGCTTCGGCTTCGCCGCGCTCGTCGTCGTCGGCGACCAGAAGGGCCGCGTCGGCTTCGGCCACGGCAAGGCTCGTGAAGTGCCGGAAGCCATCCGTAAGGCCACCGAGGCGGCGAAGCGCGGTCTGATCCGCGTCTCGCTCCGCGAGGGCCGTACGCTCCACCACGACGTCGTCGGCCATCATGGCGCCGGCCGCGTCATCGTCCGTGCCGCCCCGGCCGGTACCGGCATCATCGCCGGCGGCCCGATGCGCGCGGTCTTCGAAACGCTCGGCGTCCAGGACGTCGTCGCGAAGTCGATGGGCTCGTCGAACCCGTACAACATGGTTCGCGCGACCTTCGATGCCCTGAAGGCCGAGGACAGCCCCCGTTCCGTCGCCGCTCGCCGCGGCATGAAGGTGTCGACCCTCCAGAGCCGTCGCGGTGCCGAAGGCGCCGACGCGTCGGCCGAGGCGTGAGACGAACCGGCCGCTCTCCCGTCGTGAGGCGAGGGGGCGTCGGTCTTGAAGAAAGCTAGGGTGAACCCCATGTCGAACAACGCCACGGTCAAGACCGTCACGGTCGAGCAGATCGGCTCGCCGATCCGTCGCCCGGACGTTCAGGAGAAGACCCTGATCGGTCTCGGCCTCAACAAGCGGCATCGCCGTTCCACGCTGGAGGACACTCCGGCCGTGCGCGGTATGATTGCCAAGGTCGCCCACCTCGTTCGCATCGTCGAAGAGAACTGAGAAGGATCCGAGCGATGAAGCTCAACGAGATCAGCGACAACGTCGGCGCCGCCAAGACCGGCAAGCGCCTCGGTCGCGGCATCGGCTCGGGCCTGGGCAAGACCTCGGGCAAGGGCGTCAAGGGCCAGAAGGCGCGCTCCGGCGTCGCCATCAAGGGCTTCGAAGGTGGTCAGATGCCTCTGCATCGCCGCCTGCCGAAGCGCGGCTTCAACAACATCTTCCGCCTCGACTACAACGAGGTCTCGATCGCCCGCGTTCAGGCGGCGATCGATGCGGGCAAGCTCGACGCCGCCTCGGTCATCTCGGCCGACGCGCTGAAGGCTGCCGGCGTGATCCGTCGGGTCAAGGACGGCGTCCGTCTGATCGGACCGGGCGAGCCCAAGGGCGCGCTGTCGTTCGAGATCGCCGGTGGCTCCGCCCCCGCGATCGCGGCGGTCGAGAAGGCCGGCGGCAAGGTCGTCGTCGCCGAGAAGAAGAAGGCGGACGCGGCCGAGTGATCGGCCCCGCCCATCGGGATTGACGGGAGCGGCCGAGCGATCGGCCGCTTTCGAACCATCGGACATACTCCCTTACGAAGCACCGGAGACCGACATGGCGTCTGCTGCCGAACAGCTCGCGGCCAATCTCAACTGGGGTGCCTTCGGCAAGGCCGAGGAACTGAAGAAGCGCATCTGGTTCACGCTGGGTGCGCTTCTCGTCTATCGGCTTGGCACTTACCTGCCGCTGCCGGGCATCGACGCCGGCGCCCTCGCCAAGGCGTTCAACAACGCCCAGACCGGCATCATCGGTCTCTTCAACATGTTCTCCGGCGGCGCCGTCGGCCGCATGGCGATCCTGGCGCTGGGCATCATGCCCTACATCTCCGCCTCGATCATCGTGCAGCTGATGACGACGGTCGTCCCCTCTTGGGAAGCGCTCAAGAAGGAAGGCGAGTCGGGTCGCAAGCAGCTGAACCAGTACACCCGCTTCCTGACCGTGCTCCTCGCCATCTTCCAGGCCTGGGGCATCGCCGTCGGTCTCGAGGGCGCCTCGGGCGTCGTCGCCATGCCGGGCTTCTTCTTCCGCTTCACCGCGACCGTGACGCTGGTCGGCGGCACGCTGTTCCTGATGTGGCTGGGTGAGCAGATCACCTCGCGCGGCATCGGCAACGGCACCTCGCTGATCATCTTCGCCGGCATCGTCGCGGGCCTGCCGCATGCCATCGCCGGCACGCTGGAACTCGGCCGTCAGGGCGCGATCTCGACCTTCGCGATCTTCGCGATCGTCGTCGTGGCGATCCTGGTGATCGGCTTCGTGGTCTTCATGGAGCGCGCCCAGCGCCGGCTCCTGATCCAGTACCCGAAGCGACAGGTCGGCAACCAGATCATGCAGGGTCAGAGCTCGCATCTGCCGCTCAAGCTCAACACCTCGGGCGTCATCCCGCCGATCTTCGCGTCGTCCCTGCTGCTGGTTCCGGCGACCATCGCCAACTTCCAGCAGGGCCAGACCTCGGGCTGGCTGACGACGGTGACGGCGCTGCTCGGCCACGGCCAGCCGCTCTACATGTTCATGTACGCGGCGCTGATCGTCTTCTTCGCCTTCTTCTACACCGCGATCGTCTTCAATCCGGTCGACACCGCGGACAACCTGAAGAAGCACGGCGGCTTCATCCCCGGCATCCGTCCGGGCGAGCGCACCGCCGAGTACATCGACTACGTCCTCACCCGCATCACGGTTCTCGGCGCCATCTACATCGTCCTGGTGTGCATGTTACCCGAACTGTTGATTTCCTGGACCGGCGTTCCGTTCTATTTCGGCGGCACGTCGCTGCTGATCGTGGTCTCCGTGACCATGGACACGGTGTCGCAGATCCAAGGACACCTGCTCGCACATCAGTACGAAGGTCTGATCAAGCGGGCGAAGCTGAAGGGGGGACGTCGATGAGGCTCATTCTTCTGGGACCGCCGGGCGCCGGCAAGGGGACGCAGGCCGCCCGTCTGGTCGAGAAGCACGGCATCGTGCAGCTGTCGACGGGCGACATGCTCCGCGCCGCCGTGAAGGCCGGCACGGACGTGGGCCTCAAGGCCAAGGCAGTGATGGAATCGGGCGGTCTCGTCTCCGACGACATCGTCATCGGCGTGGTCTCCGACCGCATCGACGAGAAGGACTGCCAGAAGGGCTTCATCCTCGACGGCTTCCCGCGGACCGTTCCCCAGGCCGAGGCGCTCACCAGGATGCTCGCCTCCAAGGGCCTGAAGCTCGACGCGGTGATCGAACTGATCGTCGACGTCGACGCGCTGGTCGCCCGCATGGAGAACCGCGTCGCCGAGACGATCGCCGCCGGCGGCACCCCGCGTGCCGACGACAATCCCGAGAGCTTCCGCAAGCGCCTCGGCGAGTATCAGGAAAAGACCGCTCCGCTGTCGGGCTACTACGCCTCGACCGGCGAGCTGAAGACCGTCGACGGCATGAAGTCGATCGACGAGGTCACCGCCGCGATCGGCGCCATCCTCGGCGCCTGAGCGGGGCAAGAAATTCGTCGTACGGGGGCCACCCGTACGACGAAGGAACGAGGTTCCGCGGCCGGGCGGTTGCGCTCGGCCGCGGAATCCTGTATCGACCGGCCCACATCGCGATGGTGAGCGATCGGGGCCGGAACCGAAGGGTTTTCGGCCACCGATCCTTTCGTCGTGAACGGCTGTCCGTCACGCGAGGGATGGCCGGGCTCGAATCGGGAGCGTCGTGAGGCGTTCCCGTGATTTGACTGGAGAGAAACCGTGGCCCGCATCGCAGGCGTCAATATTCCGACCAACAAGCGCGTCGTCATCGCGCTTCAGTACATCCACGGCATCGGCCAGAAGAAGGCCGACGAGATCATGCAGAAGGTCAACATTGCGTATGACCGTCGCGTGAACGAGCTGTCGGATGCCGAAGTTCTTCAGATCCGCGAAGTGATCGACCGCGACTACCTCGTCGAAGGCGATCTGCGTCGCGAGGTCGCGATGAACATCAAGCGTCTCATGGACCTGGGCTGCTACCGCGGCCTGCGTCATCGTCGCGGTCTTCCGGTCCGCGGCCAGCGCACGCACACCAACGCTCGTACCCGCAAGGGTCCGGCGAAGGCGATCGCGGGCAAGAAGAAGTAATTCGTTTCGGGCGCGCGTCGTGAGACGTCCGTCCCGGTGGAGCCGCCGGAATTACGGCGGTGTAGATATCTCGAGTAGGTAAGTCACATGGCCAAGGAAGCCACTCGCGTCAAGCGGCGCGAACGCAAGAACATCACCTCCGGCGTCGTGCACGTGAACTCCACGTTCAACAACACGATGATCACCATCACCGATGCTCAGGGCAACACGATCTCCTGGTCGTCGGCCGGCGCTCTCGGCTTCAAGGGTTCGCGCAAGTCGACCCCCTACGCCGCGCAGGTCGCCGCCGAGGATGCCGCCCGCAAGGCGTCCGAGCACGGTATGCGTACCGTCGAGGTGGAAGTCCGTGGCCCCGGTTCGGGCCGTGAATCCGCGCTGCGCGCTCTCCAGGCGGCCGGCTTCATGGTGACCTCGATCCGCGACGTGACCCCGATCCCGCACAACGGTTGCCGTCCGCGCAAGCGTCGTCGCGTCTGATCGCGTCGAGGCCGGGTATTCCGGCCCGATAGACACCCATCGAGGGCGGGCAGCCCTCGGAAGCGGCGGGTCGTCCACCCGCCGCTTCTCGCATTTCTCCCTCCGGCGGCGCGGGCAGGGTGGTGGGCGCCACCGATATCCCGCCGCATTGCCCGAAAGGTACGACCCCGTGACCATTCACAAGAATTGGCAGGAACTCATCCGTCCGAACAAGCTCGAGGTGAAGCCGGGCGAAGACGCGCGCCGCAAGGCCACCGTCGTCGCCGAGCCGCTCGAGCGTGGTTTCGGTCTGACGCTCGGCAACGCGCTGCGTCGCGTCCTGCTGTCGTCGCTGCAGGGCGCGGCCGTGACCGCGGTGCAGATCGACGGCGTCCTGCACGAGTTCTCCTCGATCCCCGGCGTGCGCGAGGACGTCACCGACATCATCCTGAACATCAAGGAGATCTCGGTGAAGATGCACGGCGACCTGCCCAAGCGCATGGTCGTCCGCAAGACCGGTCCGGGCATCGTCACCGCCGGTGACATCCAGACCGTCGGCGACATCGAGATCCTGAACCCCGAGCTCGCGATCTGCACCCTCGACGACGGTGCCGAGATCCGCATGGAGCTGACGGTCGCCACCGGCAAGGGCTACGTCCCGGCCGACCGCAACCGTCCGGAAGACGCGCCGATCGGTCTCATCCCGGTCGACAGCCTCTATTCGCCGGTCAAGAAGGTCTCCTACAAGGTCGAGAACACCCGTGAGGGCCAGGTTCTCGACTACGACAAGCTGACGCTGAGCCTGGAGACCGACGGTTCGGTCGCTCCGGACGACGCCGTCGCCTATGCCGCCCGCATCCTGCAGGACCAGCTGGCGATCTTCGTGAACTTCGAGGAGCCCCGCAAGGAAGCCGTCGAGGAGAAGATCCCGGAGCTCGCCTTCAACCCGGCGCTGCTCAAGAAGGTCGACGAGCTCGAGCTGTCGGTGCGTTCGGCGAACTGCCTGAAGAACGACAACATCGTCTACATCGGCGACCTGATCCAGAAGACCGAAGCCGAGATGCTCCGCACCCCGAACTTCGGCCGCAAGTCGCTCAACGAGATCAAGGAAGTTCTCGCCCAGATGGGTCTCCATCTCGGCATGGAGGTCACCAACTGGCCGCCGGAGAACATCGAAGAGCTCGCCAAGCGCTACGAGGATCACCAGCTCTGAGAATTCGTCCCTCCGGGGGCTTCTCGAGAGCGGTCCGAGGCTGTATGACGCCTCTCGAATTACGGATCGGAGCCACGGCTCCGGTCCCGGAATACGCGGAGCGGGCCGAGGTCCCTTCGTGACAAAGACTTCCAAGCCCGGACGCACAATACCCGGGGTGCCACGGTGACGAGCCGGGGCTCCCGTCGCGTGCGGGAGAACCGATCACCGAAGCGCCGATCGAGACGATCGCCGCCAACGAGGGCAGGGCAACCTGCTCCGCACCCGGAGAAGACCGATGCGTCACGGCAAGGCTGGCCGCAAGCTCAACCGCACCTGGGAACATCGCAAGGCGATGTTCGCCAACATGGCGGCGTCCCTCATCACCCACGAGCAGATCGTGACCACCCTGCCGAAGGCGAAGGACCTGCGTCCGATCGTCGAGAAGCTGGTGACCTACGCCAAGCGCGGCGACCTCAACTCGCGTCGTCTGGCCGTCGGCCAGATCCGTGACGAGAAGGCCGTGAAGAAGCTCTTCGACGTGATCGGCCCGCGCTACAAGGACCGCGCCGGCGGCTACCTCCGTATCCTCAAGGCCGGCTTCCGCTACGGCGACAACGCCGCCGTGGCCGTGATCGAGTTCGTCGACCGCGACGTCTCGGCCAAGGGCGCCGAGGACCGCGCCCGCCGCGAGGCCGACGAAGCCGCCGCGTGATCGGCGCTTTCGGGCACGGCAAGTTCTACGAGAGGCGGCCTCGCGAGAGGCCGCCTTTTTCGTGCCTCGACGAAGGCGTTCGATGCGGGGCGCGCGACCGCGCGCGGCGCGGAGGTCGGAGACGAAGTGGCGATGTTCGACGAACGGGCACTGGAGGACTATCTTCACGCACAGATCCCGCTGTCGGCGGCGATGGGCGTTGCGGTCGTGTCGGCGGACGGCGACGCCGTCGTCCTGAGGGCGCCGCTGGGGCCGAACGTCAATCACAAGAAGACGGTCTTCGGGGGCAGCGCGTCGGCGGTGGCGATTCTCGCGGCGTGGTCGGTCCTGCACCTTCGCCTGACCGGTGCGGGCCGTGACGGTGAGATCGTGATTCAGAGCAACGAGATGGCCTACGAGAAGCCGATCGGGTCGGCGTTCGAGGCCAGCGCGGCGCTGGCCGACCCGAGCGCCTGGCCGCGGTTCCTGACGATGTTCGATCGCAAGGGACGGGCGCGATTGGAGATCGGATCGGTGCTGACCTGCGGCGGCATCGTCGTCGGTCGCCTGACGGGAAGCTTCGTCGCCCTTCGCCGCGCTCCTCGGACCTGAGAGGGGACCGCTCCGGCGTCGATCGAGCGGAAGGGCCTGCTCACCCCCGGGCGTTGTCGCGTTCATCGAAGGCCGCGCGTGCCGCCTCGATCCGCTCGCGGTTCTCCGCCGCCCAGGTCCACACCCCGCAGAAGGCCGCGCCCAGCGTCCGGCCGAGGTCGGTCAGCGCATAGTCGACGTGCGGCGGCACGACCGGGTGCACGGTCCGCGAGACCAGCCCGATCCGCTCCATGTCGCGCAGCGTCTTGGTCAGCATCTTCTGGCTGATGCCCTCGACCGCCCGGCCGACCTCGCCGAAACGCATCGTGCCGTGTTCGGTCAGCGCCTCGAGCACCAGCAACGTCCACTTGTCCGCCACCTGCGCAATGATCGCCGTCACCAGCGCCTCGACCGCCGGGTCCTCCGGCGTCGGGTGGACGCAGGTCGCCGCGAACAGACTGTCGGTCGTCGTCGCATCCGCCATGACACTCTCCATTTGGTAAGTATGGATATTTTCGGTGCCTTCTTACCAAAGGAGAGGATGGACCCTATCCTGTCTTCACGCAACCGAAGAAAGGGTCTCCCCATGGACATGACCGGCAACTGCATCCTCGTCACCGGCGGCGCCAGCGGCATCGGCCGGCGTCTGGCGGAGGAGTTCCACGCCCGCGGCAACACCGTGATCGTCGCGAGCCGCCGGCGCGCGGCGCTCGACGCGGTCGTCGCCGCCAATCCCGGCATGATCGCGATCGAGCTCGACGTCGCCGATCCCGCCTCGATCGCGGCCTTCTCCGCCGAGATCGTCGCGAACCACCCGGATCTGAACGTCGTCCTCCACAACGCAGGCATCATGCGGGCGGAGGACGTTTCGGGACACGATTGGCTGGCGACCGCCGAGGCGACCGTCGCCACCAATCTGCTCGGCCCGATCCGCCTCACCGCGGCGCTGCTGCCGCATCTCCTGACCCGGCCGAAGGCGGCGATCCTCACCGTCACGTCGGGTCTGGCCTTCGTGCCCCTCGCCCTGACGCCGACCTATTCGGCGACCAAGGCGGCGCTGCACTCCTGGACCATGTCGCTCCGCCATCAGTTGAAGGAGACCTCGGTCGAGGCGATCGAGATCGCGCCGCCCTATGTCCAGACCGAGCTGACGGGTCCGCAGCAGGCGGTCGACCCGCGTGCCATGCCGCTCGCCGACTTCATCGCCGAGGTGATGGCGATCCTCGACGGCGATCCGACGCCTTCCGAAGTGATCGTCGGCCGCTGCGAACCGCTGCGCCACGCCGAGCGCGACGGCAAGACGGCGGAGATCTTCGCGGCCCTCGCCGCCCGCTGACCGCTCTTCGATCGCGACGCGACCGGAGGAGCCCCCCCCGGTTGCGTCGCGAGCGGCGCGGAGGCACCATCGGCCGCGACCCGTGCGGGGTCGTGGAGCGGTCGGCCATGCACGTCGAGGACACGGAATATCGTCGCTACGTCGGCCTCGGCGTCTGGGGCAAGGACAACGTCTTCGACGGCTGCAGCTTCGACGGTGTCGAGGCGATCAGCCTCCATCTCGCCGGCATCTTCCGCGATTGCCTGTTCCGGCGGTTCGACTGCACCACCGGGTTCTTCGACACCACGATCTTCGCCGGCTGCCGCTTCGAGGCCTGCGTCTTCGCCGACACGGCGTTCCGTCGTGCGCTCTTCGTCGACTGCGTCTTCGTCGACACACGCTTCGACGACGGCTGCGAGATCTCCGACTCGCGCCTGCTCGACTGTCTCTTCGAGGGTTCGGCATTCGCCCCGCCGCTGCCGGGGGCGCCCGATTCCTTCGCGGGTTCACGGGCGATTTCGAGCCGTGCCGTGAATTCGTCGGGATTCGACGCACTGATCGGATGACGTGACGGCGTTGCGACTGGCGCGCCGTGTCCCGAGCGCCTAAATCTCGGCGACCACTCGAGAGAACCCGACCGATGAAGCCGACCTCCCTTTCGCTCCTCGCCTCCCTGATGCTCGTGACCGCGGCGTTTCCCGTGTCGGCCCAGACGGCCGTCGTTCCCGAGAGCCGTGCACAGGTCCAGCTCTCGTTTTCGCCGGTGGTCAAGACCGTCGCCCCGGCGGTCGTCAACGTCTATGCGACGCGGCGCGTCCAGGCGCCGACCAACCCGCTCTTCGCCGATCCCTTCTTCCGCCAGTTCTTCGGCGGTGGAGCGGAGCCGCCGGCGCGCGTGCAGTCGTCGCTCGGCTCGGGGACGATCGTCGATCCGTCCGGTATCATCGTCACCAACGTCCACGTCATCGCCGACGCGACGGAGGTGAAGGTCGCTCTCGCCGACAAGCGCGAGTTCGAGGCCGACATCGTGCTGAAGGACGAGCGCACCGACGTGGCGGTGATCAAGATCCGCGAGAAGGGCACCTATCCCTTCGCCCGCATCGGCGACAGCGAAGGCCTCCAGGTCGGCGATCTGGTGCTCGCCGTCGGCAATCCCTTCGGTGTCGGCCAGACGGTGACGCAAGGAATCGTCTCCGCGCTCGCCCGCACCCAGGTCGGCGCCGGCGAGAGCCGCTACTTCATTCAGACCGACGCGGCGATCAACCCCGGCAACTCGGGCGGTGCGCTGGTCGATCTCGAAGGCCGTCTCGTCGGCGTGCCCTCGTCGATCTATTCGTCGTCGGGCGGTTCGATCGGCATCGGCTTCGCCATCCCCTCGACGGTCGTCAAGTTCGTGCTCGAGCAGGCCAAGTCCGGCTCGGTCGTTCGCCGCCCCTGGCTCGGCGCCTCTGTGCAGAACGTCACCGCCGACGTCGCCGAGGGTCTCGGCCTCGACCGGCCCTTCGGCGCACTCGTCACCGGTCTCGCGCCGAAGGGGCCGGCCGCCGCCGCCGGCCTCAAGATCGGCGATCTGATCGTCGCCGTCGACGGCCACGAGGTCGACGATCCGGACGTCTTCGGCTTCCGCTTCGGCACCCGCACGCTCGGCGGCACGGTCAGGCTCGACGTCGTGCGCGCCGGCAAGCGGATCCAGCTGGAACTCGCCTCGGTCGCCGCGCCCGAGATCCCGCCGCGCGACGCCCGCACCATCGAGACCGCCTCGCCCTTCGCCGGCGCGACCATCGTCAACCTCTCGCCCGCCGCGGCGGAAGAGCTGCGCATGCCGCTCGACGCGAACGGCGTGGCGGTCGCCTCGGTCGTCGCCGGGTCGCCGGCCGCCCGCGTCGGCTTCCAGAAGGGCGACGTCGTGCTCGAGGTCAACGGCGTCGAGGTCCGCGACACCGCGAGCCTCGCCCGTCTCGCCGCTTCCGACCCGTCCTTCTGGCGCATCGCGGTGCGCCGCGACGGCCAGGTGCTGCGGCTGGCGCTGCGGTGAGCCCCGTCCCGCCGTTCAGGCGGCGGGATGGGCGATGCGGATCTCGCTCACCTGGATGATCGGTTCGATGTCGGTGTAGTTCGCCATGTCGCCCTGCAGCTCGGCTGCATGGGGCAGGAAGGCGGCGAGGAAGGCCTCCGTCGTGTCGCAGACGAAGTGGCACATCGCCACATGGGTCGGCGGCTGGTCCGGCAGACCGCCGGAAACGCCGATCTCCACCTCGATCCGCCGCATCGACGGCCCCAGCCGGGCGATCGACATCGGCATGTGGGTGGAGAGATAATAGTCGACGTCGAAACGACCGGCCGCCGCCGGGTAGAGAATGCTGACCTTGATCATCGGACTGTCCTCGCGATTCGGATGTAGAATCAATATATGGTATGTCACACATGATAATTGACGATATGTTGATGCGATGGCCGACTTTCGTCGCCCGCGAGGTGCGCGCGTGAGCGACCTCTTCGCCGCCGCCGGACTGGAACGGGCGACCCCGCGGCCGCTCGCCGACCGGCTGCGCCCGAAGAAGCTGTCGGACGTCGTCGGTCAGGATCATCTCGTCGGTCCGGACGGTACGATCACCCGCATGCTGCGTTCCGGCAGCCTCGGCTCGCTGGTCTTCTGGGGCCCACCCGGCACCGGCAAGACGACGGTGGCGCGGCTGCTCGCCGGTGAGACCGATCTCGAGTTCGAGCAGGTCTCGGCGATCTTCACCGGCGTGGCGGATCTGAAGAAGGTCTTCGAGACGGCGCGCGGCAAGCGGGCCATGGGGCGCGGCACGCTGCTCTTCGTCGACGAGATCCATCGCTTCAACCGCGCGCAGCTCGACAGTTTCCTCCCCGTGATGGAGGACGGCACCATCGTGCTGGTCGGCGCGACGACGGAGAACCCGTCGTTCGAGCTCAACGCGGCATTGCTCTCGCGCGCGCATGTCCTGGTCTTCAAGTCGCTCGACGAGGCGGCGATCGAGCGCCTGCTCGCCCGTGCCGAGGAGGAACTCGGCCACCCGCTGCCGCTCGACGCCGACGCCCGCGCGCTCCTCGTCCGTATGGCCGACGGCGACGGCCGTGCCTCGCTGACGCTCGCCGAGGACGTCATCCGCGCCGCGCGCGAAGGCGAGGTCTTTGACGAGAAGGGCTTGGCCGAGGTCGTCCAGCGGCGCGCGCCGATCTACGACAAGAGCCAGGACGGCCACTACAATCTGATCTCGGCGATGCACAAGTCGGTGCGCGGCTCCGATCCCGATGCGGCGCTCTACTGGTACGCGCGGATGCTGGAGGCGGGCGAGAGCCCGCTCTTCCTCGCCCGCCGCATCGTCGTCATGGCGGCCGAGGACGTCGGCCTCGCCGATCCGCAGGCGCTGGTCGTCGCCAACAACGCCAAGGACGCCTACGACTTCCTCGGCAGCCCCGAGGGCGAACTGGCGATCGCCAACGCGCTCGTCTATGTCGCGACCGCGCCGAAGTCGAACGCCGTCTACATGGCGCTGAAGGCGGCCCGTAGGCTCGCCAAGGACGCAGGCTCGCTGCCGCCGCCCAAGCACATTCTGAACGCCCCCACCAAGCTGATGAAGCAGGAGGGCTATTCCGAGGGCTACCGCTACGACCACGACGAGCCGGATGCTTTCTCGGGGCAGAACTACTTCCCCGAGAAGATCGGCCGCCTCCGCCTCTACGATCCCGCGGAACGCGGCTTCGAGCGCGAGATCCGCAAGCGGCTCGACTGGTGGGCGAAGCTCCGGCGGGAACGCGGGGAGGGGTGAGGGCGCGCGTCGGGGGCGTAGCGCCACGCTCCCCGGCCCCTCTCATGCCGAGCCCAGCGAGTTCCGACCGTCTGCTCTGTGTTCGGCTTCATGCTGAGGTGCCCGGCGCAGCCGGGCCTCGAAGCACGAAGCCACGACGGGCGGTGCCTCTCGGCCCTTCGCCCTTCGAGGCTCGCTCACGCTCGCACCTCAGGATGAAGGGCCTCCGCGACAGGCACCCGTTGGTGAGGGCGCGCCTCGCCCGTCACTTCCGCTCGATCGAGATCGCGTCGCGCACCTTGACCGTCACCAGCGCGGCGATCACCGCCTTGGCGAGGTCGCCGGGGACGAAGGGCAGGTCGATGAAGAAGGCCTTCACCAGCCCGGCCTTGGTGGCGAAGGCGAGCCAGACGATGCCGCCGGCATGGACGATGCCGAGGCCGCCGACGATCGCCGCGAGCGACAGCCAGGCGGTACGGCCGATCGTGCCGGAGGCGCGCGGCTCGAGCTTGGCGGCGAGGAGGCCGGCGACGAAGGCGCCCGGCACGAAGCCGATCAGGAAGCCGGCGGTCGGTCCGGCGAAGACGCCGATGCCGCCGCGCCCGCCCGCCAGGACCGGCAGGCCGATGGCGACCAGCGCCAGCACCACGAGGACGGCCGCCGCACCGCGCTTCGGCCCGAGCACGAGGCCGGCCAGCATGACGCCCATCGACTGCAGCGTGATCGGCACGCCGGCGGCGAGCGGGATGGCGGGCACGATGCCGAGCGCCACGATCAGCGCGGCGAAGAGGGCGACGTATCCGAGATCGCGGGTGTTCATGACGACGGGCTCCTGACGACACGAGGGGCGCCGGAGGCGCTGCGTCAGGAGGACTTACGCGAAACCGCGCGCGGCGGGAAGCCACGGGCGTCGATCGCGTCGGCGACCTCGCCGGCCCGGACCAGCGTGCGCACGACGAGCGGCACCACGACGGCGATCGGATGAGAGCCCAGTCCCCGCGCCGCCTGCGCCTCGCGGATGGCGGCGGCCTCCTCGACGATCAGCGGCACGAAGCGCAGCGCCAGCGTCAGCGTCAGCGCGGTACGGGCGGCATCGAGAAGCCCGAGCCGTTCGAAGGGCATCAGCCCCGCCTCGAAGGCCTCGATCGCCGCCGCGGTCGTCGTCGTCAGCACCACGGCATGGGCGAGGAGGGCGAGCGCGAGGAGCCGCGGCACGACTTCGGCAGCGGCCTGCGGGTCGCCGGCGACGAGATGGACGCCGCCGATCGCCGCGATCACCACGCTCGGCATCGCGAGATCGCGCGCGAGTTGCCGTGCCCCGCGCCCGGTCGACAGCGCCACGACGGCGGCCCCGACGAGCGCCGCGAGCAGCACCGGCACCGAGCCGATGAAGAAGAGCGCGGTGGCGATCACCGCGAGGCCCGCGAACTTCGCCCCGGCCGGCAACCGATGGAGCGGCGTCGATCCGCCCGCGCCCAGCCCCTCGATCATCGCGCCAGCTCCCGATGGAAGGCGACCGCGTCGGCGGCCGCCCCGTCGAAGGCGATGTGTCCCGCCTCCATGACGAGGACGCGGCCGCAGGTCGCGATCAGGTCGAGGTCGTGGGCGACGACGATCGCCTGTTCCGGCAGGTCGGCGAGGAGAGCGGCGAAGCGGTTGCGGTTGCGAAGATCGAGCTGCGACGTCGGCTCGTCGAAGAGCAGCGTCTTCGGCTCGACCGCCAAGAGGCCGGCGAGCGCGACGAGCTGCTTCTCGCCGCCGGAGAGCTCGTGGATGCGCCGGCGGGCGAGCGCTGCGATGCCGAGCCGATCGAGCGCCGCCTCGACGCGGGCGGCGGTCTCGGCCTTGCCCCAGCCGTGGTTCTTCAGCCCGAAGGCGAGGTCGTCGGCGACGATCGGAAAGACGATCTGGTTGTCGGGGTTCTGGAACAGCAACCCGGTCGCGGCGCGGACGGCGCGCGGGTCGACGGTCGGGTCGACGCCGTCGACGGTGACGGTACCGGCACTCGGGCGGACGAGGCCGACGATGGTCTTCAGGAGCGTCGACTTGCCCGAGCCGTTCAGCCCGACGATGCCGACGCGCGGCTCGGTGAGCGTCGCCGTCACGCGGTCGAGGGCGCGGCGGCCGTCGCGCTCGACGGCGAGATCGGCGAAGGCGATGGTCTGGCCCGTGACCGGCGCGGCTGCGCCCGGCGCGTGGCCGGCAGGTTCCGACAAGGCCCGTCCCCCGTGGCTCGGCTGCCGCTCCTGTCCGGCGGCGGGCTCATCTCGCGGAGGAGGGGGGACCCTGTCAAGCACGGGTGCCGCGCCGGGGAGGTGACAGCGCCCGCCCGAGACGCGAGGATGCGGGGCTCAGCGAAGGAGTCGCGCATGCCTCTGCAGTTCGGTCTCATCGGTCTCGTCTTCGTCGGCGGCGGCATCGGCTCGGTCACCCGCTACCTCTCGACGCTCGCCGCGCTGCGGCTGCTCGGCGCCGGCTTTCCCTGGGGCACGCTCTTCGTCAACGTCGTCGGCTCGGCGGTCATGGGCGCCTTCTCCGGCTACCTGATGTCGCGCACGCCCGGCGACGGCTCCGACCAGATCCGTCTGTTCTTCATGACCGGCGTCCTCGGCGGCTTCACCACCTTCTCCGCCTATTCGCTCGACATCGTGGCGTTGTGGGAGCGCGGCGCGACGACGCTGGCGATCCTCTATGCCGTCGGCTCGGTGATGGTCTCGCTCGCGGTCCTGGTCGCCGCGCTCCTCGCCTTCCGCGGCTGGTACGCAACCTGAGGGGGCTGAATCTTCGCGTGAAGAACCGGAATCGTCACATGAGGTTCTGCCACGCGAAGTGCCGGAATCGTCACGTGAAGAAGCGGAATCGATACTTGAAGAAGGGCGAAAAACGATTCTGTCTCGAGGACTTGGAGCGATCCGCGGAATCGATCCTCGAGGCACTTGAATCATGACGCGAAAGGCGCGTCGTCGCCTGGGATCACACTGGCACGCCAGTGGTGAATTTCGGGTGAATCGAAGTCTCCGCGACTTCGAGCGACCTCTCCGCTTCCCGAATCTGAATCGGAAGATGAGGAGGCGGGGTGACGCAAGATGGAATCGGAACCTCCGCAGCACCGCGCTCGCGCTTGCGTCGCTCCGCCGTTTCCGTCATGACGAAGGCCGGAAGGAACAACTCCCATGGCGACCGTCGAGACCATCATCGTCGGCGAGGACGAGGCCGGTATGCGCCTCGACCGCTGGTTCAAGATCCATTACCCCGGCCTGTCCTTCATCCAGCTGCAGAAGCTGGCACGGACCGGACAGGTGCGTATCGACGGCAAGCGCTGCGAGCCCGCCTCGCGCGTCGAGCCGGGCAACCTCGTGCGCGTGCCGCCGCTCGCCACCGACGCCAAGACGCCGGTGAAGCCCGAGCGCGTCGAGAAGCCGCTCGAGGGCGACGCCGCCTATCTGAAGTCGCTCGCCCTCTTCGAGGACGACGACGTCATGGTGCTGAACAAGCCGGCCGGCCTGTCGGTGCAGGGCGGCTCCGGCGTCCACCGCCACGTCGACGCCATGCTGCAGTCGCTGGTCGACCGCAAGGGCAACGTGCCGCGCCTCGTCCATCGTCTCGA
Source organism: Pinisolibacter sp. DMC19 (assembly GCF_056313985.1). NCBI lineage: Bacteria > Pseudomonadati > Pseudomonadota > Alphaproteobacteria > Hyphomicrobiales > Ancalomicrobiaceae > Pinisolibacter > Pinisolibacter sp. DMC19. The sequence continues at coordinate 222,465 of NZ_JBQUZF010000002.1, read as the reverse complement.
CAAGGACACCGCCGGCTGTCTGGTCATCGCCAAGCGCCGTCTGGTCGCCGCCGAGCTCGCCGCGCTGTTCCGCACGCGCTCCGCCAAGAAGACCTACTGGGCGCTCGTCGCCGGCGTGCCTCACCCCAAGCAGGGCAAGATCTCGACCTGGCTCGCCCGCGACGAGGAGAAGGACGGCGAGAAGATGCGCATCGCCCGCCACGGCGAGGACGGCGCGTCCCACGCGTTGACCCACTATTCGGTGGTCGACAATGCCGGTCAGACGCTGTCCTGGCTGAGCCTGAAGCCGGTCACCGGCCGAACCCACCAGCTGCGCGCCCACACCGCCCACATCGGCCACCCGATCGTCGGCGACCCGAAGTACTTCGACAAGCGCGACTGGGAGCTGCCCGGCGGCATGCAGAACAAGCTGCACCTGCTCGCCCGCCGCATCGTCCTGCCCCACCCGAAGGGCAAGGGCCTGATCGACGTGACGGCGCCGCTGCCGCCCCACATGATCCAGTCGTGGAACCTGCTCGGCTTCGACGCGTCGAGCTACGACCCGGACCTCGACGGCGACGAGGATTGAGCGGGGAGGGGGCGCGATGGAACGCACCGTCCACGCTTCCGAGAAGGGCATGCGGCTCGAGCGTTTCCTGCGCATCCATTTCCCGCGTCTGCCCTCCGCCGCCGTGCTGACGAAGCAGGGGCGCCTCACCGTCGACGGGCGCAAGGTCCGTGTCGCCGATCCGCTGGCGGCAGGGCAGATCGTCCGCATCGCCGAGCCCGCCGCGAAGTCCGCGCCGGGTCCTGCCGCGGCAGGGGGCCCGAGCGAGGCCGACCGCGCCCGGCTCGCGGCCATGACGCTCCAGACGGACGACGACATCCTCGTTCTCGACAAGCCGACCGGCCTCGCCGTCCATGCCGGCAGCCGCACCGACGACGATCTCGACCGGCTGCTCGCCCGCTTCACCGATGCCGAGGGCCATCGCCCGGTGCTCGTCCACCGGCTCGACAAGGAGACCTCCGGCCTGATCGTCGCCGCGCGCCACCCGCTCGAGGCGGCGCATCTCGGCAAGGCCTTCTCCGGCCGTGGGGTGTCGAAGACCTATCTCGCCGTGGTCGAGGGCGTGCCGGAGGGCGGCGAAGGGGTGATCCGCCTGGCGCTGAAGAAGGTCGAAACGCCGCGCGGCGGCCGCATGGTGGTGGTCGACCCGGCCGAGCCCGGCGCGCTCGCCTGCGAGAGCGCGTGGCGCGTGATCGAGGTTCGCGAGGGCGGACGTTGCGCCCTGGTCGAGCTGTCGCCCCACACCGGCCGCCAGCACCAGCTGCGCGCCCACATGAGTGCCCTCGGCCACCCGATCCTCGGCGATCGGCTCTACGGCCGTGCCGGCTCGGCGCCGCGACTGATGCTCCACGCGTGGCGGCTCGAGGTGGTCGACGCCGGCGGTCGGCGACGTCGGTTCGAGACGCCGTGGCCGGAAGCCTTCGGAGCGCGACCGGCGTCCCTGCCTCCGTCGAAATGACCCTCGCCGACGTCATCGTTCCGTCGTAAGGAAGGGTGTAGAGCGGACCCGTCACGGGCCGCGCGTCTGACCCACGTTCGTCCGTGCCGTTCGCCGGTCGCGTTTCGCGTGGCCCGAACGGGGCCGGCGGCGATCCGCCGGCCCGCGCTTCCCCGGCCGGCGTCCACCGAGGAAGCTCCGAGGCCCCATGCATCTCGTTCTCTTCGACGTCGACGGCACGCTGGTCGACAGCCAGCACATGATCGTCGCCGCCATGAATCGCGCCTTCGACGGCGTCGGCCGTGCGCGTCCCGGCCGCGAGGCGGCGCTCTCGGTGGTCGGCCTGTCGCTCGACGAGGCGATGACCGAACTCCTCGGCGACGAAGCCGAGCCGACCACGGTGCACGATCTCGGCGAGGCCTACAAGGCGTCCTATTTCGATCTGCGCCGCTCCGGCGAAGCGCAGGAGTCGCTCTATCCCGGTGCCCGCGCGGCGCTCGATGCGCTCGCCGCCCGCGACGACGTGCTGCTCGGTCTCGCCACCGGCAAGTCGCACCGCGGCATCCGCGCCGTGCTCGATCTGCACGATCTCCACGGTCGCTTCGTCACCGTCCAGTGCGCCGACGATCACCCCTCCAAGCCGCACCCGGCGATGATCCATGCCGCACTCTCCGAGACCGGCGTCGATCCCGCCCGCGCGGTGATGCTCGGCGACACGATCTTCGACGTGACCATGGGGAAGGCCGCGGGTATCGTTGCGATCGGCGTCGCCTGGGGCTACCACCCGGTCGAGGCGCTGCGGGAGGCCGGAGCCGCCCGCGTGCTCGACGACTACGCCGAACTCGTCCCCGATCTCGCCGCCCGCTTCGGCTGGAAGGCCTGAGGCTGCGGCCGGACGAGCCGACCGCCACCCCTCACCACGAATGCCGCCGGAACCGACCATGCGCGATCTCCTCTGGTACGACCCCTCCGCCGAAGCCGAGGCGCCCGATCAGGTCCTCTCCCATCCCGATCCGGTGAAGCGCGCCCAGGCCGCGCAGAAGCGCAACCTGCCGAAGCGCTTCTGGAAGGACGTCACGGTCGACCCGGTCGAGGGCGGCTTCCGCATCCTGCTCGACGGCCGGCCGGTGAAGACGCCCGGCAAGCGCGAGCTGCGCCTGCCGACGCCTGCCGTCGCCGAGGCCTCGGCGGCCGAGTGGCGGGCGCAGGTGGATCATCTCGACCCCGCCACCATGCCGGTCACCCGCATCGCCAACTCGGTGCTCGACGCGGTGATCGACCGCCGCGACGAGGTCGCCGCCGATGCGCTGAAATATGCCGGCTCCGACCTCCTCTGTTACCGCGCCGAAGGGCCGGAACGGCTGGTCGGCCGCCAGAGCGAACTGTGGGACCCGCTGCTCGACTGGATCGACGAGACCCGCGGCGCGCGCCTGCTGGTGGCCGAGGGTGTCATGCATGTGGCGCAGGACCGTGATGCGCTCAATGCGCTTTCTGCATCCCTCGTCGATCTCGACCCCTGGCGCCTCGCCGCCCTCCACGTGATGACGACGCTGTCGGGTTCCTTCGTCGTGGCGCTGGCGGTGATGGAGGGGCGATTGACCCCGGATGCCGCCTGGAACGTCGCTCACGTGGACGAACACTGGAGCATCGAGGTCTGGGGACACGATGCCGAGGCCGAGGCGCGGCTCGCCCATCGACGCGTCGAATGGGACGCCGCGGTGGTCTTCGCGGGCCTGTGATGAACGAAGTGCGCGTCGCCGCGCGCTTCCCTTACGACGTTGGGATTACTGTCCCGCGAACCGGGGGCGTGTTAAGAGCCGCGCCCGAATAGACTTCCGAACTCTGTGGCAAACGGGGCTTCCCATGAAAGAGATTCTCGCGGAACTCGAGCGTCGTCGCAACGAAGCCTGGCTGGGCGGCGGCGAGAAGCGCATCGCTGCGCAGCACAAGCGTGGCAAGCTGACCGCTCGGGAACGTCTCGACGTCTTCCTCGACGAGAGCTCCTTCGAGGAGATCGACATCTACGTCGAGCACCGTTGCAACGAATTCGGCATGGACGAGAGCAAGATCGCCGGCGACGGCGTGGTCATCGGCTCCGGCACCGTCAACGGTCGCATCGTCTACGTCTTCGCCAAGGACTTCACCGTCTTCGGCGGCTCGCTCTCCGAGAGCCACGCCGCCAAGATCGTCAAGCTGCAGGAGATGGCGCTGCGCAATCGCGCGCCGATCATCGGCCTGTTTGATGCCGGCGGCGCCCGCATCCAGGAAGGTGTGGCGGCGCTCGGCGGCTACGGCGAGGTGTTCCAGCGCAACGTGCTGGCCTCCGGCGTGATCCCGCAGATCTCCGTCATCATGGGCCCCTGCGCCGGCGGCGACGTCTACTCGCCCGCCATGACCGACTTCATCTTCATGGTCCGCGACACGTCCTACATGTTCGTGACCGGCCCGGACGTGGTGAAGACCGTGACGAACGAGATCGTCACCTCCGAGGAACTGGGTGGCGCCTCCGTCCACACCACCAAGTCCTCGGTCTCCGACGGTTCCTTCGAGAACGACGTCGAGGCGCTGCTCCAGATGCGCCGGCTCATCGACTTCCTGCCGATGAACAACAAGGCCGATCTGCCCGAGCTCGACACCGCCGATCATCCCGATCGCGTCGAGATGTCGCTCGACAGCCTGATCCCCGACAATCCGAACAAGCCCTACGACATGAAGGAGCTGATCCTGAAGACGGTCGACGAGGGCGACTTCTTCGAGATCCAGCAGAACCACGCCAAGAACATCATCGTCGGCTTCGCCCGCATCGAGGGCCGCACCGTCGGCATCGTCGCGAACCAGCCGATGGTTCTCGCCGGCGTGCTCGACATCGACGCGTCGAAGAAGGCCGCGCGCTTCGTGCGCTTCTGCGACTGCTTCAACATCCCGATCGTCACCTACGTCGACGTCCCCGGCTTCCTGCCCGGCACGGTCCAGGAATACGGCGGCCTGATCAAGCACGGCGCCAAGCTCCTCTTCGCCTATGCCGAGGCGACGGTTCCGAAGATCACCGTCATCACCCGCAAGGCCTACGGCGGCGCCTACGACGTCATGGCCTCGAAGCACCTGCGCGGCGACTTCAACTACGCCTGGCCGTCGGCCGAGATCGCCGTCATGGGCGCCAAGGGCGCGGTCGAGATCCTCTATCGCTCGGAACTGGGCGACCCGGAAAAGATCGCGGCGCGCACCGCCGAGTATCAGCGCCGCTTCGCCAACCCCTTCGTGGCGGCCGAACGCGGCTACATCGACGACGTGATCAAGCCGCATGCGACGCGCTCGCGCATCGCTCGGGGCCTGCGTCTCCTGCGCAACAAGCAGCTCGAGAATCCCTGGAAGAAGCACGACAACATTCCGCTGTGAGGCGGCATCGACAGGGCGGGCGCCTGCGTCCGCCCCGGTAGAGCCCTCGGAATTCGCTTCTCGTCTTCTCGTACCCCTCGATGGTGCCGCACATGTTCAAGAAGATCCTCATCGCCAACCGTGGCGAGATCGCCTGCCGGGTCATCAAGACCGCCCGCAAGATGGGCATCAAGACCGTGGCGGTCTATTCCGACGCCGACGTCGACGCCCAGCACGTCGAGATGGCCGACGAGGCCGTCCACATCGGCCCGCCGCCCGCCGCCCAGTCCTACCTGCTCGCCGACAAGATCATCGAGGCGTGCAAGGCGACCGGTGCCGAGGCGGTGCATCCCGGCTACGGCTTCCTCTCCGAGCGCGCCTCCTTCTGCCAGGCGCTGAAGGACAACGGCATCGTCTTCATCGGTCCCAACACCCGCGCCATCGAGGCGATGGGCGACAAGATCGAGTCCAAGAAGTTCGCCAATGCCGCCAAGGTCTCGACCGTGCCGGGCTTCCTCGGCGTGATCGAGGACGCCGAGCATGCCGTGAAGATCTCCAACGAGATCGGCTATCCGGTGATGATCAAGGCGTCGGCCGGTGGCGGCGGCAAGGGCATGCGCATCGCCTGGAACGACGCCGAGTGCCGCGAGGGCTTCTCGCTGTCGAAGAACGAGGCGGCCGCCTCCTTCGGCGACGACCGCGTCTTCGTCGAGAAGTTCATCGTCGACCCGCGCCACATCGAGATCCAGGTTCTCGGCGACAAGCACGGCAACGTGATCTACCTCGGCGAGCGCGAGTGCTCGATCCAGCGCCGCAATCAGAAGGTCATCGAAGAGGCGCCGTCGCCGCTCCTCGACGCCGAGACCCGCAAGAAGATGGGCGAGCAGGCCGTGGCACTGGCCAAGGCCGTCGACTACGACAGCGCCGGCACCGTCGAGTTCGTCGCCGACCAGAACAAGAACTTCTACTTCCTCGAGATGAACACCCGTCTCCAGGTCGAGCATCCCGTCACCGAGCTGATCACCGGCATCGACCTCGTCGAGCAGATGATCCGCGTCGCCTACGGCGAGAAGCTGGCGATCGCGCAGAAGGACGTGAAGCTCACCGGCTGGGCGGTCGAGAGCCGCATCTATGCCGAGGATCCCTTCCGCAACTTCCTGCCCTCGATCGGCCGTCTGACCCGCTATCGCCCGCCGGAGGAAGGCACCGACGGCGAGATCACGGTGCGCAACGACACCGGCGTCACCGAGGGTGGCGAGATCTCGATGTTCTACGATCCGATGATCGCCAAGCTCGTCACCCATGCGCCCACTCGCCTCGAGGCGATCGAGGCCCAGGCCGACGCGCTCGACGCCTTCGTCATCGACGGCATCCAGCACAACATCCCGTTCCTGACCTCGCTGATGGGCCACGAGCGCTGGAAGAGCGGCAAGCTCTCCACCGGCTTCATCAAGGAGGAGTATCCGGACGGCTTCACCGGCAACGTGCCGCACGCCGAGGACCAGAAGCTCCTCGCCGCCGTGGCCCTGTCGGTCGAGATCCTGCGCAAGGATCGCCTCGACAACCTGCCGGGCCGTCTGCGGCCGCATTCGGGCCTCCTCCAGGACGCCTGGACGGTGAAGGTCGACGGCGAGTATCTCGACGTCTCCGTGCCGTCGGGCTTCGTCGGCATGCCGCTCGAGTTCGAGGTCGCCTTCCCGGGCGACGCCGAGCCGGTGACGGTCTCCACGCGCTGGCAGCCGGGCGACCTGCTGTGGACCGGCGAGATCGGCGAGCGTTCGATCACCGTGCAGATCCGCCCGGTGCTGAACGGCGTCGAGATGCGCTATCGCGGCGCCACCTCGGTCGGCCGCGCCATGAGCCCGCGCATTGCCGCGCTCGAGAAGCTGATGCCCTTCAAGGCGCCGCCGGACACCTCGAAGTATCTCCTCTGCCCGATGCCGGGTCTGATCATCTCGATCGACGTCGCCGAGGGCGAGGAGATCAAGGCCGGTCAGACGCTGGCGGTGGTCGAGGCCATGAAGATGCAGAACGTGCTGCGCGCCGAGCGTGACTGCAAGGTCAAGGCCGTCAAGGCCAAGGCCGGCGACAGCCTCGCCGTCGACGCCGTCATCATCGAGTTCGAATGATGGCGAACGGGGACGTGGCGGTGGCGATGCCGGACAGGGTCGCCGCCGTCCTCTTCGACCTCGACGGTACGCTCACCGACCCGCACGTCGGCATCACCACGTCGATCCGCAACGCGATGACCGAACTCGGGCGCCCCTTGGCGCCCGAAGTCGATCTCGACTGGACCATCGGCCCGCCGCTGATCGACGTCTTCGCCACGCTGTTCGACGGCGACCGTGCGAAGGCCGAGGCCGGCGTCGCCGCCTATCGCGCCCGCTACGGCACGGTGGGCCTGTTCGAGAACGAGGTCTATCCCGGCATCCCCGAGTTGCTCGACACCCTCGTCGCCTCGGGCCGCCGCCTCTTCGTGGCGACGTCGAAGCCGCACGTCTTCGCCCGCCGCATCCTCGAGCACTTCGACCTCGCCCGCCGATTCGTCGCCATCCACGGCTCCGAACTCGACGGCCGCCGCGCCGCCAAGACCGATCTCATCCCGTGGATCCTGAAGCGCGAGAAGATCGATCAGGCCGAGGCCGTGATGGTCGGCGATCGCGCTTACGACGTCGTCGGCGCCCGTTCGGCGGGCCTCGCGACCATCGGCGTCGCCTGGGGTTTCGGCGGCCGCGACGAGCTCGAGGCGGCCGGCGCCGCAGTGGTGGTCGACCGCGTCGCCGAGGTCGGCGATTGTTTCGCCGGGCGATGACGACAGGTCTTTCATCACGGTAAGATGTTCTGCGTCTCAGGGTTTCCACGGCTGGCGCGACGGCGCCGCCGCGGTTTACCTTTGCCCGTCGGCCTCGTCGCCGACGCTCGCTCGTCGATTCGAGATCGACGAAGTTTCAACACGATCAATGGATTGGTCGTTTCGATCGGTATCCGGCAGTTGTGACGCCGCACCCCGATCGTCGACGGGAGACGAAGGTGCCGACGTTCAGGATCGTCATTTCCGGTCGCGTGCAGGGCGTGGGCTTCCGCGCCTGGATCGAAAGACGCGCCCGCGAACTCGGCCTGTCCGGTTGGGTACGCAACCTGCGTGACGGCACCGTCGAGGCCGTCTTCCACGGTCCCGCCGACAAGGTCGACGAGATGATCGGCCGCTGCCGCCGCGGCCCCTCGGGGGCCTCCGTGGCCGTGCTCGAGCGCTACGAGGAGAAGGACCCGCCGCCCGCGGGCTTCCTGATTCGCATCTCCGAGTGACGATCGCCGCAGCCGACCTCACCCCGCGACGGTCGGCCCGAACACCTTCTCGAAGTTCCGCCTCAGCACCACGTCGACGTCGGTCATCGTCACCGGCAGGCCGAGGTCGACCAGCGACGTCACGCCGTAACCGCGGATGCCGCAGGGCACGATGCCGTCGAAATGCGACAGGTCCGGCTCCACGTTGAGCGCGATGCCGTGATAGGTCACCCAGCGGCGCACCCGGATGCCGATGGCGGCGATCTTGTCCTCGGCGCCGACGCCCGGCGCGATCTCCGGCTTCTCCGGCCGACGCACCCAGACGCCGACCCGGTCCTCGCGCCGTTCGCCGCGCACGTGGTGATCCCACAGCGTGGCGATGATCCACTCTTCCAGCGCGGCGACATAGGCGCGCAGGTCCTGCCGCCGCCGGGTCAGATCCAGCATCACGTAGGCGACCCGCTGGCCGGGCCCGTGATAGGTGAATTCGCCGCCGCGGCCGGTCGTGTGCACGGGGAAGCGATTCGGATCGACGAGGTCTTCCGGATGCGCCGAGGTGCCGGCTGTGTAGAGGGCAGGGTGCTCGACCAGCCAGACGCGCTCCGATGCCTCGCCTGCGGTGATGGCGGCCGCCTGGGCCTCCATCTCGGCGACGGCGGCCTCATAGGGCGTCAGCCCCTCGGCGATGGTCCAGGCGACCGGCGGAGAGCCGGGACGGGCGAAGAACGTGCCGTCGAGGACATGGTCACGGTCGGGGCGGGTGGCCGGCGAGGCCTGCGTGTCGGAGGATGCGGTCATGTCGTTTCGGGACGGCCCGTTTACCATTCGCTAACCACCGCCCTGCCACTCTGCCTGTCGTTCGGCGGTGCGTCGGGCATCGCGAGGAGAACACCATATGACACCGTTCGACAACATCGGCGTGGACATTTCGGTGGTGCTCGGGACCACGCAGATCCCGATCCACCAGGTCCTGCGGATGGGTCGTGGCGCGGTGATCGAACTCGACGCGCGCGAGACCGACGACGTCCAGATTCTCGCCAACAACGTTCCCGTCGCGACCGGCCAGGTGGTGCTGCGCGGCGATCGCATCGGCATCGCCATCACCGAGGTGCTGTTCCGCTCGCCGGGCTTCCGTCCGCGCGACAACGTGCGCCGCGTCTGAGGCGGTTTTCCGCCATTGTTGAATTTACTCCCACATTTTTCCCCGTGGGTGCTTGATCCCGAAAATCCGATGGGTTACATGAGCGCCACTTCGAACGGCCGACGGTCGATCGAAGGTTCCTCCGGTTGCGGCCGTGGCGGAATTGGTAGACGCGCTAGCTTGAGGTGCTAGTCCCGAGAGGGGTGATGGTTCGAGTCCATTCGGCCGCACCAATCACTTGAGTGATTGGACCAGGAAAGAAAAAACCGGCTCGGCAGCCCAACGGCTCCGGGCCGGTTTTTCTTTGTCGTCGAGGCCGCCGACGCGAGGGTGTCCGCGCCGGCCTCCGCCGTCTCAGTTCTTGACCCAGTTGGTGCGGTTGTCCCAGCGGATCACCCGGCCGTCGAAGACGCCGGAGATCACGTGGTCGTCGGTGAAGTCGACGATCAACTTGTTTCCGATGCAGGTGCCGCGCGCGATCGGCCGCGTCGGCGACACGATCACCCGGATGCGGTCGCCGCCCTCCGCGACGATCGACGACGCGCGGCCGTTGTAATAGCCGGCGATGAAGGCGCAGGGCGGCCGCATGCCCGGCGGTCTGCCGAAGCCCGGTCCCGGCGGCGGTGCCGGCCGCGAGGCGAGGCAGGTCTTGAGAAGCGAGGCCTTGGCCGAGAGATCGGCCCGGACCACCGCGTCCTGGTTCGACATGCACCAACGATAGTGCTGGTCCCGCCCGGCGTGCATCTGCCGGACCGGCGCGCAGCCGCGGGCGTAATACTGCGCCTGCGCCTTCATGGCGTAGTCGGTGAACTGCATGCACTGCTGCGGCGTCATCGCCGCCGCGCTCGCCACGCCGAGACCGGCGCAGGCGCCGGCGAGCGCGAGTGCCGCCATGGCGACCTTGTTTCTGACGTTCGTCACCGGCGTTCCCTCCCCCTGTGCACGATCCCGTCGAACGTCGCCCGCCGGCGACGGTGCGTCAATCGCCGCGTCGCCCGAGCGGAGACTTGCGAGCCTCGCGCGGACGTCGTAACTCGTTTCGAGGTTCGACAGAAACGGACCGGTTACGCGTGGAGGGGACCGCATGCTCGGACGTACGTTGTTCGCAACACTCATTCTGTCGGCGGCCGTGGCCGACGGCGCGTTCGCCCAGGGCCGCGGTGGCTGGGTACCCTGCGCCAACGAAGGCGGCTATTGCCGCGTGCCCTACGGCACGACCGTGCGCTACGGCGCCGGCGGCGGCTGGGCCGAGGTCGACACCAATCGCGGCGTGCCCTGCAACAACAACGTCTTCGGCGATCCGGCCGAAGGCCGTCGCAAGGCCTGCTACTACAGGGCGCAGGGCGGCGGCGGTTACGGCGGCGGCTGGGCTCCTCCGCCCCCGCCCCCGCCCCAGTGGGGCGGCGGTGGCGGCTACGGCGGCGGTGGCTGGGCCCACTGCGCCCGCGAAGGCGAATACTGCAACTTCCGCGGCCCCGCGACCGTGCGCTACGGCGTCGGCGGCAGCTGGGCGACGATCCGCGCTCGCGACGGCGTCTACTGCGGCAACGAGACCTTCGGCGATCCGGCGGACGGCCGCCGCAAGGTCTGCATGATCAGCCGCTGATCGGATCGATCGGCGCTTTCGATCGAGGCCCTCGCCCCGCGGCGGGGGCCTTTCTCGTCTCAGGGCGCCGGGACGAGGTGGACGATCCTGAAGCCCTTCGCCTTCAGGCTCGCGAGCAGCGCCGGCACCATGGCGGCGGTGTGGGCGTGGATGTCGTGCAGCAGAAGGATGCCCGAGCCGCGCGCCTCGATGCGCGAGAGCGTCAGCGCCAGCAGCGCCTCCGGCGTCGACGGGTTCCAGTCGGAGCCCCAGAAGTCGGCGCCGAACACGGCGACGCGCTTCTCCCTCAGCATCGTGTCGATCGGCGCCGTCGGGGCGAAGCCCGGATAGCGGAAGAACGGCGTCGACGGCCGCGCCCCGTGTGTGCCCGTCAGGATGCGGTCGACCGTCTCGAAACCCTTCTCGACGTCGGCGAGCCCCTTCTCGGCGGCGATCTTCGTCATGATCGGGTGGGTCATAGAATGATGGCCGATGGTGTGGCCGGCCGCCGCCATCCGCCGGAGTTGGTCGGGATGGGTCGCCGCCATCTCGCCGACGACGAAGAAGGTCGCCTTCACGCATTCCGCCTCGAGGGCTGTCAGCACCGCGTCGGTGGTCTTGCCGGCCGGACCGTCGTCGAAGGTCAGGACGATCTCCTTCGGTCCGAGCGGTAGCGTCTGCGGATAGCTCTTGGTGCCGACGAAGAGCCCCTCCGGCCCGACGGCGACGGGGAGCACGCGCGACACCCCGAGCGTTCCGGCGCGCGGACAACTCGCGGCTTGCGCCGACACCGCCGTGACGAGCGGCAGGACGGCGAGGGCTGCGAGGGCGACGGCGCGGGCGGCGAGGGCGATCATCGGCGGTCGAACTCTCTGACGGTGGCGGAAACGCGAAACGCCGCCGGGCGGGCCGGCGGCGTCGGAAAAGGGGTGACGAGGGCCACGCCTCACCACAGGCCGAGCGCGCCGCCCAGCCCCTTGAAGGACGAGGCGGTGGAGGAGAACCAGCCTTCCTCGTGCTTCGCCGGTACCGTGGCGGTGGTCTCCGGCTCCTCGGCGCGCGCCGGGGTGGGCGGCAGGATCACCGGCTTGGGCGCCGCGGCGGCGACGGCCGGGGCGGCCGCGACGGTGGCGGGCCTGGCGGCGGCACCATAGACCGGCAGCGGCGCCGTCGAGGTCTTGCCGGTGCGGCCTTCGCCGATCTGCGCCAGCTGGCGGGTGGCGTCGAAGTTCTCGAGCGCACGCTGCTCGACCGGGCCGGTCGTTTCGGCGACCGTCGGCATCACGCCCTTGATCGGGCCTCCGACCAGCTTCGGCGGCGGATTCTTCGGCTGGATCTGGACGATCTTGAAGCCGCGGGCCTTCAGCTCCTTGAGCAGCGGCCCGACGATCGAGGACGAGGAGTCCTTGATGTCGTGCAGGAGCAGGATGCCGCCCTGACGCGCCTCGAGCTCCTTCAGTGCCTCGTTCATCACGTTGGGGCCGTCGGCCATGGTGATGTAGCCGCGCAGCCAGTCGTTGCCGGCGGCATCGATCGTCCACACGCCCATGTTCAGGCTGTTGAACCAGTCGTTCAACGGCCGCGAGTTGAACAGGCCCGGATAGCGGAAGAACGGCGTCGCCGGATGGTCGGCGACCTGGCCGTAGAGGATCTGGTCGACCGTCTGCCAGCCGCTGCGCACGTCGTTCTGCGCCTTCTCCAGCGGCCATTTGTTGAGGCCGAGCGGGTGGGTCATGGTGTGATAGGCGATGGTGTGGCCGGCCGCCGCGGTCTTGCGCAGCGTCTCGGGATAGGCCTTCGCCATCTGGCCGACGATGAAGAACGTCGCCTTGGTGCATTCCTCGTCGAGCGCCTTCAGCACCCGGTCGGTGCGGCCGGCCATCGGGCCGTCGTCGAAGGTCAGCACGACCTCCTTCGGCTCGAGCGGCAGGCGCTTGCGATAGGTCGTGCCGACGTAGTAGCCGCCGGTGGTGTCGACCTTCATGACGCGCGAGACGCCGATGGCGTTCGGGTTGGCGCAAGCCGTCTGCTTCGGCTGCTCGAAGACGTGGTCGTGCTTCGGCGGCGTCGCCTGGCCGGTCATTGCGGCGAGCTTGGCGGCGGCGGCCGCTGCGGCGTCGACCGTGGGCTTGGCCGGCTTCGGAGGCTTGGCGGCGGCCACGGGCTTGGCGGCGGGCGTGCCGGGCTTGGCAGTCGTCTTCGCCGGCTTGGCGGCGGCCACGGGCTTGACGGCGCCGGCGGGCGTCGCGACCTTCGGCTTGGCCGGCACGGCGGGTTGCGCGGCAGCGGCCGGGCGCTGCGGAACGCCGAGCAGGACCGGAGCCCCGTCCTGCGCGAGCGCCGCGCCGGCGACGCCGCAGACGAGGGTTCCACCGATGATGGCGGACGCTGTCCGCGCGATCGAACGACGCATGATCTTCTCCGCAACCTCGCCCCGTACGGGCGGTCGGTCGAAACGACGACGCCGTCGCGACCTTTCCGGCGCGCGACGCTCTCGTGGAGACGCTCGCGACGCATCGGGTTCGTCCCGCCTGTCGTGGTGCGACATTCGGGATGCGCCGAACCACCTCCGCGCGCAAGGTCTCGTTAAGCATGCTGGCGCCGATTTTCTCAACGCCGCGTTAACGAGGTCACACTCTGACGCGATGAAATGGCCGGACAATGGCGAAATCGAAGGGAATCTCCGCCGAGCCGACGATCCGGATCGCCGGCCTGCGCGGACGACTCGCCAAAGGCGACGGCATGCGTTTTTTGCGCTGGCGCGATGCCTTCGACGGGGCTAGATCGGAGCGGCGGCGCCGGGCCGCCGACGAGCGGGAGGGCAGCATGACCGACGAGGAAAAGGCGCGTGTCGCGCCCCGTCCCGACGCGCCCGCCCCAGAGCCGGCGGCGCCCGTCGCGGACGAGGCGACGGTCGAGACCACATCCGACCGCCCGGTCGACGAGGCCGTGCTCGACGAACATCCGCCGTCGCACGACGAGGACGGCGACCTCACGCGCGCCTTCCGCGCCGCCGTCGCCGCGGCGATCGAGGCGCAGGACGTCGACCGGCTGCACGACCTCGCCGCCGACCTGCACGAATCCGACCTCGCGGCGCTGCTCGGCGCGCTGACCGCCGACCAGCGGCCCGAACTCGTCCGCCTGATGGGCGACGACTTCGACTTCTCCGCCCTCGTCGACCTCGACGAGACGGTCCGCGTCCAGCTGATCGAGGACCTGCCGCAGGACACCGTCGTCGAGGGCGTGCGCGACCTCGATTCGGACGACGCGGTCCACATCCTCGAGGACCTCGACGACGAGGACCGCGAGGCGATCCTCGGCCGCATCCCGGTCGCCGAGCGCGTCGGTCTCGTCCGCTCGCTCGACTATCCGGAGGAATCCGCCGGCCGTCTGATGCAGACGGAGTTCATCGCCGTGCCGCCGATCTGGACGGTGGGGCAGGTGATCGACTACTGCCGCGAGACCGAGGACCTGCCGGAGGACTTCTACGAGGTCCACGTCGTCGACGCCGGCTTCCGCCTCGTCGGCACGGTGGCGCTCGATCGGCTGCTGCGCTCCAAGCGCATGGTGGCGATGGGCGATCTCGTCGACGAGGATCGCATCACCGCCCATGTCGACGAGGACCGCGAGGACGTCGCCCGCCGCTTCACCCACTACAACCTCATCTCGCTGCCGGTTCTCGACGAGAACGAGCGCCTCGTCGGTGTCGTCACCGCCGACGACGTGGTCGACGTCGTCGAGGAAGAGGCCGAAGAGGACATGCGCGCTCTGGCCGGCGTCGGCGACGAAGAGATCTCCGACAGCGTCGCCACCACGACCAAGAACCGCTTCGCCTGGCTCTTCGTGAACCTGCTGACGGCTTTCCTCGCGGCCTCCGTCATCGGCCTCTTCGAGGATACGATCGCCAAGATCGTCGCGCTCGCCGCCATGGGGCCGGTGGTGGCGGGGCAGGGCGGCGTCGCCGCCACCCAGACGATGACCGTCGCGGTGCGCGCGCTCGCCACCCGCGAGGTCGGCAGCCTCAACATCACCCGCTTCTTCAATCGCGAGGTCATGGTCGCCTTCCTCAACGGTCTCGCCTTCGCGGTGATCGTCGGCGCGAGCGTCTGGGGCTGGTACCGCGACCCGCAGCTCGGCCTCGTCATCGGCGGGGCGATGGTGACCAACCTGATCGCCGCGGGCCTCGCCGGCGTCGGCATCCCGCTGGCGGTCGACAAGCTCGGCGGCGACCCGGCGGTGATCTCCGGCGTCTTCGTGACGACCGTCACCGACTGCGTCGGCTTCTTCGCCGTGCTGGGGTTCGCGACGTGGTGGTACCACATCGCGTGAAATGCCCCGGGGTGATCGCCCGCGAGCCCGCCGCGCCTTCGCCCGAACTCTTCCCGCGCCCCCGCCCTATCACCGATTGACAAAAAACAAACGACCGTTCGATAATGCCTGGAGACCGAGATCCCGACGAAGAGGATCCGGGCGCGGGGAGAGACGCTCATGATTCCGAACACCGGTTCGCTCTTCGACTTCGACCTCGGCGAGACCGCCGAGATGCTGCGCGACACGGTGCGCGGCTTCGCGTCGGAGCGCATCGCGCCGCTCGCCGACAAGGTCGATCGCGAGGACTGGTTCCCCCGCGAGCTGTGGCCGGAAATGGGCGCCCTCGGCCTCCACGGCATCACCGTGGAAGAGGAGTGGGGCGGCTCCGGCCTCGGCTATCTCGAACACTGCATCGCGCTGGAGGAAGTCTCCCGCGCCTCCGGCTCGATCGGCCTCAGCTACGGCGCCCATTCCAACCTCTGCGTCAACCAGCTGCGCCGTTGGGGCACGCACGCGCAGAAGGAGCGTTACCTCGGCAAGCTGATCACCGGCGAACATCTGGGCGCATTGGCCATGTCCGAGCCCGGTGCCGGCTCCGACGTCGTGTCGATGAAGCTCAAGGCCGAGAAGCGCGGCGATCGCTACGTCCTCAACGGCACCAAGCTGTGGATCACCAACGGTCCGTCGGCCGACACGCTGATCGTCTATGCCAAGACCGATCCGTCCGCCGGCCCCAAGGGCATCACCGCTTTCCTGGTCGAGAAGGGCTTCAAGGGCTTCTCCGTCGCCCAGAAGCTCGACAAACTCGGCATGCGTGGTTCGGAGACCGGCGAACTGGTGTTCGAGGACTGCGAGGTGCCGGCCGAGAACATCGTCGGCGAACTCAACCGCGGCGTCGCCGTGCTGATGTCGGGCCTCGACTACGAACGCGCCGTGCTCGCCGCCGGCCCCCTCGGCCTCGCCCAGGCGGCGCTCGACGTGGTGCTACCCTACATCCACCAGCGCCAGCAGTTCGGCGCGCCGATCGGCACGTTCCAGCTGGTCCAGGCCAAGGTCGCCGACATGTATGTCGAACTCAATGCGGCGCGCGCCTATGTCTATGCCGTCGCCAAGGCCTGCGACCGCGGCCGTACGACGCGCGAGGATTCCGCCGGTGCCATCCTGTTCGCCGCCGAACGCGCCACCAAGGCGGCGCTCGACGCGATCCAGCTGCTCGGCGGCATGGGCTACGTCAGCGAGAGCCCGACCGGCCGCCTGCTGCGCGACGCCAAGCTCTACGAGATCGGCGCCGGCACCAGCGAGATCCGCCGCATGCTGATCGGCCGCCAGCTGTTCGAACGCACCGCCTGAGGCGCGCGCGGCGCCGCCGCCCCGATCCCGAGAGCCGCGATCCGAAGACCGTGGCATCCGGTTCTCTCCCCCCTCGAGGGGGAGAGACAGAGAGGGGGGGACGGCGCCTCGATCGGGCGCTACCGTTGCAGGGAGGCTGCATGCCCCCCTCCCTGACCCTCCCCCTCGAGGGGGGAGGGGACGATGCGGCGCCGGCCTTCGGGTCTCGCAAGCCTGCATCGGAGCATCGCCCCAACTAGGTATGCTCCCCTCACGCGAAGGCCGACCGCGCCCGCGCGACGATGCCGCGGAAGGCTTCCGAGACCTCGGCGAGACGCGCGTCCCACGCCGGGTCGGGCGTCTGGCCCTCGATGCGGCGCTCCCACACTTCCATCAGGCAGGCGATGCAGAACGGGTCGATCAGCGACTTCTGCAGCCCGACGGTCAGGATCAGCGCGGCGAGGAAGGTCCAGCCCGGCCCCGAGCCCGGTGCGAACCACACGAGCGCCGCCGCCGGTCCCATCACGAGAAGGAAGATGACGACCGCCGCCAGCCAACGGAAGAGCGTCAGCCACACGGCGTTCTTCAACACGACCGTCGCATTCTGGGCATAGAGCACGACCGACTGCCGCGCGGTTGTCCAGGGGTCGTCCGAGCCGATGCGGATGTCGCGGGCGAGCACCAGCTCGTCGACGAAGGTGGTCGACATGCGCACGACCGCGCCGACCAACCGCGCCAGCCCCTCGAGGCCGGGCGCCCCGGTGAAGGCGGCAATGCCCGATACGAGGCCCGTTACCGCGCCGACGGCGCCCTTCACCGCCTGATCGAGCACGAAGAGCAGATGGATCTCGCCGAATCGCGTCTTCGCTTCGGCCAACGCGAATCGCACCTGATCGACGCCCGAGGGCATCGGCCGCCCGGCGGCCGCGGTCGCCAGCGCCGCGACGTGGCCGGCGGTCGTCAGGTAGAGGAGATATTCGCGCAAGCCCCAGATCGTGATCGACGCCGCGCCGAGACCGGCGAGACCGCCCCAGAAGGTCGCGGCATGACGGAAGTCGGCGTCGCCGACATGGCCGACGCCCCAGCCGAGACCGGCGCCGACCCCCATCGACGCGACGATCGCGCCGGTCACCGTGCCCCAGACGATCAGCCGCAGAACGGTGAAGGGCCAGGTCTTCAGGACCAGTCCGACCGCGCGAAGTATCGAAAAATCCCACATGAGACGACCTCCTCGGGCGCGCCCCGCCCATCGGTCCGGCGCCCGTCGTCTCTTGGTCGCGCGACGGCGTCGATGCGTTCACCACGAAACGTGCCGGAGCCCTTCGCCGGGAAAGCGGCCTCGACAGGGCGCCCGTCGGTCACTACATCTAGGGGCAACCCACTCGCAACGCTCTCATTCGGGAAGCGCCATGATCAAGACCCCCAAGACCTACTGGTACACGCGCCTCGACGAGGAAGAGGAAGAGGAAGAGAAGACCAAGACGCCGCAGTCCGTCCCGGTCGACAAGCACCTCTTCGACAGCCGTACCGTTCTGATCACCGGTTCGATCACCCAGGAGCTGGCCCGCGACGTCACCGCCCGCCTGCTGGCTCTGTCGCAGGTGTCGAAGGACCCGATCAACGTCATCGTCTGCTCGCCCGGCGGTCACGTCGAGTCCGGCGACATGATCCACGACATGATCGCCTTCATCGGCGTGCCGGTGAACATGGTCGGCGTCGGCTGGGTCGCCTCGGCCGGTGCGCTGATCTACGTGTCGGTGCCGAAGGAGCGTCGCTTCTGCCTGCCCAACACCCGCTTCCTGCTGCATCAACCGTCCGGCGGCGCCGGTGGCCCGGCCACCGACATCGAGATCCAGGCGCGCGAGATCATCAAGATGCGCGACCGCCTGAACCAGATCTTCGCCGATGCCACCGGCCAGTCGCTGGAGCGCATCGCCAAGGACACCGACCGCGACTTCTGGATGGGCCCGGACGAGGCGATCGCCTACGGCCTGGTCGAGAAGATCGTGAAGACGATCGGCGAAGTCGCCTGATCGACGCCGCCATGGCATGATGAGAAGGGGCCCTTCCGGGCCCCTTCGCACGTCCGGCCCCGCGCGGGGCCTTTTCGGGGGCGAGACGCATGGCCTACCAATTCGGCAAACTCGTCGGCTGGCTGCTGTTTCCCTCGCTGATCGCGCTCGTCTTGGCGGGGATCGGCGTCGCGGCTCTGCTGGTCGCTCGTCGGCCGGGCCTCGTCCGTGCCGGGCGGATCATGGCCGTTGTCGGCGTCGCGGCGCTGGTCACGATGACGCTGACGCCCTTCGGCACCTGGATCGCCCGCCCGCTCGAGCTGCGCTTCCCGAGACCGGCGGCCGACGCACCGCCGCCCGAGGGCATCTTCCTGCTCGGGGGCGGCGTCGATTCGATCGCCGAGATGCGCACCGGGGCGACGAAGTATCACATCGGCGCCGAGGCGGTGGTCGAGGCGGCACGGCTGGCGAAGCGCTATCCGAACGTGCCGGTGATGACGACGGGCGACGGCCCGGTCGGCGCCGACGGCGGCGACTATTCCTCCGCCGCCTCGCTCGCCCGCCTGCTCGAGGAAGCCGGCGTCGCCAAAGACCGCATCATCCTGCTCTCCCGCGCCCGCACCACCTGGGAGGAGGGCGAACTCTCCCACGCCATGATCTCCCCGCGCCCCGGCGCCCGCTGGTATCTGGTGACGCCGGCCTGGCACATGCCGCGGTCGATCGGCGCCTTCCGCGCCGCCGGCTGGGACGGCATCGTCGCCTGGCCGTCGCTCGGCGAGACCTGGGCGCACAGGTCCTACAACACCGCGCCGGGCACCCGGCTGCAGGTCGTCGACGTGGTGGCGCGGGAATGGACCGGGCTCGCGCTCTACCGGCTGCTCGGCCGCTCGTCGGCGCTGTTTCCCTCGCCCTGAGGCAGTGCCGCCGACGCGCCGTCCGAGGCGATCAGCGCCGCCCTTGCCCGCGACAGATACTGCCGGCGCGACAGCACCAGCAGCACGACCGTCGTCGCCAGGATGAAGACGGTGGCGTTCACGAACCAGCCGAAGAAGCCGATCGAGAAGAACAGCGCCCGGAGCCCCCAGTGGAAATGGTGGCCGGCGTCGATCTGCATCTCGGCGGCACGGCGCGCGGCGCCCCAGCTCTCGGCGGTCTCGGCGTCGCGGGCGAGCGGGATCGAGCCGATCAGGATCGCCGAATAGTTGAACAGCCGGTAGGACCAGCCGAACTTGAAGAAGGCGTAGCCGTAGATCGCCACCAGACCGACGATCTTGGTCTCGAGCATGCCGCGCGACACCGCGACGTGGAACGGCAGATCGGAGAAGATCTCCATCATCCGGTCGGTCTGGTTCAGCAGCGTGAACGAGCCGCCGAGCGCGATCATCGACGACGAGGCGAAGAAGGCGGTGCCGTTCTGCAGGCTCGACATGATGGCGCTGTCGACGATCCGGTTGTCGCGCAGCCGCACCACCTCCATCCACGCCCGCCGCTCGCGGTCCATCAGCTGGGTCAGCGACGGTCCGGCGAGATGGGTGGCGTCGACGACCAGCCCGAAACCGAGCCAGGCGGTGAGGAACCAGACGAGGGCGACGTAGTCGAGCGTGGAGAACTGAAGCATGACGTCTTCATAAGCCGAAAGTCGCAGCCATGTAACCACCGATCGGCGATCGATCAATCCGCGTGATGACCCTCGTCAGGACAATCCGTTGGACGTGGTCGCGCGACGGCGCGAGGGTGCCGGCGACGAACGACGGAGGTTCCCCATGTCGCGCCCGAAGCTGGTCCTCGCCAACAAGCGCTATTCCTCGTGGTCGCTGCGCCCGTGGCTGGTCGCGACCCATTTCGGCATCGTCTTCGACGAGATCCCGATCGATCTCGCCAGCCCGACGCTGAAGGCCGACATCCTGCAATGGTCGCCGTCGGGTCGCGTGCCTTGCCTGATCGACGGCGAGGCGAAGGTCTGGGAGACGCTGGCGATCATCGAATACTGGGCCGAGAGCCGCCCCGATCTCGCCATCTGGCCGAAGGATCGCCTCGCCCGCGCCCATGCCCGTGCCATCGCGAACGAGATGCACGCCGGGTTCATGGCCCTGCGTTCGTCCTGCCCGATGAACCTGCGGCGCACCTTCCCCTGGCGCGACTGGGGTGGCGCTGCGGCGGCGCGCGACGTCGCTCGCATCGAGGCGCTGATCGCCGAGGCGCGCGGCCGTTTCGGCGCCGCCGGCCCCTTCCTCTACGGCGACTTCTCTGCCGCCGACGCCATGTATGCCCCCGTCGCCTACCGCCTCGCCGGCTATTCCTGGCCGGTGTCGGCGCCGACGCGGGCCTGGATGGACGCGCTCTTCGCCCTGCCGGCGGTCACCGCCTGGGCGACGGGGGCCGCGGCCGAGACCGCCTTCGTCGCCGACGACGAGATCGACTTCGCCGAGTGAGGTGGGGGCGATGTTCCGTCTCTCGGCCTTTCGTGGAGGCCCTTCATACTGAGGTGCCCGGCGTAGCCGGGCCTCGAAGTGCGAAGGGCCGAAAGGCACGGCCCGTCGGGGCCTCGCCCTTCGAGGCTCGCTTCGCGAGCACCTCAGGGTGAAGCCGAACGGAGGCCGAAAGTCCGAACTTCATCGGCTCGGCATGAGCAAGGGACCATCGCCGGTGGACGGCGGCCATCGATCGGTGGCGTCGGTCTGCCGCCGGCGCTAGTCTCGTCCGCCTCTCGAGGAGGACGAATGCCGCTTCATCTCGTCAAGCTCTGCGTCGGTTGCGACGGGATCGCCGATCTCGTCGACTGGATCGACGCGACCATCGCCGAGAAACGGCGTCGCGGCCTCGAGCCGGTCCATATCCACCGCACGCGGATGATGCCGAAGAGGGTCGACGAGATCCTCGACGGCGGCTCGCTCTATTGGATCATCAAGGGTCAGATCCGCGTCCGCGAGGCGATCCTCGAACTGCGCGCCGTCAAGGACGAGGCCGGCGTCGGCCATTGCGACATCGTGCTCTCCGGCAAGCCGATCGAAGTCGAGGCGCGGCCCTACAGGCCGTTCCAGGGCTGGCGCTACTTCGACCCCGCCGTCGCGCCGCGCGACCTGATCGGCGAGGGGACCGCCGACCTGCCGATCGAATTCCTGCGCGAACTCGCCGGCCTCGGCTTGCTCTGACGTCCAATCCTCGCCACGTTCGCGTGGCACGACGGTTCCCGTCGTGAAGGAGTGCGTCCCTTGTCCGCCATCCGCCTCGTCCGGTTCCGCCTCGCTCTCGTCGTCGGCCTGCTCGCCGTCGGCGGCCTCCTCGCCGCGTCCGCGCAGGCCGCCGAGCCCCCTCACGCCGATCCGTCGAGCCGCCTGCGTCCCAAGGCGAAGGTCGAGACGCCGCTGAAGCCCGTCGGCCGGTCGAACGGCTCGGGCTGGACACGCTCGCCCGACGGAAAGCTGGTCTTCCAGAACGGCGACACCACCGTCACGGTTTCCGGCGAGGTCTCCGCCGGCTTCGCCGCCACGGCGCGTCACTGACGCCCGAGGATCGCCACGATCGGCGGTCACTGTCGCCGCGACCTCACGGAGATCGCCCCTTGCCAGCCGTCGCCCTCGTTCGCCTCTCGGCCGTCCTCGCCCTCGTCCTCGCCGCCGCCCTGCCGGCCCGCGCCGACGAGCCGGCGCCGCGTTCCGAGTTCGAGGTGACGCCGCTGCCGCCGGTCGGATCCACCCCGGCGCCGGTGCAGACCGATGCCGCGGCTCCCGCCGAAGGGACGACGGACGATGCGGCGACCGTCGCCGCGCCGGACGGCACCGGCGAACAGCCGGCCGACGTCGCGACGCTTCCCGAGGCGCCAACGCCGCTCGAAGGCCCGCTGCGCCCCAAGGGCACGTTGCCGGATCGCGTCGAGAAGGAGGAGCCGGGCTGGAACCGCAGCTTCGCCGGCGGCGTCAAATGGACGAAGGGCGACACCGCCGTGACGCTCTCCGGCAGCCGTTCCTCGGTCCGCCTCGGCACCACCATCAGCCGCTGACCCGAAAACGAGAGGCCCCGGAAACCCGTATGGGCATCCGAGGCCTCGATGTGTCCGTGCGTCGCGATCAGACGGCGCGGTTGTCGATCAGTCGCGTCTTGCCGAGCCAGGCGGCGACCAGCACGCGCAGCGGCTCACCCGCCTCGCCCGAGGGCGCCTCGAGCGTCTGGGCATTGCGCACCGCGACATAGTCGATCTGGCGGAAACCGGCCGAAAGCAGCGCCTCACCGGCGGCCTTCTCGGCGGCGGCGGCGTCGCCGCCCGCCCGCACCGTCTCGGCGACGCGGTTCATCTCGGCGGCGAGCCGCGGCGCGATCGCCCGCTCCTCGGCCGAGAGATAGGCGTTGCGCGACGACAGGGCGAGCCCGTCGGCTTCGCGCACCGTGGCGGCGCCGACGATCTCGACCGGCAGCACCAGATCGGCCGCCATGCGGCGCACCACGGCGAGCTGCTGATAGTCCTTCTCGCCGAAAAGCGCGACGTCGGGGCCGCAGGCGATCAGCAGCTTGGAGACGACGGTGGCGACGCCGCCGAAGAAGTGCGGCCGGAAGTCGGTCTCGAGCCCCTTCGCCGGCCCGCCCATCTCGATGCGGGTGGCGTTGCCGAGCGGGTACATCTCCAGCGCCGACGGCGCGAAGACGAGGTCGGCGGAAAGCGTCGAGAGCTTCTCGACGTCGGCGGTCTCGGTGCGCGGATAGGTCTGGAAGTCCTCGTGCGGAGCGAACTGCGTCGGGTTGACGAAGATCGACACGACGACGCGGTCGGCGCGCTTCAGGCCTTCGGCGACCAGCGCCAGATGGCCGGCATGCAGCGCGCCCATGGTGGGCACCATGGCGACGGTCTCGCCGGCCTTGCGCCAGCGCGCGACCTGGGCGCGGAGATCGGCGATCGTCCGCACGACGGCGGGACGGGCGGCAGGCGACGGCATGGACTGTCCGGACATGAGTCTCTCGACCTTCGTTGCGCGATCGGGTCGCCGTCGTCCTTCCGGGGCGCGGCCGGGACCCGCTTTGTTGCAGTGCGGCACTATGTCGGAAGCGAGCTTCCGATTCCAGTCCGATCTCATCGATTGAAACGAACGAATGAGACCGTGCCGCGGCGGCGTCCTGTCGCGGCCGTCGCGATCGTGCCGGTCTTGGTAGCACGTCGCCGGTCCGCGGGGCTGCGTGCCCGGCGCGGGGATGCTATGCCTTGGGTGGCGAAGCGGTTCGGGGATGCGGACGACAAGATGAATGCGACGTTCCTGGCGTTGGCGCTGGCCGTGGGGCTGGCCGTCCTGGCGCAATCGGTGTTCTCGGGCGAGCGCTCGACCATGGAGTCGAAGCTGCGCCGTGCCGGCGGCGCCGCGCTGATGGCCTTCGCGGTGGTCTTGCTCGTCACCGGCAAGTTCCTGGCGGCGCTGCCCTTCTTCGTCTTCGCGCTGATGGTGGCCGGTCCCGCCGCCGGCGGCTATGCCCGCTGGGTCAGGCCGTTTCTCGGTCGCTGGGGCGATCTCTTCGGCGCCGGCCGCCGCGATGCCGGGGCGAGGGCGATGATCCGCACCGCCGCGCTCGAGGTCGAGATCGACCGGGGCAGCGGCATCCTGTCGGGCCGCGTCCTCGCCGGTCGCTTCGAGGGTCGGGAACTGGCGCATCTGTCGGTCGAGGATCTGTTCGCGCTCCGGAGCGACATCGCCTTCGATCCCGACGGCCGTTCACTGCTGGAGGCGTATCTCGACCGCCGGGTGCCCCTCTGGCGTCAGCACGTTGACCAGGACGCGGCACCGGGGCAGTCCCGTCCGGCGCGCCCGGGCGCGATGACCGACGAGGAGGCCCATCAGATTCTCGGCCTTCGCCCAGGCGCTTCGGAAGCCGAAGTGCGGGCTGCTCACCGACGGCTCATGAAGGCCGTGCACCCGGACCGGGGCGGGTCGAACTTCCTCGCCGCGGAGATCAACGCCGCCAAGGATCGTCTGATCGGCAATCATCGCGGTCCCTCCGGTCACTGACGCAAGGCGAGGCAGGAGATCTTCTTCCGCTTCAGCGCCTTGCAGGCGCCGTCGGCGGCGTTCTGGCTTTCGAAGCCGGCGAAACGGGCCCGCCACAGCTTGCCCGAGCCGCCGCCGATCTGTTCGGTGACGGCATCGGCGAGGGCGACGGACTTGCCGCCCTTGATACGTGCGTCGACCAACGCCGCGCGGGCCTTGGTCTCCTCGTCGAAGGCGCCGATCTGCACCAGCCAGCCGGCGCGGGCGGCCTCGACGGCGCGCGACGGAACGGCGGGTTCGGCGGAACGGGCGGCAGGCGCCATGGCCGGCGCCGGAGCGGGCTCGGCGGCACGGGTCGGCACGGAACCGGTGGTCAGCGCCGCCACTTCCGACATCGAGACGGTGGCATGGGCGAGCGACGGCGGCGTCTCCGGCTCGGCGGCGCGCGGCGCCACGGCGGCGACGCGGGCCTCGGCCGCGGGGGCGGCCGGGCGGGCTGCGGCCTGGGTGATGCTCTGCGGCAGCAGGATGGCGCGGGCCATGGCGACGGCGGCGCCGTGATCGTTCGACCCGCGCGTCTCGGCGAGCGGCAGCGGACCGGGATCGATCACTTCGGTGCGGGCGATGCGCGGCCGGTTGATCGAGCGGGTCGGGATCGGCGCGGTCGGTGCGGCCTGATCGAGCGCGGTGAGCTTGACCGGTTCGGCCGGCGCGGCCGCGGCCGGAGCGGGGGCGGGCGCTTCGGCGACGACCGGCGGCGTCGGGACGGGCAGGGCGACCGGCGCCGCCGAAGCCGGCGGGATCGAGGCGGTGGCGATCGGATCGGCCGCGACGTAGTCGTCGGCGCCGAAATCGTCCGAGGCGTCGGCCGACTTGCCGAGCCGCAGCACCGACGACACCTTGGCGCCGGCCGAGGCCGAGCCGATGTGGCGGGCCAGCAGCGACGCCATGTGGTCGTCGCGCTCGCGGCCCGACGAACCGCCGAGCACCGAGGCGACGACGTGGCGGCCGTCGCGGCGGATCGACGTGACGAGATTGAAGCCCGAGGCCTGAGTGTAGCCGGTCTTGATGCCGTCGACACCGTCGATGCGGCCGAGCAGACGGTTGTGATTGCCGATCACCTCGCCGCCCCAGGCGAAGGAGCGCGTGTTGAAGTAGCGATAGTAGACCGGGAAGCGCTCCTGCAGCGCCCGACCGAGCGTGACGATGTCCTTGGCGGTGGTCCACTGGTCGGCGTTGGGCAGGCCGGAGGCGTTGAGGAAGGTGGTGCGGCTCATGCCGATGCGCCGCGCGGTCGCGGTCATGCGCTTGGCGAAGGCCTGTTCGGTGCCGGCGACGTTCTCGGCGATGGTCACGGCGACGTCGTTGGCCGACCGGGTGACGAGCGCGCGGATGGCGTCTTCGGCGGAAATGGTCTGACCGGGGCGGATGCCGAGCTTCGAGGGCGACTGCGCCGCCGCCTTGGCCGAGGCGGTGAAGCGCGAACCGAGCGTGAAGCGGCGGCGCTCGAGGTCCTCGAACAGGACGTAGAGCGTCATCATCTTGGTCAGCGAGGCCGGGTGGCGCAGCTCGTTCTCGTTCTTGGCGTAGAGAACGCGGCCGGTCTTGTCGTCGATCACGAAGGCCGCGTAACGCGGCGACGAGGTGATGCCGCCGTCGTCGCGAGACGAGCGGGAGACGCTGTGACTCTGATGCGGATGGCGGATCTTCCGCTTCGCTTCGGCGGAACCGACCGTCACCAGACACAGGGCCATGCCGACCAGGAGCGCCTTGCCGAGACGCGCCGGCTCGAAGATACGCGGATACTGCACTGTTCCATTCCTCGAAGCCGCAGTCCGCCTTCTGGCGGACGCCGTTCGATCGGAAGGTCTGCCCGTGTCGCGACCCCGAAGGGCCGGCCGCGCGTCTCCGATACGCCGGAAACGCGACGGCGAGCGTGATCTCCCGTCCACAGTCTCCAAGATGCCGCCGTCGAGGTTGATGATCGGTAAACCGGCGAAGACGAATTACGCATTTGTGCGATGCGAAATGAAATTGACCGCAGCGCGAAAAGCAGGCATATTGCATCGCAACATCGCCGAACGGTTGCGACCGCCGACGATGCCGCGAACCGGGGTGGCCGGCCGCGGAACGACCCACTGGAGGAAGCCCCGATGACGTCCGTCGAAGATCTGCAGAAGCTCGCCAAGGAAAACGCCGAGAACGCCCAGAAGGCCTTCGGCACGCTCTCCAAGGGCCTCCAGACCATCGCCACCGAGATGGCCGACTATTCCAAGAAGTCCTTCGAGGAAGGCTCCGCCCTGCTCGAGCAGCTCTCCGGCGCGAAGAGCCTCGACAAGGTCGTCGAGATCCAGTCGGACTACGCCAAGAAGGTCTACGAAGGCCTCGTCGCCCAGTCGACCAAGATCGGCGAGCTCTACACCGACATCGCCAAGGACATCGCCAAGCCCTTCGAGAGCTTCATCCCGAAGAAGTGATCGTCGAGGGCTCTCGCTCTCCGATCCAGCGATCAGAGGTCCGGCCGGCGACGGTCGGGCCTTTTTCGTGTCCGCTCGGGCTCCACCCTGCGCCGTCGCGGCACGGACGATGCATGGCATTTCACGCCCCGATCGGGGGTGACATCGACGGCGGGCCGTTGCGAGTGCGCGGCGATGCCCTACAATGTCGGTGATGTCATCCCCATCTGTACCGGAGCCGCGTCTCCGGGAGGGGCGGCGTTTCAGGACGTCTCACCGGCCTTCGGGCCACGTTCAACCCCTGCCGTATCCGCTCCGGACGAGCGTTCGACGGCGAAGCGATGCGTGTCGAAGAAGCTCATGGCACAGGACCCCCGTCACCCCGGCGAAGACGATCCCGATCTCGGCGTGGTGACGAAGACGCGACCGAAGGTGAAGCGGCCCAGCATGTACCGCGTGCTGCTGCTGAACGACGACTACACGCCGATGGAATTCGTCGTGGCGGTCCTCGAGCGCTTCTTTTCCAAGGGCCGTGAAGAGGCGACCCGCATCATGCTGCACGTCCACCACCACGGTGTGGGGGAGTGCGGCGTCTTCACCTACGAAGTGGCCGAGACCAAGGTCACCCAGGTGATGGACTTCGCCCGCAAGAACCAGCATCCGCTGCAGTGCGTCATGGAAAAGCAGTGAGGTTCCCCACGTGCCGTCCTTCTCGCGCAGCCTGGAAAAGGCCCTTCACAACGCCCTCCATCTCGCCAACGAACGTCATCACGAATACGCCACGCTCGAACACCTCCTGCTGTCGCTGATCGAGGACCAGGATGCCGGCGCCGTCATGCGCGCCTGCAACGTCGATCTCGACATCCTGAAGCGCAACCTCGTCGAATATCTCGACACCGAGCTCGACAATCTCGTCTCCGACGGCGACGACGAGGCCAAGCCCACGGCGGGCTTCCAGCGCGTCATCCAGCGCGCGGTGATCCATGTCCAGTCCTCCGGTCGCGAGGAAGTGACCGGCGCCAACGTGCTCGTCGCCATCTTCGCCGAACGCGAGAGCCATGCGGCCTATTTCCTGCAAGAGCAGGACATGACCCGCTACGACGCGGTCAACTACATCAGCCACGGCATCGCCAAGCGGGCCGGCATGTCGGAGGCGAAGCCTCCTCGCGGAGCGGAGGAAGACATGTCGACCACCGAAAATGCCGCGGAGACCAAGAAGAAGACCGACGCCCTCGAGGCCTATTGCGTCAACCTCAACGAGAAGGCCAAGAAGGGCAAGATCGACCCGCTGATCGGGCGCGATGCCGAGATTTCGCGCACCATCCAGGTGCTCTGCCGCCGCTCCAAGAACAATCCGCTCTATGTCGGCGATCCCGGCGTCGGCAAGACGGCGATCGCCGAAGGTCTCGCCCGCCGCATCGTCGAGGGCGACGTTCCCGCCGTGCTGCTCGGCGCCACGGTCTTCGCCCTCGACATGGGCGCGCTGCTCGCCGGCACCCGCTATCGCGGCGACTTCGAGGAGCGGCTGAAGCAGGTCGTGAAGGAGATCGAGGAATACCCCGGCGCCATCATGTTCATCGACGAGATCCACACGGTGATCGGCGCCGGTGCGACCTCGGGCGGCGCGATGGATGCCTCCAATCTGCTCAAGCCTGCCCTTTCCTCGGGCACCGTGCGCTGCATCGGCTCGACCACCTACAAGGAGTTCCGTCAGTTCTTCGAGAAGGACCGGGCGCTCGTCCGCCGCTTCCAGAAGATCGACGTCAACGAGCCGACCGTTCCCGACGCGATCGAGATCCTCAAGGGGCTCAAGCCCTATTTCGAGGAGCATCACCACGTCCGCTACACCAACGACGCCGTCAAGGCGGCGGTGGAACTGGCGGCACGCTACATCTCCGACCGCAAGCTGCCCGACAAGGCGATCGACGTGATCGACGAGAGCGGCGCGGCGCAGATGCTGGTGCCGGAGCACAAGCGGCGCAAGGTGATCGGCGTCAAGGAGATCGAAGAGACGATCGCCACCATGGCGCGGATCCCGCCGAAGTCGGTCTCCAAGGACGACGCCGAGGTGCTCGCCCATCTCGACGCCAACCTCAAGCGCGTCGTCTACGGTCAGGACAAGGCGATCGAGGCGCTGGCCTCCGCCATCAAGCTCGCCCGTGCGGGCTTACGCGAACCGGAGAAGCCGATCGGCTCCTACCTCTTCGCCGGCCCGACCGGCGTCGGCAAGACGGAAGTCGCCAAGCAACTCGCCACCCTGCTCGGCGTCGAGATGCTGCGCTTCGACATGTCGGAATACATGGAGCGCCACACCGTCAGCCGCCTCATCGGCGCGCCCCCCGGCTACGTCGGATTCGACCAGGGCGGCCTGCTGACCGACGGCATCGACCAGCATCCCCATTGCGTCCTGCTGCTCGACGAGATCGAGAAGGCCCATCCGGACCTCTTCAACATCCTGCTGCAGGTCATGGACCACGGCAGCCTGACCGACCACAACGGCAAGAAGGTCGACTTCCGCAACGTCATTCTGATCATGACGACCAATGCGGGCGCCGCCGATCTCGCCCGTGCGCCGATCGGCTTCAACCGGGTCGAGCGCAAGGGCGACGACACCGAGGCGATCAACCGCCTCTTCACGCCGGAGTTCCGCAACCGTCTCGACGCGGTGGTGACCTTCCAGAACCTGCCGATGGAGGTGATCCGTCAGGTCGTCTCCAAGTTCGTGATGCAGCTCGAGGCGCAGCTCGCCGACCGCAACGTCACCTTCGAGCTCGACCAGGCGTCGACCGACTGGCTCGCCACCCACGGCTACGACCGCCAGATGGGTGCCCGTCCGCTCGGCCGCGTCATTCAGGAGCACATCAAGAAGCCGCTCGCCGACGAGGTCCTCTTCGGCAAGCTGAAGCGCGGCGGCGTGGTCAAGGTGACCGTCGGCCCCGGCGAGGACGGCAAGGACGAGCTGAAGCTCGAGGCCATCCCCTCGGTGACCGCGGTGGCCGCTCCGGCGCCCGAGCCCGAGGTCAAGGCCGGCCGCAAGTCCGCCAAGGCGGCCGCGTCCAAGCCGACTGCGCCCAAGGCCCGCAAGCCGAAGTCCGGCCTGCCGGTCCCGGCCAAGACCCGCGCGGTGGTCAAGAAGGAACCGACCCGGCACTGATCCGGTCTCGCGACGAACGAACGACGGCCCGCCTCACGGCGGGCCGTTTTCGTTTGGGGGCGATTGCGGTCGGGGAGGGCGGTGGCTAGGGGGCGCCGCACATCCCGTTGCCCGGGGATCCGGCCGCCGCCTCCAGCCGATGTGCTCGCACGCGCCCGCGGCCGGGCACGTCTTCCCTTCTCCCCTCCGCGGAAGAAGATGGCCCGCAGGGCCGGATGAGGGGGCTCTTCGACCGGGCGAGGCATCTCGTCGGCCGAGATCCGAGGAGATCGCCCGCTCGACGCAGCGTGTTCCGGGTGCCTCGATCATGCTCGCGGCGTCGATCGGCCGTACTTGACGACGTTCATGATTTGTTCGATTATACAGAGCATCGAAAACGATGTTCGGAGGTCGCGGTTCGTGGGAGGTGGCCGTCATCCGACGGTTCATCGGGCGTCGGCGCCAGGCTCCCGGCGTCTGGCGGCAGACGGGTTCATGGCGCGGCGCGCTGCGGGAGAGGGCTCCGCTCTCGCCCTGCGTGAACGCATCGCCGTGGTCAGACGGCCTCGCCCGTCGATCGAACGGGGCGGGCGTCCGGTTGCGTCCGGCATCGACGGACCGACCCGACACACGGTCGGTCTGACAAAAGAACGAAAACGAGGAGAGACACATGATCGATCATCTGGGCTTCCCGGTCGCGGATCTGGCGCGGTCGCGTGCCTTCTACGAGACGGCGCTGGCGCCGCTCGGCTACGGCGTCATCATGGCGGTGAGCGCGGAAGAGACCGGCGGAGCGGCCCATGTCGGCTTCGGCGCCGACGGCAAGCCGGACTTCTGGCTCTCCTCGGGCGGCGCGATCGCCGGCTGCATCCACGTCGCCTTCGCCGCGCCCGACCGCGCCACCGTGACGGCCTTCCATGCCGCCGCCCTCGCCGCCGGCGGTATCGACAACGGCGGCCCCGGTCTGCGTCCGCACTACCATCCGAACTACTGGGGCGCCTTCGTGCTCGACCCCGACGGCCACAACATCGAAGCGGTCTGCCATCTGCCCGAGTGAGGGGGGGCGAAGGAGGAGAGACGCCGCACCGCCGGTCCGCCCTTGCGCCACCCGATCGCGGGGAGCCGTGCGGCCCGGGTGTCTCGCGATCCCGCACGACCGAGCGCCGTTCCCTTCGGCGCCGGTCGCGCCCTCGGTTCCGTTCGCCGGGCTCGATGACACCGCCCGCGAGGTTTCGCCGCCGCCCGTGATGCCTCGCCGCCGGCGCCGTTCGGCTGGCGACCTTGCACGGCGGATCGGCGGACGACGCTGCGCGGGCCATGCGGCGGCATGCTAGGCTCGCGTCTCTTCGTCGCTCCCAGCAAGCCGCCGGACCCCGCCTGCCCATGTCGCCGCCCGCATCGCCCGAGCATCCCGAACCCGAAGACGGCGCCCCCGCTGCCGGTCCGTCCGCGGAGACCGCCTCCGCCACGACCTCGCGCGCGTCCCCCCCGTCGTCGCCGGAGGGCACCCCCGAGGTCGAGCGCTCGGCGCTGGGCTGGTTCTTCGCCGGCCAACGCCGGTTCTTCTCGCTGCCGGCCTTCATCCTGATGATGGCCTTCATCGGCTTCGGCGGTCTGGCGCAAGCCTCGGGGCTGACGCTGGCGCAGACGGTCGGTCTCGTCGGCTTCGTCTGGGCGCTGCCGTCGGCGATCGTGGTGGTCGGTGCCGTCCATTCCGGCATGTCGCTCGTCGCCACCATGTTCGCCGTCGCGCTCTCCGCGGCGCGGCTGATGCCGATGACGATGTCGCTGATGCCGGTGGTGCGCGACGAGAAGACGCCGCGCTGGGTGCTCTATTTCCTGTCGCACTTCGTCGCCATCACCGCCTGGGTCTTCGGCATGACGACGCTGCCGAGCCTGCCGCGCGCCGGGCGGGCGCCGTTCTTCGCCGGCTTCGCGATCACCCTGACCTCGGCCGGCATGGTGGTCGGCGCGGCCTCTTGGATCGCTTCGGCCGAACTGCCGCCGCTCGCCGCCGCCGCGCTCGTACTGCTGACGCCGCTCTATTTCGCCCTGTCGCTGTGGCGCGCCGCGGTGAAGGCGCCGACCGATCGGCTGGCGCTGGTCTTCGGCGCCCTCGTCGCCCCGGTGATGCAGACGATCGCCCCGTCGATCGACCTCCTGCTCACCGGCGTCGTCGGCGGCGGGCTGGCGCTCGTCGGTGGTCGCATCCTCGCGCGTCGTGCCGAGGCCCGCGTCGCCACCGGCGCCGCCGACATCACCGCCGATCTCGGCCCCGCATCGGAGCCGCATGCCGACGACGACGGGCACGGCGGGCGAGGGGAGGGCTCTCGATGACCGGCTGGCTCGACCTCGGCTTCCGTTCGATCGATGCCTGGTGGTGGCAGTGGACCTTCCTCGCCATCGCCGGCTGGGCGGCGAACGACGTCTGGCGCTTCCTCGGTGTCGCCTTCTCGGGCCGCCTGACCGAGGACAGCCCCTTCTTCACCGCGGTGAAGGCGATCGCCACCGCGCTGGTCGCCGGCGTCGTGGCCAAGCTGATCCTGAGCCCGAGCGGCGAACTCGCTCAGGCGACGCTCGCCCTGCGGCTCGCGGCGCTCGTCGTCGGCTTCACCGCCTTCCGGCTCGGGCGCGATTCGATCGGCCTCGGCGTCGTGGCCGGCGAGGCTGTCTTCGTCGCGGGGCGTCTCCTCGGCTACTGAGGTCTCAGCGCAGCCGCGGTATCAGCGACAGGAGCACGAGAATGATCACCGAGCCGATGGTGGCGCGGATGATCTCGCCGACGATGCCTACGCCGAAGCCGAAGCCGAGGCGCGGCAGGATGTAGCCCGCCACCGCCGCACCGACGATACCGAGCACCGCGTTGCCGATGAAGCCGAAGCCGCCACCGGCGACGATGAGCCCGGCGATCCAGCCGGCGACGGCGCCGACGACGATCCAGACGATGATTCCGATCATGGGCGTCTCCTCCCGTGGGGCTCGTGCGCGCGGCGGATCACTCCGCCAGGGCCGCGCGGATCTTCTCGGCGTGCGCGGCGAGAATCTGCTGGTCTGCGAAGGGGCGCGGCATCTTGCGCGGCGAATCGGCCGCCTGACGCGGCATGACGTGGAAATGGAGGTGGAACACCTCCTGCCCGCCGGCCTTCTCCGAGAACTGCTGGATGGTGACGCCGTCGGCGAGGAAGGCGTCTCGCGCCGCGATCGCGATTCGGCGGGTCGTCTCGACGACGGCGGCGAGGTCGGCCGGCGCGACGTCGAGAATGTTGCGCGCCTTGGCCTTCGGGATGATCAGCACGTGGCCGTCGACGGCCGGCATGACGTCCATGAAGGCGAGCGTCGCCGCATCCTCGTAGACCACATGGGCAGGGATCTCCCCGCGCAGGATCTTGGCGAAGACGTTGCTGTCGTCATAACCGGTCATCGGGCGTACTCCTCGGGTTCGTGACGGCGACTGTCGACGGCCCGGCGTTCCGGGTCAAGTCGATCCTGCGCCGCACGCGGCCGGCCGGTCGGCGTAGGGCGACAGCGCCGCCAGTTCCGCGTCGATCGCCTCGGCCTCAGCCCTTTCGCGCTCGAGGAAACGGTCGACGGCGGCGCGAAAGCCCGGGTCGGCGATGAAATGTGCCGAGGTGGTGGCGACCGGCAGATAGCCGCGGGCGATCTTGTGTTCGCCCTGCGCACCGGCCTCGACGCGGGAAAGGCCGTGGTCGATCGCCCATTCGACCGCCTGATGGTAGCAGAGCTCGAAATGCAGGAAGGGCCGCTCCTCGATCGCCCCCCACCAGCGGCCATAGAGCGCGTCGGAGCCGATGAAGTTCAGCGCGCCGGCGATCGGCCGGCTGCCGTCGAAGGCCATCACCAGCAGGCAGCGGTCGGCCATGGTCTCGCCGATCGCCGAGAAGAAGGCGCGGTTGAGATAGGGCCGTCCCCACTTGCGCGCGCCGGTGTCCATGTAGAAGGCGAAGAACGCGTCCCAATGGGCATCGTCGATGTCGCCGCCGGTCAGCGCGACGATGTCGAGCCCGGCCTGCGCCTCGCGCCGTTCGCGCAGGATCTGCTTGCGCTTGCGCCCCATCAGCGTCGACAGGAAGTCGGCATGGTCGCGGTAGCCGCGATTGGGGAAGTGGTACTGCCGATCGCGTCGGAGCGACCAGCCCGCCGCGCGGAAGACGTCGACGTCCTCGGGCGAGAGGAAGGTCGCGTGCGCCGAGGAGAGGCCGCTCTCGCCGACCACCGCCTCGAGGCCGGCGACCAGCACCCGCGCGCCGATGTCGTCGCCGGGCAGACCGAGGAGCCGCGGCCCCGGCACCGGCGTGAAGGGCACCGCAACCTGGAGCTTGGGGTAATAGCGCCCGCCCGCCCGCGTCCACGCCTCCGCCCAGCCGTGGTCGAAGACGTATTCGCCGTAGGAGTGGGTCTTGAGGAAGGCCGGCGCGATGGCCGTCGGCCGACCGTGATCGTCGGCGACGACGAGATGGCGCGGATGCCAGCCGCTCTTGCCGCCGACCGAGCCGGAGGCCTCGAGTGCCTGGAAGAAGTCGAAGGAGAGGAACGGATCGCCCGGCCGTCCGTCGGCGTGCGCGCCGCGGGCAGCCGCCAGCCGGTCCCAGGCCTCGCGGCCGATCTCGGCGACCGAGCCGACCATGCGCACCGCGATGCCGTCGTCCTCTGCCGTCACGCCGAGCCTCCGTCAGCCGCCCTTCGAAACATATGGGTCTTCGTGCCCCGCGCGCCAGTGCCGACGCGCGAAACGAAGAGGGCCGGTCCCTTGCGGAAACCGGCCCTGGAAATCGGCGTCGGGCCTCAGCGGCAGACGCGGCGGAAGTGGATGTCGCCCCAGCGGTCGTGCCACTCCTCGCGCCAGCAGCGGCGCGGTTGGACGACTTCTTCCTCGACGTAGACGCGGCGCGGCGGCGGGCGACGGACGATCACCTCCTCCTCGACCGGTTCGGCCCGGGCGCCGTCGGCGAGCGCGCCGCCCAGGATCAGGCCACCGACCAGACCGACGGCACCCGCCGCGACGGCTGCACCGGCTTCGTCCGCCCGCGCCGGCTTGACCGACGTGGCGGTGGTGGCGAGGAAGGCCGCGGCGACGGCGACCGCGAGAGTGAACGACTTGACGATCATGGCTTCCGACTCCGACGGGAATTTCGGTTCGGCCCCTCGACGGCCTCGGGGCGTTGGAGGAATCATCGCCGCACGATCCGGCGGAAATGCGGCAACCCGCGCGGCTTCGACGGACGCAGCGGCAGGCCCACTCGGGACGACGCGGGGGCCCGGCGCGTGCGTGACGGCACCCGCGGGACGGAAGGGACCGGCGATCAGCGGCAGACGCGCCGCTCGCGAACGTAGCCCCAACGATCGCGCCAGCGTTCGATCCAGCAGCGGCGGACGTGGTGGCGCCGCTCGTAATAGGCCGGCCCGGCGTTCTGGTTGGCGAGTGCGCCGCCGACCACCATGCCGCCGACGAAGCCGACCGCGGCGGCCGCGGCCGCATCGTTGGCCCTCGCCGGCGTGGGCGCCGCAACGGCTCCGGCGAGAAGCGTGGCGGCGACGGTCACCGCCATGGAAACGTTCCTGAGATACATGTCGTCGATCTCTCCCTGCCGATCCCGACCGCCCGTGCAATTCGAGCGTAACATCGCCGATTGCCGTTACGGAAACGTTTTCGTGCCCGTCAGGCGCCGATCGGCGGCAGGAATCCTTCGAAGACGATCTGGTCGGCGTGCCGCGCCGCCTTGGCGACGTCGGCGCCGGTGCGCACCGTCCAGGTGATCACCGGTCGGCCGAAGAGCGCCCGCGCGATCGAGGGCCCGAGCGCCGGCAGGTCGGCGATCGAATAGGAAACGAAGTCCGGCCGGCTCCACGGTGCGTGCAGCAGGTGGGTCAGCGCGAAACGCGTCGCCACCCCCAGCCCGCCGTAGTCGACCGGATCGCGCGCCCGTTCCGCGACGATGCCGTGGGCGAGCCCCGGCATGGCGCGGCGCGCGGCGACGGTGAGGCGCGGGTCGAACGACTTGGTGACGACCGGGCCGGCATAGCCGGCGAGCGCTGCGGCGACCCGCTCGGCGAGCGCCGTGTCGGTCTTCGCCGCGAAGGTCGACTTGAGTTCGATCACCAATCCGACCCGCCCGCCGATCACCGAAAGGAGATCGCCGAGCGAGGGGATGGTGTCGTCGGAGCCGGTCAGGCGAATGGCCCGGAGCTCCGCCATGGTGCGCGCCGCGACCGGGCCGGTCTCGGCCGTCAGCCGGTCGAGCGTGTCGTCGTGGAAGACCACGACCTCGCCGTCGGCCGAGAGCAGCACGTCGCATTCGATCGAATAGCCCCGCTCGACCGCCGCGCGGGCGGCGCCGAGCGAGTTCTCGATCAGGCCGGCCGCCCGGTCGTGGAGACCGCGGTGGGCGATCGGGCGTGCCGTCAGCCAGGCGAAGTCGGGCTTGGTCACGGGACTTCCCCCTCTCAGGCGATCTCGAAGATGCCTTCGATCTCGACCGCGACGCCGAAGGGCAGGGCGGCGACGCCGACCGCCGAACGCGAATGACGGCCCTTGTCGCCGAACACCTCGACCATCAGGTCGGAGGCGCCGTTGACGACCTTGGGGTGATCGCCGAACTCGAGGGTGGAGTTGACGAAGCCGGTCAGCTTGACGACGCGGACGAGCTTCTCGAGATCGCCGGTGGCGGCCTTCACCTGGGCGATCAGGTTGATGGCGCAGAGGCGGGCGGCGGCCCGGCCGGTCTCGACGTCGGCGTCGGCGCCGAGCTTGCCGACGAACTCGATGCCCTTGGCGCCGACGGGGATCTGGCCCGACACGAACAGCAGGTTGCCCGACTTGACGAAGGGCACGTAGTTGGCGGCAGGCAGAGCCGGGGTGGGCAGGTCGATACCGAGTTCGGCGAGGCGGGCGGCGATGGTCATGAACGGTCTCCGAGTTCGGCGGCAATGCCGGGGAGCGCCTTTCTTGGCGGATTCCGCCGTCGCCCGCAATCGTCTCGCGGCATGGCCGCCGCCCGGCGCGCGGTGTATTCGTTCGGCGTCGAATTGCCACGATTGGCCAGCAGGCTCCCCCGAACCGGCTGCCTGCGCGCCGCCTGCCACGAGGACGATCGATGAAGCGCCTCCGCCGCCCGGCTCTCGCCGTGGCCCTGTGTCTTTCCGCCCCCGCCGCCTTCGCCGCCGAGGCGCGCGTCGCGCCCTTCTCGCCGCATCGCGCGATCTACGAGATGAGCCTCGCCGACGCCGGCAAGGGGGACACCATCGGCGCCGTCTCCGGCCGCCTCGTCTACGAGTTCGCGGGCTCCCCCTGCGAGGGCTGGGCCTCGAAGTTCCGCATGGTGACGCGGCTCGAGCCGACGGAAGGCCGGGCGCGGCTGACCGACATCCGCGCCACCGCCTTCGAGGACGCGAACGGTTCCTCCTACGACTTCGTCAACGAGAACTGGGTCGACGGCGTGCCCGTGGAGACCACCAAGGGCCGCGCCCTGCGCAAGGGTGACGCGGTCGAGGTGAAGCTGGCGCAGCCGGGCGAGAAGGGCGTGTCGCTGCCCGCCGCCGTGCGCTTCCCGACCGACCACCTCGCCGCCGTGCTCGACGCCGCCAAGGCAGGCAAGACGATCGCCGAGATCGACCTCTACGACGGTACCGAGAGCGGCGAGAAGCCCTACCGCACGGCGATCGTCATCGGCCGGGAGCAGACCGGCGCCGACGACACCGCCGACGAGCCCGCCGCCGCGAACGATCTGCTGAAGGGTCATCGCCGCTGGCCGATCGACATCGCCTTCTACGACATGTCGAAGGCCGGTGATGCGGCGCAGCTGCCGGACTACCGGCTGAACTTCCTGCTCTACGACAACGGCGTCTCCCGCCGCATGCGCTTCGACTACGGCTCCTTCGTCCTCAAGGGACGGCTGTCGTCGCTCGACGCCTTGCCCGCCGCCGCCTGCCGCTGAGGCGATCGGTCAGGTCTCGCCCGCCGGCTTCGCCTTGGGCTTGGGCGCGAAGACGAGGCCCGGCTCGACCACGCCGGCGCCGAAGCGTTTCGCCAGATCGTCGATCGCCGCTTCCGCCCGCGCCCGCCGGCCGGCCGCCTCGTCGACGAGATCCGGCGGATCGCAGAACTCGATCCCCGTCAGGTCGGAGACGCCGATGCCGATCAGGCGGAAGCGCCGCCCGTCGCATTCCTTGCGCAGCAGGTCGGCGCCGGTGCGGAAGATCCGGTCGGCGAGCGCCGTCGGATCGGCGAGGCGACGGCCGCGGCTGATCGCCTTGAAGTCGGGCGTCTTGAGGCGCAGCTGCACGGTGAAGCCGCCGATCGCATGGGCCTTGAGCCGCCGCGCGACCTTGTCGGAGAGCCGCCACAGGATCTTCTCCAGCGCCACGAAGTCGCCGACGTCGGTGTCGAGCGTGATCTCGTTGGAGATCGACTTGATCTCGTCCGACGGGTCGACCACCCGGGCGTCGCGGCCGAAGGCGAGGTCCTTCAGCCGTTTGCCGAGCACGCCGAAGCGGCGGAAGAGTTCACTCTCGTCGGCGCGGCGGATGTCGGCGATCGTGTGCAGCCCCATGGCCGACAGGGCCTCCGCCGTCGCCTTGCCGACGCCCCAGATGGTGGTGACCGGTCGTGGCGCGAGGAACGCCTCGGTCTCCGCCCGCCCGATCACCGAGAAGCCGCGCGGCTTGTCGAGATCGGAGGCGATCTTGGCGAGGAACTTGTTGTGCGACAGGCCGATCGACACCGAGATGCCGACCTCCTTCTCGACCCGCTTGGCGAAGGCGGCGAGCGACAGCGCCGGTGAGCCGTGGTGGAGCAGCTCGGTGCCGGAGAGATCGAGGAAGGCCTCGTCGATCGACAGCGGCTCGACCAGCGGCGTCAGTTCGCCCATCAGTCTGCGCACCTCGCGGCCGACGCGGGTGTATTTCTCCATGTTGGGCCGGATGACGACCGCCTGCGGACAGCGCTCCAGCGCCTGCCACATCGGCATCGCCGAGCGCACGCCGTGGATGCGGGCGATGTAGCAGGCGGTCGCGACGACGCCGCGCTTGCCGCCGCCGACGATCACCGGCTTGTCGACGAGGCTCGGGTCGTCGCGCTTCTCGATCGAGGCATAGAAGGCGTCGCAATCGACATGGGCGATCGAGAGTGTGCCGAGTTCGTCGTGCTCGATCAGCCGCGGCGAACCGCACTTCGGACAACGCGTCGCCCCCCGTCGCGCGGGCGACAGGCACTCGCGGCAGAAGGCGAGGGGGCGGGGCACGTCCGCCTGATCCTTGAATGTCGTCACGTGTCGATCCGAAGGCCCGAAGCGGGTGGAACGAATCTACCCGCGCCCGGTCGGGGCGGCAATCGCCGGCCTCACCCCGCGAGTGCCGCGACGGCGCGCGTCACCTCGGCCCAGTCGCGGGTGCGGAGCCACGTGCCGCCGACCTGCGGCGCCATGGCGAACCAAGCCGGATCGGCGACGAAATGGACGAGCCGCAGCCGCTCGACGGTGCCGCGGGCAGCCGCCAGATGGTTCGGCCCGTCGTCGACGAAGACGACCTCGAGTGCCTCGCCGCCGACGTCGCGCGCCGCCGCGGCGAGCGTGGCGATCGGTCCGCCCTTCGATCCCTCGTTGGCGATCATCGGGCAGGCGAGACCGAGACGGGAGAGATGCGCCGCGCGGCGTTCGGCCTGCCGCGCCGGCACGTTGGTGAGGAGCACGATGTCGCAGGTCGCGCCGAGTGTCGCGAGTGCGGCGAGGGCGCCGTCGACTGCCGGCTGATTCTCGACCTCGTCGCGGAAGAAGCAGTCGATCAGCTCCTTGACCAGCTCGCCGGCGATCGCCTGGCCGCCACCCTCGCGCACCACGTTGCCGGTGATGGCGAAGGAGCGCGGCTCCAACTGGTAGCCGAAACGCGCCACGTAGGCGGAGAGCGGCGCGACGAAACGGAGAACCACCTCGTCGACGTCGACCACCATCAGCGGGCGCCCGTCGGCGCGGAAATCGGCCACGGATCCGAGGAGACGGACGCCGCTCATGAGATGTCGGAGAGGGGATCGAGGGCGTGGCGCGCCGCCGCGATCAGCGTCGGACGCAGCCGCTCGCTCTCGCAGAAGGCGAGGAGTAGGCTCTCGTCCTCGAGGAAATAGGCGAGCACGCCGGCGAGGAAGCCGGGTTCGGCGGCGGCGGCACGCAGGTTCTCCGGCCCGATGCCGCTGACCGCGAGAAACCGGCCGATCGCTTCGGCATCGCCGGCCAGATGCCCGAGTGCCGCGATGGCGATCTCGGCGGCCTTGTCCGGCGTCAGGCCTTCACGACTCGGAAACCTTGGCGAAGATCGCATTTTCCGTCCTTAACAACTTCGGTAGGGTTTCGATGCTAGCGTCGTTTGCAGGGAAAAGCACCGGCGACGATCTCGCCGATGGAGGACCGGAAGGTCCGGGGGTGTGGTGATGGCGAAGACCGTCCTCATCGTGGAGGACAACGAGCTCAACATGAAGCTCTTCCACGATCTTCTCGAGGCGCACGGCTATCGGACGTTGCAGTCGCGCAACGGATTCGATGCGATGGACGTGGCGCGCGCCGATCGCCCCGACCTCATCCTGATGGACATCCAGTTGCCCGAAGTGTCGGGCCTCGAAGTGACCAAGTGGTTGAAGGAGGACGACGAATTGCGATCGATCCCGGTCATCGCGGTCACCGCCTTCGCCATGAAGGGCGACGAGGAGCGCATCCGCCAGGGCGGTTGCGAGGCCTACATTTCCAAGCCCATCTCGGTGGCCAAGTTCCTCGAGACGGTCAAGTCCTACCTCGGTGATGCGTAAGTTCGGTGGATCGAAATGACCGGTCGCGTTCTCGTCGTCGACGACATTCCCGCCAACGTGAAGGTGCTCGAGGCGCGTCTGACCGCCGAGTATTTCGACGTCTCCACCGCCATGTCGGGTGAGGAGGCGCTGGCGAAATGCGCCCAGATGCCGCCGGACATCGTGCTGCTCGACGTGATGATGCCGGGCATGGACGGTTTCGAGGTCTGCCGTCGTCTCAAGGCCGACCCGCGCACCATGCACGTGCCGGTCGTCATGGTGACGGCGCTCGATCAGGTCGCCGATCGGGTCAAGGGGCTCGAGGCCGGCGCCGACGACTTCCTGACCAAGCCGGTCTCCGACACCGCGCTCGTCACCCGCGTGAGGAGCCTCGTCCGCCTCAAGGCGCTGACCGACGAACTGCGCCTGCGTGCGCCCGGCAGCCGCGGCCTCGGGCTCGACGACGCCGACGATCCGCGCCTCCTCGCCGAGGTGGCGGAAGGCAACATCCTGCTCGTCGACGATCGCCGCTCCAGCGCCGAACGTCTCGTCGCCGCCTGCAACGGCCGCCATCGCCTGACCATCGAGACCGATCCGCAGCAGGCGCTGTTCCGCGTCGCCGAGAGCGACTTCGACCTGGTGATCGTGTCGCTCGGCCTCGCCAATTTCGACGCGTTGCGTCTCGTGTCGCAGATCCGCGGCCTCGAGCGCACCCGCATGCTGCCGATCCTGCTCCTCGCCGAGCTCGAGGATCGCGCCCGGCTGCTGCGCGGCCTGGAACTCGGGGTCAACGACTATCTCGTCCGCCCGGTCGACCGCCAGGAGCTGCTCGCCCGCGTCGCCACCCAGATCCGCCGCAAGCACTACACCGACCGCCTGCGCGACAGCGTCCAGCAGACCATGGAACTCGCCGTCACCGACGGCCTGACCGGTCTGCACAATCGCCGCTTCATGTCGACGCATCTCGAGCACACGCTGGAGCAGGCCCATCGCCACCAGCGTCAGCTCGCCGTGCTGATCGCCGACATGGACCACTTCAAGGCGGTCAACGACACCTACGGCCACGATGCCGGCGACGCCGTGCTGCGCGATCTCGCCACCCGCATCGAGAGCTCGATCCGCGGCGCCGATCTCGCCTGTCGCTACGGCGGCGAGGAGTTCGTGGTGATCATGCCCGACACCGATCTCGCCTCGGCCCGCGTGGTCGGCGAGCGCATCCGCGAGCGCGTCGCCGGCGAGCCCTTCCGCCTGCCCGACGGCCGCCTGCTGCCGCGCACCATCTCGATCGGCATCGGCGCGCTCGAAAGCGCCCACGACACCGTCGAGACGATCATGAAGCGTGCCGACGCCGGCCTCTACGAGGCCAAGGAAGGCGGTCGCAACCGCGTGGTGCTGCGCGCCGCCTGAGGCGCGGGCACGCCCCGGCTCGGGCGCACGCGGGCCGTGTTAACCTCAACGATTTACGAACATTCGCGAATTCGGCGAGCCGGGAGGCCGTGGGGCTTTGCCGTCGCGGCGGGCTTCGCTAGGGTTTTCCTCGGCCTTCGTCCCGAAAGCCGCGCCCGTCGGCCGCCCCGATCGGCGCCGGCGGACGAAGGTTTCGGAGCCCGACGGCTCGGGATCGCCGCAAACGCCCGGGCAAGTCGGGTCGCGCCGGTCGAGCGACGATCGCGAGTGGCCTCCTCGCCGGTCACCATCGCTCGGCCGGCCCTCCGCCCTTTGCGGGCGGAACGGGCGGCTTCAGAGCCAGCGTCGGGTCAGGAAGGCGGGCAGATCGTCGCGCAGCACCGCGCGTTCGGCCGCGGTCGCGGCTTCGTGGCGGCGGGCGGGGCGCTCGGTCTTCTCGGTGCGTTCCGCTGCGCGGGCGCGCGGACGTCCGACGGCGGGGGCGGCTTCGCGATCGCGCTGCTGAATCTGCTCGACGAGCGAGCGGAACCCGGTCGTGTCATTGGCCATCACGCGTCCTCCGGCGACGAGAGGCGCACCATACACCCCTCGCGCGCCTTGGCAACGGCTCCCGCCGCGCCCTTCCGCCGCGTTTTTGCCCTCTATCCGCCGAAAGACGATCGATCTTCGACATGGATCGGCCCCGATCCGGGTGTCGGATGGCGGTCCGGCGCCTTTTGCGCGCAGAGGGAGAGACGACATGAAGACCCTGAAGGACCTTCTCGCGATCGGCACGATCCTGCCCACCCTGCTCGCCACCGGCGCAGGGGCGGGGGTCGCCTCGGCCGGGCAGGGGACGTTCGCAGGCCCCACCGACGGCACGATCCGCGTCGCCCAGGCGACGAGGCCCGAGGAAGATCCCCTGAAGCGTCCGCCCGCCTCCGGTGGTGCGCAGCGCCCTGCCGCCCCGCCGCCGCCCGCCCGCGTCGAGCCGCCGCGTCCGCCGGCCGCGCCCCACGTGGCGCCGCCCGCGCCGTCGCGCCCGCCGGCGAGTGCCCCGGTGATGCGCGAGCCCCCGCCGCAGCGCCCTGCCGCCCCGCCACCCCAGATCGAACATCGCGCGCCGCCGCCGGCCCCCACCCGTGTCGCCCCGCCGCCGGTTCACGTGGCCCCGCCTCCGGTTCACGTGGCTCCGCCACCGGTTCACGTGGCTCCGCCGCCCGCTCACGTCGCGCCGACCGCGCCGACCGCACCGAAGATCGAACGCCCCGCCGCGCCGACCGCCCCGTCGGTCGCACCCAGCGGTTCGGCTCCGGTGGTGCGTCCCGCCGCCCCGCCGCCGAGTGGTCAGGCTCCGGTCGTGCGTCCGCCCGCCGCGCCCGCACCGAGCGGTCAGGCCCCGGTGGTTCGCCCGCCGGCACCGCCGGCCGCTGCGGCTCCCGCGCCCGCCGCGCCCTTCGAGGCGCCCACGCCGGGCGGTTCGCGTCCGCCGGCCACGTCCTCGGCCCCGCCGCCGGTTCCGCCGCCCGCGGCTCCCGGTGCTCCCGGCGCCGGCCCCGGTCGTCCGCCGATGCCCGGAACGGGTCCCGGCGTCGCGCCGGTTCCTCCGCAGGTCCAGCCGGTGCCGCCGCAGCCCGGCGCCCAGTTCCAACCCGGTCGTCCCGGTGATCCCGGCCGTCCGCCGCATGCCGAAGGTCCGCGTGGCCCCGGTGTCGGTGGCGTGCTCGGTGCGGCGGCGGCCGGTGCCGCGGTCGGTGTCGTCGGCGGCGTGCTCATGGGCA
Source organism: Pinisolibacter sp. DMC19 (assembly GCF_056313985.1). Lineage (NCBI taxonomy): Bacteria > Pseudomonadati > Pseudomonadota > Alphaproteobacteria > Hyphomicrobiales > Ancalomicrobiaceae > Pinisolibacter > Pinisolibacter sp. DMC19. Next base: position 178,435 of record NZ_JBQUZF010000002.1, on the reverse strand, counting down.
GCGGTGGTCAGGCCCAGGGCCTCGACGACGTCCGTCGCCAGCGCCGCGAGGTCGACCGCGACGGCGCGACCTTCTACTCGGAGCCCGACGGCCGCGTCATCGTGCGTGATCGCGGCGGCCTCTACCTGCGTCACGACGAGACCGCGCGCTTCCGCGACTTCGGCGGCTCGAGCACGGTCGAACGGCGTGGCGACGAGACCGTGTCGGTCTGGGTACGGCCCGACGGCGTGCGCATCGTCACCGTCACCGATGTCGACGGCCGCCTGATCCGCCGCGTCCGCGAATGGCCGGACGGCCGTCGCGAGGTGCTGATCGACGACGGCTTCCGTCCGCGCGGTCCCGGCTTCCGCGAGGAGATCGTGGTCCTGCCGCCGCCGCCGGTGCCGCGCGAGCGTTGGGTGATCGAATCGGATCGCGCCGACGAACGGTTGATCGAGGAGACGCTCGAAGCCCCGCCGCTCGGCCCGCTGCCGCGCCGCTACACGCTCGACGAGGTCCGCTCGAGCCGCGATCTGCGGGCCTACATGCCGGCGATCGACGTCGACACGATCACCTTCCCGACCGGCGCCTGGACCGTCGAGCCGGAGGAGATCGGCCGGCTGGCGCGGATCGCCCGCGGCATCACGCGCGCGCTCGCCCGCAACCCGGACGAGATCTTCCTGGTCGAGGGCCATACCGACCTGGTCGGCAACGACGTCGACAACCTGTCGCTGTCGGATCGCCGCGCCCAGGCGGTCGCCGCGGTGCTCACCCGCGACTTCTCGATCCCGGCGGAGAATCTGGTGACCCAGGGCTACGGCGCCCAGTTCCCCAAGGAGATGACCGACGGTCCGTCGCAGATCAACCGCCGCGTCACCGTCCGCCGCATCACGCCGCTGATCGACGCCGGCGCCGCGCACTGAGCGACGCGCACGCCCCGAAAACGCAGAAGGGCCGCCCCTCGGGGCGGCCCTTTCGATTCGTACGGGGTCGTCGTGCTGCGGGTCAGGCGTAGCGATCGACGAGGCGGCCCTGTCCGGCCGGCGGGCTGGCCTTCGTCTGCTTGCCGTCGTCGGCGTCGTTGTCGGGGGTACGGTCGCGGCCGGGGCCTTCGGCTCTTTCGGCCGTGCGGATCGGCGCCGAACCGACCGCGGAAATCGAACTGCTCATCGGGGGAACTCCTTGGGGGTCAACCGAGGATGAGCGTGATTCCTCGAGGAAGGCTCTCCGCGATCCCGACAATCCGACCGACCGGGTACGAAAAAGAAAAGCCCCGGGCTGGCCGGGGCTTTCGTCGATCACGGAATTCGGGAGCCTCAGATCACTTGATCTTGGCTTCCTTGAACTCGACGTGCTTGCGCGCGACGGGGTCGTACTTCTTCGCGGCGAACTTCTCCGTCATGGTACGGGAGTTCTTCTTGGTCACGTAGAAGTAGCCGGTGTCCGCGGTCGACACGAGCTTGATCTTGATGGTGGTCGCCTTGGCCATGGCCGGTCCCTCTGGAAAACAATCTCGAAAGCGAAGGCCCGCGTGCTCGCGCACCGGGCCTCGCGCCGATCTCGAAGTGGGGCATACCTGACCGAAAAGGCCGGCGCTGTCAAGCGCGAGACGCCTTTTCGGCCGGTCCGTTCACCAGTTGCGACCGCGGAATTCGACCGGCGTCAGCACGCCGTCGCCGTTGCGGTCGGCCGCCCGGAACTCGGCATCGTGGCCGGCGGTGAATTCGGCCGCACTGACGAAGCCGTCGTGGTCGGTGTCCCAGGTGCCGAAGCGCGCGGCCTTGCGGCTCTGCATCTGCGCCTGCCGATCGGTGTTGTACCCGCGCTGCGCGCCCATGCGCACGGCCATGTATTCCTCGCGGGTCAGGCGGTTGTCGGAGTTCACGTCCATCGCGGCGAAGACGCCTTCGGCCTGCGCGCGCATCTCGGCGGCCGAGATCGCGCCGTTGCCGTCGGTGTCGATCGCGGCGAAACGCTCGCGCCACGGCGCGTCCGGCCGGCCCATCCCCATGCCGCCGCCCATGCCGCGCCCGGCACCCTGACCCCAACCCATGCCGGGTCCGGGCTGAGCGTCGGCCGAGGGAACGGTGGCGAAGGCGACCGCGAGGGTGCCGGCGGCGAGGATGGTGAGAGCGAGGGTCCTGCGTTTCATGACGGCCTCCTTCGTCGACACGCGCGCTCTCTCCACGGAAAGCAGCGCCCTCCGTGCCGTCGCGACGGCATCGATCGATGTCTTGTCCGAGAACCTCGCGCCGCGGGCCGATCGGCTGCGGCGGGTTCTTCCACGTCATGAATAGTATGACGCGGCGTATAACTTTTCCAGTTAACTCGGCTTAATGTGGCCTCACGCCCGCGCCGCGATGGTCGCGGCCGCCCCGCCCATGGCGAGCGCGCTCGCCCGGCGCGTCCACCGTACTGCCCGCGGCGAGGTCAGGAACCGCCGCGCGCCGGTGGCCGCCGCGACCCACGAGAGGTCGACGAAGGCCATCACGCCGATCTGCACGGCGGTGAGCAGCGCCCAGTCGGCGAGGCCGATCGCCCGCACGTCGAGCAGCGTCGGCAGCAGCGCGACGTAGAAGACCATGATCTTCGGGTTGCCGATGGTCAGCGCCATGCCGGTGGCGAAGAGGCGCCAGCCGCCGGTCGGGGCGGACGATTCGCCCTCCGCCTTGCCGGGATCGCGCCACAGACCGATCGCCAGCCACAGGAGATAGAGGACGCCCGCCCACTTCACGAGGACGAAGACCTCGTGCAGCCGCTCGGCGACGACCGCCAGCCCCGCGACCGCGGCGGCGAGCCACAGCGCCTCGCCGATCCACATGGCGGCGAGGAAGGGCAGCACCGAACGCGCGCCCCGCGACAGCACCTGCGAGACCAGCGCCGCGACGCTCGGACCCGGCGATCCGGCGTTGAGGAACAGCGCGCCGGCGAAGATGGCGAGGGCGAGGAGGCTCATCGGCTCAGATCTCCGTGCGGACGAAACGGTCGCGCACCCAGCGATAGAACGGCACCGGGTGGTCGGGGCCGAAGCCGGGGTCGCGCATCAGCCGGTCGTCGAGCTCGTCGAGTACCGCCTTGGTGATCGGCGGCAGTTCCGGCCGGGCGCGGGCCTCGGCGAAGGTGACCCAGGCGACGTCCTCGAGCTCGCCCGAGGGGCCGACGCCGGTCTCGATCCGCCCGCCGACGGCGCTCGCCGGCACCGCGAAGAATCGCGTGTCGAAGCGGCGCGGCCGCCCCGGCGGGGTGATGGCGCGGGCGACGAAGCGCATCGCCGCGATCGAGGGCAGGAAGCCGCGCGCCCGGAAGGCGGCGAAGGCGTCGTGCGGATCGTGGTCCTCGCCGGTCGGGCCGGCGGGGGAGGGGGTGCCGATCAGGATGCCGGCCTCCTCCCAGGTCTCGCGGATGGCGGCGATCGCGAGCGCCCGCGCCCGCGTCGCCGAGGCCCGTGCGCCGGCCTCGGTCATCAGCCGGCTGGCGACGGGGGCCTCGTAGTCGTCGGCCGGCTTCACCCGGCTGTCGGCGGCGTCGACCCGTCCGCCGGGGAAGACCCAGGCGCCGGGCATGAACTTGTGCCGCTGGTGGCGTTTGCCCATCAGCACGCGCAATGCGCCGTCGCCGCCGGAGCGATCGAGGATCAGCAGGGTCGCCGCGTCGCGTGGGCGGTAGTAGGGCGCCTTGCCGGTGCGGTCGAGGGCGTTGAGTTCGGCGAGGATGTCGGAGACGGGGCGCATCAGGAAGCCTTGGTCGACGGATTGAACGGGATGGGCGGCCGCTTGGCGAAACCATGCATGCGGTAGGCCCATTGCAGCGCGACGACCGCGCCCTTGAAGGGGCGGACGAGCAGGAGCGAGAGAAGGAGCGTCACCGGCAGCCAGATCGCCGCCTGCACCCAGTCCGCCGGTTGCCACAGCTTCTCGGTGACGAGCAGTCCCGAGACCACGATGTGGCCGACCACAAGGATGGTCAGGTAGGGCGGCAGATCGTCGGCGCGGTGGTGATGGAAGGCCTCGCCGCACACCTTGCAGCTCGGCCGAACCGTCAGATAGCCGTCGAAGAGCGCGCCCACCCCGCATTCCGGGCAGAGCCCGCGCAGGCCCCGCAGGATCGCGCGACGCGGTTCGCGCGTCTCCGATCGCGAGGGTTCGCGCGGCGTGCCGCCGCCGCTGCCGTGGTGAAAGACCTTCATGGGCCGCACGTTCCCGTTCGGCCGGTTGCCCGGCTCTCGTCGTGCCCGGGCTCAGGAGAGCCCGATCGCCACCACTTTCGCCCAGGCCGGCCGTGTACGCAATTCACCGAGCCAGCGATCGAGGTTCGGCGTCGCCGGCCGTTCGATGTCGAGACCGAACCAGACATAGGCGAAGGGGCCGAGGACGATGTCGGCGACGCCGAAGTCGTCGCCCGCGATGAAGCGCCGATCGGCGAGCGTCGCGTCGGCGATTTGCCAGAGATCGGCGCAGATCCGCCGTCCCGCCTCGATCGCCGCGAGGTCGCGCTTCTCCGGCGGCGTGCGCAGCATGCCGAAGACGACCGGGCGGAACGGGGCGGCGAAGGAATGGCCCCAGTCCATCCATTGTTCGGCTCGCGCACGCCCGTTCGGATCGAGCGGCATCAGCCGGCCCGCGCCGTGGCGGGCGGCGAGCCAGCGCACGATGGTGTTCGATTCCCACAAGGTCATGTCGCCGTCGGTGACGACCGGCACCAGCCCGTTCGGGTTCATGGCGCGGAACGCCGGTGTGTCGACCACACCGAAGGCGCCGCCGGCGTCGTGGCGGACATAGGGAAGCCCGAGTTCCTCGAGCGTCCACAGCACCTTCTTGACGTTGGAGGAGTTGGTGCGTCCCCAGACTTCGATCATTGCGTCGTTCCTCGTCAGTTGCGTCTCGGCGGCCCCTTGCGGCCGCGGCTCGGGGCGCCGCGCACCCTGGTCTTGTCGCGCGACAGGGCGGCGAGCCGCTTGCGCCCGAGGCCCTTCTCGATGGCGCCCTCCGACAGCATCTCGAAACGCAGCGCGCCGGCGAAGGGCTGTGCCTCCACCAGCTTCACCTCGACCGCGTCGCCGAGACGGTGGGTCTCGCCGGTGCGCTGGCCGATCATCGCGTGGGTGACCTGATCGTAGACGTAGTAGTCGTCGCCGAGCGTCGCCGCCGGCACGAAACCGTCGGCGCCGGTGTCGTCGAGACGGACGAAGAGGCCCGACTTGGTGACACCGGAGATCTTGGCCCTGAAGCTGGCGCCGACGCGGTCGGCGAGCCAGCGGGCGATCAGCCGATCGATCGTGTCGCGCTCGGCGAGCATGGCGCGCCGCTCACAGGCCGAGATCTCGGTGCCGATCGCCTCGAGCTTGGCGTCCCAGGTCTCCGGCAACCCGTCGAAACCGAAGCCGAGCGCCCGGATCAGACCGCGATGGACGATGAGGTCGGCATAGCGGCGGATCGGCGAGGTGAAATGGGCGTAGCGGCGCAGGTGCAGGCCGAAATGGCCGATGTTGTGCGGATTGTACTCTGCCTGTGCCTGCGACCTCAGCACCACCTCGTTGACGAGACCGGCCTTCGGCGTGTCGACGACCTTGGCGAGGATGGCGTTGAAGGCGGCGGGCTTCAGCCCGCCCTTCGCCGCCACCTTGATGTCGAGGGTGGAGAGGAACTCCTTCAGCGCATTGAGCTTCTCGTCCGACGGCATGTCGTGGATGCGGAAGAGCAGGGGAACCTTCTTCGTCTCCAGCGTCTCGGCGGCGGCGACGTTCGCCTGGATCATGTATTCCTCGATCAGCTTGTGGGCGTCGAGGCGTTCCGGGACGATGACCTTGTCGACCGTGCCGTCGGGGTTGAGCAGGATCTTGCGCTCCGGCAGGTCGAGCTCCAGCGGCTCGCGCCTGTCGCGCCCGCGCTTCAGAACCGCATAGGCCTCCCACAGCGGCTTCAGCACGCCTTCGATCAGCGTATCGGTCTTGTCGTCGACGCGGCCGTCGATCGCCGCCTGCGCCTGTTGGTAGGAGAGCTTCGCCGCCGAGCGCATCAGGATGCGATGGAACGTGTGCGAGCGCTTCCGCCCCTCGGCGTCGAAGATCATCCGCACGGCGATCGCCGGGCGATCCTCCTTCTCGCGGAGTGAACAGAGGTCGGTCGAGATCTTCTCCGGCAGCATCGGCACGACGCGGTCGGGGAAATAGACCGAGTTGCCGCGATGGACCGCCTCGCGGTCGAGCGCCGTGCCGGGGCGGACGTAGTGCGCCACGTCGGCGATCGCCACGGTGACGATCTGGCCGCCCGGGTTCTCCGGATCGAGATCCGGCGTCGCGTGGACCGCGTCGTCGTGGTCCTTGGCGTCGGGCGGATCGATGGTGACGAGCGGCAGATCGCGCCAGTCTTCGCGCTTGCCGAGCTTCACCGGCTCGCAGGCCTCGACCTCGGCGATCACCGCGACGGGGAAGACGTGCGGAATGCCATGGACGTGGAGGGCGATCTCGGAGACCGCCTTTTCCGACGCCATCGAGCCGATCACGTCGCGCACCTTGGCGCGGCCGAGGCCGAGGCGCCCGCCGGACTTCAGCAGGTCGAGCGAGACGAGGTCGCCTTCCTTGGCGTCCTTCATGTCGTGCTCGGCGACGTTCCACTCGCGGCCCTTCTTGTCGATCGGCGCGATGCGGGCGCCGCCCGGCACGAGGCGGACGATGCCGAGCACGTCCGGCGGCTTCTTGTCGAGCACGCGGAGGATACGGGCGGCACGCGCCACGCCCGGCGGCAGCTCGTCGTCGATGTCGGTCGAGCGCAAGAGCACCCGGTCGCCGATGCCGGCGGCGGCCCGCGGGGTGCCGCGGCGCGCGTTCGGCTCGGCGAGAATCAGCACGACCGGCGCCGGGCCGTTCTCCTCCTCGTCCCATTCGTCGGGCACGGCGAGGAGTTCGCCGTCGGCGTCGCGCCGGGTGATGTCGGCGACGAAGACGGTGGCGAGTGTCCCCTTGGGCGCGAGCTTGCGCCGCTTGCGCTCGACGATGCCCTCGCTCGCGAGGTCCTTCAGGATGCGCTTCAGCGCGATCTTGGCGCCGCCGGTGATGCCGAAGGCGCGCGCGATGTCGCGCTTGCCCGCCTCGCCGGGATGGTCGGCGAGATAGGACATGATCTCGTCGCGCGAGGGCAGGGCATCGCCGAGCCGCTTGCGCGGGCCGGGGGCGGGGGTGTCGTCGGGGCGGCGGGCCAAATGTCGATGATCCGGATCGTGTTCGATCGGGGAAGCATAGACCGTCGGCCGACGCCTGTCCCGGCTCGCGTGGGGTTCAGCAGCGCGCCGCGCCGCTCAGCAGGGGGCAGTTGGCGCAGTCGTCGGGCAGCCGCTGCGGTATCGTCTCGTCGAGTTCGAAGCGGTTCTCGTCGACCACACGGTTCCGGCCCGAGGCCTTGGCGAGATAGAGTGCCTTGTCGGCCCGGGCGTAGATCTGGCCGAAATCCTCGCCCTCGCGGACGCGGGCGACGCCGATCGACATGGTCGGGCGGATGGTGCCGCGCTCGGCCGGGATACGGATCATGGCGACGCGGCGGCGCAGCTCCTCGGCGAAGCGCTCGCAATGGCTCGCGGCGCTGGCGTCGTCCTCGAAGGGACAGTCGAGGATCACGGCGAACTCCTCGCCGCCCATGCGGCCGACCATGTCGTCGCCGAACAGACCGCACATCGCCGCGCCGACGGCGGCGATCACCTCGTCGCCCTTGGGATGGCCGTGGCGGTCGTTGATCGTCTTGAAGCGGTCGAGGTCGCCGACCAGCAGCGCGATCCGGCGCCCGTCGTCGATGCGGTCGCTCGCCCGCGAGACGAAGGCGTGGTTGTTGAGCAGGCCGGTGCGGTGGTCGGTGGTGGCGAGCCGGTGCAGCGAGCGCGTCGCCTCCCACAGCTCGAGGTACATGCGTCCGAACTCCCAGGCGATCGGCACCGCGAAGACCGCCGCCGCGACGAAGACGCCGACGAGCGACGGCACCGACTGCCACGACAGGCCCATGCCTTCATGCACCGTGGCCACCGCCGTCGCGATGACCGCGACGTAGAGCGCGATCCGCGCAATGTAGAGACGCAGATCGTCTCTGGTGCGGATGGTCTTGCGCGAGGCGAAGTCCAGAATCGTCATGCCAAGGCCCCCCGAGGGGCGCGGCGAATCAGATCGCCGCGACGCGAAGACGGTATCATACGGTGTTTTACGGAGTGTTTCACATAACATCGAGCGCCGCGGCCCGAAAATTCGCGGGCACGCGGCAATCGACGTGGTGTGAACGGGGCCTCAGGCGCCCTTCGTCGTCTTCTTGGCGGCCGGCTTCTTCGCCGGCGCCTTCTTGGCGGCGGGCTTCTTGGCCGCGGCCTTCTTCGGCGCAGCGGCGCCCTCGGTATCCGCGGCGGCGGCCTTTTTCGGGGCCGCCTTCTTCGGCGCAGCCTTGGCCTTGCCCTTGGCCGGCGACTTGGCGGCCTTCTCGGCGACCAGCGCGACGGCGACCTCGAGCGTCACCGACAGCGGGTCCATGCCCTTGGGCAGAGTGGCGTAGACCTTGTCGTGGGCGACATAGGGGCCGTAGCGGCCGTCGCGCACGGTGATCGGTCCGCCCAGCGTCGGATGCTCGCCGAGATCCTTCAGCGCCGCCGGCGCGCCGCGTCCGCGCCCGCCCGCCTTCTTCTCGGCGATCAGCGTCACGGCGCGGTTGATGCCGATGTCGAACACCTCTTCGGCGGTCGGCAGGTTGGCATAGGTGCCGTCGTGCAGCACGAAGGGTCCGAAACGGCCGAGGCCGGCGGTGATCGGCTTGCCGGTCTCCGGATGGGCACCCACCTCGCGCGGCAGCGACAGGAGCTTCAACGCCTTCTCGAGATCGATCGAGGCGGCGGTCCAGCCCTTGGGTAGCGACGAACGCTTCGGCTTGTCGCCCTCGCCGAGCTGCACGTAGGGGCCGAAGCGGCCGGCGCGGAGGCTGACCTCGAGCCCGGTCGCCGGATCGGTGCCGAGGATCTTGGTGCCGTCGCCGTTGGGGCCGGCCTCGCCGTCGCCCTCGGCGCCGGAGGCCTGCATCTGGCGGGTGTAGCGGCACTCGGGATAGTTCGAGCAGCCGATGAACGAGCCGAACTTGCCGAGTTTCAGCGACAGCTTGCCGGACCCGCAGGACGGGCAGGCGCGCGGATCCGAGCCGTCGCCCTTGTCGGGGAAGACATGGGCGCCGAGGAGTTCGTTGATCGCGTCGAGCACGTCGGCGACGCGCAGCTCCTTGGTCTGCTCGATGGCGGCCGAGAAGTCCGCCCAGAAGGCGCGCAGCACGGCCTTCCAGTCGATCTCGGCGGCCGAGATCTTGTCGAGGCTCTCTTCGAGATCGGCGGTGAAGTCGTATTCGACGTAGCGCAGGAAGAAGCTCTCGAGGAAGGCGATGACCAGACGCCCCTTGTCCTCGGGGACGAGGCGGCGCTTGTCGAGGGTGACGTATTCGCGGTCGCGCAGCACCTGCAGCGTCGCGGCATAGGTCGACGGCCGGCCGATGCCGAGCTCTTCCATCTTCTTCACCAGCGTCGCTTCGGTGAAGCGCGGCGGCGGCTCGGTGAAGTGCTGGTCGACGGAGATCTTGCGCCGCTCGAGCGGGTCGCGCTCGGCCATCGCGGGCAGGCGGCGGTTCTCCTCGTCCTCCTCGTCGTCACGGCCTTCGGCGTGCAGCCTGAGGAAGCCGTCGAACTGGACTACCGAACCGGTCGAGCGCAGGTCGACGCGCTCGGCGCCCAGCGTCGCGGCGATCTCGACGGTGGTGCGGTCGAGGATGGCCGATTCCATCTGCGAGGCGACGGTGCGCTTCCAGATCAGATCGTAGAGCTTGGCCTGTTCGGCATCGAGATAGCGCGCCACGTCCTTCGGCCGACGCGAGAGGTCGGTCGGGCGGATCGCTTCGTGCGCTTCCTGGGCGTTCTTGGCCTTGGCGGTGTACTTGCGCGGCACCTGCGGCAGATAGGCGTCGCCGAAGTCCTGGCCGATCACCTTGCGGATGCCACTGATGCCTTCGGGCGCGATGTCGACGCCGTCGGTTCGCATGTAGGTGATGAGGCCGACGGTCTCGCCGCCGATCTCGACACCTTCGTAGAGCCGCTGCGCCACTTGCATGGTACGCGCGGCGGAGAGGCCGAGCGCGTAGCTCGCCGACTGCTGCAGCGTCGAGGTGGTGAAGGGCGGGAAGGGATGGCGCTTGACCGGCTTCTTCTCGACCGAGGCGACCGAAATGGTCGCCCGCTCGAGCACCGAGCGGATGGCGCCGGCCTCGTCGCCGGTCTTGACGTCGAGGCGGCCGAGCTTCTTGCCCGAGAAGCCGACGACGCGGGCGTCGAACTCCTCGCGGTGGGGCGTCGCGAGGCGGGCGACGATCGACCAGTATTCCTGCGGGCGGAAGGTCTCGATGTCGTGTTCGCGGTCGCAGATGATGCGCAGTGCCACCGACTGGACGCGGCCGGCCGACCGCGCACCCGGCAGCTTGCGCCACAGCACCGGCGACAGGTTGAAGCCGACGAGATAGTCGAGGGCCCGGCGCGCCAGATAGGCGTCGACGAGAGCCACGTCGATCTCGCGCGGGTTCTTCATCGCCTCGAGCACGGAATTCTTGGTGATGGCGTTGAAGACGACGCGCTCGACCTTCTGGTCCTTGATCGCGCGCTTCTCCTTCAACACCTGCAGAACGTGCCAGCTGATCGCCTCGCCTTCGCGATCCGGGTCGGTGGCGAGGATGACGCGCGAGGAGCCCTTGACGGCCCGGATGATCTCCGAGAGCCGCTTGGCGCCCTTGCCGTCGGCCTCCCAGTCCATGGCGAAGTCGTCGTCCGGTCGGACCGAGCCGTCCTTGGCCGGCAGATCGCGGACATGGCCGTAGCTCGCCAGCACCTCGTACCCGGGACCCAGGTACTTGTTGATGGTCTTGGCCTTGGCCGGGGACTCGACGATGACGACGTTCATGGCGGGCGAGGACCTCCGAATGCGCTCCGGCGCGGGATCAAGGCCGCCCCACACCGACGGGAGCCGGAGCGGAACGGCGATCCCCGTCGCCACGCACGCCTTTCGGCGCACCCGAGCATCGGGGAAAGCGGACGAGCCGTCGGCCCCGTCCTGCCGATCGCGAAGAGCGGCATTGAGAGGATCGACGAGAAATGCGATACTTTCAAGTGCATCGCACAACCGACCGCAACCATCGCGGGTTGCGCTTTCGGCCGATGCGCGGCGGCTCATTGAATGGGGTGCCACGAGGCGGGGGTCAAGCCCCAGTGCCCCGACACGGCCCCGGCGCCCGATTTTCCAACCCGGAAGGCACAAAATACAACCAGAAATAGATGGACTTGTATTGTGCAACATCTACGATTGTCGACGTGTGGTTCGTGCGTCGAGGTGGCATCGGCCGACTTCGCGACGCGCACGACGAATCGGATGGCCTCGGCGCGACGGGAGACGGGTCGGGGCGGAAAGGTGCGAATGACCGGGACGGTCCGTTCACCGGCGAAAGCCAACGAAGCCGCCGCCTACATCGAGCAGGCGACGGCGGAATTGCGCGATCTGGCGACCAAGTCGGGGATGCCCTTCCTCGCCTATCTGATCGACATGGCCCGGATGGAGGCCGCCTCGCAGGTCCTGACCCAACCGCGCGTCGCCGTCTTCGAGGGCCGCAACGGCTCGGCCTGATCGGCCGTTTCCGCCGATCGCGCATTTCACAGGAAAACCCGCGGAAACCCGCGTCGCGGCCTTGCCGGGGGGGAGGGGAGCGCATAAGAAGCTCTCTTCGATGACGAACGCACCATCGACCCCGGCCCCCGCCTTCCCGCACCGCCACCTCCTCGGTATCGAGGGGCTGACGCCGTTGCAGATCCTGCATCTTCTCGACAAGGCGGAGGAGGAGGTCCTCGTCTCCCGCCAGATCGAGAAGAAGAAGAACGTTCTGCGTGGTCGCACGCAGATCAACCTCTTCTTCGAGGCTTCGACCCGCACCCAGTCGTCCTTCGAGATCGCCGGCAAGCGGCTCGGCGCGGACGTCATGAACATGTCGGTCGCCTCCTCCTCGGTGAAGAAGGGCGAGACGCTGATCGACACGGCGGCGACCCTCAACGCCATGCGCCCCGACATCCTGGTGGTGCGGCATCACGCCGCCGGCGCGGTGCATCTGCTCGCGCGGAAAGTCTCCTGCTCGGTGATCAACGCCGGCGACGGCGCCCACGAGCACCCGACCCAGGCGCTGCTCGACGCGCTGACCATCCGCCGCCACAAGGGCCGTATCGAAGGCCTGACCGTCGCCATCTGCGGCGACATCGTCCATTCCCGCGTCGCGCGGTCGAACCTGCTGCTCCTCTCCGCGCTCGGCGCCAAGGTCCGCTTCGTCGGCCCCTCGACGCTGATCCCGGCGGGTACCGACCGGCTCGGCGTCGAGACCTTCACCGACATGAAGAAGGGCCTCGACGGCGCCGACATCGTCATGATGCTGCGTCTCCAGCGCGAGCGCATGAACGGCTCCTTCGTGCCCTCGGTGCGCGAGTACTTCCACTACTGGGGTCTCGACAAGGAAAAGCTCTCCTGGGCGGCGGAGGATGCGCTGGTCATGCATCCCGGGCCGATGAACCGGGGCGTAGAGATCGATCCGGAAGTGGCCGACGGGCCGCAGTCGCTGATCTCCGAACAGGTCGAGATGGGCGTGGCCGTACGCATGGCCGTGCTCGAGACGCTCGCCGAACACCTGCCCAACGCCTGAGGTCGCGCCCCATGAGCCCGAGCCATACCGCTTCCGCCCGGCGCGCCTCGGACGAGCGCCCCGTCGTCTTCGCCGGCGCCCGCATCGTCGACCCCGCCCGCGGCCTCGACGCCGTCGGCTCGGTGATCGTCGCCGAGGGCCGCATCCTCGCAGCCGGCCCCGAGGTGATGAACCAGGGCAGCCCCGAGGGCTGGGAGACCGTCGACGCCACCGGCAAGGTCATCGTCCCGGGCCTCGTCGACATGCGCGTCTTCATCGGCGAGCCCGGCCACGAACACCGCGAGACCTTCGCCTCGGTGTCGCGCGCGGCGGCTGCCGGCGGTGTCACCACCATCGTCACCATGCCCGACACCGATCCGGTGATCGACGACCCGGCGCTGGTCGACTTCGTGCTGCGCCGTGCCGCCGAACAGGCCTCCGTCCGCGTCCACCCGATGGCGGCGCTGACCAAGGGCCAGGAAGGCAAGGAGACGACCGAGTTCGGCCTCCTCAAGGATGCCGGCGCCGTCGCCTTCGGCGATGCCCGCCGCTCGGTGCCCTCGGCGCTGGTGATGCGCCGGGCGCTGACCTATGCCCGCGACTTCGGCGCGCTGATCGTCCACCACGTCGAGGATCCGACGCTGGTCGGCTCGGGGGTTGCGACCGAAGGCGAGTTCGCCACCCGCATGGGCCTGCCGGGCATCCCGCGCGAGGCCGAGATCATCATGCTCGAGCGCGACATGCGCCTCGTCGCGCTGACGCGGGGCCGCTATCACGCCAGCCAGATCTCGACCTCGGACTCGATCGAGATCCTGCGCGCCGCGAAGGCCCGCGGCCTCGACGTCACCGCCAGCGTGTCGATCAACCATCTGACGCTGAACGAGATGGACATCGGCACCTATCGCTCGTTCCTGAAGTTCTCGCCGCCGCTCAGGTGCGAGGACGAGCGTCAGGCGCTGATCGAGGGCGTCGCCGACGGCACCATCGACATCGTCGTCTCCTCCCACGATCCGCAGGACGTGGAGATGAAGCGTCATCCCTTCGCCGAGGCCGCCGACGGCGCCGTCGGTCTCGAGACGCTGCTCGCCGCCAGCCTGCGCCTCGTCCACGACGGCCGTGTCACCTGGACCCGCCTCGTCGAGGCGCTGTCGCTGGCGCCCGCCCGTCGCCTCGGCCTGCCGGCCGGCACGCTGACGCCGGGGGCGGCGGCCGATCTCGCGGTGATCGACCCCGATCGGCCGTGGATCGCCGAGGCCGAGAAACTCGCCTCGCGCTCCAAGAACACGCCCTTCGACGAGGCGCGCTTCACCGGCCGCGTGCTGCGCACGCTGGTCGGCGGCCGCACCGTCCACACGCTCGACGCCTGAGGGAGAAGCCGGAGATGCTCGTGATCCTCGTCGCCGCCGTCTTCGGCTATGCCCTCGGCTCGATCCCCTTCGGCCTCGTCCTCTGCCGTCTCGCCGGCCTCGGCGACATCCGGTCGATCGGCTCCGGCAACATCGGCGCCACCAACGTGCTGCGCACCGGCCGCAAGGGCCTGGCGCTCGCCACCTTCCTCGGCGACGCGCTGAAGGGCACGGTGGCGATCCTCGTCTCGCGCCATCTCGCCGGCGAGGGTGCGGCCATGGCGGCGGCGGTCGGCGCCTTCCTCGGCCACGTCTTCCCGGTCTGGCTCGGCTTCAAGGGCGGCAAGGGGGTGGCGACCTACATCGGCTGCCTGCTCGGCCTGTTCTGGCCGGCGGCCTTCGCCTTCGGCGCGGTGTGGCTCGCCATGGCCTTCACCTTCCGCATCTCCTCGCTGTCGGCGCTGGTCGCCAGCGTGGTGGTGCCGCTCGGTCTCTTCCTCGGCGGCTGGGCCTCGGGCACGATGACGCTGGTGCTGGCGGCCCTCGCCGTGCTGGTCTGGTATCGCCACAAGGAGAACATCGCCCGTCTCCTCGCCGGCACCGAGCCGAGGATCGGCAAGAAGAAGGACGCGGCCTGAGGCGAGAGCCGCGCCGTCCGGGAGGATCGCCCATGCTCTTCATGGTGATCGAGCATTTCGCCAACGACGACATGATCCCGGTCTACGAGCGCGTCCGCGACGCCGGCCGCGGTCTGCCCGAGGGTCTGACCTACGTCGACAGCTGGGTCGAACCCAACTTCGCCCGCTGTTTCCAGCTGATGGAATGCGACGACGCGAGCCTCTTGCAGCAGTGGGTGCTGCACTGGCGTGGGCTCGGCTGTCGTTTCGAGATCGTGCCGGTGGTGCCCTCCGCCGCCACCCGCGCGGTGGTCGCGCCGCATCTCGCGCCGAAGACCGACGCCGAGGGGTGAGCCCCTCCGCAACCCGGGCCGCGCGGACTTAATTCAGGGTTGTATTTTCTCCGCTGCCTTTCCATAGTGCGCCGACCGAATGGGGGCGCCGCGTGGATCGCTGTTCTTTCGACGACACCGACGAGGCGCCGCCGCGCGCCGCGACCCCGCCGATGACCGAGGCGAGCCGGCTCGCCTGGCTGCGGCTGATCCGCTCCGAGAACGTCGGCCCGGCCACCTTCCGCCAGCTCGTCAATCACTTCGGCTCCGCCGCCGCCGCCCTCGACGCCCTGCCCGAACTCGCCCGCCGCGGCGGGGCGCGGGCTCGCATCCGCATCGCCGGCCTCGACGAGGTGACGCGCGAGGCCGCGACCGCCGCCGCCTGCGGCGCCCGGTTCGTGGCGATGGGCGAGGCCGACTATCCGGCGCGTCTGGCGGCGATCGAGGGCGCCCCGCCGCTCCTCGCGGTCAAGGGCGGCTCGGGTGTCTTCCGCCGGCCGATGGTGGCGATCGTCGGCGCGCGCAACGCCTCGCTCTCGGGGCGCAAGATCGCCGGCCTGATCGCCCGTGCGTTGGGCGAGGCCGCCTTCGTGATCGTCTCTGGCCTCGCCCGCGGCATCGACGCCGCCGCCCACGAGGCCTCGATCGACACCGGCACCGTGGCGGTGCTCGCCGGCGGGCTCGACCGGCTCTATCCGCCCGAACACGCCGGCCTCGCCGACCAGATCGTCGCGACCGGCGGCGCGCTCGTCTCCGAGATGCCCTTCGGCTGGCAGGCGCGCGCGCAGGACTTCCCGCGCCGCAACCGTCTCGTCTCCGGCATGTCACTCGGCGTCGTGGTGGTCGAGGCGGCGCTGCGCTCCGGTTCGCTCCACACCGCACGTTTCGCGGCGGAGCAGGGCCGTGAGGTCTTCGCCGTCCCCGGCAGCCCGCTCGACCCGCGGGCGGAAGGGGCGAACGAGCTGATCCGCAACGGCGCGACGCTGGTCGCCAACGCCGGCCACGTCATCGAGGCGCTCGCCCCGATCATCGGCCGCCGCTTCGAGCCGCCTGTGGCGTCGGAAGGCGACGACGACTTCGATCGCCCCTTCGACGTGCCCGAGACCGCCCGCCGCAAGGTGGTCGAGGCGCTGGGGCCGACGCCCGTGGGCGTCGACGAGATCCTGCGCGCGACCGGCGTCCGCCCCGGCGAGCTGCACCTGATCCTGATGGAACTGGCGATCGCCGGCCGGCTCGAGCGCCACGCCGGTGGCCGCGTCAGCCTGCTGATGTGATCAGAGGCCGAGAAGACGCCTGGTCTTGGCGAGCCAGTCGCGCCGGGAGGCGAGGCCGATCCGCCCGCCGTTGATGGCGATCGTCACGCCCTCGAGGTCGTCGGCGTCGGCCATTTCGTTGCAGGTCCGCCCCTTGCGGGCAGACGCCGCCCATTCCGCCGCGGCGATCTTCAGCGACCACGCGGGCGAGAAGGCGAGATCCGGGGTCTCGGCGAGCGGGATGCCGAGGACGCGGCCGTATTTCTCGTAAGATTCGCGGCCGGTGATCTGCAGGAGCCCGCGGCCGATGTAGCGCCAACCGTCGTCGGGGCCGACATTGCCCATCCGCCCGCCGTAGACGAAGTTCGCGAGCTTCTCCGGCTGGTGGGCGTGGGCGCGCGCGACCTCGGGGTCGGAGAAGCGCGACGGCCACACCTGCGGCAGGCGGGCGGCCGAATAGTTCATGCTCTCGACGCGGATCGTCAGCCCGTCGGTCTCGTGGGCGATCTGGGCGAGGAAATGGGCGAGGCGGAGCCGGTTGGCATCGACGCCGAAGGGCGTGAGCGCGGCTCCCGCGTCGTCGAAAGCGGCGAGATAGGCGGATCGGGCGTCGGGGGCGAGGCGCAGGATGTCGCTACGGGTGATCGGTTGACTGGACATGGGGGAGGGACCTCCGTCGGTGGGTCCCGTCCGCCGCATCGGTCATGCGGAAGCGATCATCGCACGGCGTGCGAAGGGGGCGGAGAAGTCGTGCGGAAGTCCTCGTCTTACCCCTCCGACTCCGCCCGCATCGCGGCCTCTTCCGCCGCCTCGCGGATGCGGCGGGCGTCCGTCTGCATCCGGTCGAGTGCGCCCTGGAGGATGAAGCTCGCCGCCATCTTGTCGACGACCTCCGCCCGCTTGGCGCGCGAGGTGTCGGCCTCGAGCAGCGTCCGCGTCACCGCGGTGGTCGAGAGCCGCTCGTCCCAGTAGCCGATCGGCAGGTCGGTCAGCGGCCGGAGCGTCCGGACGAAGGCGCGCGTCGCCTGGGCGCGCGGGCCTTCCGAGCCGTCCATGTTGAGCGGCAGACCGAAGATCAGCGCCCGCACGTCCTGCTTCTCGCAGATCGCCAGAAGCTCGGCGACGTCGAGGGTGAACTTCCGCCGCCGGATCGTCTCCATCGGCGTGGCGATGCGGCGGCCGAGGTCGGACAACGCCAGCCCGATCGTCTTGGTGCCGAGGTCGAGCCCCAGCACGCGGGCGGCGGCCGGGAGGCTCGCGAAGAGCTCGGCGAGCGGAAGGGTCGGTTCGATCTTGGCCATGGGTGCCTCAGATCGCCGCGGGGACGAGCAGCACCAGATCGGTCGGCCCGACCTCCGCGCCGGCCTGGGTCAGCAGCGTCGTCGCCTGTCCGCGGTGATGGGTCTGATGATTGAAGAAATGGGCGAGCACCAGGCCGAGTTCCTTGGCATGGGGCTCGCCGCGGCTGTTGCGGTAGGAGAGCACGGTTTCGAGCGCCTTCGGATCGAGCTCGGCGAGCCATCCCTCGATCATCCGGTCGAGGAGCCCGCGCCGCTCGCGAAGCGGGGCGAGCGCGCCGAACTGGATCTGGTCGAGCGACGTCGGCATCGGCAGGTCGCGCACGGCGGCGAGCGGGCTGCCGGCCGGATGGTCGGCGAAGCGCTTCAGCCACAGCGTGTCGGCGACGACGAGATGCTCGAGCGTACCGAGGATCGAGCGGAAGAAGGCACCGCGATCGGCGACGATCGCTTCGGGGGGAAGCGTCGCCGCGGTGTCGTAGAGCCTCTCGTTCATCCAGCCGTTGTAGCGGGCCATCAGCCGAAGCTGCGCGATCTGCGTCATCGTGTGCCTCCTCGTGCCATACCGGTCGAACCGCCCTCAGAGCGTCGCGCCGAGCCGCCCTGCGAGATCCTGCACGTATTGCCAGGCGGTGCGGCCGGAGCGGGCACCGCGCGTCGTCGCCCATTCGAGAGCGTCGCGCACCAGCGTGTCGTCGTCGATCGTCAGCCGGTGATGGGCGACATAGCCGCGCACCATGGCGAGATAGTCGTCCTGGCTGCACTTGTGGAAGCCCAGCCACAGGCCGAAACGATCGGACAGCGACACCTTCTCCTCCGTCGCCTCCGACGGGTTGATCGCGGTCGAGCGCTCGTTGTCGATCATCTCGCGCGGCATCAGATGGCGGCGGTTGGAGGTGGCGTAGAACAGCACGTTCTCCGGCCGTCCCTCGATGCCGCCCTCGAGCACCGCCTTCAGCGACTTGTAGGACGTGTCGCCGGCGTCGAACGACAGATCGTCGCAGAAGACGAGGAAGCGGCGGGCGTCGGGGGCGAGCAGGCCGAGCAGCGCCGGCAGCGTCTCGATGTCCTCGCGGTGGATCTCGACCAGCTTCAGCGCCGGCCGGCCCTCCGCCGCCGTCTCGGCGGCGACGGTCGCATGCGCAGCCTTGACCAGCGACGACTTGCCCATGCCGCGCGCCCCCCACAGCAGCGCGTTGTTCGCCGGCAGGCCATGGGCGAAGCGGCGGGTGTTGTCGGTCAGCTGGTCGCGGGCGCGGTCGATGCCCTCGAGCAGCTTCATTTCGACCCGGTTGACGCGGGCGACCGGCACGAGGCGACCTTCGCGGCCGGACCAGACGAAGGCCTCCGCGGCGTCGAAGTCCGGGGCGATCGGCGCCGGCGGCACGGCGCGGGCGACGAGCGCCACGAGGGCGTCGATGCGCGCCAGCAGGGGGGCGAGATCGGTGGTGGTCGCGGCGGCGTGCGAGGTCGAGGACGATGACGAGGACAAGGCGGCGTGGCTCCGATGATGCGGCATGCGAGCCGGTTTAGCACGCGCGGGTGCCGTCTGGAACGCGTCGCGGGCGACGGCGTTTGCAAAGACCGGAGCGGCGGCTATAGTCCGGCCGCGATCGGGGAATCCCCCTTGTCGCAGCGATTTCGCATGCCCATGTGTGGTCGACCTCGCCCGAGGTCGATCGCGTGGGCCACGGCCGTGTCGAACGGTCGCCCGGACGGGTCGACCGCTTCCCGCCCTCGAGGAGTAAACGATGTTCGTGACCCCCGCCTTCGCTCAAGGCGCAGCCGCCGCTTCGGGCGGCGCCCAGGACGTGATCATGTCCCTGGTGCCCTTCGTCTTCATCCTCGTCATCATGTGGGTGATGATCATCCGGCCGCAGCGCCAGCGCCAGAAGGCCCACGACGAGTTGGTCAAGAACCTGCGTCGCGGCGACGTGGTGGTGACCTCCGGCGGCATCATTGCCAAGGTGGTCAAGGTCGTGACCGACACCGAGGTCGAGATCGAGATCGCCGACGGCGTGAAGATCCGCGTGGTGCGCTCCACCATCGGCGAAGTCCGCGCCAAGGGCGAGCCGGTCAAGGCCGCCAACGAGTGATTTCGACCGTCCGTCGCCCGATCCGGGCGGCGGACGTTTCGCGACCGCCGCCCCCGGGGCGGCGGCCGTATCGCGGCGGCCCGAGGCCGTGCGCACCGAACTCCGAGGGCGTTCTTCGATGCTTCACTTCGCGCGCTGGAAGATCTGGGCGATCATGGCGTCCGTCGTCCTGTCGCTGTTTCTCGTGGCTCCCAACTTCATGAGCCGCGAACAGCTGGCCGCTCTTCCCAACTGGTTGCCGCATCGGCAGCTGACGCTGGGCCTCGACCTCCAGGGTGGTGCCCACCTCCTGCTCGAGGTCGACACCCAGGCGATGGTGAAGGAACGCCTCGACGTGCTGCGCGACGATGTCCGCCGCGTCCTGCGCGAGGACAAGATCGGCTACACCGGTCTCGGCATCCAGGGCACGACGGTGCAGGTGCGCATCACCGATGCCGCCCGCATCGACGACGCCGAGAAGAAGCTGCAGAGCCTCGTCCAGACGCTGTCGGACACGCTCTTCGCCGGCAACAAGGTGGTCGACACCGAGGTCTCGCGCGGCGAGGGCGGTCTCTTCCGCGTCTCGCTGACGCCGCAGGGCCTCGAGTTCCGCTCGCGGCGCGTCGTCGAGCAGTCGATGGAAGTCGTCCGTCGCCGCGTCGACCAGCTCGGCACCACCGAGCCGGTGATCGCGCGCCAGGGCGGCAACCGTCTGCTGGTCCAGGTTCCCGGCCTGCACGACACCGGCGGGCTGAAGAACATCCTGTCGCAGACCGCGCGCCTGACCTTCCATCTGGTCGAGGCGGTCGGCCCGCAGGTGCTGGAAGGCACCCGCCCGCCGGACACCGACGTGCTCTATTCCAAGGACGATCCGCCGGTCCCGGTGCTGATCCAGAAGCGCGCCATCCTGACCGGCGAAGAGTTGGTCGACGCCCAGGCGAGCTTCTCGCAGCAGTCCGGCGAGGCGGTGGTCTCCTTCCGCTTCAACACCTCCGGCGCCCAGAAGTTCGCCCAGCTGTCGCAGGCCAACGTCGGCCGCGCCTTCGCCATCGTGCTCGACAAGGACGTGATCTCCTATCCCGTCATCCGCGAGCCGATCCTCGGCGGTTCGGGCCAGATCTCGGGCAACTTCTCGGTCCAGGGCGCCAACGAGCTCGCCCTGCTGCTGCGTGCCGGCGCTCTGCCGGCGACGCTGACCATCGTCGAGGAACGCACCGTGGGCGCCGGTCTCGGCGCCGACTCCATCGCCACCGGCCAGCGCGCCGCGGTGATCGGCGTCGTCGGCATCATCCTCTACATGCTGGCGAACTACGGCCTCTTCGGCCTCTTCGCCAACGTCGGCGTGGTGGTCAACGTGCTCTTCACCATCGGCATCCTGTCGCTGTTCCAGGCGACGCTGACGCTGCCCGGCATCGCCGGCATCGTGCTCGGCGTCGGCATGGCGGTCGACGCCAACGTGCTGATCTACGAGCGTATTCGAGAAGAGCAGATGCTCGGCCAATCGCCGGTGGCCTCGATCGACATCGGCTTCCGCCGAGCCATCGCCACCATCACCGACACCAACTCGACCCACCTCATCGCCGCGCTGGTGCTCTTCTTCATGGGCACCGGTCCGATCAAGGGCTTCGCCCTGACGCTGGCGGTCTCGACGGTTGCCTCGTTCTACACCGCCGTGACGGTGACCCGTCTGATGGTGACGCAGTGGCTGCGCTGGGCCCGTCCCACGCGCGTGCCGATCTGAGATCGAGGGGAGAACGGATCCATGAAACTTCTTCGCCTCGTTCCCGACGGCCTGTCGCTGCCCTTCATGGCGGCGCGCCGCTTCACCGTTCCGCTGGCGATCGTCCTGGTCGTGCTGTCGCTGGTCGGCTGGGCGGCCAAGGGCTTCAACTTCGGCATCGACTTCACCGGCGGTCTGCTGATCGAGGTGCGTCAGACCCAGGGCGCCGCCGATCTCGGTCAGATCCGCCACACCATCGAGAGCCTGCGCCTCGGCGACGCCCAGATCCAGGGCATCGGCGGCGGCACCGACGTGATGATCCGTCTCGGCGAACAGCCCGGCGGCGAGCTCGCGCAGCAGGCGGCGGTGGAGAAGGTCCGCCTCGGCCTCGGCCCGAGCTACGAGTTCCGCCGCACCGAGGTGGTCGGCCCGGCGGTCTCCAAGGACCTCAAGATGGGTGCCGTCTGGGCGGTGGTCGCCTCGCTGGGGCTGATCCTCGCCTATCTGTGGTTCCGCTTCGAATGGCAGTTCGCCGTCGGCGCCATCGCCACGACGATCCACGACGTGATCCTGACACTGGGCTTCATGGCCTATTTCCAGGTGCCCTTCGACCTGCCGATCCTCGCGGCGATCCTGACCATCGTCGGCTACAGTCTCAACGACACCGTCGTCATCTACGACCGCGTGCGCGAAATGATGCGCAAGTACAAGAAGATGCCGATGGTCGAGCTGATCGATCTGTCGATCAACGAGACGCTGTCGCGGACCGTCGTCACCTCGATCACCGTGATGATCGCCTCGCTCGCGCTGCTCGTCTTCGGCGGCGACGCGCTGCACGGCTTCTCCTTCATCCTGGTGGTCGGCGTCGCCGTCGGCACCTATTCGTCGATCGTCGTCTCCGCGCCGTTCCTCCTCGCTCTCGGCCTGCGCCGCGGCGGTGAGACCGGCGAGGCCGCCAAAGCCGCCAAGGCCGCCAAGGCGTGAGCGACGAACCCGATCGCATCGGCCATCTGCCGCAACCGGCGGCCATCGAGAGCTACGGCCTCGGTGGCTTCCGCTTCGGCGGCATGAGCCATCGCGGCTCGCTCCTCTGCCTGCCCTCGGGCATGTGGTCGTGGGATCCCGGCACGCCGCCGGTCTACGACGCCGCTACGCTCGCCGCGGTGCTCGAAGAGGCCGATCGCATCGACATCCTGCTGGTCGGCACCGGCCGCGATCTGGTGCCGCTGCCCGCGGCGCTCAAACAGCGTTGCCGCGAACTGGGCATCTCCGCCGATCCGATGGCGACCGGCCACGCGCTGCGCACCTGGAACGTGCTGCTCGGCGAGGGGCGTCGCGTCGCCGCCGCGCTGACGGCGGTGGACTGAGGCGGGAAGCACCCTATGTCCCGGCCCATGCCGACCTCCGACCTCTCGCCCCGTCCCGATCCCGCCGCTCTCGCGCCCGCCCTCGATGCCCCGTCGGGCACTGCGGCGGGCGACGGGCTCGCCGCCTCCCGCGCCGTCGTCGCCGATCTGGCGCGCCGCCACGATCCCGACCGCTGGTGGGCGACGCTGTGGGCGCCCGCGGACAGCCGGCCGCATCTCCATGCGCTGATCGCCTTCGCCGCCGAGATCGCCCGCATTCGCGACGTCGTCTCCGATCCGCTGCCGGGCGAGGTCCGCGTGCGCTGGTGGGCCGACATGCTGGCCGGCCGGCGTGGCGACGAGGGGGCCGGTCATCCGATCGCCGCCTGTCTCGCCGACGCCATCACCCGTTTCGGCCTGCCGCTCGACCGCTTCGACCGCCTGCTCGAGGCGCGGATCTTCGATCTCTACGACGATCCGATGCCGACGGTTCCCGAGCTCGAGACCTATTGCGACGACACCGCCGGTGATCTCGCGGCACTCATGGCCCACGTGCTCGCCGGTCGCGACGTCTCGACCGAGGCCGGGGCGGCGCTCACCGCCGCCGGCCGTGCCTGGGGTCTGACCGGTCTCCTGCGCGCCTTCGCCTTCCACGCTGCGCGCGGCCAGATCTTCCTGCCGCAGGACCTGCTCGATGCCCATGGCGTCGACCGTGCCGACATCCTCGCCGGCCGTTCGACGCCGGGGCTGAAGGCGGTCCTCGCCGAGGTCGCCGATCGCGCCCGCTTCAACCTCGCCGAGATGCGCGCCCACGTGCGCGCGGTGCCGCCGGAGGCGGCGTGCGTGCTGCTGCCGCTCGGCCTGGCCGAGCCGATCCTCGATCGCATGGGGCGGGCCGATCACGACCCGTTCCGCAGCTCCGCCGAGCTCGCCCCGTGGCTGCGCATCTGGCGCCTGTGGCGCGCCGCCGGCGCCGCCACCCGCTGCGGCGCTGCCTGAGGTTCACGCCTCGCCGCTCTCCGCGGCGTTCCAGGCGGCTAGATCGGCGCGGGCGCGGGCCGCCATCGCGCGCTTCTTCACCTGCGTCTTCTCCGTGCCCTTGTAGCGCCGCCCGTCGGCGTCGACCTTCGGCGCGACGATCGGCGGGAAGAGGCCGAAGTTGACGTTCATCGGCTGGAAGGCGCGCGGCTTGCCGGCGGCCTGTTCCGCCTCGCTCTCGGCGACGTGGCCGCCGGTGATGTGGCCGAGGAGCGCCCCCATCGCGGTCGTCGCCGGCGGCGGCAGGGGCGTGCGCCCGAGCCGCTCGGCGGCGGCGAAGCGGCCGGCGAGATGGCCGACCGCGGCGCTCTCGACATAGCCCTCGCAGCCGGTGATCTGGCCGGCGAAGCGCAGCCGCGGCTCGCTCTTCAAGGCCAGCGTCGGTCCGAGCAGCACCGGCGAGTTGAGATAGGTGTTGCGATGGAGCCCGCCGAGCCGGGCGAACTCCGCCTTCTCGAGGCCGGGGATCATCCGGAACACCCGGACCTGCTCGGCGTGCTTGAGCTTGGTCTGGAAGCCGACGAGGTTCCACAGCGTGCCGAAGGCATTGTCCTGGCGCAGCTGGACGATGGCATAGGGCTTCACCGTCGGCTCGTGCGCGTTGGTGAGGCCGACCGGCTTCATCGGCCCGTGGCGCAGCGTCTCGCGGCCGCGTTCCGCCATCACCTCGACCGGCAGGCAGCCGTCGAAATAGGGCGTCGAGGCCTCCCAGCCCTTGAACGACACCTTCTCGCCCTCGAGCAGGGCGTCGACGAAGGCCTCGTACTGCTCCTTGTTCATCGGGCAGTTGAGATAGTCGGCGCCGGTGCCGCCGGGGCCCGCCTTGTCGTAGCGCGACTGCATCCAGCAGATCGACATGTCGACGCTGTCGAGATGGACGATCGGCGCGATCGCGTCGAAGAAGGCGAGCTGCGTCTCGCCGGTGAGGCCGGCGATCGCCGCGGCCAGCGCCGGCGAGGTGAGGGGGCCGGAGGCGACGATCACGCTGTCCCAGGCGGGATCGGGCAGGCCGTCGATCTCCTCGCGGCGGATCTCGATCAGCGGATGGGCCTCGAGGGCCTCGGTGATGGCGGCCGCGAAACCCTCGCGGTCGACCGCCAGCGCGCCGCCGGCCGGCACCTGATGGGCGTCGGCCGCCCGCATCACCAGCGAACCGCAGGCGCGCAGCTCGGCATGGAGCACGCCGACGGCGTTGGTCTCGGCGTCGTCGGAGCGCAGCGAATTGGAGCAGACGAGCTCGCCGAGCCGGTCGGTGGCGTGCGCCTCGGTCGAACGCACCGGCCGCATCTCGTGCAGAACGACGGGTACGCCGCGCGACGCGAGCGCCCAGGCGGCTTCCGAACCGGCGAGGCCGCCGCCGACGACGTGAACGGGCGAAAGGACTTGATCGAAGGTCTTCATCCCCGGGTGCTAGCACTTCCCCGCCCCTGTGGACAAGAGTCGGGGACAATCGCGCCGCATCGGCAAAAATTGCCTGTTTCCGGGCTGTGGAAAACCCTCCTAATTGGTCGTCGAAATTCGTTGATTCGCTCGATTCGAACGGGAGATACGATGTCGGCCGCCAAGATCGTTCCCGCCCTGCTGATCGCGCTGGGACTTGCGGGCTGCAAGACGGGCGGCGACACGCCCTACCAGAAGATGGCGCTGGTCGAGGAGACCGACGGCATCGCCACCGGCTCGATCGCCCCGCGTGCGGCGATCGACGGCGGCGTCTCGCGCTGGTTCGACGAGCGCGGTGCGGCCCTGCCGCACGGTGATCGGCTGGCCTACTGCCACGGCTTCGGGTGCGAGTTCAAGACGCCGATCGCCTTCGGCTCCGATCAGCGGGCCACGCTGTCGGCGCTCTTCGCCAAGGCGAACTCGCCCGACGCCGAACGCCACGCCGTCGATCTCGCCGACCAGTTCTGGGAGAGCTACGCCGCGCCGCAGCTGGGCGGTCCGCCGGATCGCCGCGGTTCGGAGTTGAAGGACGCCCACGTCCTCGGTCAGACCGACTGTATCGACGAGGCGACCAACACCACGACACTGCTCGTCTGGCTCGAGCGCAACGGCTTCCTCAAGTATCACCACGTCCGCCGGCCGGAATCGCGCGGCGCCTTCCTCTATGCCCACGCCACCGCGGTGATGACCGACAAGACCACCGGCATCGACTGGGTCGCCGACAGCTGGATGCGCGACAGCGGCGATCCGATCGACGTCATGCCGCTGGAGACCTGGTTCTCGCTCGCCTACGTCGACCCGGTCTCCTGATCGATCGACACCGTCCGTCTCCAAGGCCGCGGCGCGTGAGCGTCCGCGGCCTCTTCGCGTCGGCACCGAGCCGGGCGGACGTGCGGCATCGCGGCCGATCGGTCGGCGACGGTCTGGGGGAAAGGGAGCGGGAGGAGGGGCGGACGGCGCCGGCGGACCCCCGGAATCGAGGCGCCCGCCGGAGGGAGGAGGAGCCGGCGGGCGCTCGAAACCGATCCGAGCAGGGAGGAGAGCTCGTCCGGTCGTCGGATCCGGCAGGGAGGAGATGCCTGGACCCGAATTCGATTCCAAATGCCGAAGAGCGATCTGGGAGGTGACCGCCCGTCCGACACGAAAGAGGATAGGACAGACGCCCTGTCCCAAATAGAGCCATGATCGCATGCCGCTCATGCGAAAACGCATGGCTCGTAAACAACGTATGACTTTTTCGTATAGGAAAGCGTGGAAAGCGGCGAAAACCGCCGTCTTTCGCGCCATGCCGCCGGCGTGGGCGATGCCCATGGGAGCCGCGATGTCCGAGGGGCTCGCGGGATCGTGAAGGCCCCCGCGACGCCCATCGGCGCGGCGCGCGCGCCGCGTTCGGCCCCGTTTCAGCGCTTGCCCGGCCGCCGCTTCAGGAGGTCGGCGAGGAAGCGTCCGGTGTGGCTGCGCGGCTCGGCCGCGACGTCCTCGGGCCGGCCGACCGCGACGATCTCGCCGCCGCCGTCGCCGCCCTCGGGGCCGAGGTCGACCAGCCAGTCGGCGGTCTTGATCACCTCGAGATTGTGCTCGATGACGACGACTGTGTTGCCCTGGTCGACCAGCTCGTGCAGCACCTCGAGCAGCTTGGCCACGTCGTGGAAGTGGAGGCCGGTGGTCGGTTCGTCGAGGATGTAGAGCGTGCGGCCCGTGGAGCGGCGCGCCAGTTCCTTCGACAGCTTCACGCGCTGCGCCTCGCCGCCCGACAGGGTTGTCGCCTGCTGGCCGATGTGGATGTAGCCCAGCCCGACGCGCGACAGCGTCTCGAGCTTGTCGCGGATCCCCGGCATGGCGGCGAAGAACTCGCAGCCCTCGTCGACCGTCATGTCGAGCACGTCGGCGATCGACTTGCCCTTCCACGTCACCTCGAGCGTCTCGCGGTTGTAGCGCTTGCCCTTGCAGGTGTCGCAGGTGACGTAGACGTCCGGCAGGAAGTGCATCTCGATCTTGATGACGCCGTCGCCCTGACAGGCCTCGCAGCGCCCGCCCTTGACGTTGAACGAGAACCGCCCCGGCCCGTAGCCGCGCGCCTTCGCCTCCGGCAGACCGGTGAACCATTCGCGGATCGGCGTGAAGGCACCGGTATAGGTCGCGGGGTTCGAACGCGGCGTGCGGCCGATCGGCGACTGATCGATGTCGATCACCTTGTCGAGCAGCTCGAGCCCCTCGATGCGCTCGTGCGGCGCCGGATTTTCCTTCGATCCGTTGAGCTTGCGGGCGACCGCGCGGAACAGCGTGTCGATCAGGAAGGTCGACTTGCCGCCGCCCGAGACGCCGGTGATGCAGGTGAAGACCCCCATCGGGATCTCCGCCGTGACGTTCTTCAGATTGTTGCCGCGCGCGCCGACGACTTTGATCGCCCGGTCCGGATCGACGCGCCGCCGCTTCTTCGGCACCGCCACCTCGAGCACGCCGGAGAGGTACTTGCCGGTCAACGAGTTCGGATCGGCCATCACCTCGGCCGGAGTGCCGCGCGCGACGATCTCGCCGCCGTGGATGCCGGCGCCGGGGCCGACGTCGACGACATAGTCGGCGGCGAGGATGGCGTCCTCGTCGTGCTCGACGACGATGACGGTGTTGCCGAGGTCGCGCAGGTGCTTCAGCGTCTCGAGCAGGCGCTCGTTGTCGCGCTGGTGCAGGCCGATCGACGGCTCGTCGAGGACGTAGAGCACGCCGGTGAGCCCCGAGCCGATCTGCGAGGCGAGACGAATACGCTGGCTCTCGCCGCCCGACAGCGTGCCGGAATTGCGGGCGAGCGTCAGATAGTCGAGACCGACGTCGTCGAGGAACTGCAGCCGCTCGCGGATCTCCTTGAGGATGCGGGCGGCGATCTCGTTCTGTTTGGCCGTCAGCCGCTCCGGCAGGCCGAGGAACCACGGCAGCGCCGCGCGGATCGACAGCGCCGAGACCTCGCCGATGTGGCGCCCGTCGATCTTCACCGCCAGCGCTTCCGGCTTCAGCCGATGGCCGCCGCAGTCGCGGCAGGGGGTGGTGGCGAAATAGCGCTCGATCTCCTCGCGCGACCACTCGCTCTCGGTCTCGCGCCAGCGCCGCTCGAAGTTCGGGATCAGGCCCTCGAAGGTCTTGCGCGTCTTATGGTGCCTGAGGCCGTCGTCGTAGGCGAACTCGATCGCCTCGCGCCCCGTCCCCCACAGGATCACCTTGTGGGCGACCTCCGGCAGGTCGCGCCACGGCGTCGTCATGGCGAAGCCGTAGTGCTTGGCCAGCGCCTCGAGCGTCTGTCCGTAGAAGGGCGAGGCCGACTTCGCCCAGGGTGCGATCGCCCCCTTGGCGAGGCTCAGCGACACGTCGGGGACGACCAGTTCCGGATCGATCTTCTGCTCCGAGCCGAGGCCGCCGCAGGTCGGGCACGCGCCGAACGGGTTGTTGAAGGAAAAGAGCCGCGGCTCGATCTCGGCGATGGTGAAGCCGGAGACCGGACAGGCGAACTTCTCGGAGAAGACCAGCCGCTTCGGCGCGCCCTTGTCGTCCTTCTCGTCGACGAATTCGGCAAACGCGATGCCCTCCGCGAGCCCGAGCGCCGTCTCGAAACTGTCGGCGAGGCGGGTGGCGAGATCGCCGCGCACCACGATGCGGTCGACCACCACCTCGATGTCGTGCTTCAGCTTCTTGTCGAGGGCAGGGGCCTCGGAGATCTCGTAGAGCGTCCCGTCGACCTTGACGCGCTGGAAGCCCTTCTTCTGGAAGTCTTGAAGTTCCTTGCGATATTCGCCCTTTCGCCCGCGCACGACGGGGGCGAGGAGCAGGAGCCGCGTGCCCTCGGGCAGGGCCAGCACCCGGTCGACCATCTGGCTGACCGTCTGACTCTCGATCGGCAGGCCGGTCGCCGGCGAATAGGGCACGCCGATGCGCGCGAACAGCAGGCGCATGTAGTCGTAGATCTCGGTGACGGTACCGACCGTCGAGCGCGGGTTCTTCGACGTCGTCTTCTGTTCGATCGAGATGGCGGGCGACAGGCCGTCGATCTGGTCGACGTCCGGCTTCTGCATCATCTCGAGGAACTGGCGGGCATAGGCCGAGAGGCTCTCGACGTAGCGGCGCTGACCCTCGGCATAGATCGTGTCGAAGGCGAGCGACGACTTGCCCGAGCCGGAGAGGCCGGTCATCACCACCAGGCTGTCGCGCGGCAGGTCGAGATCGACGTTCTTCAGATTGTGCTCGCGCGCGCCGCGGATCGAGATCGTCGTGCGGGCATGGTCGAACAGCTGCCGCGTCGCGATCGAGGCGGCTTCGCGCGTCGCCGCCTCGCCGCTGGGCGCGGCTGCACCGTTTTTCCTGCCGGGCTTCGCCTTCGGCTCGCTCATCGTCGCTCCTGCCGCTCGGGTCGTGCCGGACGAGCCGTCTCGTCGCCCGCGGGCGCCGATCGATCGCTGCCGGACCATCGGGAATCCGTCTTGCGTTTCCGCCGTGCTCGGAATAGAACACAACAAGAACGGATGCAAGCCCGTTCCCGGCGGCGAGACGGTGTCTCGAGACCCAGTCTAGAGCACGACGCGCGCGTGACCACGGCGGAGGGCGCGGATCGGCTCTGTTCGCGCCGACTGTTGTGGAAAAACACCGCCCGCTGCGCCGTGCGGTGGGTGAGGGCGTCGCGATCGTGATCGCGACGGGCTAAGGGTGGGGTCTCAGCCCGGCTCGTCCGGCGCGCGGCCGCGCCCGTGGTGGCGCCGTCGTGGGCGCCCAGGAAGCCGACGGCCGGTTTGCCGAGGAGGAAGCGATGTCCGGAAGCGTCAACAAGGTCATTCTCGTCGGCAATCTCGGCGCCGATCCCGAAATTCGCCGCACCCAGGACGGTCGCCCGATCGTCAACCTGCGGATCGCGACGTCGGAGAGCTGGCGCGACCGCAATTCCGGCGAGCGCCGCGAGAAGACCGAGTGGCACCGCGTGGTGATCTTCAACGAGGGCCTCGCCAAGGTCTGCGAGCAGTACCTGAAGAAGGGCATGAAGGTCTATCTCGAGGGCCAGCTCCAGACCCGCGAATGGGAAGACCAGCAGGGCCAGAAGCGCTATTCGACCGAGGTCGTGCTGCAGGGCTTCAACTCGACCCTGACCATGCTCGACGGTCCCGGCGGCGGCCGTGGCGGCGCGGCCGCTGGTGGCGGCGGCGGTGACTTTGGCGGCGGCGACGACTTCGGCGGCGGCGAGCGCGGCGGCTGGGGCGGCGGCGCCGGCGGTTCCGGTGGCGGTCGCAGCAACTACGGCGGCGGTCGCGGCGCGTCGGCGAGCGGCGGTGCGTCGGGCGGCGCCGGCGGCGCCCGCGGCGGCTACAACCCGCCCCCGGCCTCCGACATGGACGACGAGATCCCGTTCTGATCGGGATCACGCGATCCATCGATCGATCTTTTGGCGCCCGCCCGAGCCCTTGGTTCCGGCGGGCGTTTTCGTGCGCGCCGCTTCGATGAGGTCCGGATCGGCGCCGTGCTCGATCCTTCGAGACGCGCCTGCGGCGCTCCTCAGGATGAGGTTCTGGAGATTTCCCAGGAAAGACAAACGCCTCATGCTGAGGAGGGCGCCCATGGGCGCCCGTCTCGAAGCATCACGCACGGCGTCGAACTCGGCTCGGCCGAATGGTGCAAAGAGACCCGAAGGGAGCACGGAGCGCGGCTGCGCCGCGAAATCCCCAGAAGCACGTGGTTCGGTGGCGGTGCGCCTCGCTGCCCCTCCCGCCTCACCCGCCGGCAATGATCGCGCGGATGCCGTCGGCGACGAACTGGACGGCGAGTGCTGCCAGCAGCAGGCCGAGCAGGCGGCCGATGACGACGCGGCCGGTCTCGCCGATGCGCTTGTCGATCGGGTCGGCGAGCAGGAAGACCGCGAGGCCGATGCCCATCACCGCGACGATCAGGCCGATGAAGCCGGCGAACGCCGTCATCGACGGCGCCTTGGAGGCGGCGAGGATCGAGGCCGAGATCGCGCCGGGGCCGGCGAGCAGCGGGATCGCCAGCGGGAAGGCGGCGATGTCGCGAATGTGATCGAGCGTCACGGCGCGGTCGGCGTCCGACTTGTCGCGCGGCTCCTTCTGCGAAAAGACCATCTGAAACGCGGTCGAGAACAGCAGCAGACCGCCGGCGATGCGGAAGGACGGCAGCGAGATGCCGAGCAACGCCAGCAGCTTGCCGCCGGCGAGCGCGAACACGATCAGCACCGCGGTGGCGATCGACGTCGCCCTCAGCGCCACCTGCCGTCGGTCCTTCGGCCCCATGCCGGCGGTGAGCCCGATGAAGAGCGGCGCGAGCCCGAGGGGATCGACCGTCACGAACAGCGTGACGAAGGCTTCGAGCAGGTAATCGAGCATGGCGGTCCCTCGGGTTCGGCCGGTTCTAGCATGCCGGGAGGTCGCTTCCGAGGGGGCGGAGGGCGCCGCGCGAGGCTTTGCGCGGGGTGTTTTCCACCGCCCCGACGTCTTTGCCCGAATGGTGCCCGAAATGGCGGGGAAACTCGTTCCGTCAAAGCCGATCTTCCTTGAAAATCCGGCCCTTCGATTGGCTTTTCGAGGCGAAATCGTGTATTCCGACGCGACTGTCCGGTCGTGATTTCGAAGCAGAGATTCGCGCCCGTTCGCGAGAGGGAAAGAGACACCTTTGTCCGGTCGAGACGATACCCCCATCGGCGGCGGCGACGCCTCCGAGATCAAGCCGATTTCCATCGCCGACGAGATGAAGCGCAGCTACCTCGATTACGCCATGAGCGTGATCGTGAGCCGCGCGCTGCCCGACGTCCGCGACGGTCTGAAGCCCGTGCATCGACGCATCCTCTTCTCGATGCACGAGAACGGCTACGACTGGAACAAGGCCTATCGCAAGTCGGCCCGCGTCGTCGGCGACGTCATCGGTAAGTACCATCCGCACGGCGACCAGGCGGTCTACGACGCGCTGGTGCGCATGGCGCAGGACTTCTCGATGCGCCTGCCGCTGGTCGACGGCCAGGGCAACTTCGGCTCGGTCGACGGCGACAGCGCCGCGGCCATGCGATACACCGAAGTGCGTCTCGCCAAGCCGGCCCACAAGCTGCTCGAGAACATCGACGAGGACACCGTCGACTTCCAGTCGAACTACGACAACACCGAGCGCGAGCCGATGGTGCTCCCGGCGCGCTTCCCCAACCTTCTGGCCAACGGCGCCGGCGGCATCGCCGTCGGCATGGCGACCAACATCCCGCCGCACAATCTCGGCGAGGTGATCGACGCGACGATCGCCCTCATCGACCGTCCCGAGATGTCGATCGAGGAACTGACGGAGATCGTCCCCGGCCCGGACTTCCCGACCGGCGGCGTCATCCTCGGTCGCGCCGGCATCCGCTCGGCCTATGCCGCCGGCCGCGGCTCGGTCACCATGCGCGGCCGGGTCAAGACCGAGATCGCGCGCGGCGGCCGCGAGGCGATCGTGATCTCCGACATCCCCTATCAGGTCAACAAGGCCTCGATGGTGGAGCGCATCGGCGAACTGGTGCGCGAGAAGAAGATCGAAGGCATCGCCGAGGTTCGCGACGAATCCGACCGTGACGGCTACCGGGTGGTGATCGAGCTGAAGCGCGACGCCATGTCGGACGTGGTGCTGAACCAGCTCTATCGCTTCACCCAGCTCCAATCG
Organism: Pinisolibacter sp. DMC19; assembly: GCF_056313985.1. Classification (NCBI taxonomy): domain Bacteria; kingdom Pseudomonadati; phylum Pseudomonadota; class Alphaproteobacteria; order Hyphomicrobiales; family Ancalomicrobiaceae; genus Pinisolibacter; species Pinisolibacter sp. DMC19. Next base: position 145,631 of record NZ_JBQUZF010000002.1, on the reverse strand, counting down.
ACCTTCGGCTGCAACTTCGTGGCGCTCAATGCCGGCCGCCCGCAGTTGATGACTCTCAAGGACATGCTGGTCGCCTTCGTCGCCTTCCGCGAGGAGGTGATCGGCCGGCGCACCCGCTTCCTGCTCAACAAGGCGCGCGACCGCGCCCACGTGTTGGTCGGCCTCGCCATCGCGGTCGCCAACATCGACGAGGTCATCCGCCTGATCCGCGCCGCGCCGGATCCCGCGACCGCGCGCGCCCAGTTGATGGAGCGCGCCTGGCCCGCCAAGGACATGGCGCCGCTGATCGAGCTGATCGCCGACCCGCGTCACGTCGTGGCGGCGGACGGCACCTACAAGCTCTCCGAGGAACAGGCCCGCGCCATCCTCGACCTGCGCCTGCAGCGCCTGACGGCTCTCGGTCGCGACGAGATCGCCGAGGAGCTCGAGAAGCTCGCCGCCGAGATCGCCGACTATCTCGAGATCCTCGCCTCGCGCGAGCGCATGCTCACGATCATCAAGAACGAGCTCGCCGAGGTGAAGGCCGAGTTCGCCACCCCGCGCAAGACCGAGATCCTCGACGTCGCCGGCGACGTCGACGACGAGGACCTGATCGCCCGCGAGGACATGGTGGTGACGGTCACCCACGCCGGCTGGATCAAGCGCGTGCCGCTGTCGACCTATCGGGCGCAGCGTCGCGGCGGCAAGGGCCGTTCGGGCATGGCGACCAAGGACGAGGATTTCGTCGTCCGCCTGTTCGTCGCCTCGACCCACACGCCGATCCTGTTCTTCTCGTCGCGTGGTCAGGTCTACAAGACCAAGGTGTGGCGTCTGCCTCTGGCGGCGCCGCAGGCGCGCGGCAAGGCGCTGGTCAACATGTTCCCGCTCGAAGCCGGCGAACGCATCACCTCGATCCTGCCGCTGCCGGAGGACGAGGGCGAGTGGGCGACGCTCGACGTGATGTTCGCCACCACGTCGGGTTCGGTCCGCCGCAACGCCCTGTCGGACTTCACCCAGGTGAACCGCAACGGCAAGATCGCCATGAAGCTCGACGAGGGCGAGGGCATCGTCGGCGTCGACACCTGCACCGAGAACGACGACGTCCTGCTGACCACGGCGCTCGGCCAGTGCATCCGCTTCCCCGTCCCCGAGGTCCGCGTCTTCAAGGGTCGCGATTCGATGGGCGTGCGCGGCATCTCGCTCGCCGACGACGACACCATCATCTCGATGGCGATCCTGCGCCACTTCGAGGCCGATTCCGACGAGCGCTCGCTCTACCTCAAGCAGGCGCGCCTGATGCGCGGCGAGACCGAGGCGGAAGGCGGCTCCGACGAGGAGACCACGGCCGGCACCGGTCAGCTCGACATGGAGCGCTACGCCGCCATGTCGGCCTCCGAGCAGTTCGTTCTGACGATCTCGGAGAACGGCTACGGCAAGCGCACCTCGTCCTTCGAGTATCGGACGACGGGACGCGGCGGCAAGGGCATCGTCGCCATGTCGACCGGCCCGCGCAACGGCAAGCTGGTCGCCTCCTTCCCGGTGGAGGACGCCGACCAGATCATGCTGGTGACCGACGGCGGTCAGCTGATCCGCTGCCCGGTCGACGGCATCCGCGTCGCCGGCCGCTCCACCCAGGGCGTCATCGTCTTCAACACGGCCGACGCCGAACGCGTCGTCTCCGTCGAGCGCATCCGCGACGACGAGACCGGCGACGACACGGACATCGGCGACGGCGAGGCGGGTGAGGGCGACGCCGAGGTCTGATCCTCGGCGGACCCGACGACGACATGGAACCCGCTCGCGGATCTCCGCGGGCGGGTTTCGTCGTCTCGGGCGGTCGACACGGGGTACGGCGCGTTGAGCCCGACGGGGTTTGGGCCTAAGACAGTCATCCGACGCGCCGCGAACGAACGGTGCCGGCGAGGGGAGGCGAGACGACGCGCATGAGCCGGACTTTTCTCTATTCGGGTTCCTTCGACCCGGTCACCAACGGCCATGTCGACGTGCTCGCCCAGGCGCTCGATCTCGCCGACCGTGTGGTTGTGGCGATCGGCGTCCATCCGGGCAAGAAGCCGCTGTTCGAGTTCGACGAGCGCGTCACGATGATTCGCGAGACGGTCGAGGCGCTCGGCGTCGATCAGGCTCGCGTCGACGTCGTCGCCTTCTCCGATCTGGTGGTCGAGGCGGCGCGGCGCGTCGGCGCGGTCGCCATCGTCCGCGGCCTGCGCGACGGCACCGATCTCGACTACGAGATGCAGATGGCCGGCATGAACGGCGCCATGGCGCCGACGATCCGCACGCTCTTCCTGCCGGCTTCCCCCGGCGTCCGCCACATCACCGCCACGCTCGTCCGTCAGATCGCGGCGATGGGCGGCGACGTGCGGCCCTTCGCCCCCGAGAGCGTCGCCCGACGCCTCGCCGAGCGGTTCGCGTCCGCGTCCTGACCCTTCTCGCCGACGCCGTCGGCCCATCCGGAGTACGTGCCTTGCTTCGTAGAACCCTCCTCGCCGCGCTCGCGGCACTGCCCTTCGCCGCCACCGCCCGCGCCGCCGGCCCCGCGGCCGACGATCGCGAGAACCAGCTGATCCTGACGCTGAAGTCGGGCAAGGTCGTCATCCGCCTGCGCCCGGACATCGCCCCCAAGCACGTCGAGCGCATCAAGTTCCTCGCTCGCCGCGGTTTCTACGACGGGCTCAAGTTCCACCGCGTCATCGCCGGCTTCATGGCCCAGACCGGCGACCCCAAGGGCGACGGCTCCGGCGGCTCGGACCTGCCGAACCTGCCGGCCGAGTTCAACCCGATGCCGTTCCAGCGCGGTACGCTCGGCATGGCGCGTGCGTCGAGCCCCAACTCGGCCAACTCGCAGTTCTTCATCATGTTCGCCGACGGCGCCTTCCTGAACGGCCAGTACACCGCCTTCGGCGAGGTCGTCTCGGGCATGGAGTTCGTCGACCAGATCAAGAAGGGTCCGAAGGAACTGAACGGCATGGTCGACGGTCCCGACGTGATCGTGAAGCTCCAGGTCGCCGCCGACGTGAAGTGAGCGCCGCGCTCCTTTTCGAAAATGCGAAAGCCCGGCCGCGAGGCCGGGCTTTTTCGCGTCGTGTCGGAGACGGTCGGATCAGGCGACCCTGGTGCCGCGCTTGCCGTCGGTCGCGGCCTCGACGGTCCAGCGGACCTGGTTGCGTCCGCCCTTCTTGGCGGCATAGAGGCAGGTGTCGGCGCGCTCGATCATCGAAGCGGAATGGTCCGACGGCCGCCATTCGGCGATGCCGATCGAGATGGTGATGCGGCCGAGGTTCTCGCCCGTCGAGCGCTTGACCAGCTCCTTGGAATAGACCGCCTCGCGGATGTGCTCGGCGACGATCACCGCCTGGTCCATCGGCGTGCGCGGCAGGATCACCGCGAACTCCTCGCCACCGTAGCGGAAGGCGATGTCCTGGCCCTTGATGTTCTGCTTCACCGCCAGCGCGACGAGCCTGAGCACCTGATCGCCGGTCTGGTGGCCATAGGTGTCGTTGAAGTTCTTGAAATGGTCGATGTCTGTGAAGAGCAGCGAGAAGGGCTGCCCCGAATGGGCCGCCTCGTCGTTCATCCGCTCCAGCGACTGGTCGAAATGCTTGCGATTGGCGAGCGTGGTCAGATCGTCGACGAGGCTCTCGTAACGGATCGCCTCGAGGCTCTCCTGCAGCTCGGTGATCTGGCGACGCGATTCGACGAGTTGCTGCTCGAGCTGCCGATTGGCCGACACGGTGTCGCGCGTCGCGTCGATCAGTCCGCTGACGATGGTCTCGATCGATTCGCCGTCGCGGGCGCCCGCAAGCGCCGCCTGTGCCTCGCCGAGCGAGGTCGAATAGACCGCGGTCGAGGCCATCTGCGTCTCGAGCATGCCGGCGACACCGGCGATCTCGCGGCTCAGGCGCCCGCCGACGTCGTCGATCCGTTCGCCGATCCGCGCCGGTGCCACGAACTGGTCGTAGAGGTGATCGATCTCGGATGCGGTGATCTTGCCGCGCGAGCGGATGATCTCGTTGATCGACTTGTTGAGGGCGTGATTGAAGCCCGCGGCGTAGGTGTACCAGAGCTCGTAGTTGCGAGGATAGGCGGGGAGCTCGTTCTTGCGGATGTGGCCGACGGCGTTCTCACCGTAGACGATCGTCCGCTTGAAATCGTCCCTGTCCGTCATCGGTCCAGCTCTCCCGCCCGGCCGACCAGCAGCCGAATTCGATGCCGTCACTCCCCTGAACGACACCGGCGCAGAATCGCAGGAATCGCTTAATCCAGGGTAAAGAAACAATCGAGGGAAGAGTAGTCCTCGCTGGAAGAAGCACCGCTGGCGACGCGTTGCCGGTGATTCATCCGACCATTGATCTCAGGAAGAGAGCGGTTGCGACAAAGTGTTCTCGAGATGCGATCGAGCATCGCCGGGGCCAAATGCAACACCGCCGCAACGGTGCGTTGCGGCGGCATGGTTGTGCATTGCGTCCAGCGCATGCGCCATCGTCCGGATACGCCGAAAATGCGTAATGTCGGACATGGCGCAACGCACTCGTCGTGTCAGGAGCGCCCTGCCCGAACCGGGCGCAGCAGGAAGGCCGGGACGTGATCGCCCAGACCGACCGGCGTCTCCTCGCCGCCGTCCTCGTCGCGGCCGCGTCGGGCCGCGAAGCGATCGCCGGCCCGCACCGGGCCGAGGTCGTCGCCCGGACGCGGCACGCGGCCGCCCTCGGGACGCGCCGACCTGCGTTCGCCGCCGGCCTCGCCGCGCGAGCTCTTGCGCTCGGCGCGGGGCGCCTCGGTGCGCGGGGTCTCGCTCGTGCGGGGCGCCTTCTCGCGACGCGGTGCCGGAGCGGCGGCTTCCTCGCCGGCGGTCGCGGTGACGGTCTCGGCCTCTTCGCGACGCGGGCTGCTGCGGCGTCCGTCACGACGACGGCCGTCCTCGCGCGCCTCGCCGCGTCCACCGCGCGCAGGACCCCGGCCGCGGCGTTCGCCGTCGTGGCTGCGGGACGTGCCTTCGCTCGGCGGCAGTTCATCGAGCGTCGGTCCGATCCACGAGATCTCGTCGCCGGTCAGCTTCTTGATGGCGGCGAGATGCTTGCCGTCGAGCTCGGTGACCAGCGTGATCGCGGTGCCCGAGCGCCCGGCGCGGCCGGTGCGGCCGATGCGGTGGACGTAGTCCTCGGAATGGATCGGGACGTCGTAGTTGAAGACGTGGGAGACGTCCGGGATGTCGAGGCCGCGCGCCGCCACGTCGGAGGCGACGAGCAGCGTCAGCTTGTTGCCGCGGAAGCCGTCGAGCATCGCCATGCGGGCGCGCTGTTCCATGTCGCCGTGCAGCGCGCCGACCGAGAAGCCGTGCTTCTCGAGGCTGCGCCAGACGACCTGCACGTCGCGCTTGCGGTTGCAGAAGATGATACCGTTCTTCAGGTCTTCGGCCGAGCGGATCAGTCGGCGCAGCACGTCGCGCTTGTCTTGCGGTTCGCGGCCGGCGGCGGCCAGGAACTGCGACACGGTCTTGGCGGTCGAGGCCGGCTTGGCCACCTCGATGCGGACCGGGTTGCGCAGGAACAGGTCGGCGAGGCGCTGGATCTCGGGCGGCATGGTCGCCGAGAACATCATCGTCTGGCGCGACGGCGGGATCAGCTTGCAGATCTTCTCGATGTCCGGGATGAAGCCCATGTCGAGCATGCGGTCGGCCTCGTCGATGACGAGGATCTCGACGCCGGACATCAGCAGGCGGCCGCGACCGAACAGGTCGAGCAGACGGCCGGGCGTGGCGATCAGCACGTCGACGCCGCGATCGAGCTTCTTCAGCTGTTCATCGAACGACACGCCGCCGATCAGCAGCGCGACGTTGAGCTTGTGGTTGATGCCGTACTTGTCGAAGTTCTCCTCGACCTGCGCGGCGAGTTCGCGCGTCGGCTCGAGGATCAGGGTGCGCGGCATGCGCGCCCGGGCGCGGCCCTGCTCGAGGCGGGTCAGCATCGGCAGCACGAAGGCGGCGGTCTTGCCCGTGCCGGTCTGGGCGATGCCGCAGACGTCCTTCAGTTCGAGGACCATCGGGATGGCCTGAGCCTGAATCGGCGTCGGGGTGGAATAGCCGGCCGCTTCGACGGCCGCGAGGACTTTGTCGGAGAGTCCGAGTTCGTTGAAGGTCATGTTGTCCATCGGGCCCGGGATTGCGACCTGGTCGTCCCGCGACGCGCACGGTTGCTGGCGTCTCGACGAGAAGCGAGGTCCGCGGGCAGAATCTTTGTGCAGTGCGAGATCTCGGCCGGAAAAATAGACGAGGTCGCGAGAAAGTCAAACTGATTCGCCCCTCTCCGTCGAGTAGGGTCGAGATTTGCCGAGACGTTCGCTCGCGTTTATTGACGCGAGGCGACGACGGGTCCTCCGCCGGGTGTGACGCGGGTGCCGCGCGCCGGCCGGTTCCATCGAGGAGAACGACATGACGAAGCTTCCGCTACTGTTGATCCCCGGTCTCAACTGCACCGCCGCTCTCTGGGCCGATCAGGTCGCGGCGCTCGGGGCCGGACGGGCCGTCATGGTCGCCGACCACGGAAGCGCCGAGACGATCGCCGCCATCGCCGCCGCCATCCTCGCCGCCGCCCCGCCGCGCTTCGCTCTCGCCGGCCTGTCGATGGGCGGCTACGTCGCGATGGAGATCCTGCGGGTCGCGCCCGAACGCGTCGGTCGCCTCTGTCTCCTCGACACCCGCGCCGACGCCGATGCGCCGGAACAGTCCGAGGTCCGCCGCCAGCTGATCGACATCACCGAGCGCGGCGGCTTCGCCAAGATCGCCGCCATGCAATATCCCCGCCTCGTCGCCCCCGCCCGCCTCGACGACGTGGGCCTGCAGGCCACCGTCCGCGCCATGGCCGACGCCACCGGCGCGCACGCCTTCGTGCGCCAGCAGAAGGCGATCCTGACCCGCATCGACAGCCGCCCGTCGCTCGCCGCGGTTTCGTGCCCGACGACGGTGATCGTCGGCGCCGACGATCAGCTCACCCCGCCCGATCTCGCCCACGACATGGCCGAGCGCATCCCCGGCGCCCGCCTCGTCGTGGTGCCGGGCGCCGGCCACCTGTCGCCGCTCGAGGCGCCCGACGCGGTGACGGAGGTGCTGCGCGACTGGTTGGAAGGCTGATGGCGACGGCGCGCATCGGTCGGTATGACCGGTGTGCGGCAACCGTCGGGCGCTGATATTCCAGGTCATCCGTCCATTTACGTAATCTGCTTGTGATTTCGGCAGATTCCGGCGCTCATGCCGTTGACGTTTCCGTCTCGTAACCCCTTGATGGGCCTTCGACGTCCGGCTCGACCAGTTCGGCGGCCGCATGTCGACGTCACGTGGTCCGCGATGCGTCTCCGACGCCGCGGGAGGAGGACCCATGAAGAAGTTCATCGTCGCGGCCGTCGCCGCTCTCGGCCTGTCGTTCGCTTTCACTGCTCCTGTTTCGGCCGCCGACGCCCGCCAGGACTTCGAACTCGTCAACAAGACCGGCTACGACATTTCGCATGTCTTCGTTTCGCCCTCGAAGTCGGACGACTGGGAAGAGGACGTGCTCGGCAAGGACGTGCTGAGCGACGGCGACGCCTGGGAGATCAGGTTCTCGCGCGCCGACAAGACCTGCAAGTGGGACCTGAAGGTCGTCTATGCCGACGACGATTCGGCCGCCTACTGGAAGGGCATCGACCTCTGCGCCGTGTCCAAGATCACCATCAAGTACAATCGCAAGTCGGACACCACGTCGGCCGATCTGCAGTGATCCTTCGACGCTCGTCGTCGATCCGAGAACGCCCCGGCCGGTCCGGGGCGTTTTTGTTTTCGGCCCCCGACGCGGACGCGGCGTCGGCCCGCGGTCGCGGCGATTGCGCGTCCCTTCCGGCGGGTGTTAGAAACGGCCACGCGTCGCGACCCCGCGGGTTCGCGCGCCTTCCCGATGTCTTCCGTGGTTCCCGAGGTTCTCATGTCCGTCGATCGTTCGACCGTCGTCCGCGTCGCCCATCTCGCGCGCATCCGCGTCGCCGAAGAGGAGGTGGACAAGCTCCAGGGCGAACTCAATTCGATCCTCGGCTTCGTCGAGCAACTCTCCGAGCTGGACGTCTCCGACGTCGAGCCGCTGACCTCGATCGTCCCCATCGCCATGAAGAAGCGCGCCGACGTCGTCACCGACGGCGGTATCCCGAAGAAGGTGACGGCCAACGCGCCGCTCTCCGAAGACGACTTCTTCGTCGTTCCCAAGGTGGTCGAGTGATCCGGGCGAATGCCCGCCGATCCTCCCGCTTGACCCATCAGATGGATTTCCGCCCGTGACCGATCTGACCGCCCTGACGATTGCCGAAGCCCGCGACGCGCTGGCGAAGAAGACCTTCACCGCCGTCGAGCTGACCGACGCCTATCTCGCCGCCATGGAGAAGGCCCGCGCCCTCAACGCCTATGTGCTCGAGACGCCCGAAAAGGCGCGCGACATGGCGAAGGCCTCCGACGCCCGCCGCGCCTCCGGCACCGTCGGCGCGCTCGAGGGCATCCCGCTCGGCGTCAAGGACCTCTACTGCACCGAGGGCGTGCGCACGACCGCCTGCTCCAAGATCCTCGACGGCTTCGTGCCGCCCTACGAATCGACGGTGACGACGAACCTCTGGGCCGACGGCGCGGTGATGCTCGGCAAGCTCGCCAACGACGAGTTCGCCATGGGCTCGTCGAACGAGACCTCCTGCTTCGGCCCGGTCACCAACCCGTGGCGGCGCAAGAAGGACGACGGCTCGATCGACCCGACCCCGCTGGTGCCGGGCGGTTCCTCGGGCGGCTCCTCGGCCGCCGTCGCCGCGCGCCTCTGTGCGGGTGCCACCGGCACCGACACCGGCGGCTCGATCCGTCAGCCCGCCGCCTTCACCGGCATCGTCGGCATCAAGCCGACCTACGGCCGCTGCTCGCGCTGGGGCATCGTCGCCTTCGCCTCGTCGCTCGATCAGGCCGGTCCCTTCGCCCGCACCGTGCGCGATGCGTCGATCCTCCTGAAGTCCTTCGCCTCGGTCGACCCCAAGGACACGACCTCGGTCGACCTGCCGGTGCCGAACTACGAGGCTTCGATCGGCACCTCGATCAAGGGCAAGGTCATCGGCATTCCGAAGGAATACCGCGTCGACGGCATGTCGGCCGAGATCGAGACTCTCTGGCAGCAGGGCATCGCCTGGCTCAAGGCCGCCGGCGCCGAGATCCGCGAGATCTCGCTGCCCCACACCAAGTACGCCCTGCCGGCCTACTACATCGTCGCCCCGGCCGAGGCCTCCTCGAACCTCGCCCGCTACGACGGCATCCGCTACGGCCTGCGCGTCACCGGTGACGACATCACCGACACCTACGAGCTGACCCGCGCCGCCGGCTTCGGCTCCGAGGTCCGTCGCCGCATCATGATCGGCACCTACGTGCTGTCGGCCGGCTATTACGACGCCTATTACGTCAAGGCGCAGAAGGTCCGCACGCTGATCAAGCGCGACTTCGACCTCGCCTTCGCCGCCGGCGTCGACGCCGTGCTGACGCCCGCCACCCCGTCGTCGGCCTTCGGCATCGGCGAGATGTCGGGCGGCGATCCGGTCGAGATGTACCTGAACGACATCTTCACCGTGACGGTGAACATGGCCGGTCTCCCCGGCATGACGGTTCCCGCCGGCCTCGACTCCAAGGGCCTGCCGCTCGGTCTGCAGCTGATCGGCCGTCCCTTCGAGGAAGAGACGCTGTTCCAGGTCGGCGAAGTGATCGAGCAGTCGGCCGGCCGCTTCACGCCGGCGAAGTGGTGGTGATGCGCGCCGCCGGCCTCGTCGCGAGCCTTCTCGTCGCCGCCCTCTCGGGCGGCGGCACTGCTTTCGCGCAAGGCCAGCCGACCGTCGCCAAGCTCTTCTCCGCCGCCGACGTCATCAACGGCACGACGGTGTCGCGCGAGCAGTGCGCGAAGACGCCGCGGACCGTCTATGTCGAGAGCTTCGGCAAGGGCATCTGCATCCGTTACTACGCCTCCGGGCCGATGAAGGGCGCCGCTCCGGTCGTCTTCTTCACCGGCGACGTCCTCGGCCTCGACGACAAGGGCCGCCGCGAGGTCGATCCCGGCTATCTGACCCAGGCGCCCGAGTTCATCGACATCGCCGCCAAGGTCTGGGCCGGACGGCTCAGGGCGCCGGTGATCTTCTTCGGCCGCATGGGCATGAACGGCTCGTCGGGCTGGCACGGCGACCGCCGTACCGCGCTCGAGGTCGACGTGACCGCCAAGGCGCTCGATGCCATCGCCGCCAAGGAAGGTGCGACCGGCTTCCATCTCGTCGGCCAGTCGGGCGGCGCCATGCTGGTGCCGGCGCTGGTCGCGGCGCGCGACGACATCGGTTGTGCCGTGATCGCCTCCGGCCCGCTCGACTTCCACGCCTTCGCCCGGCGCTACGGCATCACCTTCCGCACCTCGGGCGCGCGGGCGCACTACGACCCGATGGGCGACGTGCCGGCGATCGCCCCCAAGATCGCCGGCGACGGCGGTACCCGCCTCTTCGTGCTGACCGATCCGCAGGACCGCGCCGTACCGGCCGAGTTCCAGCTGCCCTTCGTGCTGGCGCTGGCCAAGGCCGGCGGCCGCCCGGTGGCGATCTCGACCGGTGGCCGCGACAAGGACCATCACGCGCTGATCGAGAAGGGCCTCTTCGTCGCCGGCCAATGCGTCGCCGAGACGCCCGACGAGACGATCGTCAAACGCTGGCAGGGAACCGCGGGCGACGACCTGCCGCGGTGAGGGAAGGGCAGGGACCCCGTGCCTCTGCACCGGCCGCTCGGCTCCTCTGCATCCGGCGTATCTTTACGTACCGTCTCGCGCGACGCAGACTTCGCGGCCCGCCGGAGAGCGGCGCCGGTCGCGGTCGATCGACCGCCCGCGACGAAAGACACGAGGAAACGACGATGACAGCCGCGACGGAGAGCGCCGCAAGTCCTGCCCGCCCGACAGCCGCCGAGGGGACCGCCTGGTCGATCCTCGTCATGCTGTCGCTGTCGCACATGCTGAACGACACGATGCAGTCGCTCGTCGCGGCGTCCTATCCGATCCTCAAGGAGAGCTTCTCGCTCGACTACGGCCAGATCGGCATCGTCACCCTGTGCTTCCAGGTGACCGCCTCGATCCTCCAGCCGTTGGTCGGCATCTTCACCGACCGCCATCCCCAGCCCTTCAGCCTGGCGATCGGCATGGGCTCGACGCTGATCGGCCTGCTGCTGCTGTCGGTCGCGCCGACCTACGGCGTGCTGCTGGTCGCCGTCGGCCTGATCGGCACCGGCTCGTCGGTCTTCCACCCCGAGAGCTCGCGCATGGCGCGCCTCGCCTCGGGCGGCCGTCACGGTCTGGCGCAGTCGCTGTTCCAAGTCGGCGGCAATTCCGGCACGGCGCTCGGGCCGCTGCTCGCCGCCTTCGTGGTGCTGCCGAACGGGCGCTCGTCGGTCGCGTGGTTCGCCGTGCTGGCGCTCGTCGGCATCACCATCCTGACCCGCGTCGGCCTGTGGGGCCGCTCGAAGCGCAAGGCCCATGCGGTCGGCGCCGCCAAGCCCGCCTCGACCCTGCCGCGCGCCGTGGTCATCCGCACCATCGCCATCCTGATGGCGCTGGTCTTCTCCAAGAACGTCTATCTGGCGTCGATCTCGAGCTACTACACGTTCTATCTGATCGAGACCTTCCACATGTCGGTGCAGGACGCGCAGATCTATCTGTTCGTCTTCCTCGGCGCCGCGGCGGTCGGCACGCTCGCCGGCGGCCCGATCGGCGACCGCATCGGCCGCAAGGCGGTGATCTGGGTGTCGATCCTCGGCGTCCTGCCGTTTTCGCTCGCGCTGCCGCACGTCGGTCCGACCATGACGCTCGTCTTGTCGATCGCCATCGGCCTGATCCTGTCGTCGGCCTTCTCGGCGATCCTGGTCTATGCCCAGGAACTGGTGCCCGGCCGCGTCGGCATGATCGCCGGCCTGTTCTTCGGCCTCGCCTTCGGCTTCGGCGGCCTCGGTGCCGCGGTGCTGGGCGAGGTGGCCGACATGACCTCGATCGGCTTCGTCTACGAAGTCTGCGCCTGGCTGCCGGCGATCGGCCTCCTCACGGTGTTCCTGCCGAATCTGAGGAAGGCGCGGGCTTGAGGCGCGCGGCTCGCGGCGGATGCCCTCCGCGCGCCGAAGTCCTTGAACCGCCGCTCGATCCGCACTACCCAGTGAGTCAGACTTTCCTACCCACTCGAGGCTCTCATGTTCACCGCGTTCCGTATCGCCAAGCCGTCGCAGTACCTCAAGGGCGCGACGGGTGACTGGGAAATCATCATCGGCCTCGAGGTCCATGCCCAGGTCGCCTCGAACGCCAAGCTCTTCTCCGGCGCCTCGACCGAATTCGGCGGTGCGCCCAACGATCACGTCTCGCTCGTCGACGCCGCCATGCCCGGCATGCTGCCGGTGATCAACGAGGAATGCGTCAAGCAGGCGATCCGCACCGGCCTCGGCCTCGAGGCGCAGATCAATCTGAAGTCCGTCTTCGACCGGAAGAACTATTTCTATCCGGACCTGCCGCAGGGCTATCAGATCTCGCAGTTCAAGAGCCCGATCGTCGGCGAAGGCACCATCCATCTCGACATGGAGGGCGGCGAGACGGTCGCCGTCGGCGTCGAACGCCTGCACCTCGAGCAGGACGCCGGCAAGTCGATCCACGACCAGTCGCCGACCAACACCTTCGTCGACCTGAACCGCTCCGGCGTCGCGCTGATGGAGATCGTGTCGAAGCCCGACATGCGCTCGGCCGACGAGGCCAAGGCGTATCTGTCGAAGCTGCGCACCATCCTGCGCTACCTCGGCACCTGCGACGGCGACATGGACAAGGGCAACATGCGCGCCGACGTCAACGTCTCGGTGCGCAAGCCGGGCGGTGAACTCGGCACCCGCTGCGAGATCAAGAACGTCAACTCGATCCGCTTCGTCGGTCAGGCGATCGAATACGAGGCCCGTCGTCAGATCGGCATCATCGAGGACGGCGGTACGATCAAGCAGGAGACCCGCCTCTTCGACCCCGGCAAGGGCGAGACCCGCTCGATGCGGTCGAAGGAAGAGGCGCACGACTATCGCTACTTCCCCGATCCGGACCTGCTGCCGCTCGAGTTCGACCAGCCTTACGTCGACGCGCTGAAGGCCGAGCTGCCGGAGCTGCCCGACGCCAAGAAGGCCCGCTTCATCGCCGACTACGGCGTGACGCCCTACGACGCGATGGTGCTGACGCTCGAGCGCGCCTCCGCCGACTTCTTCGAGGAAGTGGCCAAGGGCCGCGACGCCAAGATCGCCGCCAACTGGGTGATCAACGAGCTCTTCGGCCGCCTGAACAAGGAGGGCAAGGGCATCGAGGCGAGCCCGGTCTCCGCCGCCCAGCTCGGCGGCGTCATCGACCTGATTCTCGACGGCACGATCTCCGGCAAGATCGCCAAGGACCTGTTCGAGATCGTCTGGGCCGAGGGTGGTGACCCGAAGGAACTGGTGGAGAAGCGCGGCCTCAAGCAGGTCACCGACACCGGCGCCATCGAGGCGGCGATCGACGCGGTGATCGCGGCGAACCCCGACAAGGTCGAGCAGGTCAAGGTGAAGCCGACGCTCGCCGGCTGGTTCGTCGGTCAGGTGATGAAGCAGACCGGCGGCAAGGCCAACCCGCAGGCCGTCAACGACATCCTGAAGGCGAAACTCGGGCTCGAGTGAGCCCCGCGACGCCTGGAGATTTCATGAAGCCGCGCCCCTCGAAAGGCGCGGCTTCGTCGATTCATGGCAGCGTTTCGCCCCGAACATGGTTGACGCAAAACGCGCCTCGGTAACGCTTCGTTACCTTTGATCGCCGACACTCGCCCACGAGGAAGCCCGCCCGGGTCTTCCCGCGTGGGTGCGAGTGATCCATGGACATTGCGACTTTCCTCGGTATCGGTGGCGGGTTCGGCGTGCTGGTGCTCGCCGTCTTCATGGAGGGCTCCAAGCTCTCCATGTTCATGGACCTGCTCGCCACCAACGTCGTGATCGGCGGCGCGCTGACCACCACCATGGCGCGCTTCACCATGAAGGGCTTCATCGAGGCGCTGACCACGGGTCTCAAGACCGTCGCGTTCGATCACCACGTCAAGCCACGCGACATGATCGAGAAGATCGCCGAACTCGCCGACATCGTCCGCAAGCAGGGCCCGCTCGGCCTCGAGGCGGTCGAGATCGAGGACGAGTTCCTCGCCAAGGGCATGCGGATGATCGCCGACGGTTTCGATCTCCACATCATCCGCGAGACGCTCGAACGCGAGCGCGATCTGCACATCGAGCGCATCGACGACGCCAACAAGCTGTTCAACTTCATGGGCAACGCGGCGCCGGGCATGGGCATGGTCGGCACCATCATCGGTCTCGTGTCGATGTTCGCCCACATGGACGACCCCAAGAAGATCGGTCCCGGCATGGCGGTGGCGCTGCTCACCACGCTCTACGGCGCGGTCATGGCGAACGTCGTGGCGCTGCCGATCGCCGACAAGCTGCAGATCAAGTCGCTCGAGGAGAACATCAACCACACGCTCGTCATCGACGGCGTGCTGATGATCCGCGAGAACAAGTCGCCGGCGGTGATCCGCGACATGCTGATCTCCTACATGCCGTCGAAGCATCGCGGCGAATTCGCCGAAGCGGCCTGATCGGACGGTCGAGGAGCCCCCATGGCGAAGAAGAAGGGACACGGCGGCGGCGGCGGACACGGTGGTGCCTGGGTCATCACCTTTGCCGACCTGATGGCGCTGCTCATGGCCTTCTTCGTCATGCTGCTGGCCTCCGCCAACCAGGACAAGCAGAAGCTCGCCGACGCCTCCGGCTCGCTCAAGGATGCCTTCGGCGTCCAGCCGATCCCGCGCACCGCCGGCATGATCGAGCGCGACGGCCTGCCGGTGCGCAAGTACATCAAGCAGTCCTCGGCGGTCGATCGGAAGCTCGATGCCGAGACCTCGGCGCTGTCCAACGACAAACGCTCGCAGCAGGGTCCCGAGAACAACACGCACGACTTCGAACAGGCCAAGGAGGAGAAGCCCAAGCAGTTCCTCACCGCCGCCGCCTCGCTGCGGCAGGCGCTGCAGGACATGCCCGAGATCACCGAGGTCTCCAAGCACGTGCTGTTCGAGGAGACCGACGAGGGCCTGAACATCCGCCTCGTCGATCAGGACGGCCGCACCATGTTCGCGGAAGGCTCCAAGCAGCCCTACGAGTTCACCCGCACCATCCTGTCGAAGCTCGCCGGCCCGCTCGCCCGCATGCCGCACCGCATTCGTGTCTCGGGCCACACCGCCGGCGGTTCGCGCTGGACCGGCAAGGGTCTGTCGCCGTGGGATCTCTCGGCCGGCCGAGCCGTCGCCGTCGAGGAGATTCTCGCCGGCTACGGCGTGCCGACCGATCGCTTCGATTCGGTGGTCGGCAAGGCCGACACCGATCCGCTCTTCCCCAACGAGCCGCTGCTCGCCGCCAACCGGCGCATCGACATCCTGCTCGTCCACGAGCCGCCACCGTTGCCGCCCAAGCCCTTCGACTGACGGGGTCCCCACCTCCGTCGTCCCCCGACGCCCGCGCGACCCGACCCCGCGCGGGCGTTCGCGTCGTCACGGCCTTGTGAGGGCAGGGCGGGCGCGCGGTCGATGGACAGGCGATGCCGCGCGTGATCGTCTCGACGTTTCCGGAGTGTGGCTCCGACGACGAGAACGACGACAGGGAGACCCCGATGACCGACGCTGCCTGGCACCTCTTCGCCAACCCGATGTCCGGCCCGTCCTACAAGGCGGCGCTGATGCTGGCGCTGTGCGGCATCCGCCCCAAGGTGACGCTGGTCGACCTGCGCTCCGGTGAGCAGAAGACCCCCGCCTTCCTCGCCCGCACCCCCTTCGGTCAGGTGCCGGTGGTCGAGCATGCGGGCAAGAACCTCGCCCAGTCGGCGTCGATCCTCGAATATGTCGCCGCCGTCACCGGCCGCCTCGGCGGTCACGACGAGGCCGAACGCGCCCGGATCCGCGCCTGGATGTACTGGGACTTCGACCGCCTCGCCTCGTCGGTCTATCGCGCCCGCACCCACGTCCTCGGCATTCGTCCGCTCGACGAGGCGACGGCAGCGCACTACCTCCAACTCGCCGGCATGGCGCTCGACCTGCTCGAGAGCCGGCTCGCCGCGAGTCCCTGGCTCGAGGGCAACCGCCCGACCATCGCCGATGTCGATGTCTACGGCACCGTCCGCTACTGCGGCGACGCCCGCATCGACCTCGAGAGCCGTCCCGCCGTCCGCGCCTGGATGGCCCGCGTCGAGGCTCTGCCCGGATGGGCCGAGCCCGCGGACCTTCTCGTCGCCTGAACCCGAACCCCGGAGGCAGACTTGTCCGATACCGCCGCCCCTCTGCGTCTCTACTACTGGCCGACCCCGAACGGCTGGAAGATCTCCGTCATGCTCGAGGAACTCGGGGTTCCCTACCAGGTGATCCCGATCGACATCGGCAAGGGCGCCCAGTTCGATCCGGCGTTCCTCGCGATCTCGCCCAACAACAAGATGCCGGCGCTTGTCGATCCCGACGGTCCAGGCGGCGAGCCGATCTCGGTCTTCGAGAGCGGCGCCATCCTGCTCTATCTCGGCCGCAAGTTCGGGAAGTTCTACCCGAGCGACGAGCGCGCCCGCGTCGAGGTCGAACAGTGGCTGATGTGGCAGATGGGCGGTTTCGGCCCGATGCTCGGCCAGAACCACCACTTCTCGATCTACGCGCCGGAGAAGATCCCCTACGCCATCGATCGCTACCGCAACGAGACCCACCGTCTCTACGGCGTGCTCGACAAGCGCCTGAAGGACCGCGACTACGTCGCCGGCGACTATTCGATCGCCGACATCGCCATCGTCGGCTGGGCGACGCTGTGGGAGCGCCAGGGCATCGACAAGGCGGAGTTCCCCGCCTTCTCCGCCTGGCTCGACCGCGTCCTCGCCCGTCCCGCCGTCCAGCGCGGCCTGGCGCTCGCAGGCGAGCTCAGGCTCGATCTCGCCACCGACGACGAGGCCAAGAAGGTGCTCTTCGGTCAGCGCGCGCGCTGACGCTGCGCAACGTCTTTTCTTCGAGAAGCGGAATCGCGGTGAATCGAATCTTGCCGCGGTTCCGCAGATCTTCCGACGGTTCCCTTGAATCGAAACGACAATCGGCGCCGGAAGCGTGAATCCTCGGTAAAATATACCGTTCGTTTCGAACTCGTTCGTCTTTGATTATCCATTGGATTTAACGGGCATTTTAATCGAATTCGCCAGTATTCCCCTCATGAACGACGGCCGCGGAAGAAATCGGCGGTCTCATGGACCAGAAGGGGAAATACCATGGCACGCTTCGAAATGAACTCCGCCGAGATCGCCGGCATGGGCCTGCAGGCCGTCACCGCCGACGTCTTCTTCCAGATGGGTCTCGATCGCTCGATCGGCCGCAACGGCGACGTCGACAT
The DNA here is from genome assembly GCF_056313985.1 of Pinisolibacter sp. DMC19. Lineage (NCBI taxonomy): Bacteria > Pseudomonadati > Pseudomonadota > Alphaproteobacteria > Hyphomicrobiales > Ancalomicrobiaceae > Pinisolibacter > Pinisolibacter sp. DMC19. The sequence continues at coordinate 128,143 of NZ_JBQUZF010000002.1, read as the reverse complement.
GATCGCCGCCCACATGTGGTTCAACCTCGCCGCCGCCCGCGGCAACAGCGAGGCCGCCGTCCGCCGCCAGGAGATCGCCGCCGAGATGACGTCGGCCGAGGTCGCCGAGGCCCAGCGTCAGGCGCGCGAGTGGATCCGCTGCCACTGATCGCACCGACCCGAGACCGTCCGGAACGGCGCCGCGCGATCCGCGGCGCCCGATGAGACGACGGCCGGGGAGGGCGTGACACGCACGGGAGGTGCGTCATGAAGGCAACCGACATCATCGGCGGCATCGTCGTCGCCGTGTTGCTCCTCGCGGTCGGCTTCGGCCTGTTCGGGCGCCTGTTGCGCCGCCGCCACCGCCGGCCCTCCGCCGACGAGCCGACCCTCTGGGTGTGATCGCCGGCTTGCCGCCCTGCGAAGCGGCGTGATACTCGGGGTCTTCGAGAGAGGCCCCCGATGCGAATCCTGATCACCAACGACGACGGCATCCATGCGACCGGTCTGCGCGTGCTCGAGCGCATCGCCCGCACGCTCTCCGACGATGTCTGGGTGGTCGCGCCCGAGACCGACCAGTCCGGCAAGGCGCATTCGCTGACGCTGTCGGACCCGCTCCGCCTGCGCAAGATCTCCGATCGCCATTTCGCCGTCCGCGGCACGCCGACCGACTGCGTCATCATGGGCATCCGCCACATCCTGCCGGAGAAGCCCGATCTGGTGCTCTCCGGCGTCAATCGCGGCGCCAACGTCGCCGACGACGTCACCTATTCCGGCACCATCGCCGCCGCCATGGAAGGCACGCTGCTCGGCGTTCCCTCGGTGGCGCTGTCGCAGGCCTACCCCTGGGCGATCGACGGCCAGCCCGACTGGTCCTGCGCCGAGACCCACGGCCCCGAGGTGCTCTCCCGCCTGCTCGAGGTCGGCATTCCGGCGGGCACACTGGTCAACGTCAATTTCCCGCCGCTCGCCCCAGCCGAGGTGCGCGGCACCGTGGTGACGACGCAGGGTGCGCGCAACGGCGCCACCATCGGCATCGAGCCGCGCGTCGACGGCCGCGGCAATCCCTATTACTGGATCTCCTACCGGCCGCAGGCGACCGCGCCGGGCGGCGGCACCGACCTCGAGGCGCTGTCGCGCGGCCAGATCTCGGTGACGCCGCTGCGTCTCGACCTGACCGATCGGGCCGAACACGAACGGCTCGATGCCGTCTTTCGCGGGTGACGTAGCGTCGCCCGTATCGAATTGATCAACCATTTGGCGCTAGAGCGGAAGGCCGTCCGATCGCGGCGGCCGTTCCCGGCCGTCCGGGTCGTCTCGTCCGTTCCAGAAGGGAGCGCCGCGCCCATGGCCGCCCGTCACGCCACGCTTCTCGTCCATGCCGAGCTCGAGGTCGATGCCGGCGAGAAGACGGCTCTGGCGAAGCTCGCCCTCGCGCTCTCCACCAAGGGACTGCACGACCGCCGCGTGCTCGGCGCCATCGAGACGCTGCCGCGCAGCCTCTTCGTCGCCGCGCCCCATCGCGATCGCTCGCTGACCGACCGGCCCGTGCCGATCGAATGCGGCCAGACCTCCGACGCGCCCTCGGTCACCGCACTCGCCCATCAGGCCGCCGGCATCGCGCCGGAGCATCGGGTGCTGGAGATCGGCACCGGCTCGGGCTGGGGCACGGCGATCCTCGCCGGGCTCTGCACCAAGGTCTACACCATCGAGCGCTTCCGCACGCTCGCCGACCTCGCCCGCGAACGCTTCGCCACGCTCGGCCTCGACAATGTCGTGCCGTCCGTCCACGACGGGCTCGAGGGTTTTCCCCGTCACGCGCCGTTCCATCGCATCGTGCTCGACGGTGCGGTCGAAGAGGTGCCGGCGACGCTGCTCGACCAACTCGCCCCGCAGGGCGTTCTGGTCGCCGCCGTCGGACCCGAGGGCGGACGTCAGGTCATCGCCCGTTTCACGCGAACCGACAAGGGCTTCGCACGCGAGGATCTCGGCCCGACGCGTCGCGTCGCGTTGATCGCGGGCCGCGCCGCGGCGCTCTGAGCGCCTGTGGAGATTCACCATGAGCCGTCCGGTCGAAGACGCGAATCCGCGAGGATTCCGGCCACTTCGTCGTGTCCGAGGTACCGAAGTCCTGCTCGGATCGTGGTGTTTTCGTGTCGGCGCTTAAGCCTTCGTCAACGTTACGATGGTTTCAATGGCACCACGTGAACGACGAGACATTCGTCACAACGGCGTGAGTGTTGCGATGCGTATCCAGATCCTCGAGCTGCTTTCCGGCAACGTGTCCCGCGCGGCCCTGCTGGCCGCAACCGCCGCTCTGGCAGGTTGTTCGAGCGATACCGGTCGCTTCGACGATCCGGTCTACACCGGCTCGACGCCCAACCAGCGCGCCATCCTCGGCTCGCGCGGCGGCGGCGACGCCTATGCCGGCAATGCCTATGCCCCGCCGCCGGCCCGCGGCTCCGCCGATCGCCAGTGGCAGAACGTCGACACCACCGGTTCGATCGAGCCGGGCACCGCGCCCGTCGCCCGCGCTGAGCTGACCCCGCCGCCCGCCGGCGCCTATTCCGAGACCGTCGCCCGTCCGCTGCCCGACGGCAACCGCACCGAGGGCATGGCCCGGGTCGCGGCCAACGGCGGCTGGACGCCGATCGGTGGCACCTATGTCACGCTGCGCCAGGGCGAGACGCTCGACACGCTGTCGGGCCGCTACGGCGTGCCGGTCGCAGCCCTGCGCCAGGCCAACGGCCTGCAGCCCGGCCGCACCGCCAACCCCGGCGACCGCGTCGTCATCCCGGTCTACAGCCATCCGACCGCCGCCGCCGCGCCGGCCGCCCCGGCTGCACCTGTCGTCCATTCGCAGCCGGTCCGCACCGTCGCGGTGCAGCCGCCGCGTCCCGCGACCGTCCCGGTGGCGACCCCGCCGTCGCGTCTGACCACCGGCTCGGTTCCGGCTCCGGTCGCCGCTGCGCCCAAGGCGCCGGTGCCGGTTCCCCCCGGTCCCAAGGTCGCGGCCGCCCAGCCGGCGCCGCAGCCCGGCGGCGTCAAGCTGGTCGGTGCCTACACCGTCAAGCACGGCGACACGCTCGGTTCGATCGCCCGCACCTACGGTGTCAGCGAGCAGTCGCTGCGCGAACGCAACAACCTGCGCACCTCGGCGCTGACGCCGGGCCAGCAGATCCTGCTGCCCGCCGGCACCAAGCTGATGCTCAAGACCTCGCAGGCTCCGGCCGCCGCCACCCAGGCGCCGGTCGCCCCGACCACGGTCGCCAAGGTCGAGCCGTCGAAGGCCGGTCAGGCCAAGCCCGCCGTGCCGGTCCAGACCGCCTCGATCAAGCCGACCATCGCCACCGGCAAGGACGCCGCCAGGATCGACCAGAAGGCGGCCGAGACCATCGCCGTCGCCCGCGAGCCCACCGTGGCCGAGGACGAGAAGGCCGGCGGCACCTTCCGCTGGCCGGTGCGTGGCCGGATCATCTCGGAATACGGCGCCAAGGCCAACGGCGAGAAGAACGAGGGCATCAATCTGGCCGTGCCGGAGGGCACCTCGGTCAAGGCCGCCGACGGTGGCGAGGTGATCTACTCGGGCAACGAGCTCAAGGGCTACGGCAACCTGGTGCTGGTGCGTCACGACAACGGTTTCGTCTCGGCCTATGCCCACGCCAGCGAGCTGCTGGTCAACCGCGGCGACAAGGTCACCCGCGGTCAGATCATCGCCCGCGCCGGCGCCACCGGCTCGGTCTCCCAGCCGCAGCTCCACTTCGAACTGCGCAAGGGCCAGAAGGCGGTCGATCCCAAGCCCTATCTCGCCTCGAACTGAGGCCCCGCTGGCGGCGTCCCGAGACGGCGCGAGCGATCACGGAACTGCGCGAGGAGGCCATTCTCGACGCGACGGCAAGGCGATCCCGGATGCGGCATCCGGGGTCGCCTTTTCGTTTTCGGACGGCCTCAGCGGCAGCCGGACCGGCGCTCGACGGCGGTGATCGAGTCGATGTTCGCCCTCTCCAGGCGGGTGAAGGGAACGTCGCCGTCGTTGCGCCAGCGGCAGCCGTCGTTGCCGAAGGCGGCGATCGCCCGCTGCGTCTTGAAGCAGTAGCCGTTGGCGTAATAGATCGCGTTGCGCGCCAGATAGAGCTCCTCGCAGGTCGCCGATCCGAGCGCCGAGGCCGGGATGCGTTCGAGCGAGCCGCAGCCGAGCACGGTGCAGGAGGGATCCGCGCCGAGCGTCGCCGTCGGCGTGGCGAGGAGGGCGAGAACGAGGGCCGTGGCCCAACGCGATGCGGTCATGACGAATCTCCCGAGCGTGCCGCGCGGGTCCCCCGCCGGGCCGCATCGGCCGCGCCGCCGATTGTCGCGCGCCGTCGGATGCCCGGCAAGGCCGACGGTGGTCGTGCCTGCCGCTGCGCCTCCAGACCAAAACGGGGCGGCCAGAGGCCGCGCCCCGCGTCGCATCTGCGGCGCTTCCAGACGAAAACGGGGCGCCCGAAGGCGCCCCGCGTCGTGAAGAGATCCGGAGATCCGATCAGCAGGAGTAGTACATGTCGAACTCGACCGGATGCGGGGTCATCTCGTAGCGCATCAGCTCTTCCCACTTGAGCTCGATGTACGACTCGATGAAGTCCTTGTCGAAGACGCCGCCGGCCTGGAGGAAGGCGTTGTCCTTCTTGAGGTTCTCGAGAGCCTCGCGGAGCGAACCCGACACGGTCGGGATCTTCTTGAGCTCCTTCGGGGGCAGGTCGTAGAGGTTCTTGTCCATCGCCTGGCCGGGATGGATCTTGTTGATGATGCCGTCGAGGCCGGCCATCAGCATAGCCGAGTAGGCGAGGTAGGGGTTCGCGGTCGGATCCGGGAAGCGGACCTCGATGCGCTTGGCCTTCGGCGAGTTGCCCCACGGAATACGGACCGAAGCCGAACGGTTGCGGGCCGAGTAGGCGAGGAGAACCGGAGCCTCGTAGCCCGGGACCAGACGCTTGTAGGAGTTGGTCGACGGGTTGGTGAAGGCGTTGAGCGCCTTGGCGTGCTTCAGGATGCCGCCGATGTAGAAGAGGCAGGTCTCGGAGAGATCGGCATACTGGTTGCCGGCGAAGGTCGGCTTGCCGTCCTTCCAGATCGACTGGTGGACGTGCATGCCCGAACCGTTGTCACCGAACACCGGCTTCGGCATGAAGGTCGCGGTCTTGCCGTAGGCCTGGGCCACCTGATGGATCGCGTACTTGTAGATCTGCAGGTGGTCGGCGACCGTGGTGAGCGGGGCGAACTTGATGCCGAGCTCGTGCTGGGCGGAGGCCACCTCGTGGTGGTGCTTCTCGACCGCGACGCCCATCTTGGCCATCATGGCGAGCATTTCGCCGCGCATGTCCTGGCAGCTGTCGATCGGCGGGACCGGGAAGTAGCCGCCCTTGGTCTTCACGTGATGACCGAGGTTGCCACCTTCGTAGTCGGTGTCGGTGTTGATCGGCAGTTCCGGATCGTCGAGCTTGAAGCCGGTGTTGTAGGGGTCGGTCGCGTACTTGACGTCCGAGAAGATGAAGAACTCGGCTTCCGGACCGAAGTAGGCGGTGTCGCCGATGCCGGTCGACTTGAGGTAGGCCTCGGCCTTCTTGGCGATGCCGCGCGGGTCACGGCTGTAGCGGTCGCCCGACGGCTCGAGGATGTCGCACACCAGCACGAGGGTGGTCTGCGCGAAGAAGGGATCGATGAAGGCCGAGGTCGGGTCCGGGATCAGGACCATGTCGGACTCGTTGATGGCCTTCCAGCCGGCGATCGATGAGCCGTCGAACATCGTGCCTTCGGCGAAGATGTCTTCGTCCACCAGCGAGACGTCGAAGGTGACGTGCTGCCACTTGCCGCGCGGGTCGGTGAAACGGAAATCGACGTACTTGACGTCCTGCTCCTTGATGAGGGCGAGGACGTCCTTCGCGGTCTTCGTCATGGGATCATTCCCTTTCGCTTGGGTGTGCTCAGGTCCGGGGTACGCGACGGGAGGTGTCGCGCCTGGAATTCGGAAGAGACGGATCGTGATCTAGCCTCGGGCTCAGATCGCGTCCAGACCCGTTTCGCCCGTCCGGATTCGTACGGCTTCTTCGACGTTGGAAACGAAGATCTTGCCATCGCCGATACGTCCCGTCTGGGCCGCCTTGCGAATGGCATCGACGGCCTTTTCCACGGTCTCGTCCGGCAGGACGATCTCGACTTTCACCTTCGGCAGAAAGTCCACCACGTATTCTGCACCACGGTACAGCTCGGTGTGGCCCTTCTGGCGGCCGAAGCCCTTCGCCTCGGTCACGGTGATGCCCTGGAGGCCGACCTCCTGGAGGGCTTCCTTCACCTCGTCGAGCTTGAAGGGCTTGATGATGGCCTCGATCTTCTTCATCGGCTTCCGATACTCCGAAGAAACAGGGAGGAGCCGACCTGAACGATCGGCTCGCGTCGGACCTAGGCAATCCCCGTGCCAGCTCGGGTCGGGCGTCGAGGGGGACGGTCGAACCGGGAAACGCGAGAAGCCTACTACGCCTTTCGGCGTTGCGAGAATAGATCGCAGGCCATTTCGTGGGCAATTGAAAACTTTTTGTGCAGAGCCCCTGTTCACCGATAATGCAGCGCACCACGTCTGCGATCGACGCATGCCGCGTTTCGTCGCCGCCGCGACGGGTTTTGACGTCAGGAAGCGACGAACGAGCGGGCGCGAGGTCCCGTTTTGCGGTAGACAGGGCGTCGAAACGGCCGAAACGCTGCCTATTCCCGTTCGGGGGACCCCGCATGCTCGAACTCCTGACGCCCACTGAGATGGCCCGTGCCGATGCCGCCGCCATCGCCTCCGGCGTGCCCGGTCGGGTGCTGATGGAAAACGCCGGCCGTGCGGTCGCGGACGCCGTGACGCACCGCTGGCCGGCCGGCACCCGCGCCCTCGTCCTCTGCGGCCCCGGCAACAACGGCGGCGACGGCTTCGTCGTCGCCCGCATCTTGCGCGACCGCGGTTTCGTCGTCCGCCTGATGCTCTTGGGCGACCGCGAGCGCCTCGCCGGCGACGCCGCCTGGGCGGCCGGCACCTGGCGCGGCGAGACGGAAGCGGCGAGCGCGGCCCGCGTCCGCGCCGCGCTCGCCGATGCCCGTGTGGTGGTCGATGCCCTTTTCGGCGCCGGCCTGTCGCGTCCGCTCGACGGCGAGGCCCTGGCGATCGTCGAGACGCTCGCCGCCTCGCGCCGTCCGGTGGTGGCGGTCGATCTGCCCTCCGGCATCGACGGGGCGACCGGCCGCGTCATGGGCGCCGCGCCGAGGGCGGTGCTCTCCGTCACCTTCTTCCGCATGAAGCCGGGGCATCTGCTGCTCCCCGGTCGGATCCACTGTGGTCAGGTGCTGGTCGCCGACATCGGCATTCCGGCCCGCGTGCTCGCGACGATCGCCCCACAGGCGCGGCGCAACCTGCCGGAGCTCTGGCGCGATCACCTCCGCGCCCCCGGCCTCGCCGATCACAAATATACCCGCGGCCATGCGGTCGTGGTCTCCGGCCCCGCGACCCGCACGGGGGCTGCGCGGCTGGCGGCCGGCGCGGCGCTCAGGGCCGGTGCCGGCCTCGTCACGCTCGCCTCGCCGCCCGAGGCGCTGCTGGTCAATGCCGGCCACCTGACCGCCGTCATGCTCGCCCGCATGGAGGGCGCAGCAGGCCTCGCCGAGATCCTCGCCGATCGACGCAAAAACACCGTCGTCCTCGGCCCGGCCGTCGGCACGGGGGAGGGGACGCGGGCGCTCCTCGATGCGGTGCTCGCCTCGTCGGCCGCCCTGGTGCTCGATGCCGATGCGCTGACCGTCGCCGCGACCGATGCGGCGACCGTCTTCGCCACGATCGCCGGTCGTTCGGCGGGCGTGGTCATGACCCCGCACGAGGGCGAGTTCGCCCGTCTCTTCCCCGAGCTCGCGGAAGGGCCGGAGGCCGGCCCCAAGACCGACCGTGCCGCCGCCGCCGCCCGCCGCTCGGGCGCCGTCGTGGTGCTGAAGGGTGCCGACACGGTGATCGCCGCGCCCGACGGACGTCTGGCGATCGCCGACAACGCCCCACCCGATCTCGCCACCGCCGGCTCCGGCGACGTGCTCGCCGGCATCCTCGGCGGCCTCTTGGCGCGCGGCCTGCCGCCCTTCGAGGCGGCCTGCGCCGCCGTCTGGATGCACGGCGAGGCCGGCCGTCGTGCCGGGCCGGGGCTCATCGCCGAGGATCTGGCGGCCGAACTGCGCCCGGTGCTCGCCGCACTCTACGACGACGCCCGACGCCGCCCGTGGGACGACGAGGACGAAGAGAGCGACGACGATCTCCTCGGCGGGACGGATTGAGCGTAGCGGCGAGGGCGATCCGCCCGCCTCACCGCGTCGGCGCCACCGGCGGTCTCTTGCGCGTCAGGATGACCAACGCGATGCCGCCGAGGACCGCGGCGGACGCTATCCCCAGCCGCAGCGTCGCCGGTTCGCCGAGAAGAACGACGGCGAGGACCGCCGCGAGCGGCGGCACCGCCAGCTGCACCGTGGCGGCGATCGTCGCCCGGAGCGATGGCAGCACGGCGTACCACACGGCATAACCGAGCCCCGAGGCGAGCGCGCCCGAGGCGACCGCCCAACCGACGCCCACCGGATCGATCGCCCGCATCGGCGCAAAGAGGGCGAGTGCTGCGAGCGCCATCGGCGCGGCGCGCAGGAAGTTGCCGGCGGTTGCTCCGAGCGGATCGCCGACGCCGCGACCGCGCAAGGAATAGACACCCCATGCGATGCCGGCCGCCGCCATCGCCGCCGCCGCGAGCGGATCGGGCGCGCCGAGCCCCGGCAGTGCCAGCACGACGAGGCCCACGGCCGCAGCGACCAGCCCGACGATCTGCACCGGGCGGAAGCGCTCGCCGACCGCGAAGGCATGGCCGATCATCGTCGCCTGCACCGCGGCGAAGAGCACCAACGCGCCGGTCCCCGCCGGCAGCGTCAGATAGGCGAAGGAGAAGAGGATCGCATAGGCGAAGAGCGCCGAGGCAGAAACCCAGCCGCCGCCGCGCCAGGGCGCGCGCCCGCGGATCGCCACCAGGGCGGCGAGCACCAGTGCGCCCGAGACGATGCGGATCGCGGTGAAGCTTGCCGCGTCGATCGTCGTGTCGCGCAGCGCCAGCCGGCAGAAGAGCGAATTGCCGGCGAAGGCGAACATCGCCGCCGCCGTGAGCGCCGCCACGCGAACCCCGGTCATCGTTTCCCCTCGGTCGTTCCGCCCGTCGTCTTCTCTTTTGCCCGCGAGCTTCGGCGGGCATGCACGGAACTGTCAATCGTGCGGTGCGGCCGCTGCGGCGCGGGAGGCGGTTGCATCGAGGCGGCACTTCGGGCTACCTCGGTCCTCGCGTGCGGGTGTGGTGGAACTGGTAGACACAACGGATTTAGGTTCCGTCGGCGCAAGCCTTGGGGGTTCGAGTCCCTTCACCCGCACCATTCGGCCGATCGACCGGCGCGTCGCGGCGGCTACCACCGAAACGAAGAGACCTCTCCCATGTCGTCGCTGCTGCCGCGCGTGCTGCCGATCTTCCTGTTGCTGGCGCTCGGCTGGGGCCTGCGGGTCGGCGGGCTCGTCGACGAGAAGACCGGCAACGCGCTGAAGCTCCTCGTCATCCGCGTCGTGCTGCCGGCGGTGCTGTTCCTCTCCTTCGTCGATCTGGACTTGAGGCCGCAATACGTCGCCCTCGTCGGCCTCGTCTTCGCCATCTGCATCGCCGGGCTCCTCGCCGGGCCGATCGTGCTGCGCATGGCCGGCGTGACCAGCCGCTGGGCGCGGTTCCTGATGACCGGCTACGAATACGGCATGCTCGGCATCGGCCTCTTCGCCGGCGCCTTCGGCCTCGCCTCGATCGGCACCATCGCCGTCGTCGCACTCGGCCACGAACTCTTCATCTGGTTCGTCTTCTTCGCCCTGCTGCTCGCCGAAGGGGAGGGGCGCCCGAGCGCCGTCGACCTCCTGCGCCGCTTCGCCGCCAATCCGGTGATCGTCGCGATCCTCGCCGGCCTCGCGCTCGACCTCATGGGGCTGCACGTCGCCGATCTCGAGAAGCTGCCGCTGGTCGATGCCCTCGTCGCGACGCTGAAGCTGCTGGCGCCGATGACCGTGCCGCTGATCCTGATCGTCGTCGGCCACGGCTTCCATTTCGAGGGCGGCGCCTTCGGCGACGTGGCGCGCGTCGTCGCGGCGCGACTGGCGATCCAGATCCCGCTCGCCGCCCTCGGCTGGGCGGCGCTGAGGTTGGGCCTCGGCCTCGAGCCGCGCTTCGCCGTGGCGCTGGCGACGCTGATGCTGCTGCCGCCGCCCTTCATCGTGCCGCTCTTCATGCCGGAGGGGCGAGAGAACGATGCGGAGCGTCGTTTCGTCCATCGCGTGCTGACGGTCCACACTCTCGTCTCGCTCGTCCTCTTCGCCGCGCTGATGGCCGCGGTGCCGAGCCTCTGAGAGGGGGACGACGGGAGCGCTGGAAAACCGCCGCGGATCGTCGCGAATCCGTCGTCGACCCCGCTTTTTCTCTTGTCCTTCGCCCGTCCCGCGCTTAAGAAGCGCCACCACGGCGGGTTCTGACCCGGGGCCGCGCGTTCACGCGCGCATGCGCTCCGGTCTTGCCCCATCCACGGAACAACAACCAGGACGTCGACCCCCATGCAGGTGACCGAAACCCTTTCCGAGGGCCTGAAGCGCGAACTCAAGATCACGGTTCCGGCCGCCGACCTCGTCGGCCGTCTCGACAAGCGCCTCGCCGAGATGAAGAACACCGTCCGCATCAACGGCTTCCGTCCCGGCAAGGTGCCGACCGCCCACCTCAAGCGCCTGGTCGGCGCCCAGGAGATGGCCCGGATCGTCGACGAAGTGATCGGCGATTCGATCCGTGAGGTCGTCGAAGGCCGCGGCGATCGTCCGGCGCTGAACCCCGACGTGGCGCTGGCCGAAGGCGTCGCCGCCGAGGCGGTCGTCTCGGGCGAGGCCGATCTGGTCTTCACCGCCGCCTACGAGCTGCTGCCGACCTTCGAGATCAAGGACTGGTCGTCGATCGAGGTCGAGCGTCCGGTCGTGACCGTCAAGGACGAGGACGTCCAGAAGCGCGTCGAAGAGATCGCCGAGGGCAACCGTCCCTTCGTCGAGAAGAAGGCCAAGACCGCCAAGGCGGCCAAGGGCGACAAGGTCAAGATCGACTTCGTCGGCACCGTCGACGGCGTCGCCTTCGAGGGCGGCACGGCCGAGGGCGTCGACCTCGTGCTCGGCTCCAACCAGTTCATCCCGGGCTTCGAGGACCAGCTGGTCGGTGCCAAGCTCGGCGCCGACGTCGTGGTCAAGGTGACCTTCCCGGCCGACTACGGTGCGGCTCACCTCGCCGGCAAGGACGCCGAGTTCGCCACCAAGGTGCAGGAGATCTCCTCGCCGGGCGAACTCGTGGTCGACGACGAGTGGGCCAAGAAGCTCGGCATCGAGAGCCTCGACAAGCTCAAGGAGATCATCCGCGAGCAGATCGGCGCCCAGTACGAAGGTGCCACCCGAGCCAAGGTCAAGCGCGCCCTCCTCGACAAGCTCGACGAGCAGTACGACTTCGTCCTGCCGGAGAAGCTGGTCGACGGCGAGTTCGACAACATCTGGAACCAGGCCCAGGCCGAGCTCCAGCAGTCGGGCAAGTCCTTCGCCGACGAAGGCACCACCGAGGACGACGCCAAGGCCGACTATCGCAAGATCGCGACCCGTCGCGTCCGTCTCGGCCTGGTCCTCTCCGAGGTCGGCGAGAAGAACGCCGTCCAGGTGACCGACGAGGAAGTGCAGCGCGCCCTGATCGAGCGCGTCCGCCAGTTCCCGGGTCAGGAGAAGCAGGTGTTCGACTTCTACCGCTCGAACGCCATGGCTCTCGCCTCGCTGCGCGCCCCGATCTTCGAGGAGAAGGTCGTCGACCTCATCCTCGCCGGCGTCAAGGTGACCGACAAGGAAGTCACCCCCGAGGATCTCTTCGCCGAGGCCGAGGAGGCCTGAGGCGAAAGCCGATTCGTGGCGCCGCAGTGCCACACGAACGACACGAAGACCCGCCCCTTTCGGGCGGGTCTTTCGTTTTTCCCGGCTCTCCCAGCCGCCGACGAGGGCCGAAACCGGCGCGACGTCAGGGGCTTGGGCCGGCGTTGACGATGTTTTCGCGACTGCGGCGAGCGATCGCCGCCGCCTCTTCCCCGCCGGGGTCCGAGGCTATATGTATCGAGAAAAGGGGGGCATCCGCCCCCGGCGTCGCGCGCTCCCACGTTCCGCGACCCTTGTTTCACTGTCGGCGTCGCCCGCCTCCCGGCGGTCGTGGCGCCCGCGAGAAGGTTCGAAAGGCCTGGTGCTGGGATGAAGGATCCGATCGACGCCTACATGAGCATGCTGGTGCCGATGGTGGTTGAGACCACCAACCGCGGCGAGCGTGCCTACGACATCTATTCGCGCCTGCTGAAGGAGCGGATCATCTTCATCACCGGTCCCGTCGAGGACTACATGGCGACGCTGGTCTGCGCCCAGCTGCTGTTCCTGGAGTCGGAGAACCCGAACAAGGAGATCGCCATGTACATCAACTCGCCGGGCGGTTCCGTCACGGCGGGTCTGGCGATCTACGACACGATGCAGTTCATCAAGCCGGCGGTGTCGACGCTCTGCATCGGTCAGGCCGCCTCGATGGGCTCGCTGCTGCTCGCCGCCGGCGAGAAGGGCTCGCGCTTCTGCCTGCCCAACTCGCGCGTCATGGTGCATCAGCCGTCGGCCGGTTTCCGCGGTCAGGCGACCGACATCGAGATCCGTGCCCAGGAGATCCTGTCGCTGAAGCAGCGGCTGAACGAGATCTACGTCAAGCACACCGGCCAGACGCTCGACGCGATCCACGCCGCGCTCGAGCGCGACAACTTCATGACCGCCGAGGGCGCCAAGACCTTCGGCCTGGTCGACGACGTGATCGTCTCGCGCGCCGCCCTCGAGGCCGCGGCGAGCTGATTTTTCCTCCGGGCGCCCTGGCGCCCGGATCCGACGGCAGGGATCGGCGATCCCGCCGGCGTGTCGGTCCGGGATCCCGGCAGATCCCGAGTCCAGTGGCACGAAGATCGCATCGACCCGGTCGGTGCGGCTTGTCCTGTCGGAATTGTCGGTGGTCCGACGGGACGCTCGAAAGAGGAAAGGCGCGGGACCTTCGGGTCGACGAGGTCGCAATTCGGTCGAATCGATCCCATATGGGGTGCTTCGATCGGTTCCCGGTCCCTGGCAAGCAAGGGCTCTGCCGTTAAGACGGCTTTGATCTTCGCGTCGCTAGGATGGACGACGGGTATGCGGCAGATCCCGTTCGCGGGCGCCCCGACAGGGCGCGGGCGGACGGCGTGGAGAGGCGACGATCCACGGTCGACGGAAGCCGCGATAGGGGTTGGCGATGAGCAAGGTCACCGGAAGCGACACCAAGAACACTCTCTACTGTTCGTTCTGCGGCAAGTCGCAACACGAAGTCCGCAAGCTGATCGCGGGCCCGACGGTCTTCATCTGCGACGAATGCGTCGAGCTGTGCATGGACATCATCCGTGAGGAGAACAAGTCCTCGCTGGTGAAGTCGCGCGACGGCATCCCGACGCCGCGCGAGATCCGCAAGGTGCTCGACGACTACGTCATCGGCCAGGACCATGCGAAGAAGGTCCTTTCGGTCGCGGTCCACAACCACTACAAGCGCCTCAACCACGCTTCGAAGAACAACGACGTCGAGCTGGCGAAGTCGAACGTCCTGCTGATCGGTCCGACCGGTTCGGGCAAGACGCTGCTCGCCCAGACGCTCGCCCGCATCCTCGACGTGCCCTTCACCATGTCGGACGCGACGACGCTGACCGAAGCCGGTTACGTCGGCGAGGACGTCGAGAACATCATCCTGAAGCTCCTGCAGGCCGCCGACTACAACGTCGAGCGCGCCCAGCGCGGCATCGTCTACATCGACGAGGTCGACAAGATCTCCCGCAAGTCCGACAACCCGTCGATCACCCGCGACGTGTCGGGCGAGGGCGTGCAGCAGGCGCTCCTCAAGATCATGGAAGGCACGGTCGCTTCGGTCCCGCCCCAGGGCGGTCGCAAGCATCCCCAGCAGGAGTTCCTGCAGGTCGACACGACCAACATCCTCTTCATCGTCGGCGGCGCCTTCGCCGGCCTCGAGCGGATCATCTCCGACCGCGGCCGCGGCACCTCGATCGGCTTCAAGGCCCGCGTCCAGGCGCCGGAAGACCGCCGCACCGGCGAGCTCTTCGCCGAAGTCGAGCCGGAGGATCTGGTCAAGTTCGGCCTCATCCCGGAATTCATCGGCCGTCTGCCGATCATCGCGACGCTGGGCGACCTCGACGTCGACGCGCTGGTCGAGATCCTGACCGCGCCGAAGAACGCGCTCGCCCGCCAGTATCAGCGCCTGTTCGAGATGGAGGGCGTCGAGCTCGTCTTCCACGAGGACGCGCTGAAGGCCATCGCCCGCAAGGCGATCGAGCGCAAGACCGGCGCCCGCGGCCTGCGGTCGATCCTCGAAGGCATCCTGCTCGAGACCATGTTCGAGCTGCCGGGCCTCAAGGGCGTCAAGGAGATCGTGATCTCTCCGGAGGTCGTCACCGGCAACGCGCGGCCCCTCTACACCTACGAGGAAGAGGCGGACGAGGCCTCGTCGGCCTGAGCCACGACGCTCTGTCATGAAACCGACACGCCCGGCGACCCACAGGTCGCCGGGCGTTTTCGTCGCAGGTGCAGCGCCGGTCGGCTGCGACGACTCGCGCCGCCGCATCGTCCTTTCGACGGGTTCCGCCACACCGGCGCCCGCCGCGGGATATCGGAAACGAACCCCTTTCCACGTTCCATCCGATTGAATCGAAATGCTTATCGCCTTCGTGTCGGACCTTTCGCATCGCAGCGTCCGCTCGCCTTGACTTGCGCCCCCAGGGTAGCCACCTAATGGGGGAACGGTGCGGTCGAAGGAGTCCGAGCGGTTTCGCGCATGAGCGGGGATCGTTCGTTCGTCCGGTCGGGCCATCGGGGCGGCGCGGAACCTGCATGGGGAGCGAGGCCCGGTGGTCGGCGAACGGCGGGTGCCGATCCGGTGTCGATCCGGGGCGCGGGAGACGCGACCGGTCAGGCGATGCCGAGGCGAGAAAGGACGACGACATGACCGACGAAACCCAATCTTCCGGCGTGCCCCCGACCGGTGAGCCCCTTTCGGGCCCCGACGTCCATGCGGTGCTGCCGCTCCGCGACATCGTGGTCTTCCCCCACATGATCGTGCCGCTCTTCGTCGGTCGCGAGAAGTCGATCCGTGCCCTCGAACAGGTCATGAAGGCCGACAAGCAGATCCTGCTGGCGACCCAGAAGAACGCCGCCGACGACGATCCGGCGCCCGACGACATCTACCGCATCGGCACGCTCGCCTCGGTGCTGCAGCTGCTCAAGCTGCCCGACGGCACCGTGAAGGTGCTGGTCGAGGGTGCCGCGCGCGCCGAGATCGTCGAGTTCGGCGAGCGCGCCGACATCTTCGAGGCCCGCGTCGCCGTGGTCCAGGAAGTCGCCGCCGACAAGGTCGAGCTGGAAGCGCTCGGCCGCTCGGTCGTCGCCGAGTTCGAGAACTACGTGAAGCTCAACAAGAAGGTGTCGCCGGAGGTTCTGGGGACCGTGACGCAGATCACGGACCACTCCAAGCTCGCCGACACCATCGCCTCGCATCTCGCGGTCAAGATCCCCGAGAAGCAGGAGCTGCTCGGCATCCTCTCCGTGTCGGAGCGCCTGGAGAAGGTGCTCGGCTTCATGGAGAGCGAGATCTCGGTGCTGCAGGTCGAAAAGCGCATCCGCTCCCGCGTCAAGCGGCAGATGGAGAAGACCCAGCGCGAGTACTATCTCAACGAGCAGATCAAGGCGATCCAGAAGGAGCTGGGCGACGGCGAGGACGGCCGCGACGAGCTCGCCGAGCTCGAGGAGCGCATCGCCAAGACCCGTCTCAACAAGGAAGCCCGCGAGAAGGCGGCCGGCGAGCTGAAGAAGCTGCGCCAGATGTCGCCGATGTCGGCGGAAGCCACGGTGGTGCGCAACTACCTCGACTGGCTGCTCGGCATCCCGTGGGCGAAGAAGTCCAAGCTGAAGCAGGACCTGAACTTCGCCCAAGGCATCCTCGACGACGACCACTACGGCCTCGACAAGGTCAAGGAACGCATCGTCGAATATCTCGCGGTGCAGGCCCGTGCCAACAAGCTGAAGGGGCCGATCCTCTGCCTCGTCGGCCCTCCGGGCGTCGGCAAGACCTCGCTCGGCCGCTCGATCGCCAAGGCGACGGGGCGCGAGTTCGTGCGCGTGTCGCTCGGCGGCGTGCGTGACGAGGCCGAGATCCGCGGTCACCGCCGCACCTACATCGGCTCGATGCCCGGCAAGGTCATCCAGTCGATGCGCAAGGCCAAGAAGTCGAACCCGCTGTTCCTCCTCGACGAGATCGACAAGCTCGGCCAGGACTTCCGCGGCGATCCGTCGTCGGCCCTGCTCGAGGTGCTCGATCCGGAGCAGAACTCCACCTTCATGGACCACTACCTGGAGATCGAATACGACCTCTCGGACGTGATGTTCGTGACCACGGCGAACACGCTGAACATCCCGGCGCCGCTGATGGACCGCATGGAGATCATCCGCATCGCCGGCTACACCGAGGACGAGAAGGTCGAGATCGCCCGCAAGCACCTGATCCCCAAGACCATGAAGGATCACGGCCTGAAGGCGGACGAGTTCTCCATCACCGACGAGGCGCTGCGCGAGGCGATCCGCACCTACACGCGGGAAGCCGGCGTGCGCAATCTCGAGCGCGAGATGGCGACGCTCGCCCGCAAGGCGACCAAGGACCTCGTGCTGAAAAAGGCGGAGAGCATCGTCGTCGACCACGACAAGCTCGAAGCCTATCTCGGCGTGCCGCGGTTCCGCCACGGCGAGGCCGAGCAGGAGGATCAGGTCGGCGTCGTCACCGGTCTCGCCTGGACCGAGGTCGGCGGCGAGCTGCTCACGATCGAAGCCGTCACCATGCCCGGCAAGGGCCGCATGACGGTGACCGGCAACCTGCGCGACGTGATGAAGGAGTCCATCTCGGCGGCGGCGTCCTACGTCCGCTCGCGGGCGCTGGACTTCGGCATCGAGCCGCCGCTGTTCGAGAAGCGCGACGTCCACGTCCACGTGCCGGAAGGCGCGACCCCGAAGGACGGCCCCTCGGCCGGCACCGCGATGGCCACCTGCATCGTCTCGGTGCTGACCGGCATCCCGGTCCGCCACGATGTGGCGATGACCGGCGAGGTGACGCTGCGTGGCCGCGTCCTGCCGATCGGCGGCCTCAAGGAGAAGCTGCTCGCCGCACTGCGCGGCGGCATCAAGAAGGTGCTGATCCCGCAGGAGAACGCCAAGGATCTCGCCGACATCCCGGACAACGTGAAGTCGGGTCTCGAGATCGTGCCGGTCTCCCGCATGGACGAGGTGCTGACCAACGCCCTGACGCGGATGCCGGAACGCATCGAGTGGGAGGAGCCGGCGACGCCGCCGAAGTCCTCCGCCGACGACGATGCGGCCGGAATCACGGCGCACTGAGATCGGTCGAATCACGGCCGAAATCGACCCCGCGGGAGCCCCTCCCGCGGGGTTTTTCGTATTGCGATCCGGGGAGCGGGGCAGGGGAGGCGGGGCGAAAGCCGATTTCGGTCGAAAATTCGCCTCGGAGCGCGAAAAAACCCTTGCGGACAGCCACCTTTTCGGGGTTCTTGGCCATGGACCGACCCGCGTCGTTCCACAGGGAGCGTAGCGTGGAGTCGGCGTCACCGTCGGTCACCCGTTTCGACCACAGGTCGAACGGAGAGACGACCGAACGATCGGCGACCGACGGCTACCGCCGTCCAGCTAAAGATGAACGAAGGACCTGAGACGATGAACAAGAACGACCTGATCGCCGAAGTCGCCAGCAAGACCGGCCAGACCAAGGTTGCCGCCGGCGAGGCCGTCGAGGCCGTCTTCGACGCGATCACGGGCGCGCTGTCGAAGGGCGACGACGTGAAGATCGCCGGTTTCGGCAACTTCGTGGTGGCCACCCGCGCCGCCTCCGAGGGCCGCAACCCGCGCACCGGCGAGACGATCAAGATCCCGGAGCAGAAGGCTCCGAAGTTCCGCGCCGGCAAGGCGCTCAAGGATGCCGTCAACGCCTGATCCGGCTTGACCGAATTCCGGCCTCGCCCACGTGTGGCGGGGCCGGTTCGTTTTTCGACCGGCCCGCATGTCGTGGCCGGTCGAGGAACGCGGCGGTTTCGAAGGATACCGGCCGTGGCCGCGAAGGCGGAGCGGCACCCGTCCTCGATCCGGCCGCGACCTCCGATCGCCCGCGTCGACCCCGACGTGCCGCGCGACCGGAACGGCGAGCCCGGCGCGACATCCGGGCACGGGGGCGGTTAGCTCAGCGGTAGAGCGACGGTTTTACACGCCGTTGGTCGGGGGTTCGATCCCCTCACCGCCCACCATGATCCTGGCGAGATCGTCGAGACGCTCACGCGCGTATCATCGCGCGGGGTAACCATGATCATCATCGGTTGTATTGCCCGGACACCACGTTGAGACTGGTGTCTGCCGGCGATTTGTCTTCGCCGTTTACCGAAGCTCAACACCGCGCGGCGATGCTGGCGGCCGAGTGGAGGGAACCATGACCATACAGACAGCCGATGCGATGGGGCGCGTCGACGTGACGGAAACGGTGTTCCGATTGGCAGGCGTCGCCACCGTGGTGTGGTTCGTCTTCCGGATCGGCGGCCATTGGTTGGCCGACCCGACCGACGTGACACTCGCCCTGTTCATGATGTCGGAAGTGGTCACGCTGGTGATCATGATCCTCGCCCACAAGGCCAGCCATCGCGACGCCAGCCCGTTCCACGGCACCGTCGCGATCGCGGCCTCGTTCATGGTGCCGCTCTTCGTCCAGGCGACCAACGGCGCCACCGTCCTGCCGGGCGTGGTGACGGCAGTGGTCACTCTGGTCGGCATCGCCTGGGTGATCTGGGCGAAGGTGTCGCTCGGCCGGTCCTTCGGCATTCTGGCGGCGGCGCGCACGCTGCGGACCTCCGGTCCCTACCGCTGGGTGCGCCATCCGATCTACGCCGGCTACCTGATCACCCACGTCGCCTTCCTGGCGGCGAACTTCACGACGATGAACGTCTGCGTGATCGTGCTGCTCTACCAGATGCAGATCGTGCGGGCGATGCGCGAGGAGAAGATCCTCGCCGCCGTCATGCCCGGCTATGCCGACTACATGGAGCGCGTGCCCCACCGCTTCGTGCCCGGCCTCTTCTGAGGCGGCCCCCGCATCCGACGATCGACGAAGGGCGGCCTCGGCCGCCTTTTCCGCGTCTAGGGGGCGGAGATCGCCGGGATGTCGCCGGGCGGGGGGAGGGCGTCGGGTGCCGCCTCCTTGAGGTCGATGCCGGTGAGGCCGAACCGCAGCGCTTCGCGCGCCAGCCAGGCGAGCTTGGCGGCGGCACCCTCGGGCGAGAGCCCGTGGCCGTGGATGTTGGAGATGCAGTTGCGCTCGCTGTCGACGCGGCCCGGCCGCGGGTCGTGCGTCAGGTAGATGCCGAGACTGTCGGCGGCCGAGAGCCCCGGCCGCTCGCCGATCACCACGGCGACGAGCCGCGCACCCATGGCCGCACCGATGGCGTCGCCCAGCGCCACGCGGGCCTGCGAGGCGAGAACGATCGGCCCGATCGCGAGATCGCCGAGCCGGGCGATCGCCGCGGTGACGGTCGGAACGGCATGGGCCTCGACGGCCGCCGCCGACAATCCGTCGGCGATCACGAAGACGATGTCGAAGGGCCCGGCCGGCAGGCGTTCGGCCATCCCGTCGGCCAGCCTGCGGCCGAGATCGGGGCGGCGCAGATAGGTCGCCCGGTCGGGCGCCGCGCTCGCCACCCGCAGGACGTCGCGGCCGGGGAGGGCTGCGGCGAGGGTGTCGAAGTCGACCCGCCCGTGCACGGCGTCGCGCGCCGTTGCATGGGCCATCTGGAAGGCGAGGAGCTCGCGTGTCGGCAGTCCGTCGCCCGCCCGCCCCAGCGCCACCCGCGCCCGCGTCGCCGCCCTGAGGGCATCCCAGCCGTCACCGGTCATCGCGTGCCTCCCGCCGCGAGCAGTCGCCGCGCCGCCGTCGAGCCGGGCTGGATCGGTGGCAGCCGTCCCTGCGCATCGAGGAGCCCCATGCGGCCGAGCCAGGCCTCGAATTCGGGGGCGGGCCGGAGACGCAGGAGGTGGCGCAGCCGCAGCACGTCGTGATGGGCGAGGCTCTGGTAGTTGAGCATGATGTCGTCGGCGCCCGGAACCGCGATCAGGAAGTTGACGCCGGCTTGGGCGAGCAGCAGGGCGAGCACGTCCATGTCGTCCTGATCGGCCTCGGCGTGGTTGGTGTAGCAGACGTCGACGCCCATCGGCACGCCGAGCAGCTTGCCGCAGAAGTGGTCTTCGAGGCCGGCACGGGTGATCTCTTTCGCGTCGTAGAGATACTCCGGCCCGATGAAGCCGACGACGGTGTTGACCAGCAGCGGCGAGAAGGCCCGCGCCACGGCGTAGGCGCGGGCCTCCACCGTCTGCTGGTCGAGCCCGTGATGGGCGTCGGCCGACAGCGCCGCGCCCTGGCCGGTCTCGAAATACATGACGTTCGACCCGACCGTGCCGCGCTTCAGCGACAGCGCCGCCTCTCGCGCCTCCTTCAGCAGCGCCAGCGACACGCCGAAGCCGCGGTTGGCGGCTTCCGTGCCGGCGATCGACTGGAAGACGAGGTCGACCGGTGCGCCCTTCTCGATCGCCGCGATCGAGGTGGTGACATGGGCGAGCACGCAGCTCTGCGTCGGCATGTCGAGCCGCTGTCGCAACTCGTCGAGCATGTCGAGCAGGCGGATCGTCGCCTCGACGTTGTCGGTCGCGGGATTGATGCCGATCACCGCGTCGCCCATGCCGAAGGCCAAGCCGTCGAGCGTCGCCGCCATGATCGCCGCCGGATCGTCGGTCGGATGGTTGGGCTGGAGCCGCGCCGCGAGCCGGCCCGCGAGGCCGATCGTCGAGCGGAAGGCGGTGACGACACGGGCCTTGGCGGCGATGGCGACGAGATCGCCGTTGCGGCAGAGCTTGGAGACCGCGGCGACCATCTCCGGCGTCAGGCCGGGGGCGAGGGCGTCGAGCTCGCGTGAACCGACCGCGTCGGCCATCAGCCATTCGCGGAACTCGCCGACGGTGAGCGAGGCGACGGGCGCGAAGGCGGCCGCGTCGTGGCCGTCGTGGATCAGCCGCGTCACCTCGTCGGTGTCGTAGGGCACGAGCGGCTCGGTGAGGAAGGTCGAGAGCGGCAGATCGGCCAGCGCCATCCGTGCCGCCACCCGCCGCGCGTCGCTCGACGCGGCGATCCCCGCCAGTTCGTCGCCGGAACGGCGCGGCGAGGCGCAGGCGAGCAGCGTCTTCAGATCGGCGAAGACGTGGGTCTCACCGCCGTGGATCGTCCGAAAAGGTCCGCCCGCCGCCATACCGTCGCTCCTTGTCGGGCGAGAGCATAGACCGGCGGGCGGACCCTTGGGGAGCCCATCGTGTGGGCAGTCGTCACGCGTCGCGCGGGTAGTCGGTGTAGCCCTTGGCGCCGATCCCGCCGATGCCGTAGAAGGTCGTCGCATCGAAGGGGGCGAAGGGGCGACCGGCCTTCAGCCGCTCGGCCAGATCCGGGTTGGAGATGTAGGACTTGCCCCAGGCGACCGCATCGGCGCGGCCCTGCGCGACGGCCGCCTCGGCGGTCTCCGCGGTGAAGCCCTCGTTGGCGATGACCGGACCGCCGAACTCACGCCGCATGATGGCGGTCAGCGAATCCGGACCTTCGTGCTCACGGGTGAACAGGAAGGCGATACTGCGTTCGCCGAGCGCCCGGGCGATCGCCGGATAGAGCACGTCGGAATCGTCGTTGCCGGAATCGTTGCTGTCGCAGCGCGGCGACAGATGCACGCCGACCTTGCGCGGGCCGACCTCGGCGACGACTGCGTCGACCACCTCGAGCAGGAAGCGCATGCGGTTGTCGAGGTTGCCGCCGTAGGCGTCGGTGCGATGGTTGGTCTTGGTCGCCAGGAACTGCTCGATCAGATAGCCGTTGGCGGCATGGATCTCGACGCCGTCGAAACCGGCGGCCATGGCGTTGCGCGCCCCCCTGGCATAGGCGGCGATGATCGCCGGGATCTCGATCGTCTCGAGCGCCCGCGGCGTCACATATTCGCGCATCGGGCGCAGCAGGCTCGGATGGCCGGCCGGGCGGACCGCCGAGGGCGCCACCGGCAGGTCGCCGTGCAGATGGACCGGATCGGAGATGCGGCCGACGTGCCAGAGCTGGGCGAAGATGCGCCCGCCCTTGGCGTGGACGGCGCCGGTGACGACCTTCCAGCCGTCGACCTGCTCCTTCGACCACAGGCCGGGCGTGTCGGGATAGCCGACGCCCTGCGGCGACACCGAGGTCGCCTCCGTGAGGATCAGGCCGGCGCCGGCGCGCTGGGCGTAGTATTCGGCCATCAGCGGCGTCGGCACGCGGCCTTCGGCGGCGCGGCAACGGGTGAGCGGCGCCATGACGACGCGGTTGGGCAGGATCATGTCGCCGATCGAGAGCGGCGTGAAGAGTTGGGACATGCGGCCTCGGGAAGGAACGAAAGGGAAGGGAGCCGGCGCGGGAGGCGCCGTCTCACGCCAATATGGGAACAGAAAGGGCCGCGCGCCAGTGGCGCGCGACCCGTGTTCCCTGCGACCCTGATCTGCCTCAGGCGCGCCGCGCCGTCGCCTCCGTCGGCTGATGCAGCCGCTCGAGGAACTCGCGCACCGCCACCGCCAGCGCGTTGGCCTGATCGCCGAAGGCGTTGGCCGTCTCGTTGACCGTGCCGGCGTTGCGGCTGGTCTCGGTGATGACGCCCTCGACCGCCGAGACGGTCGAAGCGAGCACGGCGGTGCCCTCCGCCGCCTGGGTGACCGACTGGGCGATGTCGCGCGTCACCGCCGACTGCTGGACGACCGCCGAGGCGATCGAGCCGGTGACGCCGCCGATGTCACGCATGATCGAGGCGATCTCCTCGATCGCCGCCACCGCGGCGCCGGTGCCGTTCTGGATGTCGCCGACCTGCAGCGAGATCTCGTCGGTGGCCTTGGCCGTCTGCCCGGCGAGGTTCTTCACCTCCGAGGCGACGACCGCGAAGCCCTTGCCCGCCTCGCCGGCGCGCGCCGCCTCGATGGTGGCGTTGAGGGCGAGCAGGTTGGTCTGCGCCGCGATCGCCTGGATCAGGCCGACGACGGCGCCGATCTTCTCGCCGGAGCGCGCCAGCACGTCGATCGAATCGGCCATGCGGCCGGTCATCGCGTTGGCCCGTTCGACGATGCCGGTCGCCGCCGAGATCTGGCGGCCGATCTCGTTGATCGAGGCATTGAGTTCTTCGGCCGCACCGGCGACCGAGGCGACGGTGGCGGAGGTCTCTTCGGCCGCGGCCGCCGCGTTGGTCGCCTGTTCCCGGGCCCCGCCGGCGATCGAGGTGAGTTCGTCGGCGGTCGCGAGCAGGCAACGCGATTTGTTGCCGACCTGCTCGAGCATGGCGGTCGACGTGCCGCGGAAGGCCTCGACCTCGGCCGCGACATGGGCCGCCTGCCGGCTGCGTTCCTCCAGGAGCACGTCCTGATAGACCGAGATCGCGAAATCCATGTCGAGCATCACCGCCTTGTTGACGGCGGTGATGGTGCGCGCGAGCTCGTTGGTCCGGAATCGCACCTTGCGCGCGAGCAGCATCACGATCTCGTTGAGGACGAACTGATAGGCGCCGATGTACCAGCGCGGCTCGAGGCCGATGCGATGGTGCGCCCGGCCGATCTCGGTCACCGAGCGGGCATAGTCGTCGTCGAACCGGCCCGAAAAGACGCGTCCCCAATGCCGCTTCTGAGCTTCTGCGAGGTTGGTGCTGCGCGCGCCGACGAGTCGCGCCAGCTCGGGCTCGCCCGACACATGCTCGTAGAATCGCTTCAGGATCGGCCCCAGTTCCGGTTCGATCGCGCTCCAGGCCGTCTGGAGATCGGCGACGGCTGTCTTGTCGATCCGCGCGAAGGTCAATCGCCGCTGGATATCGCCAGCATTGCTCGTCGGGGCCATCCTTGCAATCTCCGCGCCTTTGTTCGATGCTTCGTGTCGTTCGGTCAAAACGTCCGAATTACGCGCTTTCGATTTTTTTCTATATCATTCATCGCGCTCACCTGCGTCAAATGGCAACGAGCGACGTGGTGATATTGGGTATGTCTGCGTTAATGCACGGTTAATATCGCCACGAGTACGCGTTTTCGGCGCATTCGGATGCGTTCGAGGTGTGAAATTTCGGAAGATTTCGTAACGTAAACACTGTTGAACTTTGGTCTAGGTAACCCTTTCTCGCCTTCACCGATTGTTAGGGATGATCGTCGAGAGTCGGCAAGCGGGGTTTGCGCCTGCGGAGGCCGTCTTGGTGGTTGGGTTTCCTGTACGTTCGGCGGCGATGGGCCGGTTCGGATCGTGGGCGGTCGTCGCCCTGATCGTCGGGCACCTCGTGCTGATGCTCGCCACCCTGCATTGGGACGACCTTCGCGCCTCCCGCGACATTCCCTGGTTCGCTCTCGGCTTCGCCACGCTGATGGCCACCGGCCTCGGCGGCGCCGGTCTCGCCGCGGCGGCGGTCGGTGTCTTCGCCTCCACCTTCTTCGCGCTCTCCTACGCGGGCGAGCCCTTCGACCATGTCCTGCCGCTGTCGTTGATCGCCGTCGTCGAGCTGCTCGGCGGCCTCGTCGCGCTGGTCGGGCCGCGTTCGGTGCGGTCGGGGCGTTGGGCGACCGACTGGCTGCGCCGCGTCGCCGCCTTCGGCTTCCTCGTACCCGGTCTGGGGGCGCTCGCCGCCGGCATGGTGGTCGGTGACGTCGAGGAGGGCCTTCTCGTCGTCGTGCTCGATCGCTGGGGCTCCGAGTCCGCCGGTTCGCTGATGGCGCTGATGGCCGTCGCCGTCGTCGAGCACTGCACCGCGTCCGATTTCTCCGTCCGCCGTATCGCCGAGACGCTGCTCGGCGTCGCCGCGTCTCTCGCCATCATCGGCTTCTGCCGGGCCTTCCTGCCGACCCTGATGCCGATGTGCGTGCTGCCGCTCGCCATCGTCGGCATTCGCGGTTCGGTCGCGGCGACCGCGGCCGGCTCGCTCGTCGTGGCGATCGGCATCGCGTGGTCGCACCACTGGGGTTTCGTCGCCCTGGGCGACGTCGAGGTCTCCGCCTCGGTGGTCCAGCTCTGCGCCACCGCCCTCGTCGCCGGCCTGCCGATCGCCTTCGCCCTGCTGCGCGAGGAGATCGACAAGGAGCGCTCGCGCTCCCGCCGCAACGAGACCCGCTTCCGCGACGCCATGGAGCACTCGCCGTTCGGCATGGCGCTGCTGCGCCTCGACGGCGTCTGTTTCTCGGTCAACCGCGCACTCTGCGACATGTTCGCCTGCGAACCGGGAGACCTCGTCGGCAAGCGCCCCGGCGACATCGCGGCCGACGATCCGGAAGACTTCGATCGTCGGCTGGCGGGGCTGCTCGCCGGCGAATACGACGTCTTCACTGCCGAACGCCAGTATCGGCGCCGGGACGGTTCGACGCTCTGGGGTGTGGTCGCCGTGGCGATGGTGCGCGAGGGGGCGGAGCGCAAACCGGCCTATCTGATCGCCCAGCTCAACGACATCGAGGCCCGCCGCCGCGTCGAACAGGCGCTGGAACTGTCGGAGAGCCGTTGGAACTTCGCGCTGGAGAGCGCGCGCCAGGGCGTGTGGGACTACGACTATCGCCGCCGCGACACGTTCTATTCGCCGATGTGGGCGCGCATGATCGGTTACGAGCCGGGCGAGATCTCGGGCGAGGCCGACGCCTGGCTCTCGCTCGTCCACCCGCACGACCTGCCGATGCTGCTGCGCGAGGAGAAGCGCCACCTCGAGGGCGAGACGACGCAGTTCGAGTGCGAATTCCGCATGCGCCACAAGGATGGCCGTTGGGTCTGGATCCTCGACCGCGGCCGCGTCATCGCCCGCGACGAGAACGGCCAGCCGCTGCGCATGATCGGCACCCACACCGACATCACCGAGAACCGCAGCCTGACCGAGGCACTGCAGACCGAGAAGGAACGGCTGCGCATCACCCTCCATTCGATCGGCGACGGCGTGATCTGCACCGACGAGACCGGTCGCATCTCGCTGATGAACCCGATCGCCGAAGGCCTGACCGGCTGGAGCGAGGCCCATGCCCTCGGGCGCATCTGTTCCGCCGTCTTCCGCGCCGCGCGCGACGGCGAGGCGAACAGGGACGTGGTCTGCGCCGTCACCCGCGCGCTCGACAAGCGCGAGCGCGTCACCGAGGACGACGGGCTCGTCCTCGTCGCCCGTGACGGCACCCGCCTCGACATCGAGGCGACGGCATCGCCGGTCCTGAAGAAGAACGGTGAGCTGCTCGGCGCCGTGCTGGTCTTCCAGGACGTCACCCGCGCGCGCACCCTGCAGAAGGAACTCGCCCAGCTCGCCACCCACGATGCGCTGACCGGCCTGCGCAATCGCTCCGCCTTCGAGCAGACGCTCTCCGACTATTGCGCCGCCGCCCATCTCGACGGCTCGCGCCATTCGCTCTGTTTCGTCGATCTCGACCGCTTCAAGATCATCAACGACACCGCCGGCCACGCCGCCGGCGACGCGTTGTTGCGCGAGATCGGCCGTCTGATCCGCGGCGAGATGCGCCGCCACGACATCGTCGCCCGCCTCGGTGGCGACGAATTCGGCCTCCTGTTGGTCGACTGCGACATGGAGGATGCCCGTCTGATCGCCGAACGGCTGATCGAACGCATCGGCCGGGTCCGTTTCTCCTGGGATGGCCGGGTCTACGAGGTCGGCGCCTCGGTCGGCATCGCCCGCGTCGACGCCGAGATCCCGCTCGCCGCCGACGTCATGAGCCGCGCCGACGTCGCCTGCTATGCCGCCAAGGCCGCCGGCCGCAACCGCGTGTCGCTCTATCATCTCTCCGAGGGCGACGCCCGCCGCCATCACCACGAGCTGCACACCGCCGCCGGCATCCGTGCCGCGCTCGACACCGACCGTTTCGAGATCTACGCCCAGGAAATCCTCGACCTGCGTCCCGCCGGTCATCTCCAGTCGCACGCCGAACTGCTGGTGCGCATGCGCGACGACGCGGGGACGATCCTGCCGCCGGGCGCCTTCATCCCGGCCGCCGAACGCTACGGCCTGATGGCGGCGATCGATCGCTGGATGATCCATTCGGTGCTGCATCACCTCGACGAGGCGATCCTGGCGGTGCCGCGCCTGTCGGTGTCGATCAACCTGTCGGCCAACAGCCTCGACGATCCGGGCCTGCTCGCCTTCCTCGCCGCCGAGCTCGAGGATTCGCGCCTGCCGCCGCACCGGCTGCGGTTCGAGATCACCGAGACCTCGCTGATCAACAACATCACCCACGCCGGCAAGCTGGTCGAAGAGCTGCGCGCCGCCGGCTACGCCATCATGCTCGACGACTTCGGCGCCGGCCTCTCGTCCTTCGCCTATCTCGAGCAGTTCCCGGCCGACTATCTGAAGATCGACGGCTCCTTCGTGCGCAAGCTGACCACCAACCAGGTCGATCGCGCCATCGTCGAGAGCATCAACGACATCGGCCACAAGATCGGCGCCACCACCATCGCCGAGTTCGTCGAGGACGAGGAGACGTTGGAACAGCTGCGCGCCATCGGCGTCGACATGGTGCAGGGCTACCACGTCGCTCGTCCGGTACCGCTCGCCGAACTGCTCGAGCGGCTCGGCGGCAAGGCGCCCGTCGCCGCCCGCGACGTCGGTTGAGGGAAATTGGACGCATCGTTCGACGTCCGCGGTCTAGTCGTGCGGCGCCGTCGGGCGCATGTGAGAAGGGAAGCGACAGCCTCCCTGTCGCATGTTCTCCCAGGAGTGTCCGATGACCGTTCGTCCCGTGCTCGACGCGGCTTCCCTCGATCTTCTCTTCCGCGAAGCCCGCACCCACGGTGCCTGGCAGGACCGCCCCGTCGACGACGCCACGCTGCGCCAGGCGGTCGAACTGACCGAATGGGGCCCGACCGCCGCCAACAGCGTGCCGCTGCGCCTCGTCTTCGTCCGCTCGGCCGAGGCCAAGGAGAAGCTGCGCCCGACGCTCGCCCCCGGCAACGTCGACAAGACCATGGCCGCGCCGGTGACCGCGATCGTCGCCTATGATCCGAAGTTCTTCGACCAGCTGCCGAAGCTCTTCCCCCATGCCGACGCCCGTGCCTGGTTCGCCGGCCAGCCGCACGCCGAGCCGACCGCCCGCATGAACGCGGCGCTGCAGGCCGGTTACTTCATCCTCGCCCTGCGCTCGCTCGGCCTCGATGCCGGCCCGATGACCGGCTACGACGCCGCCGCCTGCGACGCCGCCTTCTTCGCCGACGGCTCGGCCAAGTCCTTCATGCTGGTCAACATCGGCTACGGCGACGCGACGAAGCTCTTCCCGCGCCTGCCGCGCCTCGCCTTCGAAGACGTCGCCGCCGTCGCCTGACGACCGCGAGACGGACGCCGGAAAAAGAAGAGGGGAGGCCGCGAGGCCTCCCCTTCGTCGTTTCGGGACGTCGTCTCGACGTCGGCGTGGGCCTCAGTTCCCGCGGGCGTCGGCGACGGCGCGGCGCTTCATCCGGGTGCGGAACCAGCCCGAGGTCTTGCGGATCGCGACGTAGAACACCGGCGTCAGGAACAGGCCGACGATGGTGACGCCGATCATGCCCCACATCACCGCCGTGCCGAGTGCGCGCCGCATCTCGGCGCCGGGGCCGGTGGCGAAGGCGAGCGGCACGACGCCGAGGATGAAGGCGAAGGCCGTCATCAGGATCGGACGCAGACGCAGGCGGCAGGCCTCGATCGCCGCGGCGATCGGCCCGTCGCGTTTCTGGATCTCGTGCTGGGCCGCGAACTCGACGATCAGGATCGCGTTCTTGGCGGCGAGGCCGATCAGCACGATGAGACCGATCTGGGTCAGGATGTTGTTGTCCATGCCTCGGCCCCAGACGCCGAGCAGAGCGGCACCGACGCCGAGCGGCACGATCAGGATGATCGACATCGGCAGCGTCCAGCTCTCGTACTGGGCGGCGAGCACCAGGAAGACGAAGAGCACCGACAGCGCGAAGATGCCGATCGTCGAGCCGGCCGCGACCTTTTCCTGGAAGGCGAGTTCTGTCCACTGGAAGCCGGTGCCCGACGGCAGGATCGAGCGCGCCAGCGCCTCCATCCGGTCGAGCGCCACGCCCGACGACACGCCCGGCCCGGCCTGACCCTGCAGCGGGATCGAGGTGTACATGTTGTAGCGCTGGATCAGCGACGGACCCGCCACCTCGCGCACCGAGACGATGGTGCCGAGCGGCACCAGCGCGCCGTTCGACGACCGGACCTTGATCTGGGCGAGATCGTCGGCGGTCATGCGGAACTCGGCGTCGGCCTGGGCACGGACCTGGTAGACGCGGCCGAAGGCGTTGAAGTCGTTGACGTAGGCCGAGCCGAAGTTCTGCTGAAGGGCGTCGAACACGGCGCCCATCGGCACGTTCAGCATCTGCGCCTTGG
Organism: Pinisolibacter sp. DMC19; assembly: GCF_056313985.1. Lineage (NCBI taxonomy): Bacteria > Pseudomonadati > Pseudomonadota > Alphaproteobacteria > Hyphomicrobiales > Ancalomicrobiaceae > Pinisolibacter > Pinisolibacter sp. DMC19. The sequence goes on along the minus strand of NZ_JBQUZF010000002.1, from coordinate 98,494 downwards.
TGCGGTCGACGTCGAGCCAGACCTGCGGCGTCGAGGCGGTGAAGGTGGTGAAGACGCGCGACAGCTGCGGGTCCTTCGCCGCAGCCCCCATCATCTGATAGGTCAGGCCGAGGATGCGTCGCATGTCGGCGCTGTCGCGCTCCTGGATCTGCAGCTTGAAGCCGCCCTGGTTGCCGAGGCCGCGCACCGGCGGCGGCGGCACCGCGATGGTGAAGGCCTCCTGCATCGGTGCCAGCGCCTTCAGGATGTCGCCGACGATCTTGTCGGCCGTCAGCCCCTTCTTCAGGCGTTCGTCGAAGGGAATGAAGGGCGTGAACAGCACCGCGCCGTTGGACGACGGTGTGAAGGTCGCGGCGTTGATGCCGGCGATCTCGACGGTCGCCTGGATGCCCGGGATGTCGCGCACCCGCTTGCCGGCCTCGTCGACCGCCGCCTGGGTGCGGGTCAGCGAGGCGCCGTCGGGCAGCTGGACGATGACCAGCGCATAGCCCTGGTCCTGGTTCGGGATGAAGCCGGTCGGCAGGACCTTGGCGAGCCACAGCGTGCCGGCGATGAGGCCGACATAGACCGCCAGCGCCGTCACCCGGTGGCGGACGACGAAGCCGACGCCGATCGCATAGGCGTTCGACAGCGCGTCGAAGGCGGCGTTGAAGCGGTTGGTGAAGCCGTGCCACAGATGCGTCAGGAAGCCTTCCGGCTCGCCCGGCGCATGCGGCTTGAGCAGCAGCGCGGCGAGTGCCGGCGACAGCGTCAGCGAGTTCACCGCCGAGATCATCGTCGACACCGCGATGGTGACGGCGAACTGGCGATAGAACTGCCCGGTGATGCCCGACACGAAGGCGGTGGGCACGAACACCGCCGCCAGCACCAGCGCGATGGCGATGACGGCGGTGCCGACTTCGTCCATCGTGGTGTGGGCGGCGTCGCGCGGCCGCATGCCGTCGCGGATGTTGCGCTCGACGTTCTCGACCACGACGATCGCGTCGTCGACGACGATGCCGATCGCCAGCACGAGGCCGAACAGCGTCAGCGTGTTGAGCGAGTAGCCGAGCGCCGCCAGTGCCGCGAAGGTGCCGATCAGCGACACCGGGATCGCCGCGAGCGGGATCAGCGCGGTGCGCCAGGACTGCAGGAACACGATGACGACGATGACGACCAGCACGATCGCTTCGAACAGCGATTCGTAGACCGCGTCGACCGAGGCCTGGATGTAGTCGGTCGGGTTGAAGCCGATCGTGTAGGTCAGCCCCGGCGGGAACGACTGGGCGAGCTCCGTCATCTGGTCGCGGATCTGCTTGGCGGCGGCCAGTGCATTGGTGCCGGGCCGCTGGAACACACCGAGATTGACCGCGGGCTTGCCCGAGAAGGCGGAGGTGTTGGTGTAGCTCTGGGCGCCGATCTCGACGCGGGCGACGTCCCTCAGCCGCACCACGCGGCCGTCGGCGGTCGAACGGACGATGACGTCCTCGAATTGCTTCGGCTCGGCGAAACGGCCCTGCGTACGCACCACGAACTCGAAGGCGTTGTCCTTGGGCGCCGGCTGGGCGCCGAGCGTGCCGGACGAAACCTGGACGTTCTGCGCCTGCACCGCCTTGATCACGTCGTCGGCGACCATGCCGAGGCCGGCGAGCTTCGAGGGATCGAGCCAGATGCGCAGGCTGTAGAGCCGCTCGCCGAAGATCGTCACCTCGCCGACGCCGTCGAGGCGCAGCAAGGGATCGCGGACGTTGGCGCGGGCGTAGTTCGACACGTAGAGCGGGTCGAGCGAGCCGTCGGGCGAGTACATCGTCAGCACCATCATGATGTCTGGCGACGACTTGTTGGTGGTGACGCCGGTCTGCTGCACGGCGGTCGGCAGGCGGGGCAGGGCGACGGCGACGCGGTTCTGCACCAGAACCTGCGCCTTGTTGAGGTCGGTGCCGAGCTTGAAGGTGATGGTCAGCGCGACGGAGCCGTCGGCCGACGAATAGGAGGACATGTAGAGCATGTCCTCGACGCCGTTGATCTGCTCCTCGAGCGGCGTCGCGACGGTGGCGGCCACCGTCTCGGCGTCGGCGCCGGGATAGTTGGCGCGCACGACGATGGTCGGCGGCGCGATCTCGGGATACTGCGACACCGGCAGCGCGTTGAACGCCACCAGGCCGACGATCACCATCAGGATCGACAGGACCGAGGCGAAGATCGGCCGGCGAACGAAGAAATGGGCGAAACGCATGGGATCTCGCCTCGCTTCAGCGCTGCCCCGCCGGCGCGGCGGCGACGGGCGGCAACTGGGTCGGCTGCGGCGTCACCTTCACGCCGGGACGGATGCGCACGATGCCGTTGATCGCGATGGTCTCGGTGCCCTCGAGCCCCGAGCGGATCAGGCGATAGCCGTCGATCTTCGGCCCGGGCACCACCGGCGTCGGCTTGACCGAACCGTCCTCGCCGATCTGATAGACGATGCGGCGGGTCTGGTCGGAGGCGATCGCCTCGTCGGGGATCAGCACGCCCTTCTTCGGCCCGCCGACGAACAGGCGGACGCGGCCGAAGAGACCGGGGGTGAGGAAGCGATCGGCATTGTTCACCTTGGCGCGCAGACGCATGGTGCCCGAGGACTGATCGACCCGGTTGTCGACGAAGTCGATCTTCGCCTCGCGCTTCGGCTCGGCCTCGTCGGAGGTGCCGACGAAGGCCGTCGAGCCGACGATCGAGCCCTTGCCCGAGGCCAGGTGCGCGCGCTCGAGGCCGAGGAAGGTGCCTTCGTCGAGATCGAAGTAGAAGTCGATCGGGTCGGACCCGACGATCGTCGTCAGCGACGTGTCGGCGGCGCCGATCAGCGTGCCTTCCGACACCAGCGTCCGCGACAGGCGGCCGTCGAAGGGCGCGCGGATCTCGGTGAACTCGAGATTGAGTTCGGCGGCGGCGAGCGCCGCCTTGTTGCCGGCGGCGCGCGCCTGGGCCGCCAGCAGCGTCTGCCGGCGCTGATCGAAGACCTGCTCGGTGATGTTGCCCGACTTCTGCAGCGCCTGGGCGCGCTCGAAGTCGGCATTGGCGAACTGCAGCGCCGTCTCGTCGACGGCGACCGCCGACTTCGCCTGATCGACCGCCGCCCGGTAGGGGCGCGGATCGATGACGAAGAGCAGGTCGCCCTTCTTGACCTGGGCACCGTCGGTGAAGGCCACCCGCTGCAGATAGCCGGCGACGCGCGCCTTGATGGTCACCGACTGGATCGCATCGAAGCGCCCGGTGAACACCTGGGTTTCCTGCACGTCGCGCACCACCGGCTTGGCGACGGTGACGGCGGGACCCGCCGGCGGTCCGCCGGCGGGTGCGCTCTGTCCGACGGCTTCCCGAGGGAGCGCAGCGAACAGCGCGACGGCGGCGACGGTGGTGGTGGCAGCGATGAGACGGACGGCGGAGACCCGCATGGAAACCTCGACGAAACGGAACGAGGCCGGAGAGTCGCTCCAGCCTCGTGCGATATCAGCATGATTACGGACCGCGCGTCACCTGAAGATTTCGTCAGGACTGCAAGATCCTTCAGGCGGCGGCCGGTGCGCGGGCCTTCGCCTCGTCGACCAGAGCCCGGAGACGCCGGGCCGCCTCGGGCGAGAACTCGGCGGCGACGTATTCCACGCCCATCTCGTGACCGTTGACCCAGCGCACGACCGCAGGGCAGTCGAGGCCGGGCAGGGCCGACAGGCTGACCCGGTCGCCGACCAGGAAGCCCGCGAAGTCGCCTTCGAGCTCCAACGCCAGCTTGGCACCGGAATGGGAGACGTCGACGCAGACCGCCTTGCTCTGCGTGCCGTCGTGGAGGACGCCGACGGCATGGCCGGCGGGCATCCGCTCTTCTGCCGTCAGACGACGATCGAGCGGGCCGCGACGCAGGCGGGTCAGGAACTCGCGGACGGTCTCGGCGAGGCGTGCGCCCTCAGACGAGATCCGCCGCGACGTGGTGCCGAGGTCGGCGGCGAGCGTCGCCGTCTCGCGGGCGATCTCGGAAATGCCGGCGACGTTCTCGCTCACCGCCCGCGACCCTTCGAAGGCGTTGGCGACGTTGTGGGCGATCTCGCCGGTCGCCTCGATCTGGGTCTCGATCGAGCCGCGCATGGCGCCGGTCGAGGCGTCGATCTCGGCGATCGTGCCGCCGATGCCGGAGATGCTCTCGACCGCCGCGCGGGTCGCCGACTGCACCTCGGTGATGTGGGCGGCGATCTCGGCGGTCGCCTTGGCGGTCTGGTCGGCGAGGTTCTTGACCTCGGAAGCGACGACCGCGAAGCCGCGGCCCGCCTCGCCGGCGCGCGCCGCTTCGATGGTGGCGTTGAGGGCGAGGAGGTTGGTCTGGCCGGCGACCTGATCGATCAGACCGATCACCGCGCCGATCTTCTCCGCCGCCGTCGACAGGCCGGAGACGATGCGGCCGGTCTCCTCGGCGCGGGCGACGGCGTTGCGGGCGATGGTCGCCGAGCGGTCGATCTCGGCGCCGATGCCGCGGGCCGACTGCGACAGGCGTTCGGCCGCTTCCGCGGCGCGGCGGACGTCGGCGGAGGCCTCCTGCGAGGTCTCGACGGCCGAGCCGGCGCGGCGATCGGTGGCGTCGGCGCCGTCGCTCATCCGTTCCGCCGTCGTCCCCATGCCGCCGGCCGAGACCGTGAGGCTCTCGACGATCGAGTTGATCGTCTCGGCGAAGTCCTCGGTCGAGACGTTGAACGACTGGACGCGCTCCTGGATGACGTCGGTCGCCTCGTTGATCGTCTCGGAGGCGCGGCGATAGGCGCCGTGCATGCCGTCCGGCAGGATGCGGCGCCAGTATCGATTGTGCCGCACCGCGTCCATCGAGGCGCTGGATTCGCGCACGAAGGCATCGACGTGGTCGGCCATGTCGTTGATCGCGTCGGTCAGCGCGCCGGCCATGCCGGGCCGGTCGAAGGCGAGGTCGCGGACTTCGAAGTCGCCGCGCGCCAGCGCCGCGCAGACGTCGACCGCTCGGCCGACGCCGGCGGCGACGCGCGCCGCGACCCACAGCGACCATGCGGTCGCGGCCCCCGCCGCGCCGAGGAGGCCGAGCGCCACCCAGGGGGCGTCGAGAGCGACCGCGCCACCGGCTCCGGCGATCGCGACGAGGCCGGCGATGCCGGGAACGAGCGCCTCAGAGCGAAAAGACGAGTTCGTCATAGCTGCTGGCCTTCGACTTCACGATGTCCAGGAGCTGCGCGAAGGATGCGCGCAGTCCGTCCTTGGCGTTGGCATGCGACGCCTCGGTGGCGAGCAGCGTGCGATAGAGCGGCGTGATCACCCCGTCGACGACGCGACGGTCGGGAACCCGACGGTTGGAGTGATAGCCGGTCACGTGGCCTGCGTTGTCGTAGGACGGCGTCACGTGGGCGAAGACCCAATAGTATTCGCCCCCGCGCGCCATGTTCTTCACATAGGCGAAGACTTCTTTCTCCTCCGCCAGGCGATCCCAGAGTAGTTTGAACACGCAGCGCGGCATGTCGGGATGGCGGATGATCGAATGCGGCGCGCCCATCAACTCGGCGCGCGAATAGCCCGCCACCTTGGCGAAGGTGGTGTTGGCGTAGGTGATCCGACCTTTCAGGTCGGTCTTGGAGACGATGATTTCGTCTGGATCGAAAGTAACCTCTCGATCCTTGGGTGTGACCCGTGGCGCCATGGAAACGTCGATCCCCGGACGATGTTTCGATCCGCCGACGTTGGACCCGAGAGGGTTAAGAAAGTGTCATCTTGGAAGAAGAGCGCGCCGACGCCCCGCGAAGAGACGGAGTGTTCAAAGAAAAATTTTGGCAATGTTTCTGTGATGCGTATGTATACGATCACGCTCGACGCGGTGAACGCACGAGCCCACGACGCATTCTGCGGTATCCGAGTGAGCGAAGCGGTGGCGTCAGGCGCGCGAGAGCTTCATCGGGCGTCCGTCGGGTCCCTTGATCGGGAAGAGGCCGGCCTGGAAGGCGACGCTCATGTGGCCGGCCTTCTCGATCGCCGTCGCGGCGAGATCGGCGGGCAGCTCGGCCTTCACCGCCCCGGCGAAGAGTTCCATCCAGCGGTCGAAGTGATCGGGTTCGATGTCGAGCTTCCAGTGCGGCGGGAAGGGGCGGCCCTGATAGCGTTCGGTGCCGAGCAGCTGGCGCGACCAGAAGTCGATGATGATCTGCAGGTGTTCCTCGAGATGGGGCAGGGCGCGCAGCAGCGGATCGAGCAGCGGATCGCCGGCCCAACCGTCGTAGAAGCGGCGCACCATGCGCTCGATGGCGGCTTCGGCGTCGTCGTCGTGCGCCGGAGCAGCGGCAGAGGAGGCGGTCATCGTGGCGGTCCCTTTCGAGGCCGTTAGACGCCGCGGTTACCGCCGACTTGGCAATTCGTGAAATGCCGGATGTGCGGCGCGATCGTCTGCGACTTTCGGCGAATGTCGACGATGTCCGGTGTCGGACACGCGACAGGAATCCGACATGTCCGACGGACAATTCCGACGTCGGCGCGCGGCGACAAGTCTGGAATCCCTCGAAAACCGCCGTTCGCGCGTCTCTGGCACGGGGCTTGCGAAATCTCCCTCGAACCATGCCGAGGGGAGTGGTCGAGATGAACCAGCCGATGATTTCCTTGGACAGCATCCTGACGCCGATCGACGCGGATGCCCTCCAGAAGACCGCCTCTTCGGGCGGGTGTTCGTCGTCCTCCTGCGGCTCGTCCGCCAAGCCCGAGGACATGGACGAGGCCACGTGGGAGAAGATCAAGGATCATCCCTGCTACTCCGAAGAGGCCCACCACTATTTCGCCCGCATGCACGTCGCCGTGGCGCCGGCCTGCAACATCCAGTGCAACTACTGCAATCGGAAGTACGACTGCGCCAACGAGAGCCGCCCCGGCGTCGTCTCGGAGAAGCTGACGCCCGATCAGGCGATGCGCAAGGTGGTGACGGTCGCCAACGAGGTGCCGCAGCTCTCGGTCCTCGGCATCGCCGGTCCCGGCGACGCCTGCTACGACTGGAAGAAGACCAAAGCGACCTTCGAGGCGATCTCGCTCGAGATCCCCGACATCAAGCTCTGCATCTCGACCAACGGTCTGGCGCTGCCCGACCACGTCGACGAGCTGGCGCAGATGAACGTCGACCACGTCACGATCACCATCAACATGGTCGATCCCGAGATCGGCGCGAAGATCTATCCCTGGATCTTCTACAACAAGCGCCGCTACGAGGGCGTCGAGGCCGCCCGCATCCTGCACGAGCGCCAGATGCTCGGCCTGGAGATGCTGACGGAACGCGGCATCCTGACCAAGATCAACTCGGTTCTGATCCCCGGCGTCAACGACGAGCATCTGCTCGAAGTGAACAAGTGGGTGAAGGAGCGCGGCGCCTTCCTGCACAACGTCATGCCGCTGATCTCCGATCCGGCGCACGGCACCCACTACGGCCTGACCGGCCAGCGCGGACCGACCCCGGCGGAGCTGAAGGACCTGCAGGACAAGCTCGAGGGCGGCGCCAAGCTGATGCGTCATTGCCGCCAGTGCCGCGCCGACGCCGTCGGCCTGCTCGGCGAGGACCGCGGTCAGGAGTTCACCCTCGACCAGCTGCCCGAGACCGTCACCTACGACGCTTCCAAGCGTGAGGCCTATCGCGAGATCGTCGCCAAGGAGCGCGGCGATCACGTCGAGGCGAAGCACGCGGCGGTCGCCGCGGTCAAGGAGACCGCGGTCGAGGCCAAGCTGCTGGTCGCGGTCGCCACCCAGGGCGGCGGTCGCATCAACCAGCACTTCGGCCACGCCAAGGAGTTCCAGGTCTACGAGGCGGGTCCGAAGGGCATCACCTTCGTCGGCCACCGCAAGGTCGAGGCCCAGTACTGCGAAGGCGGCTGGGGCGAGGACGCCACCCTCGACACGGTCATCGCGGCGCTCGAGGGCGTCGAGGTGGTGCTGTGCTCGAAGATCGGCGACTGCCCGAAGGACATGCTGACGGCGGCCGGCATCCGCGCCACCGACGACTACGCCTTCGACTACATCGAAACCGCCATCGGCGCGCTCTACGCGACCGAGTTCGGCATCGAGAGCTCCGCGGCCGTCGCCTGAGGCGACACCGCACGCGGCGCACCCCTCCGGGCGCGCCGCACACCTTCGTGGGTGGCGACGGAACTTGAGCCGTCGCGCGCTCGCGTCGGGTCCGGCTTCGGCCGGACGGCCCCCAGCCGGCAGGAAACTGCCGATACGACGTGACGACACCAGGAGACGGGCTCATGGCCTTCAAGATCATCTCTTCCCAATGCACCACCTGCGGCGCCTGCGAATTCGAGTGCCCGTCGGCGGCGATCAAGTTCAAGGGCGAGACCTACATCATCGACCCGGCGAAGTGCACCGAGTGCGACGGCCTGGACACCCAGCAGTGTGCTTCCGTCTGCCCGGTGCCCAAGACCTGCATCAAGGCCTGACGCCGCGCTCGGTGGCCGGGAGGGACGGCGACCATGAGCGATGGCTTCGAAGGCACGCTGCGGATCCAGCCGGTCGACGAGGACGAGACCGTCGACTGGCTGGGCAACCCGATTTCCTGCCGGGACTGTCCGCACGACGAGAACCGTGCGGCCGGTCTCTGCGAGTTCGGGCGCACCTGCGTCAACGACCGGCGCGGCAAGCGGATCGACCGCTTCTTCGCGGCCAATCCGGCGCAGGCCGATCGCTACCTCGATCATCCTTATTTCGAGGTGAGGACGCTGGCGGCGAAATACGCCAGCCCCTTCCGGCTCGGAGTTCTGATGAACGATCCCGAGCCCGACGTCCGCGCCATGGTGGCGCTGCGTCTGCCCAAGCCGCGGATCCGGGGCTTCGCCCGTGATCCCGACCGGCGGGTGCGCATGACGGTCGTCAGGCGTCTCGACGCCGAGGACCTCGTGCCGCTGCTCTCGGATGCCGACTACGGCGTCCGCATGGCGGCGGCCCGTCGCGCGCCGCCCGCGCTCCTCGTCGGCGTGATGCACGACGAGGACGACGAAATTCGCCGCGAGGCGGCCCGTCGCGTCGATCCGCGCCATCTCGGTGCGTTGATCCTCGATCCCGACCCGACGGTCCGTCTGGTGGTCGCCGAGCGACTGGCGCCGGAACGGCTGCACGCTCTGGCGAAGGATCCGGACGTTCGGGTGCGGTTCACCGTCGCCGAACGCCTGCCTCTCGCCGATCTCGCGGCCATGGCCGGGGACGTCGAGGCGATCGTCCGCGAGGCGGTCGAGGCACGACTGAAGACCGAAGGAGAGCGCTGATGGGCCTCGCACGCGAAGAAGAAGTCGAGATCCGCAAGGCCCCGGTCTTCAAGCCCGGCGAGCGGGTCGTCGCCCGCCGCCTCGTCAAGAACGACGGCACCTATCCGCGCAAGGACATCGGCGAGCCGCTGGTGATGAAGGGCGACGTCGGCTACGTGCGCGACATCGGCACCTTCCTGCAGATGTTCTGGATCTACGCGGTCGAATGGACCGAACGCGGCACCATCGTCGGCATGCGCGGCAAGGAGCTGGTCTCCATGGACGCCGAGCCCGAGGAAGCCGCCCGCTACCGCGCCGATGCCGCCGCGCGGGCCGCCCGCGACGCTGCCCACGACACCGACCACGCACTCGGCGAAGCGGCCGAATGACCCCTCCGGCGCGCGCCCCGCGCCACCCGCATCCGGCGCCGGGGAATGGCGCCACCGCCCACGAAAGGCCCATGACATGAAGGTGATGCTCCGCAACACGCCCAAGGGGCTCTCCGCCTACATCCCCAAGAAGGATCTCGAGGAACCGGTCGTCGAGGTCGAGAAGGAGGGGATGTGGGGCGGTTCGATCAAGATGAAGAACGGCTGGGTTCTGGTCCTGCCCGACATGCCGGCCGAAACCAAGCTGCCGATCACCGTCAACGCCCGCAAGATCGGCGACGACGAGGAGTGAGGCCCGTCCTTCTCCCCTCGAGGGAGAAGGTGGCCCGAAGGGCCGGATGAGGGGGCGCCGGCAGAGCCGGCGAACCGACCGAGCCCGACCACACGACGAGACGAGGAGAGACCATGACCATGATCGCCACCGCCGAGCCCGTCGTGCTGACCGGGGCCGCTGCCGAGGCCAAGCTCGCCGACGTCCGTTTCGGTCTCGAGGCCGACCGGCTGATCCCCTTCCTCGGGCCGGACCTCGCCGCGCTCGACGGCGAGGCGCCGATCCCGCTGCTGCCCGAGGCGGTCGCGGCCCGGCTGCACGCCAAGGCGCCGGCGCCGTCGCGGATCCGCACCAACATGTGGTCGGTCGCCCAGTTCATCGAACAGCGCCGTCATCGCAACACGCTGGTCGCCTTCATGGCGGAGATCTTCGGCCCCGCCGTCGCGCCCTCGAAGCTCCACGCCAAGCTCGCGACCCTGCCGCTCGCCCTGATCGTCGACACCTGGTACGACAGCGCCGCCCGCGCCGCGCTGAAGGCGTCCGGCCGCACCGACTGGGTCGAGATCCAGGGCATCACGCGCGCCGGCGTCAACGCCGACATCTGGTTCCGCGCCTACGGTCCCGACGGGGCGGAACTCGCGCCCGCGACGGCCGACACCGCCAAGACCGTGCTCTACAAGCCGCACGGCGCCGTCGCCCCGGCCAAGAACTTCCTCGTCGCCGACAGCGACTATGTCGAGGTTCTGACCGAGATCGACATCCAGACGCCGATCCCGGAGGTGGTGAAGGGCATCCGCGCCACCCGCGGCTTCGTCTTCGTCGGCTGTCGCTTCCACGACCAGATGCTGCGCACCTACGCCCGCCAGATCGCCAAGCGCTCCGCCGGTCCGCTGGTCGTGGTGACGGAGACGGCGGGGTTGACCAAGAACGAACTGAAGTTCTTCGCCGAGATCGGCGCCGAGGTGGTCGACCTGCCGCTTTCCCGCGCCGTCGATCTGCTGGTGGATTGAGGGCGAGCGTGACCCCGCGCGCGGTGCGGCATTCGCCGTGCACCGCGTGGTCCTCCGCCTCCCGCCGTCGACACGCCCGCCCTGCGACGGCGTGCGTTGCCGTCGCCGCGCCTCGGGTCTAGCCTCCCCCGTCCCACCGACGACCGGGAGCCCGCATGACCCTCCGCATCACCCGCGACACCCGCCTGTGCATGTCGATCTCGGCGCGTCCGTCGAACACCGGCACCCGCTTCCACAACTTCCTCTACGAGGAACTGGGGCTCGACTACGTCTACAAGGCCTTCGCGGTTTCCGACGCGGCCGGCGCGGTCACGGCCATCCGGGCGCTGTCGATCCGCGGCACGGCGGTGTCGATGCCGCACAAGGAGACGGTGATCCCGCTGGTCGACGAGCTCGACCCGTCCGCCGCCGCCATCGGCGCGGTCAACACCATCGTCAACACCGACGGGCACCTGAAGGCCTGGAACACCGACTATGTCGCGGTGGCGAAACTCGTCGTCGCCCATAACGTACCGGTGTCGACGCCGGTCGTGCTGCGCGGCGCCGGCGGCATGGGCAAGGCCGTCGCCGCGGCGCTGTGCGACGCGGGCTTCACGACCGGCACCATCGTCGCCCGCAACGAGGCCGCCGGCCGCGCGCTGGCCGACCGCTGCGGCTGGAGCTGGCGCGCGGACGTCGGCGACACGGCCGGTGCGATGCTCGTCAATGTCACGCCGATCGGCATGGCCGGCGGCGCCGACGCCGACGATCTCGCCTTCTCGGAAGCCGAGATCACCGCGGCGTCTCATGTCTTCGACGTCGTTGCGCTGCCCTCCGAGACGCCGACGATTCTCGCCGCCCGCCGGCTCGGCAGGCCGGTGATCACCGGTGCCGAGGTCATGACGCTGCAGGCGGTCGAACAATTCGTGCTCTACACCGGCATCCGCCCGGACGACGATCTGATCGCCCGCGCGAGCGCCTTCTCACGCGCCTGAGCCATCGGAGATCACCCCCATGAAGATCGTCTGGTCCCCCGACCATCTCGGCCATTCCGGTCAGGTCGAACTCGGCGCCGGCATCATCGAGCCCGGTTACGAGAAGCCCGAACGCCTCGCCTTCGTGCTCGCCGAGGCCGAACGCCGCGGCCTCGGCCCCTTCGTCGCGCCGACGACACAGAGCCTCGACACGGTGTGTCGGGTTCACGACGCCGACTACGTCGCCTTCCTCGCCGAGGCCTTCGATCTTTGGACCAAGGCCGGTTACGTCGGTCCGGCACTGCCGATGGTCTGGCCGACACACAATCTGCGCGCCGACCTGAAGCCGAAGGCGATCCGCGCCCTGCTCGGCTTCTATTCCTTCGACGGCGGCGCGAGTTTCGTCGAAGGCACCTGGAAGGCGATCGAGAGTTCGTTCCGCGTCGCGCTGACGGCGGCCGATCTCGTCGCCTCGGGCGAGCGCGTCGCCTTCGCCGGCTGCCGCCCGCCGGGCCACCACGCCGGCCGCCGCACCGCCGGCGGCTATTGCTACGTCAACAACGCCGCCTGCGCCGCCGAGCGCCTGCGAGAGAAGGGCGCGGGCCGCGTCGCGCTGCTCGACGTCGACTTCCACCACGGCAACGGCACGCAGGAGATCTTCTGGGATCGCTCCGACGTGTTCTTCGCCTCGATCCACGGCGACCCGGCGACCGAATACCCGTTCTTCCTCGGCGCCGCCGACGAAGTGGGCCAGGGCACCGGCGAGGGCTTCAACCTCAACCTGCCACTTCTCGCCGGCTCCGGCTTCGACGTCTGGGGCGCCGCGCTCGACACGGCGATCGACCGCATCCGCAAGGTCGGCGCCGAGGCGCTGGTGGTCTCGCTAGGCCTCGACACGTTCGAGGGCGATCCGATCAGCCATTTTCGCCTGAAGACGTCGGACTATCCCGAGATCGGCCGCAGGCTGGCGAAGCTCGGCCTGCCGACCGTCTTCGTGCTCGAGGGCGGCTACGCGGTGGAAGCGATCGGCCACAACGCCGTCGGCGTCCTGACCGGCTTCGAAGGCGCGTGAGGATTTTCCTTCTCCCCTTGCGGGAGAAGGGAGGCTCGTCCCTCACCACGCCGTCCCCGAAACGCCGAAAGCCCCGGCGAGCCGGGGCATCGACGTCGGGGCGGGAGCGTCCGCCTCAGGCGTGCGCCGGCAACGGCTTGCCGGCCTTGTGGGCGGCGATCCACTTGAGGAGCTCGGCGACGTGCTCGCTCTCCTCCTCGACGAACTCCTTGGCGAGCGCGGCGATCTCCGGATCGTCGGTCGTCTCGAGCACGTGGGCGTAGAAGGCGAGACCGGCGCGCTCGGCCGAGAGCGCGATCTCCAGCGCCTCGTCACGGGCGATGAAGGGATCGGCCGCCCAGATCGCGGCACGCTCCGGGCTCTCGCCCTGCGGCCAGTGGAACTCGTGCGGCGCCATCTCCGGGATCTCGCGGAAGCCCGAGCGCGCCTTGGCGTCGCTCATGTGCCACTTGGAATATTCCGAGAGCTTGCGGAAGAGCTTGCCGACATCGGCATTGCCCCAGGTCTCCATGCTGTCGGCGAGTTCACCGAACCGCAGCATGGCCTCTTCCTCGAGCTTGACGGCATAGGCCAGGAATTCCTCGACGTTCTTCATGTCGCGCTCCTCGTCGTCGCCCCGTCGCCCTGTCGCCGGGGAGGGGTAGGGGGCCGGGACGGATCGCCCCGGCCTCGGGTCCGTCAGACGGCGTCGCCCGGCTGGTCGCCCAGGAAGCGGACGAGAATGTCCTGGTCGCGCACGATCGTCTGACAGGCGAGACGGAACTTCGGCATGACGTCGTTGGTCTCTGCGTTCGTCACCTCGTCGGCGGTGATGCGGCCGAGCGACTTCAGCATCACCTTCTCCTTCTCGGTCAGCTGCGAGCCCATGGTCTTGCCGGTCAGCGTGACGATCTCGACGAGGCAGGAGCCGCACTCGCCGTCGCGGCATTCGAACGGGATCGGGATCTTATGCTTCTCGGCGACCGAGAGAATGGTGCCGCGGTCGCCCGCGACGGCATAGACGGTGACGTCCTTGGGAAGGACGCGGGAAGAAAAGGTCACGTTGGCCATCGTCTGCTCCGCTGGCGTGTCTCGGTTGACGTCGAACGCGGCCCGCCGGCACGGACGACAGAAGTCGCCCGCCGAACCGCGCGGGGTTGCGTGTCGAGCCCCGGAGCAAGCCCCGCGCCAAGTGGCGGGCGGGCTCCCGCGGCCGATTTTCGGGCACCGGGCGCCGTCTCGCGCGCCGTCCTGTCGCGCTTTGTCGGTGTCGCGACACGTGCCTGTCGCGAGCTCGTCGGCGCGATGTCGCGGCCGGAGCGACGATGCGCCTCGCTTCGACGTGCGCCCGGGCGAGGGATGGCGACCTGTTGCAACTTGCGACAAGTATGCGACCTCTGGTCGCGCTCTCGTGTTTCGTCGGGCTCTCGAACGCGTCGAAGACGATGTGGGCCCTGCTCGTCATTGTAAATTCGTTCAAAACGAACATTTACGTGGGGCTATTTCGGCGGGAAAATTGAGCAATTATACGTATGCGCATCGATTTAATCGAATAAATACTAGTGAAATGTCAATTAATCAAAGATTCATATTCGGAAACTAGAAAAACAGCATGCTGATTGCTCGATTTGGTGTCGTCGCGCTGCCGAATCTATTGGGCAAGCGCGCGACGGATCGCGACAGGAGGTCGGGAGCATGTCGTTCAAGAATTGGTCGATCGTCTGGAAGGTGGTCAGTCTGTTGCTGTTGCTCGGAGGCGTGAGCCTCGCAGGCGCACTCTATTCGACCAATCGGCTGCTGGTGATCGCCGGAACCTACCAGGGGCTCCTCGAAAACACCGTCTCCGGCACGCTGAAATACACGCGTGCGGCGCGCTACATCACGCAGTACGAGATCGGTCTGCATCAGAGCATCGAGGCGCCGACATCCGAGGCGCGTCAGGCCGCCCTGAAGGCGCAGGCCGCGTCGATCGCGAGCTTCCGCGAGAACTTCGCCGAGGCACGCCGGCAGGTTCCGAGCCTCGCCGATCGTTTCGCCGACGTCGAACGCGGCTTCCTCGCGGTGACCGAAGGCGCCTGCATGGCGGTCAACCGCACCGCAGAGACCGGTGGCATGACCGCCGCCGCGCGCGTGATGCAGGAACAGTGTCGCCCGGCACTGACCGCGTCGCTCGAGGCCGGGCTGCCGCTCACCCGCGAGATCACCGCCCGTCTCGACGAGGAGAGCCGCGACACGACCACCAATGCCGTGTGGACGGCATGGCAGACTCTGATCGCCGTCGGACTGGCGGTGGTGATGATCGTCGGGCTCGCGGTCTATCTCGTCCGCAGCGGCGTTTGCACCCCCATTCGTCGCGCAGTCACCGCCATGACCGCCCTGGGGCGCGGCATGCTCGACACCGAGATCACCGACACCGATCGCCATGACGAGGTCGGCGTCATCGCCGGTGCGCTCGCGACCTTGCGCGAGCAGCTCCGCGCCGCCGACGAGGCCCGCCGCGAACGCGCCGCCCTCGAGGAAGCGGAACTGCGCGCGCTCGCCCATCGCGAGAAACTGGCGACCGACTTCGTCGATCGTATGCAGGAACTGGCGCAGGGCTTCGCCCGTTCCTCCGGCGAGGTCGCGGATTCGGCCAAGAACCTCTCGGCGACCGCCGAGGAGACCGCGCGTCAGGCCCAAGCCGTCGCCGCTGCCGCGGAAGAGGCGGCCTCCAACGTCCAGACCGTCTCGGCGGCGTCGGAAGAACTCGCCGCCTCGGTGCGCGAGATCGGCAGCCAGGTCGGCCATTCCGCCGCCGTCGCCGACACCGCCTACGGCGAAGCGGAGGTCTCCAACACCCGCATCGGCACGCTCGCCACGGCGGCCGCGGCGATCGGCGACGTCGTCAACCTGATCTCCAACATCGCCGGTCAGACCAACCTTCTCGCCCTCAACGCCACGATCGAGGCGGCGCGCGCCGGCGAGGCCGGCAAGGGCTTCGCCGTCGTCGCGGCGGAAGTCAAACAGCTCGCCGACCAGACCGCGAAGGCGACCGGCGACATCGGCACCAAGGTGCAGGAGATCCAGAGGGCGACCGGTGAGAGCGTCACCTCGATGAGCGAGATCCTGCGGATCGTCGGCGACATCAAGCAGATCTCGACGGCCATCGCCGGCGCGGTGGAAGAGCAGGGTGCCGCCACCGCCGAGATCGCCCGCAACTGCCAGCAGGCCTCGACCGGCACCAATCAGGTGACGCAGAACATCGCCGGCGTCGGCCAGGCGGCCGAGATGACGGGCGCTGCCTCGACCCAGCTGATGACGCTGTCGACCGACCTGTCGAGCCAGGCCGTCGATCTCCGGCAGGTCGTCGAGGTCTTCGTCCGCGACTTCGCCGCCGCCTGAGCCCGCGCGACCATCGACGAGATCACGAGGGCCGGGGAGCGATCTCCGGCCCTCGTCGCATCGTGTCGGGTTTCGTCGCGAAGCGTCGATTTCGTCCGTCGAACCCCTCCGACAGACGTTGTTCGACACGCCCTGTCGGGAAATGTCGGGGTCGCGACAGCGCCCTCTTTGCGCCGTTCGGTCTGCGGCATTTCATACAAGTCATTGAAATTGAAGGAATATAAAAATCGTGACGCGCCGATGGGGCACTTGGCACGAAGCTTGAAACTCCCTTTGCGCTAGGCGGCGACAAGGCTGCCGAACGGACGGACGGCATCGGGCATCGATGCCCGACCAAATTTTCGAAGGGGTTCGAAACATGGCCAAGCTTCGGCAGATCGCCTTCTACGGCAAGGGTGGTATCGGCAAGTCCACCACCTCCCAGAATACCCTCGCTGCTCTCGTCGAGATGGGTCAGAAGATCCTGATCGTCGGCTGCGATCCCAAGGCGGACTCGACCCGCCTGATCCTGAACACCAAGCTCCAGGACACCGTTCTTCACCTCGCGGCCGAAGCCGGCTCGGTCGAGGACCTCGAGATCGAGGACGTCATGAAGATCGGCTACAAGGGCATCAAGTGCACCGAGTCCGGTGGACCGGAGCCGGGCGTCGGCTGCGCCGGCCGCGGCGTCATCACCGCCATCAACTTCCTGGAAGAGAACGGCGCCTATGACGACGTGGACTACGTGTCCTACGACGTTCTCGGCGACGTCGTCTGCGGCGGCTTCGCCATGCCGATCCGCGAGAACAAGGCCCAGGAAATCTACATCGTCATGTCCGGCGAGATGATGGCGCTCTATGCCGCCAACAACATCGCCAAGGGCATTCTCAAGTACGCCCATTCCGGCGGCGTGCGTCTGGGCGGCCTGATCTGCAACGAGCGTCAGACCGACAAGGAGCTGGAACTGGCCGAGGCGCTTGCCGCCAAGCTCAACTCCAAGCTCATCCACTTCGTGCCGCGCGACAACATCGTCCAGCACGCCGAGCTGCGCCGTCAGACCGTCATCGAGTACGCGCCGGACAGCCAGCAGGCCAAGGAGTATCGCGAGCTCGCCCGCAAGATCCACGAGAACTCGGGCAAGGGCACCATCCCGACCCCGATCACCATGGAAGAGCTCGAAGAGATGCTGATGGAGTTCGGCATCATGAAGTCCGAGGAGCAGGCTCTCGCCGAGCTCCAGGCCAAGGAAGCCGCCGTCGCCGGCGAGTGATCCCGGAGGCAGACGGGTCGCGGGCCTGCCCGCGACCCGACCCGGGCGGCATCTCCACGCCGCCCCCCGAACGGCCCCCTCGAGGGGCGAGTGCCACGGCTCCGGATCGCGTCGCCCCTGTGCGCCGATCCCTACGAGGGGGGTTCCCATGAGCCTCGACTATGAAAACGACGGCGAAATGCACGCCAAGCTGATCGAGGACGTTCTCGCTCAGTATCCCGACAAGTTCGCCAAGCGCCGCAAGAAGCACCTCTCGGTCGCTGCCGAGGGCGGCACCGAGGATATCGAGGGCGAAGAGCGCCCGGTCACCGAGTGCGACGTCAAGTCGAACATCAAGTCGATCCCCGGCGTGATGACCATCCGCGGCTGCGCCTACGCCGGTTCCAAGGGCGTGGTGTGGGGTCCGATCAAGGACATGGTCCACATCTCGCATGGCCCGGTCGGCTGCGGCCAGTACTCCTGGTCCCAGCGCCGCAACTACTACATCGGCAAGACCGGCATCGACACCTTCGTGACGATGCAGTTCACCACCGACTTCCAGGAACGCGACATCGTGTTCGGCGGCGACAAGAAGCTCGAGCGCGTCATCGACGAGATCGAGACCCTCTTCCCGCTCGCCAACGGCATCTCGGTCCAGTCCGAGTGCCCGATCGGCCTGATCGGCGACGACATCGAAGCGGTGTCGAAGAAGAAGGGCAAGGAACACGACAAGACCATCGTTCCGGTCCGCTGCGAAGGCTTCCGCGGCGTGTCGCAGTCGCTCGGTCACCACATCGCCAACGACGCGATCCGTGACTGGGTCTTCGACAAGAAGGAACGCGAGGTCGTCACGACGCCCTACGACGTCAACGTCATCGGCGACTACAACATCGGCGGCGACGCCTGGGCTTCCCGTATCCTGCTCGAGGAGATGGGCCTGCGCGTGGTCGGCAACTGGTCGGGCGACGCCACGCTCGCCGAGGTCGAGAACGCGGTCCACGCCAAGCTCAACCTCATCCACTGCTACCGCTCGATGAACTACATCTGCCGGCACATGGAAGAGAAGTACGGTATTCCGTGGATGGAGTACAACTTCTTCGGCCCGTCGCAGATCGCCGCGTCGCTCCGCAAGATCGCCAAGCACTACGGCCCGGAGATCGAGGCGAAGGCGGAAGCCGTCATCGCCAAGTACGAGCCGCTGGTCGAGGGCATCAAGGCCAAGTACGGCCCGCGCCTGAAGGGCAAGAAGGTGATGCTCTACGTCGGTGGCCTGCGCCCCCGTCACGTGATCAACGCCTACGAAGACCTCGGCATGGAGATCGCCGGCACGGGCTACGAGTTCGCCCACAACGACGACTATCAGCGCACCGGTCACTATGTGAAGAAGGGCACGCTGATCTACGACGACGTCACCGGCTACGAGCTCGAGAAGTTCATCGAGAAGGTGCGTCCCGACCTGGTCGGCTCCGGCATCAAGGAGAAGTACCCGGTGCAGAAGATGGGCATCCCGTTCCGTCAGATGCACTCCTGGGACTACTCCGGCCCGTACCACGGCTACGACGGCTTCGCGATCTTCGCGCGCGACATGGATCTGGCGATCAACAACCCGGTCTGGGATCTGTTCGACGCCCCGTGGACCGAGAAGGCGCCGCTGGCTGCCGCCGCCGAGTGATCGGCGATCCGCTCGAGCCCTCCGCCGCGATGCGGAGGGCAGAGCGGAACCCTCGAGATCGACTTGACGACACGAAACCCCGCCGCGAGCCACCCGCCCGCGCGACCCTTGCTCACACCCTGAACGATCGTCCGCCGTATGGCGCGGAGATCCTGGAGAGGTGACCAATCATGCCGCAGTCCGTAGACAAGGTCCTCGACCACGCTCCGCTGTTCCGCGAGCCGGAGTATCAGGAAATGTTCGCGCGCAAGCGCGCCGAGTTCGAATGCCCGCTGCCCGACGA
The DNA here is from genome assembly GCF_056313985.1 of Pinisolibacter sp. DMC19. Lineage (NCBI taxonomy): Bacteria > Pseudomonadati > Pseudomonadota > Alphaproteobacteria > Hyphomicrobiales > Ancalomicrobiaceae > Pinisolibacter > Pinisolibacter sp. DMC19. The sequence goes on along the minus strand of NZ_JBQUZF010000002.1, from coordinate 79,029 downwards.
CAAGGTCGCCGAGCAGGGCGAGTATCTGAAGACCTGGGAATATCGCGAGAAGAACCTCGCCCGTGAGTCCCTGGTCGTGAACCCGGCCAAGGCCTGCCAGCCGCTCGGCGCCGTCTTCGCCTCCGCCGGCTTCTCCCGCTGCATGAGCTTCGTGCACGGTTCGCAGGGCTGCGTCGCCTACTACCGTTCGCACCTGTCGCGTCACTTCAAGGAGCCGTGCTCGGCCGTCTCCTCGTCGATGACCGAAGACGCCGCGGTGTTCGGCGGCCTCAACAACATGATCGACGGCCTCGCCAACTGCTCGGCGCTCTATCAGCCCGACATGATCGCGGTCTCGACCACCTGCATGGCCGAAGTCATCGGCGACGACCTCCAGGGCTTCATCGCCAATGCCAAGACCAAGGGTTCGGTGCCGGAGGACTTCCCCGTCCCCTACGCCCACACCCCGGCCTTCGTCGGCTCCCACGTCGACGGCTACGACAACATGATCAAGGGCATTCTGGAGAACTTCTGGAAGAACGCCGAGCGCAAGCCGGCGACCTCGATCAACATCATCCCGGGCTTCGACGGCTTCTGCGTCGGCAACAACCGTGAACTGAAGCGTCTGTTCGACCTGATGGGTGTCGAATACACCTTCGTCTCGGACGCCTCGGACCAGTTCGACACCCCCTCGGACGGCGACTATCGCATGTACGACGGCGGCACGACGATCGATCAGGTCAAGGGTGCGCTCGACGCCAAGGCCACGATCTCGCTGCAGTACTGGAACACCCGCAAGACGATGGACTACGTCGCCGAGCAGGGTCAGGAGACCGCGACCTTCCACTATCCGCTGGGCGTTCGGGCTACCGACAGCCTGCTGATGAAGGTGTCGGAGCTCTCCGGCAAGGCGATCCCGGAAGCGATCCGCATGGAGCGCGGCCGCCTCGTCGACGCCATGGCCGACAGCCAGGCCTATCTGCACGGCAAGAAGTACGCGATCTGGGGCGACCCGGACTTCGTGCAGGCGATGGCGCAGTTCATCATGGAGACCGGCGGCGAGCCGACCCACTGCCTGGCCACCAACGGCTCGAAGGCCTGGGAAGCCGAGATGAAGGAGATGCTGGCCGCCAACCCGTTCGGCGCCAACGCTCAGGTCTGGGCCGGCAAGGACCTCTGGCACCTGCGTTCGCTGCTGTTCACCGAACCGGTCGACTTCATGATCGGCTCGTCCTACGGCAAGTACCTCGAGCGTGACACCGGCGTGCCGCTGATCCGCCTGACCTTCCCGATCTTCGACCGTCACCACCACCACCGCTTCCCGCTGATGGGCTATCAGGGCGGCCTGCGCGTGCTGACGACGATCCTCGACAAGGTCTTCGACAAGCTCGACAGCGACACGATCGTCGCCGGCAAGACCGACTACTCCTACGACCTCACCCGCTGAGGCGTTCGAAGTCGCAAAGCCGACAACGACCGACACGCGACGGCCGCCCGAAAGGGCGGCCGTTTCGCGTTGCAGGCAAGACGGTTGGCGTCTTCCGAGAGCACCCCGCACGAGATGCCGCGACATTCGCCTTGGTATGCCATCGCATGCATGACACTCTATGGGTGTGAATGAGAACGATTGGCGGTATTTCGCCGATCGGCAGGGAGGAAGCACCATGCTGGCTCGCCGAGATATCAAGAAGCTCGCTGCATCGGATAAGGCAAAATATGTCAATGCAGTTACGAAGCTGAAAAACGACGTCGACAGCGTTTTGAATCCTGGAAAGATGTCGCGCTACGACGATTTTGTTCAAGTTCACAAAAACGCGATGGTCGGACCAGACATGTTGATGCCGATGCCTCATCGTGGGCCATTGTTCTTTCCGTGGCATCGTATTTTACTGCGACAGTTCGAGCTCGCACTTCAGGCCGCGGTGGGCGACACGAACTTGTCGATACCCTACTGGGATTGGAGCCTGGGGGGAGGGACCCCGTTCACACCCGATTTCATGGGTGGAGACGGCGATGCCGTGCAGAACCACCACGTGATCACGGGCCCGTTCGCATCGTCCAACGGCAAGTTTCCGATCCGGGTCTGGGATGAAAAGAAGGGTGACGTCGCGCTGCGTCGAGAGTTCGGCGACGACAAGACGTCGTATCTGCCGGACGACGCACTCGTGGCGTCGGCGATCGGCAAGACACCCTATTGGGGTGGCGCGAACAGTTGGGAAGTGGTGGCGGAGGGCGCTCTGCACAACGCCGTGCATCGGTGGGTCGGAGGCAACATGGCGGATGCAACCTCGCCCAACGACCCCGTGTTCTTTCTCCATCACTGCTATCTCGACCTGCTCTGGGAGCGCTGGAAACAGCAACATCCCGTCAATGAGCCCTATATGCCCAAGGACAGATCTCCCGGTTATGATCTGAGTTCCGAGCTCGTGTTCCACGCGCCCGGCAAGCCGGCACCGTGGACCGGGAGCTGGAAGGTGCAGGACACGTTGTCCACGTCGAGTCTCGGCTATCAGTACGAATGAGTTCGACGACGCAACTGCACACCGCCGAGTGCGGAAATGTCTTTTCATTCTGCTGAAGGGAGCGGCGGGCGTCGATCTGGCACGCCCGTTGCTCCTACTCCCCTGACGCCAGCGCTTTGTCGGATGACCGACAAAGTCGACGACAGGGGGCCGGACATGCTGTCACCGAAGGTCCAGGAACTCTTCAACGAGCCCGGTTGCGACAAGAACGCGGCCAAGGACGAGAAGGCGCGCAAGAAGGGCTGTTCCAAGCCCTTGACCCCCGGCGCCGCCGCCGGCGGTTGCGCCTTCGACGGCGCCAAGATCGTGCTGCAGCCGATCACCGACGCCGCCCACCTGATCCATGCGCCGCTCGCCTGCGAGGGCAACTCCTGGGACAACCGCGGTGCGGCGTCCTCCGGCCCGATGCTGTGGCGCACGTCGTTCACCACCGACCTCACCGAACTCGACGTCGTGATGGGGCAGGGCGAGCGCAAGCTCTACAAGGCGATCCGCGAGATCGTCGAGGAGCATCGCCCCCCGGCGATCTTCGTCTACGAGACCTGCGTCACCGCGCTGATCGGCGACGACATCGACGCCGTCTGCTGCCACGCGACCGAGAAGTTCGGGCTCGCCGTGATCCCGGTCCATTCCGCCGGCTTCGTCGGTTCGAAGAACCTCGGCAACAAGCTCGCCGGCGAGGCGCTGCTCGACCATGTCGTCGGCACGTTCGAGCCCGACGACGTCGGTCCCTACGACATCAACATCCTCGGCGAGTTCAATCTCGCCGGCGAGTTCTGGCTGGTGAAGCCGCTGCTCGACGAACTCGGCATCCGCATCCGCGCCTGCATCCCTGGTGACGCGCGCTACGCCGACGTGGCGAGCGCCCACACCGCGAAGGCGACGATGATGGTGTGCTCGACGGCACTCATCAATCTCGCCCGCAAGATGGAAGAGCGCTGGGGCATCCCCTTCTTCGAGGGCTCGTTCTACGGCATCGCCGACACGTCCGACGCGCTGCGCCAGATCGCGACGCTGCTGGTGCGTCAGGGCGCCGACGCCGAGCTGATCGATCGCACCGAGGCGGTGATCGCGCGGGAAGAGGCGATCGCCTGGGCCCGGCTCGAGGCCTTCCGCCCGCGGCTCGAGGGCCGCAAGGTCCTGCTCAACACCGGCGGCGTGAAGTCCTGGTCGGTCGCCTCGGCGCTGATGGAGATCGGCATCGAGATCGTCGGCACCTCGGTCAAGAAGTCGACGCCCGAGGACAAGGAACGCGTCAAGCAGCTGCTCGAGGACGAGCACAAGATGTTCGAGGGCATGGCGCCGCGCGATCTCTACGCACTGCTCGAACGTCACGATGCCGACATCATGCTGTCGGGCGGTCGCACCCAGTTCGTCGCGCTCAAGGCGCGCATGCCCTGGCTCGACATCAACCAGGAACGTCACCTTCCCTACGCCGGTTACGACGGCATGGTCGAACTGGTCCGCCAGATCGACATCGCCATTCACAATCCGATCTGGGATCAGGTCCGCGCCCCCGCGCCCTTCGACGCCGACGGCCGCATCACCGGCGAGAGCGTGGTGGGTGGCGGCCCGGTCGTCGGGGCTCGCGAGGAGGCGGCCTTCGTCGCCGCCAACGACACGTTCCCCGCCCACACGCTGAAGAAGTTCGCCGGCTCCGGTGCCGGCGACGCCGACGACTGCTGAGGAGGACCCCCATGGCCCACGTCCTGCCGGTCGAGAAGTCGGCCTCCGTCAATCCGCTGAAGTCGAGCCAGCCGCTCGGCGCCGCCTTCGCCTTCCTCGGCGTCGACGGCTGCGTGCCGCTGTTCCATGGGAGCCAGGGCTGCACCTCCTTCGCGCTGGTGCTCTTCGTCCGTCACTTCAAGGAGACGATCCCGCTCCAGACCACCGCGATGGACGAGGTCGCCACCATCATGGGCGGCGCCGATCACCTCGAAGAGGCGATCATGAACCTCAAGACGCGGACGAAGCCCAAGCTGATCGGCGTCTGCACCACGGCGCTGGTCGAGACCCGCGGCGAGGACTTCGCCGGCGATCTGGCGATGATCAAGGCGCGCCGCGCCGAGGATCTCGCCGGCACCGAGGTGGTGCTCGCCGCGACGCCCGACTTCAACGGCTCGATCGAAGAGGGCTGGACCAAGGCCGTCGTCTCGATGATCGACGGCATCACCGCCCGCGTCTCCCCCCGTCGCAACCCGCGGCGCATCGCCGTCCTGCCGGGCTTCAACCTGACGGTCGCCGACATCGAGGAGATCCGCGAGACGATCGAGGCCTTCGGGCTCGAGGCGACCATCCTGCCCGACGTCACCGGTGCCCTCGACGGCACCGTGCCGGGCAAGTGGATCCCCACCACCTACGGTGGGACCAAGGTCGAGGACATCCGTTCGCTCGGCGAATGCGTCCACTGCATCGCCATCGGCGAGGGCCAGCGCGCCGCGGCCGAGAAGCTCGCGGAAGTCGCCGACGTTCCCTACACGCTGTTCGGCACGCTGACCGGCCTCAAGGCGGCCGATCGCTTCGTCACCGCGCTCGCCGAGATCTCCGGCCAGCCGGTGCCGGCGAAGATCCGCCGCCAGCGCTCGCAGCTCTCCGACGCGCTGCTCGATGGCCACTTCCACTTCGGTGGCCAGAAGGTCGGCATCGCCGCCGAGCCCGATCACCTCTATCAGCTCGCCACCTTCTTCGCCGGCATGGGCGCCGAGGTCTCGGCCGCCGTGACGACCACCGGCACCTCGCCGATCCTCAGGAAGGTCCCGGCCGACGAGGTCAAGGTCGGCGATCTCGGCGACTTCGAGAAGCTCGCCGGGGATTGCGATCTGCTCGTCACCCATTCGCACGGCCGTCAGGCCTCCGAGCGGCTCGGCATTCCGCTCTATCGGGTCGGTTTTCCGATCTTCGATCGGCTCGGCGCGCAACATCGCCGCTTCGTCGGCTATCGCGGCACCCGCGACCTGATCTTCGAGGTTTCCAACGTCTTCCAGGCCCACCGGAAGGATCCGACCCCCGAGGGTCTCGATCCGCTACTGAAGAGAGAGAACGCCCATGACAGCCGTGCGCAGACTGTCGCTCGTGCCCACTGACGGCGAGGCGACCGCCGCCCCCGAGCGTCCGGCCGGCGCGGTCCGCGTCGCCATCGCCACCAACGACATGAAGTCGCTCAACGCGCACTTCGGGTCGGCCAACCGCTTCGCCGTCTACGACGTGTCGAAGGAGGGCTGGACCTTCGTCGAGGCGCTGGCCTTCGACGACGTCACCGAACAGTCGGGTCTGCACAAGACCGACGGCGACGACCGCATCACCCCCAAGGTCGAGGCGCTCACCGGCTGTCACCTGCTGTTCTGCCTGGCGATCGGCGGCCCGTCCGCCGCCAAGGTCGTCTCGGCCAAGATCCATCCCATCAAGGTGCAGGCGCCGTCGCCGATCGACGAGGTGCTCGAGCGCACCCGCACCATGCTGAACGGTGCGCCGCCCCCGTGGCTGCGCAAGGTGCTGGCGGAAGCCGGCATCGCCACCCCGAAGCCTTCCTTCGCCGACGATTGAGGTATCTCCGATGTCCGACACCGCCGAACTCGACGCCGACGCCGTGGCGCTCGCCACGCCCTTTCTCTCCACCCTGGTGCGGCTCGTCCGCGCCGAGGACAGCTACGGCACCTGGGAGGGGCGCACCGACGCCGATCTCCTCAAGGACTTCATCCTGACCAAGGAGCAGCGCCGCGAGATCCCGATCATCGGCGATCCCGATCCGGACGTGCTGTGGCGGGTCGAGAAGTTCTATGCCGCCGTCGGCCTCACCATCGAGCAGGCGTCCGGCCGCATGGCCTCGCCGATGATGAAGATGAGCCACGAGGGCTTCGGCCGCGTCGTCCTGACCGCCGGCCGTCTGGTCGTGCTGTCGAAGTCGCTGCGCGACGTCCATCGCTGGGGCCACGACAACCTCGGCAAGCTCGCCGAGGCCGGCACCAAGGCCGTCGACGAGGCCTGCGAGATGATCGCCAAGTTCCCCGAAGTCGCCGACTGGTGACCCGGGGAAGGGGGCGGCACATTCCCCGTGCCGTCCTCGTCGCATCATCCCCGGCGCGGCTGCTCGCGGCTACGCCGAGCCGGGCGCGCTGTCTCGTGGGCCGACCGTGTCGTCCGACCCACCGCGTCGGGGATGATGCCCAATCCAATTTTGAGTTCGCATCGAGGAGGGACGCCATGTCCGACGTCGAGACGCTCAAGGCCGAGATCAAGAAGCTCTCCGCCAAGGCGATCAACGCCAAGATGAACCTGCACGACCTCTCCGAGGAACTGCCGGTCAACTGGAAGACCATCATGGAGGTCGCCCAGGCGACCCACGACGCCTATGCCGCGCTGGAAGCCGCGCGCGCCCAACTGAAGAGCCTGGAGGCCGCCTGACATGACCGATTTCGTGACCCGCGACGGCTCCGGCTGGATGCCCGAATACCTCGTCTCGATCGACGGCGGCACCTGCATCGGCTGCGGTCGCTGCTTCAAGGTCTGCTCGCGCGACGTGATGCACCTCTACGGCGTCGACGACGAGGGCGAGATCCTCGGCAAGTGCGAAGAGGGCGACGACGAGGATTTCGACGGCGAGCTGAACCGCATGATCATGGTGGTCGACGCCGCCGGTTCCTGCATCGGCTGCGGCGCCTGCGCCCGCGTCTGCCCCAAGAACTGCCAGTCCCACGTCGCCGCCGACAAGATCGCGGCCTGACGTCCGCCCGCGCTCGCCGCGGGCGCCGAACCCTGGCCGACCGCATCACACGCGCGGTCGCGACCCCGAGACGACCGGCTCCCCCCGAATGGCCGGCCGTCTCCCCCGATCCCGAGGCGACATCCGACCGAGGAGGCGACCATGACCGATCATTGGCATGCGACGATCGCGGCGGCGGCGAGGCCCGCCCGAGACGCCGAGGACGGTTTCGCCGCCCATGCCTTCGCCTGCATGCTGGCCGTCGCCGTCGACGAGGCGGCGTCCGGCGTGGCCGACGTCTGCGCCGCGACGGGCCTCTCGCCCGACCGGCTCGATGCGCTGCTGGCCGAACGCTTCCCTGCCGTCGATCGCCGCCTCTTCCCGCTCGCCGACGTTGCCCGGCCGACCTGCGAACCGGAAGAGGAGGTGCTGCGCGACCTGCTCCTCGACCATCTCGCCGAGGATCGCCGCGCCGGCGACGGCCCGCTGGTGGCGACGATGATCGCCCGGCGCGCCATGCGTCCCGATCACCTGTGGCAGGACCTCGGCCTCTTCGATCGCGCCGAACTCGGCCGCCTGCTGGCGCTGTTCTTCCCCGTGCTGCATGCCGGCAACACCAAGAACATGCGCTGGAAGAAGTACTTCTATCGCCGCCTCTGCGAGGCCGAGGGCTTCGCCCTGTGCTCGGCGCCGTCCTGCGCCGCCTGCACCGACTTCGCCGACTGCTTCGGCGCCGAGGACGGCGAGAGCCGCATGGCGACGCGCCGCCGGGCGATGGATCTGGCGATCGCCGCGCCGCTCGCGGCGGAGTGAGGGCCTGCTCGCGCACGCGAGCGCCCCCTCATCCGCCCTTCGGGCACCTTCTCCCGCGAGGGGAGAAGGGGGAGCGCTGCGCTTCCGAACGATCTCTCGAAATCACGACACGTGGCGACGTCGCGATTGGCGCGGCCTTCGCCCCGGACATCCCTTCTCCCCTCGCGGGAGAAGGTGGCGCGGAACGCGCCGGATGAGGGGGCGCACGCGCGAGCGTGCCTCGCCACGCCACCGACTTCCACCCGAATCCCCCGTCCTTTCAGGCTCTTCGTCGTTCTCCCGACATGTCGCAAATCCGCCCTTGTCGGATTTCGCACAGGCGAACGATCGTAAAAAGACAAGGATTGTCAGGGTTTTCACCGATTGGCACGGCGCTTGCGAAATCTCCCTCGAATGCCACTCGCAACGAGGGAACACGTCGATGATCCAGCTGACCGACAGCGCCGTCGCCGCCGTCAAGACGGCCATCTCCCGTGCCGCCACGCCCGTCGAGGGCCTGCGCATCAAGGTCGAGGCGGGCGGCTGCGCCGGCTTCAAGTATCTCATGGGCCTCGAGGGCACGACCCGCGACGGCGACATCGTCGTCGATCAGGACGGCGTCAAGCTTTACGTCGACCCCGACAGCTGCCCCCTGGTGGAAGGCATGACGGTCGACTTCGTCACCGGGCTCGAGAGCTCCGGCTTCGTCTTCGACAACCCGAACGCCACCTCGAAGTGTTCGTGCGGCAAGTCCTTCGGTTGATCCCGAACGCTATTCAGGAGTGCGGCCCATGTGGGACTACACTGACAAGGTCAAGGACTACTTCTTCAACCCCGTGAATGCGGGTGTGCTCGAGACCGCCAACGCGGTCGGCGAGGTCGGCGCCATCTCCTGCGGCGACGCTCTGAAGCTGATGATGCGGGTCGATCCCGAGACCGAAGTGATCGAGGCGGCCAAGTTCCAGACCTTCGGCTGCGGCTCGGCGATCGCCTCGTCCTCGGCGCTGACCGAACTCGTCGTCGGCAAGACGCTCGACGAGGCGCTGAAGATCTCCAACCAGGACATCGCCGACTTCCTCGGCGGCCTGCCGCCCGAGAAGATGCACTGCTCGGTGATGGGCTACGAGGCGCTCCAGGCCGCGGTCGCCAATTTCCGCGGCGAGGAGTGGAAGGACGACCACGAGGAAGGCGCGCTGGTCTGCAAGTGCTTCGGCGTCGACGAGGGCATGATCGAACGCGCCGTGCGTTCGAACAAGCTGACGACGATCGAGGCCGTCACCAACTTCACCAAGGCCGGCGGCGGCTGCCTCACCTGCTTCGAGGGTGTCGAGGCGGTGCTCGTCCGCGTCAACGCCGAGATGGTGGAGGAGGGGCTGCTCTCCGCCGATGCGGCCTATCGCGCCGGTTCGGTCGATCCCAAGTCGCTGAAGACCAAGGCCAAGCCACAGGGCCAGATGGCCTCCAGCCCGGTCGCCACGCCCGCCACCGAGACCCGCCAGCCGGTGATCTCGTTGGAGACGCTGGAGAAGGCCGCCGCCGCGACCGAGGTCGTCGCCGGTGCCGCTCCCGCGCCGGTTCCGGCGGCTGCCGCCGCGGCGCCGCGCCTGACCACGGTGCAGAAGATCAAGCTGATCGAGGAAGCGCTGGAAGAGGTCCGTCCCTTCCTCAAGCGCGACGGCGGCGACTGCGAGCTGGTCGACGTCGACGGCTCCAACGTCATCGTCAAGCTGACCGGCGCCTGCGTCGGCTGCCAGATGGCGTCGATGACGGTCAACGGCGTCCAGGAAAAGCTGATCGCCAAGCTCGGCATCCCGCTCCGGGTCGTGCCGGTGAAGTGAGGGCGGGCGAGGGGGCTTCCCCTCGCACCCGACGAACGCGAAGACGAACGAGGACCGACCCATGACCCGCCCCGTCTATCTCGACAACAACGCCACCACGCGCTGCGACGCCGAGGTGGTCCAGGCGATGCTGCCCTATTTCACCGAACAGTTCGGCAACCCCTCCTCGATGCATGCCTTCGGCGCGTCGGTCGGCGGGGCGGTGAAGGCGGCGCGCGCCTCGTTGCAGAAGCTGCTCGGCGCCGAGTTCGATCACGAGATCGTCTTCACCTCGGGCGGCACCGAGAGCGACAACATGGCGATCCTGTCGGCGCTGGAGGCGCAGGCCGGTCGCGACGAGATCATCACCTCGGCGGTGGAACACCCCGCCGTCCTGTCGCTCTGCGCCCATCTCGAGAAGACGCGCGACGTCAAGGTCCACGTCATTCCGGTCGACAGCCGCGGCCTGCTCGACATCGCCGCCTATCGCGCCGCCCTGTCGGAGAAGACCGCGGTCGTCTCGATCATGTGGGCGAACAACGAGACCGGCACGATCTTCCCCGTCGCCGAACTCGCCGAACTCGCCCACGAGGTCGGCGCGCTGTTCCACACCGACGCGGTGCAGGCGGTCGGCAAGGTGCCCGTAGATCTGAAGTCGACCGCCATCGACATGCTGTCGCTCTCCGGCCACAAGCTGCACGGTCCGAAGGGCATCGGCGCGCTCTACGTCAAGCGCGGCGTGCGTTTCCGCTCGCTCCTCAAGGGCGGCCATCAGGAACGCGGCCGTCGTGCCGGCACCGAGAACACCCCCGGCATCGTCGGTCTGGGCAAGGCGGCCGAACTGGCGGCCACCCACATGGAGGACGAGGTCACCCGCGTCGCGAGCCTTCGCGATCGGCTGGAAAAGGGCCTTCTCCAGCGCATTCCGAACTGCTTCGTCACCGGCAATCCGGCCGAGCGCCTGCCCAACACCGCGAACATCGCCTTCGAGTTCATCGAGGGTGAGGGCATCCTGCTCCTGATGAACCGCGAGGGCATCGCCGCCTCGTCGGGCTCGGCCTGCACCTCCGGTTCGCTCGAGCCCAGCCACGTGCTGCGCGCCATGAACGTGCCCTACACGGCGGCCCACGGCGCCATCCGCTTCTCGTTCTCCCGCGACAACACCGACGAGGACGTCGACCGCGTCCTCGAGGTGATGCCGCCGATCATCGAGAAGCTGCGCGCGCTGTCGCCGTTCTGGCAGGGCGCGGACAAGGCGCCGGCCACGTTCAACCCGGTCTATGCCTGATCGAAGGGGAGGGACGCCGATGGCTGCCCGCGTGTTCCTCAACGACACGACGCTGCGCGACGGTGAACAGGCGCCCGGCGTCGCCTTCTCGGTCGCCGAGAAGGTCGAGATCGCGGAGGCGCTGGCGCAGGCCGGCGTTCCCGAGATCGAGGCCGGCACGCCCGCCATGGGCGCCGACGAACAGGCCTCGATCCGCGCGATCGTCGATGCGCACTTGCCGCTCCGCGTCATGGCCTGGTGCCGCATGACCGAGGCCGACCTCGCCGCCGCCAAGGCCTGCGGCGTGACGGCGGTCAACCTGTCGATCCCGGCCTCCGACGTCCAGCTCGCCGCCAAGCTCGGCATCGACCGCCCGACGGCACTCGCCAGGATCGAACGGCTGGTACCGCGCGCGCTCGACATGGGCTTCGAGGTGGCGATCGGCTGTGAGGACGCCTCGCGCGCCGAGATCGATCACCTCGCGGCCGTCATCGAGACGGTGGAGCGCCTCGGTGCCTTCCGGGTGCGCCTCGCCGACACCGTCGGCGTACTCGATCCCTTCGCCACCCACGATCTCGTCGCCCGCCTCGTCGGCGGCACGGATCTGCCGCTCGAGATCCACACCCACGACGACCTCGGGCTCGCCACCGCCAATGCGCTCGCCGCCGTGCGCGCCGGCGCCCGCCACGTCTCGGTGACGGTCGGCGGTATCGGCGAACGCGCCGGCAATGCCGCGCTCGAGGAGATGGTGGTCGCGCTCGACCGGCTCGGCTATCCCTCGGGGGTCGATGCCACCCGCCTCTGCGACATCGCCGCGGTGGTCTCGACCGCCTCGGGCCGGCCGATCCATCCGCAGAAGGCGGTGATCGGCGCCGACGTCTTCACCCACGAGAGCGGCATCCACGTCGCCGGCCTGCTGTGGAACCGCGACACCTATCAGGGCATCGACCCACGCAGCCTCGGTCGCGACCACGGCTTCGCCATCGGCAAACATTCCGGCCGCACCGCGATCGTCCATGCGCTGGCGACCCGCGCCGTCGAACTCGACGACCGCGTCTATCCGCGGCTTCTCGCTCGGGTGAAGGCCCATGCGATCCGCACCAAGCGGCCGGTGTCGACCGACGTGCTGGTCGAGATGCACCGTCGTCTGGTCGACGAGGAAGAAGCGAGCCCGGCCCGCGTGCCCCTGCGCGTGCGGCCATGAACGAGGAGACGCGCTCGCCCGCAGCGGCGGCGCCGGAGGAGGCTTCGATGAGCGATCTCACCCTCGGTTCCTTAGCCATCGCCTCGACCGGCGAGGCCCTCGCGCGTCTCGGGCTCTGGGCGATGATCCGCGAGGACGTCGCCTGCGTGAAGGCGCGCGACCCCGCCGCCCGCGGCACGCTCGAGATCTGGCTGACCTATCCCGGCGTCCACGCCATCGTCTGGCATCGCATCGCCAATCGCCTTTGGCGGCGCGGTCATCGCTTCTCCGGGCGCTTCGTGTCGTGGCTGGGGCGGTTCCTGACCAATGTCGACATCCACCCCGGCGCCACCGTCGGCCGCCGCTTCTTCATCGACCACGGCGCCGGCGTGGTGATCGGCGAGACCGCCGAGATCGGCAACGACGTGACGCTCTATCACGGCGTGACGCTCGGCGGCGTCTCGTGGCGGCCGGGCAAGCGCCATCCGACGCTGGGCGACGGCGTGCTGGTCGGCGCCGGTGCCAAGATCCTCGGCCCGATCACCGTCGGTGCGGGCGCGCGGATCGGCGCCAACTCGGTCGTCATCGAGGACGTGCCGCCGGAAATGACGGTGGTCGGCATCCCCGGCCGCATCGTCAAGCCGGTCGAAGGCCGCCGCCTGGTCGCCGGCCGCATTGATCTCGAACATCACCTGATGCCCGACCCGGTCGGCGAGGCGCTGTCGGCGCTGGTCGATCGCATCGACTTCCTCGAGGCGCGGCTCGCCCACCTCGCGCGGACGCCCGAACCGACCGTCGAGTTCGAGGTCCTGCCCGCCCGCGACGACGCCCGTCGCAACGATCCTCCAGCCCACGGGAGCAACCCATGACCGAAGAAGTCTCTTCCTGCGACATCTCCAACGCGGTGGTGGTCAAGGACATCCTCGCTCGCCTGAAGCAGTGCTCGTCCGCCGAGGACTTCTTCACCGAGCTCAAGGTCAAGTTCGACCCCAAGGTGCTCGGCCCGGCCCGCCTCCACATCCTGAAGCGGATGGGCCAGTACCTCGCCTCCGAGGATTTCGACGACATGCCCGACCGGGTGGTCGCGGCGCGCGCCCGCACCTTCCTCGAGCGCGCCTACGAGGACTTCACCACGTCGTCGCCGCTCCAGCAGCGCGTCTTCAAGGTGCTGAAGGACCACGATCCGTCGCGGCCGGTGAAGCCCGGCCAGGCCTTCGTCGGCCTCGACGAGATCATGGCGCCGATCCCCTCGGGCGAGTGAGGCGGGCATCGCGCTCACCGGAACGTCACTGGCGCGTGAAGTCGGACGGACATATTCGGGGTTCCTGAAGTGTCCCTCCGCGAGCCCGTCATGACCGATTCCTTCGCCGCCCCCACCCGCCGCACCGCGCTCCTCGGCCTCGCCGCCGGTGCGGGGCTCGTCGCCGGGCTCCGTCCCGCCGCGGCGCGGGTCGAGCCCGCCGCCGTCTTCGGCGATCCCGACGTGCCGGTGCTGGGCAACCGCGAGGGCGACGTCGCCGTCGCCACGTGGTTCGACTACCGCTGCCCCTTCTGCCGCAAGGCCGAGGTCGAGCTGATGAAGGTGGTCGAGGCCGACGGCAAGGTGGCGGTGCTGCTGAAGGACTGGCCGATCTTCGGCAAGACCTCGGAGCGCGCCGCCCGCCTCGTCTGGTCGGCCCGCCGGCAGAAGCTGCTCGCCCCCCTCCACGCCGCGCTGATGGACTGGCAGACCCGGCCGACCGACGCCTTCGTCGACGAGATCGTCGGCCGTCTGGTGCCCGACCGGGCGAAGCTGCTGGCCGATGTCGAGACCGACCGCAAGGCCTTCGATGCGCTCGTCGCCCGCAACGGGGCGCAGGCGGAAGGCTTCGGCTTCCCCGGCACGCCGGCCTATGTCATCGGCTCCTTCGTCTTTCCCGGGGCGCTCGATGCCGGCGGCTTCGCCCAGGCGATCGCCGACGCCCGCCGCAAGCAGGGGTGACGGGGGCTCACCCCCGCCCGATCGGCTTCCAGTAGAACTTCGTCCCCGTCAGCCCGCCGTGCGGCTTCAGCGCGAAGTCCGGGACCTCGCCGGCATAGCGAAACCCCGCCTTCTCGTAGAGACCGCTCGCGCCACCGTCCGATGCCGTGTCGAGCATCAGATGCGTCCGCCCGCGCGTCAGCGCTTCCCTTTCCGCCCGGCGGATCAGTGCCGCCGCATGGCCGCGCCCGCGCGCCGCGACCTTCGTCATCATCTTCCCCAGCTCGGCGCGATGCGGCTGGTTGGGCGGGAAGGCGAGGAACAGCGTCAGCGTTGCGACCAGTTCGTCGCCCTCGAAGGCACCGAGCACCAGCCGTTCGCCGCGCGCGGCCGACGCCAGCGATCCCGCCCAGAAGGCGTCGGCGTCTTCCCGCGAGAACGGGTGCATGAAGGAGACCGATCCGCCCGCCGCCACCGTCTCGACGATCAGATCGACGAGGGCGGCGCGGGTCGCGGGCGTGTCGGAGAGCGGTTCGATGCGGGGCTCGGTCATCGGCGGATGCCTCAGCTGCGCGCGAGCGCCACGACATAGGTCGCGGGCGCGTCGGTCTCGTTGGCGAAGGTCGTGTCGGCGGGCGGACCGAAGCCGAGCGCGTCGCCGGCCTCGAGCCGACGTTCGCCGTCGCCCTCGCGGATGGTGAGGACGCCCGCGCGCACCCAGACGATCTGGCGGATGTGGACGTAGGATTCCGCCGGCAGCGTCACCGATCGGCCGGCGGGCAGCGTCACCTCGACCAGCTCGACCGGGTGATCGGCATGGCGGAAGACCTGACGGCGCAGATATCCGGTCGCCGGATCGCGCCATTCCGGCTGGTCGCCGGCGCGCGACAGTCGATCGCCGTCGCCCTCGGCGCGCAGCAGCAGGCCGGCGAGCGTCAGGCCGAAGGCGGCCGAGACGCGCACCAGCACGACGGCGGTCGGGCTCGCCTCCTCGCGCTCGATCTTGGAGATCGTCGCCTTGGCGACGCCGGCCCGCGCCGCCAGATCGGCGAGCGACCAGCCCCGCGCCTCGCGCTCGAGACGGATGCGGCGGGCGAGCCGCGATCCCGTATCATCCACTATGGTGTCCATGCGTCCATTTAAATGGATGACATCGTCGGCCGCAAGGGGGAGGCCGCGATCGATCGTCGCCTGCCCTCTGACAATGACGTCGCCCCGTATCGAACCGCCGTCGCCTGTCGGATATGCGACAAGCTGCGACGGATTGTCCGTCGGTCACTGCACGGATCTCGCCGCTCCTGTCGCGCGTCGCCCGGAATTCCACGCTTTTCCCGGTTGGCACGGCGCGTGCGTATGTCCTCCCCGAACAGCCGGAGGCCCATGCGACCGGCAAACCCACGAGGAGAGGCGAGATGCACATCGTCGTCTGCATCAAGCAGGTTCCGGACTCGGCCCAGATCCGCGTCCACCCCGTGACCAACACGATCATGCGTCAGGGCGTGCCGACGATCATCAACCCGTATGATCTCTTCGCCCTCGAAGAAGCCCTCCGCCTCCGCGACAAGCACGGCGGCGAGGTGACGGTCCTGACCATGGGTCCGCCGATGGCCGAGGACAGCCTCCGCAAGGCGCTGACCTTCGGCGCCGACCGCGCGGTGCTCCTCACCGACCGCTTCTTCGCCGGTTCCGACACGCTGGCGACGTCCTATGCGCTCTCCATGGCGCTGAAGAAGATCGACGAGGTCTTCGGGGCCGCCGACATCGTCTTCACCGGCAAGCAGACCATCGACGGTGACACCGCCCAGGTCGGCCCCGGCATCGCCAAGCGCAACAAGCTGCTGCAGCTGACCTACGTCTCCAAGATCGCCAATCTCGATCTTGCCGGCGGCAAGATCCGCGTCGAGCGCCGCGCCGAAGGCGGCGTCCAGGTGCTCGAGACGAAGCTGCCGGTGCTGATCACCATGCTCGAGGGGACGAACGAGATGCGCCGCGGCTCGATGCCCGACGCGCTGCGCGCCGCCCGCGCCGAGATCGTCACCTGGTCGGCCAAGGATGCCGGCATCGAGGACGTCATGAAATGCGGTCTGCGCGGCTCGCCGACGGTGGTCAAGCGCGTCTTCGCGCCCGCCGCCCGCGCCGAGAAGGCCAAGCTCGTCGAGATCCAGCCCAAGGCGGCCGATACCGCCGACGCGCTGATCGAAACCATCTTCGGTGGGCTCGCCGGTCTCGAGACCGAGCTCGTCGAACTGCACCAGACGCTCTGAGACGGGGAGGGGAACCCATGTCGAACGCACCTGCCGCTCCCGCTGCCGGCGGCCGCGCCGGAATGAAGAAGGAGCTTCCCGAACACTTCAAGGCCTACAAGGGCGTCTGGGTGTTCGTGGAAGTGGAACGCGGGGCGGTCCACCCCGTCTCGTTCGAGCTCCTCGGCGAAGGCCGCAAGCTCGCCGATCAACTCGGCGTCGAGCTCGCCGGCGTCGTCCTCGGCCCGAAGGGCGAGGGAACCAACCATGCTGTGGCCGAGAGCTTCGCCTATGGCGCCGACCTCGTCTATCTGATGGAGGATCCGCTCCTCGCCGACTATCGCAACGAGCCCTATTCCAAGGGCCTGACCGAGCTGGTCAACACCTACAAGCCGGAGATCCTCCTGCTCGGTGCCACGACGCTCGGCCGCGATCTCGCCGGCTCGGTGGCGACGACGCTGCTCACCGGCCTCACCGCCGACTGCACCGAACTGGCGGTCGATGCCGACAAGTCGCTCGCCGCGACCCGGCCGACCTTCGGCGGCTCGCTGCTCTGCACCATCTACACGCTGAACTTCCGCCCGCAGATGGCGACGGTGCGTCCGCGCGTCATGGCGATGCCGGCGCGGCAGGAAAAGCCGATCGGTCGCGTGGTCGCCCATCCGCTCAACATGGCGGAAGACGACATCGTCACCAAGATCCTCGACTTCGTCGCCGACCGTCAGGCGGGCAAGGTGAACCTCGCCTACGCCGACGTGGTGGTGGCCGGTGGTCTCGGTCTCGGCGCGGTCGAGAACATGCAGCTGGTCAAGAACCTCGCCAAGGCGCTCGGGGCCGAATACGGCTGCTCGCGTCCGATCGTGCAGAAGGGCTGGATGCCGGCCGAACGCCAGATCGGCCAGACCGGCAAGACCATTCGGCCGAAGCTCTACATCGCCGCCGGCATCTCCGGCGCGATCCAGCACCGGGTGGGTGTCGAGGGTGCCGACATGATCGTCGCCATCAACACCGACAAGAACGCGCCGATCTTCGACTTCGCCCATGTCGGCGTCGTCACCGACGCGCTGCGCTTCCTGCCGGCGCTCACCGAGGCCTTCGCCCGCCGCCTCTCGCCCCACAACCGCGACAAGCTCGCCGGTTGAGCCCACGAGCCGAGGAGATCGACCGATGATCGAGGAAAAGTTCGACGCCATCGTCGTGGGTGCGGGCATGGCCGGCAACGCCGCCGCCTATACCATGGCGTCCCGTGGCCTCAAGGTGCTGCAGCTCGAGCGCGGCGAGTACGCCGGTTCGAAGAACGTGCAGGGCGCGATCATGTACGCGTCCATGCTCGAGAAGATCATCCCCGACTTCCGCGAGGATGCCCCCCTCGAACGCCACGTCATCGAACAGCGCTTCTGGATGATGGACGATCGCGGCCACTCCGCGATGCAGTACCGCTCCGACGACTTCAACGAGGACAAGCCGAACCGCTACACGATCGTCCGTGCGCAGTTCGACAAGTGGTTCAACCGAAAGGTCCGCGAGGCCGGCGCCGTCGTCCTCACCGAGACCACCGTCACCGGCCTCCTGATCGACTCCACCGGCAAGTGCGTCGGCGTGAAGACCGATCGCGCCGGCGGCGTGATCCAGGCCGACGTGGTGGTGCTGGCCGAGGGCGTCAACGGCCTGCTCGGCACCCGCGCCGGACTGCGTGAGCCGCCCCAGCCCGGCAACGTGGCACTCGCCGTCAAGGAGATGCACTTCCTGCCGGCCGAGACCATCGAGAGCCGCTTCAACATCAAGGGCGACGAAGGCGTCGTCATCGAGGCCGCCGGTACCATCACCAAGGGGATGACCGGCATGGGCTTCCTCTACACCAACAAGGAGAGCATCTCGCTCGGCATCGGCTGCCTGATCTCCGACTTCGCCGACACCAAGGCGAGCCCCTACGATCTGCTCGAGACCTTCAAGCAGCACCCGTCCATCGCGCCGCTCATCGAGGGCTCGGAGTGCAAGGAATATGCGGCCCACATGATCCCGGAGGGCGGCTTCAAGGCGATCCCGCAGCTCTATGGCGACGGTTGGGTCGTAGTCGGCGACGCGGCGCAGCTCAACAACGCCATCCATCGCGAGGGCTCCAACCTCGCCATGACCTCCGGCCGTCTCGCCGGCGAGGCGATCCATCGCCTCAAGGCCGGCCGCGATCCGATGACCAAGGAGAACCTGAAGCTCTACAAGGAACTGCTCGATCAGTCCTTCGTGATCAAGGATCTCAAGAAGTACAAGGACATGCCGGCGTTGCTGCACACCAACTCGGCGAACTTCTTCATGTCCTATCCGCAGCTCGTCTCTCAGGCGGCGCAGAACTTCCTGCGCGTCGACGGCACGCCGAAGATCGACCGCGAGAAGGCGACCAGCCGCGCCTTCATCGAGAAGCGCTCGCGCCTCGGCATGCTCTCCGACGCGGTGAAACTGGCGCTCGCCTGGCGCTGATCGGCAGCGGCGGGGCAGCGGCTCCGCCGAACGCCCGCGCGCCGGCGCGATCCCCGTCCCGGCACGCTTCTCGCATTGCTCGAACCAGCCGCCGACCGCGCGTCGGCTTTGCGACACGACAGGACAATCGGGCGCCCACGCGCGCCCCGAATGAGGAGGACGGACCCATGACGATCGCCGTTCGCGTCGAGGACAAGCTCTATCAGAACCGCTATCTGGTCGATGCGGGTCGCCCCCACATCACCGTCCTGCCGCACGACAAGCCCTCGGCCAGCCTCGTGGCGCTGACCACAGTCTGCCCAGCCAAGTGCTACGAGATGAACGACAAGGGCCAGGTCGAGGTCACCCCCGACGGCTGCATGGAATGCGGCACCTGCCGCGTGCTGTGCGAGGCCTCCGGCGAGATCTCCTGGGACTATCCCCGCGGCGGCTACGGCGTGCTGTTCAAGTTCGGCTGAGGCTCGTCGCCTCGCGTACCGAACCGAAGGCCGGGGCGACCCGGCCTTCGTGCGTTTGTAGGGGGGCAAGAGCTTCGCGGAGTGCGCCACCCTTCTCCCCTTGCGGGAGAAGGTGCCCCGAAGGGGCGGATGAGGGGTATCGTGCGCCAGCGCGAAGCCTCGGGATTCGGTGAACTGGATGCGGGCTCGTGCCCGCGCCCCCTCATCCGGCGCTCCGCGCCACCTTCTCCCGCGAGGGGAGAAGGAAGGGTGCCTGCGGCGCGCACCTCGCCCCATTCCCCGCTTGCGCCGTCTCCGTTCCCGTGGTCTCAGGGATGAAACGCATCCCGGAAGGCCCCGATGACCGACAAGACCCCCGACGATCGCCACAAGGCCAAGATGGCCGCCCGCAAGGCGGTGCAGGATGCCGAGGTCGCCTCCAAGACGATCGAGGAGAAGGGCCTGCTGATCGTCAACACCGGCCCCGGCAAGGGCAAGTCGACCGCCGCCTTCGGCCTCGCGCTGCGCATGCTCGGCCACGGCCACCGCGTCGGCGTGGTGCAGTTCATCAAGGGCGCATGGTCGACCGGCGAGCGCACCGCGCTCGAGCGCTTCTCAGACCTCGTGTCGTGGCACACGATGGGCGAGGGCTTCACCTGGGAGACCCAGGACCGCGCCCGCGACGTCGCCGCCGCGACCCGTGCCTGGGAGAAGGTCGTCGAGCTGATGGCCGATCCGGCGATCGCGCTGCTGATTCTCGACGAGCTCAACATCGCGCTGCGCTACGACTATCTCCCCCTCGTCGACGTTGTGGCGACGCTCGCCGCCCGCCGCCCCGATCTCCACGTCGTGGTCACCGGCCGCAACGCCAAGCCGGAACTGATCGAGATCGCCGATCTGGTGACGGAAATGGGCGCGACCAAGCACCATTTCGCCGCCGGCGTGAAGGCGCAGGCCGGCATCGAGTTCTGAGGAGGCGGGGGTGAACGAACGACGCCGCGCCAGGGCGATCATGTTGCAGGGCACCGGCTCCGACGTCGGCAAGTCGCTGCTCGTCGCCGGCCTCGCCCGCGCCTTTTCCAATCGCGGCCTCGTCGTCCGCCCGTTCAAGCCGCAGAACATGTCGAACAACGCCGCCGTCACCGTCGACGGTGGCGAGATCGGCCGCGCGCAGGCGCTCCAGGCCCGCGCCGCCCGCGAGGCACCCTCCGTCCACATGAACCCGGTGCTGTTGAAGCCGCAGTCCGACGTCGGCAGCCAGGTCGTCGTGCAGGGCCGCGTCGTCGGCAACGCCAAGGCGCGCGAGTTCCAGGACTGGAAGCCGCGGCTCGAGGTCTCCGTCCACGAGAGCTTCGAGAAGCTCGCCGCCGAGGCCGATCTGGTGATCGTGGAAGGGGCGGGAAGCGCGGCCGAGGTCAATCTGCGCGCTCGCGACATCGCCAACATGGGCTTCGCACGAAAGGCCGACGTGCCGGTGGTCCTCGTCGGCGACATCGACCGCGGCGGCGTCATCGCCCAGATCGTCGGCACCCACGCGGTGATCGACGCGGCCGACGCGGCCCAGATCGTCGGCTTCCTCGTCAACAAGTTCCGCGGCGATCCGGCGCTCTTCGCCCCCGGCATGGCGCTGATCGCCGAGAAGACCGGCTGGGCCGATCTCGGCCTCGTGCCGTGGTTCCGCGACGCGGGGCTGCTGCCGGCCGAGGACGCGGTGGTGCTGGAGAAGCGCCCCGCCGGCGGCGACGGGCGAACGACGATCGTCGTGCCGCGCCTGCCGCACATCTCCAACTTCGACGACCTCGATCCGCTGGCGCAGGAGCCCGGCGTCCGCCTCGTGATGCTGGCGCGCGGCGAGGCCGTTCCGGCCGAGGCCGATCTGGTGGTGCTCCCCGGCTCCAAGGCGACGATCGCCGATCTCGCGGCCCTGCGTGCCGAAGGCTGGGACGTCGACATTCTCGCCCATGTCCGGCGCGGCGGTCGGGTCTTCGGCCTCTGCGGCGGCTACCAGATGCTGGGGCGGACGATCGCCGACCCCGACGGCGTCGAAGGCCCACCCGCGACCGTGCCCGGCCTCGGCCTCCTCGATGTCGAGACCGTGCTCGGCGGCGACAAGCGGTTGGAAGCGGTGACGGGGACGCTGGCGCCCGGCTTCGCCGGTTCGCCGGCGCCCTTCTCCGGCTACGAGATGCACGTCGGCCGCACAGAGGGGGTCGATCTCGCCCGCCCGGTCCTCGCGCTCGCTGACGGCCGCATGGAGGGCGCCGTGCGCCCCGACGGCCGCGTCGCCGGGTGTTACGTCCACGGTCTCTTCGCCGATGACGGCGCGCGGGCGGCGTTTCTCGCCATGCTCGGTGCGGAGGCGTCGGATCTCGCCTACGAGACCCGAGTGGAGGCGACGCTGGACGTCCTCGCCGAGCACGTCGCCGCCCACGTCGATCTCGATCGGCTGTGGGGACTGGCGCGCTGAGCTCTCCGCATCCTGTTGTTCGGCTTCATGTTGAGGTGCCCGGCAGAGCCGGGCCTCGAAACACGAAGCCACGACGGGCCGTGCCAATCGGCCCTTCGCCCTTCGAGGCTCGCTGGCGCTCGCACCTCAGGATGAAGGGCCTTCGCTCGGTGCCGACGCACGGCGAGCCCGATCTCACCCGAACATCGCCAGCACCACCGCCAGCGCGAGCGCCTGCACCGCCAACGCGGTGCGGTAGAGCGACAGGGCGCGGCGGATGTCGGTGGCGGCGAGGTCGCGGCGGCCGTCGCCCATCCAGGCGCCTTCGTAGGTCTCGCCGTGGTAGCTGCGCGGCCCGGCGAGCGCGATGCCGAGCGCGCCGGCCATCGCCGCCTCCGGCCAGCCGGCGTTGGGCGAGCGGTGGTTGCCGGCGTCGCGGCGCACGGCTTCGATCGCCGCTCGTGCCGACGTCCCCGGCCGGATCGCCGCGGCGATCGTGAGCCACGCCGCCGAGAGCCGCGAGGCGGGGAGATTGACCAGATCGTCGAACTTCGCCGCCGCCCGGCCGAAGGCCTCGTGGCGCGGCGTGCGGTGGCCGATCATGCTGTCGGCGGTGTTGGCGGCCTTGTAGAGCGCGCCGCCCGGCAGGCCGAGCACGGCGGTCCAGAACAGCGGCGCGACGATTCCGTCGGAGAAGTTCTCGGCGAGGCTCTCGATCGCCGCGCGCGCCACGCCCGCCTCGTCGAGCACCGTCGTGTCCCGCCCGACGATCATCGACACGGCGCGCCGGCCCTCGTCGAGATCGCGCGTGAGTCCGTCGGCGACCGCCGCCACGTGTTCGTGCAGGCTGCGCTGCGCCGGCAGGCTGGCGGCAAAGGCGCCGACGACGAGCACGGCGAGGATCTTCGGCAGCGTCCAGAACACGAACGCCTGAAGCGCCCAGGCGATGCCGCCGGTGACTGCCAGCACGATCGCCAGAGCGACGAGCCCGGCGCGGCGACGGTCGGCCTCGGGCGCATCGTCGTGGTTCAGGCGGCGATCGATGAGGCCGATCAGACGACCGATCCAGGTGACGGGATGGCCGATCGCGGCGTAGAGAGGGGCGGGCCAACCGACGGCGGCCTCGATGCCGAGCGCCGCGAGGGCGATCGCCAGCGTCGAGCCGGACCAGGGGACGAGGGACATGAACGGTTCCGTGACGAAGAACGGTGGGGCGACGGGCGCCTCGACGGGGGTCTACCACGGTGGCGACCTCGCGCAAGCACGCAGCGCCCATCCCGACGCTCCGGAACCGTGGATCGATCTGTCGACCGGCATCGATCCCGTCGCCTGGCCGGTGCCCGAACTCGCCCCCGAGGTCTGGACCCGCCTGCCCGAACCCGCGGCGCTCGCCGCCCTCGAGGCGACGGCGGCGGAGGCCTTCGGTGTCGACGATCCCGCTTGCGTCGCCGCGGTGCCGGGGACGCAGGCGGCGATCCAGCTGCTGCCACGGCTGACGGCCGGACGCAGCGTCGGCATCCTCGGCTTCACCTATCAGGAACACGCCCACGTCTGGCGCACGGCCGGGGCCGAGCCGACGGTGGTCGACCGGCTCGACGAGCTCACCCGCTTCGACGTCGGCCTCCTGGTCAATCCCAACAATCCCGACGGCCGCTTCGTCGCCCCCGAAGCACTCGCGGGTCTCGCCCTCGACATGGCGCGCGACGGACGCCGGCTGGTGGTCGACGAGGCCTTCGTCGACATTCTGCCCGACGGCGCGAGCCTCGCGCCGCGCCTGCCGCTCGCCGGCACGATCGTGCTGCGGTCCTTCGGCAAGACCTGGGGCCTCGCCGGCCTGAGGCTGGGCTTCGTCCTCGCCGATGCCGCGACCGCCGCGACAGTGCGCCGCAGCATCGGCCCTTGGGCGATCTCCGGACCGGCCATCGCCATCGGCCGCGCCGCGCTCGCCGACCGCACCTGGCTCGACGCGGCGCGCCTGCGCACCGCCGCCGCCGCCGCCCGTCTCGACGCGCTGTTGGAAAGGGCGGGATTCCAGGTCGTCGGTGGAACGCCTCTCTTCCGCCTCGCCGGCAAATGGGACGCGAAACGCGTCGCCGATCGGCTCGCTGCGCGGGGTATCCATGTCCGTCGCTTCCCGCACGACGCAAGGCTGCTGCGCGTCGGACTGCCGGGCAACGAGGGCGAGTGGGGTCGATTGACGCAAGCTCTGTGCGACCAATGACCTAAGAAGAAATGCTTGCGAACCTCCCCGAATATTTTTCCTGTCGCCTGTTCGGCGAACACTGTCCTTCGATGGTATCGGTAACATCATACCAACATTTTCATTGGAATGTCAGCAGGGGAGGCTGACTGTCTCGTCTTCGGACGTATCGGTTGTCGCTTGGTCTATTGTATTTAGGTTGCGTATATGGACGGACGAATTCGATAGAAATAACAGAATATGACTTGTATTTGTTGAATTAGATTTCGTTGATATGATGCATTGTCCTGTATACCCGTGAAAAGACCCATGCCTTACGTCGGGTAAGTAATTATCTTTTTCTTTACGACGGAGGTTTAAACGGCGCAGAGTCGGATCACGGAGGGTGAAATGCGATTCTCGTTCGGGGGTGCCGCGGCCGCGCGGGGCAGGGGTACGGTGAAGCAGAAGTTCGCTTCGACGGTCCGCCCGACCGGCGTCGAGCGGACCTTCGGTGTCGACGACGTCATCGTCTCCAAGACCGACATGCGCGGCATCATCACCTATGCCAACGACGTCTTCCTGGAACTCGCCGGGATCGCGGAGCATCAGGCGATCGGGGCGCCGCATTCGGTGATCCGCCATCCCGACATGCCGCGCGCGGTCTTCAAGCTCCTCTGGGACACGGTGGCGAAGGGCGAGGAGATCTTCGCCTACGTCCTCAACATGGCGTCGAACGGCGACCACTACTGGGTCTTCGCCCATGTGACGCCGACCTTCGCCGTCGACGGCGGCATCACCGGCTTCCATTCCAACCGGCGCGTTCCGAAACCGGAGGCCGTCGCGGCGATCCGGCCGCTCTATGCGGAGCTCCGCACGATCGAGGAAAGGGCGCCCGATCGCGCCCGCGGCCTCGAGGCGAGCGTCGCCCGCCTCCACGACATCCTGCGTTCGAACGGTGCGAGCTACGATGAATTCGTCTTCTCTCTCGCGCGCTGAGTGGGTGCTCGGTGCCATCGGTCTGGTGTTGCTCGTCGCCGCAGGGGTGCATCTCGCGCTCGAGCGGCAACTGCACGACGTGGTCGTGTTCGTCGTTCTCGGCGCGATGACGGCGCTGGCCTTCCGGCTCGTGCGCCATGCCCGCCGCTCGGTCGGCGAGGTGTCGGGCGTGCTGTCGGCCGCCGCCTCCGGTGATCTCGAAAAACGCATCATCCTGCTCGGCGACGGCGGCGAACTGCATCGTCTCGCCAAGGACGCCAACCGCCTGCTCGACGTCACCGACGCCTTCGTCCGCGAGGCCAAGGCGACGCTCGCCTGCATCCGCGATGGCCGCAACCATCGCCGCATCGTCGAACGCGGCATGGTCGGCACCTTCGGCCAGGCCTCCCAGGTGATGAACGAGGCGGTCTCCACCATCGAGGCGCGCCTCGCCGGATTTTCCCGCGTGATGAACGAGTTCGAGGCGACCGTCGGCGGCGTCACCGGTTCGCTCGGTGCCGCGGTCGAGAGCCTCGCCCGTTCCGCCGTGACGATGCGCGCCACCGCCGTCGACACCGAGCATCGCTCCACCACGATCGGTGCCTCGGCCGAGGAGACCTCGGTCACCGTCTCCACCGTTGCCGCCGCCACCGAGCAGCTGACCGCCTCGGTCGAAGACATCGCCCGCCAGTCGGAGCTCGCCCGCGAGGTCGCCGGCCATGCCGCGACCCGCGTCGGCGAGAGCCGCCAGGCGATCGCCGATCTGACCGGCGCGGTCTCCGACATCGTCGGCGTCGTCGACCTGATCCGCTCGGTCGCCGAACAGACCAAGCTCCTCGCCCTCAACGCCACCATCGAGGCGGCGCGGGCCGGCGAGGCCGGCCGCGGCTTCGGCGTCGTGGCGACCGAGGTCAAGGCGCTCGCCGACCAGACCGCGACCGCGACCGCGTCGATCGCCGAGCGCATCCAGGCGGTCGACGAGCGCGCCCGCCTGTGCATGACCTCGATCGAGGGCATCACCGACGTCGTCTCCGAGATCGCCGCCACCTCGGTGGCCATCTCCTCCGCCGTCCAGGAGCAGATCTCCGCCACCCAGGAGATCGCCCGCTCGATGCAGATGGCCTCGTCCGCCACCGACGAGGTCTCCTCCAACGTCGGCAACGTCGCCCAGGCCGCCGGCGAGACCGGCAAGGCCGCCGACCGCGTCGCCGGTGCATCCGGAGAGCTCGCCGAGCAGACCGAGCGGCTGCAGCAGTCGGTCCACGCCTTCCTCGAGCGCGCTCGCGAGGTCGCCCACGGCGGCCGCGCCGCCTGAGCCTCGCGTCCCCTCTCGCGACGCCGTCTCGACCCCGAGGCGGCGTCGTCTCGTTTCGCGCGTTTACTTCCCGCGCCCCCGTGGCTATGGTCCGCGCCCGTCGCGGGGCGTGAGGCCCCGCCCCAGATTCTCATTCGAGGAATGGTCCGATGAAGGCAGAGATCCAGTCCGTCGTGGACGAGATCCAGCAGGCGCTCAGCCTGCTGAGGAGGCATCTTTGACTGGGATGTCGCGCTCAAACGACTGGACGAGCTGAACGCGCTCTCCGAAAGCCCCGACCTGTGGAACGATCCCGCCAACGCGCAGAAGCTGATGCGCGAACGCGACAAGCTGGCCAAGGCGGTGGAGATCGTCGCCTCGATCGGCCGTGATCTCGACGACAACGTCGGGCTGCTCGAGCTCGGCGAGATGGAAGACGACGAGGCGGTCGTCGCCGAGGCCGAAGAGGCGCTGAAGCAGCTCGGCCACGACGTCGCCAAGCGTCAGGTCGAGGCCCTGCTCTCCGGCGAGGCCGACGGCTTCGACGCCTATCTCGAAGTCCACGCCGGCGCCGGCGGCACCGAGTCTCAGGACTGGGCGCAGATGCTGGCGCGCATGTACGTGCGCTGGGCCGAGCGTCGCGGCTTCAAGGTCGAGGTGGTGGAAGCCTCCGAGGGCGAAGAGGCGGGCCTGAAGTCCGTCACCTACGTCATGAAGGGCGAGAACGCCTACGGCTGGCTGAAGACCGAATCGGGCGTGCACCGTCTCGTCCGCATCTCGCCCTTCGACAGCGCCGCGCGTCGCCACACGTCCTTCGCCTCCGCCTGGGTCTACCCGGTGGTCGACGACAGTATCGACATCGAGATCTCGGAATCGGACGTGCGCGTCGACACCTATCGCTCGTCGGGCGCCGGTGGTCAGCACGTCAACACGACCGACTCGGCCGTCCGCCTGACCCACATCCCGACCGGCATCGCGGTCGCCTGTCAGGCCGAGCGTTCGCAGCACAAGAACCGCGCCAAGGCGTGGGACATGCTGCGCGCCCGCCTCTACGAGGCCGAGCTGAAGAAGCGCGAGGAAAAGGCCAACGCCGAAGCCGCCGCCAAGACGGACATCGGCTGGGGCCACCAGATCCGCTCCTACGTCCTGCAGCCCTACCAGATGGTCAAGGACCTGCGCACCGGCGTACAGACGACGGATCCGCAGAAGGTGCTCGACGGCGGCCTCGACGAGTTCATGGAGGCCTCGCTCGCCGCCCGCGTCAAGGGTGCGGCGACCGCGGTCGTCGAGGACATCGACTGAACGTCCGAGGGGCGGCTGCGGCCGCCCTTCGCTCGTCCGGCCCTGCGCCGGATGCCCTCGGCCGCGACGCCGGCCGACCGTCTTCCCGAGGATCGTGATGGATCTCGTCTATCTCCTGAAGGCCGCCGTTCTCGGCATCGTCGAGGGCCTGACCGAATTCCTGCCCGTCTCCTCGACCGGTCACATGATCCTGGTCGACGACTTCATCGCCTTCGACAGCGGCTCGGGCAAGGTGTTCGAGGTGGTGATCCAGCTCGGCGCGATCCTCGCGGTGTGCTGGCTCTTCCGCGACCGGATCCTCAACCTGATCGGCGGCGTGCTGCGGCGCGACCCGACCGCGATCGCCTTCGCCGGTGCCGTCCTGGTCGCCTTCATTCCTTCCGCGATCATCGGCTTCCTCGCCATCAAGCTGATCAAGGCCTGGCTCTTCAAGCCGTGGATCGTCGCGGTGACGCTGATGGTCGGCGGCGTGATCATCCTGTGGGTCGAGGAACGCCGGCACCCGGTCTCCACCGACATCGCCGAGGCGATCACCTGGAAACAGGCGCTGATCGTCGGCCTGTCGCAGGTCGTCTCGATGATCCCGGGCACCTCGCGTTCGGGCGCCACCATCGTCGGCGGCATGCTCGGCGGCATGTCGCGTTCGGCGGCGACGGACTTCTCGTTCTTCCTGGCGATCCCGACCATGCTCGGCGCCACGGTCCTCGACCTCGCCAAGAACGGCGCGCAGATGAGCGGCAAGGAAGCCCTCGGCATCGCCGTCGGCTTCGTCGTCGCCTTCGTCACGGCGATCGTCGTGGTGAAGTTCCTGATCCGCTACGTCGCGCATCACACCCTGAGCGTCTTCGCCTGGTACCGGATCGGCTTCGGCGCGCTGCTCTTCGCCTGGTACGTGGTGTGGCCGGCTTTCGGCGGGTGAGTTCTCACGATGCTTCGGGAATGATCCCTTTGCTTCGGGGCGTGTGCAGAGGTCCGTCATCCTGAGGTGCTCGGCGCAGCCGAGCCTCGAAGGGCGAAGGACCGAGTGGCACCGCCCGTCGGTGGCTTCGTGTTTCGAGGCTCGCTCGCGCTCGCACCTCAACATGAAGCCGAACAAACGGGACACTGTCGGTTCCGGTTCCCGACTGTTCTCAGAACCCCAGCGTGCGGCCGGCGTCCAGCCAGTCGCGCGGGTCGACCGGCTCGCCCGCCACCCGCGTCTCGTAGTGCAGATGCGGCCCGGTCGAGCGTCCGGTCGAGCCGGCGAGACCGACGACGTCGCCCGCCTTCAGCCGATCGCCCGGCGACACCGAGATCGACGACATGTGGCCGTAGCGCGTCACCACGCCGTTGCCGTGGTCGACGTCGACGCAGAGCCCGTAGCCGCCCTGGCGGCCCGCCCCCGTCACGACGCCGGGACCCGTCACGCGGATCGGCTCGCCGGTCTCGGCGCGGAAGTCGAGGCCGGTGTGCAGCGCCGCCGTGCCGAGGAACGGGTCCGTGCGCACGCCGAAGTCCGAGGTGACGGTGCGTTCGCCCGTCAGCGGTCGGGCGAGCGGCAGCTTGGCCGCGAGGCTGCGGATCGCCGCGAGGCGGCCGAGCGCGGTCTCGGCGCGGGCGAGTGCATCCGGCGGCACCGGCACGAAGGGGCCGCCCACGGCATCGCCCGGCCGAGGAGCGGCGGGCGTGCGCGGGGCGGGAGGGGCATCGGGAACCTTGAAGCCGACGCGGGCGAGCGCCCGGGTCCAGGCGCGGTTGCGGCTCTCGGCGACGTCGACGAGACCGGCGAGCACCGCGGTCTGGTTCTTCTCGAAGGCATCGATCTGGTGTTCCGCCGCGGCGATGCGGGCGCCAGCGTCGCGGGTCGCGCCGGGACGGCCGCCACCGGAGAGCCACGACGAGCGCAGCGGCGTGGCGAATTTCTCGGTGTCGAGGGGTTGCACCGCGGGGGCGGCTGCCGGCGGCGGGGCGAACGGTGCGGGCGTCGCGGTCGCGGCGGTGGGCGGCGGGGCGAGGGCGGCGCCGACCGGCGCGATCACCGGCGGTTTGATCGACCCGGTGGCGAGCCCGAGATCGCCGATCCTGGCGGCGAGGCCGGAGACCTTCGCCTGAACCTCGCCGAGCTTCGCCTGACGGGCGACGAGCCCGTCGAGCTTGGCCTCGAAGGCGTCCTGGTCGATCAGCTGGCGGGCGTTGATGCGGTCGACTTCGGCGCGCAGCGCCGCGACCCGGTCCTCGTAGCCACGCTCCGTGCGGACCTGCCGCGACAGCGGATCGGTGAAGAACTCGTCGCGGACGAAGAGGACGGCGGTCGTCGCCACCCAGGCGAAGGCGAAGGCCCCGAGGACGGCGGCGCCACCGGTCACCAGTCGCGTGTCGACGTGGAAGGCGCGCACCCGGTCACCGTGGACGATGGTGATCTTGTGCAGGTCGGCGCGGCGTCCGAAGGGGCGCGATCTGTCGTCCATGGGGCTCGTCTCGAAAGGCCTCGGAGGGGCTCTGCGGCTCGGGACGATTAGACTTCGTTAGGGTTAAGATTTGCTTGTTCCGCCCCGCCCGCGGTCGTGCCGGAACGGGGCGGGGAGGGCTCAGCGGGTGAGGGCGTCTACCGCGGCGAGCACCGCCTCGGCATGGCCCGCGACCTTCACCTTGCGCCAGATCGCCGCGATCTTGCCGGCGGCATCGACGAGGAAGGTCGCCCGTTCCACGCCCATGTAGCTGCGGCCGTACATCGACTTCTCGACCCACACGCCATAGGCCTCGAGCGCGGCCTTGTCCGGGTCGGCGCCGAGCTCGACACCGAGCGCGTGCTTGGCGCGGAACTTCTCGTGCGCCTTGACCCCGTCGGGCGAGATGCCGATCACGGTGGCGCCGCGCTTTTCGAACTCGGGGAGGAGGCCGGTGAAGGCGATCGCCTCCTTGGTGCAACCCGAGGTGTCGTCCTTCGGGTAGAAGTAGACGACGACCGGGCGGCCGCGCAGCGCGGCGAGCGACACCGTGCCGCGATCGCCGGCGAGCGTGAAGTCGGGGGCGGTGTCTCCGACGGCGAGGGCCATGTTCGCCTTCCTTTCGTCTCGATGTGATGGTGAGGCTGTCGGCGCGTGGCGCGCGCGACGGCTCGTCGGTTCGACCGAGCCTAGCCTCGGCCGCGACCGGCCCGCAAGCGGTTCGACGACCGCTGGCGAACCGTGTAGTGCGTCGTTCGGGAGAACCGTGCCGCCGGCGCGATTCGACCCGCCGACATCGACAGGGCCGGATCACGGGCGATCCGCCGAAGAGAAGACCGACGGGATTGCAGGACGCTCCGCTCGACAATGCAGAATCCGGGACGCCACAGCGTCGCGACCTCGGCCGTTTCGTCGGCCGCTGCGGTCGCGTGGTGCTGGGCGTCTGTCTGGCGTCGGGCGCCGTCGTCGCAGCCCTCCTGCTCGGCCTGGTCGTCCTCCTGTCGCGCGGGCCGATCGAGACCGAAGCCGCCGTGCGCGCAGCCGAAGGCGCGCTCGCCGGACTAGGCGGCCCCGGCGCGACGGCCGAGGTGCGCGCCGCCGGCCTCGACTGGAGCTGGGCCGAGGGCGTCTCGCTGTCGCTCGGCGACGTCGCGGTCCGCCGCGACACGACGCTGGCCCTCGACGTGCCGCACCTCGTGGTGCGCCTGCGCCTGCTGCCGCTGCTCGTCGGCAAGGTCAGGCCGCGGGCGATCGAGATCGTCGATCCCCATCTCGTCCTCGATACCGCCGAGCTGCGCGAGCGCCCCGATGCGACCGACGCGCCGCTGCCGCAGCAGCGCCCCGATGCCGCGCCCGCGACGCCTGCGCCCGCGACGCCTGCGCCCGCGACGGCACCCGCCGCCGCCGACGGCGCCGCGCCGGTGCCGGGACGGGCCGGTCCGACCGTTCCCGTCTCCACTCGGCTCGCCGAGGCCGTCGACGTCGGCCTCGACCGTCTGCTCGGCCTCGCCCGCGACCAGGGCTTCCAGACCGTGTCGCTGCGCGGCGGCCGCACCGAGATCGCCCATGTCGCGCCTTCCGGCAACCGCCGCGACATCGCCCTCGTCGACGTCGAGATCGACGCGGTGATCGACGGTCCGGGCGGCGACCTCGACGCCGGCGTCTCGGCCCGCGGCGAGGTCGGCCGTTGGAACATGCGGCTGACCCGCACCGCCCGCGACGACGGCGGTCATCGCCTCGTCTTCTCGGCGGAAGACGTGACCTTCGCCGACCTGCTCGGCGCCGGCGGTCCGGCCTTCGCGCTGACGACGCCCTTCTATCCGACGCTGAAGCTCGGCTATGCCGCGAACGGCCATTTCGACGGCGCCGATCTCGATCTGCATCTCGGGGCGGGCGTCTTCCGCTTCGGCCGGATGCCGGAAGACGAGATCCTGTTCGACGAGGCCGACATGCATGCCGTGTGGAACCCGCGCGACCGGGTCTTCTCGGTCGAGCGCGCCACTGCGGCGATCGGCGAGACCCGCTGGAACCTCCACGGCCGCATCGCGCCGCCGGCGGCGACGGGCGGCATCTGGACCTACGATCTGGCGCTCGATCCGGGCCAGCTGCGCCCGCGCGACGTCGCCGGTACGGCCGTGCCGATCCGGAGCGGCAGGCTCGAGGGCTCCTTCGATCCGAAGACACGCTTTCTCGACGTGACGACCGGCGAGGTCGCCTTCGGCGCCGTGACGTTGCGCTCCGCCGGTCGCCTGGACCTGTCGGGTGAGGACCCGCGCCTCGTCTACGACGTCCAGTTCTCGCCGCTCTCGACCGTCGAGATCGCCCATGCGTGGCCGCACTGGGTGGCGGCGGACGCGCGGGCGTGGTTCATCAAGAACGTCTCCGCAGGCCGCGTCTCCGACCTGCGCGTCCGCCTCGACATGCCGCGCTTCGACCGCCAGGAGACCTGGCCCGCCAATGCGGTGCAGATGAACGGCCGCTTCGACGGCCTGCGCTTCGTGCCGCTCGGCAACGTGCCGCCGGTCACCGCCGCCGAGGGCCGAGTCTCGGTCGCCGAGCGCCGCTTCGAGGCGGTGATCGACAAAGGCCGAGTCGCCACCAGGGGGCGCGAGGCGACCGTCGAGACGCTGCGCTTCGCCGTCGTCGACATGTTCCGCAAGCCGGCGCACGGGATCATCACGACCAGGGTCACGGGCGACGTCGCCGCGCTCGCCGAGATCGCCGACGCCGAGCCGTTGGCGGTCCTGTCGCAGGCCGGCCTCGCCGCGACCGGCCTTTCCGGCACCGGTTCGGTCTCGTCGCAGGTCGAGGTGACTTTCGAGGAGCCGATCAACACCAAGTCGATCGACTACCGGATCGAGGCGCAACTCGACGGCTTCGGCTCGCAGCAGCCGATCCAGGGCCGCCGCTTCCAGGACGGCAAGTTCAAGATCGTCGCCGATGCCCGCGGCGTCGACGTCTCCGGCCGCGCGGTCGTCGACGGTGTGCCCGCCGACGTCCACGTCTTCGACGCCCACGGCTCCAAGGTCGGCGAGAAGCGCGACTTCAAGATGGAGGTCGACGACGCCGCCCGCCAGCGCATGGGCATCGACCTCGGCGGCGCCGTCGAGGGCGCCATCGGCCTCTCGGTGTCGCAGCCCGACCCGGCGCAGAACCGCAGTCGCATCGAGGCCGATCTCTCGCCGGCGCGGCTCAACCTCGTCGCCGTCGGCTGGACCAAGGGGCCGGGCGTGCCCGCCAAGGCGACCTTCGACCTGTGGGACGACGACAAGGGCCGTCACGTCGACAACATCGTGATGGAGAGCGAGGGCCTGTCGATCCGCGGCAACGTCCTGCTCGACAAGGACCACAACGTGGTCTCCGCCGATTTCTCGCGCTTCCAGCTGCGCAAGGGCGACAGTGCGAAGCTCAAGGTGACGCGCGGTGCCGACAAGGTCACCACGGTGACGCTCGATGCGGGAAGCGTCGACGTGCGCGGCCTGCTCAAGACCAGCCGCAAGGCCTCGGGCGGCGAGGCGGGCGGCGAGGCGGCGGCCGGGCCCGACATCGTCCTCAAGCTCAAGGCCGGCAAGGTTCTCGGCTTCAACGACGTCACCATGTCCGACGTGGTGGTCGACGGTCGCTGGAAGGCCGGCGCCTTCCAGACGCTCGAGGCGCGCGCCCGCACCGCCGCCTCGCGCAAGCCGCTGTCGCTCGCCATCCGCCCGGAGACCGGCTACCGCCGCTTCACCGTGGCGTCCGAGGATGCCGGATCGGTCCTGAGCTTCCTCGACCTCTTCGACCGCATCCAGGGCGGCACGCTGGCGCTGTCGTCGCGGCTCGGCGTGCCCGGCACGTCGGAGGGCACGCTGCGCCTCGTCGACTTCCATCTGCTCGCCGAACCCAAGGCCGGCCGCGTCGCCTCGACCGAGGCCGCCGACGGCACCCGCCGCATCCTGCTGCGTCGCGTCGACTTCGATCGCTCGACCAACTTCGACCGTGCCCAGGTGCGTTTCGTCATGCACGACGGCATCATCGACGTCACCGAGGGCGTCGCCAAGGGTGCCTCGGTCGGCGCCACCGCCAACGGCCAGATCGACGTCACCGGCCAGCGCCTGTCGCTGTCGGGCACCTATATCCCGGCCTTCGGCCTCAACAATCTCGCCGGTCGCATTCCGATCTTCGGCGCCATCACCGGCTCGGGCTCCAACGAGGGCCTGGTCGGCGTGACCTTCCGCGTCGTCGGTCCGATCGAGGATCCGGTGCTGCAGATCAACCCGCTGTCGGCGGTCGCCCCCGGCATCTTCCGTCGCATCTTCGAGTTCCAGAACCCGGAGATGCCGCAGAGCTCGGGCGATCCGTCGGCGCCGACCCGGATCACGCCCGAGAGCGGACCCGTCAGGATCACGCCCTGAGGGCGCGGCTCACGCCGTCTTCGTCGCTTCGGTCGGATCGGGGCAGGGGGGATGCGGGGCGTCGCCCTTGGGACAGGCCTCGCTCATCGGCGCGGTGGCCGCGGAGAGCCCGATCCAGGCATCGACCGCCGCGACGTCGAAACCGACGGAGCGGACGTCACCGACCTCCATCAGCGGCCGGCGGATCAGCAGCGGATCGGCCAGCATCGCGGCGATCGCTTCGGTTTCCGAGACGGTTTCCGGCACCACCTCGCCGGCCTTCACCCGCGGGCTCGCGCGGTTGAACCAGTCGGCGACCGGCCTGTCGCCGAAGAAGGACCTGAGCCGCGCCGCCTCCCAAGGTTCGGTGAGCAGGCTCCTGGCGACGACCGTGTGGCCGGAGGCGGCGAGCAGCCCCTTCTGCCGCGTGTTGTTGGCGCAGCCGGGCTTCTCCCAGAACGTCACGATCGCCATTGTCGGGTTTCCTCCATTCGCGGTGGCTCGGAGAAGGCCCAGCAAGAGCGATGCCGCGGGGAGGGCGCGGCGGGACCCCCGTCGTCACCTCAATTGTCGAAGATCCGTTCGCGCTCGGACGGACGGAACGCTGACAGCGAGTCTTCCGGTACGGAGCGCTCGCAGGATTCCGAGGCGCGCCGGATGCGGTAGACCCGCGCGGCCGTCTCGCTCGGCATGGCGCGGATCACGGTGCAGCGCTGCGGTCGCGCCGAAGGCCCGGGAGTCCACACGGCTTCCTGGCCGGCCTGGAATTTCATCTTCATGGTCGGATTCCTTCTTCGATGGATGGATGCGCGTCGGGCTCGCCGATCGGCGTTCGATCGCGCCGATCACCGGTGCGGTCGAACGAGACGGTGTCGTGCGACCCGTCGGCGGCGATGTCGACCGTTGTTTCGAGCGGCGGAGCCCGGTCGCCGCACCGGCGTCGTGCCGGGGGCGGTTCGTCGTCGATCGTCCCGAGATCTCGGTTCGACCCTGTCCATGGCCGATGAAGGCCGCGAACGACGTGTTCGGAAAATATTTGCAAAAGCTGAACGAAGTCTATGTTTTTTTGAAGACACCGGAAAATAAATCCGAAATCGATTGCAATATTTTCTTGGAGAGCGCACTGTGAAAAAATCGAATGAAAGCTCGAAACGATGATCGTGTGCAATGTCAATTGCGCCGACGGTTGGTCGTTGTCTGCAAGAGATATTCGATTTTCTGAAAAGTGATTTTCGGAAATACGTGAAAGGAATTGAACATGTCCACCGGAACCGTGAAATGGTTCAATGCCCAGAAGGGCTTCGGCTTCATTCAGCCCGACGACGGCGAGAAGGATGCCTTCGTGCACATCTCGGCGGTCGAGCGCTGCGGCCTCGGCGACCTCTTTCCGGGCCAGAAGCTCGGATTCGAACTGGTGACCGATCCGGTCACGGGCAAGATCTCGGCCGATCGCCTCGCCGTCCTGGCCTGACCGATCCGCTCCGGCGCCTCGAACGAGACGCCGGCGGGTTCTGCGCGGGGCGGGCACCGCCCGCCCCGGAACGCGTGCGGGTTCAACCGACGAAGAGGAGGCCGTCATGGCCAAAGGTCAGAAGCGCGGCAATCGCGAAATCCGAAAACCCAAGGTCGACAAGCCCAAGGAGGCGATCGTCGTGGCCGCCAACTCCGGCGAGGCCATGGTCGCGGCGATGAACGACCGCAAGAAGAAGAAATGACCATGTCCGTCCGCTCCAGCGAGGCGCTGGTCACCCTGTCGCATCCGTTCCGGACCTCCGGGCTCGACGGCGTCCAGCCGGCCGGAACCTACCGGGTGGTGACCGACGAGGAGGAGATCATCGGCATCTCGTTCCTCGCCTTTCGCCGCACGGCCACCATGCTGCACGTTCCGGCGATCGAGATCTCCGGGACGGCCCGTCAGGTCGTCGCCATCGACCCGGCTGAACTGGACGCCATCCTCGAAGCGGATTCACGCCCCGCCTGAGAGGCGCGTCGATCGGAGGCCCACGTTGCGTTACCTCGGCAGACTTCACGGCCACGGCGTCGTCTCGGCGGAGGGACGGGACATTGCCCGCGCCTCCTACGACATCGACGGCTTCGCCGTCGGACCACACGTCGTCGTCGGCAGCGGCGAGATCCGCTCGAGCGCCGCCGGCCTCGGGCGCGCCTTCGGGCGCCGCGGCATTCGGCTGCGCACCGACGACGGCCGCCTTCTCGATCTGCGTTTCTCCGAAAAGACCCTACGCGAAGACAGCGTCGCCGCCCACGTCGACGTCGCCGGCGATCTGCCGACGTCGTCCGAGGGCTGGCACGGAGCGATCGCATCGCCCGCCGCCCCGGCTCCGGCCGCAAGCGCGGCGCCACCACGACGCGCGCGGCGTGACGCCTCTGCGGCGCGCGCCTTCGACACCGACCTCGTCCCCCAGATCTGACCGATCCCGACCGCGCCGTCCCAACGGCGCGGTTTTTCGTCGTGCCCGCGAACCCGTCCGCCCCCGCCGACGGAGAGGCCCATGCGCGTCCGCCGGCTCACGCGGTTCCCATGGCGACCACCAGGACGTGGTGTCCGGGCGCGAGGTCGACATGGACCGCACCGTCGTCGCCGAGGATCATCGCGGCGCCGTCGAGGGTCACTTCCCCGATCACACGTGTCCGCACGCCGACCGGCTTTTCGACGCGCAGGTCGATCCGCGACGCGCCGATCGTCACCGTGGCCGAGAAGCCGGGCCATGCGGCGGGAAGGCAGGGGGCGACGACGAGGGTCTCGCCGGCGCGACGGATGCCGAGGATGCCCTCGACACCGGCGCGGTACATCCAGCCCGCGGCGCCGGTGTACCAGGTCCAGCCGCCACGGCCGACGTGCGGCGCCACCGAATAGACGTCGGCGGCGACGACATAGGGCTCGACCGCGTATCGCTCGACCGCCTCGGGCGTCAGGGCATGCGCGATCGGGTTGAGGAGTGCGAAGAGGCGATGGGCGCGATCGCCGTCGCCGAGTGCGGCATGGGCCAGGATCGCCCACATGGCGGCATGGCTGTATTGGCCGCCGTTCTCGCGCAGACCCGGCGGATAGCCGCGGATGTAGCCGGGATCGTGCGTCGTCGCGTCGAAGGGCGGCGTGAAGAGCAGGGCGAGGCCGTCGTCCTCGCGCACCAGCAACCGGTCCAGCGATTCCATCGCGGTGGCGGCGCGGCGCGGATCGGCGGCCCCCGACAACACCGCCCAGGACTGGGCGATGGAATCGATCCGGCACTCGTCGCTCGCCGCCGAGCCGAGCCACGTGCCGTCGTCGTAGGTCGCGCGGCGATACCAGGCGCCGTCCCAGGCCTCCGCCTCGACGCGGGCGCGCAGCAACGCGGCATGGTCGCGCCAGCGCGCCGCGCGGACGGGGTCGCGGGCGTCGGCGAAGGGCACGAACTGCGCGATGGTCTTCAAGAGGAACCAGGCGAGCCAGACGCTCTCGCCCTGGCCGCCTTCGCCGACCCGGTTCATGCCGTCGTTCCAGTCGCCCGTGCCGATCAGCGGCAGGCCGTGGACTCCGGCGAGCTCGATGCAGCGGTCGAGGCCGAGGGCGCAATGCTCGTAGAGCGTCGCGCATTCGTCGGCGATCATCGGCTGGAAATAGGCGTCGTGGTCGCCGGGACCGAGGCGCGGGCCGGTGAGGAAGGGCACGACCTCGTCGAGCACGGCGGCGTCCCCCGACGTGGCGACATAGGTGGCGACGGCATGGCCGAGCCAGACCCGGTCGTCGGAGATCCGCGTCCTGACGCCGATGCCGGTGCCCGGCATCCACCAGTGCTGGAAGTCGCCCTCGACGAACTGTCGGCCGGCGGCGCGCAGCAGATGGCGGCGGGTCTCGGCCGGCAACGCCGTCGACAGCGCCATGCCGTCCTGGAGCTGGTCGCGGAACCCGTAGGCGCCGCTCGCCTGATAGAAGGCGGAACGCGCCAGGATGCGGCAGGCGATCGTCTGATGCAGCAGACGGCCGTTGAGCATCACGTCCATCGCGGGGTCGGGGGTCGAGACCTGCACCGTACCGAGCAGTGTCCGCCAATGCGCCGTGACCTCGGCGAAGGCGGCGTCGAGATCGGCGGTGCGCCACTGCGCGATCAGGCTCCGCGCTTCCTCGATGGTGCGGCACTCGCCGAGGAAGGACACCACCTCGACCGTCTCGCCCGGGGCGAGCTCGACCGTGCGCTGGAGCGCGGCGCAGGGGTCGAAGCCGGCACCGGCACGACCGCCGAGTGGGGCGTGCCCGTGGAAGGCGGCCGGCGCCGCGGGCGAGCCGTTGCGGCCGAGGAACTCGGTTCGGTCGCAGGTCCAGGCGGTCTGGCGGCCGGCGAGATCGGCGAAGGCGACACGACCCGAGAAGCCGAGGCTCCAGGGATTGCGTGCGACGAGGAGACCGGTCTCGGCGTCGAGCGCGGTGGCGACGAAGGGCGCGGAGGCGCCACGGCGCGTGCCCAGCACCCATTCGGCATAGGCGGTGACCGACAGTCGCCGCGGTCGCGACGTCAGATTGTGCAGGACGAGCCGCGAGATCTTGATCGATCCGGCGATCGGTACGAACTGCGTCAGCGCGAGCGCGATGCCGTGGGCGTCGTGCTCGAAGCGGCTATAGCCGAAGCCGTGGCGGGCGACGTAGGTGCCGCCGTCGCGGATCGGCTGGGCCGTCGGGCTCCACAACTCGCCGGTCACCTCGTCGCGGACATAGAAGGCCTCGCCGGAAGGGTCCACGACCGGATCGTTCGACCACTGGGTGATCTGGTTCTCGCGGCTGTTCTCGCTCCAGGTGTAGCCGCAGCCCTCGGTCGAGACCTGGAAGCCGAAGTCGGGATTGGCGACGACGTTGACCCATGGGGCCG
This sequence comes from Pinisolibacter sp. DMC19, assembly GCF_056313985.1. Taxonomy (NCBI): domain Bacteria; kingdom Pseudomonadati; phylum Pseudomonadota; class Alphaproteobacteria; order Hyphomicrobiales; family Ancalomicrobiaceae; genus Pinisolibacter; species Pinisolibacter sp. DMC19. The sequence goes on along the minus strand of NZ_JBQUZF010000002.1, from coordinate 39,795 downwards.
GCGTGGTGCGGTCGTCGTCGAGGATGGCGACGTATTCGCGGCCGTCGTCGGCGAAACCGCCGAGACCGTTGAAGAACGCGAGGTCGGGGCGCGCGTCGTCCGACATCCGGGTGAGCGACAGCGACGCCCTGCGCGCCCTGCGGATCGGCGCCGCCGCGACGGGGAACGACGCCGTCGCGCGGGCGAGCTGATCGGCGAAGGGCCCGCGTCGGGCGATCAACACCACACGGGCGACGGATTCGATCAGCGCGCGCGCCTCGACGCTCATCATGTCGGCCCTGAGGGCATGGACGGTGCCGCGTGCCGGCTCGTCGCCGAACTTCGGGCGCGACTGGCTGGAGCGCAGCGCCGTCTCGATCGCGGCCTGGAGATCCTGCACGTAGGAGGGCGCATGCTCGTTGACGATCACCAGATCGACCGCGAGCCGCTTCATCCGCCAATATTCGTGGGCACGCAGCAACTGCAGGACACAGGGCAGATCCTCGCTGTCGTCGATGCGCATGAGGACGATCGGAAGATCGCCGGAGATCGCGTGCGGCCACAGGCTCGACTGCGGAGCGGCGCCGCGGACGATGGCGTCCGAGGAGGCCCGGAAGCGGGGATCGGCATAGAGGATCGGTGCGGCGAGGCGCTGGAAGTCGGCCGCTTCGACCGGATCGATGTCGAGATGGCGCAGCTGCACCTGGGCCTGGGTCCAGGCGAGCGTCTTGGCGCGGTCGAAGGCACTGCGGTCGTGATGGGTGTCGACGAGGGCCAGGACCTCGTCCCGCGACGACGCCACCACCGTCCAGAAGGCGACGCGGGTCGGTTTGCCGGCCGGCACCTTCACCCGGCGGCGCAGCGCGAAGATCGGGTCGAGCACCGTGCCGACCGAACCGGAGAGCGGCAGGCCGTCGACCAGCACGGCGCTCGCGGCGATCGGGCGGCTGCGGCCACGGAAGCGGGCGCGGTCGGTCTCCCATTGCGGCTCGGCGATGGTCTCGCCCTCGACGACGGCGAAATGAGCGGCCCAGACCGGCGTCTCGTCGGGCGAGCGCCGACGGCGGGTCGCCAGCAGGGCGCCGAATTCCGGCACATACTCCGTCTCGACGAACATCTTGGCGAAGGCGGGATGCGCCGCGTCGGCGGCGACGCCGGTGAGCACCAGTTCGGCGTAGGAGGTGAGCTCGATCTCGCGGGTCCGCCGGCCGGTGTTGGTCAGCGAGACACGGCGGACCTCGCCGTCGTCCTCGCCGGAGACCAGAACCTCCAGGGTGGTGGTGAGCGAACCGTCGCGATGGACGTAGTCGGCGTGATCCTCGCCGAACACCACCTCGTCGCCGCCGAGCAGACCGGCAGTCGCCGACCAGACCCGACCGTTGGCGGTGTCGCGCAGGAAGACGAAGGCGCCGTCGGCGTCGCGGGTGGCGTCCTCGCTCCAGCGCGTCACGGCGATGTCCTGCCAGCGGCTGTAGCCGCCGCCGGTGGCGGTCGCCATCACCGCGTAGCGGCCGTTCGACAGGAGATGGGTGATCGGCGGGCCGTCGTTCGGCGCGTCGACGCGCCGCACCGTCAGACCCCGCACCACGCCGGCGCCGGCGACGGCCTTCATCTCCTCGGCGCGCGGGCGGGCGGTGGCGACGTCGCGCGGCATCCGCTCCTGCAACAGCAGCTCGCAGGCCCGGATCATCGGCTCGCGATGGAACCGCGACCGCATCCGGCCACCCTGAAGCGCATTGGCGATCGCGACGATGGTCATGCCCTGGTGATGCGACATGTAGGAGTGGACGATCACCACCGCCGTGCCGTCGGGCAGGCGGGACGGAGTGAAGTCGAGCGCCTCGTAGAAGCCGTGGCGGCCGGCGCCGCCGATCGCGGCGAGACGGTCGAAGTTGCGGCGGGAGCCGTGCGGGTCGACCATGGTGGCGAGCCCGGTGGCATAGGGCGCGATCACCAGATTCTGCGCCAGACCGCGCTTCAGCCCGAGGCCGGGCACGCCGAAGCTCGAATATTGATAGGTCAGCTCGAGGTCGCGGGCACTGTAGGCCGATTCCGAGATGCCCCAGGGAATGCCATGCGCCCGGCCGTAGGCCTCCTGGCGCTCGACCACCAGCCGGTTGGTCTGCTCGAGCAGGCTGCCGGCCGGCGCGCGCATCACCAGCGACGGCATCAGGTACTCGAACATCGACCCCGACCACGAGATCAGCGCCGAACCGACGCCCAGCGGGGTCGCCGAGCGACCGAGACGGAACCAGTGACGGGTCTCGACGTCGCCCTTGGCGATCGCGAAGAGGCTGGCGAGCCGCGCCTCGGAGGCGAGCAGGTCGTAGCAGTTGGGATCGAGATCGTTGTCGTCGACCGAGAAACCGATCGACAGGAGTTTGCGTTCGGGATCGAGCAGGAAGGCGAAGTCCATCGCCGTCGCCATCGCCCGGGCCGCGGCGGCCACGGCCGTCAGGCGATCGACGAGCTTCGGATACGCGGTGCGATCGTGGTCGTGGGCCAGAACCGCGCCGAGGAACGTCCCCGACCAGAACGCCGCATCGGCGTGGTCGTCGCCGGCGGGGGCGAGATCGCGGGCGAGATCGACGAGCTTGCCGGCGAGCCGGGTCAGGACGGGCAGCAGCGTCTCGATCGCCCGGGCGCCGTTCAGTTCGGTCTCGATCTCGTCCGTCAGGGTGACGAAGGCGCGGTGCCGATCGCCCCTGACCGAGGTCGGCAGGTAGGCGGCACGGCGGATCAGGGCGAGGATGTCGAGCAGGCCGGTGCGGATCTCGGGCGAGGCGGTGCCGTCGAGCCATTCCTCGCAGGCATTGGCCACGACGATCAGGTGGCCGGCGAGATTGCCGCTGTCGACGCAGGAGACGTAGGCCGGCGGCAACACGCGCAGGTCGCGGATGTCGTACCAGTTGTAGAAATGGCCGTTGTGCGTGGGAAGCCGGGCCATGGCGGCGAGCGTGGCCTCGAGCCGTTCGACCGTCTCGGTGGTGCCGGCCCAGCCGAAGTCGCGGGCGGCGATCGCCGAGAGCAGGTAGAGCCCGAGATTGGTCGGCGAGGTGCGATAGGCCACCACCGGCTCGGGGTCTTCCTGAAAATTGTCGGGCGGAAGCCAGTTGCCTTCCGCCGTGACGAAGGTCGCGAAGAAGCGCCAGGTCGAGAGTGCGATCAGGCGGAGATGCCGCGTGTCGTCGGGCGTGGCGGCCCGATCGCGGCCGGCGGTCCGCGACCGACTCACCCACGACGCCAGAGCCGGCGCGACGAACCAGGCCAGCGCGAAGGGCGCGGCGACGAACCAGGACGACGGTTCGATCGCCACCGCGACGGCGGCGAGACCGAGGCCGACGACGGTTCCCCCCGCCATCCGGCGACAGGCGTCGACGACGCCGGGACGCGAGCCGGCATGGGACTGGGCGGCCGTCGTCCACTCGAGCAGGTGACGACGGGTCCGACGGAGACGATGGAGGGTGCGAACGACGACATCGCCCATGCTCCAGGCACGATCGGCGAGGAACGTGATCGAGAGCAGCGTCCGGGCGAACGCCAGTTCGACGTCACCGAGGAGCGCGCGGACGTGATTGCCGAGGCGGATGCCGCTCCGGCGCGGCACCAGCGAATGGACGACGGGAATGAAGGCCGGGATCGCCATCGCGACGACGACGGCCAGCGTGGCGCGCAGCGCCGCCGGACCCGGCAGCATCCAAGCGACGGCGAGCGTTGCCAGGGTGAGCGGCGCGACGAGCGAGCGGCGGAGATTGTCGATCATCTTCCAGCGCCCGACCGGCGGCACCGCCAGCGGTCCGTGCGTGGTGCCGAAGATCCACGGCAGCAGCTGCCAGTCTCCGCGCGTCCAGCGATGCAGGCGCTTGGCGGCGACGTCGTAGCGGGCGGGATATTCCTCGACCACCTCGATGTCCGAGGCGAGCCCGGCGCGGGCGAAGACGCCTTCGAACAGGTCGTGGCTGAGCATCGTGTCGTCGGGCACGCGGCCTTCGAGCGCCGCTTCGAAGGCATCGACGTCGTAGATGCCCTTGCCGGTATAGGAGCCTTCGCCGAAGAGGTCCTGATAGACGTCGGACACGGCGGCGGCGTAGGGGTCCATGCCGCCGGGGCCGGAGAATACCCGCTGGTGGACGGATCCCTCGTGGCCGATCGGCAGCGACGGCGTGACGCGTGGCTGCAGGATGCCGTAGCCCTCGACGACGCAGCGGGAGACGGGATCGAACCGGGCCCGATTGAGCGGGTGGGCCATCTTGCCGATCAGCCGGATCACCGCGTCGCGCGGCAGGCGGGTGTCGGCGTCGAGGGTGACGACGAAGCGCACGCCGGTCGGCACCGAAGGCCCGCCGTCGGGGCGCGGCACGTGGGTCGTGTCGGTCGCGCCGCGCAACAGGCGGTTCAATTCGTGCAGCTTGCCGCGCTTGCGTTCCCAGCCCATCCACATGCCCTCGCTCGCGTCGAAGACACGGCGGCGATGCAGCAGCAGGAAGCGATCGCCGCTCGGCGCCGGGCCGTGGCGCCGATTGAGGGCATCGATCGCGGCGCGCGCCGTCGCGAGCAGGGCGTCGTCGCCTGCGACCGTCTCGGTCGCGGCATCGAGCCCGTCGGTGAGGAGTGCGAAGGCGAGATCGCCGCCGGCCCCCGACAGATGGTGGATCTCCAGCCGCTCGATCTGTTCGAGGATGTCGGCGGCGCCGGTGAGCAGCGTCGGCACCACCACGAGAGTGCGCAGCGACGTCGGCACCCCGTCGGCGAGTTCGAGCCCCGGCAGGGCGACCGGGCCGAAGCTCCAGACGACGGCACGGTCGACCAGCGCGGTCGCCGTCTCGCCGGCGGGGAGGATGCCGACCACCCCCAGGGCGATCAACCAGCCGACACCGAGGCCGGGGGCGGCCGATGCGACGGCCCACAGGGCCACCGCCAGCAACGCCAGGGCGACGATCACCGAGGCGCCGACGTAGCCGCCGATGCCGAGCGAGGCGTCCAGGCGGTTCAGCCGCAGGCGTAGCGGCGGGCGGAAGCGCAGGCACTGTTCCAGGGCACGGCGGCCGCGGGCGATGAGGTGATGACCGGGGTCGCCGCAGCGCTCGGCCTCGCCCGGATCGTCGGCCTCGGCCGCGGCGGCGCGGGCGGCGCGCAGGGCGTGTTCGGCCACGTCGAGTTCGCTGTGCGGCGAGCGGCGAGCCAGTTGCTCGACGGCGTTGCGGTAGAGATTGCGGGTGGCGAAGTCCATGTCGGCGAAGGCACTCTCGGCGCGCAGGCGCTCGTCGACGAGGCTGACGCTCTCGAACAGGTCGGCCCAGTCGATGTCCGAGATCAGCCGCATCGAGGTGATGACGTTGCGCGCCGAGACGTTGGAGGCGCCCTGGCGTTGCTGAGCACGCTGGACCACGTCGGCGACGGAGGTCTCCTGCCGGCCGAGCCGCTCCTCGAGCCAGCCGAGGGCCGGCGTCACCCGCGGATCGAGATCGCGCAGCCGCTTGGCCAGTTGACCGGCGAAGACGTCGGAGAGGGGCCCCGGCGAACGGGACGAGATGTCGGCCTCGAGCGCCGAACGCGTGTCTCCGGCCTTGGCCAGACGATCGGCCAGCGCGTCGGCGTCGGCGCGTTCGATCAGCCCCGAACCGATCTGGTCGCTCAGGCGCCGCAGGTTCTCGATCAGCACGACGCGCAGGGTGATGGCGATCGCCCACAACTCGCCGATGGTGAGCGGTTGGACCTTCTGATAGGCGACGACGAAGCGGCGCAGCGTCTCGGGATCGAAGTGGCTGTCGGTGTGGGTGACGAAGGCCCAGGCCATGCCGAAGACGCGCGGATAGCCGGCGAAGGGGCCGTCCGCCAGCTTGGGCAGCTGGCGGTAGTAGCCGGGCGGCAGATCGTCGCGGATCTCGCGGATCTGCTCTTCGACGATGTGGTAGTTGTCGAGCAGCCATTCCGCCGCCGGCACGACGTCGCGGCCCTTCTCGATCTCGGACGCGTTCGTCCGATAGGCGGCGAGGAGCACGGCGGCGTTGTCGTCGAGACGCGCACGCAGCGGCAGGACCCGCGGGGGTCGATCGGTGATCGACTGGGCACTCGCCAGGCTCGCCGCGTGTTGTTCCAGGCGTTCGATGCCGAAGATCTCGCCGCGGATCGGAAACGTCTGGTCCCAGGGCGCGGGAGCAGCGCGACGCAGGAAGGGAAGGCCGGAGAAGCTCATCGTCGTCGCCACGTGCAAACCGATCGTTCGACCGGCGCGGGCGGGGTTGCCGGTGCCGTGGAAAGGGGCAGGAGAAGGTCCTGCCCGGCGCCTTCGCCGGGCGGGGTGGCCCGGCGACGGACGCTCGGCCGATCGCCGGCCAGGTCAGCGATAGCGGCAGACGCGTCGGTCGAGAGCGGCGCTGAAGTAGCAGGAGCGGGCGCGATGGTGCGGGCGGGTGGCGTCCGCCACCACGGCACCGACCGCGGCGCCGGCGACACCGCCGACGAGCGCGCCGCCGACGCTGTCTGTGGCGGCACCGCCGATGATGGCGCCACCGAGGCCGCCGATGCCGGCACCTTCGGCCATGCGGGTGTCGCGGGCGTTGGCGCAGGCCCCCAGCGTGAGTATCAGCGCGACGGGCAGAAGGAACTTCCTCGTGGTGGCGATCATGACCGGTCGTCCTTTCGAGAGGTTGGAAGACCCGTCGGCTCGGGGCGTGCCGCGGCGACGAGGTCGAAGGCTGGCCCGGCGGTGTGCGGGTCGGTCGGACGCGACGGCCGTGGACGGGTCGGCCGGATCGATTGCGCCGGAGTCGTGCGGGTGGATTGCGAGCACCGATCCGGCTGATCGCGGTCGTCGTCCGAGGCAGGGGACGAGGGACGTCTCACACCGCTTCCGTCGGAACGGCCGGCTGCGACCCGACGGGATTCTCGTCGACGGTCCCGCCGATGCACAGGGTCGGAATCTACTCATTCCGAGATCGGGCGGACTGCGCCGGACGTGGCGACGGGGATGTCGCCGCCGCCCTCGTCAGCTCGTGACGGCGACGTCGACGGTCATGCCGAGGAGGTCGTCGGGCACGCCCTGGAAACTGCCCGACACCGGCACGGCGTTGCGGATGTCGCGGACGACCGCGACCGGGATCAGGTCGGCCCCGCCGAACGAGCGGTTGGTCGGATCGAAGGTGATCCAGCCGGCGCCCGGCACGTAGACCTCGGCCCAGGCATGGGTCGAGCCGCCGCCGAACGAACCGATCGCGGTGCGGCTCGGGTCGTGGAGATAGCCCGAGACGATCCGCGCGCCGAAACCGAGCGTGCGGACGGCCTCGGCGAAGAGCACGGCGAAGTCGCGGCACGAGCCCCAGCCGCGATCGAGCGTCTCGATCGGCGTCTGCGTGCCCTCCATGTCGCGCGACTGGTAGGAGATCCAGGCGGAGACGCCGGCGCCGATGTCCTTCAGGAGCGCCAACGTGTCGGTCGACGGGCCGCGCACGAAGGCCTGGACCCAGGTCCTGAGCCGCCCGTTCGGATCGGCGTACTGCGGCGTCGACAGCATCCCGAGATCGGCCCACTCGCCGTCGGAATAGCGGAACGGGAAACGTGCCGCCGAAGGGTCGATCGGAAAGATCGGCCAGGCGGCGACGTCGAGCCCGACCCGCGCCAGGCTGTCGATCACCAGGATGTTCGACGTCTCGGCGAAGGTGGCGGTGGCGACGGCATTGCCGAAGACGTCGTGCGACCAGGTCAGCGTGGACGACGGCGTCGTCACCAGACTGAGCGACACCAGCCGCAGTTCGCGGCTCTCGCGCGGCCGCAACTGCAGCCGATGCGGCCAGAGCTCGACCTGGCGGCGGTAGCGATAGGTTGTGACGTGGCGGATCTCGAGGTCGATCACCGGCTGCTCCTGTTCTCGCCTCGATCGGCGGCTGCTCGGGATCGACGTGGCGCCGAACCGTCCCCGCGACCCGTTCGTCGCCGGGATGTCGACGATGCGATCATAACCGATCCGGGCGCGAGCGCCGTCCGGAATCGGCCGCGGCGCGTCGGGACGGCATTCGACCATCGACACGTCGTTCCGGGGGTGCCTTTCCCGTCGAAAGAGTGGAAACTCTCCCCGTCTCCGTTCCGCGGAAAGCGCAGATGACCGACGCAGACCCGCATTCCCCCCCTCTCGACGGGCTGAGCGACGAAGAAGCCCTGCGCCGCGCGGCCTCGGAAGGGTTCAACGAGTTGCCCCGAGCGATGCGGCGGACGCCGCTGCGTATCGTGTTCGAGGTGCTGCGCGAACCGATGCTGCTGCTGCTGATCTGCGGCGGTTGCGTCTATCTGCTGCTCGGCGACACGACGGAAGCCCTCGTCCTGCTCGCCTTCGCCACGCTCTCCGTGGTGATCACGGTGGTCCAGGAGAGCCGCACCGAGCGCGTGCTCGAGGCGCTGCGCGATCTGACCAGCCCGCGTGCTCTGGTGATTCGGGCAGGCCGGCAGCGGCGCATCGCCGGGCGCGAGGTGGTGCGCGGCGACCTCGTCGTGCTGGTCGAGGGCGATCGCGTTCCGGCCGACGCCGTTCTGATCCGATGCCACGATCTCCAGACCGACGAGTCGCTGCTGACCGGCGAATCCGTTCCCGTCGACAAGCGGGTGGGCGACGTGGTCGCGCGCGCGGCGGTGGTGCGCCCCGGCGGAGAGGCCTTCGCCCACGTCTTCTCCGGAACTCTGGTGGTGCGCGGAACCGGCCTCGCCGAAGTCACGGCGACCGGTCCGCTGAGCGAGATCGGCCGGATCGGCCAGTCGCTGCGCTCCCTGGAGACCGAAGCCCCGCGTCTCCAGGTCCAGACCGGACGGCTGGTGCGGTTCTTCGCCCTCCTCGGCGGCGGCGTCACCGCGCTGGTGGTCGTCCTCTGGGGGACCCTGCGCGGCGGCTGGCTCGACGGCCTGCTCGCCGGCATCGCCCTCGGCATGTCGATGTTGCCGGAAGAGTTTCCGCTGGTGCTGACCGTCTTCATGGCGATGGGGGCGTGGCGCATCTCGCAGGCCCGCGTCCTCACCCGCCGCGCCGCGGCGATCGAGACCCTCGGTTCGGCGACCGTCCTGTGCACCGACAAGACCGGCACCCTGACCGAGAACCGGATGTCGATCGCCGCGCTGTGTCTCGCCGACGGCCGGACCGCGCGCGCCGACGAAGACCTCTCCGAGGCCTTTCTCACCCTCGTCGCGGTCGGCGCCCGCGCCTCCGCCGAGGTGCCGACCGATCCGATGGAGAAGGCCTTCCACGATCTGGCGCGGGCTCGGACCTCGCCCCCCGGTGTCGCCGCTCCGGCCTCGGCACGCCTCGTTCGGGCCTACGGCCTGCGCCCCGATCTCCTCGCCATGACCAACGTCCGGGCGGCGAGTGCGGAAGGTGCGCCGGCCGAGGCGGCCGCCAAGGGCGCGCCGGAGGCGATCGCAGAACTCTGCCGGCTCGACGCGGCCGCGCGTGCCGCGCTGAAGGCGACCGCCGATGCCATGGCGGCGCGAGGGCTGCGGGTCCTCGCCGTCGCCCGCGCCGCGGCGCACGAACCTCTCCCCGAGGACCAGACCGGCTTCGCCTTCGAACTCCTCGGTCTGGTCGGCCTCGCCGACGCCCTGCGCGCCGGCGTGCCCGATGCGATCGCCCAGTGCCGATCCGCCGGCATCGCCGTGAAGATGATCACCGGCGACTATCCGACGACCGCGCGGGCCATCGCCGCGCAGGCCGGGATCGACGTCGGCGACGTCGTCACCGGCGGCGATCTCGACGCTCTCGACGATGCGGCTCTGTCCGCGCGGACGAAGACGGCGACGGTCTTCGCCCGCATCATGCCGGAGCAGAAGCTGCGGATCGTCACCGCCCTCGCGGCCGACGGCGAGATCGTCGCCATGACCGGCGACGGGGTCAACGACGCGCCGTCGCTGAAGGCCGCGCACATCGGCATCGCCATGGGCGGGCGCGGCAGCGACGTCGCCCGCGAGGCCGCCTCGATCGTCCTGCTCGACGACGACTTCGGCTCGATCGTCGCGGCGGTGCGGCTCGGTCGGCGGATCTACGACAATCTGGTCAAGGCGATGGGCTTCATCCTCGCCGTCCACGTGCCGATCGCCGGACTGGCGCTGCTGCCGCTGGTCTTCGGATTGTCGATCCTCTTCGGGCCGGTCCACGTCGCCTTTCTGGAGATGGTGATCGACCCCGTCTGTTCGCTGGTGTTCGAGGCGGAGATCGAAGAGGACGACGTCATGGCCCGGCCGCCGCGCGATCCGGACCGACCGTTGTTCTCGCGCAGCCTCGTGCTCTGGGGCCTGTTCCAGGGGGGCATGGCCTTCGCGCTGGTGGCCGCGATCTATCTCCTCGCCCTGCGGCGCGGCATGCCGGTCGACGAAGTGCGGGCGCTGACGTTCTTCTCGCTGGTCTTCGTCATCGTCGGCCTGATCCTGGTCGGCCGGTCCTTCAGTGCGTCGATCTTCACCGCGTTGCGGCGGCCGAACCGGACGCTCGTCGTCGTGCTCGCGGCCGTCGCGGCGATGCTGACGCTGACGCTCGGCTGGCCGACCGCGCGCGAACTCTTCCGCTTCGGCCCGTTGCACGTCGACGATCTCGCCGTGACGGTGGGGGCCGGCGTCGCCCTGCTGGTCGTCCTCGAACTGGTGAAACCCCTGGCGCGCGCCCGGCCATCCCCACCCGGCCGCGGGTCCGCGGTCATGCGTAAAACAATCGATTGACGAATTTTTCGGACAAGGCCATGGTCGCGGCATGACCGACCACGCTCCCGACCTTTCCGCCGCCGCGCCGTCCGACACCCCCCGCCTCGCCGAGAGCGCGGGGGAGAAGACGCGCGCGTCGCTCGTCCGCGTCGCCCTCGACCTCTTCGGCCGCAAGGGCTACGACGCCACCTCCACCCGCGACATCGCCTCGGCGGCCGGCGTCAACATCGCCGGCATCGCCTATCACTTCGGCGGCAAGGCCGGGCTCCACCGCGCCTGCGGCGAACTGGTGGCGGGCTTCCTCGCAGAACGGCTGTTCACCGTCGATCTCGATCCGGCGAAGATCTCGCCCGACGAGGCCGCCGCCGCCTTCCTCGAGGCGATGACCGGGCTCGCCCGCTTCATGCTGGCGCGACCGGAGGCCGAGGCCATCGCCCGCTTCATGGTGCGCGAGCAGATGGACCCGACCGAGACCTTCGAAGTGCTCTACGACGGCCTGATCCAACCGCGCCACGAGCGCCTCTGCCGGCTATGGGCGCGTGCGACGGGGGAAGACCCCGACAGCGAGGCGGTGATCGTCGCGGTCTCGGCGGTCTTCGGACAGGTGATGTTCTTCCGCGTCGGCCGCGCCACGGCGCTGCGCCGTCTCGGCTGGACGACGATCGACGAGGCCAACGTCGAGCCGATCGTCGCCACCGTGCGCGAGGCGACCTCCGCCTTCATCGCCGCACGCCGCGCAGGGAGGGGATGACATGTCCGGTTGGCTCTGCTCGATCGCGGTGATCGGATCGCTGATGCCCGGATGCGACGACGGCGTCCGCGTCTACGGCTATGTCGAGGGCGAATACGTCGCCATGGCGCCGCTCGATGCCGCCCGCATCGCCTCGCTCGAGGTGCGCCGCGGCGACCGGCTCGCCGCCGGCACGGTGGTGGCGAAACTCGCCACCGACGATGCCGAGATCGCGGTGGCCGACGCCACCGCCCGTCTCGCCCAGGCCGAGAGCGACCTCGCCGACCTGAAGCGCGGCCGTCGCCCCGAGGAGATCGACGTGGTGGTCGCCACGCTGGCCTCCGCCCGTGCCCAGGCGGCCGATGCCGCCCGCGCCCTCGAGCGCCGCCGCGATCTCTTCGCCAAGCGCGTCGCCTCGCAGGCCGAACTCGATCAGGCGGCGACCGCCCGCGACGTCGCCGATGCTCGCGTCCGCGAGCTCGAGGCCAATCTCGAGGTGGCGCGTCTGCCCGCCCGCGACGACGTCGTGCGCTCGGCCGAGGCCCGCGTCGCCCAGGCCAAGGCGGCGCTCGCCACCCAGCGCTGGCGGCTGTCGGAACGCACGCTGACGACGACCGTTCCCGGCCGCGTCGCCGATCTCGTCCGTCGCCCCGGCGAAGTCGCGGGACCGCAGGCGCCCGTCGTCTCCTTCCTGCCCGACGGCGCGGTGAAGCTGAAGCTCTTCGTGCCCGAGACCGCGTTCTCGCGCGTCGCCCTCGGCGAGACCGTGCAGGTCGCCTGCGACGGCTGCGCCGAAGGGCTCGAGGCCCGCATCACCTATGTCTCGGCCGAACCGGAGTTCACCCCGCCGGTGATCTATTCGGTCGAGACCCGCGCCAAGCTCGTCCACCTGATCGAGGCGCGGCCGGAAGGCGCGTCGCTCGAGCGCCTGCGCCCCGGCCAGCTGGTCGACGTCACCCTCGGGGGGCTGAAGCCGTGAGCGGCCCCGCGCCCGTGCCGGACGACGCGACCCGCGAGAGCGTCGTCTCGGTCCGCGATCTGACCAAACGGTTCGGCACCCGGACCGTGGTCGATCGCGTGTCGATGGAGATCCGGCGCGGCGAGATCGTCGGCTTCCTCGGTCCCAACGGCTCGGGCAAGACGACGACCATCCGCATGATCTGCGGCCTGCTGACGCCCGATGCCGGCGAAGGTCGCGTGCTCGGCTACGACGTGCTGACCGAGAGCCGCGCGATCAAGCGTCGCGTCGGCTACATGACGCAGAAGTTCTCCTTCTACGAGGACCTGACGATCGAGGAGAACCTCGATTTCGTCGCCCGCCTCTACGAACTCGAGCCGCGGCGCGACTTCGTCGACCGCACGCTCGCCGACCTCGGCCTGACCTCGCGCCGCGATCAGCTCGCCGGCACGCTGTCGGGCGGCTGGAAGCAGCGTCTGGCGCTCGCCGCCTGCATCATGCACCAGCCCGACCTGCTGCTCCTCGACGAGCCGACTGCCGGCGTCGACCCCAAGGCGCGGCGCGACTTCTGGGACGAGATCCACAAGCTCGCCGCCGACGGCCTGACGGTGCTGGTCTCGACCCACTACATGGACGAAGCCGAGCGCTGCCATCGCATCGTCTACATCTCCTACGGCAAGCTGCTGGCGACCGGCCGGGTCGACGATGTCGTCGAGGGCGCCGGCCTGACCACCTTCGTCGCCCGCGATGCGCCGGCCGATCTCGCCGCCACCCTCGAGGGGCAGCCCGGCATCGATCAGGTCGCCCCCTTCGGCTCGACGCTGCACGTCGTCGGCGCCGACGGCGCGCTCCTCGCCGCCACCCTCGAACGGGTGACCGCCGAGACCGGCGTCGTCTTCGCCCGCGGCGAGACCAGCCTCGAGGACGTCTTCATCCAGTTCATGGCGCGCGCCCAGGACAACATGGGCGACGAGCGGGGAGGGCGGCCATGATCGACCTGACCCTCTCGCGCACCCGGCTCTGGGCGGTTCTGGTGAAGGAGTTCATCCAGATGCGGCGCGACCGCATCACCTTCGCCATGATGCTCGGCGTGCCGATCATGCAGTTGCTGCTCTTCGGCTTCGCCATCAACTCCGACCCGAAGCGCCTGCCGACGGCGCTGCTCGACATGGACGGCGGCCACTATTCCCGCGCCGTGGTCACCGCACTCGAGACCTCCGGCTACTTCCGCTTCGAATTCCGTCCGAAGACACTGGAGGAGGGCGAACACCTGATCGCCTCGGGTCAGGCGGTGTTCCTGGTGACGATCCCCTCCGATCTCGGCGCCCGCGTCGATCGCGGCGACAAACCACAGATCCTGATCGATGCCGATGCCACCGACCCGGCCGCCTCGTCGGGCGCCGTCGGCGCCCTCGGCTCGGTCGCCCAGCGCGCGCTCACCCGCGAGAAGGGCGAGGCGGCGGAGGTCGACGCCCAGCAGGACAAACGGCTCGAGATCGTCGCTCACCGGCGCTACAACCCGGAGGGCATCTCGCAATACAACATCGTCCCCGGCCTGCTCGGCGTCATCCTGCAGATGACGATGGTGATGATGACCGCCATGGGGCTCACCCGCGAGACCGAGCGCGGCACGATGGAGAACCTGCTCGCCATGCCGGCGACGCCGATGGAGATCATGCTCGGCAAGGTCCTGCCCTTCCTCGGCGTCGGTGCGGTGCAGGTGGCGGTGGTGCTGGTGGCGGCCAAGGTGCTGTTCGGCGTGCCCTTCGTCGGTTCGCTGGCACTTTTGATCTTCTGCGTGCTGACCTTCGTGCTGTCGCTGGTGCTGATGGGCTACTTCATCTCCACCTTCGCCGCGACGCAGATGCAGGCGATGCAGCTGACCTTCTTCTTCTTCATGCCGTCGCTGATGCTGTCGGGCTTCATGTTCCCCTTCTCCGGCATGCCCGGGTGGGCACAGGCGATCGGCGAATGCTTCCCGCTGACGCATTTCCTGCGGATCATCCGCGCGGTGATGCTGAAGGGCGCCGACGTCCCGGCGATCGCCTGGGAATGGTCGATGCTGCTGGTCTTCATCCTGGTCTATGCCGCGGTCGCCCTGTCGCGCTCGCGCAAGACGCTGGATTGAGGAGTGTAGCCGCGAGGGAGAAGGGAAGGGGAGCCATGCCGCGCCCCCATTGCCTTCGCCGTCGGGCCGAGGCATCACGGGCGGTATCCAAGGAGCCGCCCATGCAGATCCGCGACGCCGTCGACGCCGACCTCGAGACCATCCGCGCCATCTACAACGACGCCGTCGCCACCACGACGGCGATCTGGAACGAGCGCCTCGTCGATCTCGCCGACCGCAGGGCCTGGGCGGAGGTGCGCCGCGCCCTCGGCTATCCGATCCTCGTGGCGGTCGACGACGACGGCACCGTGCTCGGCTATGCCTCCTTCGGCGACTGGCGCGCCTTCGAAGGCTATCGCCACACGGTGGAGCACTCCGTCTACGTCGATCGCACGGCGCGCGGCCGCGGCGTCGGCGAGGCGCTGATGCGGGCGTTGATCGACAGGGCGCGGGGCCTGCACAAGCACGTCATGGTCGCCGGCATCGAGGCCGAGAACGCCGTCTCGATCCGCCTGCACGAACGCCTCGGCTTCGTGAAGACCGGGCTGATGCCGCAGGTCGGCACCAAGTTCGGCCGTTGGCTCGATCTCGCCTTCCTCCAGCTCCGCCTCGACGACCGCACCGACCCCGACTCGCTCGCCCGCTGAGGCGCGAAGACCCCCTCGACCCCTCGGTGAACGACGCTACGCCCACCTCGAGGGGTGGGCGGCGGCCGACGTGCCGTGTCCTGACGACGTCGGGGACCTCTTCACCTCGTGCGTGCAGAGGTGAACGGCATCGCCTTTCGCCCAAACCACGCGCGCCGTGGTGCTCGAGGCCACCTCGGCGAAAGTCTGAGGTTCGAACATCATCCTTGATTTCCTTGGGTTTTGGCGGCCTCTCCGTCGATTTTGCGCGATGCAGCAACGAATTCGAGTTGCGCACCTCAGAAAATTGACGAATCTCTTGTGCCGAAGGCGAAGCACCCGCGCGGGACCCGACGCATCCGGTCGATCCGCGAGGCCGCCTCCGAGGACGGGAGCCAACTCCCGCCATCGACCCGGAACCCGCCCTGCGAAGGCGGACCAGCCCTCGAACGCAGAGGGCGATCAGGAGGACTGACGATGAAACTGCTTCATGTACTGGCCGGCTCCCTCACGGCTCTGACCGTCTGCCTGCCGCTCACGATGGCTCAGGCGAGCGAGGCCGCGCCGGTCATCGGCTTCTCGATCGACGACCTGCGCGTGGAGCGTTGGGCCCGCGACCGCGACTATTTCGTCGCCGCCGCCAAGGAACTCGGTGCCACCGTCTCGGTCCAGTCGGCCGACGGCAACGAGGAGAAGCAGGTCAAGCAGATCGAGAACCTCATCGCCCAGAAGGTCGACGCGATCGTCATCGTGCCGATGAACTCCAAGGTCTTCGGCGCGGTGGTCGACGAGGCGCACAAGGCCGGCATCAAGGTGCTGTCCTATGACCGCCTGATCCTCAACGCCGACGTCGACGCCTACATCTCCTTCGACAACGAGCGCGTCGGCTTCCTGCAGGCCGAGGCCGTGCTGAAGGCCAAGCCGGAAGGCCGCTACTACATGCTCGGCGGCTCGCCGACCGACAACAACGCGAAGCTCCTGCGCGCCGGTCAGGAAAAGGCCCTGAAGCCCGCCGTCGACGCCGGCAAGATCAAGATCATCGGCTCGCAGTGGGTCAAGGAATGGAGCCCGACCGAGGCCCTCTCCATCATGGAGAACGCCCTGACGGCCAACCAGAACAAGATCGATGCGGTCGTCGCCTCGAACGACGGCACCGCCGGCGGCGCGATCCAGGCGCTCGCGGCGCAGGGTCTCGCCGGCAAGGTGGCCGTGTCCGGTCAGGACGCCGACCTCGCCGCCATCAAGCGCGTCAAGGCGGGCACCCAGACGGTGTCGGTCTACAAGCCGCTCAAGCTGATCGCCACCGAGGCCGCCAAGCTGACCGTGTCGATGGTGCAGAAGAAGACCCCGGCCTTCAACGCCAAGCTCGACAACGGCAAGAAGTCGGTCGACAGCCTGCTGCTCACCCCGATCCCGCTCACCAAGGACAACGTCGACATCGTCATCACCGACGGTTTCTACACCAAGGAACAGGTCGACGGTAAGTGACACCTCTTCGATCGGAGCGGCTCCGGCCGCTCCGGTCTTCGAAGCGCATCGGCGGACCCAGCGGCCCGCCGAGCGGTGCCGCCCGTGCGGGTCGCACCGGTGACGGGAGGCAGGCGTCGAGCCCGAACGGGCAGCCGCGTATTCGTCCGCGATCGACAGAACGCCCCGTCAGAGGGAAGATCGATGCGCGCGGTACCCGGTTGAGTTCGCGGCCCGCGACGCGAGGGTGAGCGACATGGCCGAATATCTGCTCGAGATGCGCGGCATCACGAAGGAATTCTCGGGCGTCAAGGCGATCGACGGGATCGACCTGGCGGTGCGTCCGGGCGAATGCGTCGGCCTGTGCGGCGAAAACGGCGCCGGCAAGTCGACGATGATGAAGGTCCTCTCGGCGGTCTATCCCTACGGTACGTGGGAAGGCACGATCCTGTGGGAGGGCAAGGAGCTGAAGGCCCGCTCGATCCGCGAGACCGAAGAGGCCGGTATCGTCATCATCCACCAGGAACTGATGATGGTCCCCCACCTGTCGGTGGCGGAGAACATCTTCCTCGGCTCCGAACCGACGACGGGTCTCGGCTTCATCGACTACGACGCGATGAACGCGCGCGCGAGCGAGCTGATGAAGCAGCTCAAGATGCCCGACATCAACGTCGCCCTGCCGGTCATGGCCTATTCGGGCGGCAAGCAGCAGCTGATCGAGATCGCCAAGGCACTCAACAAGAACGCCAAGCTGCTGATCCTCGACGAGCCGACCTCGGCGCTGACCGCCTCCGAGACGCAGACGCTGCTCGAGTTGGTCAAGGAGTTCAAGACGCACGGCATGGCCTGCGTCTACATCTCCCACAAGCTCGACGAGGTCGCCGAGATCGCCGACACCGTCACCGTCATCCGCGACGGCACCCATGTCGCGACGAAGCCGATGTCGGAACTGACGACCGACCAGATCATCACGCTGATGGTCGGCCGCGAGATGAAGAACCTCTACCCGAAGACCGAACACAAGGTCGGCGAGGTGATCTTCGCGGCCAAGAACGTCACCGTCTTCGACACCACCAACACCGCGCGCAAGCTGGTCGACGACGTCTCCTTCGAGCTGCGCCGCGGCGAGATCCTCGGTATCGCCGGCCTCGTCGGCGCCGGCCGCACCGAACTCGCCTCCCATCTCTTCGGCTGCTGGAAGGGCGAGCACCACGGGCAGATCTTCCTCGAAGGCGAGGAGATCCGGGTGAAGAGCCCGCAAGACGCGGTGCGTCAGGGCATCTGCATGGTGCCCGAGGACCGCAAGCGACACGGCATCGTGCCGCTGATGGGCGTCGGCTACAACATGACCATGTCGGTGCTCGGGCGCTTCACCAGGGGCGGCCTGATCGATGCCGAGGAGGAGATGGCGGTCATCCAGTCGGAAATCCTGCGGATGAAGGTGAAGACCGCCCATCCGCTGCTGCCGATCGCTTCGCTGTCGGGCGGCAACCAGCAGAAGGCGGTGGTCTCCAAGATGCTGCTGCCCGAGCCCAAGGTGCTGATCCTCGACGAGCCCACCCGCGGCGTCGACGTCGGCGCCAAATACGAGATCTACAAGCTGATCTTCGAACTGGCCGCCGAGGGCGTGGCGGTGCTGATGATCTCCTCGGAACTCCCCGAGGTCCTCGGCATCTCCGACCGTGTCCTGGTGATGGGCGAGGGCGAACTTCGGGGCGACTTCCCGAATTCCGGCCTCAGCCAGGAAAAGATCCTCGCCGCCGCTCTCGGCAAGACGGACAAGGCCGCTGCCTGATCGGGCCGGCGAAGACATGCGATGGGCTCTGCCATGACCTTAACCCGCAAAGACCTGCGGAATTTCCTTTCCGCCAACAAGATCGTCGCCCTGCTCGGCGTCATCGCGGTCATCTGGGCCTTCTTCGGCTACATGACCTACGACGCCGACCTCGGCGGCTCGCAGTTCCTCACGGCGCGCAACTTCTCCAACCTGCTCCGGCAGATGGCGATCACCGGCATGCTCGCCTCCGCCATGGTCTTCGTGATCGTGGCGGGCGAGATCGACCTCTCGGTCGGCTCGCTGCTCGGCATGCTCGGCGGCATCGCCGCGGTGCTCGACGTCGTCTACCACTGGCCGTTGGCCGGAACGATCGCGGTGGTCGTCCTGCTCGGCATCACCGTCGGCCTGTTCGTCGGTTGGCTGACGGCCTATCAGGGCATCCCCTCCTTCATCGTCACCCTCGGCGGCATGCTGGTCTTCCGCGGCGCCGTGCTCGGTCTCACCGGCGGCATCACCGTGGCGCCGGCGTCCGAGGAGCTGAAGGTGATCGGCCAGGGCTATCTGCCCGGCTCGTTCGGCAACATCCTGGCGGTGGCGCTCTTCGTGTTGCTGACGGTGATGGCGTTGCGCACCCGCGCCGGCCGCATCAAGCACGCGCTGCCGGTCTCCTCGATGCCGATCGAGATCGCCCGCCTCGCCGTCGTCGGCCTCGTCATCCTCGGCTTCATCCTGACGCTGAACAGCTATCAGGGCGTGCCGGTCCCGGTGCTGATCCTGCTCGTCATCCTCGGCGTCTTCACCATCGTCGGCAACAAGACGGTGTTCGGCCGCCGCATCTACGCCGTCGGTTCCAACCTCGAGGCGACGCGCCTGTCGGGTGTCGACGTCAATCTGGTGAAGATGCTGGTCTTCGGCCTGATGGGCCTGATGTGCGCCTTCGCCGGCCTGACCACGACCGCGCGGCTGGCCGCCGGCACCCCGTCGGCCGGCACCGGCGGCGAGCTCGACGCCATCGCCTCCTGCTTCATCGGCGGCACGTCGATGCGCGGCGGCATCGGTTCGGTGATCGGCGCGCTGGTCGGTGCGGTGATCATGGCGAGCCTCGACAACGGCATGTCGATGCTCGGCGTCGAGACCTTCTGGCAGCAGATCGTCAAGGGCGTGATCCTGGTGCTCGCCGTGTGGATGGACATCGTCTCCTCCGGCAACACCCGCTGATACCATCGGGCATTGAAAATGACCGATGGCATTCCGCACGCGAATTTCCCATCACCCTGATGCAAATGGGAAATTCGCGTGTCTTCAAAGGCGGGTGCGTCGGCACCATCGGCCTTTGGCATGAAATCTCCTCTCCTCCCGAGAGCCTCGATCCCCGGCAGGGCAACCCGCCGGGGATCTTCTTTTCTCGCTCGCGTTTACCGAGCCGGAACCATCGGTCGCTAAGATGGCCGTCGACGGACGAATCGTTCGACGGCGTGGTGGGTGACGTGATGCAGTTTCGAGAGACACAGACGGTGGCCCGCGCTCAGGCTCCGGCCGACGACGACGCGGCCATCTTCGACCTGGCTCCGGTGTCGCTGTGGCTCGAGGACTACAGTGGCCTCAAGGTCCTGTTCGAAGGCTGGCGCGCCGAAGGCGTCGTCGATCTGCGCGCCCATCTGAAGGCCGATCCGGCCCGCGTCGAGACCTGCAACCGCCTGATCCGCGTGATCAAGGTCAACCGTCGCACCCTCGAGCTCTACGAGGCGAGCGAGCCGATCCACCTCTTCGCCCGGCTCGACGAGGTCTTCCGCGACGACATGCTCGCCGCTCACGTCGACGAACTCGTGCAGCTGTGGGAGGGCCGCAACGCCTTCTCCGGCCAGAGCGTCAACTACACGCTCGGCGGCCGCCGCCTCGACATCCTCCTCAGCGGCTGCGTCATGACCGGCGCCGAGCACGACTGGTCGCGCGTCCTGGTGGCGATCGAGGACGTCAGCGATCGCGAGGTCGCCCGTCGCGAACTCGCCGAGGCGGAGGCCCACGCCCGTGGCCTCTTCCAGCATTCGCCGGTGTCGCTGTGGGTCGAGGACTTCTCCTCGGTCAAGACGCTCATCGACGAGGTCCGCGCCTGCGGCATCGACGATTTCCGCACCTTCACCGACGTGCATCCCGACTTCGTCGGCCGCTGCATGAGCGAGATCCGGGTGATCGACGTCAACCGCCAGACGCTGGAAACGTTCGGCGCCGCCACCAAGGGCGAACTGCTGCTGCGTCAGCACGAGATCTTCCGCGGATCGATGCACAACGCCTTCCGCGAGCAGCTCATCGATCTGTGGAACGGCAAGCTGTTCCAGCACCGCGAGGTGGTCAACTATTCGCTCTCCGGCGAGGAGCTGCACTTCCTGATGCAGTTCTCCGTCCTGCCCGGTCACGAGTGCCGCTGGGACCTCGTCCAGGTGGCGTTGACCGACATCACCGCGCGCAAGAAGGCCGAGGCCTATCTCGAGTTCCTCGGCAAACACGACGTCCTGACCAAGCTCTACAATCGTTCCTTCTACGCCGACGAACTCGCGCGGCTGGATCGGTCGGAACTCATCCCGACGACGATCGTTATCGCCGACCTCAACGGCCTCAAGATCGCCAACGACACCTGGGGCCATGCCTCCGGCGATCAGCTGCTGCGGCGTGCCGGCGAGGTCATGAGCAAGCTGGTGGAGGACCCGGGGCGGGCGGCGCGGATCGGCGGCGACGAATTCGCCCTGATCCTGCCGGGCACCGAGGAACGGGCCGCCGCCGCCGTCGTCGAGCGCATCCAGCGGCTGACCGAGCTCAACAACCAGTTCTACGGCGGGCTGCCCCTCAGCTTCTCCGTCGGCACGGCGACGCTGCGGCCCGGCGAACGGCTGGAGGACGTCGCCAAGCGCGCCGACGCCGCCATGTACGAGGCCAAGCGCCAGTACTACGCCGCGCGCGATCAGGCCTGAGCAGACGCACGAAGGCCGCCGCGACCCTCGGGGTGCGGCGGCCTCGGCGTGTCTCTCGCGTCGGACGGGGCGGGACCTCGCGGCCCCGACGCCGTCACACCGACCGCATCACCAGACCTTCGAGATACTCCTGACGGCCCGAGCGCGGCTTGGGGTCGAGCTTGTCGGCGACCGCCCGGTCGGCGACCTGAGCGAGCGTGCGCTCGCCGGCGAGGATCGCCTTGCCTTCGGCCGAGTTCCAGCCGGCGTAGCGCTCGGCGACCGGCTTCGCCAGCGTGCCCTTCTCGAGCATCGCAGCCGCGTTGATCAGCGCCCGCGCGCAGGCGTCGATCGAGCCGACGTGGCCGTGCAGCAGATCGGCCGGGTCGATCGACTGGCGGCGGATCTTGGCGTCGAAGTTCATGCCGCCGGTGGTGAAGCCGCCGTGCTTGAGGATCTCGTGCATGACCAGGGTCAGTTCCGAGACGTCCATGGCGAACTGGTCGGTGTCCCAGCCCAGCAGCGCGTCGCCGCGGTTGAGATCGACCGAACCGAAGACGCCGAGCGCATTGGCCAGCATGATCTCGTGCTCGAACGTGTGACCGGCGAGAACCGCATGGTTCTGCTCGATGTTGACCTTGACGTCGGCGAGCAGGTCGTAGCGTTCGAGGAAGCCGTAGACCGTCGCGACGTCGAAGTCGTACTGGTGCTTGGTCGGCTCGCGCGGCTTGGGCTCGATGAGGAGCGGGCCGTCGAAGCCGATCTTGTGCTTGTGCTCGGCGACCATCGCCAGGAAGCGGCCGAGCTGGTCGAGCTCGCGCTTCATGTCGGTGTTGAGCAGGGTCTCGTAGCCTTCACGGCCGCCCCACAGCACGTAGTTGGCGCCGCCGAGCCGCTTGGTCGCCTCGAGCGCGATGCGCACCTGACCGGCCGCATAGGCGAAGACGTCCGGATCCGGGTTGGTCGCCGCACCCGCCATGTAGCGGCGGTTGGAGAAGAGATTGGCGGTGCCCCACAGGAGCTTCAGGCCGGTCTCCTCCATCTTCTTCTCGAAGATGTCGCAGATCGCCGAGACGTTGGCCTTCTGCTCGACGAGATTGGCGCCCTCCGGGGCGGCATCGACGTCGTGGAAGGTGAAGAAGGGCACGTCGAGCAGGCGGAACAGCTCGAAGGCGACGTCGGCCTTGGCCTTGGCCATCTCCATCGGGTCGACGCCGTGCATCCACGGACGCAGGAAGGTCTCGCCGCCGAAGGGATCGCCGCCCGGCCAGCAGAACGAATGCCAGTAGCAGACGGCGAAGCGCAGATGCTCGGCCATGGTGCGGCCGGCGATCACGCGGTTCTTGTCGTACCAGCGATAGGCGAGGGGATTGTCGCTGTTCGGGCCCTCGAAGCGGACCTGTTCCAGCGCACCGAAGAAGCGGGTGGCGGGGGCATTCATGAGCGGATCTCCTTGGCGAAGGGGGCGAGACGACGCCAGCGGGCGCGGGTCTCGGCGTGGACGGCGGCGCGGGCCGCGTTCGGATGGAAGGTCTCGAGCCGCTTCGGGCGGCGGCAGACGTCTGCGGGGGCCTCGCCGGTCGCGGCGAGACGGCCGAGCCGGGCGGCACCCAGTGCCGCGCCGACCGCGCCCTCTTCGACCCGGTGGACGGGCAAGCCGAGTTGGTCGGCGAGGATCTGCGCCCAGAGGCGCGAGCGCGATCCGCCGCCGACGAGGTCGAGCTCGCGGATCACCGTGCCGGCGGCGGCGAGCGCGTCGCGATTGTCGAGCAGCGCCTGACCGACGCCCTCGAGCACGGCGCGCGTCATGCCGGCCCGCGTCGCCTCGGCACCGACGCCCGCGAAGACCGCGCGCAGCTCAGGATCGTTGGCGGGCGTGCGCTCGCCGGTGAGATAGGGCAGGAACAGGATCGATCCAGGCGTCGGATCGTCGCCGAGTTCGGCCAAGAGGTCGCCGGCCGAGGCGCCGGAGACGCCCGCCCACCAGGCGAGGCACGAGGCGGCCGAGAGCATCACCCCCATCTGGTGCCATGTGTTGGGCACCGCATGGGCGAAGGCGTGGACGGCCGAGGCCGGATTGGGCGCGAAGCGGTCGGTGGTGACCCACAGCACGCCCGAGGTGCCGAGCGACAGGAAGGCATCGCCGGGCGCGATGGCGCCGAGGCCGACGGCGGTCGCGGCATTGTCGCCGGCGCCGCCCGCGACGACCGGGACGCTCGTCATGCCCCAACGGGCGACGAGGGCGGGCGAGAGGCGCCCGGAGATCTCCGAGCCCTCGACGAGGGCCGGCATCTGGTCACGCCGCATGCCGGTGGCGGCGAGTGCCGCATCCGACCAGTCGCGCTTGGCCGGATCGAGCCACAGCGTGCCGGAAGCATCCGACATGTCCTCGACCGCCTCGCCGGTGAGGCGCAGGCGGACGAAGGCCTTGGGCAGCAGCACCAGGGCGACTTTCGCGAAGATCGCGGGCTCGTGCTTCGCCACCCACATCAGCTTCGGCGCGGTGAAGCCGGGCATGGCGAGATTGCCGGTGATCGCATGGAGCGCCGGGAAAGAAGCCTCGAGCTCGGCGCATTCCGCCGTCGATCGGCCGTCGTTCCACAGGATGCAGGGCCGCAGCACCTCGCCCTCGGCGCCGACCAGCACCGCGCCGTGCATGTGGCCCGAGAGCCCGATGCCGGTGACCGAGGCGACGCCCGCCGGTTCCTTCGCCGCGAGTTCGTCGACGGCGGCGAAGGTCGCCGCGATCCAGCTCTCCGGGTCCTGCTCCGACCACGTCGGATGCGGCCGTTCGACGGTGAGCGGCCGTTCCGCGACGGCGACCACATGGTCGTTTCCGTCGAGAAGTACGGCTTTCACGCTCGACGTGCCGATGTCGAGACCGAGAAACATGGGTCTTTCCTCCAGATCGATCCGTCGCCTTTGCCCTCGGGGATCCCTCAGGGCAGGTTTTCGCGGATGACGATGTCGATGCCGATGGTCTCCTGACCGGTCGAGATCGGTTCCTTGCGCGCCAGCGCCTGCAGGATGCGGAGCGCCGAACGGGCCTCGCGGCCGGGATTCTGCGAGATCACCGCGTCCATCACCCCGGTCAGCAGGAAGCGCCGGGTGTGGGTGGTGAGGTCGTGGCCGACGAAGACGACGTCGCCGGCGCGGCCCGTCTCGACCAGCGCCGTGGCGATGCCCGAGGTGCCGGCGCCGATGTTGTAGATGCCGACGAGGTCGGGCACGTCCTTCACGAGCTTGACCGTCAGCGCCTGGTTGGTGGCGTCCTCGTCGCGACCCTCGACCGGCAGCATCAGCTCGAGGCCGGGGAAGTCCGAGGCGATCACCCGCGAGATGCCGATGAAGCGGTCGGTGTGGTCCGACAGCGCCAGCGAACCGGCGACGACGGCGACCTTGCCCTTGCGCGCACCGATGAAGCGGCCGATCAGCGAGCCCGCCGTGCGGCCCGCCGCGATGTTGTCGATGCCGACGTAGCGCGCCCGATGCGAGGCGGGCACGTCGGAGACCAGCGTGATGACGTGAATGCCCGAGGCCATCAGATCGTCGATCGCCGCGCGCACCAGCGGATGGTCGAGCGCCACGACCGCGATGCCGTCGTAGCGGTGGCCGACCTCCTCGAGCGTCGAGGTCAAGGCGTTGGGATCGAAGACGTCGGTCTCGACGATGTCGACCAGGGTGCGCCGCGCCGTCAGCCACGCGCGCTCCTTGATGACCGTCTCCTGGATCTCGGTCATGAAGGCGTTGAGGCTCTTCGGCATGACGAAGCAGAAGCGATAGCTCTTGCCGCGCGCCAGTTCCGCCGCCGCCGCATGGGGGCGGAAGCCGAGCCGGTCGATCGTCTCCTCGACCCGCTGCACCGTCGCCTTGCGGACGCCCGGTCGACCGTGCAGGACGCGGTCGACGGTGGCGAGCGACACGCCCGCCTCGCGGGCGACGTCCTTCAGGGTCGTGACGGAGAGATCGGCTTGCGTGTTCATGCTCCGATGGATCGCGCAATTTTCTGAGGTGCGCAACTCAATTCGTCGCTGCACCGCAAATGCCGCGCTGCGGCGAGGCCGACGGCAATGCGTGACGTTTCAGCCGAAGGCACGTGGAAGCGCCCTCGCTCGAGGCGTCGAGGTGCCCCTCAAATCGGCCGAAACTCAACGCGGCAGGAAGCGATAGACCGTGCGTTGGCGATAGGTCTCGCCCGGCGCCAGCCGCGTCGCCGGGAACTGGCGGCGGTTGGGCGCGTCGGGGAAGTCCTGCGCCTCGAGGCAGAAGGCGGCGTGCGCCCTGTGGACGAGGCCGCCGAGCGGGGCCGCCGAAGGGCCGAGGAACTGCCCGGTATAGAGCTGGATGCCCGGCCGGTCGGTCTCCACCTCCAGCGCCAGCCGCCCGTCGGGGGCGGTCACCTCGGCCGCCACGACCGATTCGCCGGGCGCAGCCGCGACGGCGAAATTGACGTCGAAATCCTCGGCGATCCGCCGCGCGCTGCGGAAGTCGTGATGGCTGGCGTCGACCGGCAGAACGGCGCCGGTGGGGCAGGTACTGTCGTCGCAGGGCGTGTAGAAGTCGGCGAGCAGCCGGAGCCGATGATCGCGACTGTCGCCGCCGTCGTTCATGGTGAAATAGGCGTGGTTCGCCACGTTGAAGACCGTCGGTGCGTCGGTCGTCGCGGTGATCTCGTAAGCGAGCGTCGCGGCTTCGGTCAGCGTGTAGGTGCAGCGCACGGCGACCCGACCGGGGAAGCCCTCGTCGCCGTCGGGCGAGACCAGCGACAGGGTGACGGAACTCTCCGTCGTCGCCTCGAGCGTCCAGTTGCGACGCGAGAAGCCGTTAGGCCCGCCGTGCAGCGTGTTGCGGCCGCCGTCGTTGATCGGCAGCGTGTGGTCGCGCCCGTCGAGGCGGAAACGGCCGCCACCGATGCGGTTGGCGTAGCGCCCGACCATGGCGCCGAGATAGGCGGGATTGTCGGCATAGGCCGTCGGGTCCTCGAAGCCGAGGACGACGCGGCGGCTGGAGCCGTCGGCGAGCGGCGCGACGAAGTCGCGGATCGAGGCGCCGATCGAACAGATCGAGACGATGCCGCCGCCCGGCGCCACCAGTTCCACCGCCACGACGGGTTCGCCGTCGCGCTTGCCGAATTCGCCGATGCGGTTCATGTCGTCCTCCGTGGCGCGCCGATGTTCGCACCTCGCACGAGGCCCGACGATAAGCCGATCCGCGTCGTTCCGCGAGAGGGGGCGACGTCGCGGAACGCGGCGATATTCCGCGCGCCGCTGCCGTCATTCCGAAATCGGGGCTTGCGAGCGGAGCGATATGCGCTATCTCGAGGTGCGCACCACGAGATCAGCGCGCGAAGTCGCGCGTTTGCGAGGAGACGTCCCATGAAGTCCCGCATCTTCGGCCGCACCGGCCATGCCGTTTCGGAAATCGGTTTCGGCGCCTGGCAGATCGGCGGCTCCTGGGGCGACGTGGCCGAGGCCGACGGCCGCGCCGCGCTGAACGCCGCGCTCGACGCCGGCATGACCTTCGTCGACACCGCCGACGTCTACGGCGACGGCCGCTCCGAGCGCATCGTCGCCCAGGTGCTCGCCGAACGCGGCGGCACGCGCCCCTTCGTCGCCACCAAGGCCGGCCGCCGGCTGAACCCGCACGTCGATGCGGGCTATACGGCCGAGAACCTCGAGGCCTTCGTCGATCGTTCGCTGAAGAACCTCGCCGTCGAGCGCCTCGACCTCGTCCAGCTCCACTGCCCGCCGACCGAGACGCTCTATCGTCGCGAGGTCGCCGACGCCATGGAGGCGCTGAAGGCCAAGGGCAAGATCCGCGACTGGGGCGTCAGCGTCGAGAAGGTCGAAGAGGCGCTGAAGGCGATCGAATACCCCGGCTGCGTCTCGATCCAGATCATCTACAACATGTTCCGCCAGCGCCCGGCCTCGCTGTTCTTCCGCGAGGCGAAGGCGAAGGGCATCGCCGTCATCGCCCGCGTGCCGCTGGCCTCGGGCCTCCTCTCCGGCAAGATCACCGCGGCGACCACCTTCGCCGCCGACGATCATCGCGCCTTCAACCGCCACGGCGAGGCCTTCGACGTCGGCGAGACCTTCGCCGGCGTGCCCTTCGAGGTCGGCCTCGCGGCGGTCGAGGAGGTGCGTCGTCTGGTGCCGGCGGGTGCGTCGATGGCGGCTTTAGCCCTGCGCTGGATCCTGATGGCCGACGCGGTGACCGTGGTCATCCCCGGCGCCCGCAACGCCGAGCAGGCCCGCGCCAACGCCGCCGCCTCCGATCTCGCCGCCCTCTCCGACGAGACCATGGCGGCTGCCCGCGAGATCTACGAGCGCCTGATCGCCCCCCACGTCCATCACCGTTGGTGAGGGGACCGAGAGGCCTCCGTGCGCGATCCTTCGAGACGCGCCTGCGGCGCTCCTCAGGATGAGGCTCCGGAGAATTCATCGGCGAAAACAAGCGCCTCATGCTGAGGAGGGCCGCCCAAGGCGGCCCGTCTCGAAGCATCACGCATGGACGTCGATCCGACCCCCGCCACCATCCCCGCCGCATACCGATCCTTCACCGCTCGCGGCGCATCATCGCCGGGTCGGGAGAAGCCGCGCGCGCATCGCGTGAAATCCGCTTCGCCGGCCAAGGGGAGGGACCGTTTCGCGCGCGCCGCGACCGGCCCCGCGGGAGGACGTCATGGCGCAGCAACTGCTCGACTACTGGACGGGCGCGCCGCTCGTCGCCAATGCCTTTCTGCTGCTGCACCTCCTCGGCGCCACGGCGGTCGGTCTGCTGGTCGGCTACGAGCGCACCTATCACGGCCGCGCCGCCGGCATGCGCACCTACACGCTGGTCTGCGTCGCCGCCACCATGCTGACGGCGATCTGCGGCTATCCGGCCGAGTGGTACGGCGGCCATGCCGCGAGCCCGCTCGCCGCCGATCCGACCCGCGTCGTCCAGGGCATCGTGACCGGCGTCGGCTTCCTCGGCGCCGGGGTGATCATGAAGGAGGGCTTCACCATCCGCGGCCTGTCGACCGCCGCCTCGATCTGGATGACCTCGGCGATCGGCGTGCTGATCGGCGTCGGCTTCTACGGCACGGCGATCGGCGCCACGGTGATCACCGTCGCCGCCATGACCGGCCTCGGCGATCTCGAAAAGAAGCTGCCGCACCAGACGACGCTGCACCTGACGCTCGCCTATCCGCACGACGACGTGCCGACCGGCGAGCAGATCCGCGCGGTGATGCGCGACTACGGCTTCGAGGTCGCCGACTGGACCTACGACTACGCCCAGAAGGCCGGCCGCGTGCGCTGGGAACTGGTGCTGCGCGACGGCGGCAAGGGCCGCGCCGACGCGCTGGTCAACGACCTCGCCAGTTCGCACGAAGTGCTGGAGTTCCGCCTCGCCCCCGGACGCGCTTGACGCGTCCATTGAAAGGAATGACGCGCGTGATGGCCGCGCTCAATGCCGCGAGAACAGGTCCTTGAGCTTGCACAGCGTCGTGGTGATGTCGAAGCGTTGATCGGGCAGGGCCTCGCCGGCGAGGATGCGTTCGATCGCCTTCGTCGGATCGGTCTCGCCGGTCAGCAGCACCTCGGTGCCGCGCTTCTTCAGATGCCGCACGAAGCCGTCGCCGGCACTGCCCGCGACCACCACGTCGACGCCGTCGAGCGGGTGCGGTGCCTCGTCGCGGAAGTGATGGAAGACCTGATCCTTCGTCAGCTCGACGCGGGCGGGGACGGGCAGGGGGCGACCCTCGCGATGGTCGGCGAGGTCGAAGACGAGCCAGTGGCGCGCCTGTCCGGCGTGGGAGCCGACGGCTTCCCAGTCCCTGGTGGGTACGGCGATCTTCATGGGGGCTCCTCGGTCGGGATCGGACGAACGAGCCCGCCGGTGGGCGCGACGGACGCCCCATCTGACCTCGAGAGCCGCCGTGCCCGCAAGCCCGAAAGCCGGTGGCGCGACATCGCCCCGCACATGAACTTCGAGGGTGAAAGCGATTCGCGATCAGGCACTTGGGCGCGTTCGCGGAATCGGATCGAGAGCGACTTGAATCACCGTCGCAGCCGGTTGAATCAGTCTCTCAGCGGGCTGAATCAGTCTCTCAGCCGCTTGAATCGATGCGCGAGGCGAGGCCTGCCGCACGCGGAATCGTCACATGAGGCGGTCGCGCGGAAACCGCAGGTCGCCGCGCCCGATCGCTCGACTCTCCACCTGAGCTTCAGCCCTGTCGGCGCTTGGCCGCCTGGAACATCGGCCCGCCGAGACGGGCCGGCCAGCCGTAGCCGTTGAGGAAGACGAGGTCGATGTCCGAGGCCCGCGCCGCGATGCCCTCGGCCAGGATCGCCTCGCCCTCCGCCGCCATGGTGGCGACCAGCCGGTCGACGATCTCGGCAGACGTGAAGGCGCGGCGAGCGATGCCCTTGCGGGCCGCCTCCGCCTCGATCAGCGCCGTCACCTCCGGGTCGACGGTCTTCTTTCCCTCGGGATAGGCGTACCAGCCACGCCCGGTCTTGCGACCGAAGCGGCCGGCCTCGCAGAGGCGATCAGCGATGTCGACGTAGCGCTCGGCCGGATCGCGCGTCGCCGCCTTGCGCTTGCGCAGCGCCCAGGCGATGTCGAGGCCGGAGAGATCGAAGACAGCGAAGGGCCCCATGGCGAGGCCGAAGCCCTCCATCGCCGCGTCGATCTCCTGCGGCAGCGCACCGTCCTCCAGCATGTATTCCGCTTCGCGCCGGAACCGCGCCCAGATGCGGTTGCCGACGAAGCCCTCGCAGACGCCGGTTACGACGGCGAGCTTCTTCAGCCGCTTGGCGACGGCGAGTGCGGTCGCCAGCGTCTCGGCCGAGGTCGCGCGGCAGTCGACCACTTCCGCCAGCCGCATGACGTTGGCCGGCGAGAAGAAGTGGATGCCGACGAAGCGCTCGGGCCGAGCGACCACCTCGGCGAGATCGTTCGGATCGAGATAGCTGGTGTTGGTGGCGAGGATACAGTCGGGGCCGACCACGTTTGAGAGCCGGGCGAACAGGTCGCGCTTCACCTCGCGATCGTCGAACACCGCCTCGACCACCAGATCGGCGTCGGCGAGCGCGGAGAGATCGGTCGCGAAACTCATCGACGCGAGCTTTGCGGCGCGCGCCTCCTCGCTCAGCCGGCCGGAGGCGACGGCGCGGCCCCAGACCTCGGCGATGCGCTCGCGTCCCTTGGCGAGGAAGTCGTCGGTCGTCTCGACCACCGTCACGGCGTAGCCTGCATCGACGAAGGCGACGGCGATGCCCGCCCCCATGGTGCCGGCCCCGACGACGCCGACGCGGGTGACCGGACGGGGGGCGACACCGTCCGTCTTGGCGACGCGAGCGACCTCGCGTTCGGCGAAGAAGACATGGCGCAGCGCCGCCGCCTCGTCGGAGGCGACCAGCCGCAGGAAGACCTCGCGTTCCGCCGCCTGACCCTCGGCGAAGGGAAGATCGGCGGCACGCAGCGTCATGCGCGCCGCCTCGCCGGGCGAGATCTGGCCGCGCGCCTTCTTCTCGATCGCCGCGATGGCGGCCTCCGCTTCCGCCCGGTCGAAGGGCGGCACGGCGAGATCGCGGACGCGGGCCGGCGGCCTGCCGACGAGCGTGCGGGCATGGGTGATGGCGCTCGCCAGGAGATCGCCCTCGGCGATCGCGTCGACGAGGCCGAGCGTGCGCGCCTCGCCGGCGCCGATTGGCTTGCCCGAGGCGTTCATCTCGATCGCCCGGAGCATGCCGACGAGCTGCGGCAGCCGCTGCGTGCCACCGGCGCCGGGGATGATGCCGAGATTGACCTCCGGCTGGCCGAATCTGGCGTCGGCCGCCGCCACGCGGGCGTGTGCCGCCAACGCCAGTTCGCAGCCGCCGCCGAGCGCCGTGCCGTGGACCGCGGCGACGACCGGCTTGGGGCAGTCCTCGATGGCGTAACAGACCTCGAACAGCATCGGGGACGCCGGCGGCTTGCCGAATTCGCGGATGTCGGCCCCGGCGGTGAAGGTGCGGCCGTGGGCATGGAGGACGACCGCGTCGACGCCCTCGTCCGCGCCCGCCCGCGCCATCGCCGCGACCAGCCCGGCCCGGACCGCCTGCGAGGCGGCGTTGACGGGCGGATGATCGACGCCCACCAGGGCAACGCGATCACGGATCTCGTAGGTGATGCGGGCGGTCTCTTCGCTCATGGTCTCTGCTCTCGTCGGTCTCATGGGGCGTGGGCCGTCGGGAGGGGGCCGTCTCGGGCGCCGTCGCCGGTGGCGGCCACCGAACGGGCGGCTTCTGTCCGGTCCGCCGGTGTGTCGCCGATCCGCGGGCGTGTCGGTGCGACGTCGTCCCGTCTCCTCCGTCGGCTACCGCCCCGTCCTCCCTGTCGGCTTCTCTGCCGTTCTTGCCGAAAACGGTGCCGTCACCCCCGCACCCGGTCAACGGATCGGGTGTCCGACATACGAACAAGTATCGCATACCGAACAAGTCGGAGGCGGGTCGGGATCAAGGGGCAGGTGCGAGGGCGAGGGGGAGGGCGCAGGAGGAGGCAGGGGCAAAGGCAGGCGAGGGATGGCGGGTGGCGAGCGAGCGTCGAAGCGCCGGGCGTCGCGGGCGTCTGAGACGTCGAGGCATTTGGAGGTATGGGGTGGCTGCGCGAGGGCTCGGCGAGAGGCGGGCGGATGCCGGTGGTCTCGGAAGGGGCTGCGGACCGCGGCAGGGCGCCGGGCCACGGGTGCGACGTCGACACGCTTCCGCATCCGTTTTCGCGCATCGCGCCGCCGGAAACGCGATTTCACCCCGCGGATTGCTCCTTTTCCCGTTCAGCGCGCCCGAAATCTCCCGCCGCGACTGGAAACCGCCGCCCGAATGCGTCACAGAGGAGCGATCCAACGACGCGGACCATCATGTTCCTCACGCTTCTCGATCTGGTCGGAACCTTCGCCTTCGCGCTTTCGGGCGGCACGCGCGCCGTCGAGCGGCGGCTCGATCCATTCGGCATCGTCTTCCTCGCCTTCGTCGCCTCGACCTCGGGCGGCATCGTCCGCGACGTGCTGATCGGCCGGATCCCGCCGATCGCCATCGCCACCTGGCACTATGCCGCGGTCGCCTGCATCGCCGGGCTCGCCTGTTCGCTCGCCTATCGCCAGATCGCCCGGCTCGCGGCGCCGGTGGCGATCTTCGATGCCATCGGCCTCGGCTTCTATGCCGTGGTCGGCACGCGCATCGCGCTCGATGCCGGCCTCTCGGCGCCGATGGCGGCGCTGCTCGGCATGATGTCGGCGATCGGCGGCGGCATCGGCCGCGACGTGCTGACCGCCCAGACGCCGATGGTGTTGCAGAAGGAGATCTACGCCGTCGCCGCTTTCGCCGGCGCGCTGGTCCTGGCACTCGGCGACCGCATCGGCCTGCCCGACGCGATCACGGCGCCGGTCGGCGCGGTGCTGGCGACCGGCGTCCGCTTCATGGCGATGAAGTGGGACTGGAACCTGCGCCTGCCGCTCGATCGCGAGGCGACCCGCGACGACGACCCGGCGAGCGGCGACTGACGGTGTCTCAGGCGACGCCGTCGATCAGATCGGCGACGCCGCGGCCGAGCGGATCGGCCGGGTCCATGAAGCGCTCGAGCAGGGTGAAGTGATCGGCCCCCTCCGAGACGATCAGCGGCGCCGAACGTCCCGCTGCTTCCCACGCCGTGGCCATGTCGCGCGACTGGGCGACGAAGGCCGGCGTCTCGACCCCGCCGACCGCGAAGAGCGCGGGACAGGGCGCATGCGCCGCCCGGTGGATCGGCGATGCGGCCCGCGCGGCGGCTGCGTCCAGCTTCAGAGCGCGATTGAGCGACGTTCCAGTGAGCCGCGACAACTCGTAGACCCCCGAGAGCGCCAAGACGGCGGCGATCGGCGAGACGGGAAGCCCCCATGTCGCCGGATCGGTCAGGGCGAGTTCCACCGCCAGATGCGCGCCGGCCGAGTGGCCCGAGGCGACGATCGGCGGCACCCGGCCGAGGCGGGCCTCGGCATCTGCCCGGACCGCCGGCACGATCGCGCGGACGGCTCGCGTGATCTCGGCGATCGAGGCATCGGGGGCGAGCGGGTAGTTCGGCAGCACGGTGTCGCAGCCGAGATCGGCGAAGCGTTCGCCCATGAAGCGGAAGAGGGCCTTGTCGCGCATCTGCCACCAGCCGGGGTGGAGGTGGACGACGACGGCGCGCGGCGTGCCCTTCGCGGGCACGAAATCGAAGACCTGACGCGGATGCAGCCCATAGGCGACGTCGCGGCGGACGCTGGGACGTTTCGCGGTTGCTTCGCTCGCGCGGGCGAAGCCCTCGATCAGCGGCGGCCAAGTCGGCTGCACCTGACCGCCGACGAAGTCGAATTCGGCGGTTGCGTCGATCGCGGCGTCGGTCATGGCGGCCTCACAGTTCGAGGTGGCGGGCGGCGAGGCTGCGGTCGCGGGCGATCTCGCTCGACGGACCCTGCCAGACGATGCGGCCCTTCTCCATCACCACGTGGCGATCGGAGAGCGCCGCCGAGGCGTCGAGATGCTTGTCGACCACCAGAATGGCGAGCCCCTCGCGCTTCAACACCGCGAGCGCCGCCCAGATCTCGTCGCGCAGCACCGGGGCGAGGCCTTCCGTCGCCTCGTCGAGGACGAGCAGGGCCGGATCGGTCATCAGCGCCCGGCCGATCGCCAGCATCTGCTGTTCGCCGCCCGAGAGCTGGTCGCCCATGTTGCGGCGGCGTTCGGCGAGGCGGGGGAAGAGCCCGTGGACCCGTTCGACGGTCCACGCCGCACTGGGCTTGCGTGAGGCGGTGGCGACGAGGTTCTCCTCGACGCTGAGGCGCGGGAAGATCTGCCGCCCCTCCGGCACCAGCCCGAGCCCCTCACGCGCCCGGACGTGCGGCGCCGCCCGCGTCATGTCGCGGCCGCGGATCATGACGCGACCGGCGGTCGGGGCGAGGAGGCCGAAGAGCGTGCGGATGGTCGTGGTCTTGCCCATGCCGTTGCGCCCCATCAGCGTCACGGTCTCGCCGGGGGCGACCGAAAGCGAGAGGTCGAACAGCACGCGGGCCTCGCCGTAGCCGGCGGAGATGCCTTCGAGCGCGACGAGGGCGGTCATGCGGCGCTCTCCCCGAGATAGGCGCGGCGGACGGTCTCGTCGGCGCGGATCTCCTCCGCCGAGCCGGTGATCGCCACGGCGCCGGCGATCAGCACGGTGATGCGGCTCGCGAGGCGGAAGACCGTCGCCATGTCGTGCTCGACCAGCAGCATCGGCACGGAACCGGCGAGCGAGGCGAGGAGTTCCGTCAGCCGATCGGTCTCCTCCCGCCCGGTGCCGGCCATCGGCTCGTCGAGAAGCAGCAGCTTCGGTTCCTGCACCAGCCCCATGGCGAGTTCCAGCGCCCGCTTCTCGCCGTGCGACAGCGCACCGGCGCCGATGTTCGCCCGATCGGCGAGGCCGACGCGGTCGAGCGCCTCGCGGGCGCGGGTGCGGGTCTTGGCCTCCGAGGTCGCGGGGCGGAAGAAGCGGAAGGGCGAGCCGTCCTTGGCGATGGCGGCGAGCTGGACGTTGTCGAGCGCGGTGAAGCCGGGGACGACATGGGCGGTCTGGAACACCCGGGCGAGGCCGGCCCGCGCCCGCGCCGCCGCGTCGAGCCGCGTCACGTCGCGCCCGGCGAAGATCACCCGGCCGCGGTCGGGGGCGATGGTGCCGGCGATCTCGCCGACCAGCGTCGACTTGCCGGCGCCGTTCGGCCCGATCAGCGCATGGATCTCGCCCGCCGCGACGGTGAGCGAGACGTGGTCGGTCACCGGCAGCGCGCCGTAGGACTTCACGAGCCCGTCGAGGGCGAGGATCGGCTCAGCCATCGGCCGCCCTCCGCGGAAGGAGGGCGCGGAAGTCGATCACCCGGGCGAAGACCACGGCGAGGATCAGCAGGCCGAGCCCTGCCTTCCAGTATTCCGTCGCCGAACCGAGGAACTCCTCGACCAGCACCACGGCGATCGCGCCCACGACCGCGCCGGAGAGCCGCCGCGCCCCGCCGAGCACCACCATGACGATGAGTTCGCCCGAGCGGTGCCAGTTCATCAGCTGCGGCGAGACGAAGCCGGTCTGCTCCGCCATCAGCCCGCCGGCGATCCCGGCGATGCCGGCCGCCAGCACCCAGGCGGCGAGCCGCACCCGGAAGACCGGGAAGCCGAGCGCCGTCGTCCGCGCCTCGGCGTCGCGCGCCGCGCGCAGCACGAGGCCGAAACGCGCCCTCACCACGGCGTGGAGGAAGAGCGAGGCGACGGCGAGGCAGCCGATCGCCACCCAGGCGACGTTCGCCTCCCAACGGAAGAACTTGGCGCCGAACAGCGTCGCCTTGCCGGCGAGGCTCATGCCGTCGTCGCCGCCGAGCGCCGACTGCGCCGCGAAGACGAAATAGGCCATCTGTGCGAAGGCGAGGGTGATCATGATGAAGTAGACGCCGCGCGTCCTGAGCGCCAACGCCCCCGTCGGCCAGGCGAAGAGCGCCCCCGCGAGAAACGAGAGCGGCAGCAGTGCCGTGACGTCGCGCAGGCCCATTTCGCCGGCGATCAGCACCGCATAGGTGCCGAGCCCGAAGGGCGCGGCATGACCGAAGCCGACCATGCCACCCTGACCGAGCACGAAGGAGAGCGACAGCGCCGCGAGCGAAAGGATCGCCGCCCGCGCCGCCAGCGTCACCCAGAAGCTCTCGCCGAGGAACTGGCCGGCGGCGGTGAAGGCGGCGAGCGCCAGGATCGCCGTCGCCGGATGGAGGAGGACGCCCGCGAGGCGGTCCGAGAGGGTGGGGGACGTGGTCTCGGTCATGGCGTGCGCGTCCAGGCGCGTTCGCCGGTGAAGAGCCCGGTCGGCCGCACGATCAGCACGATCGCCATCAGCACGTAGATCGCCATCGAGGCGACGGCGGGCCCCGCCTGCGCGGCGGTCGAGCGATCGACGACGAGGCGCAGGATGTCGGTGGCGAAGGCCCGGCCCAGCGTGTCGACGAGGCCGACGATGATCGAGGCGACGAGCGCGCCCCTGACCGAGCCGATGCCGCCGATGACGATGACGACGAAGGCGAGGATCAGCACCGTGTCGCCCATGGCGGGCTCGACCGACAGGATCGGCCCGGCCATCGCCCCGGCGAAGCCCGCCAGCATCGCCCCGAAGGCGAAGACGAAGAGGAACACCCGGTCGATGTCGACGCCGAGCGCCGAGACGATCGACGGATGGGTCGATCCGGCGCGCAGCAGCATGCCGGTCCGCGTCCGGGTGATCAGGAACCACAGGAGGAAGGCGACGGCGAGCCCCGATCCGATGATCATCAGCCGCCACACCGGATAGGCGAGGCCGGCCATCAACTGCACCGAGCCGTCGAGCCCGGCCGGCAGGCGGAAGGGCAGGGGTGCGGCGCCGAAGATCGCCTTCACCGCATCGGTGACGACGAGGATGACGGCGAAGGTGGCGAGCACCTGTTCGAGGTGGTCGCGCCGTGTGAGGTGTCGGAAGAGCAGGATCTCGAACAGGAAGCCGAGCACCAGCGACCCGCCGAGCCCGAGGACGAGGCCGAGGCCGAAATGCCCGGTCTTCGCCACGGCGACCGAGGTGAGGTAGGCGCCGAGCATGTACTGCACGCCGTGCGCCAGATTGACGAAGTCCATCACGCCGAAGACCAGCGTCAGCCCGGCGGCGACCAGGAACAGGATCAGCCCGAACTGCAGCCCGTTGAGGATCTGGACGGCGAGAAGCGTGAAGGACATGGAAAGACGATCTCGTAGGGCGCCGTTTCTCCCTCCCCCCTCGCGGGGGAGGTCGGGGAGGGGGCTGAGGTTGGGGTGGCGGAGGCTCGGAACACCCCTGTTCGGCTTCATCCTGAGGTGCCCGGCGGAGCCGGGCCTCGAAGGGCGAAGCCCCGACGGGCCTTGCCTCTCGGCCCTCCGCCCTTCGAGGCTCGCTAGCGCTCGCACCTCAGGGTGAAGGGCCTCCGCATCGCGCTACCCCCTCCGACCCGGCTTCGCCGGGCCACCTCCCCCGCGAGGGGGGAGGAGGGGGTGCCGCGCGCGTCGCCTCACTTCAGCGGGCATTCCGCGCCGTAGGTGTCGCCCGCGTTGTCGAAGACCTTGTCGACGATCTCGGTGGCGAACTTGCCGTCGGCGCGCTTCACCGCCTTCACGACGTAGAAGTTCTG
This sequence comes from Pinisolibacter sp. DMC19, assembly GCF_056313985.1. Lineage (NCBI taxonomy): Bacteria > Pseudomonadati > Pseudomonadota > Alphaproteobacteria > Hyphomicrobiales > Ancalomicrobiaceae > Pinisolibacter > Pinisolibacter sp. DMC19. Next base: position 2,355 of record NZ_JBQUZF010000002.1, on the reverse strand, counting down.
CTTCGGGAAGCCGTTGGGCTGGAAGGTGAAGGAGCCGCGCACCGACTTGAACGGCGCCGACGCCAGCGCCTTGCGGAAGGCTTGCCTGTCGGTGGTCTTGCCGCCGGTCGCCTTCAGCGCGCCGTCGATCAGCTTGGCCGCGTCATAGCCCTGCGCCGCGTAGAGCGACGGGACGACGCCGTATTCCTTCTCGTAGGCGGCGACGAAGGCCTTGTTCTCGGGCGTGTCGAGGTTCGGCGCCCATTCGGCACCCGACAGCAGGCCGACGGCGGCGTCCTGGGTGGCGGGCAGCGTCGTCTCGTCGACGGTGAAGGCCGAGAGGAACGGCACCTTGCCGGAGAGACCTGCCTGATTCCACTGCTTGACCAGGTTCACGCCCATGCCACCCGGCATGAAGGTGAAGACCGCGTCGGGCTGGGCGGCGGCGATCTTGGCGAGTTCGGCCGAGAAGTCGAGCTGGCCGAGCTGGGTGAAGATCTCGTCGACCACCTCGCCCTTGTAGGCACGCTTGAAGCCGGCCATCGAATCCTTGCCCGCCTGATAGTTCGGCGTCATCAGCACGACCTTCTTGTAGCCCTTCGACTGGGCATAGGCGCCCATCGTCTCGTGGTTCTGGTCGTTCTGGTAGGAGGCGGCGAAGAAGAAGGGCGAGCACGCCTTGCCGGCGAGCGGCGAGGGGCCGGCATTGCCGGAGACGAGGAAGGTCTCGGCCTCGAACACCGGCTTGGCGACCGCCATCATCACGTTGGAGAAGACCACGCCGGCGACGACGTCGACCTTGTCGCGGTCCAGGAGCGCCTTGACCTTGGTGACGGCGACGTCGGGCTTCAGCTCGTCGTCGACGACGATCACCTCGGTCGGCTGACCGCCGAGCTTGCCGCCCAGTTCCTTGACCGCGAGCTGGAAGCCGTCGCGCATGTGGACGCCGAGCGCCGCCGACGGGCCGGAGAGCGTCGCCAGGAAGCCGATCTTGATCGGGTCTGCGGCGGCGGGCGCCACCGAGGCGAGAAGGAGGGCGGCGGAGGCGGCGAGGGCGGCTTTGCGAACCATCTCTTGTGTCCTTGGGCGAAGTGACGCGGTGGGCAGGGCCACACGACCCCGATCGCGCCGACGGCGGGCGGCTGCCGGCGAACGATGCCCCCTTTATAGATGGATCGCCGCTGCCTTGTCGCCTGCGGCTTCCGTCGCGGTCGCGGGCTGGATGCCGAAAACGCGGGCAGGAGGGAGCGACCGCGCGGATTGTGTCGATTGGCCTTCGACCGCCTTGAAATGCGCGGTCCGGTCGGGCATAGAGATCGCGCCGGAGACGTGGCCGAGAGGCTGAAGGCACTCGTTTGCTAAATGAGCGTACCCCCAAAAGGGTACCGAGGGTTCGAATCCCTCCGTCTCCGCCATAACTATTTGATTTTATTGAATAATATTACTTTGCGACGGTCGTGCCGGATCGCCCGGGACGTTCAAAGGGTTGTCGCCCCCCACCATCAGGCCGTGTGACCGCGAGACCCATTCGGTACAGGAATCGGCGCCTGACCTGCCCGAATATCTCTCGAGGCCGGTTTGGTGGTACCCTTCGCAAATGCCGGTTCTCGTGGATGCCTCTTGGCGTACGCACCGGATTCCGATGCCGGTCCCCCAGGGGTCGGGACGGCGGAACGAGAATCCCCGCCGGATCGGCAGGGATCGAATTGCAGCGATCGATAAGGTGGTGTTCGGATCACCCGAACCCGAGTTCGCGTCGCTGCTCCTGCCAATCCGTCGCCAAGTCCGCCGTGACCGACAGTTGCTTGGCGGATAGGCCGACCGGCTGGCGGCCGTCGAGGATTGCGGCGGTGATGTCGGGAGCGAGGAAGCCGAGCCGGACGATGCGGGAGAAGTAGGGTCTCCCCACTCCATTCTCCTCCGCGAGTTCGGCAATCGACTTGTCGTCGCCACGCAGGATCAGGTCGCGGAAGCGGTGGGCACGTGCGAGCAGTCGTAGCAGGCTGCGGTCGGGTTTGCGGGCGTCGCGATTCCGAGGCGCTTCGATCAGATGCCGCATCTCCATTCCCACGCGTTTCAGCGTCGCCGGGACGGTAAGCGTGATGGTCTCGCCTTCCGCTTCGTCGAGCGCTCGGCGGCCGGATTTGCGATCGGGGATGGCGATGCGGTCGGTCCGACAGCGAGCCAAGGCGAGAACGGCGCCGGCGTCGACTGTGATGTCGACGGTTTCCATGGTCACCACGATCGCCTTCACCAACCGATGAATGATGGTGAAATTCTCGGCCTGCGAGAGGTTCGGTGACGTTGCCCCCAAGTTTTATCCAGTTCTGAGTTCGCTCTGGCGGATGGGATTGCCTTGTTGGGCGGGGTGCGCGG